>MPMR01000011.1 GCA_002238605.1 BD2-11 clade cluster bacterium bin43 | reverse complement strand
CGCAGTCCGCGACCATCGCGACCGATGGTCAGAACGTCCAACTCAACTTCGCCGGCGAGTACGTCCGCTCCTCCGCGGTGGTCGGCAACGTGGTTGCGGCAGACGCCATGATGAGCGGCGGCGACGGCCAGCCCGAGACGCTGGCGGGCGTGACGGTCACGCTCGGCGGCGAGCACGCCATGGGCGAGACCATGGAGACCGACATGAGCGGCGGCTTCGCCTTCACCGGGCTCCGCGCCGGGACCTACACGGTCACGATCTCGGACTTCCCCGAGGACGTCTCCTTCGAGACGGTGAGCCTCGAGATCGAGGTCGACGTGGGCGATGTCGGCCAGGCCGACTTCACGGGCCACTTCATCCGCACCTCGGCGGTCGAGGGCCAGGTGATCATCGAAGGCGAAGGGCTTGCCGGGGTGACGGTCACCCTGAGCGGCGGTCCGGCCGACGAGAGCTACACGATGATGACCGACGGCGATGGCATGTTCCGGTTCGAGGAACTTCGCCCCGGCGACTACAGGGTCGAGATCGCGGACTTCGACCGGCGCGATTACGAGTTCGCGGCCACGTCGCAGGACGTGAGCGTGGATCTCGACGAGACCGGCACGGTGTCGTTCACGGGCGTCCTGCTCCGCACCTCCGGCATCGCCGGCGGAGTGAGCGTCGAAGGCATGGGCCTCGGCGACATCGAGGTGACGCTGGCGGGCGGCGACCAGAGCCGCACGACGATGACCGACGCGGGCGGCCAGTACGCCTTCGCGGGCCTGGCGGCCGGCGACTACACGGTCTCGATCGCGGTCGAGAGCGACGCCTACGTGTTCGAGTCGATGAGCACGGACCTGACGCTGGGCGACGACGAGTCGGCGATCGTGAATTTCGAGGGCGCGCACGCGCGCACCGCGAGCGTCTCGGGCATGGTGTTCATCGACGAGGCGACCAAGAACGACATGTACGACGAGGGCGAGCATCCGGTGGCGCACGCCGGCATTCCGGTGGCGCTGGTGGGCCCGGGCGTCAACGAGCAGCGGCTTGGCGCCACGGACGAGACCGGTGCGTTCTCCTTCACGGGTCTGCGCGCCGGCCCCTACCAGCTGGTCGTGCTCATCAACGCCGATGTCGCCGCGGCGCTCGCGGCCGCCGACCTCGCGTACGGCGGACCGGGCGAAGGCTACTCCGTCGACCTCGGTGTCGGCGAGCCGGCTTCGCAGGCCATTCCGTTCGACATCACGCACACGACGGTCAACTTCACGGTCTCGCTGAGGAACGGCGACGACATGGGCGACGCGGTTCCCGGCGCCACAGTCACGCTCTACGGGACGGGCGACGGCATGGTCGGCAGCGGCACCACCGACGACGACGGCTCCGTCACGATCAAGGTCGCGCGCGCACGCACCGACGGGAACATGGTGACGGCCGGCGTATCGGCCGAAGGCTACGACTACGGTGAGGACGCCAGGACCGAAGTGTCCTGGGATCCGCAGATGTTTGCGACCGCGACCGGAAACTCCAACGACATCGTCAACCTGAACGTCGACGCATCCGTCAGCGGCGCCACTGTCACCACCGAGTACGGTGGCGGCGAGGCGCTCGCCGGCTGGGCGATCAGCGTCATGTCCGGCGACGAAGCGGTCGATGGCGCGCCGGAGATGCTGGACGACATGGGCAACGCGGCGTTCATGACTACCGTCGGAGCCGACGACCTGCCCGCGACCTTCACCGTCGCGCTCGCCGACGACCAGGACAACGCGCTGGACGGCGGCGAGAACTACTCGGCTCAGCCGGTCGAGTACACGCACACCGGCCTCATGCTGGCCGGCACGCAGGACGCCGGCATGCTCGAGGCGGCGTTCACGACCCAGACGCTCAAGGTCTACGTGCACCACGAACTCGACCAGGTCGAAGGCTACACCGGAAACATCATCGGCGGCGACGAGATGGACGGAAAGGGTGCCGATCGCAAGGTCGACGTCGAGGTCCGCTATATCGACGACAGCGGGCGCTCGCGCCCGTTCACGGCTGCGGACAGCATCAGCGAGCCGCGCAACAATGGTGACGGCGGTGCCTGGGTCTTCAACAACGTGCCGGCCGACATGAACGTGATCGCCCAGGCGTCGAAGGCCGACAACAACGACCAGAGCATCATGCTCCTCGATGAGGGCGGGCATGCCGATGAGCTGGCCGCCTACGCCGGCACGGAAACCAACGGAATCACTGGCGGCCACTTCGGAGCGCAGGGCGGCTACAGCCACACGGTTTCGCTATGCCCGCTACAGGCCACCAACCCGCAGGACCACGGCGATTGCTCGTCGTTCGCCTACGTGAGCACGCACTCGGTGACGGGCCTGATCTGGAAGAACCAGGTCCTCAGGAGCAGCGAGAGCGCCAACGATGACGGCTTCAAGATGGGTCCGGAGGATGATGGTGGACCCACGTTCGTACCCGGCATTTCGGTCAGCCTGAGCCCCGTCGAGGGCAAGAATCTCGCGGGTGACGAGGAGTCCGCCACCACCACGGAGAAGCCGGTCCGGGGGCCGGGTGAGACCTCCAAGGGCAATGAAGTGCTCGACGAGACTCACCAGTTCGCCTTCAACAACATCGCTGCCGGCGTCTACGAAGCCAGCGTGACGGACGGCTGGCGGGCGAGGATGGGTCCAAAGGGCGCCACCGCCATGGTCGGCAGCGCCTTCAGCCCGCTCGCAGGGGATGTTGAACTCGACATCACGCCGGCGACGACCACCGTCTACGGCTACGTGAGGGACGCGGAGGAATTCCCCGTTTCCGACGTGACCGTGAACGTGAACGGGGTTGAGGCGATGACCGACGCGCACGGCCGCTACATCGCGGAGTACGTGCCCAACGTGGCGAGCCGCAAGATCGGCAACGTGACGCACACGAACAGCGTCTTCGTTGAGACCGCCCATGAAGGAAGCGGGACGACGCGGGAGATCGTACCATTCGCTGCGAACGACCGTATCAACGTCGACGTCGATCTTTCGGGCGTAGGCGCGACCGCCTCGATCAGCGGTACGGTCACCGCATCCGGCAGCGGTGCGCCGATCGCCGGTGCCGAGATCATGGTGGACGGCGCGGCCCCGACCAACGCAGCCACGACCGGTGCGAACGCGGGCAAGCTCGTGACGGGCGCCGACGGCACCTACACCGCGACCATCACGGCCAAGGACCTGGGCGAGAGTGCCGCGGTGACCGTGTCGAAGGACGGCATGAGCTTCGCGCCTGCGGAACTGTCCGTGCCGGCCCACGCCGGATCGGCGGTCTCGGGTATCAACTTCACCGGCTTCCTGCACGCGACGATTTCGGGCAGGGTGCGCGGTCCGGACAACACCGCAATGGGTGGCGTTACGGTCACGGCCACGAACGTGGTTCCGGGCGCAGCCGGGGACGATGTCTCCAGCGCCAGCAATGCCAGAGGCACCTTCGTGCTCAGCGTACCGTTCGGCACCTATGACATCGAAGCGTCGGCGGCGAACCACGTCTTCGGCTACCCGAACGACAACCAGAGGGTGAGCGTCGCTCCGGGTCAGGCTTATGACTTCGGTACGATCAGGGCGATGACTGCTGGCGCCCGGGACGTCAGAGCGGCGCGGATGCGCGTTGACGACGACGACGCCACCGACGATGTCGATGAGTCCACGAGGGCCTGGGCTACCACCATCTCGGTCATGTACACGGCCAACGCCGAGCACACGCCTGATGGGTATAACGACGCCACGTACACGATCCAGACCTCCGTGGATGATGGTGATACCTGGACGGATGTCATCTCGCCAACCCAGGTGCAGGCTGGTACTCCACTCGAGGACGTGCCGGGCAGCTTCACGATCCCGAATCCGAGCGATGGCGAGTTCATGGTTCGGGTCATTGCCAACGCTGAAGAGACCACGCCTTCGACCCCAGCTGTCCCGTACGCCGACACTTCGGCTGCGGTCACGGTTGACGAAATCGATCCGTCGGCCAGCGGTGTGGCCGCCGTACGGGACGACGACGACATCGAGGTCAGCTGGAACGCTGTGACGAATGGCAACTCACAGTTCCGGATTCTGGTAGAGGTCGACGCCGCGTCCGCAGGCAACACTGTATGGCTCGTCGCCGCTGGTGGAACACCTGCCACTCTCGGCAGCGACACCAGGGCCTGGACCCTCCCGGTCGCTGACGGCTTCACCGCAACCTGGAGCACGCTCGGTGGGGTATCGGTTCCGATCACTGAAGCCGACCTCAACAAGGCCATCAAGGTACGCGTCGACGCGCGGCAGGAGGGTGTTGACGAGGGCGAGGACGGCAACACCGACACCTGGACCGAGGAGCGCCAGGGTACCGTGGTATCCGTCGATGCGAAGCCATCGAGCTAACAACCTTCAACACCATCGGCCTGGCTGACTCGCCACCAGCCAGGCTGATGGTCGCAGGACCGCTCACCCCCCGTCCGGGATTCCGGGCGGGGGGTGACGCTCGTTTACCAACGCGGAGACGACACGATGATTCCGAACCAGCCTGGCCTTCCTGCCCGTTCCCTCCGGGCCGCCGCAGTGGTCTGCGCCTTCCTGCTTCCTTCTGCGGGCGCGCGGGCTGAGGAGCCGCCGCCGGGCGGGTCGAGCGAGGTGGTCCCATCGGCCGCGGAACCCCCGGCGGCGGCGAGTGACGTGGCCGTCCCCCCCAGGACCTCGATTTCATGGAGCTGGATCAGCCCGCCCAGACAGGACAGTGCGCAGCTCACCATCCTTTTCTCACGGCCCGTGAAAGGCTTCACGGCCGACGCCCTCAACATCACCTGCCCGTATCCGAATACGGGATGTGCGGAGGCCGTTCCACCGGGCAGCGACTCCGGCAGAAGATTTTCCGTCACGCTGAGGATGCCGGAGGCCTATAGTGGTCGCGTGTTCGTCCACATCCCTGCGAACGTAGCGCGGGACAGCGCCTCGGGGGACGGGAATCTTGCGTCGAATTCCCTCGACATCCCCGTGGACACGAAGGGCCCCGAAGTCTCCGACGCGAAGGTCAACGGCGACGAAGTCATCATCGCCTTCGACGAAGACCTCGATGAAGGTTTCATCCCCTCGGCCAGCGACTTCCAGGTATCCTTCCTCAGGGGCAACGCGTATAACGTCAAGACCGTGTCCGGGGTTGAAGTGGCCACCCGCGATGTGTTCCTGCTTCTGGCCAGCCCCGTCGACACGGTCGACGCGGTTCGGGTGTTCTACGACGACCGCGGCACCAACGCGCTTCGGGACCTGGTCGGTAATCTCGCGTTCGGTTTCGACAGGCAGGTCAGAAACGTCACCGGGGAGGCGCGCACCGGGGTTCCCGGAGAGCCGCGCAACCTCACTGCGGTGGCCGACGGCCCTGACGCGATCGGGCTTGAGTGGGATGAGCCGAGTTCGAATGGCGGGCGCGAGATTACCGGATACCTGATCGAGGTGTCGGCGGACGGGGGTGATTCCTGGGACCCTCTGGAGCGCCGGCATCCGGACACCGTCTACCGCCACACGCACCTCGCCGGGGGTGTCACGCGCCACTACAGGGTGTCGGCGATCAACTTCAACGGGACGGGAGATCCCTCGAACGTCGCCTTCGTCACCACGGAGGTTGTCCTGCCGGACGCGCCCCGGTCGTTTACGGCGCAGGCCCGGGGGGACTCGGCCATCGGGTTGAGTTGGCGCGCCCCCTCCTCCAGCGGCTCGGGGCGGATCACCGGCTACCGCATCGGATCGCGCACCGAAACCGGCGACTGGCGGCACCTGGCCGACACCAACGCCGTGACCACGACCTACTTTCACGGTGGCCTCAGGCCCAACACCACCCGCTACTACCGCGTCGCGGCAAGGAGCGCGGCGGGCGTGGGCCCGTGGTCGAGTACCGCCCGGGAGACCACCGAGACCTCCGCTCCGAGCGCGCCCGCAGGACTCAGGGTGGTTCCGGGCGCGACGAGAACCGACCAGCTTCTCCTTACCTGGTCGGTCCCGGCGGACGACGGCGGCAGCCCGATTACCGGCTATCGCATCGAGAGGTCCGCCAACGGAGTCGGCGGCTGGGTTATCCACGTGGCCAGCACCGGCAGCACGGCCACCATCTACACCGACAGCAATCTCGGTCCCGCCACCACCTGGTTCTATCGCGTGTCCGCGATCAACGGCCCGGCGAGGGCAGGACCCCCCTCCAACGTGGCCGAAGGCACCACCGATGCAGCGCCTCCCGGGCGGCCGCAGAACGTGCGTGCGCGCGCGACCGGGCCGAGCGGCATCCTCCTCGTCTGGGATGCGCCGGAAGCCGACGGAGGGGCGCGCATCACCGGCTACGGCATCCGGGTGCTCGGGCCACCCCACGACGACTGGACCATCGCCGAGCGAAACACCGGGACGACGACGACCACGTTCAGGCACACCGGACTCCAGCCGGTGACCCGGTACCAGTACCAGGTCAGGGCCATCAACCGCGAAGGCGAGGGAGAGTGGTCGCCGCGCACCTCGGAGCTCCCGGCGTCGGCTGTTACGCACGTCGATACCGCCGGAGCCCCGACCGGGCTGACGGCGCGGGCGGTGGGCACGTCGCGCATCGACCTCTCGTGGAACGCGCCCCGCTACACGGGCGGTGTTTCGATCATCGGCTACCATATCGAGGCTTCCGACGACGAGGGCGCGACCTGGAACATCATCCGCCGCAACACGAACTCGACGACGACGACGTTCTCCGACGTGACCCTGCGGCCCGCGACCACGCGGCACTACCGGGTCG
This sequence comes from BD2-11 clade cluster bacterium bin43, assembly GCA_002238605.1. GTDB lineage: Bacteria > Gemmatimonadota > Gemmatimonadetes > Longimicrobiales > Gaopeijiaceae > BD2-11. The sequence continues at coordinate 125,956 of MPMR01000011.1, read as the reverse complement.
CGGCGAGAAACCTCGCGGGCCCGGGGCCTTACTCGAACACGGCGCGTGCGACCACCGACGCGACCCTGCCGGGGGTGCCGCGGCGTCTCAGCGCCGAGGCGGCCGGGACCTCGCAGATCAACCTTTCCTGGCAGGCGCCCTCCGACGACGGGGGCGCGCGCATCACCGGCTACCGCATCGAGGTGTCGGCAGACGGGGGCAGGAGCTGGGAGGACCTGGTGGCCAACACGCGCACCACGGCCACCGTCCATACGCACAGCCGGCTCGCGCCGGCCTCGACGCGCCACTACCGCGTCTCGGCGATCAACCGGATCGGCGCGGGCGATGCGTCGCGGGTCGCGGGCTCCACGACCGACGCGACCGTGCCCGACGCGCCCACGGGGCTGGTCGCGACCGCGGTCACGCCCACGCAGATCGACCTTGCCTGGGTCGCGCCCGCCGACAATGGCGGCGCCCCCATCACGGGCTATCGCATCGAGGTCTCGGAGACCGGAGCCGCGTGGACGGATCTGGTGGCCAACACCGATTCCAGGGGCAGCGCCTTCTCGCACACCGGCCTGCTGCCGGGGAGCGTGCGCCACTACCGGGTGTCGGCCATCAACCGGGCCGGCACCGGCGCCGCGTCGGCGAGCGCAACGGCGGCGACCGACGATCCCATGCAGCGCGCGGGACGGCTGAACACCCGCGTCCTGCCGCATGTGGCGGCAGCGATGACGTCGAGCACGGTTTCGGCGATCGCAAGCCGCGTCGACGTTGTGGCCACCGGGATGGGCATGGAGCGGCGCGCGGAGACGAACGGGCTCTCGTCGATGGCCGCGAGCCTGTCCGCGCCGGGCGCGGGCGGACTCGGCCTCGCCCAGGGCGACCAGGCCGGTCTGGCCGCACTCTTCGGCGGCACCTCCTTTACGATGCCCTTCGGCGCCACGGATGCGCCGCAGCAATCCGCCACGGGGACCCAGCTGGCGAGCTGGGGCGCGGGCGAGTACCACCACCTCGGCGAACCCGGCGCGAGCGGCGTCGACTGGAAGGGCAACATGGTGAGCGGCCACGTCGGCGTGGACGTGCGCGTCGGGCCGGACATCCTGGCGGGCGTCGCGGGCTCGCACTCCTCAGGCAGCTTCGACTTCACCGACAGGACCGGCGCCAGCGCGGTGAAGGGCACTTACGGGGCCACCATGACCAGCGTGCATCCCTACCTGGCCTGGTTCTCCGGCGCGCGCGGCACCTCGGTTTGGGGTTCGGCCGGGCTCGGACGGGGCGACATCGAAGTGGACGACGTACGGGAAGGGCTCCGCACCAGCCCCGCCGGCATGCTGACGGGAGCGGGGGGTGCCAGCTACCAGTTGTTCTCGAGCGGCCTGAGCGGTATCCGCGTAAAGGCCGAGGGCTGGTACGGCCGGGTCAAGGTCGACGGCTCCGAGCGGATCGAGGCGGTGACGCTCGATATGCAGCGCGGCAAGCTGGCTCTCGAGTTGGCACAGGGCTTCCGCTCCGACACCGGGCACGAGATGGCGTTCCTGCTCGAAGGCGGGATGCGCTACGACAACGGCGACGGTGTGAACGGCGCGAGCGCGGAAGTCGGCGGTGGGCTCCGCTACACGAACTCCAGTCTGGGGCTGACGGCGGAGGGCCGCGGACGGTTCGTCATCTCTGGGCACGACGGCTACGAGGAATGGGGCTTGGGCGGCACGCTGATGTTCGATCCGGCGGCCCGGGGCCAGGGACTCTCGATCCGGGTGGCGCCTTCGTACGGCGACCACATGAGCGGGGTGAGCCAGCTGTGGGAGCGCGGGGTGTCCGACGCGATGGGCGGCCATGGCCCGGGCATGGGTCCCAACGTGGACGGCGAGGTGGCCTACGGCATCGCCGGCCTGAAGGGGACGCCCTACAGCGGCTTCTACCTCGGCCAGGGCGGCGTGCGCGCCTTCTCGAGCGGCGTGCGCTACGATCTGGGCTCGGGCGTCGGACTGCGCCTCGAGGGCACGCGGCGCGAGAGCGGGCTCAGTGGGGCGCAACACTCGGTGCGCGTCCGCGGAAGAATCAAGTTGCCGTAGGACGGACCGGTCCCGGTGCATCGCTCCCGGTGCTTGTGTGCTTCGATCGCGGGCCGCATCCTGTTCATTCCCGAGGCCATGGTCGCGGGTGAGACCCGGTATGAACGATCGTCACACGATTTGCGGAGGATCTCCCATGAGCACACGAAAGCAGGCGAGCGATTTTCCCCAGGAGGTGCTGGCCCTCTTCGATGGCTACGTCCACGGGTTCATTCGGCGCCGGGACTTCCTGGAGGGGGCCGGCAAGGTGCTGGGCGGCGGCGCGGCGGCCCTGGCGGTCCTCGAGGCGCTTCGTCCCAACTACGCGTGGGCGCGGCAGGTGGCGACCGACGACGCCCGGATCCGGCAGGAGTACGTCACCTACCCTTCACCGGACGGCTCGGGGACCATGCGTGGCTACATGACCGTGCCCGCCGGCGCGACGGAGCCCATGCCCGCCATCCTCGTCATCCACGAGAATCGCGGCCTCAACCCCTACATCGAAGACGTCGTCCGCAGGTTCGCCGCGGCCGATTTCGTGGCGCTGGGGCCGGACGCGCTCACCCCCCTGGGCGGCTATCCCGGCAACGACGACGAGGGCCGGGAGATGCAGCGGCAACTCGACAGGGACGTGATGATGGAGGACTGGTTGGCCGCGTTCCGGTTCCTGCGGGACCACGACGCGACCACCGGGCGAGTCGGGGCCGTCGGCTTCTGCTACGGCGGCGGAGTGGTGAATCAGCTTGCGGTCCGGCTTCCCGATCTGGCCGCCGGCGTGCCGTTCTACGGATCGGCGCCGGCGCTGGAGGACGTGCCCTCGATACAGGCGCCCCTCATGATCCAGCTCGCAGGCCTGGACGAGCGCATCAACGCCGCCTACCCGGCCTACCAGGAAGCGCTCGAGGCAAACGGGAAGGAGTTCGCGGTCCACGTCTATGACGGCGCGAACCACGGCTTCCACAACGACACCACGCCACGTTACGATCAGGAGGCCGCCAGCCTCGCGCAGGAGCGGACCATCGCGTTCTTCAACGAGCACCTGCGCGGCTGAGCCCGATTCCGCCAGACATCGGAGCCGCTGCATCCCGTCGAGACTCGTCGGGGTCAGCCGTTGCGCGTAAGTCTCGGCACGTTGAGCGGGCTCGCCTCCAGCACCCGGCCCCAGATCCTCCGGCCCACCGCGTCGGCTTCCCGGAGGATGGCGCCGGCGTCCATGGTGAGGACTTCGCGGTCGCGCATGACAAAGCGGCCGTCCACCATGACCGACTCGATGTCGCCCGGGTGGCCGCAGTGGACCAGCGCGGAGATGATGCGTCCTGCGGGCACGAGGTGGGGCCGCAGCGTGTCGACCACGATGAGGTCGGCCTTCTTCCCGACTTCCAGCGTCCCGAGGGCGTCCGGCTGCTGCACCGCCAGCGCTCCGCCCTGCGTCGCATCCGCCAGGATGTCCTCCGGCTGAGGCTGAAGGCCGGGCACCTCGTCCCCGTCGCGATTGCGCCGGATCCGCTCGGTCAGCAGAGCCGTGCGCATCACCTCGAAGACATCGTTGGTGTTGTTGTCGGTGCCGAGCGCGATGGGGCAGCCGGCCGTGCGCAGCTCCGGAATCGGCGGGCTGATGCCGCGGTTGGCCGCCATCCCCGCCTGGTGCGAGATGATGGTGCCGGAGCTCCCCAGCAGCGCGATTTCCTCGTGGTTGACGTAACGCGCGTGCGCGGCGAACAGCCGGGGGCCGAGGAAGTCGTGCCGGTCCAGGTACTCGGACGGGCGCAGGCCGTGGTGCATGACCATGAACTCGTACTCGGCGCGGCTCTGGTTCAGGTGGATCGTGTAGCCCAGATCGTTCGTCTCGGCGAAGTCGCGCACCGCCCGCAGCAGCTCGGGTGACGAAGTCTCGACGAGCGAGGCCGCCGGAAACACCGTGATGCGGCCGTTTCGCGCGCCGTGCCAGCTGCTGAACAGGTCGTTGATGCGCTGCATGCCCTCATCCCGGAGCCTCTCCGAAAACCGGGGCGTTTCGCTGACCGTCCGCGCCATCGCCTGAGTGGACATCGGGCCGGGAACGTTCTCCGCGTCCCGGATCCCCTCGGCGAGGACGCAGCGGAGCCCCGAATCGGCCAGCACCCCGGCCTGGCGCTGGACGTTCCCCGTGTACTCGACGATGGTCGTCGTCCCGGTGGTAATGGCCTCGAGCGCGGCGACCTGCACCATGAGGTTGCCCTCCTCACCCTCGAGGAGGCTCGCGGGCGAGATGGCCAGGTTGGCGGTGTTCGGGAAGCCGAAGTCCTCGTTGAATCCGCGCGCGACGACCGCCCGCATGTGGGCGTGACAGTTGATGAGGCCGGGGAAGAGCGCCTTGCCGCGTCCGTCGTAGGTCTCGGCCCCGGGATACCGCTCCAGCACCTCGTCGGTGGGACCGATGGCCGCGATGAGGTTGCCCTCGACCGCGAGCGCCACGTCGTCCTGGACGGTGTCCGGGTTCGCGACGGTGGTGTTCGTGAAGACCACGGTGCTCGCCTGCTGGACCGGCGTCCCACCCGACCGCACCGCCGCCCGAAGAGGGTCGCGCTCGAGCAGGAGCGCCGCCGTGCCGGCTCCGGCGCCGGCGAGCCACTCGCGGCGGGTGAGGTCGCCGGGGTTGCGGGGGTGGTCCGGGTCGCGGGTCTTGTCGTCCGGTCGGCGGGAGTTTTGTGGCTTCATGGTACTGGTGTCTACTGGGGATATAGTGACAACTTCACTGTTGATATAGTGGCGAATCAGTGTTGAGATCCTTTTGGCGATCATCCGCCGGAGTCCATGGGGTGACGCGGACGTTCAGCCAGTCGCCGCCCCGGGTCGCGCTCGCTTCCGGCTGCGCCGGTGAGGACGAGGTGTGACCGGAGACGAAGAGCCAGCGGCCATCCTCCTTGAGGAGCACGATCGTCATCGCCCCCGAGAAGGAGAAGCCAGCCCCGCCGTCCATCCCGATTTCCTGCACGAAGTGGCACGACGCCACCGCTGCCTCCGGGCCAAGCGCGGTCACGGTGAGGTCCGACAAAGTGAGGGTCGCCGACGACGCCATCTGTGCCAATCCGGCCAGCGACTCGCGCGACTCGCGGGCGGACCGGTACCTGATCACGCCCTCTTCAAGCCAGACAAAGTCGCCCGCGGCCGAGTAGAAGGTGCCTGCCGAGTCGACGTCCAGGGCATTTACCGCATCCACGTAAGCTTCAATGGCGGCCCGGGCCTCGCGGGTGGTGGCGGCAAGGGCCTCCGGGGACGGAGCGTAGCTCTCGCACCCGAGGGACAGGAAGGGCAACGCAACCGGAACCAGAGCTCGCAACGCGTATTCGCGGATGGACATGGGTTGAGGATAAGCCGGGAAGCGAGTAGCTGGCCAGCGTGGGCGCAAGTCGCCCCCGGGATGGGCTTCGCCCGGGCTTACCTCCAGCTACCGATTCGTGACCTCCGCCATCGAAATGCTCCCCCCGGGCGTCAGGCCGCTGGGCACCCGCGCCGGGATCGTGCGGTCGAAGTCGGGATCGGTGAGCGCTTCCAGGAAGGCGATGATGTCCTCCTGCTCCTGCACGGTCATGTCGTCCACGCCGCGGAAGCGGCCGGAGAGCCTCCCGGGCGTGGCCGGAGCGTCGTCCCTGCGGTCGTCGTCGCCGCGCCGCCGCCGCCGGTTGGAGACGTTGGGGTTCTCGGAGCGCCCGCGGTCGTAGAAGGCGAGGACCTCCTCCAGCGTGCCCAGCATGCCGTTGTGCATGTAGGGCGCGGTGACGGCGACGTTGCGGAGGGTCGGGGTTCGGAAGCGGAAGCGTCCGTCGCCGGCGTCCGGCTCGGCCAGGAGCGGGTTCTCGGCCACCCCCTCGGCGTGCATGTTGAAGTCGGAAAGCATCGGGCCCCGGTGACAGTCCGAGCAGTCGGCCTCGTTGAACTCGTCCAGGCCGCGGCGCTGCTGGACGGTGAGCGCGTCCTCATCCCCCGCCAGGAACCGGTCGAAGGGGCTGTTGCGCGCGACCAGAGTGCGCTCGAAGGCCGCGATGGCGCCCGCGATCTGCGTGGCGTCGATGGAGGTCTCCTCGCCGTACACCTCCCGGAACAGGCTTACGTACTCGGGGATCGCCCGCAGCCGGGCCACGACCGAGTCGACCGCGACCTCCTCGGAGTAGGCGTCGCCCCGCATCTCCTCGCGGATGGTGAGCGGGAGCAGCGCCTGCGTCTCCAGGCTCCGCGCCCGGCGATCCCAGAACATGGGAGCTCGCTCGGAATTGACGGTCTCGAGGTCCGCGGGCAGCGGCGTAAAGCGCGGCCCGCCGCGCCGCCGCCTGCGCTGCCTGTCGAGCCCGTTGTACGCGACGTTGAGCAGGGTGGGGGAGTTGCGCTGCGCGACCGGAATCGCGCCGTCGCTCAGGTCGACCCGGTCCGGACCGAGGCCCACCGCTCCCGGACCCAGCGACAGCGCGCGCCCGTCGGCGTATGCGAAGTCGGGGTGATGACAGGTGGCGCAGGATACGTCCATGGGACCCGACAGAACCGGATCCCAGAACAGCAGCCGCCCCAGCTCCTCCTGCGGGTTGCCGGCCGAAGGGGGTGTTGCGCCGGTGGTCAGGACGGCGGCCGCCGCCATCCCGAGGAAACAGGCGACGGCGAGGGTTCTCGGCCGGCGCCGAGAGAGCCGAGGGGAGTGGAACCAGTTCATCGAATCCTCCAGCCGTGATGCGAGCGCGCTCCTACATCAGGGACACACAACGCGCGGCCGGCGTTTATGCTTCAACCACCCTCGCTACCGCCGGAAGAGGTAGCTCAGCTTCATGAAGAACCGGTCCTCGCCCCGCACCATGCGCTGGAACCGGAAGGCGTCGGGGTCATCCACGGCCGCGCCGTAGCCGAGAAAGACGACGGTTCCGGGGGTCGGGCGGTACGAGAGCAGGACGTCCCCGGTGAACCGGTTGTCCTCGGTAGCGCGCGAGGGCATCCATCCGCCCGTGCCCGGGTCCCGGAGGAAGATGGGCTCGTCGGTGTCGCCGGCCCGGAGCGCGTCCCGCTCGAGGGAGTCGTACTGGCCCACCAGGCGCACGAAGAGGAAGCGCGAGATCTGGTACTCGAGCGAGAGCCGGGGAATCCGCTGGATCGACATGTTCGACCCGTCCGAGCGGCGGTCGAGGGTGAGCTGGTTGTAGAGGAAGTTGAGGCGGAACTGGTCCGTGGGGCGCCAGTTGACCGTCATGTTGGGGCGGAAGAGCCAGACGCCGCGCGCCTCGGCGAAGCCCACGTCCTGCCACACGTTCACGCCGACTCTGGCCGAGAACGAGGAGAACTCGGGCGTGGTCACGTTGGTGATCCACCCGCGCACGTCGGTGATGCGGTCCGGGGCGTCCCAGAACACCGTGTCGGCGCCCGCCGGCCCCGGCCGGACCACCCCGTAGTCGGCGTACCACTCGGGCTTGAAGGCGTAGCTCTCCCATCCGTGGCTCACGCGCATCGACCATCCGCCGCGAAGCTGGAATGTGCTCGACAGGAAGGTCTTGGTCTCCTCCGGCGCGTCGCTGCCGAACCCGTGGTATCCCCACCAGCCCATCGTGCTGAATCCCGGTGTCCAGCGCTCGATGACGGCGCCCGGGCCCCCGTAGAAGTTGACGCTGTTGCTGGTCCGGGTGTGGATGACGCCGGGGCGGTTGACGAAGCCGGCCTGGGTTTCGAAGTCGGAATGGATGCCGGTGATGCGATAGTCGAGCACCAGGCGGCGTCCGGTGCGCTGGAAGACCGCCTCCCAGATGGGCGCCCCGGTGGTCGTTCCCGCCGCCCGGGTGAAGCTCGCGCCCCCCTGCAGGGACATCGTGTAGACGCCCCCGAAGACGAGGCGGGTGTCGGCCGCCGCCACCCGGTTGAAGTCGCCGCCCAGGATGCGGTCCGTGTAGACCATTCCGACCGTGGACTGCCCGCCGACGTCGCGCTGCAGCCGAAGCGCGTTGAACCAGGGGTTCGAGTCCACGCCGCCGCTGTTCGGGACGGCCCCGTCGATGCCGGAGAGCAGGCCGATGTTCACGCCGGCCACTTTCCCGGTCAGCTTGACCCCCGTCAACGGATTCTGCAGCCGGCGCGTGTAGATGAGCCGGTTGGGAGCGTCGAAGCGATCGATGCCCTCGAGGAAGAAGGGGCGCTTTTCGGGGAAGAAGAGGGCGAAGCGCTCGTTGCTCGAGACCTGCCCCACATCCGCCTCGACGTGGGAGAAGTCGGGGTTCACGGTGGCGTCCAGGGTGAGGTTGGCGCTTACGCCCCAGCGCAGGTTGCCCCCCATCTCCGCGTCCGAGCCGTAGCTCCAGGCGTCGCTCGCGTCGGGCGCGCCGTTCAGCGCCGCCGTCACCGCCGGCGTGAAGTCGACCACCATGCCCCGGGTGAGGTCGCGCAGATCCAACAGCCGCCCCGACTGGGCGAGGAACGAGGCGGCGCCCCGCCGGGCTGGCGTCCAGGTGTCGGTGTACCCCGAGTGCTGCACCTTGCGGATGACGTTGATGCCCCAGCTCTGCACGTCGGACGCCTGGTAGCTGATGCTCTGGAAGGGGATGTGGATCTCGACCTCGTAGCCGTAGTCGGTGAGCCTGCCCCTCGAGTCGAAGACGTAGTCCGGCGTGAGGTTGGTCTCGCTCACCTCCACGCCCCGGCTCGCCCGGCCCTGCTCGCCCTCGGTTCGGTTGCCGTCCTGCTGGATGCCGAACGGGTTGACGCCGAAGAGGAAGGCCTGGCGCCGGTCGTCGAAGGTGTCGAGCAGCAGCTGGACGTAGTCGTCGCCCTCGATCCGGTCCCGGTCGGCGAGCGTGGCGTTGACCGATCCCGAGGCGTCGAAGGCCCTGATGCCGAAGTAGATGCCCGTCGGCGAGTACCAGACCAGGACCTGGGTGGTGTCGGCGGCCGGCCTTTGGTCCACGGGTTCGTACTGGGAGAAGCCCGTGAGCACCGAGGCGGCGAGCCACGCGGGCTCGTCCAGGAACCCGTCGATGTCGGCGTCCTGCTCCAGGCGCGGCACTGCAACCTCGGTCTCGTCGCGGATGCCCGCATACGCCGATGCCTGCGCTTCCTGCAGTGCTGGCGCGGCGCTGAGCACGCTCAGGAGGATGGGCAGCATCGCGTCCCCGGCTGGTGTGACAAGCGCATCCCGGCGCGCTCTCCGCGTCCCGACACGCCTTCCGAACAAGTATAGCGTGCGCCTGCGCGGCACGACATCCAAAACCTCTTGACGTGGGGCCTTCGCTCACCCCATAATACGGGTTTTCCGAGGTTTTCCGAGGCTCGACCAGCCGGCCCTCCCGGTTCCTCAGGTCGTCGCCTCGCCAGCAGTAAGGAGGGCTCCATGTCAGGTGTACGGAGACTTGTCCTCGCAGTGCTTGCGGGTGCCTTCGCGGTCCTGCCCGCCAACGCGCAGGAACCCGTCAGCAGCTTCTCTCTCTCCGCCCACGGCGGACTCATCAACAACCCCGCGGGCTACGACGCCGATCGTTCGGTGTCCTTCGGGATGGGCGTCCGCTTCGGCGCCGGGGCGACGCTTCAGCTCTACGAGCGCATCTCGATCCGCGGGGACGTCAGCCTCACCTCCAAGTCCGGGACCGACAATACCGGGGGCATCAACGAGTCGGTCGATCTGGGGCGGCAGTACTACGGCGGGGGCGTCGAGGTCCTGCTCATGACCGACGGCAACATGGAACCGTACGTGTTCGGAGGCGGCGGACTGGTGGTCGTGGACCGGCAGGGCGAAGCCACGAACAGCTACGCGTACGACGTCACCGAGTTCACGGGCGTCTTCGGCGCGGGCGTGCGGATTCTCCTCGAATCCAACGCCTTCGTCTTCGCGGACGTCACGAGCTGGACCTACCAGAACCACGTCGTGGACGAATCACAGATGGACGCGTCGTTCAGCGTGGGATTCGGCTACCGCTGGGGCGGTTAGCCGGAAGGGACCCGGTGTGCGGAGGGCCCACGGGCTCCCGGCAGCGTGTCGGCGGCGGGACAGCCAATGCTCGAATCCGATCAGCAATTCCAAGGGCAGTACCTTGCAAGGAGGACTACGATGAATCGCTTTAACGTATGGACCGTGCCACTCGCCTTTCTGGCGCTGGCCCTGCTGGCGGCCCCGTCGCTGCTCCGGGCGCAGACCGGCAGCATCACCGGCCTGGTCACGGACGCGGCGACCCTGGCTCCCCTCGACGCCGTCCAGGTGTCCATCGTGGGCCAGGGCACGGGGGCCGCGACCAACGCGGAGGGCCGCTACCTCATCACCGGCGTGCCGGTCGGCGAGGTCACCATCCAGGCCGGGCGGCTCGGCTACGCGACCCAGACCGCGGTGGTCACCGTCACCGCCGATGCCGCGGCCGTCGCCGACTTCGCGCTCGAGAGCGAAGCCCTGCTGCTGGAGGAAGTGGTGGTCACCGCGCTCGGCATCACCCGCGCGGAGCGAAGCCTCGGCTACTCGGTGCAGGGCATCGACGGCGACGAACTGGCCGAGGTCCGCGACAACAACGTGATCAGCAGCCTGACCGGCAAGGTGGCGGGCCTCAGGGTGACGCCGCCCGCGGTCCTGGGCGGCACCGCGAAGATGGTCCTGCGGGGGATCGCCTCGATCTCCGGGAACAACGAGCCGCTCATCGTGGTGGACGGGGTACCCATCGACAACAGCCGGCGCGAGACGGCCGCGAACGGCGGCACCCGGGGCGCGGTCGTGCGCAACCGGAGCGGCATCGACTACGGCAACATGGCCCAGGACATCGACCCCTCGAACATCGAGTCGGTGACGGTGCTCCGGGGCGCGAACGCGGCGGCGCTCTACGGCTCGCGCGCCTCCAACGGCGTGGTGGAGATCGTCACCAAGTCGGGCAGGGGCGCGATCGGCCGCACGACCATCACGGCGAGCAGCAACTTCGTCGTCGAGTCCCCGCTTCGCATGGTCAAGTACCAGAACATCTATGGCGGCGGCGCCACCGACGACGGCTACAACTGGGTCGACGGCAGAGGCGGCGGCGAGAACGACGGCGTGGACGAGAGCTGGGGCCCGCCCCTCGACGGGCGCCTCTATCCCCAGTGGTGGTCGGGCGGCGTCGCCCAGCCCTGGCTTCCCTCTCCGATGAACGTGCGCGAGTACTTCCAGACCGGGAACAACCTCACCACCAACTTCGCCATCTCCCACGCCACCGAGCGTTCCAACGTGCGTTTCTCGGCGTTGCGCCTGGACGCAACCGGGATGGCCCCCCGGAACGAAATGGAACGCACCCAGCTGGCCCTCAACGCCGGCGTGCAGGTGACCGACCGGTTCGACGTTGACGGCTCGTTCCAGTACACGCAGACGCAGGGGCACAACCGCCCGGCGCCGGGGAACGGGTCCTATTACGCCATCCACATCTTCAACTGGTTCCAGCGCCAGGTCGACGCCAAGCGCATGCAGCGCGCCAACGAGGAGTGGGATCCGAATTCCGGCGTACTGACCCCCAACTGGAACCACAACTACCACGACAACGTGTACTGGGTCCAGAACTACCGGAGCAACGACGACCGGCGCAACCGCGTCCTCGGCCAGGTCACCGGCAACTACAAGCTGGCGGGCGAGTGGCTCAACGCGCGCGTGCGCCTGGGGACGGACTGGTTCGAGCAGTCCAACAAGGAGGTCTACCCGTTCTACTCCCAGGACACCCCTGAGGGAGGCTTCGTGGAGGCCGCCTCGTTCCACCAGGAGACCAACATCGAGGCGCTGGTCACGGCGAACCGGCAGCTGACCACCGATTTCTCGCTCAACGTCAGCGGCGGCGCGAACATGCGGCGCAACGACTTCGATCTGCAGGAGGCGGGAAGCCGCAAGCTCAACGTTCCGGGCATCTACAACGTGAGCAATTCCGCGGCTCCACCGCTCCTGAACTACGTCATCCAGAAGAAGCACGTGAACAGCCTCTACGGCCTGTTCACCGTCGGGTACCGGGACTTCGCCTTCATCGACGTCACGGCCCGCAACGACTGGTCCTCGACGCTGCCCGAGGACAACCGGTCGTACTTCTATCCGTCCTACTCGGGCAGCCTCGTGTTCACCGACGCGCTGCAGATCGACTCCGACTTCCTCACCTACGGGAAGCTGCGCGCGAGCTGGGCGAAGGTCGGCAACGACGCCGATCCGTATCAGCTCACCTCGGTCTATTCCGAGGTCGACAAGTTCGGGAACATCCCCGGCTATACGACCAGCAACACGATTCCCAACGCCGACCTCAGGCCCGAGGAGACCCGGTCGTGGGAGATCGGGGCGGACCTGCGCTTCTGGTTCGATCGCGCCGCCGTGGACCTCACCTACTACAACTCGATCACCAGGGACCAGATCCTGGGCGTGGACGTGTCGGAGGCGAGTGGCTACACGCGTCAGGTGCTGAACGCGGGCTCGGTACAGAACAAGGGCATCGAGGCGCTGCTGACGGTCGATCTGCTCAACCAGCCACGCGGCCTCGGATGGGACGTGACGTTCAACTTCGGGAAGAACACCTCCGAGGTGCTCGAGCTGGCTCCCGGCCTCGAGTCGATCGTGATCGGGCGGGCCGGAGGGATTCGCGGCGCCGTCGAGGCGCGGCCCGGGCATCCGTACGGCATCTTCTTCGGTCCGGTGTGGGAGAGGGACTCCGCCGGCAACATCATCGTCGGCTCCAATGGTCTCCCGATCCGGGGGTCGTCCGAGATCATCGACACCTACCAGCCCGACTGGATCGGCGGCGTCCGCAGCACGCTCTCGTACGGCTCCTTCACCGTGAGCGCACAGGTCGACACGCACAACGGCGGACAGATCTTCTGCGGCTCCTGCCGCCTGGGTTACCGCACGGGCGTGCTTTACGAGTCGGCCAATCCGACGCCCAGGGACTGGGATCCGGACCGCGTCACCGGACGGGGCCCCGTAGTCTTCCCCGGAGTCACCGAGGGCGGATCGGCGAACACGGTGGCCGTCGCGCCGCGCACGCTCGCCACGCGCCTCGACGACGTGGACACCGAGTGGCTCTTCGAGAACAACTTCACCAAGCTGCGCGAGGTCGCGATCGCCTTCGATCTGCCGCCGGCCTACCTGGACAATCTACCGGTGTCGCAGGCACGCATCACCTTGGTGGGCCGCAATGTGTGGCTGTGGACCGCGATTCCCCACATCGATCCGGAGACTGCAGCCATCGAGGGCAGCACAACCGAAGCGAATCTCGCCGGCATCGAAGACAAGCAGTTCCCGACGCCGCGATCCTTCGGGATCAACATCTCCGTCGTGCATTGAGGAGGCGCACATGTGTCGACAGGAGAAACCGATGATGCCGAAGACAGCTGAACCGAGCGGGAGATCGAGAATGAATACGAAGAGAATGATGCACCGAGGCCTCGCGGCCGGTCTGATCGTGGCGATCGGGTTGGGCGCCTCCGGTTGCACGGACGACTTCACCGGGATCAACACCAACCCCAACGCGCCCACCGACGTGGGGGCTCAGTACCTGCTGCCCGCGGGCATCGTGGGCGCCGTTACCAGCCTGCTGGGAACGGGCTTCGACCGGGGCACCGCCTCGGTCTGGGTGCAGCACTACGCGCGCCTCCAGTACGGCTCCATCGATCGCTACGAGATCGACGGCAGCTTCTCGGACGGGCTCTGGGCCGGCTTCTATACCGGGGCCCTGGTGGACTTCGACGGGGTGGTCCAGAAGGCCGCCGAGAGGGGCCTGGCCAACCAGGAAGCGGTCGGGCGCATCCTGCGCGCGTGGATGTTCCACAACATGGTGGACCTGTGGGGCGACATCCCCTACACCGAAGCGCTGGGCGGGCTTGAGGCCGGCAACATCACGCCGAAGTACGATGACGCGCAGTCGATCTACAGCGCCCTGCTCGCGGAGTTGTCCGCGGCGAGCTCCCAGATCGCTCCCATGAGCGGGCTCTTCCCCGACGCGTTCCGCGGAACGGTCGGCAGCCCGGACCTGATCTTCGGGGGCGACATGTACAAGTGGCAGCGGTTTGCGAACTCGCTGCGGCTGCGCATGGCGATGCGCCTGATGAGCGCGTCGGAGGCCTCGAGCGCGATTTCCGCGGGCGTCTTCGAGAGCCGCGAGGACGAGGCCAAGCTGGATTGGCTGGGCTCTCCGCCCAACGAGAACCCGATGGCGCCCGCGTTCATCTCCCGCCCCGGCGACTTCCGCATCAGCGCGGCGATGGTCGACGCGCTGATCGAGCACAACGACCCCAGGCTCCCCATCTACGCCGATCCGGCCAGGGAGACCGGTGAATTCCGCGGGATGCCCAACGGGTTGGACGACAGCCACGGGATCGAGTTCGAGCAGGTGTCCCGGGTCGGCACGTGGTTCCTGCAGCCCGACACGCCCACCTGGATCCAGTCCTACGCGGAGGTGGCGCTGCTCCAGGCCGAGGCTGTGGTCAGAGGCTACGCCGGGGGCGATGCGGCGGCCCTCTACGAGGCCGGCATCCGGGCATCCATGGAGACGTACGACATCTCGTCGGACGACATCGACGCGTATCTGGCGCAGCCGATGGTGGCTTTCGCGGCCGATATGGACACCCGGCTGGCGCAGATCGCCCAGCAGATGTGGTTCGCGCTCTACGATCAGGGCCCGGAGGCGTGGGCGTACTTCCGGCGCGCCAACCATCCCGGCCTGGTGGCGGGTCCCGACAACCTGAACAACGGTCTCATCCCGGTACGGCTGCCGTATCCGCAGAGCGAGGAGTCGGTGAACAACGCCAACCTGATGGCCGCGCAGTCGGCCCAGGGGCTGGGATCGGAGCCCTGGAACACACCGCTGTTCTGGGACCCCAACTGAGCGGAACAGCCCCAACCCTGACGTAGCGTCAGGGTTGGGGCGTTGCGCGGCCCGGTCGCGAAGCCCAACCCCAACCCCTCCCCTCGCTTGTCGCGCGACGAGTCTGATATACTTTCGTGACAAGTGGGCGATAGCGGGACGGCCCGCATCCGGGCGCATTTCCGCGCGGGGTTCTCCGGTTCGGACGGGGTGAAATAATGGCGGGCGATTCTGTCGAGTTGAGGAGAGAGATCGAGGCGCTTCGCGAGCGCGTGTCCAGGTTGAGCGCTGCCGTGCTGCGCGCAAACAGCAGCCTGGACCTCGACACCGTGCTGCAGGAGGTGGTCGAGAGCGCGCGTGCGTTGACCGGGGCGCGCTACGGCGTGATCGCCACCGTCGACGGGGCTGGAAAGCCCGGGGAATTCGTGCTTTCCGGCTTTACGCCGGCCGAGAAGGAAGAGCTGATCGCCTGGCCGGACGGCCCACGGCTCTTCGAGCACTTCAGGGGTCTTGCGGCGCCCGTTCGCGTGGCGGATCTGACCGCCTATGTCCGCGCGCTGGGCCTCTCTTCGGAAGTGATGGAGTCGAGGGCGATGGTGGGGGCACCGCTGCGACACCGCAACCTTAACGTCGGCAACTTCTTCCTCGCCGAAAAGGAGGACGGTCAGGAGTTCAACACCGACGACGAGGAGGTGTTGACGCTGTTCGCCGCCCAGGCGGCGACCGCGATCGCCAACGCTCGCGCGCACCGGGAGGAACGCAGGGCGCGGGCGGACCTGGAGACCCTGATCGAGACTTCGCCGGTCGGCGTTGTGGTCTTCGATGGGCGAACCGGCGAGCCGATGTCGTTCAACCGGGAGGCGCGCCGGATCGTCGACGCGCTGAACATGTCCGGGTCCACTCCGTTGGAACTGCTGGAAGCGATCACCTGTCACCGCGCGGACGGGCGGGCGGTTGCCCTGGCGGAGTTTCCGCTGGCGCAGCTGTTGGGGACGCCCGAGACCGTGCGCGCCGAGGAAATCACGCTCTCGGTCCCCGATGGCCGGAGCGTGACCAGCCTGGTCAACTCGACGCCGATCCAGGCGGACGACGGCACGGTCGTGTCAGTCGTGGTCACGCTGCAGGATCTGGAGCCGCTGGAGGAACTGGAGCGCATGCGCGCAGAGTTCCTTGGCATCGTGAGCCACGAGTTGCGAACACCGCTCATCTCGATCAAGGGCTCCACGGCAACCGTGTTGGGCGCCTCGCCGGCGCCGGACCCGGCTGAGATGCTGCAGTTTTTCCGGGTCATCGACGACCAAGCCGACCGCATGCGCGGCCTGATCGGCGAGTTGCTCGACCACGGGCGCATCGTGACGGGCACACTGTCGGTGTCGCCCGAGCCGGCGCACGTCGCGGCTCTCGTTGACCAGGCGCGGAGCACGTTCGTGAGCGGCACGGGAAGGCACGACCTCGACATCGACCTGCCGGAAGACCTGCCGCGGGTGATGGCGGACCGGACGCGCATTGTTCAAGTCCTGAGCAACCTCTTGTCCAACGCGGCGAAGTACTCTCCCGAATCGTCGCCCATCCGGATCGACGCGAGGCGCGAAGGCGTGCATGTGGCGATCTCGGTGAGCGACAGGGGCCGTGGCGTGCCGCCGGACCGACTGCCCCACCTGTTCCGCAAGTACGCCGCGCCGGTCGGCGGCGACCGGGAGCGAGGCGGGGCGAGTGCCGGGCTCGGCCTGACCATCTGCAAGGGACTGGTGGAGGCGCACGGGGGGCGAATCCGGGCCGAAAGCGGAGGTGTGGGACAAGGCACGAGGTTCACCTTTACGCTGCCCTTGGCCGAGGAGCCGGAAACCGCCTCTGAAGGTCTCGCATCGGCTGGCCCGGGCGCGGCTGGGCAAAGGGAGGAGAAGACGCGCATCCTGGTGGTAGACGACGATCCCCTGATACTGCGGTACCTTCGAGACGCGCTCACCGAGGCGGGCTTCGCCCCGGTAGTGACCGGGGACGCGGAGGAGGTGGCCAACCTCGTCGCGATGCACAAGCCCGGGTTGGTCCTGCTGGACCTGCTGCTGCCCGGGACCGACGGCATCGCGTTGATGGAGCGGGTTCCGGAACTGAGCGACCTGCCCGTCATCTTCATCTCGGCCTACGGCCGGGACGAGACGATCGTCAGGGCGCTGGATGCGGGCGCGGCCGACTACATCGTCAAGCCGTTCTCTCCATCGGAGTTGACGGCCAGAGTGCGGGCCGCCCTGCGGCGTGTAGCCGGGCCCGAGCCCTTCCTCCTGGGGCAACTGGCCATTCGGTACGACCAGCGGCACGTCGCGGTTGCCGGCCGGTCGGTGCAACTGACCCCCACCGAGTACGAGTTGCTGCGCGTGCTGTCGGTCAACGTGGGGCGGGTGCTGACACACGAGTCGCTGCTGCGCCAGGCGTGGCGCAAGGGAGATCGACGCGCGCCGGACCCCAAGCTCGTGCGGGCCGTCGTAAAGCGGCTGCGTCGCAAGCTGGGAGACGATGCGGCCAACCCGGCCTACATATGCAACGAGCGCGGGGTTGGCTATTTCATGCCCGCAGGTTCTCGCTGAAGATCGTTCGGGCGTCCGCGCCGGCACCTCGAGGGTTCCGAGGGAGAGGAGGCCGCGCCTTGAGAGTAACGGTGTCCGTTCAGTTGCTTGCCGATGAATGTCGGCCGTACGAAGTACTTGTAGGTCAACAGGATCAGGCCGATCGCCGTGACCGAGACCAGCGCCAGCTTGAGGATCGCGGGCAGCGGAACGCTCGCCAGGAGAAGGGGCAGCAGCATGACGAACGGCACGTGGACGATGTAGATCCAGTACGAGGCGTCCGCCATGTACCGCCAGCGCCGGCTCGGCCTGTCCATGTAGCGCAGGAAGAGTCCGATCAGGCCATATGCCATGAACCACATGGAAAGCGCGAGGAAGACGACCGCCGACAGGTGATGTCCCTCGTCAATGCCCGTGCACATCCTGTCCGGCCTGGGAGGGCAATTGACTTCGAACAAGTGCCGGTACACGAAGAAGCACAGGACCCCGGCCGCAAGGAGAACCCAGGCGGGACTCCTGAAGCCCTCAAGCGTCTCGCGCCTGCGAAACAGCATCCACCCGAATCCGAAGAACAGGCCGTACAGCGCCAGCTGGCGCGGGGCGGGAAACGGACCGGCGTAGTAGTCGATCGCCCACGACTCCATCCGGTACAGTATGAGGCCCGCGGCCACAATCAGCACCGCGATGCCTCCACGGTGCACCCAGCGCTCGAAGAGATCCATCGCCCGGGCGCGCACGTCTGCGGGAATCCGGGCGGCCAGCGGGCGCAGTGCGCTCGCGACCAGGCAGAGAATCAACAGGTGGTAGAGGAACCACAGGTGCATGAACAGGTGGTCCAGAGCCCTGGGAGAGGTCAACTCGACAAGGCTGTAGGCGGCGTTCGGCGGCGCGGAGCTGAAGCGGGCGGCGAACGGCACGATGAGGAACATCGTGACCGCCAGGACGGGCCAGGCCACCAGGAACGGCACCCCGATCCGGCTCCATCGATGCCGGAGGAATACACGGGTGCCGCGCGTCTCGATCAGGTACGCGGCAAAGAACCCCGCAATCGCGAAGAAGACCGGCAGGTTGAACACTCGGATGAAGAGGACCAGCCAGTAGGAGAGCATGTCGGCCTGGGGGTCCCGGTAGGGCCATTCGAAGAAGACGACGGGCACGTAGCTCACCGCGGCGTGACGAACCACCCCGAGCAGCATCATGGATGCCCGCAGCCGGTCGAGGGAGTGATACCGCGGGAGGCTGACTCGCGGGCGAGCGCCGGTCACGGGGTCTATCTCGTCGTCGGGACGTTGTGTGCGCGTCGGCGCAGGACGCGGATTCTGAAGCCTATCGGCTGCATGGTCGGGAACGATCTCACGCGCAGCGCATGGTCGGGCGCGAGCGGCTCCAGCACGAGCTCCCTCAGTATCGTGGCCATGGTGAGGCCGAGCTGGGCCGGGACAAGACCGCTGCCGAGACACCGGTGGTTGCCGGCCCCGAAGGGGACGTAGGCGCCGCGCTGCCGGTGTTCGCCGCGAGCCGCCGTGTAGCGGTCGATGTCGAAACGCTCCGGGTCGGGAAAGTATTCCTCGAGCGTGTGCCCGACCGCCGTACCGATCATGACCTGGGTGCCCGCGGATACCCTGTGACCCGCGAACTCGAAGGAGTTGGAGGTCGTCCGAAGCACGGCGGGCGAGACCGGATGAAGCCGCAGCGTCTCCATCGCCACGCGGCGCGAGACGTCGAGCTCCTTCAGGGCCTCGCCGGTCACGCGGCCCCGATCGAACAGGGCGTCCGCCTCGGCGGTCATGCGCTCCATGAGCTGCGGGCGCTTCAGCACGTTGTAGATCATGAACGAACACGTGCTCGCCGTAGTATCCAGTCCGACCATATAGGGCGCGAGCAGCGTCAGGGGCAGGTTGGTCTCGGGAAGAAGCTGGGGATCGGCGTCGCGCAGCTCGAGCATCAGGTCGATGAAGTCCGGCGTCGATCTGCGCGGACCCACTTCGCGCTTGTGCGCGAGGACCGCCCGGGCCAGCTCCCGGCCTCGTTCGCGGGCGCGGCGGAAGCGCGGGAGCTTCATGAAGTGCGGCATCGTCGCGCCGCTGAGGAGCAGCCCGCCGAGGAGCGTGGACAGATCGTGCGTGTAACCCTGCGGCGAATAGCCCGCCATCATGTGGCCCATCTGCTCGGCGATCACGTTCTGGAACGCCGGCAACGCCTCGAACGGTTCCCGCACCGGCCACCTGTGGATCTCGTCGCGGGTGATGTCGACGACCTCCTGTGACCGGTCCCTCATGACCCGGACCGCGTATCCCCTGGCCTGGGCCTTCCGCGTCGTGACGTGATCGATCCCGTCCATGGTCAGGATCGAGCGCGACGAGCCCATCTGGTTGTGAAAGTTCGCCATCGGCTCGAGCGACCGGAAGACGGTCTTCCCGTGCGAGGTCAGGAAATTGGCCGCTTCCGGCCCCGCGATGCACACGAACCGGCGTCCCGGGGCGCGTATCCTGAAGATCGGGCCCAGTTCGCGGTACTGGCGGGCGAGGAAGGTCACGAGTCCCTTCCGCATGGCCAGGCCGTTTCCGAGCCACGGAAGGCCCGGCACCACCGGTATCTCCGTCGATCGCCGACGCTCCGAAGATGGCTCGTCGGACGCCTCGAGTCCTTCGATCGCCAGGCTCGTCGTCCGGCCGATCAGGTCGAGATTCTTCAGCAGATCGATGCGATCCCGGACCTGCGCCCGCTCCTCCGGCGACAGAATCGTGCGGAACACGCCGCAGGCGTTTGAGAGAGCGATGATCGCGATGTCGCGCGGGTCCGGAACATCGTCGCTGAACAGGATCCGCATCACGCGCAGCCTGGCCTCTTCGACCGGCTGCCCGTCGGCGGCGGGATAGCGACGCGACCGGGACACGGCGGGAACCAGGGACAGCAGCCCCTGCGCCTCGGATCTCAGAATACCGCGCTTGATGAGGCGGGCGAGCGCGGCGCGCCGGATGCGGGCCCCCCGCCCGGCGGGCCGCCCGAGCCAGTATGCCGTGTCTCCCGGGCCCGCCTCCCGCGCGGTCCCCGCCCGCGGCGGGGCGGGGGGCTGCCCGGGAGCCAGTATGCCGTGTCTCGCGACCGGCCATCGCGCGCGATCTCGGCCAGCGTCGGGTCGAGGATATCGTCACCGAGCGGCGTTGAGTCGATCAGCATGAGCCGGTCGAGATCCGTGTCGATGCGGTCCTCGAGCGCGAGGTCCATCAGCACGGCTCCGGCGAGCGCCAGATTGAGCGACCGGGAGGGCAGGCTCGGGGCGAACTCGCCACGGCCTTCGTCCAGCACGAGAACCAGAAGTTCCTCGGCGAACCTCAGCATCGTGTGCTCCGTCAGGAGATCCTGAGCGGGCCTGACAGGACCTCGGTGTTCGGGTGAAAGGTCGCCCACGCGAACCAGAACGCCACGTAGGCGTCGCGCACCGGCTGGAGCGCCGAGCCCTCGAGAGGCCCGTCGGCGGCACGACCCCCGAGGGTCCATCTGCTGCCGGTCTGCACATCGAAGAACCCGCTGTCGCGGACCTCGAAGGCAAGGTCTCGGCCGTTGACCATTGGCTCGTAGGCCATCGCCGCCTGGGCCTGGCTGGACCAGAACACCACCACCGGCTGAGTCCCCTGCACGTCGTCGTGCACCACCACGACATCGCCCCTGCTCTCGAGCACGATGAACGGATAGGCCATGCCGTGCCCGTTGTCGCGCGGAATACCGAGAACGCGCTCCTTGGGAGGCCGCCGGGTGTCGAACTCGGGGTTCGGGAACAGGGTCTGGCCGTTGTCGACCACTTCGTAGTCGGCGTAGGGGTAGTGCTCGTAGTCCCCGCCGCGGGCCCGGATACCCGAGACAACCAGGGTTTCGGGGTGCAGGTCCTTCCAGGCGTTCCACCGCATCTCCATCGACGGAAGCAACTCGAGCGGCTGGCCGTCCAGCGGACCACATCGAGCACTCCGCAGCATCTGCGGGAAGAGTGATTCCTGGGTCCCGTCGCTGCGGCGGTTGAACATCATCAGGTTGTTGTGGAACAGGAGGCCCGACACGCCCAGGTCGGCACCCTCGATGGCAGAGCGGTCGAAGACCATGCTCGACCCGGTGAGGGGACAGTAGGTGACGGCGATGGGGCTCCCGAAGTCGTCGAGGTTCACGATCTCGTGCCACCAGAGGATGTTGTGCGGCACCGCGATGAAGCGCCCGTCGGCCTCGATCCCGATCACCCGGTCGGCCTCCCCGAGGTAGGTGGCCTCGGCGTGGTGGCTGGGCACCAGCGACGGGTTGCGGAGAGCCGGGATGCCGTCCCGGCCCACGCCCCCGGAGACGACCAGTTCCTCGGGAATGCTGCAGAAGGAGTCCTCGGGCACGGGCGGAATGTTGCTGCCGTCGCCGTCGAACGGCGAGGTCGCGTCGAAGATGCCGCACGCGGTGAGGATGCCGCATGCGGTGAGGATGCCGCACGTGGTGAGGATGCCCGCGATGCTCCAGTTCGACCGACCGTCTGCCCGCCTCGCGGGGATGGCGGCGCACCCGGACCGCGCCGGCCGCCGGCCAGGACCACTCGCCAGCCCGCGGACGGACCTGGAATCAGGCACTGGTCGTCAGGTCCGGCACGAAACCGTTCATCGCCTGAGCGAAATGATCTCGATGATGCCCCTCGGATACCCCATCCCATACCGACTCGCGGCCCGGCCCGGATCGAGATAGCGGATCTCCTCGATGTCGCGCACCTGGTACGCGTTCAGGACGTCCAGCTCACCCATGCGGGTGCCGTCCATGAAGACCGTCGGAGTTACCGGCGTCGCGTTCGCGAGGCCCACCGTCTGACCCCGGGCCCGAAGCCACTGGGGATGCAGTGCGCGGATGACGTCGTACGCCGTGATCGCCTGCGATTCCTCGATCTGCGCGCGGGTAATGAGGTTGCGGGAGGTGCCGGGGCCGCTGCCCGTGGATGCGCAGCCTTCGAGGGAGAATACGAGAAGGAGGGAGAGGATGAGATACCGCATGGGATCCTCCGGAGGCGGGACAGATGCCTTAACCTAGCACCTGACCGTGCGGTTGCGATACGCGACGAGCCAGGCCGCAATGGTCGTCCCGCGTCTGTCGCCAACCCCCTTGCCGCCGCGTCCCGCCGCGCCGTAATCTGACTGTTGCAAGTCGGCTCTTTCCCGCGGCAGGAGGTGAACATGCGCGGATCGACTTCGGCCCGAATCGGGATCCAGGCAGGACACGCACTCCGCCTCTCCTTTCTCATCCTGCCCCTGCTCACGGCCTCGCCCGCCGAGGCGCAGCATCGCGACGGGGAAGGGGACATCACCATGGCGATGGTGGGGGACCTCATCATCACGCGGGCTTTGATGCCCTATGATGAGCCCGAGTTCCTGAAGCTGCGGGACCTGATTGGGGGGAGCACCGTCGGCTTCGGCAACATGGAGATGCTGCTGCACGAGTACGGCCCCGACATCATCCCCTCGGCCCAGAGCGGGGGCACGTACATGGCCGGGCATCCGGACCTGGCCAGGGACCTGGCGTGGATGGGGCTGGACATGCTGGGGCTCGCCAACAACCACACCATGGACTGGGGTGCGGGCGGGATGCGCTCGACGCAGCGGGCCCTGGCCGCGGCGGGGATCAAGGTCGCGGGCTCGGGCGAGAATCTCGCGCTCGCGAGGGCGCCTGCGTACATGGAAACGATGGATGGCCGGGTGGCGCTCATCGCCGTGTCTTCGAGCTTCTCGGAGCACATGAGGGCCGGCCATCAGCGTCCGGACCTGCGTGGGCGGCCCGGGCTGGCGCCGATGCGTTTCGAGACGACGTACGTGGTGCCGGGCGATGTCTACGAGAGCCTGGAAGAGGCGCGCGCTCAGGGAGTCGGAGGAATCCAGGGCAACTTCGAGTCGGGCGATGGATATCGAACCATCACGACCCCGCACCAGGGCGACCTGCAGGAGCTGCTGGCCACCGTCCGCGACGCCCGCCGGCAGGCCAACTGGGTGGTCGTGACCAGCCACACCCACCAGGGCGGCGGCAACAACTACATCCCCGGTCGGGCCGGGGACGAGCCGGGCTGCCTCGGCCTCTATCAGGACGACTGCAACGAGAGCAGCTACGTGCCCGCGGATGCGCTGGTGACGTTCGCGCGAGCCGCGATCGATGCTGGTGCCGATGCCTTCTACGCGCACGGTCCGCACGTGCTTCGCGGCATCGAGATATACCAGGAAAAGCCGATCTTCTATTCCCTGGACGACTTCCTGTTCCAGAACGAGACCCCGCCATTCCAGCCCTGGGACAACTATGCCCGCTATGACGTCGACGCGTTCCGGGGCCTGCCGTCCGATTTCTACGATGGCAGGGAAGTGGCCTCCGGGGGCGGGCGCCCCGCCGCGGACTACTGGTGGGACGGAGTCGTGGCGCTGTCGGAGTTCCGGGAGGGAGAGCTGTACGAGATCCGGCTGGTGCCGACGGTGCTGGGGTACGGGCTGCCTCGCCCGCAGCGTGGCCGGCCGGTGGCCGCTTCGGGCGAGGACGCGCAGCGGATCCTTACGCTCCTGGCCGCCCTCTCGGAGCCGTTCGGCACGAGCATCGAGGTTGTCGGGGATGAGGGCGTGATCCGCGGGCCGGGCGCAGTGCGGACGGACGGGTCGGGTTCTCGGCGCTGATCGCGAGCCCGCCCGGCAGCTATTCGCCCTTCAGAGGGCGCCTGGCCAGTCGGGCGCCTCGCAGAGTTCGGCGGCTCGCCGTGGATTCACGGGCTGCTGACGCTCAATCTGTTGCGGGCGGCCTCCTGCCCTCGGATGGAGTGATCACGGTTCCGGGGAGCATCCCGGTCGGTGCACCCTCGTCCACAACGAAGCTGCCGTTGACGAGCACGTAGTCGATTCCGGTCGCGTACTGGTGCGGGTCGGTGAAGGTGGCCATGTCGCGGATCTGCTCCAGGTCGAGGACGACGACATCGGCCACGAAGCCCTCGCGCACCTGGCCGCGGTTGCGCAGCCCCAGGATATGGGCGGGCAGGGTGGTCATGGAGCGGATGGCGTTCTCGACGGAGAGGACGCCGCGATCGAGCGCGTACTCCCGGATCTTGCGCGGGAAGGTGCCGTAGAAGCGGGCGTGGATGGCCGGCCCGTCCTCGGGTAGTGAGATGCCACCGTCCGAGGCCGTCGCCACCCATGGCTGGGCAGAGAAGTTCTCGATGTCCTCCTCCGAAAAGGAGAAGCTGCGCAGGCGCCCGCCGCCGCGGCGGGCCGGCATCCCTTCCAACTGGAGCTGGATCGCGGCTTCGACGGCCGAGATGCCGCGATCGTCCGCGATCTCGGCGACGCTCCTGCCGATCAGCGTGCGGTCCGGATAGTCGAAGACGACGATGTTCTCCGCGCCGCCCCGAAATTCGGTCTCGTACGCGATGTCCTGCCGGAGCATGCGGGCGCGCGCCGGGTCTGCGAGGGTTGCTCGCAAGGCTTCCGCGTAGTCGGGTGCCGCGTCCGGACCGCCGCCCGCAGCTTCATCGGCCGCGCCCACGGCCCATTCCGGAATGAGGCTCACGTTGCCGTCGCTGCCGCTGGTCGCGTACGGGTACTGGTCCGCGAAGATCGCGACGCCCCGGTCCCGCGCCCGGCGGATCGCCGCGATGATGGCCCCGCTCGATCCCCAGTAGTTGGCGCCCCTCGCCTTGATGTGGGTCGCGACCACCGTTGCCCCGGTGCGCTCGCCTATCTCGATGGTCTCCTGGATGGAATTGAGCATGGTCGGCGGACCGGGCTCGTCCTGACTGGGCCGCCACCACATCGGCGAAGTGCCGCTGCTGCGCTCATGTTCGATGAACACGCCGCCGAAGGGCACGATCTCCTCCACGACCGCGACCACCTCGTCGGTGTCGCTCCAGCGGCCGGGCACGTATTCGAGTCCCGCCGACATCCCGAAGGCTCCCGCCTCCATCCCTGCGCGCGCGAGTTCCCGCATGCGCTGCACCTCCCCGGGCGTCGCGAGCCGCCGGTAGTCGTCGCCCATCGCCTCCGCGCGGATCGAGTTGTGGCCCACCATGAGGATCGCGTTGGGACCGGTGCGCAGGTTCTGCAGCAGTGACCTCTGCGCGCCGATGTCCACGGGGCTGCGGCCGTCCTGGTTGATGACGACGGTGGTCACGCCCTGGGTGACCAGGTTGGTGGCGGCGCGGCGGCGCTCGTCCGGCGACGCCAGACCTGGAGCGCCGTGGGAATGAAGGTCGATGAAGCCGGGCGCAACCACCTTGCCCCGGGCGTCGATGACCCGTTCGGCCGGCGCGTCGGCCAGGTCGCCCACGGCCGCGATCATCCCGTCCCGGATGCCGACATCCGCGTAGATCCAGGGGTTGCCGGTGCCATCCAGGACCTGGGCTCCGGTGATGAGCACGTCGAATGAAGCGGGTTCCTGAGCCTGAACGCGGGCGGCGGGCAGGAGCAGCGAGAGCGGCAAGACGGCGATCAGCAAGCGACGCATGTGTTCCTCGATTCCAGTCATGTACCAAGTCCTCATGTATGCCATATTCTGTGAGGCGAAGCGCTTACGCGCCCCAGAGCGCCGGAAGGCGATCCAGGAACCAGAAGGTGGCGAAGGCGCCCAGCGCGTAGCCAAGGACGGGCTCGACCCGCTGCACGGCCATCTGCCTTGCCCGCCCGGCAATCTTCGCCAGCGCGATCAGCGCCACGACGAACGCGAGCTGCCCTGCCTCGACGCCCAGATTGAAGAACAGGAGGGCTACCGGAACGTCGCTGGCCCTGAGCCCGATCTCGCCGAGGGCGCCGGCGAACCCGAGCCCGTGCAGTAGCCCGAAGACGAAGGCCACCAGCCACGGATACCGGTGCACCAAGCTCTTCCGGCCCCGGTGCCCGACCACGATCTCGCGGGCCAGCATCACGATGGAGAGGGCGATCGCGGCCTCGACCGGCGCGCGGTCCACGGGCACGTAGCCGAGCACCGCCAGCCCCAGCGTGATGCTGTGCGCCAGGGTGAACGAGGTGATGGTCTTGACCAGCGACCAGAATCCCCCGACGAGCAGGAGCAGTCCCAGCACGAAGAGCAGGTGATCGATCCCGAAGAGGATGTGCTCCCCCCCGAGAATGAAGTACGTGCCCGCAAGCCGGCCGGTGGTGCCGCCTCCGGCGCGCAGATCCGCCAGCCGGATGGGCACCGAGCGGCCGTCGCCGCGAAAGTAGGCCGACGCCTCGGTGCCGTCGCCCCAGCGCACCAGCGCGACCACCCCGGCCAGCGACCAAGGCAGCTCGAGGCTGTCGTCGAAGGTCAGTTCGGTAGCGCACTCGAACGCGAAGCCTGCGCTCACGAGCACACCCGCGGCCTCCGAGCGAATCGGCTCGCAGCGCTCCGGCAGCACCCCGCGCAGGTCGATGATGGGCGACACCTGGGTATCGACGATGGAGAACACGTACCGGGTGTCGCCGATCTGGTCGAGGTAGACGCGGGCGACGGAGGTGACGTCCACGTCGTGGGTGGGAACGGGGGTTGGGGACACGCCGATGAGCACGAGGAGCGCTGCGAGACCGGCGATCTTCATCATCGCCCCTCCGATTCCTCGATGACGATGTTGTAGCGCTCCCGCAGTCCCCGGACCGCCTGGTCGAGCCTGGCGGCCTCCTGGCTGGCGACCCAGTCGAGACGCACCCGCTCGCGCACGCTGTCGAGGGGCGGAAGCTCGGGCGTCGTCTGCTCGACGATCCGGAACCAGTGCTGGCCGCGAACCGTCCCGTGAGGCCCGATCCAGCCTTCAGTGTTCGCACTGAGGATAAGCTCGGCCGTCACTGGCCCGAAAAGCCTCCTCAGGTCGCCGCCCGTCACCTCGCGCAACACGGACGATCGCACGTCGGGGCTCTCGGCCAGCTCCTGGGCGGACCCGCCGGCCCGCAGCTGCTCCTCCAGGTCTCCGGCTGCGGGCGAGTCCCCGGCGATGACGACCTCCTCGATGGTGAGCGTCGACTCGGGAGTATAGCTCGCCCGGTTCGCCTCATAGAACTCCCTGAGCTCGTCCTCGGTGGGTTGAATGACATCCCCGCTCAGGACATGCAGCATCTTCTGCACGAGGATGTCGTCGATCCTGCGATCGGCTTCAAGCCCCATGTCGAGCGCCTCGCGGACGAGAACCTGCTCGTCGATGTACGCATCCTCGACGAGCTGCCGCTCCTCCGGGCTCAGGGGAGCGCCGCGTATCGCCTCCAGCTCCGCGATCCGAACGGAAATCTGCACCGGATCGATCGTGATGACGTTGCCGCGCCACGATTCAAGCGCCGCGTTCGCGGCGAACAGGACGGCCGCCAACAGCACGAAGTGGGAGGTCGGTTCGCGCAGGATGCGTCGGAAGAGGGGCGTTGCCGATCTCGGTTCAGCCATGCGCGTGCACCTTCAGGGGCTACCGGGCATCGAGGCCGGCAGTGGTCCAACGGGGTCGTCAAAACGTACTGCGGCAAGGATGAGCCGGACAGACCGCAGGCCGCGCGCGCGGCGGGCCGAGACCGTGCAGGCGGGATCATCGAATGCGCGGGTAAGACCCCAGCACCTTGAACATCGTCGCCCGGGCCTGGATTCCCTTCAGCGCAGCTCGAATAATCGCGTCCTCGCGATGGCCCTCGATATCAACGAGAAAGATGTAACGACCGAGACTCCGGCGGTCCGGCCGGGATTCGATCTTGATCATGTTGATGTCGCGGGAGGCCAGCTCCTCGAGAGCCCCGTGGAGGATTCCCGCCGCGTCCTCGCTGAAGTCGAAGCAGATCGAGGTCTTGTCGCGACCGCTCCGGGGCGTGTCCCGTGGGTGGGCTAGGGCACCGTCCTGTTACTCTTCTTGGTGGCGTGCGTCTGGAAGCCCAGAGATACCGATGAGCCCAAACAATGCTGGCCTGGCTGCCACGCTGCGGCCATGGAGTACTATGAGGATCCCGACAAGAGCGGTACGCCGGCTCTTCCATACCCTGGTGGGCGGATTCCTCTGCATCTCATGTGGGGAGCCGGAGCGTCGGGACGCTGCGGTCCGTCTGACCCAGGATGCTTCCACGGTCGCTCCTCTGAGTGGCATCTCCTCGATCGCCTTGGTCAACGAGACCACCGCGTGCGTGATAGACTCCTATGAGGTGCAGATCCACTGCAGTCGGCGATCCGGCGTCAGCGTGGGGGTATTCGGTCGCAGAGGGGAGGGCCCGGGTGAGTTTCGTACGCCATTCTCCGTTGTGCGCGGTCCCAGCGAAACCCTGGGCGTCATCGACATGGATCTCGGGCGCATGTCGGTATTCGAGCCGCACGGTGAATTCGCATTTCAGCTGAAGCTGCCCGGAATCGCATTTGTCCTGGCCAGCTCCTCCTTCTCTTCAACCGTGGTTGGAACGTACCTGAAGAGAGGCAGCCGTGGTCGTGTGTACGAGCCATGGCAAGGTGAGGCGGATGTCTCTTCCGGAGCGACAGTATGGGAAAGGGTCTTTTCCGGACACACAGAGGAGCGAGGCAGGATGTGAGACATCATCCGCCACAGGCGGATTCTCCTACGGGAGGGCCTCTCGGGGCGGGAGCCTCGTGTTCCCTGTTTGCGACGGTCATCTGGTTGTCTTCACGGACCGCGACGACCCACAGGGCGTTCTGCTAAGAGCCGACGACCATGTTCCGAGGCTACCCGACAGATGGGAGGTGGAAGCCTACCGTCGAAGCCGGCGGGATGCGGCCCGGAGCGGCCGCTTTGTGCCTCCGCAGTCTGTACAGGAGTACGCGCGTACACCGAAGCCGTATCTCAGGACACTCCGCTTTGATGAGCAGGAGAGAATCTGGGTGCTGACAAACCGCAACGACGCCGGCTTCTCGTATCTGGATGTCTTCTACCCTGCCGGATTCGCGGGCACTGTGCGAGTAGCGGGCCGTGCGGCGGCCTTTGATGTCCTGGGTTCCACGCTTGCCGTGCTGGCTGATCGCCAGGTGGCGTCGGATGACGCCGATGGGATCCCCGAAAGGGAAATCGACTGGTACGACGTCGGGCACCTGGAAGTCGAGCTAGCTCGAATGCGAGAGAGCCCATAGACTACTCGCCGGTTCCACGCGCAACACCCGCCGGCCGCTCCTGCATCGCGGCTACTGCGCTGTCCGAAGACGACGAGCCCGACGAAGAAGCTCGGCCAGAGGGGGCGAGCGCGCTTGCTGGACAGCCATGCATTCCCAGAATACGGGAATCGCGTTCGTTGAGACAGGGGGTGGGTGTGGAGGGCCCACGGTCCAGGACTGGGGTGAACGGTTTTCCCTGTACGTGCAAGAAGTGATTATATTCTCTGCCATTGTCAGTACCGTGACGATATCTTACGTGTTGTGACGATTTTCTGAAGAGGAGGGCAAATCGTGATTCGACGGTGTCGGTCGTGAACCACCGATGGCCAGCCCTACCCGAACCGGGAACGCCTGCCGGCTACGCGGCGCTCATCGCCGAGTACGATCTTCGGGTACCACCTCCGTCACGCCTGGTAGCGATCGCAAACCGCCATCATCCCGACTCCACGCGCCAGTGGCGCATGTTCGCTCCGAGTCTCGCACCCGAAGAGAGCCTCGCGGACCAACTCGAGTTTGCCGTGAAATGGGAGGGCGCAAGCCTCGCCGTGCTGCGCGCGCTCTTCCGGCGAGTCGGGCCAGCGGACATCGTCCGGATGGTGCGCGACAAGCCTACGGGCAAGTACACCCGTCGGATCTGGTTCCTCTACGAGTGGCTGATGGACGTGCGGCTGGATCTGCCGGACGCCGGCAAGGTGAAAGCCGTTCCGGTGGTGGATCCCGAACTTCAGTTTGCTCCCGAGAGCGGCCCGCTCTCGCGACGCCACCGAGTCCGGAACAATCTCCCGGGTACGCAGCGCTTCTGTCCGATGGTGCGCCGGACCCCCGAACTCGATCGCTATGCGCGGATGCGGCTCGATGCGGAAGCCCGGCAGATCGTCGGACGGACCCACCCTGAAATCGTCCGCCGCGCTGCCCAGCTTCTTCCCTACGACGACAGCAAGGCGTCCTTTGAGATCGAGGGAGAACACGCGCGGCAAGATCGACGCCTGCGTTGGGCCTGGGCGACCGCCGACGCCGGCCGTCGCGACCTCACCGACGATGAACTCGAGCGCCTGCAGAAGATCGTGATAGGCGATGCGCGGTTCGTGCAGCTTGGGCTCAGGACCGAAGGTGGATGGATCGGGGTGCGTGACCGGGCGACCATGGATCCCATCCCGGTGCACGTCAGCGCACGTCCGGAGGATCTGCCCGACCTCATCCGGGGGCTCGTAGAATACGCGCAGCAGAATCAGGCAACGCCCTTCGATCCCGTTGTAGTGGCGGCCGCCCTGTCGTTCGGCTTCGTCTACATCCACCCGTTCGAGGACGGGAATGGACGCCTCCACCGCTGGCTGATCCACCATGTGCTGGCCCGCGCCGGCTACAACCCGCCGGACATGGTGTTCCCGGTGAGCGTCGCGATGCTGAGGCGACTCACTGACTACCGTGAGGTTCTAACCAGCTATTCCCGGGAGGTACTCCCTCTGGTCGATTGGCGCACGACGAGGCGACACAACGTCGAGGTCCTGAACGACACGGTCGATTACTACCGTTTCTTCGACGCAACGGCCCACGCCGAGTTCCTCTACAAGTGTGTCGAGGAGACAGTGACCCGGGATCTTCCCGGGGAAATCGCGTATCTGGAGGGATACGAAGAGTTTGCGCGACGCGTCCAGGAGGACATTGCAGACATGCCGGAGACAACCACCAACCTGCTGGCGCAGTTTCTCCGGCAGAACCACGGCAGGTTGTCCGAGAGGGCGCGTGCCTGCGAGTTCAAGGGGCTGTCCACGGAGGAGGTGGAGTGGGTGGAGGAGTTGTACAGGCGATGTTTCGGCAAGGAAGTGGTAAATCCCGGGAAATGCTCGACGGCTGCAACTCGGTTTGCGTAGATTCCTGAGGACTCTGGCCAAGGGCGCGTTTGGAGGTCGCATGATGGCACGATGAAAGAAGTGTACCTCGATTACAACGGGTCGGCGCCGCTCGATCCGCGTGTGGCCGAGGCCATGGTGCCAATCCTCATGGAAGGCACCGGCAACGCATCCTCCACGCATGGATTCGGGCGGCGCCAGACCGCCAGAGTTGACGAGGCCCGCGAACGCGTCGCCGCGCTCGTCGGCGGTCGCCCTGCGGATACAGTCTTTACGGCGAGCGCGACCGAAGCCAACAACCTCGCTCTCCGCGGCCTCATGGAAAGGGCACCGACAAACCGGCGCCGGATCGTGATCTCAGCGGTCGAGCACGCTTCCGTCTTGCGAACCGCCCGATGGCTCGAAGACCGGGGGCTGGCGAAGCTGGACATCATCCCAGTGACCGCCGGGGGGTTCGTTGATCTTCAAGCCTTGGATACGCTGCTCGATATCGACGTGCAGCTAGTGTCGCTGACGGCGGCGAACGGCGAAACCGGAGTGCTGAATCCGGTTCGGGAAGTGTCCGAGCGAGCCCATTCGGTCGGGGCGTTGGTCCATTCTGATGTCACGCAGTTTGCCGGTAGACTTCCGTTCGATATGGAGCGTTCCGGTGCGGATCTCGTGTCGCTCAGCGGTCACAAGATGTGCGGCCCGAGCGGTGTCGGGGCCCTCGTGGGAACTCGCCACAGCCTACGGCGGCTGGAACCGATCATTCACGGAGGCGGTCACGAACGGGGGCTGAGGTCGGGCTCGTTGAACGTCGCCGGCATCGCCGGGTTCGGTGTGGCGGCCCGCATTGCCGCCGAAGACCGAGAGTGCGAGTCGGCTCGTGTTGCTAAGCTCCGTGATCGTCTTACGGCTGTCCTGAAATCGAAGCTGCCCAGCGTTTCAGACATCGGAGACGTCTCACGCAGGCTTCCGAACACGGCCAACGTCCTCTTTCGTGGCGCCGATGCAGACGCGGTCGTGATCAACATGGAGCCCGTCGCGGTGTCTACAGGTAGCGCCTGTAGCTCGGGCTCAATCGAACCTTCCCGGGTACTCCTCGCCATGGGACTATCTCGTGCCGCGGCCTACGAAGCGGTTAGGTTCAGCCTAGGCCGCTTCACTACACCGGAAGACATCGAAGCCGGTGTCGAGCGCGCTGTCGCGGCGGTTGAATTCGTTCGCAGGATGACCGAGGAGGTAGCCTAGGTGCGATTAGTCGAAGCGGCCGTGAAGTCGTTCGCTAGACACGAGACGTTCCATCCCCGTTACGGGTGGTTTCGCAAGGCCTACGCTTTCGTGGAGAAAGACCCTGGCGTCTTCCTCCGGAGGGACGCCACCGTTGAGATCGGAGTTGGCAAGAACATGGTTCGGGCCATCCGCTTCTGGGGCCTCGCCGCCAAGCTCATCAGGGAAGACAAGAGGTCTCGCAGCAGGCGCGTGCCCAATCTCATTCCCACCGATCTAGGCCATAGGTTGTTCGGCAACGCCGGATGGGACCGGTACATGGAAGATCCGGGGACACTTTGGCTGTTGCATTGGATGTTACTAGCGCCACCCTCGCGGCTGCCCGTGTGGTGGCTTGCCTTCCACGAATTCCATGCCGTCGAGTTCACGGACGACGACCTCCAGGCGGCCATCAACATGCAGCTCGACGCCGCCGAGTGGACCAAGCCACATCCATCCTCAATAAAGAAAGACGTGAGCGCTCTGCTGCGTACATATGCTTCGCCGGACCACTCCAAGCGCAAGCGCACCGGCATCGACGACATCCTGGACTGTCCTCTTCGTGAACTGAACTTGATCGGACGCTCGGCCACGACGGAGGGCTACCGGTTCACGCTGGGTGAGAAGCCCACTCTGCCGTCGGAAATTCTGACCTACACCGCCTTGGACTACATCAGCCGCACCAAGACGGGCGGGAACACGATCACGCTCAGTCGTCTGGCTCGTGAGCCAGGTGCTCCGGGGAGGGCGTTCAAGCTTACCGAAGGCGAATTCCTCGCCGGGCTAGAGCCCGCCGTTGCGCGCACGGACGAGCTGGACCTGGTGGGCACCACGGCCGGTTCCCAACTCTCGTGGTCGGAAGAGCCAAACCAGGTCGCCAACAAAGTCCTGGATGCGTACTATAGAGAACCAGCCGACAACTGCCAAATTGGCATGAAGGGGAACAAACTGATGCATCCTGCTGTCGCAAGGCTGCCGTAATGGAAGTCCTCGCCGACTACATTCGGGTCCTTCCCCGATTCTCTCGCTCCGCGAATCTCGAACGTGATTCCGGCCGACCCGAACCGCTCGACGGATACATCCTTACCGCGCGCGCACTCGATGCCATTACGCGGATTACGGCGGTTGCGGCAGCTGAGCCATCGGGAGGCGCTTGGTCGCTCACCGGACCCTACGGCTCCGGCAAATCGTCGCTTGCTTTGGTGCTTGACGCCGCATTCGGCCCCGCCAGTCCGACGCGAGATGTCGCATGGAAGCTGATGGGCGACTCCTCCCCGCACATTGCAGAGCTGATGCGGCAGGTCCACCAGCGTCACCAGACCCTTGTCACCGGATTTCATCGTGGTCTGGTTACCGCCAACCGCGAACCCCTCAGCCATACTGTACTCCGGGGACTCCATAAAGCCGTCCTGGGCACCTATGGCGAGATTCCTCCGGCCACCAGGTTCCGCGCCGCCGCTGCGCTCAGAGGAGCGCTAAAGGATGCAGCGACCCACGATCCCCGACGAACCGGACCGTCGCCAGCGGCACTAGTCGAAGTTGCCTCTTGCTTGGCAAGCGATGCACCGCTGCTGCTGGTGATTGACGAATTCGGCAAAAACCTGGAAGCGATTCGAGACAGCAGCGACGCCGACCCCTATTTGCTCCAGCAACTCGCGGAAGCAGGCCAAGGTGTGGGGCTTCCCATCTTCATGCTTACGCTGCAGCACCTTTCCTTCGAGGACTATCTGGCTGATACCGACGGTCCGCAACGGCGGGAGTGGGCCAAGGTGCAGGGGCGTTTCGAGAACATCGCCTACATCGAATCGGGTAACCAGAGCCGCGCTCTCATCGGGACCGTCTTCAGAGTCCAAGACGATGGACTCAACAACCGCATCGCTCGCTGGGCCCGGGTCCAGGCCAGGACTATGCGCTCACTCGGCATCACGGACCTCGCGGACCCGAGCGTCGTGGCGTCCTGCTATCCGCTTCATCCTCTTGCCGCCGCCATCTTGCCCGAATTGTGCAGCCGATACGGGCAGCACGAACGTACCATGTTCTCCTTCCTGACCAGCCCGGAGCCGGCAAGCGCGGCATTCTTCTTGGAAAGCACCAAGTTGCCGAAGCGGGGACGGCTTCCATCAATCGGTCTCGACACCGTCTACGACTATTTTGTCGCCAGCGGTACTCTGGGGACTCTGTCCGACCGCCAATCGAGCCGCTGGACTGAGGTAGCAACCCGACTGCGGGACATCCACGGCTTTTCCAAGCGACAGACGCAGCTGGCCAAGACGATCGCCATACTCAATCTGGTGTCGACCACGGGCGTGATTCGGGCGTCCCGCCCCGTGCTCGCCCACACCGGCACCCATGTGAGCGATACGCTCGCCGAACTTGAGACGGCAGGCATCGTTACCTATCGGGACTACGCCGACGAGTACCGGCTTTGGCAAGGAACCGATATCGACATCCGGCGCCTGCTCGACGCCGCCCGGAGGAGAGTGCAGCTCCGGCCCCTGGTTGATATCCTGTCGGCGAACAGCAAGCCCCGCCCGGTAGTGGCGGCGCGGCATAGCGCGAAGCACGATGTGTTGCGTGTGTTCTCCAGACGTTATGTGGATGGCAGTGAGCGCATCGAGCCTCTCGATCCGTTTTCCCCCTATGACGGCGAAGCATTGCTCGTCGTTGGGTCACTTCACCAAGAACTCGGCCTTACCCGCTCCTCGACGGCGGCAAAGCCGACAGTCGCTGCAATCCCGCAAGACCTAACCGCGCTAGACCAAGCGGCGCGTGAGGTCGCGGTCGTGACGAGCGTACTAGAGGATCCATCGGTCAAAGAGGACTGGGTGGCCCGGCGCGAACTTGGGGAGCGGTTGGCGGAGACACGCATAGCACTCGAACACTTCCTCAATGCCACATTCAGCGCTGATGCCTGCATGTGGGTTCTGCTCGAGGCCTCCGGTGTGCAGGAGCTGCGAGCCGGTCGTGGCAGCACCGCACTATCGCAGGCAGCCGATGCTACGTATCCGTTCACACCGACGGTCCGCAATGAAATGCTCAACCGTACTGCCCTGACCTCCCAAGGAGCGAAAGCCCGGCGTCTCCTGCTCAAGGCCATGATTGAGCAGGGTTCCGAGCCAGGCTTGGGGCTAGATGGCTACGGACCGGAGGTCGCCATGTACAGGGCGTTTCTGGAACGCACCGGACTTCACGGTGGCGACTCCGACACGGGCGCGGTCTTCCGCATGCCCACCGATGTCTCGCTTCAGCCCGCATGGCGAGTCCTCGAAGGCGAGTTCATGCGCGCCAGGACTCGCCGCATCAACCTCAACGACATCTACGCGGCGCTGCTCTCTCCCCCCGTGGGGATGAAGGCCAGCGTCATTCCGGTCTTCGTCACAGCGGCGCTACTCGCCTTCAGCGACGAGATCGCGATCTACGAACATGGCACCTTCATACCCCTGCTTACTACCGAGATGTCGGAGCGGCTGGTCCGCAACCCACGTCACTTCGACGTGAAGCACTTTGCCAATACGACGGGTGCACGTCAGCAGGTTGTCGATGCACTCGCAGAACGGCTCGGGGTGCGGCCGGGGTTCCGAAGACACCGAGTTGCAAACGTCCTCGCCATTGTCGGTCACCTGGTCTCCCAAGCTCGGCGGCTCGCCAACTTCAGCCTGCACACGCGCGACCTGAGTCCCGCGACCCTGAGAGCGAGAGAGGCCCTCTTGGCTGCAGTAGAACCTGACGAACTGCTATTCGGAAGCCTTCCGAGTGCCCTCGGACTTCCAACGGTTCCTCCAGACACAGGCACCTACGCCTGGACAGATCAGTATGCCGAGCGTCTCGCCGAAGCCCTCGCCGAACTTGGGGGCCGCTACGACCGACTGCTAAGCGAGCTCCTCGCACTTCTTCTTGAGACCGCCGCCGAGATTTCGCCGCTCGCCGTCAGCGGCCAAGCGGCTGCTCTCAAGAACGAGGTCCTGAACCCAGAGATCCGGGCATTTGTCCTAACCCTCGCCAACGACAGCGTGGACACGGACAAGGACTGGATCAGCGCCATCGCTACCGTCGTGGCAAAGAAGGCTCCCGCAGAATGGACCGACGGCGACAAGTCACATTTTGACCACGAGCTCGCCCGGCAAATAGCCGCATTTCAGCGACTCGTTGCGCTTCACGCCGAGCGCCGAGCCGACGGTGGCGGCCCGTTCAGCGCGATCCGCGTAGCCTTCACTCGCCCGGATGGTAGTGAGCACATCCGGCTAGTGGGAGTTGATCACCACGAGCGTGAAGACGTAGCCAAAGCCCTTGACCTCACCCTCGACGAGTTAGCAAGAAGGATGGGTTCACGGCATCGCGCGCAACAGGCGGTGCTCGCACTGCTTGGCGAACAACTCCTACCAGAACAAACGTGCGGACAGCCGGAAGACCGGATAGATTCGTGTACCAAGAGGATAGAAAATGGCTGACACCACTCGCCACATTTGCGGCATCTCGGGAGGTAAAGACTCCAGCGCGCTCGCCGTGTACCTTCGGGAAACGGTGCCCGAGATGGAGTACTTCTTCTGTGACACCGGTGCCGAACTCCCCGAGACATACGAGTACCTTACCCGCTTGGAGGTCATCCTCGGCAAGCCGATCGCCCGCCTCAACGCGCTACGGGGCTTCGACCACTGGTTTGAGGTGTTTCGCGGGACCCTGCCTTCTCCCCAGATGCGGTGGTGCACAAAAAACATGAAGATCAAACCGATCGAGGAATGGATCGGTGACGCGCCGGCGACATCTTACGTGGCGATACGCGCCGACGAGTCGAACCGGAAGGGCTACATCTCCACTAAATCCAACATCCAAACCCGGTTCCCCTTCATCGAGGACGGCATCGACCGCGATGGGGTAATGCGGATACTCGCGGATGCTGGTATCGGACTCCCGGAGTACTACGATTGGCGGACCCGATCTGGGTGTTACTTCTGCTTCTACCAGCGGAAGGCTGAGTGGATCGGCCTTGCCGAGCGGCATCCCGAGTTGTTCGAGCGAGCTGTCGCCATCGAACGGAAAGTGCTTTCCGATGCGGGCGTTTACGGCGATGCAGACTTTGGCAGCCACGCCATGCGCGGTCGGCAGTACACCTGGTCAGGAGGTGAAACCCTGCTGGAACTGAGATCCCGGCGGGACGAGATTCTGGAGCGGCACGAAGCCGCCGTTTCACGGGCTGCCAAGAAGCGCGTGAATCTCCCCCTCATGGAGGTGTTGGGCGAGGCACTAGACGAAGAGGATGATGCGACGCCGTGTACGGTGTGTGCACTTTGAAAACCAACGACTAGCGTTTACATGGTTACACCCGTCGGTTCTGGCTCGCATGCTTGGGAAAGAGCCTCTTCTCTTATCGCGCAGTTGTTGGTCGCCGTCGGCGAGTTCAAGCGAGTTGGCACACTCGCTGAGGCATTACAGGCTGACTTGGGATCGATTGCGTCCGCTATGGATCTGACATCTGAGCTGGACGCTATCCCGATTCGGGCTCTCACCGGCGGGCGGCGCCCTGCCGACAAGCTAATTGCCGACATCGTCACGATGCTGGAAAGCTTGACGGCTAGGGATCATCTGATTCTTGAGGAACGCCTTTATTGCTCGAACCCCAGGACTCTTCAGGATATCGCCGAGGAACTGGGCGTGTCTCGAGAGAGAATAAGGCAGCTCGCAAATCGTCTGATCCAGCGAATCGAGACGACGATTCTTCCCACCGTTCGGGCCATTGCCGGCCTGCTCCGGTTGCGGATTGGGCCAGTCGCCATCCAGCAGGAGTATGATCAAGACATCAGGTTGGTATCGTTGGGCTATGCCGAGCCAGTCGCGGGATTAGCGGTCCGCATGATCGCCAAGGAGCTGGGTTATTCCTGCGCACACGGGATTTGTCTCGACAACGAAGCTCAAGTGGTTGTCGAGCAGTTAAGGAGCGATGCTAAGGCTCTCGCGGATGAGGTGGGCCTCATTGACGAAACCAAGCTTCGTTCGCTGCTCCCAGAGGAAGATTGGGATCGCTACTGGGCCTGTCTTCTCCCGCGATGTGAGCTTCATCGAATCGGCAAGTGGTTAGCGTTGCGGCCCACTGGCAGAGCGCGAGTGAAGGCGGCTCTCCTTGATCTCGGTCGAGTAGCCACGAAAGAAGAGATAGTGGCGATGTCCGGCCTTGCTCCGAAACAAGTTAGCGGCCAACTGTCCGTGATGAACACCGTAGTTAGAGCCGACAAGACTCGTTGGGGCCTCGCGGATTGGGTCGACGACGTGTACGAAGGAACCCCGGCTGAGATCATCCAGCGTATCAATGAGGACGGAGGTGCCACTTCTCTAGATAGGCTACTAGAGGAGTTGCCGAGACAGTTTGGTATCAGCATCGCGAGCGTCATGGCATACGTCCGAACTCCGCAGTTCTTGATCCAAGATGGCTATGTTAGTATGGCAGACGAGTCATCCATCGTCCTGCGTGATCTCTACGACGTGATCCACGGGTACACCGCTAGCGGCGACCCATACTGGACGTTTGGTGTTGAGAAGCTCTATTTCGATGGATACAGTCTGATGGCCTTTCCACCCGAACTTGCCCGAGAGCTAGGCTGTGAACCAAACAGTAGTATAAAAGTACGGGTCACTCACCCTGAGGGGTGTGGCAAGGTCTCTGTTCACTGGCGGCTCACCTCGCCCAATGGCCCCAGTCTTGGCTATCTTGCTGGGCCACTCAAAAAGCTTGGTGTCAGCCGTGGAGACCGCGTTCAGTTAGTGATCAAAGGCCGCGAGGTCTGTGAACTTCGGCGCGATAGCGTGAGCGATGCAACGTCTGCGGGCAGTCTGACCCCATCGGGGGATGCACTGCTTGAACGCATCAAGAATCGGCGAAGAGGTGTCTAGCAATGCTTGTCGGCCGCCAAACCATTCGTCCGGGGCTGTACCGACTCCCGGACGACCCCGTCGGCCCGCGCGTGCTCATTCCAGGATTTGCGTCTGCCACATCGGTCCGGGGAGCCTTTGGCTGGTTTTCGGCCGGATGGATTGGCAGGCTAGCCCCCGGCCTCGCCGAATACATCAATCGCCAAGACACTACCCCGATCACATTCACCGTTGCGCCCACGCTGTTTGCTGCCGAGCGAACAGTCATTGAAGACGCGTACGGCATGTCAGCGGACGAAGCGTCACAAAGGGTCACCGATGTGTTCGTGGACGGAAGGGCACAAGCATCCGCACTCGGGCGTCACGCATTGGACTGCCTTGCCTGGATGATCGCCACTGCACGGTTGCGCCTTCGCATCGCCGTCCCCACTCCTGAATCCAACTACCACCCGAAGATTTGGCTTTTTGACGATGGTGTGCACCAGGTTCTTGCACGTGGATCCGGCAACGCCACCGCGCACGGCGTAGCCAGCGGTGTCGAGCACCTTGATGTTGACGTAACCTGGATTGCGCACAGTCGGGCTCGCGTGAGGGAGGGGATGGGAATCCTCGACGATTGGGCCAACGGACGCAGTCGGGGCATT
This sequence comes from BD2-11 clade cluster bacterium bin43, assembly GCA_002238605.1. GTDB lineage: Bacteria > Gemmatimonadota > Gemmatimonadetes > Longimicrobiales > Gaopeijiaceae > BD2-11. The sequence continues at coordinate 85,911 of MPMR01000011.1, read as the reverse complement.
GATCGCGTGGTCGAGCTTCCTGAAGCACTCGAGCAGGACATTATTCACACCGCCCCCGAGAAGGCACCAGGTCAATCAGATTACAGGGGAGCAGTGAGCGAGGACCGCAGTCCCGCGTGGGCGATCGATCCGACCGAAAGACTCCGAGCAAGGCTCGCGCCGAGCGTCGATCCAAATCCCCGTCGCCTAGCAATCCCGAAAGAGTTGAAATGGCAGGAGGGACCCTACGCTCATCAGGGCGAGGCCGTCATAGCGTGGGAATCACGACCAGAACCCCAACGTGGCACCATCTCCATGGCAACAGGTGCTGGGAAGACGATTACGGCCCTGATATGTGCAACCCGCGTTCAGAATCGACTCGCTGACAAACCCCTCCTAATAGTTATCTCTGCACCATCACGACCGCTTGTTACGCAGTGGCAAAAGGAGGTCTTGGCATTCGGGCTCAAGGCCGTCGCACCAAGCCTAGAGCCTAACACCGACTACGCCCTGACCAACCTGTTCCGAGGACTAGCTGCAGGTGGAACCCATGTGGCGATCGTCACGAATAACCTCCTCTGCTCAGCGAAGTTCCAATCCACTGTCGAGCTCAAGATCGGACGGAACGACACTCCAGTGCCCACAATGTTGATCGCTGACGAAGCTCACACACTGGGTGCAAAGGGATTCCTCTCGCAAAAGCCAGACTTCTTTGGGCGTCGGCTCGCCCTCTCAGCCACTCCTGAACGCCAATACGACCCCGACGGAACCGAAGAAGTGTTTGAGTTCATGGGGCCGCCGGTCTATGAGTTTGGGCTTGATCGGGCAATCGGGTTCTGCCTGTCTCCGTACAACTACTACGTCCATGCAACAACACTCGACAGCGCCGAGCTCGAGGAGTTCCGTGCCCTCACCCGCCGCATTGGGGCCGCCATCGGTAGCGGCATCAAGGATGACGACGATACGCTGACCAGCCTGAAGATCGCGAGGCGAAGGATTGTGGAGACTGCGTGGTCCAAGCTGCCGCTGCTGCAAACAGTGCTCGAGCAACGCAAACCGCGCTCGTTGAAACAAGTACTGATCTACGCCTCATCCAAGAACCCACAGCAATTCAACGATATTGCGGCTATGCTCACGAATCTTGAGATTCGATGGGCTCCTGTCACTCAGGATACCACTGCTGTACCAAGACTCCTAGCCCGGACTCTAACGGCATTTGCCGACGGTGGTTATCAAGTCCTCCTGGCTAAGAAGGTCCTGGATGAAGGGGTAGATATCCCCAGCATCAGAGAAGCGTTCATCGTAGCGTCTTCGACGGTTGAACGAGAATGGATCCAACGGAGAGGCCGCGTGCTCCGCCGCCACCCCAATAAACCTTGGGCGATCGTTCACGATTTTCTCGCACTACCCCCAGCACAGACGCTTCGATCTGACGAAGCAACTAGCATGAAGAAGATCATCCGGACCGAGTTGGGTCGTGCGTACTCGTTTGCCTCACACGCCAGAAACGCTGCGGGACGAGATGGCGTGCTATCCGACCTAGAACGGATTAGGATCGCATACTGGCCCGACGGGATGAACTCACCTATCCTTCGGCGGGCCGGTGACCAAGCCGTAGCTTCAGCAACGCCGCGAGGGAGACCATGGTAAGCAACTACGACCGGATCTACAGGGAAATCAAGAAGGAAGCGCAACACCTCGTTCATGAGGACGGAATCGAGCCAGAAGCGCTCGTCATCTTGACTATGGACATCGTCGATCTTGTGGATCAGCACCGGACCAAACACATTCACGGCATCAACCAGGAGATCAAGAGGAAGATCGAAACGACTGCGGTAATCCGACCGACCTCCGGGGAGTAGTAGCAATGCTGAGACTTCGTCGAGTTGAGATCACTAGGTTTGCGTGCTTCGACAACATCGTGATCGAGCCTTCAATCGATTCCGAACGTCCGCTCACGGTCATCCGCGCCGAAAATGGCTCAGGTAAGACCACCTTTCTTCGGGCGCTCCGATGGGGCATGTATGGCGAAAAGGGATTGCCGGGAGATTCCGCGAGGTTTTCTGTCCATCCTGCTTGGTGGCGTCCAAACGACGACCGAATCAAGACTGAGGTCGAGATTGAATTCGAGACCGATGGATCTACTCGACACGACATGCAGGGCAACGCAACGTCCACGGTATACCATCTCGTGCGCTCCGTAACGACGATTGGCAAGCCTGCATCGCGCGATGACGAGCCCGATTTCCGTCGCATTAACGAACAAGCTCAGCTAATGACCAAAGGGGACGATGGCAGATGGAACCCACATACCTCGGGAGTTGATCTTGTCATCGAACGGCTTCTCCCGTGGGACCTCCGCGACTTTTTCGTGATGGATGCAGACGAAGCAGCGGATTTCGTCGGTGGTAGCGAGAACAAGGTGATGTCCCGCCGAGCCGTAATCGACAAGACGACAGCGGCGGTTCACAGCCTCTTGGGTATCGATGTATTCAAGGCGGCCTCGGAACGCGTGAAGAAGATCGCGAGAGATTTCGGTGCGCAGGCTACTAAGGCTATCGGCGATGCCAACCTCGACATGCTCCAAAAAGAACTAGATCAACTGCGCGCAGAGAAGACGGAGCTCACAGATAAGATCTCGGACCAGCGAACTCAGAAGACCGAACTCGAAGACCGGCTCCGTCGCCGTCAAGACGATCTTGAGACAGAACTCAAGGGTGTTGGAGCGGCCGACGAACTAAGGGTCCGTCTTAGCCAAAACCGCCGCCACTACGAACGAGCCATCAATACACAGAGAACAACTCTTGCGCGCCTCGTTAGTCACATCGAGTCAACCGATCTTCTGGCTTCCCTGGCAAGAAGCAAGATCGCCAACGCATATGCGACGCTACGCCCTCTCTACGAACAAGGCTATATCCCACTCAAACACGTCAACTTCGTACGTGAACTCCTTGAGTCGGGGGTCTGCGTCTGCGGTCAGAACCTCTCCGACGATGGCATCCATCGCGCACATGTAGAAGATCGTATTGCGGAGTCCGCAGAGCAGGAGGAGCGTGCGAATTACCACGGTCTACTCCATGACGCCGCCAAGTCGCTCATGCAGCGAGCTGCTGCCAACCACTGGGAAGACCAGAGTACGCGGTTTACCGGGGACCTTTCCGCCCTTCGTCAGAATCTCTCTGATTTAAGTCTTGAGAAGCAAGATATTGACAACAAGCTCGACAAGATTGATGAAGAGAAGATTCATGTGATCCGAGATGAAATCGATGCGCTAGAAACTCAAGTGGAAACCCTCAACCGCAAGTTGGCCGTTGACGAGGTCGCTCTTCCACCACTCGTCGCCGACATTGGCTCACGCGAGAAGCGAATCCGACAACGCCACCGGAACGAACGAGCAGCTGCCGATCAGAGAGCGGCTGAAGGCATGGCGAAGCGCGTCGCTGAGGCGCTCGACCGGGCATATGGAACGATCCGGGCCAAACAGGTCAGTGAGCTCTCTCAGCGGATGAACCGCCTTTTCGCACGGATGGCCGCCAATGTATCAGACGACGACTTCGTCAATTTTCAGGGCAACAAAGCAACGCTCAAGATGATCGCCGAAGTCGGTCTTCGCCCCGTCGATTCAAAGTGCGAGGACTACGAAATCTGTGCGATGAATAGTCGGGCTCGTGCCATGCCACCGATTGAGATTAACGGAGCGTCCCGGCGCGTGCTCGCGCTGTCGTTTGTCCTCGCGCTATGCACTGAGTCGAAGACCCAGGCACCGCTCGTCGCTGACTCACTGCTGAATTTCATGTCTGGCGCCGTACGACGCAACACACTGCGCGTGACCGCAACAACTTCCAGTCAGCCTATCCTTCTGCTGACCGGATCCGACCTTGGAGCATCGTCGGAAGCGGAGATCGTAGCTCGATACGCTGGCGCAACGTTTACCCTCACCGGACAGTGGGATGCGATCGATGCTGGCCAAGGGGGAGATGTTCTCAAACGGACCGTGACGCGCCCAGTGGCACTCGTGTGTGCGTGCGGTCCACGTCAATACTGCGAAATCTGCGAAAGAACTGGTCAGGCCGACTCGCCAGGCTGGAGCAGGCGCAACTAGGAAGAAGCGGATGAACTACTTCACAACCCTTCTGTCGTCTCAGGCTCATTCGTTGCGTCTTCCGCGTAAGTCCAGAGACGACATCCAGCGGTTCGTGCAACAGCACCAATCGGGGTCCACGAGCCCTGAGATGGCCCCTTTCCGTCGCCAGTTGGACTTCTGGGCTTTTGCCGTTACCTCGGCCATCGCATCTGGAACCCCACCGCTCAAGGAACCCTCTATTCGCTGGGGCTACAAGTTCGCCGATACCCGATCTGTGCAAATGTCAAACGGGCTGTGCGAAGTGCTCGCGGTCATCGCCTTGCCAATGCTAGGACTCGATCATGACGGCGTAGATGATCCGCGCCAGATCATCGAAGTCGGAAACCGGTTCGCCGGTGCTGGCTCTTCGGAGCTAATACGAAAACTCAGCGATCCTGACCTACGCATTACCGCTCTCGACAAGGCACTGGAGTTTGCGCGCTCTCTTAGATTCAAACTGCCCAATGAAGCACAATCCGACCACCAAACCTGACACCGCTAAGCGATGGGAAACAGGATCTTACGTCCGGCTCGTTTGCTGATTCCGGCGCATGCCGATCAGTGATGCCATTCGATGCCGATCACGGATTCCAGAGCATGCCGATCACCCTGGAGTGAGCGAGTAGGAGCGCTGGAGAACCTGTTGTAGCGACGCCTTCTTCCATCCTCGCCGAAGTCCCCCGAGACGAGGAGGAAGAGGGTGTCGCAGAGAAGGTTGTCCATGCGGAAGATTCGAGAACTACTGCGCCTGAAGTACGAGCTCGCAGCCACCGCGAGATCGCCACCTCGCTCGGCATCGCCAACAGCACGGTGAGCGACTACGTGCGGCGGGCAGGCGCGGCGGGCTTCTCATGGCCGCTGCCGGAGGGGCTGGACGACGCCGCGCTGGAGGCGGCGCTGTTCCCGGCCCCGCCGCCGTCGCGGGTTCCCGGACCGGAGCCGGACTGGGGCCACGTCCACCGGGAGCTTCAGCGCCACAAGGGCGTGACGCTGCAGCTGTTGTGGCTGGAATACCGGGCGGTTCATCCGAACGGGTGTCAGTACAGCTGGTTCTGCGAGTGCTACAGGGCGTGGCGAAAGCGACTCGACGTGGTCGTGCGGCAGGTCTACCGGACAGGCGAGAAGGCGTTCGTCGACTACGGGGGGCCCAAGTTCCCGGTGGTGGACCGGGGCACCGGGGAGGTCCGCGACACCATGGTCTTCGTCGGTGTCCTTGGCGCCTCGAACCACACCTTCGTGGACGTGACCTGGAGCCGTGCGCTGCCGGACTGGACGATGTCGCATGTCCGGATGTTCGAGTTTTGGGGCGGGGTGCCGGAGCTTGTGATCCCGGACAACGAGAAGGCCGGGGTCCGTGAGGCAGCCGCTACGAGCCGGATCTGAACCCGACGTACCAGGAACTGGCCACTCATTATGGCACCACGGTGCTGCCGGCACGGCCCCGCGCTCCGCCGGACAAGGCGAAGGTCGAGGCCGCGGTCCAGCACGTCGAGCGCTGGATCATGGCGCCGCTGCGCAACCAGACGTTCTTCTCGCTCGGCGAACTCCGCGACGCCATCGCGCCGCTGCTGGCCGTGCTGAACGAGCGGCCGTTCGAGAAGACCGAAGGCAGCCGCAGCAGCTGGTTCGAGGATCTGGACCGGCCGGCGCTCAAGCCGCTCCCGGCCCAGCGCTACGAGTACGCGGAGTGGCGCAAGGCACTTGTCAACATCGACTATCACATCCAGGCCGGGCGCGCCCTCTACAGCGTCCCCTACCCGCTGGCCCGCCACGAGGTAGACGTTCGGATCACGGCCCAGACCGTGGAGATCTTCCACAAGCACCGCCGCGTCGCTGCTCACCTGCGGATCCACAGGAGAGGGGGATACGCGAACGAACCGTCGCACATGCCGGCCGTCCACCGCGCCCATGCGGAATGGACACCGTCGCGGCTCATCGCCTGGGGCCGCAAGGCCGGACCGCACACGGGCGCGTTCGTCGAACAACTCCTCGAGAGCCGGCCCCACCCCGAACAGGGCTACCGCAGTTGCCTCGGCCTCATGAAGCTGCTGCGCGCCTACTCCGCCGAACGCCTGGAGGCCGCCTGCCGCCGCGCGCTGGACATCGGCGCCCACAGCTACCGACGACGGCGACCAGCGCTCGCTGTCCCTGCCCGCCGATCACGCCCACGTCCGCGGACCGGACTACTACGCCAACTCCCACAACGGAAAGGAGTCGTGACGAACATGCTTCGACAACCCACTCTCGACCTGCTCCACGAACTGCGCCGGGCCGGCATGGCCCAGGCCTTCGAGGAGCAACTCGCCATGCCCGACATCCGCGAACGCGCCTTCGAGGACCGCCTCTCCCTGCTCCTCGACCAACTCGCCCTGGCTCGCGGACGGCTCATACCCCAAGCTCGTCCAGCGATTCGCCAGGACCTGGCTCCCGTCCTCGACGACTGGGGCCTCGCTTCGCTGACAGGCCAGGGACGCCACGATCTGCTCGAGGTCCTCGACGACCGCTACGCCCGCCGCGGAACCATCCTCGACAGGGTCGTCCTCAACAACGCCCACCGCATCACCCTCAAGGGCGGTTCCATGAGGCGGCTATACGACTCAACCCAAAAGGATCACGACCCTCACGACCACGCCTGATCCATCCATGTCCAGCACCCCTTCATCGATCCACCGTTCAACCCGGACGACTTGGCTCGGAATCGGTGGCCAGTTTGGCCCGAAACAGGTGGACGGCTTCGCTCGGAATGGGTGGACGAATTCGTCGGAATAGGCATGTGGCACGTTCGAGCGTGTATGAGCTGCGGGCCCGACGCGGAGAGCGTCCGGACTCCGATCGCCGGCAGCCTGGGAAGCGGGGTCCGAAGACGGCACTGAGCGACGAGGAGCTGTTGCAGGAGATCCGGGCGGTGTTGAAGGCGAGTCCGTTCCTCGGTGAGGGCCACCGGAAGGTGAAGGCGCGGCTTGTGGCCAAGGGGATCCGGGCCGGCAAGAACCGGGTGCTGAGGCTGATGCGGGAGCACGGGCTGCCGGCGCCGGTGCGGCGGGGGCGTCCCCGCGGAGATCGGAGCCACGGCGGTCGGATCCGGACCGAGCGGCCGGACGAACTCTGGGGCAGGGACGCGTCGCGGTTCTGGACGAAGGCGGAGGGCTGGTGCTGGTTTTTCGCGGCCGTCGACCACTGCACCTCGGAGGTCGTCGGCTGGCACGCCGCAAAGAAGGGCGACCGCTGGGCGGCGCTGGAGCCGGTCCGCCAGGGGGTGCGGGCCCAGATGGGCGGCTTCGGCAAGGCAATCGCCCTGGGCCTCGGTCTGCGGCAGGACTGGGGTTCGCAGTACAGGGCCAGGCAGCTCCAGGCCGAGATCAAGTGGCTCGGCATCCGCTCCACGCCCGCCTACGTGGGCGAACCGGAGTGCAACGGCGTCGCGGAGCGCTTCATCCGCACGCTCAAGGAGGAGCGCATCTATCTGCACCACCTCGAAACCCTCGAGGAGGCCAGAGTGATGATCGGGACCTTCATCGAGCGCTACAACAACGGCTGGCTCCTCCAGCGGCACGGGGTACATGACCCCGGCCCGTGCCCGCGGGAAGCTCAGCCGACAGGCGGCCTGATGCTTCAGCCGTCCACTTGTCCAGAAAACCCGGTCCGGTACAGGCCAAGCTTGCGGTTAGCACTCCAGAAGAGCACGTTCAGCAGTCTTCGAGCGGCAGCCGCTCCACTTCAATGCGGATTGCGACATACAATAGCCGCCACTGTCCGATCCGCAAAAAACAGGGGAGGACGCCTGCGACGCAATAACGCCGGTATGCATCGGGAGGCGAACTCTATGCCATCGCGCAGAATCAGCCTTCTGCGATGCCGGTGTGTCGGGTGATTACCATACCTCTGACACCTTGTGCGACCCCTCAAGTCAAGTGGCGTCATCATGGTTCTCCGGATTGGCGTCACCGGATCGCCTCATCGCCTTCAGTTCTCTTAGAGACGGCATTTTGAAGGTAAGAATTGTCAGCTCCATGAGAGTCATTCCGTAATATATCACCAACAACAGGGCCGTTGCATTCACAAGCGACACGATGGGTGTGCATCCTGTCGGCATCAATGGCTTGATGACTACTAATAGTACAGCGCCTAGGAACGTCCAGTTCAGGGACATGATCGCTGACTTGACGGCATTACGCGTCTCAGAGAGTTCCAATCCTTCGATGTTATCTTTCACCTTATCAAACGCCACCTGCAAGCTCGCCACGGACGCCAAAGTGATCGCAAGTACCACTCCAAGTAGATTCAAGAGCTCCTGGTTGACGAAATTCCGAAGAAAGGTATTCCTCTCGTCACTGAACCAATCGGTCAAGACAGAAACAATGACCGAAATGACAGCTAGTGAGATAAACACAAGCCGAGCAACATGTTTATTCACGATCCATTATCCTCTGTATCGCATTGCGGATACTATCAACAGATGACTTGATCATACCTTCTACTCTCGTGTTCTTTATTGAGTTGTTAGAGTTGTAGCCTTTTCCGTCCATGTCCTGAGCAGTGATGCTTCCACCACCACGCTGAACATAATCCACGGCGGTAGCTACCTCGGACGACTCCAAACGAAGGCCGTTGTTTGCGTTTAGTTTCAGCGACACCTGTTGCGCGTTCTCTTCGTCTCGCCATTTCTTCAGATCCTTGTCGAGAGCGTCAACGGACCGAAACATGTTGGGCACTATGAAGTTAAAGGTCACATTCCTAACGCGACCCTTGTGCTTTGTTGCGTATCGCCAAAAATCATCTCCATCAACGATTGGAGCAACTTCAATGACGTAACGGTCCGATGAGTAGCGTTGGTTGATTGCATCACACAACGCTCTAACCGTCGCACGGGAAGCCCCAATTTCTCGGTTCTTTTCAATCGCGATTTTCTGGCCGTCGTCATGCTCGGTCGGATCTACAACCATAACGGATGCTGTCCATGCATCCCTCGTTACTTCAGTGAGAGATCGTTCGGGGGGTTCATTCTCTTCTCGATTGATCAGTTTGCCTACCTTTCCAACAATAGCGTCTCCGTCGCCATCCAGAGCCACAAACTCGTGTCGGATGCCTCGACGCTCGAAGGGCTGCCGATCTTGGAATACTTGCCTGATCCAACTCTCTCGTGATTGTGGTTGCGCGTCATCTTGTTGGTTGAATGCGTGCAGTTGTGGGCGGACAAGCAAAGACAACCTAAATAGCTCAAAAACAGTTGCTCGGGGCATGCCTCAGTAGTCTTCGGATCAATAGCCGGTTAGGTTAGGGGCGAAGCGACAGTCACGGCGTGTACTTCCTCCCCAGCCGTGGGGACGCGGGATCGAGTGCGCTATCGCATTGCTCGATTCAGCTTGCTTCGGAAGGGAGTAGAGGCGCTGCCGCGTCTGCTGGAATGCTTGCTCTAGGTCAGGCCCCCTCACGTAATCACCCTCCCAATCCTCTGCTGCAGCATCCGGTTGAAGTTCTCCAGGTCCTCCGCCAGCACCTCCTGGAGTGCCTCTTCCACCTCGCCGAGGTGCGCCCGCAATAGACCGGATACTTCCCCGTGCTGGTCCGTCGGTCGGAAATCTGCGCTCGCCACCGCCCCCTGCAGGTAACGCAACCGCCCCACGATCATCGACGGCCAGCGCACTCCGTCGCTCCCTGTGTCCTTCAGCTGGATCAGCTCGCTCTCCACCTCGATGAGGGCCGCATCCAGCGCTTCCCCGGCCTCGATCAGGTCCTCCGCGCCCTCTTCGGCCTCGAGCACCGGCCGCAGGTCGTAGATCTGGCGGCGCAGCAGCTCGATCCGGTTCACCATCTCCGCGGCCTGATTGCGGTCGGCCATGATCTCCTGCACCAGCTCGGTCTGTGCGGCGACGTCCGCCATCGTGCCTTCCGAGTTGGGATCCTTCAGCACGGTCAGCGGCTGGCTTCCCATCTCCTCATCGTCGAGGAGCAGAGTCACGGTGTACGTGCCCGGTGGCTGAAGCGGTCCGCCGCCGCCGCCGAAGCCCCCACCGCCCACGCGATAGCCCTCGTCCGGCATCGGGAACCAGTCCGAGTAGAGCGGCTTGGTCCGCAGCCGGATCTCGGTCGGGCCGTCGCCGGTCAGGTCCCACCACACGCGGTTGAAGCCCGCGCTGTTGGTACCGTCCAGGGTCGTGACCTCCTCACCCGTGTTGTCGTCGATGCGCAGCTGGACCGTGCCGGCGCCATCGCCCAGCCAGTAGGTCAGCGGGGCGTCGCCCTCCGGGTTTTCGCCGTCGGACCAGTCGTCGAGCATGGTCGCGGGCTCGGTCACGGGGCGGAAGCGGTAGGCGTCGCGCGGCTCGAACAGGTGCGCGGCCGACGCGGCCACCTCGTCGGTCAACTGCTGCACCGGACCGAGGTCGTCGAGGATCCAGTACCCGCGCCCGTACGTCCCGATTACCAGGTCGTTGAAGTGTTCCTGCTGGAAGAGGCCGTAGTACGGCGTGGGCGGCAGGTTCGGCATGAAGCGCTGCCAGCTGTCGCCGTCGTCGTAGCTGATGTAGAGCGAGCTCTCGGTGCCCAGATAGAGCAGCCCCGGACGCACCGCGTCCTCCAGCAGATACCGCGTATAGTCGACGGGATAGTTGTCGACCCCGTCGGTGATCCGGGTCCAGCTCTCGCCGAAGTCGTCGGTGCGGTAGGCGCGCGCCTCGAAGTCGCCCACCTGATGGTGCTCGATGGTGATGTAGGCGCGGGCTGCGTCCCAGCGCGAGGCGTCGATGCTGCGCACCACGCCGTTGGGGGGCAGATCGGGGATGTTTTCGGTCACGTTGGTCCAGCTGGCGCCGTTGTCGCGGCTCACCTGCATGAGCCCGTCGTTGGTGCCCGCCCACAGCACGCCCGCCTCCACCGGCGACTCGTCAAAGGCGTAGATCACGCAGCAGAACTCCACGCCGATGTTGTCCGGGGTCAGTCCTCCGGAGATGGTCTGGCGGGACTTGTCGTTGGTGGAGAGGTCCGGGCTGATCACCTCCCAGCTCTGCCCGTTGTTGCGGGTACGGTGCACGTGCTGGCTGGTGACGTAGATGGTGTTGGGATCGTGCGGCGAAAGGAGCAGCGGGAAGGTCCACTGGAAGCGGAAACGCATGTCCTCCGCGGGCCATCCCAATGTCGACATGGGCCAGACCTCGACGTCCCGGAACTGTCCCCTGGCGACGTCATGGCGCACGACGATCCCGCCCGCGGCGCCGGCCCCGGATGCGCTCGACCACACGATGTTGGGATCGCGCGGGTCCGGCGTCGCGAAGCCGCTCTCGCCTCCGCCCACGCCGCGCCACTCCCCGCGCGGGATGCGCCCGTTCGAGAAGAGCCCGCCCATGCGCGAATTCGATGGCCCCCGGAACGAAGGTCCGTCCTGGCGGTTGCCCAGCACGTTGTAGGGGATCGCGTTGTCGGCGGTCACGTGGTACATCTGCGCGATCGGAAGCTGTACCCGGAACCAGGAGCGGCCCCGGTTCTCGCTGACCGAGAATCCGCCGTCGTGCGCCACCGCGATCCGGTCCGCGTTCAGCGGGTCGCTCCAGATGTCGTGGTGATCCCAGCCGGGGGCGTCCCCGGCGAAGAGGAAGTTGGTGGTCTCGTGCGTTTCGCCGCCGTTTCGGCTCACGCTGTAGCTGGACGACAGGAAGTAGACCTCGTCGCGGTCGTCGGGCGCCACGCCGCAGCGCGTGTAGTAGGCCTGCCGCGTCGCGAGGTCATGGCTGTATGAGACGAGGCGCGAGCTGTCGCCTCCGTCGCTCGTCCTCCAGAGCTCGCCCGAGTCGGTCTCCTCTCCGTCGATGGGCACCCCGTCTCCCGTCTCGATGAGGGCGTAGATGCGGTCGGAGTCGGACGCCGACATGCAGAGCCCGATCTTGCCGATGCGGCGCGTGGGGAGCCCGTTGCCCTCGATCTCGCGCCAGGTGTCGCCCCCGTCCATGGACACGTGGATGCCGCTCGCGGGGCCCCCGCTGTCCCGCTTCCAGGTCTTGAGGTCCAGGTCCCACATGCTGGCCATGATCTTCCGAGGATTGTGCGGATCCATGACCATCTCGTATGCGCCCGCCCCTGGGTCCACGAAGAGCACCCGCTCCCAGCTCTCGCCGCCGTCGAGGGTGCGGTACACGCCCCGATCCTCGGACGGCTGGTACGCGTGCCCCAGCGCGGCGACGTAGACGATGTCCGGATCGGCGGGATGGATGACGATGCGGCCCACCCGCCCCGTCCCTTCCAGTCCCATGTGCGCCCAGGTGTCGCCGCCGTCGGTGGACTTCCACGCGCCGTTGCCGATGGAGACGTTCGACCGGATGGACGACTCGCCCGTCCCGGCCCACACGATCGCGTGGTCGCTGGGCGCCACCGCGAGCGCGCCGATGGAGTGCACGGGCTGGTCGTCGAAGACCGGCTCCCAGTTGAGCCCGGCGTCCTCGGTGCGCCAGATACCGCCGCTGGCCGCCCCGGCGAAGTAGATGTTCCGGTTCCCGGGCACCCCCACCACGGACGCCAGCCGGTTGCCGACCGGACCGATGTGGCGGAAGCGCAGACCGCTCAGATGCTCCTCCGGGACCTCCTGGGCGGATAGCGGGACTGCCGGGAGCGCAAGGCCCGCAGACAGCCAGAGGCCTGCTGCCACCGCAAGGCCCGCAAACAGCAAGCGGCCTGCGACCAGCGTGAAACGGCCTGCGTTGGAGGGCGTGGTCATGCGGAACGCGGTCACCAATGCGGAAATGCGGGATACGGTCATGGTCCTGGCTCCACCGGATTTGGAAGCACCGAGAATCTGGAAAGTCAGCCGCCCCGAGCCATCAGCACCCTGTGGATCGCCTCCACGGTCGCGTCGGTCCGGAACTCGATCAGCCTCTTGCCGTGCTCCAGGGTCCGCTCGACCGGCAGGATGCTGATGCCGTTGATCGACGCCTTGTCGGCCGCGATGCGCTGCTGGAGCCGCACATGCCGCGGGTCGTCGTTCATGATGATCGACGTGATGTAGTAGTCGTCGTGGAGGCCCTCCAGCCGGGGATCCTCGTCGATCCCGAGCACCTCGCGCTGATACGTCAGCACGTCGCCGTAGTTGTAGTACTCGCGGATGTGGGCGATGACGATGTCCTCGTCCGCCCATGTCTCCGAGAGCTCCGTGGCCACGGCCGCCATGCCGCGCTGGTTCCCGCCGCTGTCGCCCAGCATGAAGATGCGGGTGAACCCCTGGGCCTTGAGGCTCACCGCCATGTCGCGCAGCACGGCCTGGTAGGTCTCCTGCGAGAAGCGGATGCCGCCCGGCGAGCTCGCGGTCTCCGGGTTGCCGGGCTCGATGGTGACGATGGGCGCGACCAGGGTGTTCCCGAGCCGGCGCGCGATCGCATCTCCCATGACCCGCAGCACGTGGTTGTGTTTGCCGGTCGTGAGGTAGGGCCCGTTCTCCTCGATTCCGCCGGTGAGGATCAGGGCCGTGTTGGTGCCCTCGCGCAGTGCGTCCCGGACCTCGAGCATGGTCAGCTCCTCGATCCAGACGTTGTCCAGGGCCTCGATGGGACGCTCGAACTCCATCATGTCGAGCATGTTGTCTCCCTGGGCGGCGGCCTCTCCCGAGCCTGCCGCGAAAGAGATGCCGAGGGCGACCGCAAATGTGGCCAGCGATGAGTTTTTCATGACGAAACCTCCAGACGGTGCGACAGCAGCTGCATGACGGAACCTGCATGACCTGACAGCAGGAAACTTCATGACCATGCGCGCGCGGGGGCGCACCGGCAAGACCGGCCGGCCCGCGCGGTCGAAATCGCTTCCGTCCTGGTTCACCGAAGGTCTCAGAGAACTCGGTGTGTTCCCATCACCGTCATCACGCTCCGCGACGATCGATGCTCGAATCGTCCCATTCCGCCATTTTCGCGCCGGGAAGGCGCTGCCAGATTGCGAATCGCCGATTGGTCGTCGATCCCGTTTTGGGCCCGCGTTCTGGCAATCGCGGCAGCAAGCGACAACATTAGGGAGACCATGATCGCCTTCGACACGCTCAGCGCAGCCACCAGACTGCGGCAGGAAGCGGGCTTCAGCGAGGATCAGGCTCGCGTGCTCGTGGACACCTTCGCGCAGTGTGTGGACGAGAGTCTGGCCACCAAGCGCCATGTGAAGGAAACGGAAGAGGCGCTGCGTCGGGAAATGCAGGAACTGGAAGCGTCGCTGCGTGGGGAGTTGACGTCGCTGCGTGGGGAGTTGACGTCGCTGCGCGGCGACTTGGAGCAGACCGAGGCGTCGCTACGCGACGAGTTGGAGAAAACGGAAGCGTCGCTGCGAGCCGAGATCACCGCATTGCGCGGCGATCTGGGGAAGACCGAGGCGTCGCTGCGTGGGGACTTGGAGAAAACCGAAGCGTCTCTGCGAGCCGAGATCACCGCATTGCGTGGCGATCTGGAGAAAACCGAGACTTCGCTGAGGGCCGACATGCGCGCGCTCGAACACCGCATGACGATCAAGCTGGGTGGCATCGTGGGTCTGGCGCTGGGAATACTCGTCGCGCTGGAGACGCTGGTCTTTTGATTGTCGGCACGGACCCGGTTGCGCGCGACACCCGCGTGTTGAGGCGGTGCCGTATCGATTTCGCGGCCGTGCATCGGGTCGTGGTGCACGAGAACATGCACGAGGGTACCTGGAACCACTTCAGCTGCAAGGTGCCCGGCAGACCCGGACACCTGCTCATCACGCCCGGGCAGACGCATTTCTCGCGCGTAACGGCGAGCAGCCTCGTCGAGGTCGGCTCGAAGGGAAGGCCGGTCGGCAGGGAAGGGCGGCTCAACGTGAGCGCGTGGGCGATCCACGATCCCATCCAGCGCGCGCGGCCCGACATCGTGTGCGCGCTGCACGTCCACGCCCCCTGGAGCACCGCCCTCGCCTCCATCGACGGGTGGAGACTGGATGAACGCGGGAGCCAGAACGCGGCCGTTTTCTACGGGAACTGCGCCTATTTCGGGTACGAGGGGCTTGTCACCGAGTCCGGCGAGGGAGAGCGCATGGCCGAGGCGCTCGGCGACAAGCGCGTGCTCTTTCTCGCCAACCACGGCGTGCTCGTCGTCGGGGACACCATCGAAAAGACGATTCTCTGGCTCTATCAGTTGGAGTGCGCGTGTATGAACGAAATGCTCGTGCTGCAGGCCGGCCGGAAGATTCGCCCGATGCCGATCGCGGCCGCGAAGCACAACGCCGAACTGTCCATCGAGTCCTGGGGCGAAGCGGGCTACCTCAGGGGCATGAAGGAAGTTCTGGACGCCGAGGGCCAGGACTACGCGGACTGACGCGGCGGGACCGCAGGCCCCCACGCGACGCAGTTCGGGATCTGCCTGGCGCCGCTTCAGGTTGGCGACGATCCTGCAGTCACACGAGGTCGCTCCTCGTCGGCCGAAGCGCTAGCTTTGTGGACATGCCGAACATCATGGAACGCGCGCGCGAGACTTCCGGACGGCTTGCTCCCATCCGGCTCGTGGAGAGCCTGAATCCCGGCGGCATTCCCGGCTCCATCCTTCGCTGCGCCCCAAGGTGGCGGCTCCTCTGCGTCGTCTTCGCGGCGTCCCTCACCTGGCAGCCGACTCCCGCCGCCGCGCAGGAACCCATCGTCGACGGGTTCCGCGGACACCCGTGGGGCAGCCGTGTCGACGACATCCCCGAGATCGCCGAAACCGAGCAGGTGGGCGAACGCGAAGGGCTGCGCATCTACTCGACGCCAGTGCGGCTGCTGGGCCGGGAGGCCCTCGCCGGCTACTACTTCCATCCCGATACCGGCGAACTGGTCGAGGGCGCCTACGTGATGGTGATGCCCCTCGAGAGCTGCCAGACCATCTGGGACCTCCTGACCCGCGACATCCAGCGCACCTATCCCGGGCTTGAGCGACAGGGCGAGTTGCCCTCGCGCAGGAACGCGCATCGGCCCGTCTACGAATCCGACTGCGAGTATTTCGTCTACAACCATCATCGGGAAGAATGGCGCATGGGGTTCGGAAACCCGGAGCCCCCCCACGACGAAGTACGCATGTGGATTCGCGTGAACGAACGAACGCCCCGGCTGCATGTGGAGTACAGGGGGGAGCGCGCCGAACCCCGGTAGAAACGCGGATGGCCTTGCCTTCCAGAGATTCCACGGCTCCGCCAGGGTGCAAGATCGTCAAGTCCCCGCATTCCTATCCACCGGGAGGGAAGATGAACTCCGTCACGCTCCATCGATCGCGCATCCCCGGCATCGTCCTCCTCTTCTCCCTCCTTGCCTGCGCGCCTTCCTCCGACGGCGGCGAGGGCCCCGACGGCGGCGGCATGGAAATCCGCGTCGAAATGGGCTCCGCGGATGATGGCGGGCTACCCGCCGCGATCCTCGGCACCGCGCCCGCGCCCCGCGGTGACAACGTCCACTATCTCGCCGCCGACGACGCCACCCGCGGATACCTGGCGGTGCCCGAGGGGGAAGGCCCCTTTCCGGCACTGGTGCTGATCCACGAATGGAACGGACTGGTGGACCGGGTGCGCCAGGTCGCGGACGCGATGGCCGATGAAGGATACGTGGCGCTGGCCGCGGACCTGTTCCAGGGCCGCACCGGAGCCAATCCGGACGAGAATCGTGCGCTCATGGCGGAAGCGAACGCCGATCCGGACGCGGTCATCGCCAACCTGAACGAGGCGGTGAACTTTCTGCGCGCGCGCGACGACGTGACCGGTGCGATCGGCACCATGGGGTGGTGCTTCGGCGGCGGCATCGCGCTCAGCTACGCGCTGGGGGGCGAGCATCACGACGCCACCGCGATCTTCTACGGGCGGCTGGTCACCGATCCGGCGGTGCTGGCGGGAATCGACCACGAGGTGTACGGCACCTTCGCGGAGATGGACGGCGGCATCCCGCCCGAACAGGTGAACCAGTTCGTCGACGCGCTGCGCGCCCAGGGCATCGAGAACGACGTCCACATCTACGATGCCGTCAACCACGGCTTCTGGTTGCGCGTGGACGGCGATCCCGAGTTGCGCACCGCCCCAGCACAGGATGCCTGGGAGCGGCTCAAGGCCTACCTCGAGCGCACCCTCGCGAGCTGACGGATCCCTCAGGCGAGGATCATGTGCAAGATGGCCGGACCGGAACCCGAGATGAGACTCGCTCGACAAGGGTTGGAAGTGCGCGTGCCCCGGGCGGCTGTCTCAAGATGGCACCGGCGTGCCGCTCTTGTCGGTCTGCTGGCGTGGCTGCCGCTCTTGCCCGAGCCGGGCTCCGGCCAGGAACCAGCCGAAGTCGATCCCTCCGCGGGGGACGCGGGCGCGGTAGAGGCCGAGGGGACGGCCCCCTCCAACCCCTTCGCCGGGTTCGAGACCCACTTCCTCTCCAACGGCGTCAGGATCTGGTTCAAGCACCTTCCCGGCGCGCCCAACGTCTCGGTGAGCGCGGGGGTGCCGGTCGGTTCGGACGCCGATCCGCCCGGCAAGGAGCAGCTCGCCCACTTCACGGAGCACATGCTCTTCTCGGACCACGACGGCCGCACCGAGCAGGAGATCAAGGACGCGGTGGAGGGGATCGGCGGGCGGCGCAACGGCTTCACCTACCGCGACCACACCTGGTACTACGTCACCATCGGCCGTGAGCACGGGCTCTTCGCCATCGAGTGGCTGGCCGGCATCCTCTCGCCCCACGAGATGGACACCGCCGTGGTGGACCGCGGGCGGCAACCCGTCGAGAACGAGATCCGCGCCCGGCCGCGCGAGTTCTTCGACCACCTTGTGGCCGCGCTCAACCCGGGGTGGCTCGCGCCCCCCGACTTCTGGGAGCGAGAGTTCGGCGTCGAGCGGCAGCGCGCCCCGTTCCCGGACCTGTGGCGGAGCCTGCAGAGCATCACCCCGGAGGATCTGCGCGGCTTCTACGACCAGTACTATTCGCCCGCGGTCATGACCGTCACGATCGTCGGCGACCTCGACCGCGACGAAGCGCTCGCCCGCGCCCAGCGCACCTTCGGATCGATCCCCGCGCGCCCGGTCGAGCGCTGGGCGACGGCGGCCGAGGACCCGGGGCGCGGGAAGTCCATCTACCGCTGGGGCTTCCAGTCCACGGCGCAGTACCAATCCCGCCACAAGCTCTTCTATGCCAACTCCGACGAGCTGCTGACGGCGCTGTTCGTCCGCGACCTCCTCAACCGCAGGCTCAACCAGCGACTGCGCTACGGGGAACGCAAGGCCGTGTACGGCGCGAGTGCCAACCTGGTCATGCGCGGTCCGGCGGCGTACCTGCAGGTGAGCAGCCGTATCGACGAAGACGACTACGACTTCGCCACGGCCATCATCGACGAGGAGATCGAATACCTTCGGTCAGGCTCGCTTGCCACCGCCGAGTTCGAAACGGATCGCGCTGCCGTGATCGAACGTCTTCGCGGCGCCAACCAGACCGCGGAGTCCCTCAACGCCTGGACCCGCCAGCTCTTCTACGACCCGGCCACCTTCACCGACTTCCCGGACGTCCTCTCCTTCTACGAGAACCTGACCCAAAGCCAGGTCGCGTCCTTCGCGGCCCGCACATTCGACGAGTCCCGGCAGGTGCTGACGGTGACGCGCACGCAGCCGCTCAGCCAGGGGATGGCGGTGGTTGCGGTTGCGGTGCTGGTCTGGATCACGCTGAAGGTGGTCGCGTGGGCGCTGACCCGGCCGGTTGAGATGAAGGCGATCCGCTACGTAGCACATTTCCGACTGCCCGTCCTCCTGCGGACGGCGTACGCCCTCGGAATGGTGGGGTTCGCGCTCGCTCTGGGGCGCATCGCCGCAGTCGGGATCGGGTGGGGGGTGGACCGCTGGATTACGCCCGTCGACGACTACCTCATTCAGCACGCCGGCATCGGCGGCCTCCTCGTCGTTCTGCTCGCCGGCGTCGCGGTCCTCGCGGCGTGGCCTCCGCGCAAGCTGCTGCTCTTCGAGGACCACATCCGCATCAAGTCGCGCGCCTGGCGCTCGCGCATCCTCAAGGCCGACGACATCGAGGAGATCGCGATGGAGCGCGGCTCCGGCGCGTGGCTCAGCCGGGGAGTCCTGCGAAGCCCTCCGCTCGCGTTCGGGCTGATCCGCCCCGGCATCCACCTCCGCCCCGTCAAGGGACGCAGCTACTTCTTCCGCGGCCGGGACACGGCGGAACTGGCGGAAGTGCTGGGCTCGTGGTGGGGAAGGCCCATATCACAGCGTCCGCTGAAGAAGCGCAGAAGGTCGCGGAAGGCAGAGCAAGCTGCTGAGGCGACCCGGGGCGCGCCCGCAGCGACGGGGCCTGGAGCAACGACATCCGGCAGGCCAGCGGCGACGACGCCATCCCGCACCACACCCGGCGTGACGATGCCCGGCGTCACAACCGGCGCAGCCGCACGCGGAGCCGCCCCTCCTCCTCCTCCCGGTCCCGCCGACCCCGAGGAAGACATCGACTTCGACAGCATCGGCCTCACCGAAGAGGAGATGCGCGAGCTGCTCGGGGACTGACCCCTCAGCCTATCCTTCCCAGCGCCGCGAGCGGGTACTCGTTGGTGATGCTTCACCCGTGCGCGATGCAGCGGACGCTTTGGAGAACGGTCCCGCCGACTAGGGGAACCGCTCGAACCTGCACTCCAGGTGCTCCACCATCCTGTCAGGCACCCCCGCCGCTGACGCGTATTTCTGCCAACGGCTCAATGAATCGACGACTTCGTCGATGACCGTGCCGCCGTCTTCCGGAAGGTCGTAGTTCCTCGTCGTATGCCGGAGCCAGCCGCCAGCGTCCATGGGGTCCATCAGAAACCCGAAGTTCTTCACGTGATCGTCGAAGTTGACGCGACGTTGAAGACCATCGGTCCGGAAGGGCGTCGGCAAAGACACCGGGCAGGCCCAGAAACGCCGGCTTGCGTGCCAGTTCGGGGAAGGCTACCGGACCGCGACGATGGAGGGGCAGGTGTAGTGGGGAAATGACGAGCCCGGACCCGCGAAAAGCCGGATCGTATTCGAAGGTTACGCGTCCCGTCGAGGACTCTCCCAGGATGCCGACATCCCGCTCCCAGAGTCGCACCCGCACCACGGCGTAGTCAGTCACGGGCCGCCCTCCTCGAAGCCCGTTGGCGCACTCTTCCCCTGAGCCTGGCGATTTCGTAGGGGGAAACTTCGGGCATCGGGACGAAGGCCTCGAAGGCCTGGAGACGACCCAGTCCGCGCATGACCCGGACCAGCTTCTCCGTGCCGATGCTGTGCCCGGCCTCGAGGCGGTCGATGGTGCGCGGGCTCACGCCCGAGTCGGCGGCCAGGTCCTGGACCCGCAGGTTCTGCTGGAGACGCAGCGCCTTCAGGCGCGCGCCGACCTCGCGCAGGACGTCGGGCGTGCGGCTTGTGGCAATGATCGTAGCCATAATCTTGACCTCCCTTCAACACATCGAAGATAGGTCAAGGACGTGTCGTTGGCCACAACGTCAGATATGGCGTGTAATCACTGAAAAAGGACGAGTACACGCCGTATATGGCGTGTTCCTGGGCTAGATTAGTCGACGATCGCCGCGGCCGTGCAACCTCGCTTAGCCGATCTCCGCCAGGGCCGCCATCACGTCCTCGTTGCTGGGACGGATGCGGTAGTTGACCTCGATGAACTTCCAGCGCACCACGCCCTCCCTGTCGATCACGTAGACGGCGGGGTGGGGGACCGGACGGCGGCTGTCGGCGTTGAAGAGGCCGTAGCGGTCGATGACGGCGTGGTCCGGGTCGGCCAGGATGTGGAAGTCGATGGTGCGGTTCTGCTCCTCGGCGACCCGGTCGATCATCATCTGCTGTTCCGGGCGCTCATCCACGGAGATGGCGAGGATCTCCGCGTCCGCCTGCTGGTCGGCGTCCAGCATTTCACTCAGCTCCCCGAGCTGACCGGCGCACCATGGTCACCAGTGGCCGCGGTAGAAGGCGAGGACGACGTTCTTCTGGCCGCGGAAGTCGGAGAGGGTGACGACGTCGCCGGAGTAGGCGAGGAGGGAGAAGTCAGGGGCGGGATTGCCGACCATGACGCGACCGGTGTCCTGCCCGGGCAGGTCGCGGCCGTCGGCGGGGCCCAGGTTCGCCGCCTGGCTGCCGGCTTCGGGCATTCCCTCAGCCGAGGGTGGCGCGGCGCCCTGGCGGCCGACTGCCAGGTAGAATCCACCCAGCAGCAGCACGGCCAGCACGATGGTCATGGCGCTTCGACGCGACATCATCTTCCTCCAGGGATGGATCTGGCTCAGTTCCTGGTAAGGCTGACGTAGACGCCGCGCACGAAGCGCTCGGGATCCTCGCCCCACATGGCGTCCAGGTCGGCGGTAGGACCGGCCGCGACCACGTCGTCCTCCGACATCCCTTCGGCGATCATGCCGCTCACGCGCTCGCGCACGGTGGAGAGCATGTCACGGTATGCCTGGAGGGAGGTCTGGTCGGTGATCTCGCCATGCCCCGGGATGATGCGGGTCTCCGGCGTCGTGTTGGCGAGCGCGTACTCGGCGATGGCGATGACCCCGTCGACGTTCCCGCCACTGTCCACATCGATGAACGGATAGCGCCCGTTGAAGAACGTGTCCCCCATGTGCACGGCGTTGGCGTTCGTGAAGAACACCAGCGCGTCGCCGTCGGTGTGGGCGCTGGGCATGTGGGTTACGCGGATGTCCTCGCCGTTCCAGTGGAAGCTGACCCGGTCGTTGAAGGTCACCACCGGCAGCCCCTCCGGCGCGGACTGCTGGGAACGCCCCACCAGGTCGGCGAACTCGGCGGGATTCAGGCGGCGGTACACGTTCTCGTGCGCGACGATCAGGGCGCCCTCGCGGCCGAGGTTCTCGTTCCCGCCGGTGTGGTCGCCGTGCCAGTGTGTGTTCAGTACCCAGCGCACCGGCATGTCGGTGACCTCCGCCACGGCGGCGAGGATCTTCCCGGTGAGGGGTGCGAACTGGTCGTCGACCAGAAAGGCGCCGTCATCTCCTACCGAGAGGCCGATGTTGCCGCCCGCGCCGAAGAGCACGTACAGCCCGTCGGCGACCTGCTCGGTGCGGATCTCGACCTGGGAGAAATCCTGCTGGGCCGCGGCCGACAGCGGGGCAAACCCCAGTGCGGCCACCGCGACCAGCATCGCGCGCGGCAAGCGCGCCCCGGGCCTCACTGGCAGATCTTCCGGCCGGTGAGGAATACGACCGCCCCGCCCACCAGGGTGACGCCGACGGATGCCGCGCTGGAACTGACGACGAACCAGATCACCCCGGCGGACATCACGAAGGTGGCGATCAGCAGGACATAGAAGATCAGAGGATTGTGGCGAACAGCGGTCATCGACAGGTCTCTCGTCTGGGAAGGCGCGGAGGGAGCCCGTCCGTACGTGCCGGGACGGGGTTCTTGATGTCGAATCTGCCGACCGCCGGAAGGTGTGTCAACGACGGATGTGGAGGCCCCGCGACCGGGCTCGCGAGCCTGTTGCCGCGCGCATCCGCAGACATGCGGCGACGGGGTTCCACGAGCGTGCAGGCCAGGGTGCCGTGAAGCTTGCCGTCAGCGGCCTCCGAAGCCCGGACTGTTGTCCGATCCGGCACCTCATCCGCATTCTCCTTCTGTGGGAGTTGCCCAGGAACAGCAGGATTTGCATGGCGTTCGAGATCAGACCGGGCCGCGACGTTTCCGATGAAATCCGCCGTGTCGCGCGGGAGGCCGTGGACCGCGCCATCGAGGCGCTCCAGGGAGCCCGCGAGGGACGGTCCAAAGGCGTTCACGACGCGCGCAAGCGCTTCAAGGCCATTCGCGCGCTGCTTCGGCTCGCGGCGCCCCGGCTCGGGCCGGCCTTCCGTCGGGAGAACCGCTGGTATCGGGACGCCGCCCGGCAGCTGGCGGGTGTGCGCGAGGCTCAGGCGAGCCTGGAGACGCTGGACCGGCTGGGGGACCCCGAAGATGCCGCCCTGCGCCGGGAACTGGAGGCCCGCTACGAAGCTCGACGCGGGCTCCAGTTCGAGGGCACCCATTCCCTGGCGGTGCTGGTGGCCGATCTGGAGGAGGCCGGGGAGCGGGTCGCGAAGTGGCCCCTCGCCGGAGAGGGGTTCGAGGTCATCGATTCCGGCCTGCACGCCACCTACCGAAGGGGACGACGGGGCTTCCGGCGGGCGCTGCGGGGTTCGTCCGCGACGGAACTGCATGAGTGGCGGAAGGACGTCAAGTACCATCGCCACCATCTGGAGCTGCTGGTCCCCCTGTGGCCCGATGTCATGACGGGGGCGGCTGCGACGGCCCGGCGGCTCGGGGATCTGCTCGGAGATCATCATGATCTGCACGAGCTGCGCGCCCTGCTTTCAAGGTCGCCCGGACTCGCCGGAGGCAGCCGCGAACGTGAATCGGTGCTGGCGTCGGCGGAACGTCGGTCGCGCGAACTGGAGGCACGCGCCACGGCGGTCGGCGGGCTGGTCTACGCGGAGAGGCCGGGCCGCTTCATCGCACGGATGGGCGCCTACTGGGACACCCACTCCGGTTGCCGGGCCTGACGGCGCACTGACCCGACACCCCGGTCCACGGTGTTAGCTTAGGCGCCCGCATCGATCACCCTCCAACTCCTTCACGCCCATGGACCGCGCCCACTTCACGCAGGCCACCTTCGAATTCCTCACTGAGCTCGCCGCAAACAACAACCGCGAGTGGTTCGCGTTGAACAAGCCACGCTACGAGGGAGATGTGAAGGCGCCGGCCCTCCGGTTCATCTCGGATTTCGGCCCCCACCTCGCGCGCATCAGCGCCCGTTTTCGCGCGGATCCCAGGGCCAACGGCGGATCCCTGTTCCGCATCTACCGGGACACGCGCTTCTCCAGGGACAAGAGCCCCTACAAGACATACACGGGCATCCAGTTCCGCCACGAGGCCGGAAGGGACGCGCACGCACCCGGCTTCTATCTGCACCTGGAGCCGGGCAGCGTCTTCGTGGGCTGCGGCAGCTGGCGCCCCGGCGGCCCCGCGCTGCGGAAGATCCGGGAAGCCATCGACGAAGATCCGGATGCGTGGCTGGAGGCGTCGCGGGACAAAGGCTTTCGGGCGTCGTTCGAGCTGTCGGGCGATTCCCTCGTCCGCGCGCCCAGGGGCTTCAGCGTCGACCATCCGCTCATCGTCGATCTTCGGCGCAAGGACTTCATCGGAGTCGCGCACCTCACCGAGGACGACGTCTGGTCCGAGGGATTCCTCGATGAATTCACCCGACTGTGCCGCGCCGCCGCGCCGTTCCAGCGGTGGCTGTGCGGGGCGATCGGGGTGGGGTATTGAGGGGCCGGATGCGGAAGCATTTCGTCTTGAGTGGGTACCGGTAGAGGAAGTGTCCAGAGGGAAGGAACACCGGTTGGAAAGAGTGCCAGTGGTAACGCGTCCACTCCAAGCCGCGCGACGAGTCTCCTCCGGCGTGTTTGCGCTGGTGGCTTTTCTTACGCCTGCCCAGGGCGCAGCCGGGCTTCAGGACACCGGCTCGGTCATGGGCCTGGTGCTGGATCAGGAGGGCCTTGAGCCGGTGTCCGATGCCCTTGTGGCGCTCCCGGAATTCATCCACCACCGCACTCGTACGGACGCCGACGGGTGGTTTCGGCTCCTCAACGTACCCGCCGGGGAGGTGGTGGTGCGCGTCGAAGGGGACGGATTCAGCACCCTCGTCGAAACGGTGGAAATCGCTCCCATGGAGGAGTCGCTGATCCACTTTCATGTCCATCGTGTCTCGGTCGTGCTCGATCAGCTCCTGGTGGAAGTGCCGCGAGTCGACGATCGTGGGCGCGGACACTCGGAAGCGCGCGTAACAGGGACGGGTGCGAGGTCACGAACCGCCGCCGACCTTCTGCTGACCGGCGTGCCGGGCGTCGCGGCCCAGCAGCCGCAGGGTGGAGTCGGGACCGGAGTGAGGATTCGGCTTCGGGGCGTGAACTCGTTCCTCCTCAGCGAGGAACCGCAGATCTTCCTGGACGGCGTCCGAATCGACGCCGGCGGACAGGATCGGGCGATGTTGACCCTCGAGCAGATACCCGCCACGTCCGTGACGCGGATCCGGGTGCTGCGCGGACCCGCATCGACATCGCGGTACCCGGGTGCCGCAGCGGGCGTCATCCTCGTTGAAACGATGAACCGGGGCGGATAGACGGCGGAGAGCCCGGGGCCGCACGATGGACCCGAGCTCTCGCCTGCCAGGCTGGTACCGGCCTCCGCACCCTGCGGAAGCCTCCGGTCCCCCGCGAGGGAGAGCCGAATCGGCTTCCGCAGGATGTCAGATCAGCTTCCTACCTGCTCGTTCTGAGCGATTGGGAAACAAGTGGTCGTGCCGTACACCTGACCATACTGGTCGACCCCGTCCGGGTGATCGGAGCCGGGTTCACCGAGGTATGGGATATTGAACTGCGTACCCCGCCAGCGCAGATGGTCTCTCTGGCGATGACCGCCTTCAACGAAAAACTCTCGCCGGCGCTCTTCGATCACTTGCCGAATGACATCGTCCTGGGTGGGCAGGTCTTCAGCGGTCACCGGCGGAATTCCGGCAGCGGTGTGGAAGCCGTCGAGAATACTGATCGCCGTGGCCAGGTCTCCTGTGATTGCCGAGGCCTCGGCAATGATCATGCGCGCCTCACGCGACGAGGCAATGATGACGTCCTGAGCCGCGCCCGCGACAAAACTCTCCGGCGTCTTGTTGTGGCGCCAGACGATCGTCGCGTTGTCGTGGCCGATAAGTCCGGTTTCCATGACCGTCACCCGGGGGTCGGGCATGCCCTTCCATTGTACGTTGCGGTAGCTCGGGGCTACCGTCGACTGCTGGTTGGTATCGAGCTCGTTCGTGTTCGCCATCGAGTTCTCGCGCCGGTTTTCGCCATACTCCCGGGTCGCGTAGAAATCAAGAGCGGGATCGTCCACTATCGACTGCGCGTCGGCGATGGCGCTGGAGTACTGCTGCAGGTCGAGATACGCCCGGGCGCGGCCAATACGTGCCGCCTGCACCAGTGCCTGACCCCGGCCCGTCCCCAGCGACCCCGCGATACTCAGGGCCTCCGAGAACTGCTCCACGGCGATCTCCAGGAGCTGTTCCGGTGTCCGGACCACCCCGTCTCCGTTGAGCGGCGTTCCGCAGAAGCCCTCGCCGAAGACCACGTAGATGAAGCCCCCGTACGTCCGCATCTCGGCCAGGTATTGGGTCCGGTTCGGGACATCGGCGTCGGAAAAGGTCTGAAGACGGTCAAAATGGCTCTCGAGCATGACCCTCGCCCGATGGAGCCGGCCAAAGATATTGTCCTGATACTGTGGGAGATTCGCCGGAATGTCGCGGAGCTGCAGCCGCCTTCCGGTGAAGTTCCCCGATGACTGAATGTACTCGTCCGAGTGTTTGGCTGCGAAATCCACGTACTCATCCCACGCCCACTCGAAGTCGCCGATGGCGGATACCCGCAGGGTCCCCGCCAAGCCGGGATCCTCGATGTCCTCGGCCGTGACATTACCCGGAAGATCCACTTCGAGGAGGTCGGCAGTGTCGCACCCCGCCAGCCCAAGGGCCACAAAAAGCGCCACAACGCCGCGCAGCCTCCACGACCACGGCACCATCTCGATCACTCTATTCATGACAGGCCCCTCTGTGGTTTCGTCTGGAATCAACAATCCGTTTCCGGATCCCTCCATCCGCGCGCCCATCACCAGGTCACCCGCACGGTCGCCAGGAAACGCTTGAACATCGGGAAGCCGTCCTGCGTATAGGCCGAAATCCCTCCGGGGTCGGTGCTCCTTGCACCAGTATCCCGAATCTCCGAATCGACGATGGGGTGCCCGAAGGCCTCACCCTGCGCTCTCCATACCCTCCACAGGTTCTGACCCGAGAGCGTCAGGTTGAGCCGGGAGGCACCGAGTCTCGCGGCCATCTCACCCGAGAAGGTGTGGCTCAGCGACACGCTGCGCATCGTGAGTTGGGAGGCGTCGAAGATCCCCGACGGGTTGACTTCGCCGATTTCGTCGTAGCCGAGGAAGATCGGGTCGGTTTTCTCGTTGATCGCCTTCGTGTTCCGGAAGAACAGGTGGGAGCCGGCCGTGATCCCGTCCACCATGGTGTGCCCGCCGACGTATTGCAGGTCGACGTAGAAGCGAGTGTTGTCCTGTACCGAAACGGTCGCGTTGAAAGCCAGTTCGCGTGTTGGAACAGTCGAGCCTCGGTAGACCTCGGGAGCGGTCTCTCCGCTCGTGCACGGCACGGGAGGACCTCCTCCCCGGGTGATTCGGGTGCCCGGAGCTGCGATCGGACCGCTCTCGCACATCACGTTTGTCGCGCGTGCCTGCAAGCCCGTGCCCACGATGTCGGACGACACCACCACGGGCAGGAAAATTGACCCGAGCGGGAAGCCCACTGCGTGGCGCTGGCCCGTCCACCCGGTGGTGAAGTTTCGTCCGAACACCGGAATCGGTGCCAGTCCGCCCAGATCGAGCACCTCGTTCCTGTTCATGTGGACCGCCAGGCCGAACTCGACCCCCAGCATCGAACCCTGGTATGCATCCACATTGAGGCCCAGCTCGATTCCTTCGTTCTGAATCTCTCCGATATTCCTCAGCTGGGAGCCGGGGAAGCCGGTCGAAGGCTTCACCGGAACGCTGATCAGGGCGTCCGTCCGCCTCTGGTCGTAGTAGGTGAACTCGAGGCCGACCCGGTCGTTGAAGAACCCGGCATCGAAGCCGATCTCGGTCTCCACGCCAACCTCGGGTTGCACGTCGGAGTTTCCGATCGTCGCAGGAGTCACGCCGCCCGCGCCCTGGAATCCCGGCTCCGGGTTATAGAGCCTCACCGCAGCGAACTGATCGGGCTGCTGTCCGGCTTTCCCCCAGGCTGCCCGGAGCCGCAGCGAGTTGAGCCAGTCCAACCCCTCCAGCGCGGCCTCCTCCGAGACCACCCAGCTTGCGCTCAGCTTGGGATAGACCACGAAGTCGTAGTCCGCCCCGAAGGCCGAGTTGTCGTCTCCCCGGAGAGCACCGGTCAGGAAGATCCGGTTCTGCCAGGAGGCTTGCTCCTGGACATACACCCCGACGGTCTTGTTGCTTGAAAACCCGTCGGATGTCTCTCGGACTTCTCCGGCGGAGATCGTCTCCAGACTGGGAACCGCAAAACGTGAGCCACGCCCCGCGAGCCACTCCGAGGACCGCTCGTAGTACTGGGCGCCGGACGATGTCGCCAGCGAGAGCCCGGCAAAAGGCTCGTAGGTCAACGTGCCGGAGTAGTCGAAGCTGTAGTTGTCCGTGTTGCGAAACTCGAGTCTCTTGTCGCCCTGACGGCCGCTGATGCCAACCCGCCCCGACGAGTGGCGGTTGAGCCGGAAACCGTTGGTCTCCGCCTGGTCCAGTCCCACGACCAACCGGTGGGTGAGCCATTCGAACGGGCGATGCGTGGCCGAAAGGGTATAGATGTTGCGATAGACCTTCTGACCGGAATCGAGCAACTCGTCGTACAGGTCCGGCAGATACGCGATATAGCCGCGGAAAGCACCATCAAGGGCGTTGGGCGTCCCGGTACCGATCTCGCAACCGCCGCCGGGGCACGACCAGTGGAACCCGGTGACACGCGCGGGCTGGCGCCCCGTCGTGGTGTGCAGCTCGGAGCGAATCCCCCCGAAGCCGAAGTCCACCGTCAGGTCGTCGCGGGGCAGCCAGTTGAGGTTCGCGCGTGCGTCCAACCTGTTGTTGGTATTGTTCGGGACGGGTCCTTCATCAAAGTCCCAGCCCAGCGTGAAGTGATACCGGACCGCGTCGGTGCCTCCCGAGACGGTACCGACGCTTCCCATGGGCATGCCGACCTGGAAGTGCTCCATGCCGAGGACCTCGTAGTCGCGCTTGAAGACGTTCACCTCCACGATCTCGCCGGGAGTGCACGGATCCGTCCCGCGGCCGGTGCAGGTGTAGAAGCTCCCCGGCCAATGCTCCTTGGGATCCCGATACCAGTTCTGCCCGACCTTCGTTGTCAGAGTGAATACGGGGGCTCCCCGGGCGCCTCGCTTGGTGATGATGTTGATGACCCCGTTCGACGCCTCCGTCCCGTAGAGCGTAGCCGCCGCCGGACCCTTGATGATCTCGAGGGACTCGATGAGTTCCGGGCTGATGTCGTTCAGTCGCGTGGACGGACTCTGCGTGCCCACGCCGAGAGATCCCTCGGCTCCCGGTCCGCCGCTGTTCACCCGGACACCGTCAATGTAGATGAGCGGCTGCCCCGAGAGGACCATGGATCCGGCTCCCCGGATGCGGATGTTGTTGCCGCCCCCGACGTGGCCGCCGCCGTAGGCCACGTTCACGCCCGGAACAGCGCCCCCCAGCATGGTCTCGAAGTTGTCCCGGGGAGCGATCATCTGCGTTTCGGCCACCGGGAGGGATCCGACCGTGGTCCCGAGCGAACGGGCCTGCTGCTCCCCTGCCGTCCCGGTAACCACGATCTCATCGAGGTTGATGGCCGTCTCGACCAGGAGGAAGTTCACCTCCGTGGCGGCATCGGCCGTAACCGTGACTGCCTGTTCGGTGGTACGGCGGCCGATCAGCGAGGCCGTGATGACGATGTCCCCCACGGGGACGTTCAGGAGAATGAATCTCCCATCGTTGTTCGTGGCCACATTGATGCCGGTACCCTGGACCTGGATCTCGACACCGCTCAGGGGCGTGAGGCTGTTCGCGTCGGAGACCAGACCGGTCACCGTTACGGTGTTCTGCGCCGCCGCGGCGCCAGGCACCAGCGCGAAAAAGCACGCCACGAGGAGTGGCATACTTCGCGCAACTCCCCCTCCCTTCCAGTTTGCGATCAGTCTTCGCATACACAAGTCGTACATGGTGGCCTCCGGGCTCATGGTACTTGGGGGAAACTTGATTCGAGCGAGACCCCCACGATGATTATTCGCTACACTATCCATCAACGAGCACTCGCACCGGGATCATCGGCGCCGACCAGCCGCCGGAAGTCCGGCCTCTCGTGAAGACTCTCGAAGTTGCGGTCCCGGGGCAGGGTGCGCATGCGACCGGGATTCAGTTCGACTGCCCGGCGGAGTGACTCGAGCGCATCCGAGTCCCGTCCCATGCGCGCCTGCACGGCCGCCAGAGCCACCCAGGCGTTGTCGTTCTCCGGCGACCTGTCGCGCGCGGCGGTGGCGGTGGCCAGGGCTTCATCCAGGTTCCCCTGCGCCATGCTCGCGTTTGCGTTGCGCACCATCTGGCCGGACCGGAAGAGGTTGAGCACGCGCCGCAGTTCCTCCAGCGGCCGGGGATGGTCGTCCACCCGGATGTCCACCACCCGGTCGCTGAACCCACCGCTCCCCGCGCGCGGAACCACCACCAGGATGGCGCCCGACTGCTTGCCGCGTGCATCGCCCCCGGCAGCCTCAGCGGCGTCGAGGGCGTCCATGAGCCGCTCCGCCAGCGGACCGCTGGACGACTCGAAGGAAGCCGCCATGGCGTCGACCACTTCGGGACCCGCCAGAATGTTGCCCTGCGCGCAGTAGTCCATGCCGCAGCGGTGGCCCTTCCAGTCGCTGGCGCCGGTGCCGGTCCAGGCCGCCGTGCGGCCCTCCATGTCGAGGATTGCCACCTGGCGCCGGTCGCGCCCCTCGTCGCTCGCCACCATCATGTCGAGCGCTTCCTGCGGACTGTAGCCGCGCTCGATCAGGTCGACGCCGATGGCACCGTACATGGGGTTGGCGGACGCCTGGTGGGCGATGACCGCCACACCACCTTTCGCGTGCATGGCCCGGTTGCCGGCCGCGAAGGCCTTGGACTGAACCCCCATGCCCAGTTGGCCGGTGCCCGGGTCGCGCGCGATGATGGAGTAGGTTGCCAGATAGTCGGGATCGTCCTCCTGCGCGGCTACGTCTGCCGGCATCCAGCACGGCAGCACCGCGAGGATCAGGAGGACTGCGATGGCGCGGCCCTCTCTGGTGCCCGCTTTCATCAGGACCTCCATGGTTGAGGATGGAACCCGGTGTACCGCGGTTCACACGCCGCGCGGGCGCGCGAACGGCAGGTACATCCCGACTACGACGAGAATTACGAGTCCTTCGAGGATTAGCGGATAGAAGAGCAGATACGAGGGACGGCGGGAAAGGTGTCCATCAGGCGACGCCGACTGCGGCCTGGCCGCAGCGTACGGGGCAATGGGTGCCCGCCAGCGGGCGCCTCTGTCGGACTGGCTCGCCGGGCTTGGTGCCGGGGCAAATGACCGGCAACCCGAGGACCGCGAGGCTGGTGTTGTTGAGAAGGTGGGCGCTGCCGAGCAGCACAAACGGGACTACGGGAGTGCCGGAGGGAAAAAACATCCAACATGTGCCTCCTTGCGCGCGGGCTTCCCGAGGGAGCGGAAGAGGGGGCCCGGGTGGCACAAGTCAGATTAGCGTTGCCGGACAGGCAGGGAAA
This sequence comes from BD2-11 clade cluster bacterium bin43, assembly GCA_002238605.1. Classification (GTDB taxonomy): domain Bacteria; phylum Gemmatimonadota; class Gemmatimonadetes; order Longimicrobiales; family Gaopeijiaceae; genus BD2-11. The sequence continues at coordinate 54,458 of MPMR01000011.1, read as the reverse complement.
GAGCAGGCCCGGCTCGGCCGGATTCCACGCAGAGTGGGAGGCGGAACCCGGGCCGAGTCGGCCTCAGGCCCTGCGCGGGCGCGCGAACGGCAGGTACATTCCGGCGACGATGACGAGGAGGAGTCCCTCGAGCACCAGCAGGTACCACGGCCACTCCGGGAAGATGTCCATGAGCGACGCGGACTCCGGCTTCTCCAGGATGTACAGGTAGTTCGAGCCCACGAGCAGGTTGAAGACGAAGATGACCGCCGCGTAGACATGGACCAGCGCGAAGGTGCGCAGGGTCGAGCGAAGATCCGGCATGTACTTCTCCACCAGGATCACCCACAGCCCCGCGACCACCAGCGTGGTGTGGGACAACATCGTCGACACGAAGCGCACGTGGGGCAGTGCGTACGGGCTGTCGGGCTGGAGGATCCCCTGGACCGCCCCGGCGATCCCCAGATAGTACATGAGCGGACGGGTCCACGGCCGGTCCGTCCACAACCCGTAGATGGTGACCCAGACCATGGCTCCGCACATGTGCAGCGGGAGGCGCTCCGCCACCACCCATTCCCCGTGGGACGCGTACCAGAAGTGTCCTTCCACGAAGGTGATCAGGAGCACGGCGCTCATGCCCCGCCTGATCCGGCGCCGGGTCAACTCGCTGCCCGATTGCCCGAGACGCAGGGTCCCATAGCCGAACACGGCGAGCACGGCCAGCGAGAACAGATGCGTGCGCCCGAAGATCACGAACGGATGCACCGGGTCGCCGGAGGCCAAGAAGGAATCCAGGACGCCTGCCTCCCCAGAGTTCGTGCTTCCACGGGGCCCGGAAAAGCCCGGATCGGAAGGCTCAGACTAGCGCTCCGCACCGGGCCGGGAAAGGGAGTTGAGGCCCGCCCGCTGCTCCTCCGGCCCGCGGCGACGCGGCAGCGCATCCGTCCACTCCGCTTGTTGCTTCGGTTACCCCTCCTTATGGTGAGTTTCCACCTTGCCACATCCCGCAAGCGGAGTCATGAAGATGCTGCACCGCCTGATGCCCTCCCTCGCCGTCCTCACGATTCTCGCCGCCGGCTGCGCCCCGGCTGATGACGCGCCCGACCCGGTAGCCGAAGATCCGCAGGCGCAACTCCTCGCCCGCGCCGCCGAGCTCGAGCTGCCCGGAGCGTACGTGCTGCCGCCGGGAGACGCGGTGGTGCATTCGACGGCGGGGTTCGCGAAGATCCTGTGCTCCAACGTCTTCCTGTCCGGGCTGGATCCGGACTTCGCCGCCGAGCACGTCGGCTTCTTCAGCGCGCCCGCCCGGTACCGCGGCGCGGTGACCGACCGGGTGATCGACTACGAGAACCGGCGCGTGCACCTCACCCTCGCGGACGGCACGGTGCGGTCGGCCAAGCTGCACGGCGACCAGGGGTGCCTGGCGCTCCCCATGGGCGAGGAGGAGCCGTACTACGAGACGGTCGAGGTGGTATCGACCCTGCCCGACGCCGAGACCACGCCCTGGCCGCTGGGCGACCTGCTCCCGGACGAGCCCTTTCCGGCCGACGTGGACATGGACAAGGTCGCGCAGGCGGTGGAGGCGGCCTTCGCGCCCCCCGAGGCGCTGACCGCGGCCTTCGTGGTCACCCACCGGGGCCGCCTGCTTGGGGAGCGCTACCGCGAGGGCATCGACCACACCACGCCGCTGGAAAGCTGGTCGATGAACAAGAGCCTGACCGGCACGCTCATGGGCATCCTGATCCAGAAGGGGGTCTACGACATCTGGCAGTCCGCGCCCGTTCCCGAGTGGCAGTCCGAAGGCGACCCGCGCCAGGCGATCCGCATCGGCGACATCATGCGCATGTCTTCCGGGCTGCGCTGCCGGAACCTGGGCGATCCGGGCGATGACCCGGACATCGGATACCCCGACCATCTGTACCTTTATACGGGCACCGTCAACTCGTTCGAGTGGGCGGCCGGCAAGGACCAGCAGTGGGAGCCCGACACGGTAGGGCGGTACCGGAACTGCGACCCCGTGCTCACCAACTACCTGGTCCGCCTGGGCGTTGAAGGGGAGCTGGGCGAGAACTATCACCAGTTCCCGCAGCGCCATCTCTTCGACAAGCTGGGGATGCGCAACTTCGTGGCGATGACCGATCCCTACGGCAACTTCCTGCTGCAGGGATACGGGTTCGGCAGCGGGCGCGACTGGGCGCGGCTCGGCAACCTGTATCTGCAGGACGGCGTCGTGAACGGCGAGCGCATTCTCCCGGAGGGATACGTCGAGTACGCGTCCACGCTCGCGCCCGCCTGGGTGGCCGACGGGCGCCCGGTCTACGGAGGCGCCTTCTTCTGGGTGAACGGTGACGGCCGCTATCCGATCCCGACGAGCGCCTTCCGCATGGCGGGAGCAGGGGGCCAAAGCACCATCATCATCCCCACGCACGACATGGTGGTGGTGCGCATCGGACACTACAGCGGCTCCGGACCTGGGGGCCAGGCGCTCGACGAGGCTCTGCGCCTGCTGATGGAGGCGGTGCCGGCGAACTGAAGGCGAAGCCAACGCGCGGGCGAGGCGCGGCCCTCAACGCGGTCCGTGCGCGGCCCTCAACGCCGTCCGTGCGCGGCCCTCAACGCCGTCCCTGCGCCGCCCTCAACGCGACCCGTGCGCGGCCCTCAACGCGGTCCGTGCGCGGCCCTCAACGCCGTCCCTGCGCCGCCCTCAACGCGACCCGTGCGCGACCGCACTCGCCGGTGGCAGCGGCCAGGACGACCGGTGCCACCGGCGGGGCGACTGCGCCGCAATCAGGTGCCTCCTAGCTGGTCCAGCAGTAAATGAGCCAATGCAGCGGCCAGCACAGGATCCAGTTGCCGTTGCCGTCGGCGTCCGGACGCCCATCGATGATCTCGTCTTCGACAGGTGGGGCGTGATCAGCGAACTGCGCGGCCGCCGGTCCGGTCTGCAGGGCCAGGGCGGCCGCGAGGGAAAGCGCGGCCGTCGTGAGGCGGTTCGGGGTCTTGCGTCGAGTGGTCATGTCCATGGTCTCCGGATTGAGGGTACGCTCCTGGCGGGCGCGAGTCCGTGGCCGTCGACCGCCCCGCTCGTCGTTGGCCTGAGGTGCCCTCATGAACCACACCGAACCCGGATGCCGGGGCGAGTCCATGGCTGGATGGGACGCCTTCACCGCGGCCTCGCCGCCGGGCGATCCGGACAGGCGCGCCCCGCGTCCCGGGCCGGTCACCCGACCGGCGGAAACCGTCTCTCGCCTTCAGCGGCTCGATTGGGTATTCTGGAGCGGTTCGAGCCAGGGTGGCACGGACGACGCATCCGGAACACCGGCCGGCGACACATCGGGGAAACGGCGACACATCCGGAACACGACCATACATCCGGAAACAGAACGGAACCGACAGGAGCGATACGGATGAGCGGAAGACTCGAGGCGATCTGGCTCAAGCGGCAACGTGGGGGCGAAATGAGCGCCGTCTCCGAAGCCGCCGCCGAAGCGGGAGGCGGGCTCGCCGGTGATGCGAACTTCGGACGTACCCGGCGTCAGGTCACATTGATCGAGAAGGAAGTCTTCGACGACCTCAACGACGAACTCGGCACGTCCGTCGATCCGGCCCTCAGGCGTGCGAACCTGATGGTGAGCGGCGTGAGGCTGGCCGAGACCCGCGACCGCAAGATCCGTATCGGCGACTGCCTGTTACAAATCCGCGGCGAGACCCGGCCGTGCACGATCATGGAGGAACAGCTCACCGGGCTGCGGGACGCCCTCGACCCCGGCTGGCGCGGCGGGGTCTTCTGCACGGTGCTGAGCGACGCGCGCATCCAGGTCGGGGATGCGGTGAGCTGGGAGGACTAGCTCCCGACGCGCATGGGGTGGAGCGTATCCCGAAGCTGAGTCGCGGGCAGGGCGAGCATATTCGGCGCCATCCGATACGTCCCTGTTCCGGCGTGCACGACAAAGAGCTGCGACAGACCAAGTGTCTCGTTAGCTGAACGCATCGAGCGGGTTACGCGAGGTGCTTCCGTTCGTTTGACCTCGAAGCCGAGGCGGCGCCCGCCGGACATCACCAGCAGGTCAAGCTCCGCACCCGCGTGTGTGGACCAGTGGAAGCACTGCTCCGGCGGGACGCGGAGCAGGTGAATCACCTGCTGAATGACGACTCCCTCCCAGGACGCTCCCACCTTGGGATGCGACACAACATCCTCGCGGCTGGTCAACCCGAGAAGCGCGTGAAGAAGGCCCGAATCGGCGATGTATATCTTGGGCGAGCGTACTTGCCGCTTGCGGATGTTCTCGAACCAGGGCTGCAGCTGTCTCACCACGTACACTGAAGTCAGCAGATCCAGGTAGCGCCGTACCGTCGTGTGCGAGATTCCGAACGCGCGTCCGAATTCAGCGCCGTTCCAGACCTGCCCGTGCCAGTGTGCGAGCATCGTCCAGAAGCGGCGGAGGGTTGTGGGCGGAATCCGGCTTCCCAGGCCAGGGAGATCGCGCGACAGGAACGTGCTGACAAAGCCATCGCGCCAGCGCCGGCTGGCAGGTTCCGTACGAGCCAGATAGGAGCGTGGAAACCCTCCCCGCAGCCACAGGTGTTCGAGGTCGTCGACCTCTTCCAGGCTGAGGCCGTCGAGTTCGTGAAACGCCACGCGGCCCGCAAGAGATTCGGATGTCTGCCGGAGGAGCTCCGGTGATGCGCTGCCCAGCACCAGAAACCTGGCCGGGGTTGCGGGACGATCCGCGAGCACGCGCAAGAGCGGAAACAGGTCGGGCAGCCTCTGGATCTCGTCCAGGACGACGAGCCCACGGAGCGGCCTCAGTTCCAGGCCGGGGTCCGCCAGCCGCGCCAGATCGGCTGGATCTTCGAGATCGAACCACGTGGTCGGATCCTGTGTCGAGGCCTGAAGATGACGGGCGAGTGTGGTCTTGCCGACTTGTCGCGCACCCAGAAGGGCGACGACAGGGAACTCGCCGATAAGCAGGCGCAGGCGCTGCAGGTGGTTTTCTCGGGCTATCTCCATCATCCTTGAAATATGAATGACGCATGTTCACATTTCAAGTGTGGATACCGGAAAGAATCCGCCTGCATTGGGGCTTGTGGCGGATTCTACCGATTCCGCCTGCTTTCCCCCGCCCGCACTCCTCCTGGAGGGCCTTCTACCTCCGGTTTCCCCCCGGCGGAGGGGGAGGCGGCACCACGGCCTCCGTCGTCTGCGGAATCCCCTTTTCCTTCCACGGGTCGAAGACGCCGAGACCCTCGCAGAAGTCGCCCGTGTCCAGGAAGTGGGTGTGCTCGCACTCGCGGCTGGAGCCGAGGTTCACCAGCAACTCCTCCGTTTCCGGGTAGGCGACCCGTACGAAGAACCCGGAGCGTCCGCCCCTCGCCATGTCGGCCGCGGACTGACCCAGCCGGGTGATGGCGGTCACGTCCGCGCCCTGCTCGACCAGGTACATGATGAGTTCGTTGTCGCCACGGGCCGCGGCGTAGTGGATCGGCCGGTACAGCCAGGAGTCGGCCAGATTCACATCCGCCCCGTGCTCGTCGACCAGGTACTTGACCGCGTTGAGGAAGTTGTCGGGGACTGCGCGCACGCTGAACGCCCCGAGCCCCTGCCAGCCGCCACCGGCTGCGGCATGGATGGGGTACGCGTTGTACGAGTCTTCGGGAATCCAGGGAAGGCCTGAATCCTCCTGCTGGCGCCCGTCCTGCTGGCGGCGCTCCCGCATGCCCACCGCCGGCCAGCGCGTGGGGATGTTGGGGTCGGCGCCGTGGGCGGCCAGCATCTTCATGGCTTCGATGTCCTGCGCGAAGGCGGCCCGGTAGAAGGGCGTGGCGCCCTCCAGGTTGATGCCCATCTTGGTGAGGCCGAACTCCCAGTACCACAGGTGCGTGTTGAGCTGGACGTTCGGGTCCGCGCCCGCGTCCAGAAGCGCCTGCAGCAACTCCAGGTATTCGGTCTGCTCGTTGTCCTGCGCGCGCGGCTGCGGGTAGTTGGACTTGGGCGCCCAGTGGGTCTGCAGCACCGCGAACACCGGGGAGATGCCGTCGGTGTCGGCGGCCCGGTCGGGATCGGCGCCATGCTCGACCAGCTCCATCGCCAGGTCGAACTGGCCGTTGATGATGGTCATCAGCAGCGGGCTGGTGCCGTCGCCGCTGACCTGGTCGATGTCGGCTCCGCCGTCCAGCAGCGCGAGTGCCGCTTCGACATGGCCCTCGCGAGCGGCGTGCAGCAGCGCGGTCATGCCGCCGGTCATGCCCACCAGCGTCTCCCGGTAGGGAGGACGCGCGAGCGGCGGGCCGCCGGGGTAGTCCGCGCGGTGCTGGACCAGATCGTCGGCATTGAACTGCCGCTGCGCGTGGTCGGCGCGCAGGAACTCGCGCTGGGCGGCGATCGCTTCCTGCACCTGTGCGGGGGTCAATTCCGGCTCCGTGCCCGGTTCGGCTTCGAAGCGGAGCCCTTCGATGCGGTCGCGCAGGAGCTGGCTGGCCTCGCGGTCGATGGCCACGCTGTGCAGCACGTCCACCACTCTGGTGGCCACGTTCGGGTCGGCTCCGTGCTTCAGGAGTACCTGAATCGCCGGTGTCCGGCTGTACGAGGCCGCAAACATCAATGGGGTCTGCCCCGCGGAGCCCTCTCGCGCGTTGACGTCGGCACCGTGTTCCAGCAACGCGGCTACCGCGTCCTCGCCGGCCACTACGCGCGCGGCCAGGTGGAGCGGGGTGGCCCCGCTATTGGTGGTGGCGAGGTTCGCATCCGCGCCCCTCTCGAGGAGAGAGCGCACCACCGCCCCGTGTCCGGCCTGGCTGGCCAGGTGGAGTGGCGTGTACGCCCCGATGCGGGTCGTCGCGCCGACCTCGGCACCCGCGGCCAGCAGCACGTCCACGACATCGCCGTGGCCCTCGAGCGCGGCCATGTGCAACGCGGTCATGCCGTCGCCCTGCGCCTGACTCGGGTCCGCCCCTCCGGCGAGCAGCGTCTGAACCGCTTCCGCGTCGCCCTGCCTTGCCGCGCCCATCAGCCCGGCATCCTGAGCCTCAACAGAGGCGGCCAGCGACGCCAGGAGCAGGGTCGCGCCCAGCACGCCCATGCGGCCGCGCTTCACCGCCTCGTCGGGGGCCCTCACGATCCGGCCTCCCGCAGCGCGTCGGCAAAACCGCCTCTGGGGAACGAGAGCGGGAACGGGCTCACGCTGTCCCCGAACGACCGCAGGTCGTCGTGTCCGATGCCCTGCATCAGGCTTACGAACGCGTCGGCCATCGGCGTTCCCTTGGGCGCCCGCAAGTGCATGTTGCCTTCCAGGGCGCCGTTGGCGTGCCCCATCAGGATGAGCGGGCAGCGGCGGTGGTTGTGCAGGTTGGGGTCGCCCATCGAGGAACCCCAGACGATGGCGGTCTTGTCCAGCAGCGAAGCGTCGCCCTCCATCGTGTTCTTCATCTTCTCCAGGAAGTACCCCATCAGGCTCAGCCTGTGGGTATTGATGAGGTTGAAGTCCATGATGTCGGCGGGGACGTTGCCGTGGTGCGACGCGCCGTGGAACGACTTGTTGGTGCCGCTGACCGGGAACGTCCGGTTCGACTGGTCGAAGCCGATCTTGAAGGTGATGACCCGGGTCATGTCGGTCTGCAGCGCAAGCAGCTGGAGATCGAACATGAGTTCCATGTGCTCTTCCCAGGAATCCGGGACCCCGGAGGGAGCCTCCGGCATCGCCCGCTCCTCGCCGCTCGTGTTGCGCTCCTCGACCAGCTCGATGCGGCGCTCCAGCTCGCGGATGTGGGTCAGGTACTCGTCCATGGCCCGGCGGTCGACGGCCCCCAGCTCTCTCTTCAGGCGCGCCACCTCGGCGGCGATCCAGTCGATGACGCTGCGGTCCGTGCGGCGGCGGGCGGCGCGGTCGGCGGCGGAGTCACCCGCTCCGAAGAGCTGCTCGAAGACCGCGCGCGGCTCGCGGATGGCCGGAAGCGGCTGGGTCGGGGAGGCCCACGCCACCGAGGTCGTGTAGGCGCAGTGGTAGTTGTAGGCGCATCCGCCCCCGCGGTCGATCGACTCGGTGGTGAGCTCCAGCGAGGGAAGTGCGGTGTCCTGGCCGAAGCGGCGCGCGTGCAACTGGTCCAGCGAGGTCCCGAGATAGACGTCCGATCCCTGGGTCTGCTTGGGATGGGCCTGCGTCAGGAAGACGGCGGTGGTGCGGTCGTGGTCGCCGCCGATCTCCTCCGCGCGGTACGCCTCCGCCATCCGCGAGTCGGTGTTGCTGATCACCGTCAGGTAGTCGCGGTAGGGCTCGAGGGGCTTGAGCTGGCTGGTCGCCGCGAACTCGAAGTCGCGGCCGACCTTCTCGGGCGCGAACAGGAACTGCTGGTCTCCCCAGTCGCTCCCGCCCGCGCATCCCATCGATTCTTCGATGCCCACGAAGCGCGTGAAGTCGCTGGCGGCGCGGTCCCGCCAGAGCCTGCCGGCGGGGACCATTGCGTCCAGCAGGGGGAGCGCAACCGTAGTGCCCATCCCGCGAAGGAAGGTACGGCGAGAAAGGTGCTTTCCCGTAATGAAGTTCATGGTCGCTTACACTCCCTGGTTGGCTTCCGTGTCGGCGGTCGCCTCGGTTCGTCTCATCCGGAACGGATCGCTCTTCACGATCCCCAGAACAAAGGCGGACATGCTGTATCCTTCGGCCTCCGCGTCGCGCGCGATGGCTCGAATGGTTGGTTGATCGAAGTACTCCACGGGGCGGCCGATCGCGTACGCCAGCAGATGCGCCGTGAAATTGCGCACCAGCGGGATCGGACGCTTGAGGATGACCTGGGTCAGTTCGGCCGGCGTGGTAATGGGCGTTCCGTCGTAGAAGTCGCCGCGCGTGTCCAGCGCCACCATGTTCTCGCGGATGCGCCAGCGGCCGGTCACGTCGTAGTTGTCGAGCGCGAGGCCGATGGGATCCATGAAGCGATGACAAGCGTTGCAGGTCGGATTGGCGCGGTGACGCTCCATGCGCTCGCGCGTGGTGAGGCGGCGGCCGTCCGCCGTTCCCTCGGTCTGGTCGAAGGCGGGAACGTTGGGCGGAGGATGCGGCGGAGGCGTACCCATCAGGACCTCCATGACCCACTTCCCTCGCAGAACCGGAGAGGTGCGCGCCGACATCGAGGTCAGCAGCAGGACGCTCCCGTGCCCGAGGATGCCGCGCCGCTTGTCGTCGGGATACGTGACCAGGCGGTAATCGTCGCCCGTGACGCCGTCGATCCCGTAGTGCCGCGCCAGGCGCTCGTTCAGGAAGGTGTAATCCGCGCTGAAGAACTCGAGCAGGCTGCGGTCTTCCTGCACCAGGTGGTTGAAGAAGAGCTCGGTTTCCCGCACCAGGTCGTCGCTCAACTGGCCGGTGAAATCGGGATAGAGGTACGGCTCCGGGTTGTTCTTGGCGGCGTCCTGCAGGCGCAGCCACTGATGCGCGAAGCGGGTGCCCAGCGCGTCGGAGCGCGGATCGGCGAGCATGCGCCGCACCTGCGCTTCGAGCACGGCGTCGTCGGAAAGCCGTCCGCGGGCGGCGACATCGAGCAGCTCCTGGTCGGGCGCCGAGGCCCAGAGGAGGAAGGACAGCCGGGAAGCCAGATCGAGGTCGTTCAGGTAGTAGTTCTCGCCTTCACCCCGGCCGGCCGGCTCCCGCTCGAGCCGGAACACGAACGAAGGGCTGGCGAGCAGTGCCTGGAGCGCGGTGCGCACGCCGATCTCGAACCCGCCGCCGTCCGACCCCTGGTCGTAGAAGGCCATCAGCCCCTGCAGGTCCTGGTCGTTGACAGGGCGGCGGTAGGCCTGTTCCGCGAGCCGAGCCACGATGGACTCGGCGCAGGGCCGCTCCTCGGACTCGGACGCGGGCCGGCAGCTGAAGATCCTGTCCCGGGTCGGCGTGTCGGAGACGCCGGCGACGGCCGTGGGCCCGGTGATCATCAGGTTCGAGAGGTGCGGAAGCGCGGTGATGCCGTAGTTGGCCCACTGCTGGGCGTCCTCGCCGCCCACGAACGACCAGTCGAAGGGGCTGAAGCGGTCGTCGTAGGGACCGTCCATGCGCCGCACGAACGCCGCCGCCACCTGGCGCTGGCCCGCGCGCACGAAGACGGGATCGGTCTTGAGCGGCACGCCGCTCTCGCCGTTGTGCGGGATCGGGATGACCGCCACGCCCTCACCGTCGACGGAGATGTCGAGGTCCTCGAAGCCGGTGCCTTGTCCGAACAGGGTCTCCACGGTCAGGACGTACTCGCCGTCGGCCGGGAAATCGTGGGTGACCACCATCCCACCGCGCGTGCCGAACGGGGTCCCCTCGATGTGGTCCCATGCGTGCTGCGACACCTCGATCGGGTTGGTGTACTTGGCCGACACGGGAACAGCCTCCGGGTTGCCCACCGCGAGGCGGCTCACTTCGGTTGCGGCGCGCATATAGGCGGCCAGCAGCGTCGTCGACAGCCCCTGGGCCGCGGACAGGTTGTCGAAGCTGCCGAGAAGCACGTCGGCGGGGAGCCAGCGTCCGGCGTCGATCTCGAGGTCAAGCATGTCGCGGATGACGCGCTCGTACTCCGCGCGGCTCAGCCTCTGGAAGCGCCGGATCCCGGGATTGGGGCGGGCGGCGGCGGTTTCGTCGACCAGCTGCTCCAGCGTCTCCACCAGCACCTGGAGGGTGTCGCCCGAGGGGCGCGGCATCCCGGGGGGCGGCATCATGCCCGCGCGCAGCTTGCGGATCATGCGTTCCGCGGTCTCCGCCAGCTCAGGGGCGCGTTCCACGTCGAATCCCTGAAGCGAGACGTTGCCCGTGAGCAGCGCGTCGTTGTGGCAGACCTGGCAGTACTGGACCACCACCCGGGTCAGGGCCGGGGATTCGATCGATGACGCGTAAGCCGCGCTGGCGCCGCCCGAACCTGCAGGTCGGGATTCCCCGGAAGGAAGGGAAGGGGGGTCGCCAAGCAGAGTCAGCGCCGCACCCAGAGCCGTTCCGATGACGAGTGTTCTCATTGCCTCCGCCTGAACCATAGGGGACCCGCCTCGTCGCGACGAGACACTCCACACCAGCCTCCAGTATAGGGTAGACAAGCGGGAGTCGCAAAGCGGTCAAGTCAGTCCGGGCCGGCGCTTCCCTCCCGGATTTCGGGACACAGCGCGCGCAGTCGGTCGCGGTCGCCGGGGGCGACGCCGGCATCTTCCGGATCCGCTTCCCCGCGTGCCGGCCCGCCCCGCATCAGCGACCCCGGCTCGGACACGTGGCCGAGCCCCAGCGCATGACCCAGTTCGTGTGCCGCGACGCGCCGCAGATCGTCCAGTCCGGCGAAGCGATGGATGCGGATTTCGCGGCTGACGTCGACCCCGCCCGCGCCGTCGCGGACCACCGCTTCGCGGTAGACGCCCGCCTCCGCGGTATCGGGAGGAAGGAGTTCGGACAGCTCGCGTGTGCGAGCCGCGAATCCCGCCGAATCCAGGGTCGCGCGCTCTCTCTCGAGCGCCGCCTCCAGGCGCCTGCGTTCGTTGGTGCGCGCCTGACGCTCGTCGTAGATGAACCGGACCGGCATGCCAGCCTCCGGATCATGCAGGAAGAGTGGCCGCCCGAGCGCTGCCTCCCAGAGCCCGGCAGCCTCCCTGAGCACCGTTTCCGCGGTGGCGGCGTCGAGCTCGAACTCCTCGTCCAGCCGCGCGATTCGCCACGCGAGAGGGACCTGGCACGGCATCGACGATCCCTCGGTCGGAAGGTCGGTCCGGTCCGGCTCGGCCGGGGCCGAGGGTGGCAGGGGCACGTCCGCGACACGGTCGGGTTGCGCCGACCACAACCAGATCATGAACCCGGCCATCGTCAGGATCGCCGCCAGCCAGGGGAAGGGGTTCTTCATGTGGCTCCGTTCCGGGACGGTCCCGGGCTGGACGCGCACCGGGCACGGCCTCCGCCGTGATGCAGGCTTCGGGCGGGCTTGTCCTTTCCGCACGCCGCTCCCTAGTGTGACCCATGTTCGCGCCCACCGCCAACGACCGCTTCAAGGCGCAGTGGGACGACCGGCTGGCCTGGTCGATCGTGGTCGCCGTGTTCGTTCACGTGGCCGGCTTCGCCTTCTTCCCGGGGTGGAGGTTGCGGGACCTTGCGCCCCAGCCCGTCTTCGGCGCCCAGGGAACGGAGTGGATTCTCCTCCAGCCGCCCGGGCGGGGTCCGGGGGTGGAGGCCATCGTGGCCGCGGCCGTGTCGGGCGCAGGTGAGGACTCGGCGTCCGCACGGGAAGCCGAAGAGGAAGAGGCGGCGGACGGGAATCCCGCCGAGTTCGCGGATCGCGGCCGCGAGGGTCGCGGGGGAAGCTTCCTGGACCGTCTGCGCGGGCGCTCCGCCCCCCGGCCGGTTCTCGCCGAACCGGAGCTGGACGTTGGCGAACCCGAGACCCCCGTCGACTCCGAGAGCGACGGAACCCCCGGGGAAGACCCGCTTTCCATCGACGGCAGAGCTTCGACGGCGTCGCTGGAGTCTCTGCCGGATCCCGACGAACTGGATCTGGACCGGCTCTCCGTTCTCGAACCCGAACTGTCTCTGACGTCGCTCTCGGCCTGGGTGCTGGTGCGCAATCCCGACGAAGTGATGGAGTTCATGCGCCGGTCCGCGGCGGGCGCGGGTCTGGCCGAGGAGGACTTCCGGACCGTGCGCATTACCCTGTGGATCGACCGCACGGGGTCCGTGGAATGGTCAGAGGTCATGGAGTCCAGTGGAGATCGGCGCGTCGACGAGATTGCGCTGGAACTCGTGAACGAAGTGATCCTGTTTCGGCCCGCCAGGGAGCAGGGAGTGGCGGTGGCCCGATCCGCGGTCTTCAGCATCCCCTTCCCGTGGACATGATGCGCCGGCATCCCGCCTGCGCCGCCGTGCTCGCGACGCTGATCCTCGCGGGGTGCGTGGGCGGACGCGGGCCGCGGGGGCCGGTGCGGTCCCCGACCGGGATCGTCTACCCTCCGGGCGTGCCACCCGTCGAGACCCGGTTTTCCCAGACCGCCACCCTCTACCTGAACATCGACGGGGAGGAGGAGGCTGCCCTCCAACAGGCCCTGGAGGGGATCGACGCCGATCCGGGCAACTCGATCCATTACTTCCTGGCCGGGGTGGCCGGGGCCAGGCTCGGGGAGTACGGGGACGCCCACGGCTGGTTCCGGGAAGCCCGGCGCATCTACCCCGCGTACGAGCTCGACATCGAGCCGGAACGGGAGGCCGCATGGGCCCGGGCCTTCAACGTGGGCCTGGAGGCCTATGCGCGCGGAGAACTTAATGTGGCCGCCGAGCATTGGCTGCAGGCAACCGCGATCTACGACCTGCAGCCCGCGGCGCATCGAAACCTCGCCAGCCTTCTGGTGGAGCTGGGGCGCCGGGACGAGGCGATCCGGGTGTATCAGGATGCGCTACGCGGGCTGGAGCGGCGGCCCGCGACGCGCGTGCTGGGGGAGGACGAGGTCCGCGTGCGCGCCGAACTGCGCGCCGACACGGAGGATCGACTCGTGCAGCTCCTCCTGGCCACGGGGCGCTTCGCCGACGCCGAACCGCTGCTGCGGCGGCAGCTGGCCCGGGATCCCGCGAGCATCCGGGCGCGGAGCGATCTCGCGAGGACCCTCGTGGAGCTGGGACGCACGGACGAGGCCACGGAACTCTACGCGTCGCTTCTGACCGACGAATCACTGGCCGCGGCCGACCTGTTCAACCTGGGAATCGCGCTCTTCCGCTCCTCGCGCTACGACCAGGCCGCGCGGGCGTTCAAGCTTCTCACGGACAAGCAGCCCGACTCGCGGGATGCGTGGTTCAACTACGCGAACGCGCTGTTCGCGACCGAGGCATGGGCGGCGCTGGCCGACGCAGGCGATCGACTGCTGGCGGTCGACCCCCTGAGCGAACCCGCGCATCTCATCACGGCGCGGGCCCGGCTGGAGACAGGGGATGAAGCCGGAGCGCGCGCCGGAGTGGCCCGTTCCGACAGCCTCCCCATCCACCTCGACGGGCTGAGGCTGAGCGTGACCGAGGAGGGGACCGTGGTCCAGGGGCGCCTCGTCGGGAACGCTCAGCCGGAGGGGGCGCCCGTGCGGCTGCGCTTTATCTTCTACGACAACGCAGGCCCGCTGGGAGAGAGGTTTCTGGAGGCCAGCGCTCCGGGTCCGGGCGCCAGCGCGGACTTTCGCGTTTCCATCGAGGGACGGGCGCTCGGGTACCGCTACGAGTTGGAGAGGGGCGGGACACCGTAGACCGTGCGCCGGCGCTCGGCGGTGCACCCTGTCCGGGGCTCAAGACCCGCGGCCCCTGTGCGGGCGGAGCTACGGCCTGCGGCAGGCGGCGCGGGAGGCGCGCCGTTGGTCGATCGGCTGCACGGTGAGGATCAGCTCGTCGCCGTCGATGACGTCGATGGGCTCCGACAGCACGCATCCCTGTGCCAGAAAGTCCATCATGAAGTACACGCGACCGGCCAGATTCCAGCGAAAGCTGAAGGTGTCGCGGTTGAGCGCCTCGACCATCCCCAGCCGGTTCTGGTAGGTCTCGCTCCATACGTAGATGGTCACCGCGTTGCGGCTCTGGTTCTGCACCTCCAGGGATATGCCTTCCGCGCGGCCGGGCGGCCCGAGACCGTCCCCCCGGGCGGAGGCACAGCCGGCCAGCGCGGACGACAGCAGCACGATCGGGAGCACGCGCAGCGGGATCGCTGGCAGATACCACATCCTGCGGCTGACTCGCGACATGCGCCGGCTGGCTCGCGGCATGTGGATACCCTGGTCCTGGGGTTACCGAAGACGCGGCTCCCTGGTGGAAGCCGGCCCGCACCCGGGGGGCGCACCGGGCGCAATGCTCCCCGTGCGCGTATAATCATAGGTACTGATAGGCCACATGGACCGATGGAGGTCCGATGAAGCTGCTCTCCGGCCCGCCAATCCGCTTGCTTCGCCTGCTGCGTGCGAATCCCGGCCTTCCGGCCCTCCTCGTGTCCGGGATCGGGTTCGCGACGGGCCCGGCCGCCGCCCAGCGCCCGCTCCACGGGGTGGTCGCCGACCAGGCCACGATGTCCCTCATCGACTCGGCCCGTGTGACGGTGGTGGGTACCGAGCTCGAGGCGGTGACCGGGGGAGACGGCACATTCTCGTTCGAGGGCGTGCCGCTCGGCTCGCTGGCCGTGCGCATCGAGGCGCCGGGCTATCCTGTGATTGTGGAGCAGGTCGAGGTGGTGCAGGACGTCGTCCTCTACATGCAGGTCATGATGCCCAGGGCCGACGTCATCCTGGGAGAGCTCGTGACCCCCCCGTCGGCGTGAGCGAGGCCAGGACCGCCGCCGAACTGGTGGCCCGCAAGGTGCTGGACATGAACCCGAACTCGGGGAACCTGGGCCTGAACACGAACCCGGTGCGCCTGCGCGGGACCGGGACCTTCGGGCCCGGCGGTGAGCCGACGGTGTTTCTCGACGGCGTGCGGATCGGAACCTTCGGCCCGGCGATGGAGGTGCTGAGCCAGATTCCGGCACGGGACGTGCGCAACATCCGGGTGCTGCGCGGTCCGGCTTCGGGCTTTCTCCAGGGATCCGCGGACGGCTCCATCCATATCGAAACCCGATCGGGTCCGGGCTGAGCTCGCACATCCGCCGCCGGCGCACGTAACCGCCGAAAACCCTGAAGTTTGACACGCGGAACCCCGCTCCGTATCAGTCAGAAGGGCGATCAGCTTCACCGATCGCGATTCGCGGACTGCCGGAGGATTTCCGCTGCCGGAGTCGCCGGGACTGGTAGCGCTGCCTGTTTCCCTCGCCTGCAGCGCGTCCCGCGTGACCCACCTCCCGGTGCACTATTCTCGTGCCCTTTTCGCGCCTGGCGCCGCCTTCGGGGACCGTCTCGCCGTGGCGCATCCCAACACATCTCCTGCCTTGGAGGATCCATGCTTCGACCACTTTGTCTCTTACCGCTGTACGCGGTGGCCTTTCTGGTGTTTGTGCCGGGGGCGCACGCGCAACAGGCGACCCTGACAGGCACGGTAACCGACCGGCAGACCGGCGAGCCGCTCGCCGCCGTGCAGGTCTTCATCGCGGAACCCAGCATCGGCGCGCTCACCCAGCAGAACGGGCGCTTCCTGATGCCGGGCGTGCCCGCCGGAACTCACTCGGTCACGGCCCAGCGCATCGGTTACACCTCCTCGACCATCGAGGTGACGGTGGCGGCCGACGAGACCGCTCTGCTGGAGTTCCAGCTGACCGAGGAGGCGCTCGGGCTCGACGAGATCATCGTGACCGGAACGCCCGGCGGCACCCAGCGGCGCGCGATCGGGAACGCGGTCGCGACCCTGGAGGCGGCACAGGTCACCCAGGAGGTCGCGATCCTCAACATGCAGGACCTGCTGACCGCCCGGACCCCCGGGGTCCAGTTTGCCCGCGCCAGCGGAAACGTCGGCACGGGTTCGGCCATCGAGGTGCGGGGCACGGGGAGCTTCAATCTCGGCTCCAACCCGCTCATCTACGTCGACGGCGTGCGGGTCAACAACAACTCGCAGGCCGGGCCCGATCTGGGGAATGAGCGTGAGGTCAACGTCCTCAACGACTTCAATCCCCAGGACATCGAGAGCATCGAGATCATCAAGGGGCCCGCTGCGGCGACGCTGTACGGGACCGAGGCATCCGCCGGAGTGATCCAGATCATCACCAAGCGCGGCGCCGAGGGCGAGGCCCAGTTCGACGCCTCGGTACGCATGGGCACCAACTACCTGCGGAATCCGGCGGCGCGAATCGGCACCAAGTGGACGTGCCAGAACAGCTTCGACCCGCCTTGCCGCGAGGGCGAGGGGCTCGTGTCCTACAACGCCTACGAGGAGTCCAACGTCCTGATCGAGCAGGGCGCCTTCCCCTGGCCGCAGGAAGAGCTGTTCCAGCGCGGGCTCAGCCAGAGCTACAACCTGGGCGTTCGCGGGGGAACCCAGAACTACCGCTACTTCCTCTCCGGCAACTACGACAACGACGAAGGCATCACCTACTACAACTGGAACAAGGCGCTGCGGTTGCGCGCCAACCTGGGGGTCGTCTTCTCGGAGAACTTCGCGCTCGACGTCTCCACGGGATATGTGGACGGGAAGACGAGGTTCCTCTCGCCCGCGGACGGCGACGGCGGCATCTGGGAGGACCTGGCCTGGGGCAACGGCTTCTGCTATCCGCGCATCAACGGGCGCAACGCCTGCGCCCGGCTGATGGGCTTCCAGGAGCACCTCCCCTCCGACGTGGCCAAGCTGGAGGCGACGCGTGAGTTCAGCCGCTTCACCGGAAGCGGAACGCTCAACTTCACCACCGGCGACTGGCTCTCGTCACGGGTCGTGGTGGGGATCGACAAGGGCTGGGACGAGAACAACGTGCTGTGGCCGCTGGAGGTTCAGCTTTCGCCGGTGTACGAGGAGACCGCCTCCGGGCTGGTCGTTCTCGAGAGGCCGGTCACCACCAACCTCACCGCGGACTGGTCCGCGACCGCCAGATTGCCGGTAACCGACTCATGGGGCAGCGCCACCTCGGTGGGCGCGCAGTACTACTCCGAGCGCCTCTCCATGCTCGGCACCACCGGACGCGGATTCGCCTCTCCGTTCTCGCGCACCGTCAACCAGACTCCGCCGGCGAGCGCCGATCTCAACTTCGATTACATCGAGAACAAGTCCATCGGCTTCTACGTGCAGGAGGAGTTCAGCTACAACGACCGGCTGTTCCTGACCGGCGCCGTGCGCTTCGACGACAATTCGGCCTTCGGCGCCGAGCTCGAGCCGGAGACCTATCCCAAGGTCTCGTCCACCTGGGTCATTTCCGAGGAGAGTTTCTGGAACTTCGACATGATCAACTCGTTCCGTCTGCGCGGCGCGTGGGGCCAGGCGGGCCGACAGCCGGACGCCTTCGCCGGCACCAACCAGTACAGCGTCATCCCCGGGGCCGGCGGGACGACGGCCCTTGATCCCAGCAACCCGGGCAACCCCGCGGTGGGTCCCGAGCGCAGCACCGAGCTCGAAGTCGGGTTCGACGTCGCGCTGCTGGACGACCGGGTCTCGGCCGAGTTCACGTACTTCGACCAGAAGAACGAGGACGCGCTCCTGGCCGTGCCGCTGCCGCCCAGCCTCGGCTTCGGCGGGTTCACCCAGCGCAACCTGGGCCGCATCGACAACTGGGGGTGGGAGGCTTCGGTCAACACCCGGCTGTACGAGCGACCCGGGCTCTCCATCAACCTGGGCCTCACCGGATCCTACGTGATGAACCGGATCAAGGACCTGGGGAGCTTCGCGGGCACCCGCGAGATCCGGATCGGACTGCCGTATCCGAACTACTCCGAACCCCGGTACTACGTGATGTCGGCCCAGTTCGACCCCAACGGTCCCGTCCGCAACGCGTACGGCGAGAACGTCAGCGCCATGTGCGACGCGGGTGTCATCGTGGGTCCCGATGGAACTCCGGCCACGGTTCCCTCCGGCACCGGGCCGACCGACCAGTATGGCGTAATCCTCGGAGGTCCGACGATTCCCTGCGGCGACGCCGGATACAACATCATGGCGGGCCCGGCCTTCTTCCCGTACAGGTTCTCCGTCAACCCCAGCATCAGTCTTCTCGACAACGCGGTCTCCATCCACATCCTGGCGGATGGCGGCTTCGGCAAGGTCGGGCTGGACGGGGCCCAGGAGTGGGGGCACCGCTACAACAACAGCTACGACTCCCGCTGCGAGTGCGACCCGGTCTGGGTGGCGGGCGACCGCTATCGTTCCCAGGCGACCTGGGGGTACTTCGACGCCGACTTCTGGAAGCTGCGCGAGGTCGGAGTCCGCTACAACTTCACCGAGGCGATGGCGAATCGCATCGGGGCGGACCGGGCTTCAATGTCCTTCTCGGGCCGCGAGCTGCTGACCATCTGGCAGCGGCAGAAGGAGGTGGGGAACTTCCTCGGCACGCAGGCGGGGAATCCCGGTCTTCCGGTACTGGATCCCGAGATGGGCACATCCGATTTCGGGAGCGCCAACCACCGGCTCATGGCACCGCTCACCAGCATGCACCTCGAGCTGCGGGTCACCTTCTGAGTTGTTTCCGGGAACGAACACTGTCGGAGGACAGATGAATATGAAGAACTTCTTTGATTACGCGCACACCGCGCATTGGATGCGGCGAACGCTCGCCGTTCTGGTTGCCGGATTCGGGCTCGCGGTTCTCGGCGCCTGCAGCGACGTGCTGGAGGTCGATCTGCCCGCCCAGCTGACCGACGAGGCGCTTGTCGACCCGGCGGGCGCCCAAACGCAGGTCAACACCATCATTACCCACTTCCAGAACACCTACAACGACTACGTCTGGGAGGTTCACGGCCGCGAGGACGGCGGTGAAGTCTATCTCTGCAGCGGCGGGACCGACTGCGGACACTTCCAGTACAACTACGAGTTCCGGTTCCTCGACTTCATGACCGCGCGCAGCTTCGCCGCAGGGCTGCACGACAAGCTCGAGAACGAGTGGACCGCCGATCAGGTCTCCAACCGCGCCCGGTATCTGGCGATCGCTTCCCTCTACGAGGGGGCCGTATTCAGCCTGATGGGCTCGACGATGTGCGAGCTGGCGGTCGACGGCGGTTCGCTGATGACGCCGGCGGAAACGCTGGGCATGGCCGAGGGCCGTCTCACGCGGGCGCTCGGCGAGATCGGCAGCTCGGGGGACTTCGAGATGCCCTTCGGAATCGCCTCGAGCGCCCAGGCGATGGCCTACGGGCTGCGGGCGCAGGTGCGCTGGATGGCCGGCGACGGCTCGGGCGCGCTGGCCGACGCGCAGCAGGTGCCGCAGGGATTCGCCGCGTACGTCACCCGGGACGGAGGAGACCCGGTGCGGCGCAACAAGCCCTTCTACGCGGGCACCTTCATTCACTACGGTGAGCTGTACGACGTGATCGACTGGTGGGAGGGCCCGGCCAACCCGGTGACCGGCCAGCCCTGGCCCGATGTGATCCCCTTCACCGGTTATCTCAACCTCGGGATCCTGCCCGATGGGCGCGCGATCCGGGACGACGGCATTCCGATCCGGACGGCGGGCGCACACCGCATGATGGACGAGGATGGCGCGGTACCCGACACGCGGGTACAGCACATGGAAGCGGAGATCCAGGGTGTCGGGGTGGAGTCCTTCGTCAACGCGAAGTACGACGAGGAAGGCGCGGACATCCCCCTTGTCAACTGGAAGGAGATGGTCCTGATCCGTGCCGAGGTCGAGGGCGGCCAGAGGGCGATCGACCTGGTCAACGAACTCCGGACTGCCGACGGGCTGCCGCTGGTGACCTACGCGAATCCGGGGGACGCCGAGGAGATCCGCTACATGATCATCGAGGAACGGCGCCGGGCACTGTTCCTGGAGGCCCGCTACTTCATGACCAAGCTCCAGAATCCGGATCTGCTCTGGTTCCCGAGGGACGTGGGCGCGACGCTGCGCGGCGGCCATCAGCTGCAGGGCGGGGTCCGCTTTCTCATGCCCGAGAACGAGTTCCACCTGAACGAGAACGTGACCATCGCCGATCGGGGCACGCTCTGCGATCCGGCGACGCGGCCCGTCAACTTCTAGCGACGGCCGGACGGTTCAGATGCGCCGACCCCGGGGCTTGCCGGCTCCGGGGTCGGTTCGTTTCCCGCCGCGCGGAGACGACAAGGAGGCGTATTGCGATATCGCCGAGCCATACAACCATACCCGGCTGGCCGGGGAGGATTACGGTCCGAGGAGGGAGTCATGAGGATGGGTTCACTTCAGACGTCGGGCGATGGACGGTCGCGGGCATTGCGGCGCTGGTGGACATCGGTCGCGCTGCTGGCGGTTTTCGCGGGCTGCGGCCCCGCCCCGGAGGCATCGTCCGCAACCGCGGAGGCCGGCGGCCCGAAGGGGGGCGACGACCGCACCGGTCACTACCAGGTGGTGGAGGGGTGGTGGAAGGCCGCGGCCAGCCACGACGAGGAGTGGACCTGGGGGCGTGTCGCCGGCGTGGCCGTGGACAACCCCGACCGCATCATCGTGGTGACCCGGGGCGACCTGCCGGTGGATTTCGACGACGACCGGCCCTGGGCCGAGCAGGCGCGCCCGGGCAACTTCATCGTGGTGGTCGACCGCAACGGCAACATCACCGAGAACTGGAGCCAGTGGGACTCGATCATGCGCGAGCCGCACACGGTCTATATCAGCCCCTACGACCCCGAGCGGCACGTCTGGGTCATCGACAACCGCCGCATGCAGATCTACAAGTTCACCAACGACGGCAGCGAGCTGGTGATGGAGATCGGGCGCGCGAACTATCCCGACACCATGGAGGAAGCGCGGGCCAACGATGAGCCGTACGTGTTCGGGCGCCAGGCCGACATCGCCTTCCTGCCGGACGGGAGCTTCTATGTCGCGGACGGCTACTGGAAGACCCGGGTCGTGAAGTTCAGCGCCGAGGGCGAGTACCTGATGGAGTGGGGCAGGCCGGGGGACGGACCCGGGGAGTTCAACCTGCTGCACAGCATCGCAGTGGACGCGGACCGGCGCGTCTACGTGGCGGATCGCCGCAACAGCCGGATTCAGGTGTTTACCGAGGACGGGGAGTTCATCGAGGAGTGGCCCGACATCTTCGACCCGGTGAACATCTACATTGACGAGAGCCACGCCGTCTGGGTGCTGGACGCGACCCTCAACCGGCTGCTCAGGTACGACCGCGACGGGCGGCTGCAGGACACCTGGGGGGCGTACGGCGAGGCGGGCGCGATCGGCCGGCCGCCGTGGGCGGGCGGGCTGGTGCTGCCCCACCAGGCGGCCGTCGACCAGGAGGGCAACCTCTACGTTGCCTCCTACAACGGCGGGCACGTGCAGAAGTTCGTTCCCAGGCCGGGAGCCGACCCGGGCAGGCTGCTGGGTCAGCCG
Organism: BD2-11 clade cluster bacterium bin43; assembly: GCA_002238605.1. Lineage (GTDB taxonomy): Bacteria > Gemmatimonadota > Gemmatimonadetes > Longimicrobiales > Gaopeijiaceae > BD2-11. Next base: position 32,615 of record MPMR01000011.1, on the reverse strand, counting down.
ATGCTGCTGAACTGAGGGGCGGGCGGGCGTGCTTGCCCGCCGCCCTCTTCGCGGGCATCTTGCCCGCCATGTCCAGGCCCGACCCTCCCCGCAGCCATTTCCGGCCGCGCACCCGCAACGGGCGCATCGCCGTCGTCGCGTTCGTCGCGCTCTTCATGCTCGCGATGCCGCCGGTGACGCACAGGGTGCTGAACCGGATCGAGCCGACCTTCCTCGGGCTCCCGTTCTTCTACGTCGCCCTCTTCGTGGTCTACACGGTGCTCATCGGCGTGCTGATCTGGGCCTATCGGCGGGGGCTATAGGTGACCCGCTCCGCAGATCAGGGCCGAGCCCGTAGCCGTCCTGCGCGGTCGCGTGGTCGCGCCGGAGTCACCCGCTGATGGAAACCTGGGTCGTCGCCACCAGCCTGATCTTCATCTACCTGCTGGTGACGCTCGGGGTGGCGGTGGTGGCCAACCGGCACATGTCGGTGAACCTGGAGGACTTCCTGCTGTGCGGGCGGGGCACCGGCTTCGTGGTCCTCTACCTCACGGTGGTGGCCACCTTCCACTCGGCCTTCGCCTTCCTGGGGTCGGGCGGGTTCTTCTACACCCACGGCATCGGGTTCTGGGCCGCCGGCGCGTGGACGGTGCTGGTCGGGGCCATCACCTATGTCGTCGGCACCCGCATCTGGGCGCTGGGCAAGACCTTCGGCTACATCACCCCGGCGGACATGCTGGCCGACTTCTACGAATCCGAGGCGGTGCGGGTGGCGATCGCGTTGTTCTCGGTACTCTTCACCATCCTCTACATCCAGGTGCAGGCCCTCGCGCTGGGCTACATCGTGGAAGTTGCCTCCGACGGGCGCATTTCGTTCGAAGTGGGCGTGTTCGTGATGTTGGCGGTCGCGGCGGTGCACTTGGCGATCGGCGGGCTGCGGGCCGTCTACTGGACCGACGTCATGCAGGGCGTGTGGATGTACGTGGCGGTGTGGGCGGGCGCGCTCGTCCTCTCCTTCGAGCTGTTCGGCGGTCCGCTCGAGTTGTGGCGAGCGGTCGCGAGCGAACGCCCCGACCTGCTCACGCTCCCCGGCCCCGAAGGCCTCTTCACGCCCGGAATCTGGGTGGGGATGGTGATTACGCTGTCCTTCGGCATCGTCCTGCAGCCACACATGATGATCCGCTACTACACGGCGGTGGACGGCAGGACGCTCAAGCTGCTGGGGGCTACCACGCCCATCTACCTGATGACGCTGTATATCCCGGCCGCGCTGGTCGGTCTCGGAGGCGCGCTGGTCCTGCCCGACCTCGCCCAGGCGGACCGCATCTTCCCTGAGCTGCTCTTCTCCTTCGCGCCCCCCTGGCTCACCGGCCTGATCCTGGCCGGCGCCGCGGCCGCCGCCATGTCCACCCTCGACTCCATCCTGCACGCCAACATGACCGTGCTGACCCGCGACGTGTACCAGCGCTACCTCGTTCGCGACGCGAGCCAGAGGCACTACGTGCGCGTCGGCCAGGGCATCGTGCTGGCGCTGCTGGGGTTGGCCTACTGGCTGGCGCTGCAGGAGAGCGCCCTGCTGGTGAGCATCATCAACCTGTCAGGCTCGGGCGCCCTGCAGCTGCTGCCCGCCATCATCGGGGTGTGCTTCCCGGGCGGCCGCTCGCTCAGCAAGGCCGGCGTGCTGGCCGGACTGGCCGCCGGCGTGGCCACCCTGTGGTGGTCCCTCCTGCTCAATCCGAACCCGATGGGCGTCCACGGCGGGCTCTGGGGGCTCGCGGCGAACTTCGCGGTGGCCCTCGCCGTATCGCGCGTCACCGCGGGACCCTCGACCGAGACGGTCGAGCGGGTGCACGGCGAGGTGGAGCGGTTCGTGTACGGGGACGGAAAAGCAACGGCGGAGTGACGGCAAAGCCGTTTGACACGTAGCACGGGCTACGTTACTGGCCCATGCCGTCCCCTCCCTCTACCTGAACTCCTCCATCAGCGCGTCCATCTGCTCGCTGCCCGGGCAGAGGTCCTCGTGGGACATTTCCGACAGCGGCGTCGAGGTGGTCGCGTTGTCGTCGTGCATGTCCTCGCCTGAAGGGTCCAGGTAGAGCAGCCCGGTCACCACCTCGCCACGGTTCTGCAGGGAGCGGTAGTGCTCGTAGGCGGACAGGCGGTCGGTGGGGTCGTAGTCCTCGGGCACCTTGCGGAAGCGCACCATGCTGCCGTCGTGCATGGTGATGGAGGTGCGTCCGCCGTTGTTGGAGGGCGCGGAGATCTCCGAGCGGATGGGCACGAAGTCCACGGGCACGAGCTCGTGTCCGTGGTGGCGCGTGTAGAGATAGCTCTTCGTGGACCCGACGTGGTCGTTGAAGGTGACGCACGGGGAGATCACGTCGATGAAGGCGAAGCCCTTGTGCATCAGCCCCGCCTTGAGCAGCGGGATGAGCTGCTGCTTGTCACCGGAGAAGCCTCGGGCGACGAAGGTGGCGCCCAGGGTCAGCGCCAGCGCCACCGGGTCGATGGGCTCGCTCTTGTTGGGCACGCCGCGCTTGGAGCGCGAGCCTATGTCGGCCGAGGCGGAGAACTGGCCCTTGGTGAGCCCGTAGACGCCGTTGTTCTCCAGCACGTACAGCATGTTGACGTTGCGGCGGATCGCGTGGCAGAACTGGCCCAGGCCGATGGAGAGCGAGTCGCCGTCGCCGGAGATGCCGATGTAGTACAGGTCCCGGTTGGCGGCGTTGGCTCCGGTGGCGAGGGCGGGCATGCGCCCGTGCACCCCGTTGAAGCCGTGCGCCTGCTCCACGAAGTACGCGGGCGTCTTCGCCGAGCAGCCGATGCCGCTCATCTTGGCGATGCGGTGCGGCGGGATGGACAGCTCGTAGAAGGCCTGGATGACCGCGGCCGTGACCGAGTCGTGGCCGCACCCCGCGCACAGGGTCGAGATTGTGCCCTCGTAGTCGCGCATGTGCAGGCCGAGCTCGTTGGCGCCGAGGCCGGGATGCCTGACTGCGGGCTTGGGGATGTAGGTCATGCCACCGCTCCTTCCGGCCGCTCCGCCGCCGGCCGCAACTTCCTGTCATCGGGCGTGAGGCCCAGGCGCTCGTTCACCTCGCCCGCTACGAAGGCCGCGCTCAACGGGAAACCCCCGTAGTCCAGAACCGAATGGATGCGGGCCGGGTCGACCTCGGTCTCGGTCACCAGCAACCTCTTCAGCTGCGCGTCCCGGTTCTGCTCCACCACGAAGTTGAGCTCGTGCGCGTCCAGGAACTCACGAACGAGCGGGTCGAAGGGGAAGCCGCGCACGCGCATGTAGTCCACGGGCACGCCCTGGCTCTCCAGGATGTCGGCCGCCTCGCGCACCGCCCCGTCGCACGAACCGATGGTGACCAGCGCCATGCCGGCGCCCTCGCGCATCTCGATCGCCGGGGAGGGCACTTCGCTCGCCGCCGAGTCGATCTTCTTCCGCAGCCGGTCCATCACTTCGGTGTACTCGTCGGCGTCCTCGGTGTAGGTACCGCGGCTGGTGTGTCCGGAACCGCGCGTGAAGTACGCGCCCTTGGGGTGCACGCCCGGAAGCGAGCGGTAGGGGATCCCGTCGCCGTCCACATCCATGTAGCGGTAGAACTTCTTGATCCGCTCGAGTTCGTCGGCGCCGAGCACCTTGCCGCGGTCGGGCGCGAAGTTGTCGTCCCAGGTGAGCTTCGGGATCATCCAGTCGTTCATGCCGATGTCCAGGTCCTGCACCAGGAACACCGGGGTCTGGAAGCGCTCGGCGAGGTCGAAGGCCTCCACCGCCATGTGGAACGACTCCTCCGGGTTGGCCGGGAAGAGCGCGATGTGCTTGGTGTCGCCGTGCGAGGCGTACGCCACCGCCGCGATGTCGCCCTGCTGCGTCCGGGTCGGCATGCCCGTCGACGGCCCTACCCGCTGCACGTCCACGAAGACCGACGGCACCTCCGCGTAGTAGGCCAGCCCGATGAACTCGCTCATCAGCGAGATGCCCGGGCCGCTGGTCGGGGTGAAGGCGCGCGCGCCCGCCCATCCCGCGCCCACCACCACGCCGGCCGCCGCCAGTTCGTCCTCGGCCTGGGCGATGAAGAAGTTGCGCTCGCCGGTCTCCGGATCCTTGCGGAAGCGCTCGCAGAAGCGCTGGAAGCCGTCCATGAGCGAAGTCGAAGGCGTGATCGGGTACCACGCGCCCACCGTCGCCCCGGCGAATACGCAGCCGAGCGCGGCCGCGGTGTTGCCGTCCATGAGCACATGGTCCGAGGTCGCGTCCATCGTCTCGAGCCGGATGGGCAGCGGGCAGTCGAAGTGCTCCATCGCGTAGTCGTAGCCCAGCTCGATCGCCTTGTAGTTGGAGCCGATGAGCTTGGGCTTCGCCGCGAACTTCTCGCGGATCATCCTGCGGATGACGTCGAGGTCCATCGACAGCAGCGCGGCCAGCGCCCCGGCGTAGGCGATGTTCTTCATCAGGATGCGCACGCGCGCGCCCTTGAACTCCCGCACGCACATCTCTCCCAGAGGGACCCCCAGGAAGTTGATGTCGTCGCGCAGGAACTCCTTCGCCATGGGCCAGGAGGAGTCGTGCAGCAGGTATCCGCCCGGCCGCACGTCGGCGATGTCGCGCTCGTAGGTGGCCGGGTTCATGGCTACGATGAGGTCGAATTCGGGGGTGCGCGCCGAGTAGCCGTCGCCGCTCACGCGGACTTCGTACCAGGTCGGGAGCCCCTGGATGTTGGAGGGGAAGACGTTCTTGCCGGTACAGGGGATCCCCATGCGGAAGATCGCCTGCATGATGAGACCGTTCGCGCTCGCCGACCCCGTCCCGTTGACGGTCCCGATCTTGAACGCGAAGTCGTTGGTCCGGTCAGCCATATCTAGACCTGGCTCGGGCATGCCGCTTCCTGCCCCGCGTAGGGGATCAACAGTTCGAACTTGCGCATGTCCCACGCCGCCGTGGGGCATCGCTCCGCGCAGAGTCCGCAGTGGACGCAGAGATCCTCGTCCTTCACCATCACGCGTCCGGTCTGGGGGAGTCCTTCTGATACCATCAGATCCTGGGTGAGGTTCTCCGCGGGGGCCATGAGGCGGCTGCGCAGATCGGGCTCATCGCCGTTCACGGTGATCGTGAGGCAGTGCACCGGGCAGATGTCGATGCAGGCATCGCATTCGATGCACAGCTTCGCCTCGAAGTGGGTCTGGATGTCGCAGTTGAGGCAGCGTTCCACCTCACGCGCGGTCTGTTCGGCGTCGAATCCCATCTCCACTTCGATGGAGAGCTCCTCGAAGCGGCGCACCAGCTCGACGTGCTGCATCTTCTGGCGCGCCGAGGGATTGTAGTCGTTGGAGTAGGCCCACTCGTGCATCCCCATCTTGGCGGAGATGAGGTTGTGGTCCTGGGGCGGGCGGTCTTCGGTCAGGGACAGTCCCTGGCAGTAGTTGTGGATGGAGATGGCCGCCTGGTGGCCGTGCTCCACCGCCCAGATGATGTTCTCCGGGCCCCAGGCCGCGTCGCCGCCCACGAAGATCCCTTCGCGGCTGGTCATGAAGGTCGTTCGGTCGACCTCGGGCATCTCCCAGTGGTTGAACTCGATGCCGATGTCGCGCTCGATCCAGGGGAAAGCGTTGTCCTGGCCGATGGCGAGGATGACGTCGTCGCAGGGGAGGATCTCGGTGCCGTGGACGGTCGCCTTCAGCCGGCCGCTCTCTTCGTCCTCGTGCCAGCTGACGAGTTCGAACTCCATCCCGACGAGCTTGCCGTCCTCCAGCACGAAGCGCTTCGGGGAGTAGTTCTCGACGATCTCGACCAGCTCCTCCTCGGCGTCCTCGAGCTCCCACGGCGACGCCTTGAAGTACGGCCGCGACTTGCGCGCCATCACCTTGATGTCGACGCCGCCCAGGCGCTTCGAGGAGCGGCAGCAGTCCATCGCCGTGTTGCCCACCCCGATGACCAGCACGCGCTCGCCGATGGAGTCCACGTGCCCGAAGTGCACCGACTCCAGCCACTCGATGCCGATGTGGATGTTGTCGGCGGCTTCCTGGCGGCCCGGGATGTTGAGCTCCTTGCCCTTGGGAGCCCCGGTGCCCACGAAGACGGCGTCGTAGCCCTCCTCGAGCAGCGCCTTCATCGACTCGATGCGCGTGCTGTAGTGGACCTTCACGCCCATGTCGAGGATCATGTCGATCTCTTCGTCCAGCACCTGCCACGGCAGCCGGAAGGCGGGGATGTTGGTGCGCATGAGCCCGCCGGGACGGTCGAGCGCCTCGAAGATGACGCACTCGTAGCCGAGCGGCATGAGGTCGTTGCACACGGTGAGCGACGCCGGGCCGGCCCCGACCAGGGCGATGCGCTTGCCATTCTTGACCACGGGGATCTCGGGCAGGCGGTCGTCGGTCGGATCGCGCAGGTCGGCGGCCACGCGCTTCAGGCGGCAGATGGCGACCGGCTTGCCGTCGATGCGGGTGCGCCGGCAGGCGGGCTCGCAGGGACGGTCGCAGGTGCGGCCCAGGATGCCCGGGAAGACGTTCGACGACCGGTTCAGCCAGTACGAATCCGTGTAGCGACCGTTGGCGATCAGCCGGATGTACTCGGGAACGTTGGTGTGGGCCGGACAGCCCCACTGGCAGTCTACGACCTTGTGGTAGTAGTCGGGGTTGCTGACGTCCGTGGGTTGCATCAGTCCTTGGCCGTGGACCTGAAGGGGCGCGGGCGACTCCGCCGAGTTGGCGTCAGCGCGGAAAGCCGCCGGGGCAGCCGGAGGCGAGACGGAAGCGGAGAAGGGGCCGAGTGTTCGTCAAGAAAACGGCTTGGCTGGGTTCGACCCCGTTCGAAGCTGGGCCGGAAGGCCCGTTGGCTCTGGGGGTCGCATCCGACCCCGGTTGCCCCCAATGATGTACCAGAACGGCCCCGAGTGCAAGATTTGGGACGCCGTGCGTCCTGTTGCCGATTCGCGGTCAAACCGAAACAGAGGGCGGTGACCCGTGCCTGAACGACAGACCCCCGAATCGCGGACCGGCCTGGCTCCCTTCCGGAGCGCCGAGCTGCCGGTCCCGCCCCGGCCCCGGGGACTGGCGTGGATGGGGGTGGTGGGCCCCGGAGTGATCGTGCTGGGCGCCTCCATCGGGGGCGGCGAATTCCTGCTGGGCCCCTCCGCCTTCGTGCGCTACGGCCTGGTGCTGCTGTGGGTGACGCTGGTCGCCACCTTCCTGCAGACCGTGTTCAACACCGAGCTCATGCGCTGGACCATCGCCACCGGAGAGCCCGTCTTCACCGGCTTCATGCGCACGCGGCCGGCGGCGCCGTTCTGGGCGGTGGTCTATGCCCTGCTGTACTTCCTGCAGCTGGGATGGCCGGCCTGGGCGGGCACGGCGGCGGGCGCGGTGTTCTTCCTGGTGTTCCGCGACCTGGCGGGGCCGGAGAACGCCGGTCTGGTGCATGCCTTCGGGGTGGGGACGTTCGTCCTGTGCGTCGCCATCCTGCTCTTCGGGCGGCGCATCGAACGGACGCTTGAGATCCTGAACTGGATCCTGGTGGTGGCGATCCTCGGGACCTTCCTGGTGCTGGCGCTCATGTTCGTGGCCCCGGAGACATGGGTCGCGGGGGCGGCGGGGCTGGTCGGCTACGACCCGGCGCAGGGGGCGTTCCGCTTCATTCCGGCGGGCGCCGATTTCTTCCTGATCGGGGCCTTCGCGGCCTACTCGGGCGCGGGTGGCATGACCAACCTGACCCTCTCCAACTGGGCGCGCGACAAGGGGTACGGGATGGGGAGCGTTGTGGGCTACATTCCGGCCGCGGTGGGGGGGAAGCAGGTGCGCCTTGCCCCGACCGGCTACATCTTCGATCCCACCCCGGACGTCATGGGGCGGTGGCGGGGGTGGTGGCGCATCGTGCGCGCGGACCAGTGGGGGGTCTACTTCGGTGGCGCGCTGCTGGGCATGATCCTGCCGGCCGTCCTCTACGTGACCTTCATCGAGGGCGGCACCGACATCCGCGGCCTGTCGGTTGCGGCGGCGCTGGCCGACGCCATGGCCACGCGGGCGGGCGCCCTCTTCGGGGGCATCATCGCTCTGATGGGGGTCTGGATCCTGTTCAAGACGCAACTGGACATCGTCGACGGAATGACGCGCGCCATCACCGACATCCTGTGGACTGGCTCCCGGCGCGTGCGGCGCTGGCGCGGGGGCGATGTGCGCTTCGTCTACTACACGGTGCTCGTGGGGATCGCCGGTTGGGGGATCGTCGGCCTGGGGCTGGCGCAGCCGATCGTGCTGCTGCAGCTGGGGGCCAATATGGCGGGCATCGTCTTCGTGATTTCCTCGCTCCACCTCCTGTACATCAACACCCGTTTCCTGCCGGAGGAGATTCGGCCACCGATGTGGCGCAGGGTCGCGCTGGTCGCGACGTCGGTGTTCTACGGCGCGTTCGTGGTGCTCTGGCTGCAGGGGCTCTTCTAGAAGATGCCCAACGACGGTGTGCGCCTCCCGCGAGGCGACGCACGAGCCGAGGTTCTGGTCGATTCCGAGGCGGTCTGGGCATCGGTGCAGGCCGACCTGGCCGCGGCGCGCGAATACGCCTTCATCCAGACCTACTCGTTCGAGGGGGATTGGGTGGGGACGGCGCTTTCGGACGCCCTGCTCGACGCCCCTGCTCCCGACCGCCGCCTGCTCGTCGACTCGTATACGCGCGCCAACCAGAACGACCGCTGGATCGCCCTGCCCGGAACGCTCTTCGATCCCGCGTTTCGGGCGGAGGTGCGCAACACGGGCCGGCTGGTGCGCCTGCTGCGCGCGGGAGGCGTGGGGGTGCGCTTCGGCCGCCCGTTCGGCATCCTCGGCCAGCACTTCCTCAACCGCGACCACAAGAAGCTCATCCTCTTCGACGACCGCGTGTCCTACATCGGAGGCATCAACTTCTCGGAGCACAATTTCGCGTGGCACGATCTCATGGTGCGGGTCGAGGATGCGGACGTCGCGTGCTTTCTCAGGCGGGACTTCGAGTCCTCGTGGGAGGGACGTTCGGAGCGCGGGCGCGCTTCCTTCCCTGAGCGGGAACTGGACCTGCACCTGCTGCCGGGCGCGGGCAACCGAGCGGAATACCGCGACCTTCTCGGGCTCATCGATGCCGCCGAGCGTTCGATCGACGTCATCAGCCCGTACGTGAGCCCGCCCTTCACGGACCACCTGGCGGCCGCCGCCGCGCGTGGCATCCGGGTTCGGATCGTGACGCCGCGCTCGAACAACAAGGCCTATCTGCAGAAGTATCTGCTGGCGATGGCGGCGCGGGCCGGCTTCGAGGTCTGGCTGTTCGAGGGTGGCATGATCCACATGAAGTGCATGCTGATCGACGACGGAACGCTCGTGACTGGATCGTCCAACTTTGACCTGATGAGCTACAACGGGTTTCTGGCCGAAATCGTGGCCGTGTTCCGGTCGAGGGAGGTCATCGAGGCGTTCCGCCGCGGGGTGCTGGAACCGGATCTGCGAGCCTCGCGCCGGTTCGAGGACGATGGCGATTCCGGAGCGGGAAGGCTGGGGAGAGCGCTGCGCGCGATGCCGATCCGGGTCGCCAGACGGGTGGCGAGGGTGCTCGGGCCCGGATGAGAGTGCTCGATCCGGGGTGACGGTGCTCGGTCCCGGTGAGCGCTCTTGCTGCCGGTGGGGTGCCTCCGGTCGAGGCCGCGCCGCCTCGAAACGGGCGCGGACCCCTCAGCCGCGTTCGACCGGACGGTCGGGGTCGGTGACCCAGTCGCTCCAGGAGCCCGCGTAGAGCCGTCCGCCGGTCAGCCCCGCGTGCTCCATGGCGAGCAGGTTGTGGCACGCGGTGACGCCGGAGCCGCAGTAGGACACCGAGTCCTCCGGGGGCGTGTCGCCGAGGATGGCCCGGAAGCGCTGCCGGAGCTGCTCGGGGGACTTGAAGGTCCCGTCGGGCGAGAGGTTTTCTTCGAAGGCCGCGCACACCGCTCCCGGGATGTGGCCCGCCACCGGGTCGAGCGGTTCGACCTCGCCGCGGTAGCGTTCGCCGGCGCGCGCGTCGATGAGGGGGATGGAGGCGTCGCCCAGGCGGCCGTGCACGTCGGCCGCGGGGACGAGGCGCTCGGGTCGCGGGGCGGGCGTGAAGACCCTGGGCGGCCGCGCCGCCGCCTCCGCCGAGAGCGGCCACCCCTCGCCGCCCCAGCGCTGCCAGCCGCCGTCGAGCAGGGCGACGGCGTCGTGGCCGACCCACCCGAGCATCCACCAGAGCCGTCCCGCCATGGCGCCTCCCATGTCGTCGTAGACCACGACCTGGGCCCGCTCGTCCACGCCCCAGGAGCCGAGCGTGCGCGCGAAATCGGCGATCTCGGGAAGGGGGTGGCGACCGGTCACGCCCGGGAGGATGGGACCGGAGAGGTCTTCTTCCAGGTGCGCATAGGCGGCGCCCGGGACGTGCCCCTCCTCATACGCGCGCCGGCCGTGTTCCGCGTCGACCAGGGAAAAGCGGCAGTCGAGGATCACCCAGTCGGGGTCGTCGAGGTGCCGGGACAGTTCGTCCGAGGTTACAAGCGTGGTGAAGGACATATCGGTGTAATCGGGGTAGAATGCGTGAAGGTCGGGATTGGCTTGTTCCGGATCCCGGTGAAAGTTTACGTGAACATTTTCGGTCTTCGCGCGCTACGCCAGCGCATCGCGTCGTGCAAGCGACTGCGGCAGTCGCGAACAGACCGCGAAAACGAGGTGACCCTTGTCGGTTGCAAGCCGAACCGCACCACCCTCCGGCCCCGCGGGCGACGGCGCCGCGCCCACCCGGCTGGAGCTTCCCGTCACGGGGATGTCGTGCATGGGTTGCGCGGCCACGATCGAGAACGTCCTGCGCGCGGGCGTCGCCGGGGTGGTGAGCGCGGACGTGAACTTCGCCTCCGGGCGCGCGACCATCCAGTACCTGCCCGACGCCGTGACCCCCGCCGAGGTGACGCGCGTCATCGAGGAGGCCGGCTACGGGGTGGTCACCGAAGCGGTGGCGGCGGAGGACGGGGGTTCCGGGGCAGCGGCGGAGGACGCCGAGGCGACGGCCCGCGCACGCGAGATCGACCGCCACGCCCGCGAGTTCCGCACCGGGCTCGCGTTCACCCTTCCCCTCTTCCTGGCCAGCATGGCCCGCGACTTCGGGCTGGTGGGCGCGTGGGCGCACGCGCCATGGGTGAACTGGGCCTTCCTCGTCCTCGCGACTCCGGTCCAGTTCTACGTTGGGCGGAGCTACTACACGGGGTCCCTCAAGGCGCTGCGCAATCGCGGCGCCAACATGGACGTGCTGGTGGCGCTGGGGTCTTCGGCGGCCTTCTTCTACAGCGTGGCCGTGACGGTCGCGCTCACCCTCGGGGTGACGACGCTGGGCGAGCACGTCTACTTCGAAACGGCCGCGGCCATCATCACGCTCATCAAGCTGGGCAAGTGGCTGGAGGTTCGAGCCAGGGGCGAGACCGGCGACGCCATTCGCCGGATGATGGCGTTGCGCCCGCGCACGGCGACCCTTCTCGCGGACGGGGAGGAACGGGAAGTGCCGGTCGACCGGGTACAGGTGGACCAGGTCGTGCTGGTGCGGCCCGGCGAGCGGATTCCGGTGGACGGCGTCGTGCTCGACGGGCGGTCCTCGGTGGATGAGAGCACCTTCACCGGCGAGAGCCTCCCGGTGGACAAGGAGCCGGGGGTGGAGGTGATCGGCGGCACCCTCAACCACCAGGGTCTGCTGCAGGTGCGCGCGACCCGGGTGGGAGCCGACACCGCCCTGGCGGGGATCGTGCGCCTGGTTCGCGAGGCCCAGGGCAGCAAGGCGCCCGTGCAGCGGCTGGCCGACCGGGTGGCGGGGATCTTCGTGCCGATCGTGATCGCGATCGCGGTCGGGACCTTCCTGGTGTGGTGGATGGCCGCGGGCGCCGGCTTTCCGGCCGCGCTGATCCGGATGGTGGCCGTGCTGGTGATCGCGTGCCCGTGCGCGCTGGGGCTGGCGACCCCCACGGCGGTCATGGTCGGGATGGGGTTGGGGGCGGGGAAGGGCATCCTGTTCAGGAACAGCGGGGCGCTCGAACTCGCCCGGCAGCTGCGGGTGGTGGTGCTCGACAAGACCGGCACGATCACCCGGGGCAAGCCGGCGGTGCGCGCGGTGGTGGGAAGCGACCCGCGCAAGATCCTTCGGATGGCGGGCTCCGCCGAATGGGGCAGCGAGCATCCGCTCGCGCGCGCGGTGGTGCGGGAGGCGGAGGCGCGCGGGATCGCACTGGAGCCTCCGCGCGACTTCGAGGCCGTTCCCGGATACGGCGTGGTCGCCACGGTGGACTACCATCGGGTGGTGGTGGGGAAGAAGCAGTTCGCGGGCGTCCACGGCAGTCACGGATACGGTTTCGCAGCGGAGGCGGAGCGCCTGGAGGCGCGGGCGCATACGGTGGCCTGGGTGGCGGTCGACGGGCGCGCGATGGGCCTGATCGCCATCGCGGACGAACTCAAGCCGGGTGCCCGTGACGCGATCGAGAACCTGCGAACGCGAATGCGCGTGGTCATGGTCACCGGCGACAACGCCCCGACCGCCGCCGCCATCGCCGACGAGGCCGGTATCCAGGAGGTGCGGGCCGGCGTGCCGCCGCGCGAGAAGGCCGAGGTGGTGAGCGCGCTTCAGGAGGAAACGGGCGCAACGGTCGCCATGGTGGGCGACGGCACCAACGACGCACCCGCGTTGGCGCGGGCGGATGTCGGCATCGCCATAGGGACCGGCACCGACGTGGCCATCGAGAGCGCCGACATCACCCTGATGCGGGATGATCTGGTCGGAGTGAACGAAGCCATCCAGCTATCGCGCGCCACCATGCGTACGATTCGCCAGAATCTCTTCTGGGCCTTCGGCTACAATGTGGCGCTTATTCCGGTGGCCGCCGCCAGCAGCCAGCTGCACCCGGTTCTGGCCGCCCTGGCAATGGCGTTCTCGAGCGTCAGCGTGGTCCTGAACAGCCTTCGTCTGAAGCTCGGATCCGGCCGGTCTTCGGCCTGGTAAAGACCAACACGCGCCATACCACGCCGGCGCGTTCGAATCGCTTCGCGAGCCCATGGCTCTCCAGCACCGCCTCCACCGCGGCAGGTTCGTGCGCGAAGACCCGGAACGGATGCCGCCTGAGGCGCTGGATGAAGTTGACCAGCCCGACGCCGAAGCGCGCCAGCGGTCCGCCATGCGGCATCACCAGCCCGAGCGTCCGCTTCGCCAGGGGCGCCGCGGCGCTCAGCAGGGCCGGCATGTCGGGATAGCAGCACACCACCCGGTCCAGGGTCACCAGGTCCGCCGCGGGGAGTTGGCCCGCCCGCTCCACGAAATCGCCGTCCACGTAGCGGATGCGGTCGGCATAGCCGCGGGCCTCGGCTTCGGAGCGCGCCGTGCGCAGGAACGCCGGAGCCGCGTCCGAGTGGGTTCCCCCGGCGGCGCCACGCGCCATCAGCTCATGCTGGATGGCTCCGATGCCCCCGCCGATGTCGATGAAGGTGCGGCCCGCGACGCCGTCCTCGGAGAGGGCCCCCAGCAGCCAGCGGGTCGCTTTGGCCGGTCCCTTGCGGCGGTATCGGCGCAGGTTGCGCTCCGCGTGGCCGTCGTCGAACTGCCGTTCGAGCCCGCAGCACTGGGGGTGGCTCACGACGGCCTGCGAATCAGATGCGCTGGTGGTCGGCCCGCCAGTCCTCTACGGCCTGCTTGATCGCTTTCCGGTCCGTCAGCTCGCCATCCAGAACCCGGCGCACCAGATCGGGCAGCTCCGCGTCCGAAGCAAAGCGCAGCCCGATCAGCTGATCCGTCGTCAGCTCCTCGACGTGGCCCTTCAGCTCGTCCGGAAGGAGTCTCTCCAGGCGCAGGCGCTCCTCGAGGCGGATGACCCGGTCCTGGACGCCCAGGGCGAACCGGCGCGCCAACATGATTCCGACCGAGGCCCCACCCGCGGTGAGGAACAGCGCCAGGGTCTCGACGCTGAAGTCGGCGAAAAGTCGGAAGAGGAAGCTCGCGGCCGCGGCCGTCGCGGCGAACCACGCCACGAGAAACAGCCGGGGGGGACGCTTGGCGTGATTGCCGTAGTTCTGGGGTTCGGGCATCGGGTTCCGGGATCCGGGGGCTTTGGTGGGACGGCTGGGCCTTGCGGCCCTCAGGGGCTCCGCCCGCCTACCAGTCTTCCTTCTCCAGCGCCTTCATCTCCTTGCGCAGCTGCTCCCAGTCCTTGTCGGAGATGTCCGACGCCACCACCGGCGCGCGCCTCCGTCCCCGGGCCACGTTCCTGCGCACGAACAGCCCGATGAGGACGCCCGAAAAGACGATCGCGACTGCGGGCATGAAATAGCCCACCCGATTGAAGCCTTCCACCGGGGGCGAACTGATGATGTCCGTGCCGAAGTCGGCGACGAAGCCGGCGAGAATGACTTCCTCGGTCTCGCCGGCCTCCAGCGCCGCCAGGATGCGCTGCGTGAAGACGGGAGACTCGCTGCACTGCATCTGGTACTGGCAGATGTGGGTGTCCAGGTTGCATCCGCAGGTGCAGCGGATCATCTGCTCGATGCGGAGGAGGTCCTCGCCGTGGGGCCCGTCGTGCGAGTGCCGCATGGTCACGGCGTCGCTGTAGCCGGCGTGCGAGGGACCCGTGGACATGGGTTCCTGGGTCGCGCCGCTGGCGTGCAGCGCGGAAGTGGCGAGCAGGATGGCGGCGGCAACGTTCATGGTCGTCCTGTCTTCTTTGGGGGAACCGGCTGGGCGGGTGGCCGGGGCCTGGTTGAATCTAATGGGTTCAGGTGAGGTCGGGGCAACTGCGGCGCTCGTGCGTCCGCGAGCCCGGGCGTTGGCTGGGCGTGCTGGTTGCCCTCGGGCATCCGGCCAGACTGGGCCGCGCGCACCTCTGGCGCTGGCGCTCCCGGCATTACACCTTCGGGTGCCTCTCGCCGGAAGGCGTCATCTCCCTCGACACGCGCCATGCCCAGAGAAATTCATCCCGGCATCCACTGGATTCAGGAGTTCGGGCCGGATCGGCCGGGGATCGCGAAGTCCCTGGTCGACCGGGGAGCCCACTGGTATCGCCCCGGGCGCGAGATCCACGTCCCGCAGAACGCCTTCCTTTTCGCAGGGGAGCGGACGCTCCTCTTCGACACCTTGTCGCCGGCCGCGGCAGAGCAGATCCTCGCGGACCTGGAGACGGTGCTGGAGGGTCGCGCGCTCGACTATCTGGCGCTCTCGCACCCTGACGTTCCCCACGCGGGCAACACCTTCCGCATCCTGGAGCGCCATCCCGGGGCGACGCTGGTGGCGCCCCGCTTCGGAAGGACGCACGAGCTCTATCACCTGGAAGACGCGCACAAGGTAGGCCCCGGTGACTCGCTCGACCTGGGCGGGCAGCGGCTGCACTTCCACGACGCCGCCTTCCTGGACGCGGCGATGTCGATGTGGATGACCGAGGAGACCTCGGGGATGCTCCTGCCGGTCGACTGGATGGGGCTGCCGCTGATGGACGGGGAAGGGCTTCTGTTCGCGGACGAGTTCTCCTCTCTCGTGGACGTGGACCGCTACGCAGAGTTCCACGGGCGGGTCATGTTCTGGATGCGCTACGTGGATGTGGCGCGCACGCAGGCGGAGATCGATCTGCTGCTGGAGACGTACCGCCCGGCGATGATCGCCTCCGCGCACGGGCCCGTGATTCGCGCCGACGTGCCGCGCTACTTCGAGATGATGAAGGAGGTCGTGGAGCGGGTGGCGACCGGCGGCCGGACGGGGGTCCTGTGAGCGGGGTAGCGGAGTCGGGTGGGCGTGCCGAGAGTTCCGTGGCGCGGGAGCAGGCGATGGTCACGGCGCCGGGCGCGGGTCCGGAGGTGGCGCTCACCCGGGACGTTTCCTGGATCGCGGAGAACTACCCGCTCGGCGCGGGGCGAAATGTCCATGTCAGCGTGTTTCTGATCCGCGCCGGAGAAAGGAACATCCTCATCGATTCGGGCTCGTTCTATCATCGCGAGAGCCTCGTGCGCCGCATCTCGCGCGCCACCGCCGGGGAAGGCATCCATTCGCTGGTGTTGTCGCACTCCGACTATCCGCACTCCGGCAACATTCCCGCGTTCCGGCGCCGGTGGGGCGATTTCGAGATCGTGGCCTCGTCCGGTGAGCCGGAGATCCAGGGGCTTCCCTATGCCCGCCGCAGCCGGATCGGGGGGAGCCTGGAAGTGGCCGGACGGGAGATCGACTTCATCGACCCGCCGCTCGCGGACCGCTCCCACACCTCGTGGATGTACGACCGGGCCTCGCGCGTGCTCTTCGTCGCGGACGGCTTCGGCTATCACCACGCCGACGACGAAACGGGGCTGACCTCGCGCCAGCTGCCGGAAGGCTTCCGGAGCGAGGAGATCTACACCTTCCACCGCGACACGCTGATCTGGCTTCGCTACGCGGATCCGGCAGTGCTCATGGGGGTGCTGCGGGAGATGGTCGAAGCGCGTGACGTGTCCTGGGTGGCGCCCATCCATGGCAACCCCATCGCGGCGGAGCACCTGGACGACTATCTGGCCCGGCTCGAGGAGGGGGTGCGGCGCATCGTGCGCGAGCAGGCCATCTGAGAGGACGTGTCCGCCATTCCGGCCGATCCCGAAGGTTCAGTCCTCTCCCGGGAACAAACGCGTGCCGATTCCCCGCACCACGCAGACCAGTCCGATCCCGGCGATGGCCAACGTCACGTCGGGTGGGATCCGGTCCCAGAACCAGTTGAGCAGGCCGCCGGAGGAAGCAATGGCTCCGAGGATGAACACCGGCCACCAGGACTTCAGGATCTTCATGTCGTTCCCTCCTTTTAACAGACTCACCGGTTGCCACCTGACAAAATGGCAGACGTGAGCACTTCCGCTAGCGGTAGAAGAGCTCCACCAGGCTCATCGGCACGGCCGGGAGGTAGGTGACCATCACCAGTACCGCCACCAGCACCGCCACGAAGTAGACGTTCACCTTGCTGACATCCCAGATGTCGGCCCTGGCCACCGAGCACGCGGTCACCAGCACGCTGGCCACCGGGGGGGTCTGCTGCCCGATCCCCAGGTTGAGGGTCACCACCAGGCCGAAGTGCACCGGGTCGATGCCGGCCGCGTGCACCAGCGGCATCACCACGGGCACCACCAGGATGATGGCCGCGGCGGAGTGCAGGAAGAGCCCGATCGCCAGGAAGAAGACGTTCAGCAGCGCGAGGATGGCCCAGCGCGACTCGGTGATGCCGATGATGCTGTCCGCCACCCGCTGCGGCACCTGGGCCTCGGTGAGGTAGTCGCCCAGCAGCGCCGAGGTGGCCACCAGCAGCATGACCACGGCGGTCTGCACGCCTCCGTCGAGGGCGGCCCGGCGCAGCGCGGCCAGGTCGATTTCCCGGTAGATGAGCCCGCCCACCACCAGCGCGGCCACCACCGCCAGCCCGGCCCCTTCCGTGGCGGTGACCCACCCGGTGAAGATGCCGCCGAGGATGATCACGGGGAGGAGGAGCGCCCAGCCGGCGTCGCGGAAGGTGGTCCACACGCGGCGCAGCTGGAAGGCGTGCTCGACCGGGAAGCCGTTCCGCAGCGCCAGCGCGTACGCCACCGCCATCAGCAGGATGCCGCCGACGACGCCGGGGATGACCCCGGCCACGAACAACTCGACGATGGAGCTCTCCGACATCACCCCGTAGATGATCATGGGGATGGAGGGCGGGATGATGACCGCGAGCGTCGCCGAGGAGGAGGTGACGGCGGCCGCGAACGGCGTCGAGTAGCCGCGCTTCTTCATCGCCGGGATCAGGATCGACCCCAGCGCGGCCACGTCCGCCACCGCGGAGCCGGAGATCTCGGCGAAGAAGAGGGACGCCGAGATGGACACCATCGCCAGCCCGCCGCGGATGGCGCCGAAGAGCGCGGAGGCGAAGGCGATCAGGCGGCGCGAGATGCCGGTCGCGTTCATGATCGCGCCCGCGAGGATGAAGAGCGGGATGGCGATCAGCGGGAAGGAGGTGGCGCCCGTGAAGAGCACGAGGCCGGCGTTGGGGATGGCCGCGGCGCCGGACGTCACCACCATCGCGATCAGGGCGATGACCCCGAGTGCGACCGCGATGGGCACGTTGATCGTCACCAGCGCGATCATCCCCAGGAACATCAGCAGCAGGGTCACGGGCCGCCCTCGCTCGAGACTCCAGCCGCCGCCGGGCCCGTCGCGCCCCCGCCGCCCGCATCCGGCGACCCGCCGCCGGTCCCCTCGCGCGACCCGTCCTCGCCGGCCCGCAGCATCTCCGGCAGGCTCAGCAGCTGCGCGATGACGAAGAGCACGCTCCCGATGGGGATGACCGACTGGGTCAGCCGGGTGGGCACCCACGGCAGGCTCACCATGCCGGAGCCCTCCAGGATGACCAGCACCCGCCACCCCGCCCACGCCGCGATCAGGAAGAACGCGACCACCACCGCCTCCCCCGCGACCACGACCGGGATCCGCCAGGGCCGCCCCAGCCGTCGCACCAGGTTGGGAAACCCGATGTGCGCCCGCTTCAGGGCCGCCAGCGCCGCCCCGTAGTATGTGAGCCAGGCCAGCAGAATCGACGCCACCTCGTCGTACCACACCAGCGCCGCCCCGAACTTGCGGAAGCCCACGCCCATCACGACGACCACGGCCAGGGCCGCGACCAGGATGAGCACGATCGCCTCGAGCACGCGCTCGAAGCGGATGTGCAGGGCGGTCGTGGGCAGGGTGGTCACCGGGTTTCTCCGGGGAGGGAGGGTGCGATCATCCGGGCAGCATCCGGAATCGACACGCTGCGGTCAAGTCGGAGAAGAGGCGGAGGCCGGCCGCGCTCCCCCCCTCGGAATCCAGCGCGGCACCTCCCGGCAATACGCATCATAGTCCGCACCGAAGGTCCGACGCAGGTCCGGCTCCTCCCTCACGGTCACGAACACGGTGAGCCACAGCCAGTACGCCAGCGCATAGCCGAGCAGGGCCAGCGACGAGAAGAAGACGGTCTCCCCGAACAGAATGGCGACCACGCCCAGCAAGAGCGGATGACGGGTGCGCCCGTACCAGCCATGTGTGAGGAGCGCGGCGGCGGTCTTCCCGGGGACGGCGGACGTCCGGCGACGCAGCAACTGCACCGCCGACCACAGATAGAGGTAGATGCCGAAGCCCGCTAGCCCGGCGCCCAGCCAGCGCGCGAGACCGATGTCCGGGTGGAGCATCGCCACGCCTTCGGTTCGGCCCAGGATCAGCGCGGGGAGGGCGACCGTGAAGATTCCGTGCAGCACCAAGGCAGTGGCCACAAACGCGATCACGGCGGAGCGCGATCCTCTCGCCTCCCCGGCACGACCGGAATCCCGGTTCTCGGCATGCGCGCTCTTCGACATTACTCTCCCGTGTTGTCGGATTCCGACCAACTCCACCGCGCAACGTGGTCCGGAGACCGGGCAGCGCGCCACGGATGCTCCAGACGTGCGGTCCCTGATATGCGACCCCGAAGGGCAAATCCCGCAACTGAACGTAGCACGGGAAGATAAGGAGGCACCTCCTGCTTCACCCTCTCCTGGAAACTCTCTCCCATCATCAACAGCGCCTGCTTGGGGAGCTCGGGACCACGCCACGCGGGTTCGTCCTCCATGGCGGAGCCGCGCTCGCGCTCCGGATGGCCCATCGCAGACCGGAGGACTTCAGCTTCCTGTCGGCGGAGGCATTCGACCCTCTTCGGCTCCTCGACAAGGTCCCGTACCTGCGCGACGCCGAGGTCATCCGGCGGGGCAGGGACACGCTCACGTGCATCGTCGATCGCGGCGGAATCGTGCGCATCTCGTTCTCGGGCGGCGTGGTGCGCAACCGTGTGGGGGGTCCGGACCTCGCCGAACCGCCCGGCATCGAGGTCGCCTCCCTGGTGGACCTTGCGGCCGCCACCGTCCAGGCGGTCCAGACCTGTTCCCGCGCGGCGGACTACCTCGACATCGATGCCCTCCTCCGGTCGGGCGGCATCAGCCTGGGACGGGCGCTGGGAGCGGCCGCCGCCGTATTCGGCGACCGATTCGATCCGCCAGGTGCGCTGAAGGCGCTTACTTCCTTCGGAGACGGCGATCTGCACAGGGTGCCCGGATCGGTGCGCGCGCGGCTGGCCCGGGCGGCGGACGAGGTCGATCCGGACTGCATCCCGCGATTGGCGGCGCGCCCGGGACTTCGGCCGGTGCGGGAGCCGCATGACCGATCCGCCGGCAATATCCGGACTGCCCGGACCCTGCCCGTCCGGAAGCGGCGCCGGTAGGAGAGGTTCTCTCTGGCACGATACGACGGTCCAGCGGCGTCGCACGACGGTCTCGCCGGCCCGATACGACATTCTGCTGGCACGAGACGACGGTCTTGTTGGCGCGATATACGGCGGCGGGTAGATTGCCCGGACACGAGCCTCCTACTCTGGCAACCGCGAGCCTTCTCGCAGGAAACCGTGACGGCATCATCCCCGCTCCGCAGTCTCGCGTCGGAGTTCTACGCGGACATCCGGTCGCCGAAGGCGGTTCCAGCGCTGGCGGCCGGCTTCACGGCGGGCCTGGGCCTGGTGGCCTCCCAGGTGGCCTTCGGGAGCCTCATCTTCTCCGGGGCGCTGGCTCCGTATTCCTCCCAGGGCGTGGGCCTGGTCCTGTTCGGCAACTTCGCGGCCTGCCTGGTGGTCGCGCTCGCCGGCGGCTTCCGCGGGGCGATATCTGGACTGTCTCCCGCGCTGGTGATCGTGATGGCGCTGATCGGCGCCACCATGCAGGCGGAGGGCGAGGCGCTGTTCGCGACCACGGTGGCGGCGCTCATGGTCGGCGCGGTCGCGACCGGGGTGTGCTTTCTCCTGATCGGGCGGTACGGGCTCGCCAACCTCGTGCGCTTCGTCCCCTACCCGGTCGCGGGCGGTTTCGTCACCGGAATCGGGGTCGCCGTGTGCCTCGCCGCCATGTCCATGATGGGGGTGGATCCGGACTGGCGCGCGATCCCGGCGCTCCTGCAGCCCTCGGCACTCTGGAAGTGGACTCCGGGGGCGGCGTTCGGGATCCTCCTCTATGTGGCGCTGAAGCGGTGGGGCCACCCGCTCATCCTTCCCGCCAGCGTAGTGCTGGGCGTCGGTGCGTTCCATCTCGTGCTCGCGGCCATGGGCTTCTCCGGCGAGGAGGCGAGGGAGGCGGGCCTGCTGCTGACGAGCACCTCGCAGGGCGGCCCGTGGCCGGCCTTCGGGCCCACGGATCTTGCGCAGGTGGACTGGGCGGCGATGGCCATCCAGCTCCCGAACCTGCTTGCCCTGATGCTGGTCGCCCTCGTGGTCGTCATCATGAACCTCGCCGGCCTGGAGATGGCCGCGAACGAGGACCTGGACTGGGACCGCGAGTTCGGCGCGGCGGGGCTCGCCAACGTGGTGGCGGGTGTCGGCGGCGGCACGACGGCGAGCATGATCGTGTCCGCGTCGTTCCGCAGCAAGCTGTTCGGGGCCGCCACGCGTCTCACCGGCGTCGTCACCGCCCTCGTCATCGCGGCCGCCATGTTCCTGGGCGGCGGGATGCTGGAACTGGTCCCGGTGCCGCTCGTGGGAGGCATGCTGTTCTTCGCCGGCGCCGGCATGCTGGACCGGGGACTCGTGATGACCCGGAAGCGGCTCCCGCGGTCCGAATACGGCATCCTCGTGCTCATCGGCGCGGTCATCGTCGCGTTCGGGCTGTTCGAGGGCGTGGGCGTCGGGATGCTGGCCACGCTCCTGTTCTTCAGCGTGCGCCTGAGCCGCGTGGACCCGGTCGAATCGCGCTTCAGCGCGCGCGAGCACCGCAGCACCCGGGCGCGTTCCGTCCCGGATCGCGTCATCCTGCACGAGGAAGGAGAGCGCGTGCTCGGGTACCGGCTGCGCGGGTACGTCTTCTTCGGAAGTGTTTATCCGCTGGCCGATCGCCTCAAGGAATCGCTGGGCGGCGATCCCGTTCCCGCCTGCCTGGTGCTGGATTTCGCGGACGTTTCGGGCTTCGACTACTCGGCGGTGAGCGTCCTTGCCAGGTTCGTGCGATCGGCGAACGCGGCGGGGGTGCAGGTGGTGCTGAGCGCGCCGTCCGAACAGCTCGGGACCGGTCTGGAGCGCAACCTGCCGGCCTCGGAGTTCGCCGCGGTGCGGATCGAGCCGAATGCGGACCGTGCCCTGGAGTACTGCGAGGAGACCGTGATCGCGGCATGGAGGGCCCACGCCGGCGATGTCGACGAGCGGCGCGCCTCGCTGTTCGAGCGCGCCGCCGACGACCTCGAGCGCCATCTGGAGCGCCAGATTCGTTTCGAGGACCTGATGAACGAGCTGGGCATCTGGCTGGAGCCGTGCCGCTACGCCGCCGGGGAAGCCCTCGCGGGGCCGGGAGCGCCGAGCGAGGGCCTGCAGTTGCTGACGTCCGGCCGGGCGTCCGCCCATGATGCCGCGGGCAGGCGCGTCCGGCAGTACGGCCCCGGCGATGCGATCTGGCCGGTCCACCCGACCGATGAGAAGGCGCCCACGGTGAGCGCGGACGAGTCCTGCGAGGCGATGTTGCTGACACCGGTCGCCCGGCACCGGCTGGAGGAGCTCGATGAGCGGCTCGCGCTCAAGCTGTATCGACACCTGCTTGCGGGACGCTTCGAGGCCGGGCCCGGCAGCTCCCCGCCGGATGACGCCGTGGAGTCGGGGTCCGGGTCCCCATCGGAGTCCGGTTCATGAGACGAGTTGTTGCCATCGCGGCTCTGCTGGCCGCCGCCGCATGCACCCCGCAACCGGACGCCGGGCCCGGCTGGCCCTTCGTCGGCTCCGACCAGGCGCACACCAAGTACTCGGCGGCGGAGGCGATCACGGCCGCCAACGTCGCGGAATTGGAGATCGCCTGGGAATGGGAGCCGAAAGAGGCGCCCCTCGAGGAGTACGGCACGCGGCCGGGCCCCTTCCAGGCGACCCCCATCCTGGTCGGCGGCGTCCTCTACCTCTCCACCATGTACACGCGCGTGGTGGCGCTCGACGCCGAGTCGGGCGCGGAGCTCTGGACGTTCGACCCGCGGGCGTACGAGGGCGGACCGGTCGGTGCGGGGCCGACGGGTTTCAAGCACCGGGGCGTCGCCTGGTGGAGCGACGGGGACGACGCGCGCGTCTTTCTCAACAGCCGCGACCGCCTGTACGCGATCGACGCCGCGAACGGTGAGCTGGACACGGGTTTCGGCCAGGGCGGGAGCGTCGTGCTGACCGAGGGGCATGGCCGCGAAGTCAGCCGCTACGAGTTCGACCAGACCTCGCCTCCCGTGGTGTTCGAGGACCAGGTGATCGTGGGGAGCCGGGTGCCCGACGGGGTGCAGCGCCGGTTCGACCCGCCCGGAACCGTGCAGGCGTTCGACGTCCGCACGGGCGAGCGGCGCTGGGTGTTCTTCACCGTCCCGCAATCGAGCGACGCTTTCGGCGCCGACACCTGGGAGGACGAGTCCTGGCGCTACACCGGCCACGCCAACGTGTGGGGGCCGATGTCGCTCGATGCCGAGCGGGGCCTCCTCTACGTGCCGACGAGCACGTCGAGCAGCGACTACTGGGGCGGGCGCCGGAAGGGGGTGAATCTGTTCGCCGAGTCGCTGCTGTGTCTCGATGCGCGCACGGGCGAGCGGCGGTGGCACTTCCAGGCCGTGCACCATGGCGTGTGGGACTACGACCTCGGCGCGGCGCCGAACCTGGTGACGATCACGGTGGACGGGCGCGAGATCGACGCGGTGGCGCAGGTCTCGAAGCATGGCTTCACCTACGTGTTCGATCGGGTGACCGGCGAGCCGGTGTGGCCGATCGAGGAGCGTCCGGTGGACACGTCGACGGACGTCCCGGGCGAGGTGCTGCATCCGACGCAGCCGTTTCCGACCAGGCCGCCGCCCTTCGGCAGCCAGGGGGTGTCGCTCGAAGACGCGAACGACCTGACACCGGAGATCCATGCGCTCGCGGTGGCCGAGATGCAGCGCTTCCGGCTGGGCCCGCTCTTCACGCCCCCGAGCCTCCAGGGGACGCTCCAGCGGCCGGGCACGATCGGCGGGGCGAACTGGGGCGGAGCGGCGTTCGATCCGGAGACCGGGCTCCTGTACGTGCGGACCACAGAGAGGGCCGACCCAAACCAGATCTGCACGAATGCGGGCGACGACCCGCGCGTCGACGTCCCATACAGCAACAACTGCCCCTATGGCGCGACCCTCGTGATGTTCCGGGAGGCCGGCGGACCGGGCGCGGCACCGACCCCGGAGAGCGAACTCGGCCCGATCCCGCTCACCAAACCGCCCTGGGCGCACCTGGTTGCGGTAGACCTCAATGCGGGGGAGATCGCGTGGAAGGTGCCCTTCGGGGAAGGGAGCGAGGAGATCCGCACCCACCCGCTGCTTCGCGGCGTCGATCTGCCGGAGCGGCTGGGCACGCTCGGCAACTCGGGGGCAATGGTGACCAGGGGGGGGTTGGTGTTCCTCGGCGGCGGCGCCCCGTACCTGTACGCGTTCGACAAGGCGACCGGCGCCGAACTCTGGCGTGGCGCGACGCCACATCCCACCAGCGCGAACCCGATGACCTACCGGACGCGGTCGGGACGCCAGTTCGTGGTCATCGCAACGGGGGGCGGCGCGGACGCGGCGCTCGTGGCCTTCGCGCGACCCGTGGACGGGTGAGCGAAGCTGCCAGGCCATGACCTTCCTCGAACAGCATCGCGACCGCTTCGAGCAGGCCGAGGCGTACTGCGGCCGCGTCGGAGGTGCGTTCGCGGTCGTCGGCGGGATCGCGCTCGTGATCCTGCTCGCAGTCACCGTGGCCGAAGTCTTCTGGCGCTACGTCCTGAACAACTCGCTGCTGTGGGCCGAGGACCTCGCCACGATGTCGCTCGCGGTCGTGGTGGCGGCGGCGATCGCCTATGGCGCCCGGGAAGGCGCGCACGTCTGCGTCAACCTGATCGCGCGCGTTGCGGGACGGCGCCTGACCAGAATCACGGACGCCGTCGCCCGCCTGCTGAGCGTGGCCGTGACCGGCACGGCCGCGTACGCCCTGTTCGTGCACGGCAGTTGCGGTGCTGCCTGCGGGGCCGCGACCCCCAGCGTCTCGATCTCCCACATTCCGTTCTATTACGCGCTCGGCGCGTCGCTTGCCGCCTACGCACTGCTGCTCGCGTCCCAGCTGCTTCTGGGGTTCGCAACCTGGCACGGCGATGACCCCAACGAGCCCGCCGACTGATGGACGGAAGCAGCATCGCCCTGCTCGGATTCCTCGCCCTCCTGGTGCTGCTCGTGATCCGGGTGCCCGTGGGGCTCGCGATGCTGATCGTGGGCGTCGCCGGAATCGCCGCGATCCGCCCGGGCGCGGTCGTGCCGGTGCTGGCGGGGGAGGTGTTCGCGGTAGCCTCGCGGTATTCCCTCACCATCCTGCCCCTGTTCATGCTGATGGGGAACCTGGCGGTGATCTCGGGGATGAGTCAGGACCTGTATCGCGCGGCCCACAGCTGGCTCGGCCGCGTCCGGGGCAGCCTCGCGTCCGCGTCGATCGTCGCGTGTGCCGGATTCTCGGCTCTGTCGGGCTCGTCGCTGGCCGCCGCTCTGACCATGGGGCGCGTGTCGCTCCCCGAGATGCGACGGTACAAGTACGACGATTCGCTGGCGACGGGCGTCATCGCGGCCGGCGGAACGCTCGGCATACTGATCCCGCCCTCGGCGGGGCTGGTCATCTACGGCATTATCACCGAAGAGAGCATCGGGCGCCTGTTCATGGCCGGGGTATTCCCCGGGATACTGCTCACGCTTCTGTTCGTGCTCGCCGTCTGGATCGTCGTGAGACGCGACCCGGACAAGGCTCCCCACGCGACGGCACCCGTTCCCTGGCGGGATCGTCTCAGAGCTACGGGACGAGCGACGTGGATCCTGGGCATCGTCGTGGTGACCATCGGCGGCATCTACGCCGGCATCTTCTCCGCCGTCGAAGCGGCTGCAGTGGGCGCGTTGCTGGCGCTGGTCGCGGCGTTTGCGCGGCGTGCGGTGGACCGGAACGCCGTGACCGACGTGGTCAGCGCCACGCTGCGGGCGACAGGAACCGCTTTCCTGGTGCTGTCCGGCGCGTTCGTGTTCAAGGTTTTTCTCGGATTCACGGGGATCGCCTTTGTCGCCTCCGAATGGGTCAGCGAGCAGGGGTTTTCGGGCGCACAGGTCGTACTTCTGGTGCTGGCCATGTTCATCGTGCTGGGCACCTTTCTCGACGGCTTCGCGATGCTCGTGCTGACCGTGCCCCTGGTTCAGCCGATTCTGGAGTCCCTGGGCGTCGACATGATCTGGTTCGGCGTGATGATCGTGATCACGCTCGAGATGGGCCTGATCTCGCCTCCGGTCGGGCTCAATATCTTCGTGGTGAAGGGCGTCGCTCCCGACGTGCCGGTCCAGACGATGTTTCGGGGCATCGTTCCGTTCTGGTTCGCGATGCTCGCGACGCTGATTCTGATCGCGCTGCTGCCCGGTCTCGCCACGCTTCTGCCCAACGCCATGTTCGGATGAGGGGATGATCTGGCGTTCCCCGGCTCACCGGCGCCAGTTTGGCGGCATGGACATCCCTACACTCCGCGTCCCGGACGCAGCGCAGCCTCGGCGGGGGCCCTGAGGTGGCGAAGGTGAGCCGGAGCCTCGTCCCGGCAGCCCATGGACTGCTCGCCGCCGGATTGTCGATTGCGCTGGGATGCGGGGGTACGACTGAAGGCAGGGAGTTGTCGCTCGCGCATTTCCTGCCGGCGGATCACGTTCTGAACGAAGCCGTGTTCACGCCGTTCTCGGAAAGGCTGGCGGACCTCTCGGGCGACCGGCTGACGGTCAGGCAATACCCCAGCGGCATCCTGAACTCGTCGCTCCCCGCCCAGTACTCGATACTCCTGAACGGCGTGGCCGATATCGCGCTCGTCGTCCCCGCCTACACGCCCGACCTCTTTCCGAAAACGGACCTCATCGGCTATCCGGGGGTCTGCGAGACCGCGCTGGGGTGCACCGAGTCGATCGCGCGCGCCTGGCCGGTTCTGGAACCGGAATTCCGGGCCAGGGTTCTGGCGATCTGGTCGAGCACGCCGCCCGTGCTCCTCACCCGCGAGACTCCGGTGCGGACGCTCGAGGACATCCGCGGGCTCAAGATCCGCGTGTCCTCGCGGAGCGACATCCCGTTCATCGAAGCGCTCGGCGCCAGCGCCCTCATGCAGCCGGCGACGGAGCTGCACCAGAGCCTGACCACCGGTGTCATCGACGGGGTTGCCATCGGGCCGTCGGGAATCGTCGCATTCCGACTTCACGAGGCGGCCGCCTACATCACCACGTGGCTTCCGATATCCGGATTGGCGTTTGTCCTGCTCATGAACCAGGAGACGTACGAGGCCCTGTCTCCGGAAGAGCGGGCCTGGATCGACGAAGCCGCGGATGACGCTCTCTCCGTGGCTGGAGCCATGGCGTTCGAGCGTGTCGATGCCGAGGCCCTGGAGCTCGCGCGGGAGGCCGGGGTCGGGATCGTCGAGCTTGCGGACAGCGAGAGACGCCGTTTCGAGCAGGCGATCGGGTCCGCCCGGGAAGCGGGGCGCGCGCGCGATGTGGGCGGCATGACGGTCAGCGAGGTGGTCAGGCTCCTGCGCGGGAATTGATCGCCCGGGTCAGAACTCGCCTACGAACTCGATTTCGGTCTCGAGCTCGTATCCCATCTCGCGGGCCACCGCCTCGCGGGACATCTCGATCAGGGTCATCACCTCTGCCGAGGTCGCGCCTCCGAGGTTGACGATCATGTTGGCGTGCCTGTGGGAGATCTGCGCCGCCCCGTGGACATGCCCCCGCAGTCCGCACTCGTCAATCAGCAGACCCGCATTGATCCCGTCGATCAACTGGAAGATGGATCCGGCGTTGGGGTAGAGCCACAGGGCCGGGAATCGCTCGTTGCGCCAGGCGAGATTCTCCCGTATCACCCTCCTGAGTTCCGGGCGCGGCGTCGGGACAAGCTTCAACGATACATCCAGGACCACGTCGCCGGTTTTCTGGAGGACGCTGGAGTTGTAGCCGAATCGGAAGTACTGACTGCCCTCATACCTTACCTCGCCGCCGGGAGTAAGGACCGTCGCGCCCTCCATGACCTCCGCCCAGAACACGGTGCGGTCGCGGGCAGGCGGGGCCGCAAGGAAGTGGAGGTTCCCATTGACCGCGCCCCCGACCGTACTCGGGATTCCGACGCAGTGATGAAGCCCGCCGAGACCGCGCGCCACCGTCGCATTGATGAGGTTCGGAAAGACGTCGAGACCCGCCCCGGCCACGACCCTTCCGCCGGGCCGGAACTCCAGCGTGGCGATGTCGCTCCGGATGACGACACCCCGAAATCCCCCGTCTCCCACAAGGATGTTCGACCCCCGACCGAGCAAGAAGCTCGGAACGCCCATCTCGCGTGCGACACACACCGCGCGGGACAACTCCTCGCTGGTCCGAGCACGGTAGTACAGGTCGGCCGCACCGCCGATTCGGAAGGTGGTCAGCGGAGCCAGAGGGACATCCCGGCGCACGCGCTCCGGGCATACCGCTTGCGCGTACCGCTCCTGGAGCGCCGGGGCAGGCTGCTTCAACGAAGTCGAGGTCGCTGGCCCTGACACTCGGCGAGCCTCAGCAGCGGGCCGGCAGCGTGATGAAGCCCGCCGTCATGAAGTGGTGGTCGAGGGTCAGCGCCTCGCGGATGCCCAGTTCGGCCATGACCACGAAGCTGGCGGCATCCGCGAGAGAGAAGGGCTGATCGGAGAAGCGTTCGATCCAGTTCCCGATCGCGGCCTCCTCGCGCTCCGGCGTGATGTACTCGACCTGGGTCGGAGCTTCGCGAACCGCTTTGAGAAAGGCGGATGCGGCGTGGAGACCGGCGCGACCAATCAGCAACGCGTGAGCCTCGGCGACCACGATGTTGGTGGTCACGATTCTCGCGCCCCGCCGGACCCCGGCGCGCAGACGCCGGGCGAAGGCCCGATGATCGGGGTGCCGGTCGTTGGCGAGAGGATACCATGCGCTGGTGTCGACGAAGAGGCCCTTCACTCGGAATCCGGCGTCGGCTCCTGCGGATGATCTGACCAGGAAGCGATCTCCGTGGCGGCGAGATACTCGTCGTGCTCGCGCGCGATGTCGAACCCCGGGTCATCGGGCAAAGACACCATCCCGATGATTCTCAGGACCGGATGATGCTCCGGATCCGAGATCTGGAGCTCCAGGGCCTTCAGCCCTTGCCGCAGCACATCGGACTTGGTGGTGTCCAGTTCCGCCGTCAGTCGCTTGAGGCGCTCCTTTTCGCTCGGACGCAGATAGACCTGGACAGGCTCGGCGACGCGCCGCTTGCGCGGCTTATCATGAGAGTATTTCATGAAACATGATAATGACTCGCTGCTAGCCCGCCAACTCCCCCACCCGTCGCACCAGCTCTCCGCCCCCGTCGACTTCTTCCGCGAACTCGTCGTAGATGGCGTCGCTGGCGGCGCGGAAGCGCGCCCGGTCGGCCTCGTTCACCTCGATGCCGGCGGCGCGCAGCTCCTCCAGCAGCTCCGCGTCCATGCGCGCTGCGGTCTCGTACACGAACGCCTGCATCTCGCGCGCGGTCTCCTCCAGGGTGGCGCGCACCTCCTCGGGCAGCCGCTGCCAGCGGGCTTCGCCCACGGTGACGAACGCGGGCGTGTACACGTGCCCGGTGAGCGACAGATACGATTGCACCTCGTGCAGCTTGGCCGAGGCAATCTGCGCGAGGGGGTTCTCCTGTCCGTCCATCACCCCGGTCTGCAGCGCCACGAAGACCTCGGCCAGGGGCATGGGCGTGGGGTTGGCGCCGTAGGCCTGGAAGAGCTTGACCCGCCAGACCCCGCGCGGGGTGCGCAGCTTGATGCCCGCGAGATCCTCCGGCCCGCGGATCGGGCGTGCGTTGTTGGTGATGTGGCGAAAGCCGTTCTCCCACAACGCGAGGATGCGGTAGCCCTCGGCTTCGGCGAGCGGCGCCAGATGTTCCCAGAAGACCTCCTCCTCGATGCGCTTCATATGTTCCCGGTCCTGCACCAGGTACGGCATCTCGAAGAGCCCGAAGCCGTCGATGACCGACGACATGACCGTGGACGGCAGCGACATCTCCACGGTGCCCAGCCTGAGCTTCTGCAGCAGCACGTCGTCGCCGCCGAGCTGGCTCGAGCCGTAGACGATGACGCGTCCGGCCTCGCCCAGGCGCTCGTTGGCGCGCTCGGCGAATTCGTTCGCGACGATGTCGTAGAGCGACTCGGGGGCGCCCACGTGTCCGAGGCGGATCTCCACGGGGCCGGTGTCGTCGCCGGGGGCGCACGCGGACAGGGCGACGGCGATCAGCGCGGGCGCCAGAATGTGCTTCCGGGACATCATCTCTCTCCGGTGTGTGATATCACTCTTGGGCCAGGCATAGTATCATGATTCCATACAAGTGATATCATGGGTGAGTGGGCCGTAGTATCAGTCATCCTGACCCGGGATGCTGGCTCGTCATCGCGAGAGGGTCGAGGGCGGCGTTCACGCCCCCGCTTCTGTGGGGCACTCCCGCAAGCCGCAGTCCCATCTCCACGCCCGCCAACGTGCCGGCGAGCGTGAGCTCGTTGAGGTCTCCCAGGTGACCGATGCGGAACACGCGCCCGTCGAGCTTGCCGAGACCGGTGCCGAGGCTCATGTCGAAGCGCTTGAGGATGACCTGGCGCAGGGCGTTGGCGTCGTGGCCATCGGGGAGCGTGACGGCGGTAAGCGAGTTGGAGTGCTCGCACGGGTTGACGCTGTAGCACTCGAGGTCCCAGGCGGCGACCGCGGCTCGCGTGGCCTCGGCGAAGCGCCGGTGGCGCGAAAACACATGGTCGAGCCCCTCCTCGGCGAGCATGGCGAGCGACTCGCGCAGGCCGAAGAGCAGGGTAGTCGCGGGGGTGTAGGGGAAGAAGCCGCTGGCGTTGGCCGCGAGGTGGTCATCCCAATTGAAGTAGGAGTGCGGCAGCCGGGCAGCCGGGCGCGCGGCGAGTGCGCGCTCGCTGGCGGCGGTGAAGCCGAGGCCGGGCGGGAGCATGAGCCCCTTCTGCGAACCGGTCACGGTCACGTCGACGCCCCATTCATCGTGGCGGAAGTCGATGGACGCGAGCGAGGATACCGTGTCGACCATGAAGAGCGCCGGATGGCCGGCGGCGTCGATGGCGGCGCGGATGTCGGGGATGTTGGTGGTCACGCCGGTGGAGGTCTCGTTGTGCACGACCATCACCGTGCGGATGCGGCCATTCGTGTCGCGGCGGAGCCTGTCCTCGACCAGTTGCGGCTCGACACCGGCGCGCCAGTCGCCGGGGACCAGGTCGACGTCGAGCCCGAGGCGCGCGGCCACCTCCGCCCACTTGTCGGCGAAGAAGCCGCGGTCGAAGGCCAGGACGCCGTCCCCCGGGGAGAGCGTGTTCACCAGGGCCGCCTCCCATGCGCCGGTGGCCGAGGAGGGGAAGACGAAGACGGTGCCGTCGGTCTTGAAGACGGGTTTCAGGTCTTCGAGGACCGCGAGGGTGAGCTCGGCGAACTCCGGACCGCGGTGGTCGATGACCGCTCGGTCCATGGCGCGCCGGACGCGCTCGGGTACGTTGGTGGGGCCGGGAAGCTGGAGAAAGTGCCGGCCGCTGCGTGTGGTCATGCGCGCTCTCGGGTGACGTGGAGAGGGCCACGGATTAGAATGCGGCGACCCCCCGGCGACGAACCCTGCAAGCTAATGAAGCGCGCCCATGCCTGACCACCGATGCGGGCGGCCCGGCCGCCGACAGGCCCGTGACCGGCCATGGCCGTCGACGTGACCGACGCGCCCGCCAGCCTGCCCGATGGATCTGCCGTTGGCGGCTTCTGCCGTCGGACGGGCGGCGCCATCGCCCGACGCGCCCGGAACGCCCATGTCTGAGCGCCGTCCCCGCATCGGCGATCTCTCTCTCGCGGCCCGGCTGCGGCGCGAGCTGGAGGGTGAGGTGCTCTTCGACCCGGTGAGTCGCGGGCTCTACAGCACGGACGCCTCCATCTACCAGATCGAGCCGGTGGGGGTGGTGGTGCCGCGCACCGTGCAGGACGTGAGGACCGCGATCGAGATCGCCGCGCAGGAAGGGGTGCCGGTGCTTCCGCGGGGGGCGGGGACGTCCCAGGGCGGGCAGGCGGTGGGGCGGGCGCTGGTGGTCGACACCAGCAAGCACCTGGGCGGGATCTCCCGCTTGGACGTGGACGCGAAGACCGTGCGGGTCGAGCCCGGCGTGGTGCTCGACGACCTGAACCGCCGGCTGGCGCCGCACGGGCTTTTCTACCCGGTGGATGTGGCGACCGCCAGCCGGGCCACCCTGGGGGGGATGGCCGGGAACAACAGCTCGGGGGCGCGGTCGATCCGATACGGCATCATGGCCGACCGGGTGCGGGCCATCGAGGCGATCCTCGCGGACGGGACCGCGCTCCGCTTCGGGGAGGTGCCGGAGGGGTGGCTGGGGGATGGGGGGCTGGGGGGGGGCCCGCTGTCGGGTGGGGGGGGGTGCGGGGGGGGGGGGGGGGGGGGGGGGGGGGGGGGGGCGGCCCGCTCACGGGTGGTGAGGGCGGGCGCCGGCACGACGCGCTGGCGCGCCACATCTGGGAGATCCGCTCCCGCGATGCGGCT
>MPMR01000036.1 GCA_002238605.1 BD2-11 clade cluster bacterium bin43 | reverse complement strand
CGCAGTCCGCGACCATCGCGACCGATGGTCAGAACGTCCAACTCAACTTCGCCGGCGAGTACGTCCGCTCCTCCGCGGTGGTCGGCAACGTGGTTGCGGCAGACGCCATGATGAGCGGCGGCGACGGTCAGCCCGAGACGCTGGCTGGCGTGACGGTCACGCTCGGCGGCGAGCACGCCATGGGCGAGACCATGGAGACCGACATGAGCGGCGGCTTCGCCTTCACCGGGCTTCGCGCCGGGACCTACACGGTCACGATCTCGGACTATCCCGAGGACATCTCCTTCGAGACGGTGAGCGTCGAGGTAGAGATCGACGTGGGCGAGGTCGGCAACGCCGACTTCACAGGCCACTTCATCCGCACCTCCGCGGTCGAGGGGCAGGTGATCATCGAAGGCGAGGGGCTTGCCGGCATTACGGTCACCCTGTCCGGCGGTCCGTCCGATGAGAGCCACACGATGATGACCGACGCCGATGGCATGTACCGGTTCGAGGACCTGCGCCCCGGCGACTACACGGTCAGCATTATGGACTTCGACCCGCGCGACTACGAGTTCGCGGCCACGTCGCAGGACGTGAGCGTGGATCTCGATGAGACCGGCACGGTTTCCTTCACCGGCGTCCTGCTCCGCACCTCCGGCATCAGCGGCCGGGTGAGCGTCGAGGGCATGGGACTCCCTGACATCGCGGTCACGCTCTCGGGCGCGGCCGACGCGAGCACGATGACCGACGCGAGCGGCCAGTATGCCTTCGCGGGCCTGGCGGCCGGCGACTACACGGTCACGGTCGCGGTCGCGGGCGATGCCTACGTGTTCGATGCGATGAGCTCGAGCGTGATGGTTGGCGACGACGAGTCGGTGATCGTGAACTTCGAGGGCGCGCACGCCACCACGGCGAGCGTCTCGGGAATGCTGTTCTTCGACGAACTGGACAAGAACGACATGATGGACGCGGGCGAGCACCCGTTGCCGGCACCTGGTATTCCGGTGGCGCTGGTGGGCCCGGGCGTCAATGACCAGCGGCTGAGCGCGACCGGGCCGGATGGCTCGTTCATGTTCCCGGGTCTGCGTGCCGGCTCCTACCAGCTGGTCGTGCCGATCGACGCCACGGTTGCAGCCGCGCTCGCGGAAAACGATGTCAAGTACGGCGGACCGGGGGTGGGTTACGCCTTCGACCTCGACGTCGGTGAGCAAAAGACGCAGGCCGTTCCGTTCGACATCACACACACGACGATCAACGTCGCGGTCACGCTGAAGGGCGGCGGGTATCGCGGCGATCCGATTCCCGGCGCCAGCGTGACGTTCTACGGGGCGAACAACGCCATGGTCGGCAGCGGGGAGACCAAGGCCAGCGAGGCCGGCGTCTATGCGTCGATCAAGGTTGCGCGTGCCGGCGCCAGCGACAACACGGTTCACATGATGGTTGCTGCGGACGACTACTTCGTGGATCCGACGGCCGAGATGCAGGCCGTGACGTGGGATCCGCAGTCGTTTGTGCATCCGGCGGCGGGCGCGGATCCGCCTGCGGTTCTCAACGACGCCGACATCGTCAACCTGAACGTTGACGTGAACATCAGCGGCGCCACGGTCATGACCGAATACGGTGGCGGCGAAGCACTCGCTGGCTGGGAGATCAGCGTCATGCACGGCGAGGAAGTGGTCGGGGCAGCACCGGAGATGCTGGATGACAACGGCATGGGAGCCTGGAAATCGGCTGTGGCAGCCGACGAACTCCCCGCGACCTTCACCATCACGGTCGCCGACGACCAGGACGACGAGCTGGACGGCGGCGAGATGTACGAGGCGTCCGGCGGCATGTACACGCACACTGGACTCAAGTTGGCGGGCAACCAGGACGCCACTCCGGTCGTGGTGACCTACACGACCCAGACGCTGAAGGTCTACGTGCACCACGAGCGCGACCAGGTCCGCGGCTACACGGGCAGCGTCCTGGGTGGCGACGTCAGGGCAGCCGAGCTGGTCGATCTCGAGGTCCGGCAGGCGAGCGGGAACGACGGCAGGTTCACCAGTCCGATCTCGAACGACGATTGGGACTCCAGGGCGAACACGAGCGGCAGCAGGGGCGCATACACCTTCGCCCACCTGCCGGCGGACCTGGACATCGTCGTTCATGCGACCGCCAGGGACGGCTACATGCTGCTTGACCTCCACGGGCTTGACACCTACCGGAACATGGCCGAGAACGGCGTGATGGGCGGTGCGTTCGGCGCGATGGGCGGCTGGGGGCACACGGTGACGCTCTGTCCGCTGACGGAGACCGAGCCCACCGGCCAGGACTTCGGCAAGTGCGGTTCGTTCGCGGTGGTCACCACGCACGATGTAAGCGCGAACGTGTCGAAGATGAGAGTCAGGAAGTCGGGCGCCGGGTTCCATTCGTCCGACCCCAGCAGCACGCATGAGTCGGAGGTCACGGTCAGCCTGGAGCCGGTCGAGGGCAAGAATCTCGCGGGCGTCGGACGGTCCTTCACGACCGCGAAGAGCGACGACCCGACGACAGAGATCGACGAGCGCAGGGACCACGACTTCGGAACCATGGCGGCCGGCGCCTACGAGCTCGGTCTTCCGGATGGATGGAGGGCGATGGTGGGCGACGCGGCGGCGGCCGGCGCGCTCAGCCCCCTCGAAAGCGACGTCGATCTCGTTGTCACGCCGTCAACGGCCACCCTCTACGGGTTCGTTCGGAACGCCGACGGGTTCGGCCTCGAGAACGTGACCGTGACCGTGAACGGCCAGACGGCCACGACCGACGACCTGGGCCGCTACATCGTGTCCGGCATCTCCCGCGTGCGGGGGCAGCTCTTCGTGAATACGGAGAGGGCGGGATATCCGGCGGCCAAGGCGGATTCCACCAACAACGCAGATACCGAGGTCCCCACGTTCGAAGCGAACACGGTGAAGCAACACAACTTCACCCTCAGTGGCGCGAACAACACCGTCGCGATCACCGGCATGGTCACGGAAAGCGGCACCGGCGCAGGGATCAAGGGCGTGGAGATCCGGGTGGACGGTAGTGCCCCGCTCAACGCCGGATCAGGGCAGGGATCAGGGAAGCTCACGACGGAAGACGACGGCAGCTACACGGCGATTGTCGCAACCCAGCCATTCAATGACCCACTCGTCACCGTGACTGCGACGAAGGACGGCTATCACTTCCTGCCCGAGGAATCCCCCGTCGCCGCCATCGCCGGGTCGAACCCGACCGCAAACTTCGAAGGCCGCAAGGCCACCGAGATTGTTGGCAGAGTGACCGCTCCGGGAGGCGGCATGCCCCGGAGCGAGGTTACGGTCACGGCGAGGGACCAGCTCGGGGCCAAACTGGATGAGGTGACAACCACGGAGACCGGGACGTTCAGCGTCTTCGTGCCCACCCTTAGCGGCACCGTCTTCCTCACCGCGGAGCCTCGGGAGACCACCGCCGCTGATCTGAACGACCCTAACTGGCGGAATCTGAAGAATTCGGAGATGTATGTCTGGTTCGATCCGCCGGCAACCAGACCCGACGGTTCGATCGCCGTCATTCCCGGCCAGACCTTGCAGTTCGGCACTTTCCAGGGATATAGCGTCCAACCCCGAATCACGAGCGTCAAGCGTGGGGTGCTAGAGGACGACGTTGAAACCGCCGACACGGACCCCGCCATTGCACCGGCGCTCGCCGACCGTGATTTCGCTCTTGTCAAGGGAGAGCCTACGAACGTCATCGAGGTGAAGTGGGAGTACGATACCAGAAACGCTTCCGACGCCACCGACGACTCGTACTCCGTTGCAAGCGCTGCTGCGATCACCTTGGAAGCCGGGACCACCCCTACTGCCGGCCTCGAGACCTTGCCGGCCGAAGCGGACCGAACCGAACGGACCGGCGTGGCCGACGGTACCACCGTAACGCACAAGCGGACGACCACGTACACCATTGCTGCCGAGGACCTTGCCAACTACGGTGACGTCGACGTTACGGTCGGAGTCGTAGTGACAGGTAACGACGGAGCAGTCGACGCCGCCGCAGCCACCAGTGCCCCTGTGGAGCTTGCCGCTGTGGCATCGGCTGTCACGGGCCTCGAGGCGGGTGTCACGGTCACGGGCGCGGGCACCGCAGACGATCCAGAGGTACACTCCCTCACGGCTACTTGGTCTGGACAGGGTAGCCCGGGGTTGACGCACCGAATCGCCCTATATGTCCCGGTCAACGCCACAGAGACCACATGGGAATGGCTCGTCTTCCCCGCCGCCAGCCCTGAGCAACCTGACGTAGAGAGGGCCACGGCAGAAAGCGACAAGGGAACAACCGGCTGGGGCAAGTGGAGCTGGCCTGAGCAGCCGGCGGACGGTGTCGGATTTGACATCAACCTTCCGGCTAACACCGCCACCGGCACATGGCCTGACGATGACGGTGTTGCCACTTACGATATCACCGCGCCTATGCTGAAGGCCGTGACCCACGTTCGCGTCGATACCAGGGTGACCGGGAGCGGCGCATGGACGAAGCACACCCCGGCAGCCATTAGTCGATAGCTAACCAACCCTCCAACCCCATCGGCCTGACCGATGGCAGCAGCAACCCCCCGTCC
Source organism: BD2-11 clade cluster bacterium bin43 (assembly GCA_002238605.1). Lineage (GTDB taxonomy): Bacteria > Gemmatimonadota > Gemmatimonadetes > Longimicrobiales > Gaopeijiaceae > BD2-11. The sequence goes on along the minus strand of MPMR01000036.1, from coordinate 30,327 downwards.
GGTTCGCCGGGCGGGGGGTTCGCTCCGTGATGACCGGGAGGAGTCGGACTGGGTGGTACAGTCCACAGTTGTTGCTCCCGTACGCCAAGGTCGTCGAAGTCAAAACGGCGGCCGGTGTCAACGCGGAACGTGATACCGATAATGGCGCCAACTCACTCGATGTTCCTTGGGCGGCAATGACGAACAGCGGAAGCGTTGCAGCGAGTCGTCCTGCAAATGTCGAAGCAGTTGGCCAGGCAGACGTATTCAACAATGGCGACAACAACCCGGTCCCGGTCGGTCCGCCGAACGAACCCCGAGCCCGTCGCGGAGCCGGGGCCGAATCATCCCGCGGGCATGGAACGAGAGAGCGACGGCGCCCCGAACGACCGCACACGGATTCGCGTCCCGTTGTTGGCGATCTGCGCGGTTGCGGCGTGGGCGTCGGGGTGCGGCGACGACGCCACGCGTCCTCCGTCCGACACGCTCCGCGTGGCCAGCGTGACGGTCACGCCCGCGGCCGCTTCGCTTACGGCGCCGGACGCGACCGTGCAACTGAATGCGCGCGTGCTCGACGGCAGCGGGCGGTCGATGCCCGGGGTGGCGGTGATCTGGACGAGCGTGCGTCCCGAAGTCGCGACGGTCGGCGGGTCGGGGCTGGTGGCGGCGGCCGGCAACGGGACGACCACGGTCGCGGCGACGGTCGGCGCGGTCGCGGGCACGGCGACGGTGACGGTGGCGGTGGAGAGTGGCGACCGGGCGGCGCTGGCCGCGCTCCACGCGGCGACGGACGGTCCGAACTGGGCCGACGACGGGAACTGGCTGACCAACGGGCCGCTGGAGGAGTGGCGCGGGGTGGAGACGGACGCGTTCGGCCGGGTCGCCCGCCTGGACCTCGGCGGCCGCCGGGATGGGGAGACCGGGGAGTGGGTGTCGCACGGCCTGCGGGGCACGATCCCGCCGGAACTGGGGCGTCTCGCGGGCCTGACGTCACTGAATCTGCGCGCCAACGCGCTGACGGGTCCGATTCCGCCGGAACTGGGGAGTCTCGCCGCTCTGGAGGAGCTGTGGCTCGACGGCAACCGACTCGAGGGTCCGATCCCGCCGGAGTTGGGGAATCTCGCGCGTCTGACGTCGCTAAGCCTGAGCGGCAACGCGCTGGCGGGTCCGATTCCGCCGGAACTGGGGAATCTCGCCGGTCTGGAAGGGCTGTGGCTCGACGGCAATCGGTTCGAGGGTGCGATCCCGCCGGAACTGGGGAGTTTCGCGCACCTGAGGGGGCTGTCCCTGGGCGGCAACGCGCTCGAGGGTCCGGTCCCGCCGGAGTTGGGCGGTCTCAGGCGCCTGGAGTTCCTGTATCTCGATGGGAACGCGCTGACGGGCGCGCTCCCGCGGAGTCTCCTGCGGATTGGCGGGCTGGTGCGTTTCCGTTTCGAGCGGAACGACGGTCTCTGCGCGCCGGGCACGACCGGATTCCTCGCGTGGCTGGACGGGATCGGGGATCTCGGGGGAAGCCCGTTCTGCAACGAGTCGGACCGGGCGGCGCTGGCGGCGCTGCACGCGGCGGCGGGCGGCGAGGGCTGGACCGACTCCGAGGGTTGGCTGGGCGGCGTGGCGCTCGCGGGGTGGCGCGGAGTCGAGACCGACTCCCTGGGCCGAGTCGCGACCCTCGACCTGGCCGGCAACGGACTCGCGGGGTGGCTACCGGCGGGCCTGGGCGACCTGACGGCAATGACGGCGCTTCGCGTCGGCGACAACGCGCTGTCCGGGCGGTTGCCTCGAACCCTGCTCGGCCTGTCGTTGCGCGAGCTGGACTACGCCGGCACGGAGCTGTGCGCCCCGGCAGACGAGGCGTTTCGGGGATGGCTGGACGCCATCGCGGTCCTGGGGGACACCGGGGCGGAGTGCGCGCCCGCCACGGACCGGGAGATCCTCGAGATGTTCCACGCCGCGACGGGCGGGCGCGACTGGATCGACTCAAGGAACTGGCTCACCGACGCGCCGCTCGAGGAGTGGCGCGGGGTCGAGGTGGACGACCAGAGGCGAGTGATCGGGCTGTGGCTCCGGGAAAACGCGCTGTCCGGCCGGCTCCCGCCCGAACTCGGCGAGCTGGAGCACCTGGAGTACCTGCGGCTCAGCGACAACGGGCTGTCGGGCTCAATTCCGCCCGAACTCAGCGGCCTGCCCGGCCTCAGGTACCTGGTGCTCGATGGCAACGCACTCTCCGGTCGGCTCCCGCCCGAACTCGGCGACCTCCCGGCGCTGGAGGAGCTGCGCGTCGAGAACAACGACCTGTCCGGCCGGCTCCCGCCCGAACTCGGCGGCCTCGCAAGCCTGCGCGGACTGGGGCTCACGGGCAACCCCCGGATGTCGGGCCCGCTCCCCGCCGAACTGACATCGCTCAGCCGGCTCGAGCGGCTCCTGGCCGAGGGCACGGCGTTGTGTGCGCCTGCGGACCTCGCCTTCGCGGTCTGGCTCGACCGGATCCACACGCGCCGCGTCGTCTCCTGCGCCGTAGGGGAAGCGCCGGCGGCGTATCTGGTGCAGGCGGTGCAGTCGCGCGCGTTCCCGGTCCCGCTAGTCGCGGGCAAGCGGGCGCTGCTGCGCGTGTTCCCGACGGCGGCGCGGGCCGCGGGCGGGGGCGTTCCGCCGGTCCGGGCCCGGTTCTTCGCCGACGGCCGGGAGACGCACGTGGAGCATGTTCCGGGCAAGTCCGGGGCGATCCCGACAAAGGTCGACGAGGGCTCGCTCGCCACGTCGGTCAGCGCCGCCATTCCGGGGAGCGTGGTGCGCCCCGGCCTCGAGATGGTGATCGAAGTCGACCCGGACGGGACGCTGGACCCCGCGCTGGGCGTCGCGCGGCGGATTCCCGCGACTGGGCGGCTGGCGGTCGACGTGCGGGCCCTGCCGCCGCTCGAGCTGACGGTCGTACCGTTCCTGTGGACGCAGGCGCCGGACTCCTCGATCCTCGACGCGGTACGGGGGATGGCGACGGATCCGGAGGGCGATGCGCTGCTCGCGGACGTGCGCGCGCTGCTCCCGGTGGGACCGCTCGAGCTGACGGCGCACGAGCCCGTGCTGAGCTCGAGCAACGACGCCCGCCGCCTGATGGAGGAGACGGAGGCGATCCGCGTGCTGGAGGGCGGGGGCGGCCACTACCTGGGCACGATGGCGGGCCCGGTGACGGGGCCCTCCGGGGCGGCGTTCGTCCCCGGACGGGCGGGCTTCTCGATCGCCCGGCCGGGCACGATCGCGCACGAACTCGGCCACAACCTGAGTCTCCATCACGCGCCGTGCGGAGGCGCGGGCGACCCGGACCCGTCGTTCCCGTACCCGGACGGATCGGTGGGGGCCTGGGGCTACGACTTCGCGCGCGGCGAACTGGTGCGCCCGGAGACCCCGGACCTGATGTCGTACTGCGGCCCTCCCGACGGGATCAGCGACTACCACTTCGCCAACGCGCTCCGTTACCGGCTGTTCGAGGCGCGTGCGGCGGTGGGGGCGGCGGTCGCCGCGTCCGCGACGTCGCTCCTCCTGTGGGGCGGGACCGGGGCCGACGGCGCGCCGTTCCTCAATCCGGTCTTCGTCGTCGAGGCGCCGCAGGCGCTCCCGGACTCGGCCGGCGCGTACACGCTGACCGGCCGGCCCGCGCGCGGTACCGAGCTCTTCTCGCTCCGCTTTGCGATGCCCCGGACAGCCGACGGCGACGGCGGGTCCGGCTTCGCGTTCGTCCTCCCAGCGGAGCCCGGCTGGGCCGGCGAGCTCGCCGGCATCACGCTCGCCGGCCCCGGCGGATCGTTCGCCTTGGGCGACGACAGCGATCTCCCGATGACCATCCTGCGCGATCCGGGCACCGGCCGTGTCCGGGGCATCTTGCGTGAGGTGCCGCTCCCGGCGCGGGCCGCGATGGACGCGGCGGAGCAGTCCGCGGGGGGGCCGGGGCTCGAGGTCCTGTTCAGCCGCGGACTACCGGACGCGGCGGCGTGGCGGCGATGACGGGGCCACGGGGACCGACGGCCGGCCAACCCCCCCTTGAGATGGATTCACACACAGGCACGCACACGACTTTCCCACCGCACAAGGAGGCGGCAGGATGATTCGGAACAGACTGGGCCGACCGGCCCGCTTTCTCATGGTCGCCGCCGCCGTGGCGTGGTGGGTGCCGTCCCCAGCGGCCGCCGTCGCGGCTCCGGTTCAGCAGATCACGGTACCTGGTGCGCCGACGATAACGAGCGCGACCGACCTCGGCTCCACCGCCATCTTTCTCGTCTGGGAGGCACCGACCTCGGACGGCGGGAGTCCGATCACCGGCTACCGGATCCAGGCGTCCCCCAACGGCTCCACGGGCTGGATCACTATCGCCACCACTGGCGTGACCAACAGCTACACGCATCACGGTCGCGATCCAGGCACCACCTTGTACTATCGCGTCGCCGCGATCAACGCCGAGGGGACGGGAAGCCCCTCGAACGTGATCCCGGGCATCACCACACCGGGGAGCACGGGGACAGCGGGTGCACCCCTCAATCTGACGGCGGTCCCCTTCGGGCCTACCATCATCAACCTCGACTGGGACGCACCGTCCTCGACCGGGGGGAATACGATCGCGGGTTACCGGGTGGACGTGTCAGCGAATGTCGGCGTCAGCTGGACGCAGCTGCCGAACACGACTGCGACCGAGTACCAGCATACGGGTCTCACGGCAGGCGTCACCCGCCACTACCGGGTCAGGGCGTTGTACTCCGACAACACCCTCGGGCCCCCGGCGTTCACGCACGCCACCACGGTGGCGACCGGGATACCGGGCGTACCCCGCAATCTGACGGCGACGGCCGCCGGTTCCACCATCATCGACCTCGACTGGGATGCACCGGCCTCGATCGGCGCGAGCGCGATCATCGAATATCAGGTCGAAATGTCGACAAATGGCGTCGCGCCGTGGACGCTGCTGACGACCACGGGCCTGACCTCGTTCCAGCACGCGAGTCTCTCCGCGGGCACGACCCGCCACTACCGGGTCAGGGCGAGGAACGCCACCGGCTTCGGGCCCTGGACGTCCGCGGTGAACGCCACCACGTCAACGGGCACGCCGCCGGGGCCGCCCCGCGCGCTGACCGCGACCGCCATCGGTTCCTCGACGATCGAGCTGAGCTGGAGCGCCCCGCTGAGTCCCGGCAGCAGCGCGATCATCGGGTATCGGATCGAGTGGTCGAGCACGCAAACCGGCGTATGGAGCGATCTCGTGGCCAACACGGGCAACACGCTCAGGACCTACCAGGACACGAGCCTCGCGCCGAACGAAACCCGGTACTACCGGGTCTCGGCGATCAACTCCTTCGCCACGGGAGTCCCCTCGAACATCGACGGCGACATAACCCCGCTGGACGTGCCGGATGCGCCCAGGCAATTGACGGCCCGGGCCCGAGGGATATCGGTCATCGAGTTGGACTGGACGCGGCCATCGTCCAGCGGAACGTCCCCGGTGACCGGCTACCGGATCGAGTGGTCGAGCACGAGCACCGGCAGATGGCGGACTCTCGAGGCCAACACGGGTTCGACGACGACGAGGCACATCGATGACGGTCTGTCACCCGCCACCACGCGCTACTACCGCGTCGCGGCGATCAGCGCGGCGGGCACGAGCGACTGGTCGAACGTCGCCCACGCGACCACCGACGATCTCACCGTTCCGGGCGCGCCCACGAGCCTGAGATTGAACGGTCTGCCGGGAACAGACCAGATCCCCCTCACCTGGAGGGCCCCGGCCTCGAACGGAGGGAGCCCGATCACCGGCTACCGGATCGAGAGGTCCTTGACCGGCGGCGACCCATGGATCCCCCAGGAGTTCAACACCGGCAGCACGGCCATCACCTACACGCACACCGGTCTCGCCCCCAACACGACCCGGTTCTATCGGGTGCGCGCGATCAACGCCCAGGGGCACGGGGACCCCTCGAACGTGGTCAGGGGCACCACCCGCGCCGCACGGCCAGACCAGCCCCGGAATCTGCGCGCGCGCGGGGCCGGGCCGACCAGCATCACCCTCGCCTGGGAGGCGCCAGCCAGCGACGGCGGGAGCTCGATCACCGGCTACACCATCCAGCGGCGCGGCCCCGACGGAGCCTGGATCACGATCCCTCGCAACACGGGTCCGACGGCGACCACCTTCACGGACACGGGCCTCCAGCCGGCGACCACATACCGGTACCGAGTGGCGGCGATCAACGTGATCAACGGCATCAGGGGAGCCGGCCAGTGGTCGTTCGAAACGAGCACGAGCACGTACGCGGAAGCCCCCGGGGCGCCGCTCGGGCTGACGGCCCGGGCGGTGGGCACCTCGCGCATCGACCTGTCGTGGAGCGCGCCCCGCAACACCGGCGGCGCGCCGATCCTCGGCTACCGGATCGAGGCCTCCGACGACGAGCGCAGGACCTGGCGGATCGTCCGCCGCAACACGAACTCCACGGGGACGACGTTCTCCGACGTGAACCTCCAGCCCGCGACCACGCGGCACTACCGGGTTGCCGCGATCAACACCGCGGGGACCGGGCCGTTTTCGAACGTCGAGCGCGCGACGACCGAGGCCACCGTGCCGGGCTCGCCCCGGAGTCTCGACGCGGAGGCCGACGGCACCTCGCGGATCGAGCTTTCCTGGCTGGCGCCCACGAGAGACGGGGGCGCGAACATCACCGGCTACCGCATCGAGGTGTCCGAAGACGGCGGCGTCCGCTGGGATGACCTGGTGGCCAACACGCGCAACACGCGCACGACCTACGTGCACGCGGATCTGGCGCCGGCCACCAGGCGCCACTACCGCGTCTCGGCGATCAACCGGATCGGCGAGGGCCGCGCGTCGCGGGCGGTGAGCGCCATTACCGACGCGACCGTGCCCGACGCGCCCACCGGGCTGGTCGCCACCGATATCTCGCCCACCCGGATCGACCTGTTCTGGGCCGCGCCCGCCTACGACGGCGGCGCCCCGGTCACCGGCTACCGCGTCGAGGTGTCGGAGAACGGCACCGCGTGGACGGATCTGGTCGTCAACACCGGGTCCAGGGCCACCGCGTTCTCGCACACCGGCCTGCTGCCGGGGAGCAAGCGCCACTACCGCGTCTCGGCGATCAACCGGGTGGGCGCCGGCGCGCCGTCGGCGAGCGCTTCGGCAGAAACGGACGACCCCGTCGGGCGGGCGGGACGGCTGAACACGCGCGTGCTGCCGCATGTGGCCGCGGCGATGACGTCGAGCACGGTCTCGGCGATCGCCCGCCGCGTGGACGCGGTGGCCAGCGGGATGGGCATGCAGCGGCGCGTGGAGACGAACGGGCTCTCGTCGATGGCGGCGAGCCTGTCCGCCCCGGACGCGGGCGGCCTCGGCCTCGCGCAGGGCGACCAGGCCGGCCTGGCCGCCCTCTTCGGCGGCACTTCATTCCAGATGCCCTTGGGCGCCTCCGACGCGCAGCAGCAGTCCGCCACGGGCACGCAGCTGGGGAGCTGGGGCGCAGGCGAGTACCACCACCTCGGCGAACCCGGCCAGAGCGCCCTCGACTGGAAGGGCAACATGGTGAGCGCCCACGCCGGCCTGGACGTGCGCGTGGGGCCGGACATCCTGGCGGGTGTCGCGGGCTCGTACAACTCGGGCTCCTTCGACTTCACCGACAAGACCGGCGCCAGCCCGGTGAGGGGCACCTACGGCGCCACCATGACCAGCGTGCACCCCTACATGGCGTGGTTCTCCGGCGCGGGCGGCGCCTCGGTGTGGGGTTCGGCCGGGCTCGGCCGGGGCGACATCGAGGTCGACGACGAGCGCGAGGGGCTCCGCACCAGCCCTGCGAGCATGCTGACGGGGGCGGGCGGCGCCAGCTATCAACTGTTCACGCGCGGCGCGGCCGGCGTGCGCATCAAGGCCGAGGGCTGGTACGGCGAGGTCACGGTCGACGGCAGCGAGCAGATCGAGGAAGTGACGCTCGAGATGCAGCGCGGCAAGCTTGCCCTGGAGTTGACTCAGAACTTCCGCACCGACACCGACAGCGAGATGGCGTTCGTGCTCGAGGGCGGGATGCGCTACGACGACGGCGACGGCGTGAACGGCACCAGCGCGGAAGTCGGCGGCGGGCTCCGCTACACGAACTCGGAGCTGGGCGTGACCGCGGAGGGCCGCGGCCGGTTCGTGATCTCGGCGCGCGACGGCTACGAGGAATGGGGTCTCGGCGGCACGCTCATGTTCGATCCTGCGGCCCGCGGCCAGGGGCTGCAGATCCGGGTGGCGCCTTCGTACGGCGACCACGCGAGCGGGGTGAACCAGCTCTGGGAGCGCGGCGTCTCGGATGCGGTGGGCGGCCACCATCCGGGCATGGGCGCCAACGTGGACGGCGAGGTGGCCTACGGCATCGCCGGCTTGCAGGGGACGCCCTACAGCGGCTTCTACCTCGGCGAGAGCGGGGTGCGCGCCTTCTCGAGCGGCGTACGCTACGACCTCGGCTCGGGCGTCGGGCTGCGCGTCGAAGGCACGCGGCGCGAGAGCGGGCTCGAGGGAGCCCGGCACTCGGTGGGTATCCGGGGAAGGATCAAGCTACGGTAAAAGGGATGGAAGGTTGAGGCTCCGGCAGGCGCTTGCGATCTGCCGGAGCCTCAACCGGTTTCCCGGGTGCCCGGCCCGGGCATGCGGTAGCCGACGCCGCGCTGCGTGAGGATGTAGGCTGGCTCGGCCGCGTCGTCGCCGAGCTTCCTGCGGAGCTTTTTCACGATCGTGCGCACCGGCCCCAGGTTGCCTCCGCCGCGCCGACCCCACACCTGGCGCAGCAGCATCGCGTAGGTCGTCACCCGCCCCGCGTTGCGCGCGAGCACGCGCAGCACCATGTACTCCGTGGCCGTCACCTTCACCGCGCGACCCGCCAGGGTCACCCGGTGCTGGCCGTAGTGGATGCGGAGCTCGTCCAACTCGAACGACTCGGGCACGGTCTGCCGTCGCAGCGCCGCCCGTACCCTGGCCACCAGCTCCGTTGCCGAAAAAGGCTTGACGATGTAGTCGGCCGCGCCGAGTTCCAGCGCCTTCGCGATGGTTTCGTCCCCGCGGTAGCCGGAGATGATGATGACCGGCAGGTCTGCGAGCTCCGGGATCCGCTCCATCAATTCGATGCCGTCCGTGCCGGGCAGCATCAGGTCAAGGACGACAAGCTCGGGCTGCTCGGTCCGGATCAGGCGCGACAGCTCCTGCGGGTCACCCGTCATCACCGAAGCGTAACCCGCCGTCGCGAGAGCGTCGCGCACAAGGCGCAGCGTCAGCGGGTCGTCGTCGACCACGAGTACGCGCGTGGGCTCGTGCCCTTCAGAGGTCAGTTGCCTCTGGCTCTGCGGGGAAGCGACCGCGGGCTCAACGGCCACGGGGAGGGTAAAGGTGAAGCGCGCGCCCAGCCCGGGGCCTCCGCTCTCGGCGCGAATACGTCCGCCATGTGCTTCCACGAGGCCCTTGCAGATCGTCAGGTCCAGCCCGGGGCCTCCCGCAAGGTCGACGCGCTTCCGGAAGAGGTGCGGGAGCTGCTCGGGTGCAATCCCCCGTCCCTGGTCCGAGACCGAGACTGCGAGGTGCGTGCCGTCGCGCACCGCCCCCACCTGGATCGGGGACGACTCCGGGGCGTGGCGCCCCGCGTTGGAGAAGAGGTTGATGAGCACCTGTACGATTCGCTCGGGGTCGGCCATCGCCCACGGAAGGTCCGGCGGGAGGTCGATGAGGACGGGGTGTCGGCCGCCGCCGCTCAGGAAGGTCGTCCGGGCCTGTTCCACGAGCGAGGCCACGTTGGCGGGCTCGGGTGCCACGGTGAGCGTGCCTGCCTCGATGCTCCCCGCGTCAAGCAGGTTGGCGATGAGGCCCCTCATGTGGTTGGCCTGGCCGTTGATGAGGCGAAAGAACTGGAGCATCTCGGCCCGGGACGGAACCGGAGAGGCCTCGAGAACGGTTGCGGCCGAACCCTTGATGGACGTGAGCGGGGCACGGAGCTCGTGGCCGACCATGCGGAGGAACTCCGCCCGCTGCCGTCCCAGTTCGTCGAGCGGTGCCAGGTCCTGCATGGTCACAACTACCGAGACGACCTCCCCCGACTCGGCAGGGATCGGTGTCGCGTTGATGAGCGTGCGGACGCGCCGGCCGTCGGGCACCGAGAGCTCGATCTTCTCGGCACGCACCGCGGTGTCGGTCTCGAACTGCGCGGCCAGGGAGAGCTCTGCGAGGGAGAACTCCCGTCCATCCCCGTTCCGGCACGTCATCGCTTCCAGAAGCTGCTCCGGCGGACAGCCGGGAGTACGGATACCCTCGACGATCCGCTCCACGTCCCGGTTGACCGACACCATACGACCCGTCCTGGCGTCGAACACCACTACGCCCACCGGCGCGGTTTCCACGAGGGCCTCCAGGTCGGCGCGCGCCCGCTCGACCTCGCGGTGCGCGCGAGCGTTCGCGATCGCCGTGGCCGCCTGCGAGGCGAAGAGGGTCAGGATCTCCTCGTCGCCAGCCGTGAACGCCTCGCCGTCCTCCTTCTCTCCGAGGAAGAAGTGACCGAGATGTTCGCCCCGGTGGTACATCGGAGCTCCCTGCATCGTTCTCGGAACCCACGGAGCCGGGCGGAAGCCGCGCGACCTGAGGTGACCGGGGAAATCCGAGAGCCGAAATGGCTCCCGATGGTCCCGAAGATGCTCGAAGAGCCGCAGCCCGTCGGGCCACGCCGTCATCGTCCGCTGCTTGTCGAGGGCGAAGCCGGAGGTCAGGAAGTCCCGAAGCTGCCCCTGCTTGTCGATCGTCGTAATTACGCCCAGGCGGGCGGCGGTCAGCGCGCGGGCGCTGTCGACGACCTCCTGCAGCACGATGGCCAGGTCGAGGCTTGAGTTGATGCGCAGGACGGCGCTGCTCAGCCGAACGAACCGGTCCCGCAATGCCCTGTTCTCGCGTCTGAGTTCGTTGACGTCGGCCACGGGCTCTCCCTTCCCTGCTCATGCACCGCCACCCGCGCGGCGCTGGTCCGGCGGCGATTCCGGGTTCGCGGTTGGGTGCCGGTCCGGGGCATTCGTGATAAATTTACCCATGTATCATGATATCAACATGATAATAGCACATTTGAACACACGTTGGACATACTAATCTCGCTAGATTAAGGGGATGTTCAGAATTGGGCGGATCACGTTCGAGATGCTGCCCAGGCGGCCTGCGGGGCCTCGAGACCCTGCCCGCGGGATCGCACTCCTGCCGTGGGGCGAGGTGCTTGCCATGACCCAGGCCCAGGACTCCGACTCAGGCGACACTGCGTACGGGCCCGCGCCGAGCAGTTCACGCTCCGCGCTGCTCGCGGGCAGCCGCTTCGGCGTCATCCAACTGAATCGGCAGGGGCGGATCGTGGCGGCGAACGATCGGGCGCGCCGCCTCCTGCGGCGCGACGAGGGTCTGTGCGGTGTGGATGGCCTCCTGAGCGCCACGGCGTCGCGGGACAACAGGGAGCTGCAGCGATTGCTGGCGCGTGCGGCTCCCTCCCCGGGCGGCCCCGGGTCGTCCGGCTCGATGACCATCGCGCGATCGTCGGTTCCAACCCGGCTGGTGGTCCATATCGTCCCCGTGTCCGCGCACCAGCGGAAACCCGGGCCGCAGCAGGTGGCCGTAGTCGTGTTGGTCGCCGACCCTGAAAGCCAGCCCAGGATCGACGTCGAAGTCGTGCGGGCGGCCCTGGGCCTCACACCCGCCGAGAGCCAGTTGGCGACGATGGTGGCTGCCGGGGAACGCGTGCGCGACATCGCCGTGCGCACGGGGCGCAGCGAAGGCACCGTCCGCTGGCACCTCAACCGGATCTTCCGCAAGCAGGGCATATCGGGTCAGGCGGAGCTGATGCGACGCGTTTTGTCGCTGGACGGCTTTCCCCGGTATCGCTCCCGACGTACGCGAACCAACTCCGGCTCAATCCGCCCACATTCCGAGCCCGATCCGACCGCTGCTGCAGCAGTGGAGGAGCGAGCCCGGGAACCAGGCTGACCCCCCTCGGACGACGAGCGGCCTACCCGGAGCCCACGAGCTCCAGCGCCGCCAGCGCCAGCACCTGCGTGCTCGCCACGAGGTCGTCGACGGAGCAGGATTCGTCCGGCTGGTGGGCCTCCTCGAGCGGCCCCGGCCCGTAGGCTACGCAGTGCTCGATGCCGGCGATGCGGGCGAAGTGCTTCTGGTCGTAGGTCCCGGGACTGGCCACGAGCTCCGCGGGGCGGCCGCCTACCGTTTCCACCGCGCGGCTCACGGCGGCCACGAGCGGCGATGCGGGCGGCGCGGCGGTCGGGTGGACCACCATGAGCTCCTCGATCGTGAAACGGCGTCCGGGGTCGTCGTCCTCCACCGATCCGACCAGGCGCGCGATTTCGCCGCGGACCTGTTCGAAGGGTTCCTCGGGGATGAAGCGGCGGTCGAAGGTGGCGACGCAGCGGTCGGCCACACAGGGCGACTGGGTTCCCTCGCCGGCCTGGCCGCCGGCGATCGCGTTGACGTTGAGAGAAGGGCGCCGGGAGGGCTCCGGCACGATGGGCAGCGCTGAAATGCGGGTTGCGAGCTCGGGGACGAGCCGGGTCCGGACGGCTTCCAGGAGGGCGCCCATGTCCTCGATGGCGCTGCGCCCGAGATGGCTCATGCTGCCGTGCGCCACGCGCCCGTGCGCGATGATGTCGAACCAGTATACGCCCCGGTGTCCCAGACACACACGGGCGGGCCCGAACGGCTCGGGGATGATGGCGTAGCTGGTGTGGTCGCTCGAGATGATCCCGGCTTCGCACAGGTGCGCCACGCCGGCGAAACCGCCGCTCTCCTCGTCGACGGTGGCGCTGATGTCGATGGCTCCCTCGAGTTCGGCGCCGGCCCGCCGCAGAGCTTCGACCGCGAAGACGGCGGCGGCGATTCCCGACTTCATGTCCGAGGCGCCCCTCCCGTAGATGCGCCCGTCGCGCACCACGCCCGCGAACGGGTCGACCGTCCAGCCCTCCCCCGGCGGAACCACGTCGAAGTGGCCGTTCAGGTGGAGCCGCGGGCGTCCCGGAACGGCCGGTCCCCGCCCGAGCACGTTCACCCTTGGGTAGTCGGCGGTGTGTTCGGGGCGCCCCTCGGCCTCCAGGTACTCCACCGCCAGGCCCGTCGCGCGCAACCGCCGGCCGATCAGCTCGGCGCAGTCGCGGTAGCACGCGCCCGGCGGGTTCACCGTCGGGATCCGGATCATCTCCGCCGTGAAGGCCACGATCTCGTCGCGCGCGGCTTCCACTTCGGCGAGGACGCGGTCCTCCCGGCGGATGCGGGGCGACGGGCCTGGGTGGTGCATGCGGGTCTCCGGGGTCGACGGCTGGAGGGAAGGGAGGCGGGGCGCGGGGCGTATGGGGCGCCCGTGAGCCCCGGGTCCCGCCCGCCCGGGACTTCGGGCGACCGGGCTGCCGGCGGGCGTGACGGTTAACATTGTGCGCCGCCCCGACTAACATTGTGCCCCACCCCGACATCACACAAAACCCTGCGAGGATTCCCCATGACCACGATGTTCAGCCTTGACGGACGTGCGGCCGCAGTTGTAGGAGGCGGCTCCGGCATCGGCGAAGCCGTCGCGATCGGATGCGCGGAGGCGGGCGCGCACGTGTCCTGCCTCGACATCGACGCGGCCGCGGCCGCCCACGCCGCTACGACCATCCGCGCGGCCGGGGGCGAGGCCGCCTCCGCGCACCTGGACATCATGGACGGCGCGGCGGTCACCGGCGCGTTCGAGGACATCACGGCCGCCCGCGGATCGCTCGACGTCGTGGTCTGCACCCCCGGAGTCAACGTGCGAAAGCCCCTCCTCGACTACACGGACGAGGAGATCGACCGCGTCCTGGGCCTCAACCTCAAGGGCGGCGCGCACGTCATCCAGTCGGCGGGCCGGATCATGAGCGCGCAGGGCTCGGGGTCCATCATCCTCTTCAGTTCGATCCGGTCCGTGGTGGTCGAGCCGGGCCAGAGCATGTACGCCGCCACCAAGGCGGGGATCGTGCAGATGGTGCGCGTCGCCGCGGCCGAACTCGGGCCCCGCGGGGTGCGGGTCAACGCGGTCGCGCCGGGCGTGATCGACACGCCGCTCACGAGCCCCATCAAGGACCACCCGGACTGGTACGGCGCCTACGCCGCGCGCAACATCCTCGACCGCTGGGGCAGCGCCCGCGAGATGGCCGGCCCGACGGTCTTCCTCGCTTCGGACGCCGCCAGCTACGTGACCGGCTCGGTCCTGTTCGCGGACGGCGGCTGGACGGCGATCGACGGAAGGTACACGCCGCCCTCAGGTCGGTCCTGAGGCTCGTTGGCCCTGCTCCAGGTCCCGCACGATCGCGTGCCGCCCCGTCCCCCGTCCATGAGAGAAACGCTGCCGAGGCGCCTCCACGCCGTGGTCCGGCTCCGGTGCCCGCGCTGTCTGAACGGCGCGGTCTTCGCGAGCCTCTGGAAGATGCATCCTCTTTGTCCCTCCTGCCGGCTGGAATACGAGAGAGAACCGGGCTATTTCACCGGGGCGATGTACTTCAGCTACGCGTTGGGGCTGGCCCTGTGCACGCCGCTCGGCGTGTTCCTGATGGTATTCGCGGGCTTCTCGGCGAATCGGAGCATCCTGGCGATTGCGGCGATGGTTCCCTTGCTGGTTCCGCTGTTGTTCCGCTACTCGCGCGTCCTCTGGATGCACTGCGACCAGCTCCTGGACCCCCGGTAGAAGATGGCGCTGGACCGGATCGATCTCGTCGCGTTCCTCGTCTTCCTCGGCATCGTGGTGGGCGTGTCGCTCTACGCGGGCCGCAGGGAGGACACGACCGCCGACTACTTCCTGGCCGGCCGCAACCTGCCCTGGTGGCTCATCGGCATCTCGCTGATCGCCTCCAACATCTCGTCCGAGCACTTCATCGGCATGTCCGGCGAGGGGTTTCAGACCGGGCTGGCCATCGCCGCCTTCGAGTGGATTGCGGCCATCGCGCTCGTCTTCGTCGCCCTCGTGCTCCTGCCCAGGTTTCTCCAGGCGGGCATCTACACGCTGCCCGAATACCTCGAGTTCCGATTCGGGCCGACGCCGCGCGTCATCATGGCCGCGTACCTGATGATCGTCTACGTCGTCGTGGGGCTGGCCGGAATCCTCTATGCGGGAAGCCTGGCCCTGACGAGCATCTTCGGGCTCGACCTGGCGGCCGGCGTCTGGGCTATCGGCCTGCTCGCGGGCGGCTACACGATCTACGGCGGGCTGAAGGCGGTCGTCTGGTCCGACATGCTGCAGGGCGTCGCGCTGCTCGCGGGCGGTGCGGTGCTGTTCTTCCTGGCCATGGAGGCCGTGGGCGGATTCGGCGCGTTCCTCTCCGCGAACGAGGACAGGCTCCACCTGATGCTGCCGGCCGATCATCCGACGCTGCCGTGGACGATCTACATCATGGGCATCTGGGTCCCCAATATCGCGTACTGGGGGCTGAACCAGTTCATCTCCCAGCGGGCGCTGGCCGCGAGGAGCCTGGCCGAGGGCCAGAAGGGCGTGATCTTCGCGGCGTTCCTCAAGCTGCTGATCCCGTTCCTGATCGTGATGCCGGGGATCGCGGCGTATCAACGCTACGCGGGCGACATCGCCATCGGAGATCAGGCGTATCCGACGCTCATGGCCGACCTGCTGCCCACGGGGCTTCGCGGCGTCATGTTCGCGGCACTCTTCGGGGCGGTGATGAGCTCGCTCGACTCCATGCTGAACTCGGCGTCCACGATCTTCACGCTGGACATCTACTCGCGCCACGTCGTGAAGAAGGAGCTCGAGCCGCGCAGGGCGGTGCGCATCGGCAGGATCGCGACCGGCGTCTTCGTCGTGATCGGCTGCCTGCTGGCCCCGCAGCTCGCTTCGGTCGGTGGGATCTACGAGTACATGCAGCGCGTCTGGAACTTCATCTGGCCGGGCATCCTCGCCGTCTTCCTCATGGGGATGGTCCTGCCCAAGGCCCCGCCGCGGGCGGCGACCGTGGCGCTCCTGATCGGCCCGGTGGCGTACGGGCTGCTGACGCTCGCGCTCGATGTGTTCTTCGACTCGCAGGCGTACCTGAATGCCGCGGCGGGAGCGTTCGTCCTCTCGAGCCTGGCGATGGTCGTCGGGTCGCGCGTCCGGCCGCTGGAAGCGGCCCGGCCCCTGCCTAAGTCCGATGCCGTCGACCTCGAGCCGGCACCGTCGGCAAGGTGGGCGGGCGCGGTCGTGGTGATCCTGACCGTGGGGCTTTACGTGGTGTTCTGGTAGGGGAAGAGAAGCCCCGGAACTCGCTCGAATCTCACGACGCGGGTTCCCAAAGCTCGATCGGGTTGCCTTCGGGGTCGTGGATGCGGGCGACACGCTCTCCTGGCGGGAAACCGAACCTACGGAAGCCCGAGCGCGACGAATTCCGGCGGATGGTCCCTGCCGCCGATGGCCACGACGATGAACTGCTTCCCGTCGTGCATGTACGACATGGGGCCTCCCGTCGTACCCGCGTCCAGCTCGATCTCCGCGACCACCTCTCCGGTGGCCTTGTCGTAGGCGCGGAAGCTCCTGCCCCACATGTTCGCCTGAACGCCCCCGAATACTCCCTGGCCTCCTTCGCCCATCAGCAGGAGCGTCTTCGTGACGAGCGCCACGGGCCGGCTCGCCACACCGAGGGGCGGGACCTCCACACCCTGAAGGGCCGGGTGATTCCTCGGGCCATCCCCATTCGCCTTCGCCCAGACGTGCTCGCCCCGGTTCATGTCGATCGCCGTGATCCGGCCCCATGGCGGCCTGGTGATCGGCAGCCCGTCGATGTAGGGCGCGTCCCGATTCGGGCTCCAGTACTCCATCTCCGACGTCGGGTCGGTGGCCTTCACGAGCCGGTACACGCGCGGGATCGTGTGGGCGAAGGCGTAGTACATGCCGGTTTCGGGATCGAACGCACCGGTGTTCCAGTTCCCGGCCCCCCACGACCCGGGCACCATCAGCGTTCCCTTCTTGCCGCCCGGCTCGTCGCTTACAAGCGAGGGCGGGGTGAAGATCGGGCCGATGACGAACGAATCTGCGACCGCGCGCGCGCGCTCGCCGAGCCCCGGGAAGTCGATGAGGTCGTCAGGGGTGATGCCGTGCCTGGCGAACGGCGCCGGTTTGGTCGGAAACGGCTGCGTAGCGGCGGTGCGTTCTCCCGGAACCGTGGACTGGGGCACGGGACGCTCCTCGATCGGCCATACCGGCTCGCCGGTCACGCGGTCGAAGACGTACAGGAAGCCCGTCTTGCCTGGTTGCATGACGGCCGCGATGCGGCGGCCGTCCACCACGATCTCGCCCAGCGTCGGCGGACCCACGGTGTCATACTCCCACAGGTCGTGGTGCACCATCTGGAAGTGCCATGCCCGCTCCCCGGTCGCGGCGTCGATCGCCACCAGGCTGTTGGAGAACAGGTTGTCACCCGGACGATGGCCCCCGTAGTAGGCGGCGGTCGGCGCCGAAAAGGGCACGAACACGAAGCCGAGCTCCTCGTCCGCGCTGAGGCAGCACCATGCGCCGAGGTCGCCCGACTCCCGCCACGACTCGTTGCCCCAGGTGTCGACGCCGAACTCGCCCTCGCGCGGCACGACGTTGAAGGTCCAGAGCAGCTCGCCGGTGCGCACGTCGTATCCGCGCAGGTTCTCGGGCGCGCTTCCCTTCCAGCGCATTCCCGAGTCGCCCGCTCCGTCCAGCGTGCCCGCGACCACGACGACGTCGTTCACGACGATGGGACCGGAACTCCAGCTGAACCGTTGGGCCGAGGGCGGGACCAGGGCGACCCTACCGCCGTCGCCGAAATCGGGACGGGCGTGGCCGGTCTCGGGGTCCAGGGCGTAGAGGTATCCGCCGCGCACGTGTATCAGGCGACGGTCGGAGCCGTCGGTCCAGTAGTCCATCCCCCGTGACGACCGGCCGCGGGCCTCCTCGATCGTCTGCGGAAACGGCTGCTGGATCCAGAGGGTCTCTCCGGTTGCCGGATCGAAGGCCTCGGCCAGACCGACACCGTTGGGCGCGTAGAGCACGCCGTCGATGAGGATCGGCGTGGCCCTGAGATAGCCCGAGATCCCCAGACCCGGGAAAGAGGCCGTCAGGGCCGAATCGACGGCGGGACGTCGCCACAGGATCTCCAGGTCTCCGACATTGTCGTGCGTGATCTGATCGAGAGGCGAGTACCTCGTGAACGCCTTGTCGCTGCCGAAGTAGGCCCAGTCGCCGGAGCCGGCCTCCCGGTCGCCGGAGTCACCGTCCCCGCCGCCGGAGTCGGCGCCCCCGCCGCCGAAACGGGGCTCGCAGGCCCCGAGCCACACCATGCATGCGAGCGAGCTCGCTCCGATCCATCGCAGACGACCTGGCATGAGCGCTCTCCCGGGTTCCGGTTTTCCACCAGCCCATCGCTTGCTTGACACCGGTATTGGGCCGGGGGAGTTTGCAGGAAACCTACATGTGAGGCCCGCCATCTCGCGAACCGGACGGAGTACGGAGCGTTCGCGATCCACGCCATGCCGCGCGACTCGAGGAATCGGAGAGGCCATGTCCACCAGTGAGGATCGCGATCTCGGCATGCACCGGGACATCGCCCGACGCGACTTCATCAACGGCGTGGGGGTTGCCGTGACGGGCTCCCTCCTTGCGCCGGGATGGCTGTCGGCCCTTGATGGCCGGCCGTTCCGCGGCCCACAGGAATACTATCCGCCTGCTCTGACGGGGATGCGCGGGAGCCATCCGGGCTCTTTCGAGGTGGCCCACCAGCTACGGGACGGGATCACCTGGACCGCCGCCGACACGCGCGAGAGCTACGACCTCGTGGTGGTCGGCGCGGGGCTGAGCGGACTCTCGGCGGCGTACTTCTTCCTGACGTCGGCGGGGCCGGGCGCGCGCGTGCTGGTTCTCGACAACCACGACGACTTCGGGGGTCACGCCAAGCGGAACGAGTTCAGCTACGGGGGCCGCACGCTCCTCCTGAACGGCGGGACGTCGAACCTGGAGTCCGTGAACCACTACAGCACGGTCTCGCGGACGCTGCTCGCCGCGGTTGGCCTGGACCTGGACAGGGCGCAGGCGGCAGGCGCGGGAAGCCGGGAGTTCTACCGTTCGCTGGGGCTCGGCAGCGCCACCTTCTTCGCGAGGGAGGTGTTCGGCGAGGATCGGCTGGTGCAGGGGCGGCCCGGACGCAACGCGGACATCGACTGGGCCGACTGGCTCGCCCGGACCCCGCTCTCCGCGGACGCCCGCAGGGATATCGCGAGGCTCAACGACGAGAGCGCGAATCCCGACCACATGCCGGGACTCCCGGACTGGGAGAAGAAGGAGCGGCTGGCCAGGATGAGCTACCGCGATTTCCTCCTCGACCTCGCAAAGGTGCACCCCGACGTCATCCCCTTCTACGACGACGGCCCCAAGGGGCTCTTCTGCGTGGGCATCGACGCCTATCCCGCTCTTTACGCATGGGCCGAGGGCTATCCCGGATTCCAGGGGATGAATCTCGAGCCGTTCTCGCCGGTGGGGCCCCTCACGCATATCGGGGGAGGACAACACGGCCGCGAGCGCGAATGGGGAGGAGGACCCACCATCGATCTTCCGGACGGGAACGCGACGCTGGCCCGGCTGCTGGTCCGGGCCATGATCCCCGACGCGCTTCCGGGGTCCACGCTCGAGGACTCGATCACGTCACGGCTCGCGTACGAGCGGCTCGACCGGGAGGGCTCCGACGCCCGCATCCGACTCAACAGCACGGTCGTATCCGCCCGCCACCTGGGCGATCCCGACGCGGCCCGCCAGGTCGAGGTCACCTACGTGCGGGGGGACAGGGCCGAGAAGGTCCGGGCGGATCACTGCGTGATGGCGTGCTACAACCGGGTCATCCCGCACCTCGTGCCGGAGATGCCCGAAGCGCAGCGGGCGGCGCTCATGTACGGCGTCAAGATGCCGCTTGTCTACACGAGCGTGCTCGTCCGCCGGTGGACCGCCTTCACGAACCTGGGCATCTCAAGGGCGAGTTCTCCGGGGATGTACCACACCGGCGTCAACCTGGGCCGGTCGGTGCCGCTGGGCGACTACCGCCCCTCCCGATCGCCCGACGGGCCGATGGTCCTGCACATGACGCGGACCCCCTGCGCTCCCGGTCTGCCGAAGAAGGAGCAGCACCGCATCGGAAGGGCGGATCTCCTGGAGACGACCTTCGAGACCTTCGAGCGCAAGATCAGGGATCAGCTCGGCCGCATGCTCGCGGACGGGGGCTTCGACCCGGCGCGCGACATCGAGGCGATCACCGTGAATCGCTGGCCGCACGGCTACGCCTACAGCTACGACACCCTGAACGATCCCATCGAATGGGCGCTCTTCGCCCCCGACGATCGGCCGTGCGTGATCGGCAGGCGTCGATTCGGACGGATCTCGATCGCGAACTCCGATGCCGCCGCCACCCCGCACACGGACGCGGCCATCGACGAGGCGCATCGAGCGGCCCGCGAGCAGCTGGTCGTTCGAAGCCGCGCCCGGACCCGGACCACCGGCGCCGACGGGATGAGCTGACCGGATGGACGACTCAACCGACCCGGGTTGCGCGGAAGACGGCGGATCCGGCGTCACGGACGAAGAAGCCGACTTCGACATCGGAGAGGATTTTCGGCGCTTCTCGCAGAGGGACGACATCTTCTGCCGCTCGTTCTGGGATGCGGAGGTGCGGACGGACCGCTCGGACATGTTCTACGAGACGTATCGCACGCCGAAGCTGACCTGGCGCTCCGTCGACGGCTTCACCCAGCGTGACTACGCGTTGCGCAACGCGTCCTGGCATGTCACGGACATCTTCGCCGAGCTGCGTGACGGCGACGACCGCCGCGAGGGCTTCCTGGATCCGTACACCGTCGTTCGGGACGGCCCGGGCAGCGCGCTGCCGGTCGCCTCTCCCGAGGAGGCGGCGCGCGAGATCAAGCACGCCGCGAAGACCCTGGGCGCCGACCTGGTGGGGATCACCGGCAACGACGAGCGGTGGCTCTACACGCATGCCTACAGCCGCGAGAACGAGCACGAGAAGCCGCAGGAGATCTCCACCGATCTCGGAAACGTGATCGTCATCGCGCAATCCATGGACCGGGAACTTCTGCGCACGGCGCCCTCCGCGCTGAGCGGCGCCGCGACGGGAGCCACCTACTCCCGGGATACCATCGTGCTGCTGGCGATCGCGCAGTACATCACCAATCTCGGCTACCAGGCCGTGGCCAGCATGAACGACTCGGCACTGGCCATCCCGCTCGCCATCAAGGCCGGGCTGGGCGAGTACGGACGCCACGGGCTCCTCATCACCCGCGAGTACGGTCCCCGGGTCCGGCTCGGCAAGGTCTTCACCGACATGCCGCTCGCCCACGACCGGCCGGTCCGATTCGGCGTGCAGGAGACGTGCGACATCTGCCGCGCATGCACGAACGGCTGCCCCGCCAAGGCCATCGACGACGGCGAACCTTCCACCGTGGTCCACAATCGGTCGAACATCCAGGGCATCCGCAAATGGACCACGGATGCCGAGAAGTGCTTCCGCTTCTGGGCCAACCAGAACACCGACTGCTCGATCTGCGTGCGCGTCTGCCCATACAACCGCGACTATCGCCACCCCTGGAGTCGAGTGTGGCGATGGCTGGCAGGCACGCGGCTCAGGCGACTCGCGCTCTGGCTCGACCGCGTCAGTGGACGCGGCGAGCGACTGAGACCGTCCCGCTGGTGGAATGCCGCGTGATGGCACGACCCGGCGCGGCCGCTCCATGAGCCGGGACGAAACCCGCATCTCCGAAGAGGAGGCACGCGCACTCTGGCACCGTGCGGCCGAGTTGCAGGCCGAGGCCGCTCGTCGCCTCGAGGAGCGTTCGCGGCAGCTGGCTCCGAGGGGGCATCCCTCAGACTCCGACACGGCGGAGGTCGAAGGGTACCGCCTGGCGGATGTCCGGGCTGCTGCCGAAGAAGCCGGAATCTCGCCGGAGTTCGTTGATGGTGCGGTCGCGGAGGCTCGCAGTCGGGCCCTTGTTGAGGGAGCCGAGGCCCGGCCGTCGGCGATGGCAGCCCGTTTCCTGGGCCAACCGCCGCTCGCGCTGGAGGTCTCCCGGGTGATCCATGCACCGGCGGAGGAGGTCTACGGCGCCATGCAAAGGATCCTTCCGGAGAACCCGTTTCGCCTGAGCATTATCGATCAGCACGGAGCCGATCCCCTCGACGGGGGCGTGCTGGTCTTCAAGGTGCCTGCATACCTGTCAACCCTGGGAGATCAGTCGTTCGCGTACGAGATGGCCTGGATCGACCTCAAGCAGCTGCTCTTCAGCCTCCGGCGCCTGGACACCGATCCGCCTGCGACCGAGTTGACCGTGCGCGGGAGCCTGATCCACAGCCACAAGCTCAATATGTGGGTCGGGGGCAGCTTCTCGGGGTTGGCCGGGTCGTTGAGCGGCGTCGGTGGCGCCTTTGCGGGAGCGGGCGCGGCCGCCGCCCTCGGGATCGGGGGTATCGCAGCGGGTGCGGCGGTATTGGGCTTCCTTGCTAGCGGAGCAGCGGTCGGCTGGCTGACCGCGCTGGGCTGGCGCGGGTTGTATCGATACGCGTTGCGCCGCGGGGAGAAGGCGATCGGGAACCTGATCGGATCGATAGCCGTCGACATCGAGACCGGTGGAGGTTTCTCGCGCGGGGTCCCATCTCCTATCCCCGCGCTGCCCGCCGGAACCTGACGAAGCGTCTCAGCCGGCGCACCGCCAGGGAAAGGCCGGTCCACACCATCAGGGCGGCCGCCAACGAGAAGAGTCCGGCCAACAGCTGGCCCCCGAGCCCCCAGTACTCTCCCGTGTGCGCGTACCGCAGGAACTGTTGTGCGCGCCGTGCGGGCGTGTGGTCGGCGAAGGACTCCCATGCGCGCGCGGCTCCGGAGGCGGCGTCCAGGGTGAGAAAGCCGGTCCTGTGGGGCTGGCCTGCTCGGCCCTCCTGCAGCTCGACGCGGACCTCACTGTCCTCGGGGCGCGGCACGTTCAGGATCAAGGTCCGCCACCCCGGCGCCCATGCCTCGGCGGTTGCGAGCACGGCCCTCAGGTCCGCGTCCGGCCCACGAGCGGAGTCCTCCGAAATCAACGCTCCCCCAGGTCCCACCTCTTCGGACGCCGGCCCAACCGCCCATGCACCGGTGGACACTGCGTTCCCCACCATCGGATAAACGCGATCGCCCACGGCCGGATACGACGTGGCGACCCCCGTTGCCGCGATCACGGCCAGGGGCAGGACCGACCAGATCCCCACCACCTGGTGCCAATTGAGGTCGCGCGAGGCGCCCGCCGCCCTGGGACGGAAAAGGATCACGTTGGCGAGCGACCGCCGGGTGACGGGCCGCGGAAGCCACAGGATCGGTCCGGTAAGCAGCAGAAAGAGGAAGGCCACGTTGACCGCCCCCGTCACCGCCCGGGCACGCCGGACCGAGCCTCGCGAGACGTTGAACCAGCGGTGCCAGTTGTGAACGCCTTCGAAGAACCGCTCGAGTCCGCCCGGTCCCGTTGTCAGCACCTGCCCGGTGTACGGATTGACGCGGGCGTACCGGTCCTGTCCCTCATGGACGCGCACGGGCGCGCGCGGATCCGACCGGTAGCTCATCGAAGTCGCCGTGAACCCCGCCGCCCCCGCGATCTCCTCCGGTGGCAGCCGTTCCGCACCTTCCGGCGCGGCCACGAAGTACCGTCGCTCCGCAAGCCCGGCCACCGTCTCTTCCAGCGACAGGACTACGCCCGTCACCGCCAACATCAGGATGACCAGCCCGGCGGCCGCGGCCACGGTGAGGTGCAGCCAGAAGATGGTTGCCCGGATCATCGCCTTGACACCGCCGGGGCCGACGAAGCCCGCGCCCGCGCGCGGCCCTGTCCGCCTAGTTCAACGTCACGTAGCGCTCGAAACGCGCGACCTCGTTCTCGTCCACATACTTCCCGATCTCGCGCCGGAACTGGTCCAGGTCGGTGTACGGGCGGTACTCCTCGAACTCGTGAGCCATGCGTTCGCTCATCCCCGGAACCGCCATGATCTCTTCGCGGGTGGCGCTGTTCAGGTCGATCGGGACGTACACGTAGCGCGCGAGCCGCTCCACCTCGTCCTCGTCCACGTACTTGCCGATCTCCATGCGGAACTCGCCCATGTCCACGTATGGACGGTACTCTTCGAACTCGTGGGCCATCCGATCCCCCACACCCGGAATCAGGAGGATTTCGTCGTTCGTCACGTCGTTGAGGTTGATCGGCAGCCAGAGTGCACCGTAAGCCGCCAGTGCCGCCTCTTCTCCGATCGTCCCGGCCAGCACGGCGTGCAGATCCGCCGCGCGCAGGTAGGGCCGTCCGCCGACAACCGCCGCGGCAACCTCGGCCGTGACCCCCGGTACCGTGGTCAGCTCGTCTTCAGTGGCGAGGTTGGGGTTGGAGAGGGCGGCCATTGCACCTGCGGCACCCATATCGCCCATGGCCTCGATGGACTCCCTGGCGGCGGGTTCAGGTTCTGGCGCGTCGCCACCCCCACAGCCGGCCGATAGCACCGGAATCATGACAAGGGCGAGCGTTACGCTGTGGCGGGACATGCTGCCTCCGTTTCATGAGGTGAGCCTGGTTGCGTATGGCGTCCACGCGCAGGCACGGAGCAACAATCTGCATGAAATGAGACTCATTCTCAACTCCCCATGATTGGCGAACTGGGCTCCCGACAATCCCGCAACTTCAATGGGCCTGGGTAGATTCGAACTACCGACCTCACGCTTATCAGACCCCCAAGAAGTAGTTCGCAATCACGGCAAGAAGTCACGTAAGTCCAACTAGGACCGCACGATCCCTCCTTCTTGCCTTCGCAGGCCATCACCATCCATCGGACCGAAAATGCCGGAATTTGACAGCAAATGGACGGCGTACCGGAGCGCCAACCGGGAGTTGGCGACGATCGCAGCCTTCCAGCACACGACGGTTCAGTTCCGAGCGGCTTCACGGTCTCGTCCGCCGGAGCGCCCAAGGCACCCTCGGCGTCGGTTTCGTCACCGGGGAGAGGGGAATCGGCAAGAGCTCCCTGGCGGCTCTCGTTCGTCACCGGGCCGAGCACGATTCCAACTGGGTAGGCTGTCACGTGTACCTTGGGGGGGTCGATGACGTTCCCGAGATGCTGCGACGGACCTTTCACCGCCTCCTGAACGAGAGCATCGACAAGCCTTGGCACCAGCAGTTGACCAGCTTTCTGGGCAACCGGATCAAGAGCGCGGGACTCTTCGGACTAACCCTCGACCTCAGCCTGACCCGGAACGATCTTGCTGGTGGCCTACGCATCCTCCAACGTTAGCGTGAGGTGCGTCGCTAGTCCACGTTTCTCAAGGGGTAATCTGGGCACGAGTTCGGTCGGACAGAACGCCCTGACGGTTCATCTGACCTGCGGGCGTGCGAAAGAACTCGGACCCGTTCTCAGCCTCCCGCAGTATTCGCAGCGTGTGCTTGTCCGAGCACCTGCCGGAAGTCCTCGACGGCCTAGTCTCCTTCCCGCAGGAGATAGGTGGCGACGACCCACGACTCGATCAGCGGGCGAGAGAACACGCCGAGGTGGTCGGCAGTGAGCCCCACGAAGGGTGATTCGGCATCGAGCAACTGCCGCTTCCACGTGCTCACCTGGTTCGGATGAAGCTCGTGCCACCTGGCGATCGCGCGCACGCTGTCGCGCTCCCGCAGCGCCTCCAGCGCTAACCGCGCCTTGAGCTCCGGTGTGAACCTCCGTCTCTTCCCGGCCATCTCGGTGCCTCCCGTTCCGTTACCGAAATCCACCTTAACGACCTGTCCAAAAAAACCGGGACCACCTCACGCCTCGAAGCGTCGTTGATCGCGTCGAGGGGCAGCGCAACCTCGATGAGCTTCCGGCGGCAGTTCTCTCGGGTCGCGCTCATGTTTCCAACACCCTGCCGAAGCTCGGCCCACAAATCAAGACGCGGATTGGCTCTTCTCGATCCCTGAAGACTACCCTCGCACGCAGGGTTCGCCGGGCCATCTTCGGGTCGAAGCGGTGGAGAGCAACAACAGGGCGGAACGTCGTGTCGGATGCCGCCGGGGCGCGGTGGTGCGACTCGTCCGCCCCGGCCTGAAGCTGCTTCACGGCCTTCCTGCGCCATGTCGTCTTTGAACTCTACCGGCGCCACCATCCCGGAAGGTCCAAGTCAATCAGCAAGCGCGGCTCGGGGACTCCGGCCAGATCCACTGAGCACCCATCGCGGCTTAGGCAGCTAACCACGCATGTCTTCCTGAAGCTTCTGTCGAATCTTCTCAAGGGGATTATAAGGCTGACTTGACGGCGGGCGGCTCCTTCGCCAGATTTTCCGGCGTGACAGACCGGCCCTGAAGCCTGTCGATAGCCGCCCGGGCGGCCGGACTCCGGGGCCGTGTCAGCAACCGGGCCATCCCGCCCAGCGTCAGTCCCTCGTAACGCGGGTTCACCGACTCCACGTCAAGCGGCTCTGCCCGCTTCGGCGACTTGCTCTTCATGCGGCCCTCGGTAGTTGTGGGAGGCGTCCTGCAAAGTAGTCCTCCACGGTGAATATGTGGATCACTGGCGCGCCCATGAACCGGCCAGTACTCGCCGCCGTGTCCCTCATCCCCTGCGTTACCCGATCCTCGAAGCATGTGAAGACGCCCATGTCGGCCCGCGCCTGACGCCGTGCTCCGTTGAACGCCTGAATGTCGCGGGGCTGGGTATGCCCGCCCTTCACCTGAGCGACTATCTTGGCGAACCGGCCTTTGCGAAGAGGAAAACGTCCCTCGCCGTCAATGCCCTTGTCTGCCACCGGACGCTTGTTCCACTCCATCCACGGCGTCAGCGACGCGGCCCACCGCTCGAACTGGAACGGGTCCACGGTGGCCAGCTTCGCGGCATGGTCCCGCGTCTTCAGCATTCCCTTGAACTCGATATCAGACCATTCAAGCTCGAAGCTCCGGCGCAACCGTTCCTCGATCACTTGGCACGCTTTCACGCAGATGTCGATCCCGATCCACTCGCGCTCCAATCCATGCGCAGCTTCAATCGTGGTGCCGCACCCGCAGAACGGATCGAGTACCAGACCACCACGCTCACTGGACGCCTGAATGATCCGTTGCAGGAGTGCCAACGGCTTCTGTGTCGGATAACCGATCCGCTCCCTTTGATTCGTCAGCTTTGGGATACCGGACCACCAATCCTCCGGCACCTTGCCAGTACCTAACATGGCGCGAACCTCGGCGGCGCTCCGCTTGGCGTTGGGAGCAAATCAACTTGCGTCAGCCCTTCCTTTTCTCGCGAGTGTTTCGGGGTGATATGGGATTCGGACGGGGTCACGACGGAAAGTGGCGGACGGTGAGCGGGCGTAGAAGTGAATGGTATCGTGCTTCCGGGGGAACCACCGGGGAGTATTGCTGGCGCCCGTGTAGCACCAAACGATTTCGTTCCGCCACCCCCCCGAACATTTGCCGAAACGGCTTCGAGGATCACCCGGAGCAGATAGTTCATGGTCGGGTCGCAGTGCAGGTAGAGCGAGCCCGTGGGCTTCAGGACGCGCCAGCACTCCCGCACCCGGTTCGCCATGTACGACAAGTAGGCCAGCTTTGACCCCTCGCCAAGGATCAGCCGGAGCCCCTCCATCGTGTCGGCCATCCGGTTGTCCCCCGCCACGTCGTGGAAATCATCCACCGCCTCCGACCACCGCCAGGTATCCTTGAACGCGACCCACTGGGCACCGCCCATACTGGCGTTGTAGAGCCGCTTTGAGTTGAACGGCGGGTCCAGATAGATCAGGTCAACGGACTCGACGGGGATGTCCTCTCGCATTACGTCGAGGCAATCCCCGAAGTACTAGGCTGTTGGCCATGTCAACGGTCGCCCCGGTAGTTGTTGCGGAGCCAGGTTACGTCGTCCTCCACCCGCCCGACCCGGACCTCCAGGCGGGCAATCGCCTTCCCGTTCTCGGACAAGGCCATTTCTACCCGCTCAATGCGCTCGGTCAGACGGTCCAGTCGCGCCGTCAGACGATCTTCCGACCGGGTGTTCATGGTCCACATCGCCCCGAGAATCACCGCTACCGGAGCCCACACCTTCACCCATTCCGGCATCTTCGCCATGGTCTGTCCCCCGTTGCCGTGTACACACTTATTGCACAAGTGTGTACACGGCTGCACAAGCCGCGCAAGAGCCGAATCGGCCAGCCATCGCGGAACGCCCGTTGTCGGCTACCAGATTCCGGTACGTCAGCCGCCGTCCGATCATCCCGGCGACGACATGCGCTGAAGCTGCGCGAGCGTGTCCATCTCGCGCACGTTCTGACGGCCCGCGAACGTGTCCACGTAGGCTTGCAGGTGCTTCGGCGACAGCCTGTGGTAAACGCCCTTGTGAGCGCGCTTCAACATGCTCCAGAAGGATTCCACGCCGTTGGTGTGGACCGTCCCTCGCCTTCCAGGTACCGGACGTATTCGGCTGCCGAGTGCTTCACCGTCTCGTGCTCTCGGCTCGTGCCCCGGTACGCCGTGGCGTCGTCCGTGTAGAGCTTCGCGCCGTCGCTCGCGTGAGCGTCCACGAAACCCCGCAGCGTCTCGCCGTCCGTCCGGTCGATCACCCGTGCGACCACCTGTTTCGTCTCCCTGTCCTTCGCGGCAACCACGGCCTGCTTGCCGACCGGACCCCGGCCCGTCTGTTCCGCGCGCTTCGCGTTGCTCATGTTCTTGCGCTTTCCGCCGAAATACGCTTCGTCCACTTCCACCGGGCCAGCGAACGTCGCCCGCATGTCCGCGAACGCACCCCGGATACGGTGAAGCAGGAACCACGCGGCAGGCTGCGAGATGCCCAGGTCCCGGTGAAGCTTCATGCTCGACACACCCTTGAGGCTCGTCATCTCACGGTAGATCGCCCAGCCCCAGACGCGCAACGGGAGCTTGGAATCCTCCATCAGCGTCCCGGTCTTCAGGCTGAAATACTTCCGGCAGTCCCGGCACCGATACGGCATCGGCTTCCCGCTCTTGACCCGATAGCAGTTCACGGAACCGCAGCGCATGCAGGCCATCTCGCCCGTCGGCCACGTCCAGTCCTCGAACCAACGAATCGCCTTCTCTTCGGTCGCGAACATCTCCGCGAGCTGCATCATGCTGATGCCCTTGCGGTTGCTCTTTCCGGGTCCGTGCGCCATGTCGTATCTCCATGCTGTAACGTCTCTTACCGTATATTACGGTAACATGATCTGGCGCGGCTGTCAAGTCAGCCTTATAATCCCCCTTCTCAACTGGACCCATCAATCGGACTGGCTTGCACGGCTTTCGAGTTCCGCCCACTGGTTGTGAAGCGAGCAGGGAGGGGTTGATGCTCTTGGTTGCACTGCAATCACGCGGTAGTTTCTCCGCACGTACCGCACCACGAGGAGGCATGGCCAATGGCGAGCATCACGATCCGCAATCTCGACGACGACGTTAAGACGCGCCTTCGCGTACGCGCCGCCGAGCATCACCGTTCGATGGAGGAAGAAGCGCGAATCATCCTGCGTGAAGCCGTGACTGACCGTTGCGCCGGTCCGCGGAATCTCGCGACGTTCACCCGCCAGTGCTTCGCGTCACTTGGCGGCGTCGAACTCGAACTTCCCCCGCGCGGCCCGATGCGCGGGCCTCCGGATTTCTCCTGAGCCGCTGTCATGTTCGTCATAGATACGAATGTCGCGTCCGAACTCATGCGCCCCGAACCGACGGCCGCAGTAGCAGCATGGATCGGTGAGCGCGATGCGCAGGGCATGTACCTGACGGCCGTGAGCGAAGCCGAGCTCCTCTACGGCGTCGCGATAATGCCGACCGGCAAGCGGCGGAACGCGTTGGAGGTTGCCATGACAAGCTGGCTGGATCTCGGCTTTCGAGAACGGATCCTGCCGTTCGACAGCGCCGCGGCCAGAGCCTACGCGGAGATCGCTTCCGAGCGCCGACACGCGGGCCGGCCAATCGGCGAGGCCGACTGCCAGATCGCCGCGATATCCCGCTCACGCGGAGCCACTCTGGTCACGCGCAACGTTCGAGATTTCGAGGGTACGGGACTCATTGTGATCGATCCTTGGTCGAGGATCGGCCCAGGCTAGTGTAGTGCCGCTAAAGCGGTGTTGGCACGGTTGACCTTAGCCAGGATATCGCGGACGGTGGCGGTCCAGACGAAGGGTTTCGGGGCGCGGTTCCTGTCGTCGATGTGGGACGTGATCGCGTGGACGAGCTGGCCGACGCTGTGGACGGCGAGGCGTTTGAGCTGGCGCTGCGTGAGTTCGGAGAAGAAGCGCTCGACGAGATTCAGCCACGAGGACGAGGTGGGCACGAAGTGG
>MPMR01000035.1 GCA_002238605.1 BD2-11 clade cluster bacterium bin43 | reverse complement strand
CCGTGCTCGATGTCGGGCGCCGTCGAAGGACCGTCGGCTGGCGGCTGCGCAAGGCCCTGGAGGCACGCGACGGCGGCTGCCGGTTCCCCGGGTGCGATTCGCGCGCGCGCACCCACGCCCACCACATCACCCCGTGGGCCCACGGTGGAGAGACCGCGATGAACAACCTGGTGCTGCTGTGCCCCTTCCACCACCGCGCGGTCCACGAGGGGGGCTGGCGGGTGGAGATGGACGAGTGGGGAGCCCCGCGCTTCTCGAATCCGCTCGGCGTTCCGCTGCCCGTGCAGCCGGAGCCGTCGGACATCGGCGACCTGGTGCCCGCCTCTCCCGACATCGCCGAAGGGGTGCCCCGCGGCGGCTCGCCGACACTACGGAAGCCTTCGCTCGCACCCCGGGAGCCCTCGCCCGCATTCCGGATGCCCTCGTCCGCATGCCCGAAGGCTCCGGCGGCACTGCCCCTGGCCTCCCCGGGAACATCCGTCTCGTCCTCGACGTTGGCAGACCCGCCGCCACCCTCGGCGCAGGACTTCGGTCTGCGCCGCTGGCACGGCCAGGACGGCATCGACGCCTGGACCGGGGACTCGCTGTGGACGGGCGAACGCATCGACTGGGGCTATGCGATGATGTGCCTCTGGAGAGAAGGAGGACAGAGCAGCCGTCCCTGACCCTGCGTCCACATCCGCGCGACGTTGAGCTATACCAGGACACGCCGCAGACTAACAGGTGCAACATCCCGGGACACCACGCTAATGCAGGATGTTGCGTGACCTCAGGTGGGTGGTCACGGCGCCGATCATGAGGGGGCGGATGCGGTATTCGGGCTGAGCTGAGCTGTCCCCTGCCGTCTTCTCCGCGGTCGGCTTCTCGCTGGCTGCGGACGGGACCCTTTCAATCACTCGACGCTCTTCCAGCGACCGGAGGATGTGCAGGCTCTCGGCACCCGAGGTCCGGGAGATTACGCAGTATTCGTCCGAGGTCAGGGTTCCGTGGTCCACAATGGCCTTGAGGGCGAAGCTCTGCGCCAGATCCAGGTTTTCGATGCCCGACTCCAGCGCGCTCAGCGGACGCACGAGGAGACTTCCCGCAGTCGAAGCGAAGTCCGCCGAGCGCAACCAGTAGAACAGCGCCAGACGCGGGAATCCCTGGGAAACCCGGTGTAGACGCTGGAAAAAGTCGGATTCGATGAGGTCCCCCTGCTTGCCCGAGCCCCGCAGCCGGCGCGCCCGGCGTCGCAGCAGCGCCCTTCGGTCGCGTGGTTCGGCGAAGCGCAGGGGGAGCCCGCTCAGCCGATGCCGGGCCAGAATCGCCTGGCGCAACGCTTCGGGGGACAGTTCCCCCAGAGTGACCCGCTCAATGTCGTGCACGAAGGCGGGGGCACGCTTCTCGACCAGTTGCCAGGCCGTCGAGGTCATGGCTGCGATCCAGAACACCCTCGATTCGGTGCGCGACATGAAGGTCAGGAGCCGCTCGACCAGCCTGCCTCCCCCGGGCGCGCGCATGTGCAGATGTTCCGTCGCCTCCAGGATGGCAAAGCCCGGTACTGACCCCGGTGGCGCCTCCAGTAACCGGTCCGCGAGCGAGTCGAGGTCGTCCGCCTCCCCCAGCCCCAGCCATTCGGCCAGACACCGCGCGAGACGCGCCTCCGCCCGCATCTTTGTGGTGAACCTGCGCCGTACCCCGCCCGGAGCCTCGGTGGACAGGCGGCCTGTGACGACATTCAGGAAACTGGTCACGCCGACGCCGGGCGATGCGATGACGACCAGGGACCTGGCCTCCCCGGTCGCTCGCCTCGCCCAGGCCGCCTCCACCGCGGCCAGGGCGTCCTCGCGCCCCGCGAGCAAACGCGCGTCGGCCAGCGGTTCCAGCGCGAAGAGGCGCCGGTAGACGACCGGAAGCGCGCGCGGAACCTCATCCGCGTACGCCAGTGAGTCGCGGCGGTCGACGACGTCCCGGGCCGCTGGACCGAGACCGATGCTCGCGCTGAGCGGCCGAAGGAGCCCCAAAACCCACGATGCGGCCGCGGCGGCCCCGCCGCCAACCTGCGCCGACAGCCGCCGCGCCCGCATCCACACCCGGGCGAGTCCGGCCGCCAGAACTGTGCGGGCCTCCAGATAACCTGCCGTCATCCGGTCCGCGGTCACCTGCTCGATCAGCTGGTGCAAACCGCCGCCGATCTCGGCCGCGAGCCTGCCTTCCGCCGCCGCAACGGCCTCGCGCAGGAGTTCGCGCGCGGTCGCTGCCTTGTCGCCGGCGCGGGTGAGGCCGTTGACGACCAGCACCGTGGGATGCGGCGCGTCGGAGTCGCGCGGGTCCTTCGCCTCCGCGACCGCGGCCTCATAGCCGTATCCCGACACCTCCCGAAGGTCGGTCACCTGCGAGAGAATCCGGTGCATGGCTTCACGGATCGCTGCAGGCGCGGCTCGCATGCGTTCCCGGCGCAGGAGATCGAAGGCGTGCAGGAAGGTATCGCGCGGACGCACGGCGCGGGGGTCCGCCGTCGGTCGTCGAGGAGGATCTCCGGGCGGCGGGATGTCGTGAAGCGCCAGCGCTCCGGGCATCCGCTCCCGAATCTCGTCCAGACCGTGGATCGCGTCCTCCACCGTAGCAGTCAGCGCCTCGAACACGGCGTCGGGTTCCGGCAGCACGCCCTGGAGGCGCTCGAGCGCTGCATCGGTGAGTTGCCGCTCGGCCTCCAGAGTCGGCGCAAGATCCTCATCGCCGGCTGACAGGCCCGCTGCGCGCTTCCTGCTTCGGCCCAGTTCGGCCGCGACTTCGGCCAACACCGCATCCGCGTTGCGGACGGTACGCGACCAGTCACCACGCAGTGCGCCGCGAATCCTTTCGACATCACGGCGCATCGCGACCAGGCCCCGGTACAACTCCAGCCGGGCCCCCGCTCCCTCCGCCCAGGCATCCCATTGGACGGCCAGTTCCCGCTGGCGTCCGGGGCCCGGCCGACTGGAGGGCGGGTCGGCCGCGAAGGTGCCGGCCACCGCCACCGAGGCCGCCAGGGATTCCTCCAGCTGTCCGAAATCGGCGCCGCGGGCGCTCCCTGCAGCCTTTTCGACGTCGTCGACGAGCGCCTGCAGTTCGGCCTGCAGCCGCGCTCCGGCGGGGCGGTCGAGCCCTACTTCGGCCGCGTGGTCGAGCCGTACTTCGGGGGCGTCGTGCAGCCGCGCCCCGGCGGCGTGGTGGGCCGGGGTCTCGGCAGGCAACTGCTCCTCCGCGACAGAGTCGGCAGAGGGTGCGGGCTCATCGGCCGAAGGGACCGGCTGCAGCACCGCGGCCGCCCACTCGGCCCATGCGCGCTCCAGGCGCCCGAGCCATTCGGCCCGGTCGTGCTGGCTCCGGCGGAAGGCGTTCGCCTGGTTGCGGAGCACCACCTGAACGAGGTGCTGGCGGGCCAGCCGGGCCACAGGGACGCGGCGCATCCGGCCCCGCCGCCACATGGTCGGCCCGAGTACACGCGCCACGGCTCGCTTGATCGTGCGAATGGCACCGACGCCGGGGACGCGCGCGGCGGGCAGGCGGGAAGCCGGCGCCTGCAGCATGGCCGGCAGCTCCGTCACCGACGCGCGCGCGCGGTCCGCAGTCGAAGCGAGGGATTCTTCCAGTTCGGTGGCCACGGCCCGTCCGGCGAGAGCGGCGCGCAAGGGCTCGATGACATCTTCCGAGACTGCATCGCGGTATCGTGCCGGCGCTCCGGGCGCAGCCTTCCCGCTGTCGCCGGCGCGCGCGCGCCGGCCTCCGTCTCCCGCGACCCCTTCCCGCTCTCTATCGCCGCCGGGACTCGCATCCTCCATTCCCTCGACGGCGAGGGCGCCGAGTGCAAGCTCATGCGCACTCGCGGCGTCCTCCAACGTCTGGCGAACGGGATGCCACACTTCCGCCTCGTAGCGCCCCCAGGCCTCCGCGAAGGGCTCATGAACCGCCGCGGAGATGCGGGCGACGATCTCGGTATCGCTGCGCCGGTCGATCTGGCCGCTCCGCGCGTCCGGTGCGGCAAACGGCTCCGAGGGGAACCCTCCCGCTCCGGGCCCGTCCCTCGTCGGGGGCCGCACGCCCGGCACGATGTCTTCCGACGCGGCGGAGGCTGCCGGCTTCCGGGACTCGGCGTCGCTCATCGCGCGCTCCGCTCACCCGGGGTGGACGCCTCCGGGGGTTCGACCATCGGATACCAGTCGCGTTCCGGCATGAGACCCGCGGCGCGGAAACCATCGCGGGCGCGCTCGGTGATGTCGCTCTGCATCAGGAACTCGAAGCGGGGATCCAGCACGTAGGCCTTCACCCTCACGCGGGTCACGAAGGTGGTGCGGAACTCGTCTCCGACGAGCACCACGATGGGTTTGTTCAGGAAGACGTACCGGGAAGTCACCGCCGCCTCGAAGGCGATCTCCCTGGCCCTGCGCTCGTCCACGCGGCCGGGCAGGTAGAGATCGGTCACGACCTGGCAGTTCAGCTGCCCGGCGTTGGCGTTGGCGACCTGCTCCTCCACGACCTGCGAGTTGGGCACGGTCACCAGGTTGTCGTCGGCGGTCACGATGCGCGTCGACCTGAGGCCGATTGACACAACCTCGCCGTAAGTGCCCCCCACCGAGATCTTGTCGCCTACCTGGAAGGGCTGGTCGAAGACCACGATCAGGCCCCCGAACACGTTCTTCAGCAGGTCCTGCGCCGCGATGCCGAGCGCCAGGCCCAGCGCCGCGCTCGCCGCGAGGAGCCCCTGGGCGTCGACCCGGAACACGGTGCGCAGGATGAGGTAGGCCGCGATCCCCCACAGCGCCATGCGGGTGATGGGGATGAGCCACTTGATCGAGAGGCGGCGCTTGACGCTCCGTTCGGCCAGCGTCTCCAGGACCCATCCCAGCGCCCGGATCAGGAAGTGAAAGACGACGATGACGACCAGCGACCAGAAGATGCCGACCCCGAGACTCCGGACCTCCTCGGTCGCGCCCTCCAGATCGAGGGCCGCGCCGGAGGTGTCGGTCTGAGCCGTGGCCGCCGGACCGCCCTGCTCCATCGCCTCCAGACGGGATAGTATCAGCTGCTGTGCCGCAGTGATATCACTCAGCTGGGCGGCGAGTGAGTCGAAGGTCGCCTGGGATGGCAGAGCCTGCTGCTGCGCGGCGAGCGAGTCGAGGGCCGCCTGGGATGGTAGAGCCTGCGAAGGGGCGCCGGCCTGCAGTGAGGCGCCGGCCTGCAGTGGGACACCGGCCTGCTGATCGGCACCGGCCTGCTGATCGGCGCCGGCCTGCTGATCGGCACCGGCCTGCGGCTGAGCGCCAGCCGGCACATCCGCCTCGGGTCCGGGGCCCGCAGCGAGTTCCGCGCCCGGATCGGCCTGCTGTTGGACCTCCGCGTCCACCGCGGTGCCGGAGGCAGCCGGCTGTTCCGCCCCGGTAATCACCACGGTCCCGGGGTCCGAGTCCATCGGCGCAGGGTCGCCGCACGCCGCGGCCGCCATCAGGAGCATGATCCCGCCCGCAACGCGCGAGACGAGCCTGGCGGCGTCGCTGTTCGTGTCTCGTACGGCCATTTGTCGGCGGGTTCTCGGGTAGGTTTGCGGCAACTCTACATTACCCGCGCGCCCGCCGCGCGCCTACCCCCGGCGTTCAACCGCCCCGCGTGCAGCCTTCGCTTGCGTGTAGTATCACTTGGTGCACTGCGATGATATCACTCAGCCGGACAGCGAGAGCGTCGATCCCGGTGCCTCCGGCAGCCCGCGCGCCTTCCACAGGTAGTAGACCACCGGGAAGAGCAGGAGCACCACGGCGCCCGACGTCACGACTCCTCCGACCAGGGGCGCCGCGATCCGCTTCATCACGTCCGCGCCCGCGCCCGCGCTCCACATGATCGGCATCAGCCCGATCACATCGGTTGCGATGGTCATCATGATCGGCCGCACGCGCTTGATCGACCCGGCCCGAATCGCCTGCGCAAGCGCCGCGCGATCGGTCAGCAGTCCGCGGTCGCGGTAGTCGCGCAGCGAGAGGTTCAGGTAGAGCAGAAACACGATCGCGGTCTCGGCATAGAGGCCCGCCAGCGCGATGATCCCGATCCAGACGGCGATGCTGAGGTCGTAGTTCAGCACCTGCAGCAGCCAGAACGACCCGGCGACCGCGAACGGAACGCCCAGCAGGACGAGGCAGGTCTCCGTCACGGACCTGTTGGCCAGGTAGATCAGGACGAAGATCAGGAGGAGGGTCATCGGCACCACGTACATGAGACGCCGCTCGGCGCGCTCGAGGTACTCGTACTGCCCGCTCCACGCGATCGTGTATCCCGGGGGCAGCACGACCCCGGCCGCGACCGCCTCCCGCGCGGACTCCACGTATCCGCCCATGTCCACGTCGCGCAGATCGACGTACACCCAGGCGTTGGGCTTCGCGCCCTCGCTCTTGATGCTCGGCGGACCCACCACGTACTCCATTCCGGCCAGCTGTCCCAGCGGCACCTGGTGGCCCTGGGGCGTCGTCACCAGGACGGCGCGCAGCGCGGGCAGATCGTCCCGCAGTTCGCGGCTGTAGCGCAGGTTGACCGGATGGCGCGTGAGACCTTCCACCGTGGTCGTGACGTTCATCCCGCCGATCGCCGTCCGGATCACCTCCTGCACGTCCCTCACGGTGAGTCCGTGCCGGGCAATCGCCTCGCGGTCTATGTCGAAGTCGAGATAGTTGCCGCCCATCACCCGGTCCGCGTACACGCTGGCGGTACCGGGAACGCCGCGCAGAACCTCCTCGATCTCGCGCCCCAGCCTCTCCAGCTCCGCCAGATCGGGACCGGCGATCTTGACGCCCACGGGCGTGCGGATTCCGGTCGACAGCATGTCGATCCGGCTCCGGATGGGCATGGTCCAGGCGTTGGTCAGCCCCGGAATCCGCAGGGCGGCGTCGAGTTCCTCGATGAGGCGCTCGGGCGTCATCCCCGACCGCCACTGGTCGCGCGGCTTGAGGGCGATGGTGGTTTCGATCATGGACAGGGGCGCGGGATCGGTCGCCGTTTCCGCCCGTCCGACCTTGCCGAACACGTGCTGGACCTCGGGGAAGGTGTAGATGATCCGGTCGGTCTGCTGCAGGATCTCGCGCGCCTCGGTGATCGAGACCCCGGGGAGCGTCGTGGGCATGTAGAGGAGGTCGCCCTCCCAGAGCGGGGGCATGAACTCCGATCCCA
Source organism: BD2-11 clade cluster bacterium bin43 (assembly GCA_002238605.1). Taxonomy (GTDB): domain Bacteria; phylum Gemmatimonadota; class Gemmatimonadetes; order Longimicrobiales; family Gaopeijiaceae; genus BD2-11. Next base: position 31,230 of record MPMR01000035.1, on the reverse strand, counting down.
GCCGAGACAGCGGCACGGCGGTCGCCGCCAGCCCCAGAAGCGCGGCGGCGAGCACCCACGCCCGAAACCGCAGAGCAAGCGAGAGCACCGGCCAATACGCCCGGGCCAGGAACCTGCCCAGCGGGGTGCGCGTCGGCGGGCGGATCTTCCCTCGCACCCAGTAGCCCACCAGCACCGGAACCAGCGTCACCGACAGGAGCGCCGCGGCCGCCATCGCATAGGTCTTGGTGAACGCAAGGGGCTTGAACAGCCGCCCCTCCTGCGCCTCGAGGGTGAAGACCGGCATGAACGAAACGGTGATCACCAGCAGCGCCAGGAAGAGCGACGGGCCCACTTCCCGCGCCGCGGAGGCGACAATCTCCCAGTGCGGCTTTCGGCCGCCGTCCTGGGCAAGGCGCCGGTGGGCGTTCTCGACCATCACGATCCCGGCGTCGACCATCGTCCCGATCGCGACGGCGATCCCCCCCAGGGACATGATGTTGAGCGTCAGCCCCTGCATGCGCACCACGATCAGGGCCATCAGAATCCCGACGGGGAGCGCGATCACGGCCACGAGCCCGCTGCGCAGGTGGAAGAGGAACAGCAGGCACACCAGGCCCACGATCACGAGTTGCTGCGCGAGGCTCATGCGGATGCTTCCGACCGCCCGGTCGATCAGCGCGCTGCGGTCGTAGGCCACTTCGATCTCGACGCCCTCCGGCAGGCCCGGCGTCACCTCCGCCAGCTTGTCCTTCACGTCGCGGATCACCCGCCGCGTGTCGGCGCCGGAGCGCACCACGACGATGCCGGCGACCGTCTCCCCCTCCCCGTTCCACTCGGCGAGCCCGCGGCGTCCCTCCGGCCCCAGGCTCACGCGCGCCACGTCCTCGAGCAGGATCGGTGTCCCGTCCGCGCTCACGCCGAGGCCGATCCGGCGAATGTCGTCCACCGACCGGATGTAGCCGAGACCCCGGATCATGAACTCCCGCTCGGCGACCTCGATGAGGCCGCCCCCGACATCGCTGTTGCTCTCCTGGATGGCGGTGCGGATGGCGGAGATGGACAGATCGTATGCGCGCAGGCGATTCGGATCGACCGTGATCTGGTACTGGCGCACGAAGCCGCCCACGCTGGCCACCTCCGAGACCCCGGGCACCGCGGTCAGTTCATACTTGAGGAACCAGTCCTGGATCGCGCGCAGCTCCCCGAGGTCGTGACGGTCGGATCTGAGCGCGTAGACGAAGGCCCAGCCGACGCCGGTAGCATCGGGTCCGAGCCGGGGCGTGACGCCCGCCGGCAGTTGCCCGGAAAGGGCGTTCAGGTACTCAAGGACCCGGCTTCTGGCCCAGTAGAGGTCGGTTCCGTCCTCGAAGATGACGTAGACGAACGACACCCCGAAGAACGAGTACCCGCGCACCACCTGCGCGAACGGCGCCGCCAGCATCTGGGTGGCGACGGGGTAGGTGACCTGGTCCTCGACGATGCGCGGCGCCTGGCCCGGATAATCCGTCTGGATGATGACCTGGACGTCGGAGAGATCCGGGATCGCATCGATGGGCGTGCGGGACAGCGAGAAGATGCCCGCGACCACGACGGCGAGGGCGCCGACGAGAATCAGGGGCCGGTTTCTGATGGAGCCGTCGATGATGCGCGCGAACATGGCCGGTCTCCGTCAGCGCGGGGGGCGGGTGCCGGAGGCTGCGGCGGGCATCGCCCCGGACTCGCCCGGCGGGGGGCCCTGCGCGCCCGGCATTTCCCCGTGCGGCATCTCGCCGTCCGCCCCGGACTCCGCCCCGCTCAACAGCTGGGAGATGGCGGCCTTGAGGTTGGCGTCGGCGTCGATGAGGAACTGGGACGAGACCAGAACCTGCTCTCCCGGGGCCAGCCCGGCCGTCACCTCCTGCATCCCCTCGCTCTCGGTTCCCAGCAGGACCTCGCGCGGCTCGAACACGCCCCCGCCCCTGGCCACGATCACCACCGCGCGCGTGCCGCTGTGCAGCACCGCCTCGGACGCCACCATCACGGCGTCGGACGCGCCGGTGGCCCGCGCGGTCACGTCGACGTACATCCCGGGTCGGAGCCGCAGGTCGGCGTTGGCCACCTCCACGAACGCCGTGAGCGTCCTGGTCTGCGAGTTCACAGCCGGACGAAAGAAGAGGATGCGCCCGTCCCATTGCCGGCCCGGGAACGCGTCCGCCTCGATCTCCACGGCCTCGCCCTCCCCCACATGCCTCAGATCGTCCTCGTAGAACTCGGTCTCGGCCCAGAGGGTTGAGTGATCGGCGATCTTCAGGACCGTCATCCCGGGCTCGATCCGCAGCCCCTCCATCGAGTCGCCCATCTTCTCGACGATGAAGCCGGTGGCGGGCGAAAAGACCCGGACCGTGCGCGCCACCGTCCCCGATTCGGCCAGTTCGTCGATCTGCGCCTCGGTCATGTCCCAGTAGAGCAGGCGCTCCCGGGTCGCCTCCAGGAGGGACTGCGCGCGCTCGATCGCCTCCGCGTAGGCCCCGCTGTCCCGGAGGCGCCGGAGGTAGTCCATCGCGCCGATGAACTCGCGCTGGGTCGTGACCAGCTCCGGGCTGTAGATCTCGAAGAGGACGTCGCCCCTTTCGACCGTCTCGCCCACGTTGTTGACGCTGGCCTGCTCGATCCAGCCCGCGTACTTGGTCTGGACCGAGACCACCCGCTCCTCGTTGTGCGCCAGGATGCCGACCGTGCGGATGAAGACGGGGAGCGAGCCGCGCTGCACGCCGGCCGTGCGCACGGCGAAGTTCTGCAGAAAGCTCGAGCTCACCCGGACCTGGCCGTCCGCAAGGCCTTCGTCCGCGTAGACCGGAACCAGATCCATCCCCATGGGCGACTTTCCCGGTTGGTCGGATGTGTAGTTGGGATCCATGGGCGCCCGCCAGTAGAGGATCCGGCGATCAGCCACGCCCCCGGCCATCGCCGCATCGGCGCCGACCGCTCCGGCTTCTCCATGGGATGCGTGGTCCCCGCTCTCTCCGGCTCCGGGCGGTGCCCCGGTCATTGGCTCGCCCGGCAGGATGCGCGTCAACAGCAGCGCCCCGCCCGCGCCGATCACCACGCCAAGCGCCACGATTGCCGCGAATTGAAGTCTCTTCGTGCTCCTCATGATCCCTCCTCCCCCGGAGATGACGCTCCCTCCTCCGGAAAGGGCGAGCCGATGGCTCGTTCCATGTCGGCCAGCGCCTTCATGTAGTCGGCCCGCATGCGCGCGAGGCCGAGGCGGACGTCCAGCAGGACGGACTCGCTGTCCAGCAACTCCAGCACGCCCGTGACGCCGGCCGAATACGCCTCCTCGGTGGCGCGCAGGGCCTGCTCCGCCTGCGGGAGCAGCGCGCGTTCGAAGAGGGCCAGCTGTCCCTCGATGGTGGTCAGGCGGAACGCGGTCGAGCGGACGGCGAAGGCCACCTCGTTGACCGCGTCGCGGTATCCTTCCTCGGCGGCGGAGAGGCGCGCGGCGGCCTCGCGCATGCCCGCGTCGTAGCTCGACCTGAAGACGGGAATGCTCGCCCCCAGGGTCAGGCTGTAGGTGTCGCGCCCGTTGTCCGGCGGGGGATCGCTGCGGCCCGGGTCGTCGCGCCGGTCGAGGACGCTGCCCCAGGCGAGGCCGATGGAGAAGTCGGGCCGGTACCGGCGACCAGCCAGGCGCATGGCCCGCTCGTTGCTCTCGATCCGCAGCCGGGCCGACCTCACCTCCGGCCTGGCGCCGAGCCCGGCCGCCCGCAGTTGCTCATCATCAACGCTGGCCGCCGGGCGTTCCCCGATCTCGATCGTCGGGATGGGAGCATCCACCGGCCGATTCGCGAGGATGTTGAGCCCGGCTTCGAAGTCGGTCCGCTGCTGCAGGAGTTCCCGCCGCCGGCTCAGGACGCGCGTGACTTCCGCCTGGAGCTTGAGCACGGCCTGCTGCTGCCCGAAGCCCTGCGAGTAGCGGGCCCGGGCGAGCGCCTCGTAGTGGAGGAGGAGCTGTTCCTCTTCGCCGGTGATGCGGAGGGCTTCATCCAGATACGCGAGGTCGTAGTAGGCCAGTTTGACCTGCCGCACGACTTCGGCCCTCTGCTCCCGGTATGCCTCGCTGCGATTCTCGGCTTCGGCCTCGGCGATGTCCCTGCGGTCGGACAGCGTCCCGAACCAGGGGAATGCCTGGCTGAGCGAAACGCCCGACGTCTGCGGCCCGACCCGGGTCTGGGGGCCCCGCAGGTGCTGGGTGAAGGCAACCATCGGATTCGGGAGGGCCGCCGCCTGCGGGACGCGGGCACGCGCGGCCTGCACTTCCGACAGCGCTCCGCGTACGCGGGGGTTGCCCTCCAGCGCCTCCGCGATGAGCGCGGCCAGCACTGGATCGCCGTTGTTCGCATGGGCCGGCGACTGCGCCGTGGCGCCGGACGGGCCCAGGGGATCCGAGACCGCGATTGCCAGCGCAACCGCCAGGATCCGCTTGATAGACATGTGCACCTCGCCATCAGGATGTCGACAGGTCCCGTGAGGGGCTGGCCCGGGATGCGAGGCTACGGTCCCGAAGCGAGCGGGACTGTGTGCTACGCGGGACGGGCCTGCGACCGACTGCGGGAAAGGCTGCCTCCAGGCATGGAGGCGCTTGCGCGAGTCAGGCGGCCTGCACGGGTTGCGCCCCGAACGGAGCGCGGACGGTCAGGCGAGGAAGCGAGGCGGGGGTGTCTCGATGCCCATTGAGACCGCGGCGGGGATGGGCGCGATGTAGAGATTCGCCCGGACGGAGACGCCCGGGAAGCGAGCCAGGATGGTCGTCTGCGCAGTGCGCGCGGAGGCGGCCCCGCAGGCCGCGAGGATCATCAGGCACCCGCCGCTTTCGCCGTGGTGCTCGCCGTGCGGGGTCGCCGGCGCCTCCTCGGTGGAGAGATGGTGGTGCCCGGGGGGCGCCGGGGCGGGCTGGGGAGCCGAGCCATGGTGCGCGGGGCTGCTCGCGGGGCGGCCGGGGTCGCCGGCGTCGTGCGCGGGGTCGCTGGCCGGGTGCGCCGAAGCGATCGTGCGCGGGCCGGCCTCGAGCATGGGCGTGGGCGCACCCATGTCACAACGATGCGCGGCCAACTGAGACCAGGACAGGGCCGCGAGGGCGAGAAGAGCTGCGGTGCGGCGCATGAGTGCAATGTGCGCCGCGCAATGGCGGGGCGTCAACAAGGCCGCCCCGGGGTCAGCCGCCTCCGCCCCCCGGAAGGTACTGCGCCGGAATCGGGTGGTCGGGCCCTTCCCCGAGCCAGAAGATCGACACCACCCACCAGCGCGATCCGTCGTTCATCAGCTGAATCGAGTTGATCCCGCGCGCGAACGGCTCGCGGTCGCTCGCGTTCCTGCGCGACTCGTAGGTGCTGAAGGCGTGCGCGATCACGCCGTACTCCTCGGTCACCCGGTGGATCTCCACCTCGTGGAAGCCGTTCGCTTCGAGCGACTCGCCGACCCCGTCCGCGTACTCGTCGACCGTGATCACCCTGCGCGCGTAGGTGGAGCCGCCGCCGGGACGTCCCACCGGGCTGAGGGTCGCGCCGGACACGAACAGCGACCGGAAGCGGTCCCAGTCGCGCGCCACGCCCGCGTCGCCGGAGATGACGTCGTAAACGGCCGCGATGATGGCGTCGATGGAGGCGACGTCGGCCGGGTCGGCGGCGGGCTGCTGGGCGGTGGCGCGGGTTGGCGCCGTGGCCGCAGCTGCGCCGAACAGCGTGAGGAAAGCCGCCAGGGTGCGGAGGGAGGGCCGCGTAGCGGCGGTCTGGTGAAACCTGGTCGTCATTGGCTGGTCGCCCGTGAGGTGTGAGGGCATGGGGAAGGCTGTGTGTCCGCCGCGGCGCGGGCAGGTGTTGGAGATCCGCCTCGCACGCACCGACGGAAAACACCCCCGTCGAACCCAGGTTCCGCGGCGGTTCGCGGAAGGGCACCGGGGAGCCCGGATTGGGTAGTCATCGTCACGGCATCCGGGTCTCTCGTCCATTCCTTGCACGGGTGCCGCAAGCAACGGCATCGGCCGGGAGGCTCCTTGCGCACAAGGCAGCTCGATCGGGGAGTAACGACCGGAATCTCTTGCGCCTTCGCTTCCGTTTTGCTCGCTGCATCCGCGCTCGCCCCCACGAGCACGGTCGCACAATCCACCGGCGTGATCACGGGCACCGTGACCGAGTCGAGCCACGGAGAGCCGCTCGCGACCGCCAGCGTCACCATCGCGGCGCTCTCGATCAGCGTCCTGGCCGACCGCGAGGGCCGCTACATACTGGCCGGCGTTCCCGCCGGCACCCACCTCGTCGAGGCTGCGCTCATCGGGTATGGCGCGGGCAGCGCGACGGTGACCGTGGCCGCGGGCGAGACCACCATCGCTTCCTTCAGCCTGGAAATCAGCGCGATCACCTTCGAGGAGATCGTGGTCACGGGCTCGACCTTCGCGGAGCCCACCATCAGCTCGCCCCACGCCGTCGCCGTGTCCAATCGCGCAGCGCTCGCCGCGCAGGGTTCGCCCACCGTGCTCGACTTCTTCCGCCGGCTCGGGGCGAGCCACGGAACCCTCGGCGACCAGGGAAGCTTCTTCAACGGGTCGGCCGGCCTGCACCCCGAGACTCTCGCCAACGTGAACCTGAGAGGGCTCGGGGCATCCCGGACCCTGGTGCTCCTCAACGGTCGCCGCCACGCCTATGTGCCGTACCGCATGGCCGGCGGGCGCTTCGTGGATACCAACAGCATCCCGGCGATCGCGCTCGAGCGCATCGAGGTGCTCAAGGAGGGCGCGTCGGCGGTCTACGGCTCGGACGCCGTCGCGGGCGTGGCCAACTTCGTGACCCGCGAGGGCTTCGAAGGGATCGAGTTCCAAGCCTCGCACGAGTACTTCCAGGCATCCGGCAGCAGCAATGTCGGCGCCATCTTCGGCAGGGAACTGGGTGGCGCGCACGCGATCGTCTCCGGGGAGTTCGTGACCCAGCGCGAACTCCTGCCCACCGACCGCGCACACCTCCTGCAGCCCTTTCATCCGCGTGGCGGAGGCTGGTCCGGCATCGGAAACCCTGGAACCTTCATCGCCCCGAAGCTGACCGGGGAGGAGACCCTGGAGGAGTTCTCGCCGAAACTGCTCGACGCCCATGTCGGATCGGACCCCGACTTCTTCGTGGATCCCGGATGCACGCCTTTCGGGGGCCTCGCCCAGACCCTGACCTGCCGGTACCGCTATCAGCCCGCCGCCCCCGTGGTGAACGCGGCGCGCTTTCTTCGCCTTTTCGGCGAGGTTCACGGCGATCTCGGCGACCGCACCGCCTACAACCTGGATGTCCTGACCTCCTGGTCGACAAATCCGCACTGGCGGACCTCGCCTTCGTTTCCGCCGGTGGGACTGTACGACGGAATTCAGGTCACCGCCCCCTCGCACCCGGGGAGAATCGCGTTCTGCCGCGACCAGGGCGCATCGGTGGGATTCGCCTCCGGGGACGAATGCCTCGCCGGCGACTGGTACTACTACGGACGCATCGCCGGCAACGGACTGCTCTCGCGCGACCTGGTGCGCACGAACGAAACCCATCGCGCGTCGGCTTCGCTGAAGCGGGAGATCGAGATCTTCAGCGAAGAGGGGCACCTCGACCTCGCAACCACTTTCGCGCGCTCGCGCGGCGACGCCAACCTTCCGGCGGAGTACGCCTACCGGAAGTTCCTGGCGTTCCGGGGCTTCGGCGGACCCGACTGCGGCGTCGGCGTCAGAGCGGACCGGAGCGCCATCGGGGGGATGGCGATCTCCAACCCAGGGGGCGCGCAACCCGGGCAGGGCGCCTGCCGGTACTACAACCCCTTCAGCAACGCCTGGCCGAACTCCATACAACCTGGAGCCGAGTACCATGGTGGCTCCAATCCCTGGTTCGATCCCTCGCTGGAGAACAGCCCGGAACTGATGGACTGGATCAACGAGGAAGCCTTTCTGGACAACGTCGCCAACCACTTCATCGGGGACGTCACGCTGACGGGGGGTGCGCCCGGCGACGTAGTCAACTACGCGCTCGGATACCAGTTCCGCTGGCTGGGCGTGTCGGCGACCCCCAACGACCCGAGCAATCTCGCCATCAACCCCTGTCCCATCCCGGGTGACCAGACCTGCGCGGTCCGAAGCGGCCCGTTCACCTTCACCAACAGCTTCTCGCCCTACGAGGACCAGCAGACGGTGCACCGCTTCTTCACGGAGCTTCCGCTGAACATCGGGGACCGTCTCGACGTGCAGCTCGCCGCCAACTACGAGTTCCACCGCGTCGCGTCCAGCTTCGACCCCAAGCTCGCGCTCAGATATCGCTTCGCCGAGGGCGACGGGTACAACCTGTCGTTCAGGGGATCGCTCCAGACGACCTTCCGGACGCCCTCGGTGGACGACACCAATACCGATCCGGTCACGACGCTGCAGTTCGTGCGCCAGACAGGCTCCTACAAGGCGATCGACAGCTTCGGATCGACCGATCTCGTGCCCGAGGAGGCGCTGACGTTCAACCTCGGGGCCATCGTCCTGGCCGAGGAGGCGAGGGTGACCGTGGACTACTGGAGCTACGACTTCAGGAACCTGATCAACGTCATTCCCCACGCCGGCATCACCGAGCTCTACGACCAGGGAGGCGCCGCCCGCCGGGCGGTCAGCGAACTCGTCACCTGTCCCGACGGCAAGGGCACCGGCACCTGCGAAGCCGAGCAGATCGAGCGCGTGGAGATCTACCTCACCAATTGGCCCGGGATGAAGACCTCGGGCATCGACTGGCACGCCCATACCCATTTCGATTCACTGCTGCCCGCCGGGCTCGCCAAGCACCTGCCGGGCATGGATCTGGGCCTGGACGGCACCTGGACCCTGAGCTACGACACCCGGGAGTTCGCATACAACGGAAGCCGCATCCAGGCGCCGTCGGAGGCGGTCGGACAGCTGAACCGCTACAACCCCATCGCGTTCCCGGTCCCGCGGCTCAAGACCCGGGTCGACCTGGGGTTCCACGGGGAACGGATGAGCTTTGCGGCCTACGCCAACTTCACCTCGTCCTACAGCGACGAGAGCCAGGAGGAGACCTCCGGGTATCGCGACATCCGCAGCCACCTGACCTTCGACTTCAGCCTGTCCACCAAGGTGGGAGGGTTCGACGTGGTGCTGTCGGCGGTCAATCTCGCCGACACGCCACCGCCGGTCGTGAACCAGGAGATGTTCTACGACCCGGCCACGCACGACGCGCGCGGGCGGCGCGTGAAGCTGTCGCTGACAAGGAGGATGGGGAGCGCGGGCTGAACTTGGACCCGCTTCGCTACCTCACATGATCACCCGCCGCATGTACTGCCTGACCTTCTCCATGTATTTCTCGAAGAAGTGCTTCTGGATGTCGTTCATGTCGAGCTCGCGGCCCTGGATGTAGGCCTGCTCGATGTCGCTGGTCATGTCGAGCGGCGTGCCCGTCGTGATGAGGAAGGTCGCCTGCTTGCCGGGCTCCAGCGAACCGACCCGGTCGGCGAGTCCCAGGAACTCCGCCGGGTTGATGGTCACCGCCCTCAGCGCCTCGTCCTCCGGCAGCCCGAACGCAACCGCCACCCCCGCCTCGAAGGGCAGCCGGTTCGAGTACAGCGAGCCCGAGCCGCCCGAGATCGCGAAGCGAACGCCCGCCTCGTGCAGCCGCGCCGGCATCGAGTAGGCGCCGTCGTAGCCCTCGTAGTCCCGGCCGGGGGCGGCCATGGTCGACGTCAGGATGACCGGGATGTCCTCGGCGACCAGGCGGTCCGCCACGTGGATGGCGTCGCGACCACCGCGGATGACGATCCTGAGGTTCTCCTCCTGCGCCCAGGTGACGGCGTCGTTGATCTGCGCTGCGCCGTCGGCCGCGACCACCACGGGAAGCTCCCCGTTGAAGACCGGCATCATCGCCAGATAGCGGGAGTCGCTGCGCACCTCCTCGCCGGCGGCGACCGCGTCCCGATACGCCCGCGCCTCGGCGAAGAAGCTCTTCAGCTGCTGCACCTGTTCCTCGTAGCTCGGCGGGTCCTCCTGCTGACCGAAGCCGAAGCCGCCGAACCCGCGGAAGCGGCGGGGATTGGGGTTCGGCCAGTTCACGTTGAGCGCGGCGGCCGACTGCATCGACATCTCCTCCCAGCTCCAGCCCTCGAGGGCCATCGCAGAAGACATGCCTGAGACGAGGCCGCCGTCGGGGGTCGTGAGCGTCGTGAGCACACCGGCCGATCGGGTCGTGCCGATGTGCCGGCTCTCGGCGTTGACCGCGACGTCCGCGCGCACGTTCGGGTTGAAGTCCCCCAGCTCGTTGACGTCGCTGGAGACCCCCACCGCCCCGATCTCGGCGATCCCCACCGTGCTGTAGGCGTCGATGAGCCCGGGATAGATGTGCTTCCCGGCCGCGTCGACCACGCGGGTCCCGTCCGGAATCTCCAGATCGGCGCCAACCGCGGTGATCACCCCGTTCTCGAAGAGGATGGTCCCGTTCTCGATGACACCGCTCGTAACCGTGTGAATGGTCGCTCCGCGCAAGGCCATCGGCTCGGCCTGCGGGGGGACCGTCATGCGCACCTGGGCCTCGATGGCCGCCGGCGCCAACAGCCACAGCGCCAGAGCCGCGCAGGCGGTGCCGCCCGCCCGTGACCAGGTCTCCGTTGTCGCCCGTCGCTCGATCGTCGTCATCAGTTTCTCTCCATCTGAGCGTTCCGGTCGCCGTTGCCTACGGACAGGATGGCCTGAATGAGCTGCGTGCGTTCCTGTTCGATCCGGTCGCGCATCGCCGCGTCCTCCTCGAGCGAGAAGTACCGGCGGCCGTCGACCCAGGTCTGCTCGGCGCGCGAGAACTGCGAGAGCGGGTTGCCGCTCCAGATCACGAAGTCCGCGTCCTTGCCGGCCTCCAGCGAACCGACATGGTCCTGGATCGCCACTGCCTGCGCCGCCTGGTTGGTCACCGTCGACAGGGCCTGCTCGGGGGTGAGCCCCGTGCGCAGCAGCTTGCCCGCCTCCCAGTTCATGCGGCTGGCGATCTCGCTGTTGTCGGAGTGCAGCGAGGTGACGACCCCGGCCTCGATGAGGATGCGGGCGTTGTACACCGTCGCGTCGTAGGCCTCGAGCTTGAATGCGCCCCAGTCGCTCCAGACCACCGCAGCGACTCCCGACGCGGCGAGCTCGGGCGCGATCTTGTAGGCCTCGACCCCGTGCTGCAGCGTCTGGACCCGGAAGCCGAACTCCTCCGCCAGCCGGACCAGCGCAAGGAACTCGTCCGCGCGATAGCCGTGCGACGAGATGAGGAGCTCCTGGTCGAGGATGTCGAGGATCGCCTCCATGCGCAGGTCCCGCCTCGGGGGCAGTCCCTCCTGGTTCTCCTCCCACCGCTGCCACTCGCGCTCGTAGTCGCGCGCGGCCATGAAGTGGTCGCGGATGATCTCCTGCGTCCCCATGCGGGTGTCGGGATAACGGCCCTGACGCCGCTTCGGGTTCTCGCCCAGCGCAAACTTCACCGTGCGGGGCGCGTCCTCGAGCTTGAGATCCTCGGGCAGCGAGCCCCAGCGCATCTTCACGAAGACGTTCTCGCCCCCGATGGGATTTGCGGATCCGTGCTTGATGTGCGCCGTGGTGAGTCCGCCGGCCAACTGCCGGTACATCCAGATGTTGTTGTGGGTCACGACGTCGCCCATGCGCACCTCGGGAACGATCGCGAAGCCGCTCTCGTTCACGGCGCTGACGCCCGAATGGATGTGCGGATCGATCATCCCCGGCGTCACGTGCTTGCCGGCGGCGTCGATCTCGACCGCGCCGCCCGGCGCGTCGATGTCCATGCCGACCGCCTCGACCGTCCCGGCGCGAACCAGGAGGTCGGCGCCCTCGAGGATGCCCTCCGGACCCTGGGTCCAGACCGTCGCGTTGCGCACCACGACCGCGGCGGGCTGCTCCGGGATCGAGGTGCGGCCGTAGTCCATCATCGGCCGGATGAACGGCAGGTCGATCTCGGGCACGTCCATCGCCACGGTGCCGCGCGCCGGGCCCTCGAAGGGCTCGGTGCGCATGCCGCGGAAGGACGGGTCCGCCCCGTTGGGCAGCGAAGTCCATCCGAAGAAATCGTCGCCCCGCACCGAACCCGACAGGAGCGCCATGCCCTGATAGCCGAGCACCTCGCCGTTGAAGCGGACGTCGATCCGGCCGGTCTCCGCGACCGCGCTGGCCGATCCGAGCTCGACCCGCGCACCGCCCGGCAGTTCGGGCCCGGTGCTGGCGATATCAAGGTGGCCGCGCAACCGGTTCAACGGACCCTCCAGAACGAGAACCGCTTCGAAGCCCCAGTCGTCGTCCGAGGAGATCTCCCAGCTTCCGCGCGGATCGATCTGGGCCGGGCGGGTCACGCCGTAGACTCTTCCCTGCACCCAGACGTCGCGAACCGTCGCCTCCTCGGCGAAGAGGTCGCCCTCGCTCACGATCAGGTTGGCCACCTTGCCCTCGGCGATGGTCCCGTGGGTGCGGTCGATGCCGAGCCAGGAGGCCGGCGTGGTGGTGAGCGCCGCCAGCGCATCGTCCGCCTCAAGCCCCCGCGCCACGGCGACGCGCAGATTGGGCAGAAACTCGTTCAGCGACGAAAGGCCGTCGGTCGTGATGGCGAAGCGCACCCCGGCGTCGGCCAGCTGCGCCGCGCTGGTTGGCGCCAGGTACCAGTGCCGCAGGTCGGCGAGGGAGGCATCGAGTGCGGCCCCCGGATGACCCACGTCCGGCGCGTCCGGAAAATCGAGCGGAACGATGAGGGGATCGCTTCGCCCCCGAAGCACGTCGATGAGCCTGTATTCGAGGCCGTTCCCACGGTACCACGCCTCGAGCTCGAACTCCGACGCCAGACGATGCGCGCGCAGGTATTCCTCCTCGCTGCCGGTCTCGAAGATGACCGGCTGATCGCCGTGCGTCGCATCCTGGAGCGCCGCCAGCGCTTCGCTGGTCTCCGGAGGCAGGAAGGCGCGGCCGCTCGCCTCGTACGCATCCCAGGCGCGCTCGTACCAGTCGGCGTCCATGAACGTCTGCTTCATCAGCGCGATCGTGCCCATCGCGGAGTTGGGATACGATCCGCCCAGCTCGAAGGAGCGCTGGAAGCCGATGGCCTGGGCGATGTCGGGGCGCAGCACCCGGTCACGCACCCCCTCGTCCCCGAGCGTGACCAGCGAAGCGGTGCCCCGGAAGATGCCCTGGCTGGGCACGGCAAGCGCCGCGCCGAACCCCTGCGAGCGGAGCGCGGCGCGCCGGCCGGCATCGTCCCGAAGATTCCGCGTGGTGGAGAACCAGGCCCGCACCTGCGGATTCCAGTGCGTGGGACCGATGTCGCCGTCCTCCGGCACGTCGTCCATTCCGAGATCCGCGTGGGCGTCGATGAAGCCCGGGTACACCGTGAGCCCCTCGAGATCCCATACGCGCGCGCCCGCTGGCGCGCCCCCGCCTCCGACCTCCTGGATGAGGCCGTCGCGAATCACGATCGTGGCGTCGTCCATGACCTGCCCCGGCCCGGTCACTACCCGTGCCCCCACCAGAGCGTGGAACCCGGTGCCGTTGTCGCGCATGCCCTCGACCGGCTGGGTTCGGGTCGCCTGCTGGGCATCGGCGCCCGTCGCCAGGGCGGCCGCGAGCCCCATCGTCCCGAGTATTGCCTTCACATAACCCCCCATTTGTCACCCCTGCGTGAATCGCCTCGTTTCCATAATCCCGACCGGCCCTCGTTCGAGCCCGACGGGGTGCGAGTAACTCTGATGACTACGCTTCCCATGGCGTCCGGTCAATCGGCGGTTGTATGGTGTCGAGTTCGCCCGGCTCACTCCGGGTTGTAGCCCTCGACGCCCGGAGGGCCGAGTATTCGCCCGCCGCTCCCGTGCGCGCCGGGCATCTCCGATCGACGGGAAACACGGGCCGACCAGGATCACAGGCGATGGGTGGACACAACTCCGATCAGGACACCCGGGACCCGGGCGGGCGGGCGAGCGGTTCGGGGATCCCGGTGGGACTGCTCATCGCGGCGGTGATCGCGCTCCTGACGGCGGCCGGCGTCGGGACCCGCTATTACCTCTACGGCGACCTGGACGCCATCCATTGCCTGTTCAGCGTGTTTTTCTCGATCAATCTGCTGATCTGCTACTGGGAGATGTGCCTGTTCTTCCGCAGGGACTACATCGAGGCGCGCGCGGAGCATTGGCGCAAATGGAGGCGTGAGACCGGCCGCACCCCGGCGGTCGAATTCCTTGTCACCAGGGTCCCGCCGAACCGGATCCTGTCCCCGACGTTCTGGGCCGACGTCTGGGCAACGTACTCGATGATCGATTCGGCGTACGAGGAGCGCAGCAGCTTCGGCTTCACCGCCGACATCGGCAACGGGTTCGTTACGCCGGTTCCGACCCTGGTCCTTTACGCAGGCTATACGGTCGAAGTCGTGCCGCCCATGGTTGCCGGTATCGTCGGGGCGATGCTCTTCTGGCAATGGGTCTACGTGTCGTCGCTGTACTGGGTCAGCTTCTTCGTGACGCGGAGCCAGGCCCGCATCACCAGGCGCGAGTTGTACATCTATGTGGTTGCCCTGAACTCCATCTGGGTGCTGATTCCGCTGCTGGGACTGTACGTCTCCGTTCGCCTGATCCTCGACGGGACGTACGGCGTGCTTGGGTACTGATGGACATCACAACTGACTGGTCATATCATATGTCCATGTGGCAGCCGGGAGGGAACCATGAAGACACAGCCCAATGCGGAGGGGAGCACGGCACCACCCCGGAGGATCGGCGCGGCGCGATTCAAGGAGCAGTGCCTCTCGTTGCTGGATCGGCTCGGTCCTGACGGCCTGGTGATCACCAAGCGGGGCAAACCGGTTGCGCGGGTGTTGCCCTTTGAGCAGGACTCGGCCAGCCTGATCGGCAGTCTGCGGGACAAGCTCGAGATCAGGGGGGATATCCTGTCCACGGGAATTCGGTGGGACGCGGAGTGCTGAACCTCGACACGCACATCCTTATCTACGCCCTGCGCGGAGCACTGGCCGGCAGCGAGCAGCAATTGCTCGCCGGCACGCAGTGGTCGGTCTCCTCCATCGTCTTCTGGGAGATCGCGAAGCTCGTCCAACTGGGCCGTGTCGAAGTGGACCTCGGCGACCGGCACGTGGTCCGAACCCTGAGTCGTATCCGCTCGTGGCCGATCGATCTGGCGGTGGCTCGCGCTTCAACCCGACTGGATTTCAGGGGCGATCCGGCCGACCAAATCATCGCTGCGACCAGCGTCGTCCACGGGATCCCTCTCGTCACGCGGGACGCGGTGATTCGCAAGTCATCGCTCGTGCCCCTGGCTCTTTAGCCCGCAGGCAAGAGCCATGCTGCACAGGGCGGGACACGGGTCGGTCGAGGTGGTCGCCGGCGTCATGTTCAGCGGCAAGTCCGAGGAGTTGATCCGGCGCGTGCGGCGCGCCCTCATCGCCGGCCGGCGGGTGCAGCTCTTCAAGTCGCACCTCGACGACCGCTACGGCGGCCAGTTCCGCATCTCGTCACACGACGGCCGCCAGATCGACGCCGAGCCTGTCTCCAACTCCGTGCAGGTGGCCGAAAAGGTCCGCCCGGACACGCAGGTCGTCGCCATCGACGAGGCCCAGTTCCTGGATGACGGCATCTGCGAGGTTGTCGATGCGCTGGCAGATGCGGGGATGCGCGTGATTGTGGCCGGCACCGACATGGACTTCCGCGGCGAGCCCTTCGGTCCCATGGGGCTGCTCCTGGCACGCGCGGAGCGGATCGACAAGCTGCACGCCATCTGCGTCGTGTGCGGCGATCCGGCGACCAGGAACCAGCGTCTCATCGACGGGAAGCCGGCGCCCGCCGAGGGCCCGACGATCCAGGTGGGCGGCGCCGAGACATACGAGGCGCGCTGCCGTCGCTGCCACGAGGTGCCGACGCGGGATCGGGCGCAACGGGAGCTGTTGCTGAGGAGGGGGAGGGGATGGGAGGGGGTGTAGCCTTGCTAGCCGCCTGCGGGGACCCTCAGAATCGGATACGCTTCCCCGGCAACCAGCCGGTCCGCCAGTAACCCCCAGTTGGCAAAGCCATCGTCGGACTGAGGCTCCAGCAGGCTGAACAGCAGGCGTCCCAGCGGCTGGTCGACCCGCGCCAGCATGTCCCCGGAGCCCGGCGTGACCCGGGTCCTCTCGTAGCGCCCGAACACCGTCTGCTCGTTGTGGCCCTGGAACGGCTGCGCGGCCGTGCTCACCGAATCGATGCGGAACGCCTCCCCATCCAGCGGCGCCGTCCCGGCCGACTCGAGCGTGACACCGTGCGCCGCGAGCCGCGTCAGGACCTCCTCCAGGCCGGCGGGAACCAGGTAGGCCTCGGGTACGCGTTCCCGGAGCGTCGGTGCGAAGGTCCCGTACTCGTACATCGTCTCGACGTACTGCGTATCGGTACGCAGGAGCAGCGGGCGCCCGGTAAGCGGGTGTGCCTCCTCGATGGTGGCGCCCATGAGGATGTCGACCGGTCCGGCGGAGCGCTCCGGCGCGGCGCGGAGCGCGAGCGAATCGCCCACCACCGTGGCGGCATCGGCCTCCGCGACGATGCTCCGCACCTCGTCCGCGTGCTCATGGACGTAGTCCAGGATCTCTTCGACGAAATACAGCGTCGCGAGCACCCGCTCCTCGAAGGACGCGTAGGAATAGGCCTCGCTCAGGATCGCAATCCGGTTGCGCAGACCGATGTAGTTGTTGTTGAACCGCGGGCGGTGGTCGAAGGTGTACCATCCGGGCTCGCCCCCGCCGCGCGCAAACGCGTTCCCGTAGTAGTAGTAGTCCCAGCCGTGCCTGTCCCGGATCTCCCCGGTCACGTGCGGAAGGAGCCCCTGCCGGAGAAAGTCGTCGATTCCGGCAGGGGTGTTGGGGTGGAGCGGGGGCGAGTAGGTGAGGTGGTAGGCGTGCTGCGTCCCGTTCGTCGTATGCAGGTCAACGGCGACATGCGGATCGTACTCCCTGAACAACCGCGCCACCGAGCGCGCCTCCGGCGAGTCGAGCTTCATGTGATCCCGGTTCAGGTCGTAGCCCTGGGCGTTCGGCCGCTGCCCCATCCCCCCGACCGGCCCGTGCTGGCGGCCACGGTTGGTGAGGGTCACCCGTTCATTGCCGTCCGCGTTGTAGATGGGCCCGATGAGCAGCACCATCGACTCCCGCCATTCGCCGTGGCGGCCGGCCATGAGGTCGCGGAGCAGCATCTGGAGCGCCTCCTTCCCGCACACCTCGCCCCCGTGGATGTTGCCCTGAAGATAGACGACCGTCCTGCCCGAAGCCCGGACCGAAGCCGGGCTCGCATCAGCCACGTCGCCCACCACGGCCAGGGGCAGCGCCCGTCCCTCGCTGGTATAGCCGAAGGTGGTGTAGTGGACCAACGGCGAAATGGCCGCCGCGCGCTGCAGGAAGTCCACGACATCGGCGTGGGAGCTGGTCTCGCGATAATCCGTGCGCTCCGCGCGCGTGCGGAATGATTCGTCGGGGACCGGGGCACCCTCGCACGCCGCGACCACGACCGTGACCGCCGTCACCACGCAGGCAAGCGTCCCCCTCCGAGTGCGGCCAGGCGCTGGCGTGGCCACCCGAGGACCCGAGGCTGCACGTCCTGTTGCCGAGGGGGCTGCACGTCCTGTTGCCGTGGAGGCTCCACGTCCCACTGGCGAGGGGGCTGTACGTCCGGTTGCCCGGGAAGCCGCTGGTCCTGTTTCTGAACTCGTCATGTGTCACCGCGCCGTTTCGATGATCGGGTCTGTTGCGCCAGGAATCCCCAACCTATGGTCCGGGATCCCCGTTCCACCAACCGTTCCACATCCCCGCACAGGAAACAGCTTGCCCGAGCCCCATATCGCGCAGCGTGCCGATCTTCCCGTGGCAAGCAAATCGGCCATCGACCGATGAGCAGCGGGCGACATCGGCGAGCCACGGCGCGTGCCGGGCTGTGGAAGGGGCTGAATCCCGCGATGGCGCTGGCCGCCAAGGGCGTCGTCCTGATCTTCGTCCTCGCCACGGTCCGGGACGTGGACGCCGCCGGCGCCGTTTTCGGCCGCATCCGCGACTGGATCGAGGGCACGCTCGACTGGTTCTACATCCTGACCGTCTGCGCCGCCGTGCTCACCTGCCTGTTCCTGGTGTGCAGCCGATTCGGCAGGATCCGGCTCGGCGACGACGCTTCCGAACCCGAGTTCAGAACGTCCTCCTGGATCGCCATGCTGTTCTCGGCAGGCGTCGGGATCGGGCTGCTGTTCTTCTCCATTGCCGAACCGCTCTTCTATTTCGACAACAGCCAGGCCGCGGGTTACCCCAACAACCCGGTCGCCGACCTGGCGGGCGCCGTGTTGCTGGACGAGCAGCGCGCCGCGCACGCCATGCGCATCACCTACTTCCATTGGGGAATACACGGATGGTCCGTGTACGTCGTCGTCGGGCTGTGCCTGGCCTATTTCGGGTTTCGCAGGAAACTGCCGCTGACGCTGCGCTCAGCCCTGTACCCGCTCATCGGCGACCGGATCTACGGCCCGATCGGTGACCTGGTGGACCTTCTGGCGGTGTTCGGCGGGGTCTTCGGCATCGCCACCTCCCTGGGTCTCGGAGCAAGCCAGATGGCGACCGGGCTGAACGTCCTGCTCGGCGCCGATCCGGGTGTCGTCACGCAGGTCGCGCTCATCGCCGCCATCTCGCTGGCGGCCACACTGTCGGCCGTGTCCGGCGTGAGGCGAGGCATCCGCATCCTGTCCGAGTGGAACATCGTCCTGAGCGTTGTCCTGCTGGGCATCTTTCTGTTCCTGGGCCCTTTCGAATGGCTCGCCGGATTCGTTGCCACCTCCCTGGGCTCCTACCTGCGGCACCTGGCGCCCATGTCGTTCTGGATTGCCGATGGTCCGGGGGAAGCCGCCTGGCAGAACGCCTGGACGATCTTCTACTGGGGATGGTGGATCTCGTGGGCCCCCTTCGTCGGCACGTTCATCGCCCGCATCTCCCGCGGGCGCACGGTGCGCGAGTTCATCCTGGGCGTGATGTTCGTCCCGACCGGCCTGGTGCTGCTGTGGTTCGGGGTTTTCGGCGGCAACGCCATCCACCTGGAACTCAACGCCGCGGGCGGCGTCGGAACCGCCGGGATCATGGAACTGGTGCGGGCCGCGAACTACGAAGCCGCGCTCTACGCGACCATCGGCCGGATGAGCGACCTCGGCTGGCTCACCTGGGCCATGTCCGCCATGGCCACCCTTCTGCTTGCGACCTGGTTCGTCACTTCTTCGGACTCCGGCACCCTGGTCATCACCACCTTCCTGAGCATGGGCGACGCTCATCCCCCGCGCCGTTTCCGCATCGTCTGGGGGCTCGGCGTGGGACTGGTGGCCGCCGTGCTCCTGCTCGCCGACGGCCTCCAGGCCCTGCAGACGGCAGCCATAGCCGCCGCCCTGCCCGTGAGCGTCGTACTGCTGTTCATGATCGCCGGGCTGCTCAAGTCGCTGGCGCAGGATGGTAGTGGGTGAGCGGCGTAAGGAAGATTTCCTTTCCAACGAAGACACTAACGAAATCGAACGCCTTGAATCTTTCTTAGAGCGGCGCCATCTTGGGATTCACCCTTCGGTTCCACGTCCAGCGATGTCCCTGCCGCACAGACGGCGGAGAGCACTCGCTGGCTGCGATTCCCATACCAGATGCGCCGCGAATCCACAGGCACTTACGAAGTGACCGTCGGTGGCGGAGAGACCGTGCGGGCCTTCGTACCCCGGCCTCTCCCGCCTGTCCCGGAAGTCGATTTCCGCGAGGGTCTCCGGCGTCCGCTCGAAGCGGCCACGACCGCCCTCGGACGGCTCGATGCGGTCACGGAGTTGCTGCCGGATGCAGCCCTCTTTGTGTACGGCTATGTGCGAAAGGAAGCCGTGTTGTCTTCTCAGATCGAGGGCACCCAGTCTTCGCTGGCCGACCTGATGCTCCACGAGGCGGGCGGTGCGCCCGGTGCCCCCGTCAGCGATGTGCTGGAAACGTCGAACGCCGTGGCGGCCCTGAATCACGGCGTCGAGCGCCTGCGGGGTGGCTTTCCGTTGGCCAATCGCCTCATGCGGGAGATGCACGCCAGGTTGCTGGCGAGCGGCCGCGGGGCGGCGATGATGCCGGGCGAGTTCCGGCGATCTCAGAACTGGATCGGCGGCTCACGTCCCGGCAACGCGGCCTTCGTGCCACCACCACCCAACCATGTCCAGGAATGCATGGCTGACCTGGAGCGCTTCATCAACGCCACGGACGACGGACTTCCCGTTCTCGTCAAGGCCGGACTGGCGCATGTGCAGTTCGAGACCATCCACCCTTTTCTCGATGGCAACGGCCGGCTGGGACGATTGTTGATCACTCTGATGCTGTGTGACGCCGGCCTTCTCCGGGAGCCACTTCTGTATCTCAGCCTGTACTTCAAGAGCCATCGAAGCACGTATTACCAGCTCCTCAACGACATCCGGCACACCGGAGACTGGGAAGCCTGGTTGCGGTTCTTCCTGGAGGGCGTGCGCGAGGTAGCGGAAGGAGCCTTCGCGACGGCTCGGATTGCGAGCAAAACGATCCGGGAAGACAGATTGCGGATCGGACGCCAGGGAAGACGCGCGGGTTCGGCGCTGCGGGTGCACCAGTCGCTCGTCGAACGGCCGGTCGGCGGCATCGCCCATCTCGCGCGGCGAACCGGCCTGTCCGCGCCGACCGTCGCCGCCGTGCTCCGGCTTCTCGAAGAACTGGACATCGTGCGCGAAGTCACGGGCCGCCAGCGTGGCAAGATCTTCACCTATGAGCGGTATCTGGCCGTTCTGCGGGAGGGGACGGAGGATCCACGCGGGTAGGAATCAGCCGATCATGCCGCGGACAAGATCCTTCGCCAGTCGTCCGATAGCGGCCTCAGTGCCTTCGTCTGAACCCATACCTGTCGCCCCGACTGGTGGGCCTGACCGTAGGCCCAGCGTGCTATCTGATGAGTCGCGGGCCAATCGTGCAGGACCTTCAGTTCATCGAAGCCATGCTGCAGTTCGTCCCGGCGGGTACGATTCCGCTCGGTCCATCGTTCGAGGTGTTCCTCCGCGGCGAGCAGGTCCGACTTGCTCGAGTTACATCCCTGGTGGGCAAGGACGAAGTTGTGGCCGAGGTCCAGCGCGTACAGCCTCCATGGGATGAAGTGGTCGACGTCCGCCCGTGACTTGATGTTGCGTTCGCAGTAGAAGCATCGGCCCTGCTGCACTTCCCGGAGCAAAGGACGGTACGCGGCGAGAGAACTGCGTTGGGATCCGAACAGGAACGACCGCAGATCCACGATTTGTCCCAGGAGCCGTGGGTTGCGCCGCTGGACGAAGTGGGACCATGCCCCTTCGATCATGTCGGTGACCATCGGATAGAAGGCCCGAAAGCAGTACGAGACGCCGGGTTCGAGGCGAACGACTCCACCGGCATCCAGATTCTCGTACAGAAACTCCAGGCGTTGGGAACCGACGGTCTGTAGCTTCCAGAGTGGCATCTTCCTAACCGTCTGCTCGACCTTGCGCCGCACTTGGCCCCAGTCCGCGGCACTCCTCTCGAGTTCGGCCAGAGAACCCTGATATCGGTTGTGGCGCTCCGCCAGCTCACGCACGATCGCCGCCTGCCGGCCGGTGTTCTGGCTGAGGATCCCCGAGGCGTCGCCGGCAATGAATGGCGCGACCTGGGGCCAATAAAGCCGAACAAACTGCTCCGCGATCTCGGAGGTTGATAGTTCCAGCTCAGCGCCACTATCATCGCCCCTGACCAGGCACAGGTCCGCTATGGCATGCAGCAGCGCGAACTTATAGCTGGAGACAAAGCTGCCCTCATCCAGAAGCCGTTGGAGCGAACGAAGGAACACAAGCTGCTCTTCGGCCGTGGGCGGTCTCGGCCCGATCATTCGTCCCAGTACGCGGCGCGCTCGGGCAGGACCCAGCGGATGCCGCCTTTCGGATCGGCCACATCCCCGTGGGAGCGAGGGATGATATGCACGTGCGCATGTTGGACGGTCTGGCCCGCCGCCGTGCCTTCGTTGAGTCCTACATTGAAACCGTCGGGGCGAAACTCCGACTGCAATTCATCCCGCACCCGGGTCACGAGACGCCAGATGTCCGCTTGGACTTTGGCGCTTTGGTCGAAGAAGGTCTCAGCGTGAGCCTTGGGGATTACGAGCGTGTGGCCGTTGTTGACGGGATATCGGTCCCGAATGGCGAGGGCGTGCCGCGACTCGGCGACGACAGAGTCCGCGGGCAGGTGGCAGAAGGGGCAGTCGGCCGGAGGAGCGGCCTTGACCGGCGGGCTGGGAGCCTCACGGATCTCGCGCGGCCACCAGATTACTCCCTCGAGGAGTTCGGTGGGGTCCCGGGATGCAGTAAGCGCGGAGATATCGTCCAGGTGGCGGGCCATGACCACGGCCGATATCGCGGCGTCGAAGGCATCGTCCGAAGAAGCCGCCTTGCCCGCGAACATGCCGTCGATTTCAGGAAAGCCGCCCGCCAGGAACGCCTTGCGCGCGGAAGGGTCGGACTTGTTGACCGGCCCCGTTAGAAGCCGCGGATAGATCTCGATCACCAGGGGAGCAGTGACCTCGTGAAAGGGCCAGATCGAGAAGCCGGCTGCGCGAAGTGTCGCCAAGTGAGGCATCCCGCGGATCGAGCCCGTGCCAACTGCTCCCGCCCCGCCAATCTGGAAGACGCTCTTGGGAAACGAGCCCTTCGCTCTGGCCGCGTCGTCCGTGACCCGAAAGTGCGCGTTCAAGTCCGGCTTGGGTTTCTTAGGTCTTCCCCAGAACGGGGGCGGGCAATCGCGCAGCCATTCCTCGCCCTGCTCGGCAGCAAGGTCCCACACGTCTTCGACCGACCTCGCACCCCGTTCTGCCGCAAACCAACCGGGGAAGGAGAACGCGAAATCCAGGCCGACGACCAGATCGGGGTCCTTCTTCGCATCGTTGATCAGATGCGTGACTAATTCGCGACGGTCGCGCCCAGACTCCAGCCGCATGAGGGTACCGTCACGGACTTCGGCAAGCCAGATCCTGGATCGCGCCCCGGACTTCGCTCCGGACCAATCGACTGCGATGACGCGCTTCATGGAGCAACCATCACCTACCGAAGATGTGACGAGTGTTTCCTCCTGGGTCACTTTCTGGGCCGGACCAGACCAGTTGAGGTCGACTCCGCAACTCCCCGTGCATGGTCACATCACGACTCCTTCCCGCTTGGTGCTCTGGCGGTTGAGACTTGGTCGGTACTTTCTCGGCCACCACGGAAGAGACAGTAGGAGGGGTGACATGGATTGATCGCGCGAGTCAGATCGTCACTTCCACGAATTCGCCGGGGCCGATCTCGCCGACCAAGTTGCGGATCTCCTCCGTACGGAGCCGGATCCTGGGCCAGGCTGTGGACATGAGCACCATCACCGCCAACCTTCTCTTCGCCAAATCTTGTTGATGCCGCAGACTTTGATCCGTGGTGATCAAGAGTTGGTAGCCATGCTCCTCGGCCATATCGATCAGGGCGCTGTTGCGGAGCTGTGCCCATCCGCGTTCGAATGCTGTATCTACCCGATGCCTCGGAAGGTGACGTCGGAGGGGTACCGGAGTTCCCTGATCGAAGAGAACCTTCACCGAGTGGCGACCTCGCCCAAGGCGCGAAGCTCGTGATCGAGAACCGTCTCAACCTTCCATCGCTCCACACCCTGAAACCATTCCAGAAACTCGTCGATCGAGGCGCCAGCCTTCAGGTTCTCGAAAAGGGCGGCGACGGGCACGCGTGTCCCCTTGAATACCCATGCGCCGCTGACCCGAAAGGGGTGGCGTTCCACCGCGGGGCAGGTGTCCCAGTTTGCCATAACGACCTCCAATTCCGATCTGATGCGTTTGGTGCCCCCACCGCGCCGCCCTGTCTCAGTAGCGTTAATGTGTGGCCCGCTGGCCGGGGTCACAACGAGGGCCGTCTTACCTGAGGCGTCTTGATGCTTGATCTCGTCGAGCGGCAGATGGGCTGAGGTCGGGTCACTCCTCGACCAGCCGGAGGCGCCTGCGCAGTTCCTCGAGATCTACGGCGTTGCCCTTCCCCGCGTCGGCCCGGGCCATGGCTTCCCTCAGTCTCTGCGCGTTCTTCGGCGAGCGAAGAAGGTAGTCCGTCTCCATCCACGCCCCCTCACGACACCAGCCCAGCCCCCTCCTCGAGCACGATCTCCTCCATCCCCAGCCGCCTCAGCTCGGCGTTGACCTCGGCCAGCTCGTCCTCCCAGACGGCCTGGAGCCGCGTCAGGTGGCCCTCGAGCCGCTCCACCATGATCTCGTAGACCGCGTACATGCCGCTCCCGGGGCGCCCGTCGCCCTGCTCGGACATTGACAGCAGGTTGGCCAGGCGGTTGTTCACCCGGATGGGGAAGTTGAGGGGATCCTGGTTGGACTGATTGCGCACCTGGTAGATGTCCGCCTCCACCGCCGACACGCTCTCCCGCAGGCGGTCGCCCGCGCCGGCCAGCCGCTCATCGTCCGACGTCTCCAGCCGCTCGTCCAGCTGGGCCTTCATGTTCCGGATCGCGATCACGGCCGAGTTGGCCTGGTGCACCCGGTCCCGGATCTCGACCCCGAACTCGTACTGGGCGACCAGGTCTTCTTCGGTAACGTCGGTGATCCAGGGGTGGCGGCGCACCTCCACCTCGGTGGTTTCGCTGCGGCCGTCGGCCGTGAGCCGCGCCGTGTACGTGCCCGGTGGGACCGCGGGGGCCATCGTGCGCACGCCCCAGAGGATCATCCCCGGGAAGGTCGCGGGCGGATCCGTTCGCAGGTCCCAGCGCAGCCGGTTCAGTCCGGCGTCCATCGGCAGAGCCGGACCCGCCCAGCGATCCCGCTCCTCGCCTTCCGCCGCGGGCGCGAATGTGCGCACCACCTCGCCCGACGCGTTCACGATCTCCAGCATCGCCTCCCCGGGCTCATCGGCAAGCCACCATGACAGCACCACCCCGTTCGCGGAGCGGTACGCGGCGGCGGGCTCGAACAGCACCAGGTCCCGGTCCGTCATCCCCGGCTGGATCTGCCGCAGCGGCGCGACGTTGTCGAGGATCCAGAAGCCGCGCCCGTGGCTCGCCATCGCCAACTCGTCGTGCTCGGGGATCACATCTGTGATCGGGATGTCGGGCAGATCCGGGTTCAACTCCTGCCAGGAACCGCCGTCATCGTAGGAGACGTAGACGCCGTGGTTGGTGCCGGCGTACAGCAGCCCCGCCCGGTTCGGGTCCTCGCGGATGGAGTTCACGTAGGCATCGTCCCGGATTCCGTCAACGATTCGGGTCCAGGTCGCTCCGAAATCATCGGTTTTCCATATATGGGGCCGAAAATCATCGAGCAGCGCGCGCCGCGCCGAGACATATGCCCGCCCCGCGTCGAACGCCGAGGCGTCGATGAGGCTCACGCGCCCGAAGTCGGGCATGTCGGGGGGCGTCACGTTGGCCCAGCTCTCGCCGCCGTCGCGCGTCACGTGCACGAGCCCGTCATCGGACCCCGTCCAGATCACGTCGATGTCGACCTTGCCCGGACCCACGGCGAAGATCGTCGCATAGACCTCGGGGCCGTTCATGTCGCCGGTGATGGGGCCGCCGGACCGCCCCAGCGTCATGGGGTCGGCACGGGTGAGGTCGGGGCTCAGGACGTCCCAGTTGGTGCCGCCGTCGGTGGTCCGCCAGAGCCGGTTCGACGACGCGTACAGCACGTTGGGATCGATGGGCGAAAAGATTATGGGAAAGGTCCACTGCCACCGTTCGACCATGTCCAGGGCCGGCTCCCCGGAGTAGAACCAGGGGTAGGGATTGACCTCGCGCGAAGTGCCCAGGCGCCGGTTGAACCTGTCGATGTAGCGGCCGTTGTTGGTGCCCGAGAAGAAGACGTCGAGGTCCTTCGGGTCGGGCGCGATGTAACCCGGCTCTCCGCCCCCGGCCACGTAGTGCACCCCCATCGAGCCTTCGGTGATCGCGGGTGCCCGGGCGCCCGAGTCGCTGGCGGTGTCGGCCAGCGCCGACGCGAAGCGCCCCGCGTTCCAGTCCGACGGCAGGCAGAGCGTGCTGTTGTCCTGCTGCGACCCGCAGATGTGGAAGGGGATGTGCGCCGTCGTGACGCCGTGGTAGAACTGCGCCGTGGAGAATTCCTGGTCGGTCCAGTCGCTGCCTGTGGCGTAGCTGACCGCGCCGCCGCCGTCGTTCGCGACCACCACGTGCGCGGGGTCGTCGGGGTCGATCCAGAAGTCGTGGAAGTCGACGTGGGTGCCGTTGTTGATGACCTCGTAGGTGGCGCCGCCGTCGGTGGAGCGGAAGAACGAGGTGTTTCTGCACGTACACCACGTCCTCGTCGTGGTGGTCCGCGAAGACGTGCGTGTAGTAGAAGGCGCGCTGCCGGATGCGCCGCTCGTCGTTGATGAGCTCCCACGTGGCGCCCGCGTCGTCCGAGCGGAAGAGGCCCCCGTCGTCGTGCTCGAAGAGGGCGTAGACGCGGTTCGAATTCGCGCTCGAGACCGCCACCCCGATCCGGCCCACGACGCCCTCGGGCGGCATCCCCGGATTTCGGGTCATCTCGGTCCACGTGCTCCCGCCGTCGACGCTCTTGAACATGCCGCTGCCCGGCCCACCGGACGACATCGTGTACTCCTTGCGGAAGGCCTCCCAGAGCGACGCGTAGAGCACCTCCGGATTGTTGCGGTCGATCACGAGGTCGATGGCGCCGGTGCGCTCGTCGCGGAAGAGGACCCGCTCCCAGCTGTCTCCGCCGTCGGTGCTCCTGAAGACGCCCCGCTCCTCGCTCGGCACGCCGTACTTCCCGAAGGACGCCACATAGACGATGTCCGGATCGGTCGGATGAATGCGGATCTTCGATATTCCGTGCGATTCCCGGAAGCCGATGTGCTCCCAGGTTTCGCCCCCGTCGCGGCTCCGGTAGACGCCGTCCCCGGGCAGGATGTTGCCGCGAATGCAGGTCTCGCCGGTGCCGATGAAGACGAGATCGGGGTCGGTCTCGCTGACCGCGACCGCGCCGATCGACGCCGTGCTGATCTGGAAATCGGTGACGGGATTCCAGTTCTCACCGCCGTCGATGGTCTTCCAAAGGCCGCCGCCGGTGGCGCCGAAGTAGGCTTCCTCGGGCCGGCCCCTGACGCCGGAGACGGCGATGGAGCGGCCGCCCCGGTCGGGACCGAGGTTGCGCCACGAGTAGCCGGCCAGGAAGGCCGAGTCGAGGACCACGGGTGTCTGGGCGTGGAGGGTGGATGCGAGCGGGCCCGGGTCCGCCATGTCCACGTCCATGATGTCCGCCATGATGTCCGCGAGAGACGAGACCCGCGCGCCGAACCGCGTGTCGGTCAGGGCGGGAGTAATTGCGGAGAGCGTCGCGACGAGCAGAAACGGCTTGAGTGGGAAGCGCTTCACGGCAGCATTTCCTGTGGGTTCTTGGGAGCGGGGATGGGCCGGGTCAAGCTACCGGGGCGACGGAGGATGCAACAAGCGGGGGGGTGGCGGATCTCCGATTCCTGTTGCTCCCTTCCGCCCGTTTTTCGTACTCTATGGCCATGACCGCGCCTCGATTTCCCGACACCGGAGCACCACACTCAACGAGACTCGCACACGCCGCCGGTCGATGAACGGCGACCGCATCAGACCGCGCGACATTCGGAATGTCCCCGCCTACACCTTCCTCGAGGGCGCGCGCTACCTCGGCATCCCACCCGCGACCCTCAGGTATTGGGTGCTTGGCCCCAGCCCCGGCCGCGGCAACGAATCGGCGGTTTCCCAGTCGCTTATCCACGCGCCCGCCGGAGCCAGGAATCGGCTGTCCTTCAACAACCTCGTGGAGGCGCACGTCCTTCGCGCACTCCGCACCGTTCATCGGGTCAAGATGACGGCGGTGCGTGATGCCCTGTCATTCGCCGAGGCAGAACTCGGAATCGATCGTCTCCTGCTCAGAGACGAACTGCGTACGTCCGGCCAGGAAATCCTGCTTGAGCGTCTTGGCCAGTTGATCTCGCTGTCGAAATCAGGTCAACTGGCGCTACGCCGGATTCTCGCAGAATACCTGAAGCGGGTTGAGCGAGATGAAAGCGCGCTTCCGTTCAGGCTCTATCCGCTGCCGCCTGGTTGGTCCAAGGAACGGAAGACCATAGTCATCGATCCACGGATCTCATTTGGTCGCCCAACTATCGCGGGATCCGGCATCTCAACCGAGGCGCTGATCTCCCGGATTGACGCTGGAGAGACGGTCGACGCGCTTGCCGAGGACTATGGCCTCCGAACCACCCAGATTCACGATGCCGTGCTCTACGAAAAAGCGGCTTGACCAGGGTCTTCTTCGTTGATCGGGATCTAGGGCGCCGAATTCTGCCGGACGCACTTGAGCGCGCAGGTCTTGCCGTCGAACGGCACGACCTTCATTTCGCGCCCGACACTCCAGATGAAGTGTGGATTCCTCGTGTGGCGCAACAGGGCTGGGTGATCGTTTCTGGCGACAAGAGGATCCTTCGACGTCCACGAGAGGTCCGGGCGCTGGTGGAATCCCAGGCCCGGATGCTCATTCTGGTCGGTAACCACGCTCCCGCAGCCGAACTCGCGGCCAACCTGATCAACACGATGCCGAAGATCGAGAAGCTCCTGGACGAAGTGCAGCCGCCTGCCGTTGTCAGAGTCTATCGGCCCACGCCGCGGGAGCTGGTCTTCGAAGGCAAGCCCGGCAGAGTTCAACCCAAGACGCTCGGCGAACCGGAGCGATTCGGTTGACCCGGCCCACCTAACTGATCTGGTAGTCCAGCGCCAGCGTGTGCTTACCGTCCTCATCCACGTGGATCTCCACGGTGCCCGACAGGCCCGCCAACCCGCCCGTCCCGGACCCCGGCACTACATGGCCGGCGGTGCTCGGCGAGGCTCCAGCCTCGGCGATCCCCCAGTGATGGAGCACGAACGTGCCCTCCCGCCCACCGAGCGTGCCCCTGACCTGTTCCGACGCGATGTATCCCGCGTTCTCCAGCGGGCCATCGGCGCTGGCACGGCACATGAGCAGCCGCACGCGGCCTTCTCCATCCAGATCGCCCTGGTAGCGCTTGACGACGCGCGCTTCCGAGAGGAACGGGCCTTTGCCTTCCTCACCGTCGGGCACGGCATCCCAGCCGGTGATTTCGAAACCGGAGACGGTCTTCATGTTTAGCAGTCCTTGGGAAGGGGCTTTGAGCTCGCTCCATGGCCTGCTCCCAATTGCCAGGCCGGAACGTGACCTCCGTCGCTCACCTCAAGATAACGTAGCCCGATGATCACCTGATCAGCGTGTCGCCCGACCCTCCAGCTTGTCGCTACGGCGTTCATCGGAGTTGTATTCGCTGTGCTCTCCGCCGGTTGCAGAAGCCTTCCGAGCGATACCGGCGAGGCCATGACCCTCCACTTCGATTTCGATGAGGGCTCTCAGGGGTTCGTCGCGGGCTTCGCCGATTATCCCCCCGCCCATGAGGAGATCTACGAACTGACATCCGGGCACCGAGCCCTCCCGCCGCCTCTAGAGTCGCAGTCCGGGCTGTTCATTTCCGGGGTCAACAGGAGCGACGATCTGTTCATGTTCTTCAAGGGATCCATCGATGGCCTGACTCCCGGGGCGAGCTATGGCGTCGAGGTCAGCGTTGAGATCGCGACCAGCACGCCGGCCGGTTGCTTCGGCGTGGGAGGTGCGCCCGGCGAGAGCGTCTGGATCAAGGCCGGCGTGACCGCCGAAGAACCGGTCGCGGTCATGGAAGATTCCTACCTGCGCATGAACATCGACATCGGAAGCCAATCCAGCAGCGGCACGCAGGCGGTGGTGCTCGGCAACGTGGCCAACTCGCGGCCCTGCGAGCAGTCCCGTGAATGGGAGCTCAAGGCCCTGGAGAGCGAATCGACGCCGGCGGGCATCACCGTTGCTGACGATGGCCGCGTGTGGCTCCTGATGGGCGCCGATTCGGGATTCGAGAGCCGGACGGAGGTGTATTTCACTCGGGCGGCGGTCACGCTGACGCCGAGTCCGGCGGGGTGAGCGGGGGCGGTTTCTGCCCGATGGGAGGAATGGCTGTGGGCCGGGCCGGGCTTGCTCGCTGAGTGCTGCGCCTTGGGAGGACGCGACACGGGCGACGCGAAGATGACGGGCGGGTACCGCTTGCCGGCGGCTCATGTCATCCACAACGTCGGCCCGGTTGGGTCGGGTGGGGACGCGGACGAGGATCGCCTTCTGGCACGGTGCTATCGTCGGTCCCTGGAGGTCGCGGTAGCAAACGGTGTGCGAACGATCGCCTTTCCCGCGATCTCGACCGGGGTCTACGGTTTTCCGGTCGACCGAGCCGCGAAGATTGCCGTGCGCACGATTGCGAGCTTCCTGAGCACTTTGCGCGGCATTGCGAAAGTCGTTTTCTGTTGCTTCTCGGAGGAATCGGCGGAGGCGCACTGGGCTGCGTTGGACGGAGTTCGCTTGGTAGCGTGTGATATCTTGATGAATCTTCACCTATCCGCCCATACCTCCGATTCACGCAAGACGCTACGTTGCAGATGTTCGACGCCACCGAGCAGACTAGGGGCGTCTATTTCTTCGACGAGTTCGACGCCATCGGCTCGGAACGCGTGATTGCCAGCGATGTGGGTGAGATCCGGCGGGGGCTGAACAACTTCCTCCAGATGATCGAGCAGGACCGGTCCCACAGCATGGTCTTCGCGGCGACCAATCCCGGCATACTGGACCGGGCGCTCTTCCGCCGATTCGACGATATCCTGCACGTCGACCTGCCCGATGAGTCGCAAATCGCGGAATTGCTGCAAGCGCGACTTGCCGGAACGCAGCAGCAGTCCATCCAATGGAGCGACCTGGCGTGCCGGGCCATCGGCCTGAGCCATGCGGAGGTCGCACGCGCCGCGGACGATGTGATCAAGGATGCGGCGGTCTCTCGCCGTGCCGAGGTCCGAGAGGAAGACATCCGCGCGATGCTTGACGAACTGAAGGCGACTCCGATTCCGGCGTCATGAGATAAACCTGCTGCGACAAGGGCTCGAGCAGGTGGCGCACGGCCCTGGCGACCGTCCCTTCGTCCTCGCTTCATGGCCACAGATCTCGCTTCACTAGCCCGGATTTCTCACAGCAAGAAGATGGCATCGGCCTCCGGGGGTTGTTAAGTTTATGTGCCGCACAAACTTGACAGTCACCACACCAGAGGACCGATGCCGACACAGTGTAGACCCGTTTCGT
>MPMR01000034.1 GCA_002238605.1 BD2-11 clade cluster bacterium bin43 | reverse complement strand
GTTCGGGCTCGGGCACGCGCTCGAGGGGCTTCGGGGGCGGGGGCTTCGGCGCGGGCCGTGGCGCGCCGCTCATTCTCGCGGATCGGACCGCCGCCGCGACCCGTTCGAGTTCCTGCTGCGGGTTGCGGAACCAATCGGTGCTCCAGATGCGGTGGATGCGCCACCCCAGCCCCTCCAGCACCTGCTGCCTCAGGCGGTCCCGGTCGCGCGCGGAACGGGAGCTGTGGTAGGTGGCGCCGTCGCATTCGATGCCCAGGAGGTATCGTCCGGGCCGCTCGGGGTCCACCACCGCCAGGTCGACGAAGAACCCGGCCGATCCCACCTGGTGGTCGACGTCGTGGCCCAGGGCGCGCAGCCGGGCGGCGACCGCTTCCTCGAACGGGGAATCGGCCTCTTTGCCGCTGGCCTCGGGGACGTCGATGACTCCGTGTTGCGCGTACTCCAAGAAGGTCTTGAGCGCCCGCACGCCCCTCGCGCCGGAGCGCCTCAGGTCCAGATCCGCGCCGACGAAGTTGCAGTACACGATGCAGCGCCGGCGGGCCCGGGTGATGAGCACGTTCAGGCGCCGCTCGCCCCCGTCGCGGTTGAGCGGTCCGAAGTTCATCGGCAGATAGGCGCCGTCGATCTTGCCGTAGCCGATGCTGATGAGGATCACGTCGCGCTCGTCTCCCTGGACGTTCTCCAGGTTCTTGACGAAGAAGGGCTCCTCGGGATGGGCGGCGAAGAACTCCTCGTGCGAGGGATCGCGGCGGCGCAGGATGTCGACCTCGTCCTCGATGCGGCGCGCCTGGACGTTGCTGAAGGCCGCGACGCCCAGGGTGAGCTCGGGGGTCTCGCGGGCGTGCTTCACGACGGCCTGCGCGATCGTCTTCGCCTCGGCGGTGTTGATGCCCCGGCGCTGGTAGTCGGCGTCGGGATCGTGCCGGAAGAGGAGGCCG
This sequence comes from BD2-11 clade cluster bacterium bin43, assembly GCA_002238605.1. Lineage (GTDB taxonomy): Bacteria > Gemmatimonadota > Gemmatimonadetes > Longimicrobiales > Gaopeijiaceae > BD2-11. The sequence continues at coordinate 38,280 of MPMR01000034.1, read as the reverse complement.
GTGTCGACCTTGCCGGCGTCGGGGCTCGGGAAGACCACCAGGCGATTGTCGTAGAACTCGTGGTTCGACACCGCGATCAGCGACTCGTGGCGGCTGCGGTAGTGCCAGCGGAGCATCCTCTCGCGGGCCCCCTGCGCGCAGAACATCCCCAGAATGCTCTCCAGGTCGGCGGTCCGGCTCGCCTCCTCTTCCCCGCCGTCGGCCATGCGGTCGAAGAAGCTGGTCGGCGGCAACTGTTTGCTGTCGCCCACCACGATCGTCTGCCTGCCCCGGATGATGGCCCCGAGGGCTTCGACCGGCCGGACCTGGCTCGCCTCGTCGAACACCACCAGGTCGAAGGCGACCGACCCGGGCGGAATGTACTTGGCGATCGAGAGCGGGCTCATCATGAAGACCGGCTTGATGCTCTGGACCGCCCGGCCCGCCTCCCGCATGAGCCGGCGGACGGCCAGGTGGCGGGTCTTCTTCTGGAACTCCCGGCTGAGGACGCCCAGCTGACCACCGCCGTGCTGGCGCGGAAGCTGCTCCCAGTGGCGCTCGGCGATGACCGCCCGGTTGCGGTGGAACTGCGCCATGTCCAGCTCGCGGAAGCGGTCGATGAGGCCCCCGTGGGTCGCCCCGTCGAACCGGGCCAGCGCCTCCTGTTCGCGGAAGGCCGCGTCCAGCCAGGCGGCGTAGCAGGCGTGCTCGAAGAGGGCGGTGAGCCGGCGGGGCCGCGTCCGGGCGTGACGCCGCAGCTCCGGCCACTTCCGGGATGCGCATTTCGGCGGCCTGCTTCTCCAGCTGGTTGAAACGCACCACGTCGTGCATGGAGGGGACGCGCCCGAGGGCGGCCCTGAGCCAGGCATCCAGGGCACCACCGGCGCGCTCCTCCAGTGACTCGCCGGGCTCCAGCCGCTCCCGCCGCAGCTCCATCACATCGGCGAGGGCGTCCAGCGCCTCCGCCAACGCCTCCATCGCGCGTTCGCAGGCGTCGGCGGCGGCGCGGAGTTCGGCCGGGTCGGAGGGATCAGCGGAGGACGGGCCCGCCGCGTACCCGGAGCGAGGCCCGCCGGAGTGTCCATACAGGCGGTCCAGCAGGTCGTGCACCTCGTCGCCCACGAGCCCTGCGGCCTCGTCCCGGTGAAGCTGCACCAGCCACGCCGCGGCCTCCGCGAAGGCGCGGTGCTTCTCGGCCCGGTCGCCCAGGCTCAGCCCCGGGCACAACCGGCCGATCAGGTCCCCCGCTTCCTCGACCTCCCGCCGCAGACGCCCCGCCTCCAGGATGGCGTCCACCAGCTCGAGCTGCTCCCGGACGGCGCCGGGCATCTCCCCTCGGCAGAGCCCCGCGAGCCTCCTGCGCGCGGCGCGGAACGGACCGGACAGGAAGCGCCACCACTTGCCGCCGTAGGCGCGCAGGGCCTGACGCTCCGCGAGCACGTTCTCGTCCCAGGCCTCGGGGATGAGGACGGCATCGTGCCGCGAGCGGAGCTCGGCGAAGGAGCGGGCGGCCTCGGCCACCTCCTCGATGCGCGCGGCCTCGGCGACCCAACCCGGGCTGCGGTGATCGGCGTCCCCGAGCGCCGGAGCGTCCAGGGCCGTGCGCGCGGTGCGGATCATTCGCTCCACATCCGCGGGCTTCTGCTCCCCGAACGTGCGGTCGCGGCCAAGCCGCCCGATCAGCTCCTCCGCCTCCCCTCCCAGGCGGCGCAACGCCCCCGATGCGGCCTCCAGGACGTGGCGCACGGCATGCTCGTCGGTGGGCACGAAGTGGAGCCGGCCGCACGGCCACCACACGTGTTTGCACGGAACGCCGATCGCGCGCACCAGCGCCTGGAGCTCGCGCGCCACCTCGCGCCGGCGAATGAACTGCTCGTCGCTCCACGACACCGAGTCCCCGATCGGGAGCCCCGGGCCGTCGACTTCCAGCCCATCCTCCCGCAGCTGCGCCAGACGGCCGACCAGGTCGTGCGGGGTCAGGCCGCTCCGTCCGACCGGCGAGTTGACCGCGCGCGCGTAGTCGTTCAGACGATTCCGGGCCTCCTCGAGCAGCACCCCGTCCCCGGTCCCGCGCTCGACCTTCGGCCGGCCCATCGCCAGCGTGCGCTTCAGCTCGTCCAGCACGACCCGCTTGTTGGTCTTGTGGCTGTGCAGCTCCAGACAGGCGTCGCCCAGGTGGATCGCGTCCAGGCGCCGCTTCACGACCTCCAGGGCGGCCATCTTCTCCGCCACGAAGAGGACCGTGCGGCCGCCGGCCAGCGCCTCGCCGATCAGGTTGGTGATGGTCTGCGACTTCCCGGTGCCCGGAGGCCCCTGGATCACCAGGTTGCGGCCCTGGATCGCGTCCAGAACCGCGAGCGTCTGCGAGCTGTCCGCGTCCATCACCGGATGGAGACCCGCCACCCCCTCGGCATCGTCGATGTGCTCGTCCTCGCCGATGTCGGGCGGCCCCGGCGCGAATCCGTCGCCGCCGAAGAGCTGCTGCACCAGCGGGTGATCGGCCGGCCGGCCTCCTTCCGGCCAGGTCTCGGCATCGAGGTCCTTGTAGATGAGCAGCTTGCTGAAGGAGAAGAAGTTCAGGTGAACCTCGTCGCGCTCGACCGCCCAGCGCTCCCTGCGCGCGACCGCCTTCCCGACCCGGCGCAGGTAGTCCTCCACGTCGAGATCTTCCTCGGCCGGCATCTCCGGCAACCGGATGCCGAAATCCTGCTTGAGCTTGGCTTCGAGCGAGAGGTTCGCCTCGATGTCGTCCCCGGTCCACCTGAGCTTGAAGCTCTCCCGCACGCCGGACCTGTCGAGCTGCACCGGGATCAGGATCAGCGGCGCGCGGCGCGCGGTGCCGCTGCTCTCGGACTCGTACCAGCGGAGCATCCCGAGGGCGAGATAGAGGATGTTGACCCCCTGTTCCTCGATCGATAGGCGGGCCTGACGGAAGGTTTCGCGCAGGCGCAGATTGAGCGCGGCGCGGGCAAGCGCGGTCTGGAGCTTGTTGTCGGTGTGGCGCGCGGCGGCTCCGTCGGGGTCGTCGTCGGGCTCGCCCAGCATGGCGAGGAGCTCGGAGGGGACGTCGTTGAGGTCGTCCGTGGCATCGATGTCGTGCCTGGCGTTGAGGGCGTCCGTGGCCGGTTGTCCGGTTGCCGGGATCGCCGTCTCCGCGGAGGCGGGCAGGAAGTACATGACCCGCGGGCTCCGGGACGAGGATCCGTCGGGCACGTGACCGCCCACGAGGATCCGGAAGAGCTCGCGCGAGCGCTCGTCCACGACCTCGATGCCGCGCCGCTTCGTGGGACGGAAGTTGAGCAGCGGGTTCCTGAGGGAGAGATCGAGGACGTCGCGGCGGGATTTCTCGAGTTCCTGCCGGATCGAGGAGAGGTCGGTCATGGGCGGGGGGGGTGGGGGGCGACCTGGGTGGCAGGACGGGTGGTGGCTTGGGACGGTGGCCTGTTTCAGTGAGGGGAGGAACGGAGGAGAGGGTGCGGGGATTGGGGTTGGGGACGCAAGGGGTGGGGGGGAGGCCGAAGCACCCCGGGATCATCGATCGCCCTCGCCTTCCAAGCGAATCGGGTACCGCTCGCCGACGCACAGTTTCTACGGTGGCGGTTGCCGTTTGTCGATGAGTCCTTCGTCCCGCTCGCGATTTACCATATGCCATGTATCTTACCTCCAAGACGAGCCCAAGGCTGGCGGACACACGAGCCCCGCGCCATTATTCCCGATCTAGACCCGCGCCATGTGGGATCTCGGGTCCTTACGCACCCGAATCGCCGGCCCGCTGGTGGCGGGAGGACACAGCGGCAGGACTCCGACGCGGACGGAATAGCCTCTTCACACACTGCTACTTGCGAAGCCCTCCACACCCTATTTGTGGGGGCCCTGAAAGTTATCACACGGGCTCAGAACGTCTAGTCTGTGCCCGCATCATCACCCGACCATTGAGCTTCGTACCGTGCCCGAACTGAATACCGTTGGAGACTTTATCAGAGACTTCCTCGCCGCCAGAGGTCTCCCCAAGCCGAATGGCCAACCCCTGTACCGCTACCGCATCGAAGCCGAGGAGTTCGACGAGCTCGGAGTGGTTCTCACGAAAGAACTCCGAGTGCGCGAGTATGGCCACCGTCGGATCGGACCGAAAGGAGCAATGGCGTTCTGTCTCTGGGCATCGGAATGGTGGCATCGCAACTACGAGAAGGGAGCATGGAAGTGGATGCCCCTCGTCAAGGCGCTCGGGACACCTGAGTTCGCCCCTGGTGGGCATCGATATGCAGAGCTTCAGGATCTTGTCGTCCGCGGCCTCGGCGCATGGGACCGCTCCGTCTACAGAGTGGGGCCTTCTAGGCGCTATCTGGTAACCCTTGCATGCGAAGGCGGGCTTCCTATGAAGCTCATCCTCCGAGAGCAAACGCCTCTTCGCAACTACCTGAAGGGCGTGCTTGAGGAGTTCAAGCATTTTGGCGCGACCGAGACTCCCACTCGCGACTTGGCTGAACGCTTCCGCCACCGCCTTCCGAGAGCGCTGCGCCAAGAGCCCGTGTACGAACTTGCGGGCGAGATGATCGAAGCCGTTTGGTTGCTCCAACACGAGCTGGGACCGACCGATACACCCGTTCAGGATCTTGACCGCAAGGTACCAGGTTGGCGTGACGAATTCCCTGTTCGAATCAGCGACGACGTGGCGCGAACGTTGCTCAACGACCTCCTCATCGAGGCCGTCAAGGTGGCAAGACGTGCGCGGATTGATGTTCGGTGGAATGTGGACCTTGCGCCTGTTTCCAACGGGGATTGGGAACTCAGAGGCTCGTTCCACATCCCGGCGACCATCAGCGGGCGGGCGTTCAATCGCCTATTCGATTGCTGGTCACAAACCCAGTCTCCTCGGCGCTTCGACCTCGGGGTTCAGACTCCGACGGGACGTTTTCGCATTCTGGCGTTGGGGACGGAGAGGCGAACGGACGGCGATGGGCGAAGTTACCGACTGGAGCCGTTTCCTGCGGCTAACAATGCCGAGACCACAGGCTTGGTGGGTCCACGGAGGCTGCTCGCACGGACCCACAGCAAGAAATGCCCCACAGATCGGTTTCAGGGGTCGTCGGGTCTTGGCGAGGCTGCATGGGTCTTTGTGCCCAGAGAGTCTCGCGGCTCGGCACGCCCGACCTGTCGACTGATTGGTCAGGGAACGGTCCACGTAAAGGAGTCTTGTGCTTTCGTAGCGGTGGACGCCGCAATATTGCCCGAAGGCGACGCGGGAGAAGCAAGGCGGATCGGGTCGCTTCGCAATGAACGTGAGCGCATAGTGTACGAGGTAAGAGGAAGGGTAGTTTTTCGGGCGGAAGACGGGTCCCGGACAGTTGTAGAAACGGAGGCGGCATCCGATGCCACCAACGGCGAATATCACTTGCTTGGACGTGAGGAACGTTTTGGCGCTAGCACGATGTCAGTTTTCTTGGGTAGTCCCTCGATGTATCTGCGCCGCGACGGCGAACCCATCGCACGCATTCGAGAGCGGCATCTACAATGGAAACCCAAGGTCCCAGGGGGACGGTGGCAAACTTACTCCTCGGCCGCAGTGGAATCTGGCTCGATTCGCGGAACAGGTTGGCTTCGATACGTCAAAAATGATGAGATACAACATGCCGTATCGATCTGTATTTTGCCCCAGGGCGCCGACATAGAACTCCTACCCTCGTCCGACCCCCGACTCGGGGAAGTTAGGCTGTCCGGCTTCGGTGACGCCGTGGCGATCGCACGACCTACCCCGGGCCTCGAGTTCAAAGGCCAAGCCGAACCCGGCGGATACCGCTTAGCATTGAGCAACGTTGGCGACCCTCCGCGCGAAGTCGGCATCGTAGCCGACTGGCATGGGCAGGGGAGAGCCGAGTTTCTGTTACCTTTTCCTGCGAGACGGGCTGTCTTTGTTGCGGCAGACGGCAACCCTATGCCTCCGGGCGCTAGCGTGGCCCAGGGTTCTCTAGCAGGCGTTCGGGCCGAAGTCATCGTGCCCGGCACCGCACGCTTTGAAATCGAGGGCCAGTATTCCGGCCGAGATGCGGCGGCCGTTAGGCCTCGCTCCGGGAAGTTCGCTCGCGAGATACCGGCGGTGAGTCTTGGCCACTATGTGCTAGACTTGGCCGAGCTGGACCACAGCATCGCGGAGCGGCTGGAACTAAGCGACAGCCCGGATGCGGCCGTCCGCTTGACGATTGTAAGCGCTGAGCTTGGAGATTTGCTTGCATCCACCAGCATTTCCGTAAGTAGGTTCGATGTCGGGTTCGAGCATCGCGGTGGTGAAGCCACGGTAGTAGGGCTAGATTTACGCGGGCAGACGATCTCGCCGGCAGACTTGGATTCGCTAGCGGTGGAGATCCTGCCGCTGCTTGACCCCGACTCAGAGCCAATTCCCCTGGAACGATGCGACCGCGACGCCTGGCACATCCCGAGGGACCGGTTGGAACCCGGTCCCTACTTGGTTCTGGGGCGCCACGGGGACTGGCAGCGAGTACAGCCGATGCCCTGGTACTTCGAGCGGCCCAAGGAAACAGGTGATGCCAACTCGTCGGTCATTGCCACAGTGGCACAAGCCTACCGCATAGCATCAGAACAGACCCATCGGTCCAGCGATGAACCATTCGGGCCTGTAGTCATGCAACTGGCAAGCGACCCCGGCCATCCGGACTGGCCATTGGTGTTCGGTTACTTGAGACAAACGTTGCTTCCAGTAGCGACCTTTCCGCTTCTTCGTGCTCTGGTTCGAAATCCCGTTGCCTGTGCGATGGCTGCAGCCCACGCAAGCGCCGCGGACTTCCGACTGCTCTGGGAGCGGCTGGAGCGATTCCCCTTCGCTTGGTGGCAAATCCCGCTGAGTACTTGGGAGGAGGCGTTCGAAGCCTACGGAGAATACTGGGACAAAGTATTGGAATTGATAGGAGACACGGAGCGTGCGTGGAAGCTGCTGCGAGACGAAACGGACCGCAGTATTGATCGCGTGGCAGGGCAACTGGAAGGCCTTCGTGCCGCATTTCGTTTCCTGAGCGACCGTGTTGCGAATCGGACGCTATCAGGCAAGGGATCAAGAATAGTGACATCGGAAAGGTTGGAGCAGTTGCAGAACGAGTATGATGAGCACCGAGAATCCTGCCCAGCATTGGAGATAGCGTCGCATGCACTTGCCGAGCTCCGTGGCCTTCGGCGGGAGGTCAAGAGGGTCACCGCCGAACATCCCTGGTGCGCCTCACTCTTCGTCAAGCGAGTCGGCCCTTTTGGAGCGCGGAGACACGCGGATTTCGCCGATGCCCCTGCCCTGACGGCTACCTTGGTCGTCGCAGGTGAACAGGGACCTGTCGAACTCGCGGACGACATGCGAGCACTCCGCACCAACCACCTGAGCTGGTTTGACAAAGCCTTGCGGCTGGCACAATTCATCGCCTTTGGTCGCCGGGAGGCTGAAAAAATCGCAATACAACTGAGGAGCCTGTCCTAGAATGCCACAGTCTGCATCACCTCGTTTCTTCGAGTCCCTTACCCGCGATCTCATCGAGAGATCAGCGAGTTCACTCCTCGGGATTTACGGGCCACGGACGGAAGCGTTACGTGCATTCCTTTCGCAGGTTCTTCAGCGACCTGCAGGGCATCCGGACAGCTTCCTGGCAGATCCAGTGTTTGAGGCAATCTTCGACTGGCAGCAGGTGGAGCACTCAATGCTCGATCTTGCCGAGCAGCGCTTCCTCACCGAGGAATTGGTCGAAGCCATGGACAAGAAGGCTGACGATGAACGGCTTTCGGAATACCAGTTCCCGATGGAGCGGCACCCATATACCCACCAGTACGCCGCTTGGAAACACCTCAAGCGTGAAAGACCGCAGTCGGTATTGATCACCAGCGGCACTGGATCAGGGAAGACCGAGGGTTTTCTGGTGCCGATCCTGGACGATTTGGCGCGACAGTGTGCTGGAGCCGGCCGACTCAACGGAGTCAGAGCGCTGTTCCTCTATCCCCTCAACGCGTTGATCAACAGCCAACGGGACCGCTTGAGTGCTTGGTCACGTCCCTTCAAAGGCGACATTCGCTTTTGTCTCTACAAGGGAGACACTCCAAGGAGCATGTCCGCGGCAAAGAAGAAGAGGCTGGGACCGGAACTCGTGGGCGATCGAAAGACGCTAAGGGAGGATACACCACCGATCCTCGTGACCAACGCGACGATGCTCGAGTACATGCTCATCCGGGCGGAGGACAGGCCGATCATTGATCACTCCCAACGCACCCTTCGCTGGATCGTCTTAGACGAAGCGCACACATACCAAGGTTCGCGATCGGCCGAGATCGCGTTGCTGCTCAGACGGGTTCTCTACGCCTTCGGAGTCAAGCCGTCACAAGTACGTTTCGTCGCCACCTCCGCAACGATCGGCGACGAGAGCCCGGAGAGCGAAGCCCGGCTACGGCGATTCCTCGCAGACTTGGGCGGAATCCCGAGCGAGCACGTTCACGTGGTGAGAGGTGAGCGAAGTCACCCGCGGCTGCCGACGGCCTTCCCTGACGCGGCCAACGCGTCGCTTCCCGGCGATGACGAACTGCGCCGCATGACACCCGACAAGCGCGGAGCCGCACTGGCCTCTTCACGAGCGGCCCGGAGGGTACGTCAGACACTATTGCATTCCGACGGGGCCTGCACCCTGACGCAGCTCACCCAGGCACGCCTAGGTTCCAAGCGAGGTGCCGATTCCCTTATCGAGCGCCAGAGAACGCTTGAACTCATCGACCTCGCTACCGATGCCATTGTGGCAGAGGAGCCATTCCTGCGTGTCCGCGGGCACTTCTTTCACCGCACGCAAGGGGGGGTGTGGGCTTGCGTGTCAAACCAATGTCCGGGTCGGAGGGGTACGCCGCTGGATAACTTCGAGTGGGCCTTTGGCAAGCTTTTTTTTGAGCGCCGCGAGCGCTGCGATGAGAATGAGTGCGACTCTATGGTGCTACCGTTGGTGTTGTGCACCGAGTGCGGCAAAGAATACCTCACCGGACATCTTCAGAGTGACGACGAGGGTCAAGCCCTTAGGCCTCGTGCCGTCGGAGTCCTCGATCAAAGTGAAGATTTTCCGGAACTCGTTGATCTCGGAGCCGACGAGTATGACGAAGACGAGGAAGTGGATGTAGCCGAGAATTCCCTCATTCGATACCTGGCGCACCCTGCCACGCCCAAACTGACCGAGGTCCATCTGGATAGAAGGACGGGCCGGTGGGTGCAGCCAGAGAGCGCAGATGCGATGCGCTTTGGCGAAGTAAGCGTGACGCGATCGGGGCTGCCGAGGTGTCCTGAATGCCGGAGCAGCCGGAGGCCTGACTGGTTGTTGAGGCCCTTTCGGGGTGGAGCTTCCCTTATCCTGCGCAATACCATACCGGTTGTCCTTGACTACACGCCTCCGCTGGCGGACGGCAACGAGCGGTTGCCGTCCAGCGGCCGACGTCTTCTAACGTTTACCGACAGCCGCCAAGGCACGGCGCGATTTGCGCTCGACGCGCAACTCGATTCCGAGCGTAATTTCACTCGAAGTCTGGTTTACCACTTGGTCGCTGCAGCTCGTGTGGACCGTGAGACCGACCCTGAGGAGATCGCCAACCTGAAGCAAGAAATCAGGAACCTCACCCCGGTGGCTCGGGAGGTTCCTGCAATGCAGAGGACGTTGGCTAGGTTACAACGAGAATTAGCGGGGCTAACGACTCCGAAACTGGGTCGCCTTACTTGGCGGGCGGCGGTCGACAAGCTGTCCCAAGAGACAGAGATCGCGGTTTGGCTACGACAGCACTGGCGCCACCTCCCGCTGTCCGATTTGCCGGCCGCCGATCTCGCCGAGATTGCCCTCCTTAGGGAGTTCGCTCGGCGGCCGAAGCGTCAGAACTCGTTGGAGACGCTCGGTTTTGTTGCGGTTGACTACGTCGGTCTCCCCGAGCACCCCGATGCTCCCGATCCCTGGAAAAGTCGCGGACTGGATGCCGGTGAATGGAGGAACTTCCTCAAGATTGCGCTGGACCACTTGGTTCGAGGTCGGCGCTCGATCCAAGTGCGAGGCGTCTTCATTCCCTGGCTGGGTATCCCCCACAGGTCAACGGCTCTGGTCGGTCCCGACGCCGAGCGCTTCAAGGGATCGGTGCCGTGGCCGCTTTCAACACCTCGAACGCGCCGGTCCCGCCTGGTACAGCTTCTCGCTCTTGTTCTCCGGGTAGATCCATCAACCGATCGACAAGGAGAATCCGCAATCAACTCCTGCCTCCTCAGAGCGTGGCGCCAATTGCGACCGATATTGGACACCACAGGGGAGGGGCGGCAATTAAACCTGGGGAAACAGGTTGCGCTCCAAGAAATACGTGAGGCTTGGCTCTGTCCCATAACCCGTCGTGTCCTAGACACCACCGTGGAGGGTCTTACGCCCTATGTCGCACCGGGCCTCAACCGCAAGGTGCTAGAGGCTCAGCCCATTCGGATGCCGCGCCTGATGGCTCCCTTCTGGAGGACACCCACAGATGCACCGTATAGTCGGGAGGAGATCGACGAGGTGCTTCGATCCGACCCGGACATCGGCGAGCTTGAGCGCGTCGGGGTATGGCAGGGATGGAGTCGCCGCATATTCGCTCAGGTCGACTACTTCCAGGTAGCCGAACATTCGGCCCAAATCGGCGCCAGCCGTCTTCGTGAACTCGAGGGCCGGTTTCGTCAGGGACGAGTCAACGTCCTAAGCTGCTCAACGACGATGGAGATGGGGGTGGACATCGGTGGCCTGTCGGCCGTGGCCATGAATAACGCCCCTCCGAGCCCCGCCAACTACCTTCAACGCGCCGGCCGCTCTGGGCGCCGGCAGGAATCACGTGCGATTGGCCTAACCCTCTGCAACACCTCGCCGCACGGAGAATGGGTTTTCCAGCACCCCTTGTGGCCGTTCCAAACCAAGCTGCACGTGACCCAAGTGAGCCTACATAGCGAACGCATCGTACAACGCCATGTCAACGCCCTAGCTCTCACACGCTTCTTCACCGTCCGACAATTTGGCGGGGAATTCCACCGATTGCTTGCGGGGCGGTTCTTCGAGGGTACAGACGACGAGTCATCCGTATGCGAACACTTCCGGCGGTGGCTAACCGACGAAGCGCCTAACGACCCTTGGATTGAGACGGGCGTCAGGCAACTCTTGCGTCGCTCAGCCCTTGAGGGGATCGACACTGAGCGCCTCATGTCACTGGTTGACAGTGGGATTGAAGCAGCGGCGACCGGATGGACCGCAGAGTTTGCTCCCTTGGCCAGAGAGAGAGATGATCTCGATGGCCAACCGCGGAATAACCCGGTTCGCCGCGCAGTCGAACTGCAGCTCAAGCGCTTGAGTGAAGAGTACCTACTGCGGGAACTCGCGTTGCGGAATTTTCTGCCAGGATACGGGTTCCCAACTCAGGTCGTGCCGTTGGTAACCACGACAAAGGACGACCTGCGACGTCCGCCGCGTGCGGGCGATCCCGCAGGAGGTCGAGAGGACAACCTTACTCGGGCGCGCGCGTACCCAACCCGCGATCTCGCTGCAGCCCTCCGAGAGTACGCCCCTGGATCGGATGTGGTAATTGACGGCAGAGTCCTGAAGTCATCCGGTCTTACTCTGAACTGGAAAGTTCCGGCGAGCGACGAAGGTCTGCGTGAAATCCAGGCACTTCGGTACGCATGGTACTGCCGGTATTGTGGCTCGATTGGCGTGTCGTTGAGAATGCCGGAATTCTGCGAATCCGACTACTGTGTGGGACACGAGTCGCGCCTGCGGGTCCAGAGCTATATGCAACCGGCCGGATTCGCAGTCGATTTCCGTGACTCGCTGAACAATGATCTTAGCCGTTTCTCGTATCTTCCCGTGCGGCGTCCGTGGATATCGGCGGGTGGAGGGCAGTGGCAGAGTCTCCCACAACCTGCTATGGGCCGCTTCCGCTACAGTGCTAACGGTCAAGTCTTCCACTACACGGACGGAGAGCACGGACATGGGTTCGCTGTCTGTTTGCAATGTGGGCGTGCAGTGGCGGAACCCGAAAAGGAAGGCGAGCTGCCGCCTCTGATGCAGAACCACAAGTCGTTACGGGGTGGCTCAGCGACGGGTCCAGACGGACTCTGCTACGGCAATGATGGAGCTTACACGATCCGGCGCAAGGAGTGGCTCGGAGTGTCAAAAGAAACCGATGTGTTCGAGTTGCAACTGCGATCCTTGGGAAGCGGGCAGCCTCTGAACCCTGAAGCAGCCTCTTCGCTTGCCGTGGCCTTGCGGCACGCCTTGGCGGACAAGATCGGCGTCGAGGATCGAGAGATCGGCTGGTCGATTGGAGCAGCTCGGATGGAAGGAGCGGAGGATGGCACGTCGATCCTGCTGTACGACCATGCCACGGGCGGAGCGGGTTTTGTCGCACAGGCCGGTGAACACCTGCCGGAATTGCTTCGACGGGCACGCAAGACACTTGAGTGCCCTCGGCGGTGTGATAAAGCTTGCCACGCTTGTCTTCTGTCTTATGACACCCACCGACATGCAGATAAGCTGGATCGCCGCCAAGCTCGTGAGATTCTGAGCGACCAATTCCTCGCGGCCCTCGACCTCCCAGTCGAGGATCGGCTGTTCGGACCGGGGACGCAGATGGAGTTCGAGCAAATCGCACTGGCTCTTCAGAGAGAGCTCCGGGGAACTGATACGGTCAGGCTGCACCTGGGAGGGGATCCCGCGCGTTGGTCGTTGCAAGACTGGGTCCTCGGGCGAGATATCGTGAGGTGGAGAAATGAGGAGCGACCTGTCGAGTTGGTGCTGCCTCGAGATCTAGACGCAATACCCCGTGAGGAGCGTGTTCATCTGGCAATGTGGGGCACCACGTTGCCGGTTCGGCTCCTCCGCGGCAACCCTTCACGGCGAGGTCGGCCGCTCCTTGCGGAACTGCACAGCGGCGGACGGACGCTGGCGTTTGCCGCGCAGTCTTGGGAGGCACTCATTCCCGGAGATAGCTGGGGCGTTTCGGGAGAAAGCGCGCATGTGGTCCGAGGGCTTTTGGCGACAGAGCCCGCGGCGCTCCCTGCGGTCGAACCCGCCGACCTGCGCGGCCCTCCCCCCGGCAAGGTAGATCCTGTCCTCCTGAATCAAGGCGTGCAGGGCTCAGTTAGTGCTTTTGGCTCAGTATTCTGGAGCGAAATGCGGGACGCTGCACCGGGTCTCGCGGAGCGAATCGCCCGAGGCCAGCCGATTCAGGAAGTGGTTTATCAGGACAGGTACGTCCGGTCGCCTCTGGTGGCTCGGCTCGTTTCAGAGATCTTTGGCGAACTTGTCGCGATCACAGGTGGCGGGAGGTCAGGAGCGCGACTGCGGATCGTCACAACACCCCCAGACAGACCGGCGAGAAACAGGCGGTGGATGCAGGACGACTGGGCAACCGGCCAGGAGGGGAAGAGGGCCATCGAACGACTCTTTGCCGCCAAGTCGATGTCGATCGACGTTACTCTTCGTGAGATCAACCGAGCTCCGCACGCACGCGAATGCCGCATCGTCTGGGAGGATGGAGCGAGATGGCGCTGTCACCTAGATCACGGACTTGGTTTCGTGCGGACGGGCGCGCAAGTGCCACATCCGTTCACCGCGTCGGCCGAGAAGCAGGGAGCGACGCTGGCGAGGGTTGAGTTCAACATAGCGGCCAAGAGGTCGGGGCTTGTGTATGTGTATGGGGTAGAGTAGTGCACTACGATGCGATACTACAATCAAGCTAGGCAGCGCTCGACGCGCACCTGGCGGCGCAGGGCGAGAAACCAACTTGGCTACGAAACTCCTAACCCTCACGTAACGGCGGGTCACGGGTGACCTCAATTGCGGCAGGAGATCTTCTAACTACATACAGGACTGCACGATCTGCGTTTTCTGCCGTCTTGCTGGACCCTGCTGGACCGTGCCGTGAAAGCGGGAAAACCGGACTCGAATGGCGGGAATATGCGGGCCGTCCGCACGAACCTGCCGCGCGCCTCGTCATCGTCTCCAAGCGTCCCCGCTCGGGATTCCGCGGCTGAACAGCACCTCGACACCAGTTCCGACGCCTTGCCCCACTGGGTCCGCAGCGGCCTGGGCCACAGGCGGCGGGTCGCGCAGAATTCCCCGCACCTTCCCGGTTTGCGGGTTGCGCAGGATGGCCACCGGAATGTCGCTGTCCCCGTCGAGGGTCGCCGACCCGCCGGGTCCGGTCAGGCTGATGCTGGCCAAGTTCCCTTGCCACTCGGTCCGCACAGGCAGCACGAAGGCGAAAGACGAACTCCCGTCGCCGTCGGCCGTCGCGGGCATGGCGAAGCGGAGGGCGAACAGTTGCGTTCCCGTTTCCGTCCGTCCGGAGATCTGGTATTCGCCCGCAGAATCGGGAAGCGCCGGCGGCGCCTTGACGATGAAGGCCGGTTCTAGGTAGGGTACGGCGTGGGCGCTCATCCCGCCCCAGAGGAGAAGCGACCGGTCAGCGGCGGCCGCCGCTGCGGGCGGGCTCTCGTCCACCAGGCGATACCGCAGCGCCTTGGTGAAATGGTAGTCGCTGACCCAAAGAGGGCCGGCGCAATAGGACATGAGGTCTTGCGTAGTCGGATGCACCAGTCTCCTGTTGCCGAAGTCGTAGCCCCAAGCTCCGATCGATCCATCCGAATAGGGATAGAAGGGGTCACCTGAAGTGCCGCACGGCGCGTGAGCGAGGCTCATGTTGTGTCCCAGTTCGTGGGCGATGACATACTCTGACCGCTCCCCCAAATCTACCTTTGAGAAGATCGACCGACCGCTTGACACACCGAGTCCGTCGATTCCCGCGAACGCCCCGGTCATGGTTCCCATATAGTAACCCCGTTCGCCTTCGAGAACTCGAATCGCTTCCGTTTCGCCGAGCAACTTCAATGCATCGTTGTGCGACGTCACCACGGGCTCATGTGCGACGACTACGATATCCTCGACCGGCAATAGAGTGCGCGTCATCTCGAGAAGTTCGTGACCATGTGGGTCCTCGGCCATCGCCACGGTGGTCTCCAAGACCAGGGAATCCGGTCTCGTACTCCACAGGAACGGAATGACGGTCAGGCGGAAGGCGGGCATAGCGCGCACATCGACCGCCAGACGCCCGTCCTCCGGAATCCGCTTCGCAACCAGGAGCGTGGAGTCCAGCGTGCCCTGCGGGTCGACTTCGATCACCATCTCGAGGCCGGGCTGCACCACGTGGCCCGGAATCTCCGCGTTGGCCGACTTGGCGAGAGAAGCCTGATCCACCGCGGTCGGGATGCGGGAGGAGGTGCCCGATATGTTCACCACGTGGCGCTCTTGGCCATCGACCCAGAAGCCTGCCCGAACCGGAGGGATGCCGGCACTGGTGGCCGTCCGAGTCGTCGGGAACACGCGCAGCAGAGCCCGCTCGCCCGCCACCAGAGGGACGGGAAACTCGCGCGACTGCACGGCTTGGGTCAGGTACGCCGCAGGCAACTGCTCGACGCAGGGCCGTATCCGGCGGTTGCCGATTCCCTCCAGCCACGCCAAGAAGCCGGGGTTCGACGGCGCGCACAGCCCGGTGCCCGAGGCCTGGAGCACTTCAAGTTCCCGGAGGGCGGTCAGGCCGTTCGGAAGGGTGCCGGCCATGCCACGGTTGTCGTTGAAGCTGACAACCTTCAGCCCGATCAAACCGGCAAACTCGGGTGGCACCGGTCCCAAGAGTTTGTTACTGGTGAGGTTCAGCACCCCAAGGCTTGCGAGCTGACCGATCTCGGGTGGGACCGGTCCGGTGAGGTTGTTTCGGCGGAGGTCCAGTGCTTCCAAGCGGGCAAGGTCGCCGATTTGGCGAGGCAGCGGGCCGCTGAAGCGGTTGCGGGCGAGGTCCAGCTCCTTCAGTGCCGAGAGGCGACCGATCCACGGCGGAATGGGACCGGTCAGGTTGTTATTGCCGAGCTGCAGGTTTTCCAAAGCGGTAAGGTCGCCGATCTCGGACGGAATCGGGCCGCTAAACCCGTTGCCGAAAAGGTTCAGTCGTTTCAAGGCCGCGAGATTGCCAATCTCGGGTGGGATCGGGCCGTTGATGTTACCGGAGCAGTAGACCCGAGAGCTGCCGATGTAGCGGTTGCAGTAGAACCCGAGGTATTCCAGGGCGGCGAGGTTGCCGATCTCGGACGGAATCGGGCCGCTGAACGCGTTCCAAGCGAGTTCCAGATACTCCAGAGCGTTGAGGTTGCCGATCTCGGGCGGAATCCGGCCGTTAAGGTCGTTGCCATAGAGTGACAGTCGTTTCAAGGCCGCGAGGTGGCCGATCTCGGCTGGAATCGGATCGCTAAGGTCGTTGCCATCGAGTGTCAGATACTCCAGAGCGTTGAGGTTGCCGATTTCGGGCGGAATCCGACCGCTAAGATCGTTGCCAAAGAGTGACAGTTGTTTCAAGGCCGCGAGGTGGCCGAGTTCGGTCGGGATGGGTCCGACCAGTTTGTTGCGGTTCAGGCTGAGCGCTACCACCCGCCCGTTAGCGTCGGCGTACACCCCGTACCATTCCCCAAGCGGCTTGTCACTCAGCCAGTTCTCGTTGTCGACCCAGTTCGGCCCGTCGGTCGCGTGGTAGAGCGCCACCAAGACGTCGCGGTCCGATAATGGAGCGCCGCAATCGACCCCCGTTCCCTGGTGCGAGGAAATGGAGTCCAGCCAAGCCCGGAACGACGCGTCGGCCGGGACGCACAGCTCGGTGCCGACATAGCCGAAGACCTTGAGCGGCAACCCACCCAGCGCGAGTGGCAAGGGCCCCGACAGGCGATTGTTGCCGATCAGGAGCCACTCGAGATCGGCAAGTTCGCCCAGACGGGCGGGCACGGGGCCGGAGAGTTCGTTGTGGCTGAGCCACAGCCGCGTCACGCTGGCGAGCCCGCCGAGTTCCGGGGGGATCGTGCCGGTCAGGGCGTTGTCGCTGAGGTTGAGTTCGCGCAGGTTCGCGAGGTTGCCCAACTCCGCCGGAATCCCGCCCGTCAGGGCGTTGGAGTGGAGGTGGAGGAGCCCCAAGTTCTCCAGGTTGCCGAGCGCCGGCGGAATCCCGCCGCTCAGGGCATTGGAGTGGAGTTCGAGTTCGTACAGCTGCTCGCGGGTTCCCAGCTCAGGCGGAATCGAGCCCGTCAGGCCGTTCGTGTGCAGCACGAGCTTGTACAGGTGCTCGAGCGTTGCCAGCTCCCGGGGAATGCCGCCCGTCAAGCGGTTCGTATGCAACTCAAGGTCCTCGAGTTGACCGAGATTCGCCAGCTCCGGCGGAATCTCGCCGTTCAGGCGGTTGCCGGCGAGGTCAAGGCGGCGCAGGTGTTCCAAGTCGCCCAGTTCGGGCGGGATGTGACCGATCAGGTTGTTGCCCTCGAGGTCGAGCCCCACGACCCGGCCCGTGCTGTCGGTGTCGACCCCGTACCAGGTGTCCAGGTCCTCGTCGCTCAGCCAGTTGTCGCTGTTGGTCCAGTCGCCGCCGCCTGTCTTCACGTAGAGCGCCGTGAGGACCGCGTAGACGGGATCGGCCACCGAAAGCTGAAGCGTCCCTGAAGCGGTGCCGGAGGTCGCCGTGATGGTCGCCGTCCCCGGGGCGACCCCTGTGACAACCCCGGCCGGATCCACCGACGCCACCCGCGGATCACTGCTCGACCACGTGATGGCCACGCCGGGGAATGCCTCCCCCCGCCGGTCCCGGACCTCCGCCTCGAGCCGGAGCGTATCGCCCACAGTGAAGGGCTCGGTTTGCGGCGCGGCAACCGATACTGCAAACGACCCCGGCGGTCCGGTGGGTTCGTCGGCGCAGGCGAACGCCAGGACGCAGGCGAGCGCGGCAGCAACCCGGCCTCTAACGCCCAACTGCCCCCCAATCCGTCCGGCGCTGAATCCGGTCATCGTGTTCTCGGTGCACGTTTGTGCTCTCATCGACTGCATTCTTTCCTGTCTTGGGCGCACTTGGGGCCCCGGCATCTGACCCGGGTGCATCGGGCTCTAGCGCGGCTCCCGACCGCGGTCGGCACCTTCCACGCGGACCCGATTCGCGACCGAAACGTCGGCTGTCCAAGCGGGATCGATGCCGCTCCCGACTGCGGCGGCAGCTACCGCCGCAGCGCCGCTCGCCGTGCCGGTTACCTCGACCCAATCGTGCAGCGAGGTCAGGCCCACCGGCCCCGAATTGATGAGCCACAGCCCGGTCAGATCGTACAGGAACTCGCGCAACGCCACGCCGTCCAGACTCGTGTTGTCCATGTCGAATCTGAACAGTTCCGCCGGCTCGTCCCGCGAGTCGTTGTCCGCGTACGCGACAAAGTCATCGCCTTCCGAGCCGAGCGTGACGTCGGTGAACGCGGCCGCGTCCTCCATCACGGCCTCCGAATGGCCGGACATGTTCGTCACCGACACCCATCGATCCGCTTCCTCGTCGAACAGGGCGACCTCGTAGTTCGTCGAGTCCCTGGTCGCAAGCTCGAAGCTGATGGCGGCAAACCGGTCGTGCCCGGTGAACGAGATCACGCCGGGGCTCGCCTCCCCTGCAACCCGACCCATTCTGGCGGCGATCGTCCAGCCCGTCAGTGACGGCGGCCCGCGGCGCTCCGCCAATCCCAATATTTCCTCGACGCGGTTGGTCAGACGCAGGACGCCAGAGGCGATGTCGGCGTCGGCGTTGTCTATCGTCCAGTCGGTGAGGCTGGCGCTGGAGTCGAAATTGTCGCGGAACCCGCCCGAGCCTCCCGTGACCGTGACGCTCATGCTGGACGACACGGAGAGCCCATCGGGATCGGTCGCGGTGACGGTGACGTCTGCGGTGCCCGCGGCGACCGCGGTGACGGTGACGATGCTATCCGAAACGGAGACGGTGGCGACGGCGGTGTCCGAACTCGCCGCCGTGTAGGTCAGCGCATCGCCGTCCGGGTCGTGGAAGACGAAGGCCACGTTCACGATCACGACATCGCCCGCCTGCAAGGTTGGCAACGTAACCGAGGCCACTGTCGTCGGCGGGCGGTTGCCGGAATCACAATCCACGCCGGTGCCCCGGTGGTCGCCAATGCCGTCGAGCCACTGCCGGAGCGCGTCGTTTGCCGGCACGCAAAGGTCGGTGTTGTAGTAGTGGAACGTTTGCAGCGGCACTTCCGACAACTCCAGCGGCAAAGGTCCCTTTACAAGGTTGTCGTTGATGTGCAGCCGAGTCAGGCTGGACAGACGGCCGAGCGCGGACGGAATCGAGCCCGTCAACTTGTTGCTGTGGAGGCTCAGCCACTCCAGCGATTCGAGGTCGCCCAGTTCCGGTGGGATCGGTCCCGTCAACCCGTTGTCCTCGAGGAACAGCTCCTTCAGCGATTCGAGGTCGCCCAGTTCCGGTGGGATCGAGTCCGCCAGCTCGTTGTTATGGAGGTGCAGGTACGTCAGCGATTCGAGGTCGCCGAGCTCCGGTGGGATTGACCCCGTCAACCCGTTGCTGGTGAGCCCCAGCCACTCCAGCGATCCGAGGTCGCCGAGCTCCGGCGGGATCGAGCCCGTCAGCTCGTTGTTATGGAGCAACAGGCGCGTCAGCGATTCGAGGTTGCCCAGTTCCGGTGGGATCGAGCCGGTCAACTTGTTCCTATAGAGGTCCAGGTAGGTCAGCGATTCGAGGTCGCCGAGCTTCGGCGGGATCGAGCCCGTCAGCTCGTTGTTATGGAGGGACAGCGACTCCAGCGATCCGAGGTCGCCGAGTTCCGGCGGGATCGAGCCCGTCAGCCCGTTGTTCTGGAGGCGCAGGCGCGTCAGCGACTCGAGGTTGCCGAGTTCGGAGGGGATGGCCCCGGTCAACGGATTGTTGTAAAGCGCTAGGTCCTCCAAGTGCGCGAGGTCGCCGAGTTCCGGCGGGATCGAGCCCGTCAACTCGTTGTTATCGAGGTACAGGGTCTCCAGCGATTCGAGGTCGCCGAGTTCCGGCGGGATCGAGCCCGACAACTTGTTGAGCGAGAGTTGCAGCCACTCCAGCGATTCGAGGTCGCCGAGCTCCGGCGGGATCGAGCCCGTCAGCTCGTTGTTCAGGAGACTCAGCTTCGAGACTTCGTCCTCCGTGTACGCCGTCACGCCGTACCAGTCGTTCAGCGGCGCGTCCGTGAGCCAGTTGGTGTTGGTGGTCCAGTCGTCCCCCCCTGTCGAGTTGTAGAAGATCTCCAGAATGGCCCGGTCGCCCGCTGTCGAGGGGCAGGAGGGCAGGCCGTCCGTGTCGTGGTAGTCCAGTCCTTCGAGCCAAGCCATGAACCCGGCATCGCTCCGGGGTACGCACAGGTCATTGCCGCGGACGCTCAAGTCTTCCAGGCTTTCCAATCTTGCAAACTCCACAGGGATGGCCCCGCTCAGCTCGTTGTCATAGAGATACAGCTGCCGCAGCGATTCGAGGTCGCCGAGTTCCCGGGGGATCGAGCCCGTCAAACCGTTGCTGTAGAGGTACAGGATCTCCAGCGATTCGAGGTCGCCGAGTTCCCGGGGGATGGAGCCCGTCAGCCCGTTGTCCTGGAAGCGCAGGTCCGTCAGCGATTCGAGGTTGCCCAGTTCCAGGGGGATCGAGCCGGTCAGGCCCAAGCCGGTCAGGCCGTTGTGTTGGAGGTACAGATATTCCAGCGATTCGAGGTTGCCGAGTTCCCGGGGGATCGAGCCGGTCAGTTTGTTGTTACCGAGGTTCAGCAGCTCCAGCGACTCGAGGTTGGCGAGCTGCGGTGGGATCGAGCCGGTCAGACCGTTGTCCTGGAGGTGCAGCCACTCCAGCGATTCGAGGTTGCCGAGTTCGGAGGGGATCGCCCCGCTCAACGAATTGTCGTACAGTTGTAAGTCTTCCAAGAGCGCGAGGTCGCCCAGTTCGGGTGGTAGCACGCCAACCAAGTTGTTTCCGTGTAGGCGAACCCCCGTCACGGCGTCGGCCGCGGTCGCCGTCACCCGGTACCAGTCGTTCAGGGGCCTGTCCGACTTCCAGTTCGCGTCGTCCGTCCAGTTCGGGCCGGTCGTGGAGTCGTAGAGCGCCTCCAGCACCGCGCGGTCACCGGCTGGGCTGCCGCCGCAATCGACCCCCGTGCCCTCGTGCTCGGGAATGGACTCCAGCCACGCCCGGAACGAGGTGTTCACCGGGACGCACAGTTCCGTGTCTGCGTAGCCGAAGACGAAAAGCGGCAATTCCTTGAGCGCCAGCGGCAACGGTCCCGACAAGTCGTTGTCTCCGAGCAGGAGCCAAGCTAAGGCGGAGAGGCCGCCGAGTTCCGAAGGAACGTTGCCGGTCAGCCGGTTGTGGCTGAGCCACAAGGTCTTGAGGTCCTCAAGCCCTCCGAGTGCCGCTGGAATCGAGCCGGTCAGGTCGTTGTGGCTGAGCTGCAGAACCCCGAGGCTGTCGAGCCCGCCCAGAGCCGCCGGAATCGAGCCGGTCAGGTCGTTGTCAGCGAGCACTAGATTCAACAGCGATTCGAGGTCGCCGAGTTCGGAGGGAATCGGGCCCGTCAGGTCGTTGCCGCTGAGGTTGAGGGTCCGTAGCGATTCGAGGTCGCCGAGTTCGGAGGGAATCGGGCCCGTCAGCTCATTGGCGTATGCCCACATGGCTCTCAGCGATTCGAGGTCGCCGAGTTCGGAGGGGATCGAGCCCGTCAGTTGGTTGAAGTTGAGACGCAGCCGCTCCAGACTATGGAGGTTGCCGAGTTCGGCGGGGATTGAGCCGGTCAAGCCGTTCCTGTGCAACAAGAGGTCGTGCAGTTGCTCCAGGCCTCCGAGTTCCGGGGGAATCTCCCCGGTCAGGAGGTTGCCGGAGAGATTGAGGTAGCGGAGGTCGCTCAAGTCGCCCAGCGCGGCGGGGATGTGGCCCGTCAGGTTGTTGTCCTGGAGGTCCAGCCCCACGATCCGGCCGGCGCTGTCGACATCGACCCCGTACCAGTCGTCCAGGTCCTCGTCGCTCCACCAGTTGTCGTTGTTGGTCCAGCGGCTGCCGCCCGTATACCCGTAGAGCCAACTGAGCACGGCGATCTCGGGATCGGCCACCGAGAGTTGAACGGTCCCCAAAGCGCCGCCCGAGGCCGCCGTGATCGTCGCGGTCCCCGGGCTGACCGCCGTGACGACCCCGCCCGGGCCGACCGACACCACCCGCGCATCGCTGCTCGACCACGCGACGACAGCGCCACGCAACGCCCCCCCCCGATGGTCCCGGATCTCCGCCTCGAGCCGGAGCGTATCGCCAACGGTGAACGACGAAGCCGGAGGCGCGGCGACCGATACGGAAAACGAAGCCGGAGGTCCAGTGGGCTCGTCGGCACAGGCGAACGCCAAGACGCAGGCGAGCGCGGCGGCAACCCGAGCCCTCGTGCGCAACCGCCTCCTGTCATCCGGACCTCCACCGCACCCGGCCTCGGATCCGGTCATCGCGCTCTCGCTGCAAGTCCGTCGTCTCATGGATTGCTCTCTTGTCGTGGCATCTGTGTCTGCGGGAAGACCGCTCGCAACGGAGGGTCACCTGTGGGGTGGCGGTGGACGTGGTGTCGCCAATCAAAGGCCAAGAGGGGGGCCTTGGCGCCGCGTGTCAACGGTGGAATAGTAGTCAGTAGAATACTGGTAACTACCGTTATGGTAGTCACTTGCAGCGATTGAGCATTCTGATGTCCGTCTCCCGCCGGATTCACCGCGGGGGCCGGGCGAAGCACAGGTCACATTGTGATGCCGACATCAAGGGTCATCGCTCGAATCCTTTCCCGCTTCGGAGAACTGGCTCGTGACCCGCTAACGTTCAGTAGCAAGGTTGGCTTGAGCTACGCCAAGAGGTGCTACCGACAACCGGCGTCACCGTACTTCATTCATTCCAGCCTCTTGCACACCTCTCCTTCAACGGCGTGCATTTCGCCTCGCGATGGTCCCGGAAGGCGTTTCACTCGATCCAGCAGCTCGCGGGCTTTGGACGCGACGGCCGTGGCCCCGCTCGCGATCGTCGATTCGCCAGTCCGGCGGATCTTAGCCGTGATCGTGGCGCCGAAACGTGGGAGCCAACAGCTCTGAAGTAGAGCGTAGGCGAGGATGCGATCTGCTTCTCCAAGTTGGCAAGGCCGCATTCGCCGTCGTCGATCACATCGAGGTACCTGAACTCGAGCGCGGCCATGTCTTCGGAGTTGACGCCAGCGCGCTCGTTGAGTGACTTCAACGCCTTTGCGATGTCGAATGCGTTGAGCCGGTATTGGTCGGCCGGTTCAGTTTGCTCTGTGGCAGCGTGGTAAGTAGTAGCTCCGGTCGGCGTGACGCAGGCGGTGAACCTCCGCGAGCGATGTACAAATCATGCTCCATGGGTAGTGATTGGACGAGGGCGGATCAGCGAGCTGGGCTCCGCCGGCGGGGCACCACGAACACGCGCCGTCCGTCAAGCACTACATCCCCTCCGAACTCCGGGACCCTTTGTGCGTTGTCGGACCAAGCTGGCCAGTCCTTCGCCTTCGTCATGTCCACGGCGTAGCCCGCGTCCGCTAGGGCAGCGGCCGAGATCGTCCCGTCTGACCCCCAGCCCATGAAATCGCGTACGCCAAAGGCCCAATGAAAGCCATCGAACGGTACTCCGGGCAGGCCGGAATCTCCGCCGCTCGCGAGGAACGCCGCCACCGCCCGTTGCCCAACGAAGTACAAGTAATCCTCGCCCTCCGTTACCAGCCCCGATTCCGGACTCCACAGGACCAGTCCGAGAAGGTGGCCTATCTCATGCCGCACCAAGAACGGATTACCACTCTGCGGCGCGGCCACAACAGCGCCACCGCCGGGATCGAGATCGAGGCCGCCCTGTTTCCCGGACTCCCTGAAACACGTAAGGGCGTACCCGGCGAAGTCTGTTTCCGAGTCGACCCAGGCATGGATCAGCAGCTCATCCGCCAGCGCGGTTGCTCTTTCGTTGAAGCACGTCGGCTTACGGTTGGGCCACTCCGTTCCGTCGAGCACGGCGGACCACCAGTCCGCTCCCCTCGTCAGGCCCTCTTCGTAGCTCACCGGGGCGGGCCGGTCCATGACAATGTCGATGCCGAACGTTCCGACGGCCGCGCGCACCACAACCCTAGCGCTCGCGGGATCTCCGCCGCCGGACGGCACCACCTCCACCTCCGCCGACCCGCGGCCGCGCGGCACAAGCTTGAGCCAGCCGGCGGCAACGGTCGCGGCCACGACCGAACGGTCGGAGACAGTCACCGCCGACGGCTCGAGGAGATCGCTGGGCAACGCGAGGGACAGGCCGTTCCCGTCCTCGCGCATCAACGCACTGGGCAACAGCCGCCCCTCGGATTCGCATGGGTATGCGGAAACACGTAGTCCAACCGCCCAGTCCAAGAGATCAGCGGGAACGCAAACGCCGCCGGGCAAGAGTAGCTGCTCCAAGTTCGGCAGATTGGCGAGTTCGGGCGGGATCGGGCCCGTCAGGTCGTTGCCTGCTAGGCTCAAGAAGGTCAGGCGGGTCAGGTTGCCCAACTCCGGCGGGATCGAACCCGTCAGGTCGTTGACACTGAGCCTAAGCTCCTCCAAAGCGGCGAGCTTGCCGAGCTCCGGCGGGATCGGACCGGTTAACTGGTTCTCCCAGAGCCTCAGTACTACGACACGCCCGGAAGCGTTCGTACGCACTCCGTACCAGGCTCCGAGCGGCGCGTCCGTCAGCCAGTTTTCGCTATTGACCCAGTTCGGCCCGCCCGTCGCGTGGTAGAGCGCCACCAGGGCCGCCCGGTCGGGGTTCTCGACCGTGATGTCGGATGTGCCTGAAGCATCCCTGGCCGTCGCCGTGACCGTGGCCGTCCCGTCGGCGACGCCCGTGACCAGTCCGGCTCCGGCCACCCACGCCACTGAGACATCGCTCGACGACCATCTGAACTCGGCCCCTTCGACCCGGTGTCCGTTATCGTCAAACGCTTCCGCCGCCAGCCGTAACGTGTCGCCGGGCGCGATCGTGTCCGCAGCCGGCGACACAACGACCGAACCGGCCGACTGCGTGACCGCCACCACGGCCGCGCCAGAGACCTCGCCAGCCGTGGCGGCGACCGTGGTCGCGCCTCCGCCAATGGCCGTCACCAACCCCGCCGAATCGACTGCCGCGACGGTCGTGTCGGCGCTCGACCAGGACACCGGGACGCTTTCCATCACACGCCCAATCTGATCGCGCACCTCAGCGGCCAGTTGCGCGGTCTGTCCCAGCGCCGTCAGCGCAACCGTGTCGGGAGTGACCCCTACGGCGGTGGGCGCCGAAGCTACGACCGTGATGTCGGATGTCCCTGAAGCATCGCCGGCCGTCGCCGTGACCGTGGCCGTCCCTTCGGCGACGCCTGTGACCAATCCGGCCCCGACCAGGCTCGCCACCGAGACATCGCTCGACGACCATCTGAACTCGGCCCCTTCGACCAGATGTCCGTTATCGTCAAACGCCTCCGCCGCCAGCCGTAACGTGTCGCCGGGCGCGATCGTGTCCGCAGCCGGCGACACGACGACCGAACCGGCCGACTGCGTGACCGTCACCATGGCCGCGCCAGAGACCTCGCCAGCCGTGGCGGTGACCGTGGTCGCGCCTCCGCCAATGGCCGTCACCAACCCCGCCGAATCGACTGCCGCGACGGTCGTGTCGGCGCTCGACCAGGACACCGGGACGCTTTCCATCACACGCCCAATCTGGTCGCGCACCTCAGCGGCCAGTTGCGCGGTCTGTCCCAGCGCCGTCAGCGGAACCGTGTCGGGAGTGACCCCTACGGCGGTGGGTGCCGGAGCCACGACCGTGAGTGCGGCGCGGCCCGTTACCCCCGCCGCCGTGGCCGTCACCTCCGCCTCCCCCGCGCCGACCCCGGTCACGAGGCCCGCATCGTTCACCACAACGACCAGCGTGTCGCTCGACGCCCAGTCGACCGCCGCTTCCGCCACCGGGTGCCCGTTGGCGTCGGCAGCTTCGGCTTCCAGACGCAGGGTGTCGCCCGTGAACACCGTGCTGGCCGCGGGCGTGACCGCGACGGCGCTGACCTCCTGGGCCACCGTGACCGACGCGTTCCCCGAGGCAGAGCCCGAGGTCGCCGTGATCGTCGCCGTCCCGTTGCCCACGGCCGCCACCCGCCCGGACGCGTCCACCACCGCCACCGCCGTGTCGCGCGAAGCCCACGTGAACTCAGCTCCAGCCACGGCGTGCCCATTCGCGTCGATGGCTTCAGCGGTGAGGCGCACGGTGTCGCCCCGGGCCACCAGAGTATCCATGGCGGGAGACACCGCAACCGCGCTCACCGCCTGCGCGACCGTGACCGACGCGCTCCCTGAGGCAGAGCCCGAGGTCGCCGTGATCGTCGTCGTCCCGTTGCCTACGGCCGTCACCAGCCCGGACGCGTCCACCGTCGCCACGGCGGGGGCGCTGCTCGCCCAACTCACCGTCGCTCCCGCCATCGCGTTGCCGTCCTGGTCTCGCACCTCGGCCGTCAACTGCTCCGTCGCGCGCAAGGCGGTGACTTGGACGGTCGCGGGCGTGATTGTCAGCGTCGTCGCGCGGGGCGGATCGGCCGGCGGTTCCGTGGCGCCGTCGCCGCAGGCGGTCGCGTAGGCGACTACTGCCAGCAAGACAAGCATCGGCATGGGAATGCGCGGACGGGTCATTGCCTTCTCTCCCCAACGCGGCACGCCGACATTCAGCGGGTGCGTATCTTGACGCCAGCCGACAGCCTGCCGTCCGGTGTGATTTCGAGGGTCGGTGAGACGCGGCGGTTGTGCTGCACGGCGGCGTGGGTAGCCGAGGTCACACCCCACACCTTGCCGATGCCCATCAGGGCCACGCCGCCAACTATGGGCAACAGGCCCACGGCACCGGTGGGCTGGTCCCCTCCACCGAACTCGTTCGTCAGGTGCGCGCCCCACACGATCAGCCCGGCCCCACCAACAAAGAGCGAAGCCGGAAGCAGGCCGCGGACGGGTCGGCCGACGTAGATGTGCCCGGCCATCGGCACCGCCAACTCGAGTGCGAACGCGGCGAGCACGCTCTTCGTGGATTCGGGCGGCTCCCGCTCCTGTTGCGCGGCCGCGACCGCGGGAACCAACAGCAGGGCAATGAGTGCGACGTACTTCATGGTGTCTTTCGGCTCCAGGTCGTTTGGTGCTGCCGCGAGTGTTGGTTCGGTCGTCACCACCAACCAGACCGTCGTCGGCGCCGCGGCGGCAACTCGCCCCTGCACGCGCAACGCCTCACGTCAGCGGCCCCCCCCTCACCTGCGGGGAACAGTGGACGCGTCGTCTCCAATGGTGGTCCAAGAGAGGGCGGCTCTGGAGGCACGTCAACGGTGGAATGTCGATGTGGCAGTAGTTCTGGATATTCCGGTAACTACTGATACGGTAGGCCCTTGCATCGACTACCAACCTTTGGGGTCCACGCTTTCCGCCCTTTCCTCTCCGGGGCCGGGCGGCGGACAAGAAAGAACGCGGCACAGATCAGCTCGGAATTGAGCATCCAGGGTGCGCGGTTGTACGTTTCGTGGCGACCGGGCGGACTCGAACTGAACTGCGGATTGTGCGATGACCACCGAAGAGGAACACACGCGGACACGTAGTGACGAGCCGGGAGCGGGGCGGATTGCGGAACCGGCACCCCCGGACGCCGCGTGGCTGCTGCGGCACAAGGTGGAGCTGCCCGACCCCATCGAGGGCTACGTTCGGCGACCCGAAGCGGAGGAGCGGTGCGCGCTCACGGGCCACCGCGTCACGGTGCTGCACGCCCCCGGGGGATTCGGCAAGACGGCTCTGCTCGCCCACCGCTGCCGGGCTCTGCGCGAGCGGGGCCGCGCCGTCGCATGGCTCTCCCTCGACGAGGAGGACGGGCCGGAGTCGGTGGCGAGGCTCCTCGCTCTGGCCTTCGAGCAGGCTGGCGTCCGGACTTTCGATCCGGCCCGGAAGCGCGGCGGCACGTCGCCTGGCCGGGTGCCGGATCGGGAAGCGGGCAGCCGGGCCGAGTACCGGATCGACCTGCTGCTCCGGGCGCTGGAGCGCCACGGCGCTCCGTGCGTGCTCGCGCTCGACGAAGTGGAACGCCTGCAGAGCACGGGGATCGGACTGATCAAATGGCTGGTACGACGCGCCCCGCCGCACCTGCACGTGGGGATGGCGTACCGGGAACGGCCAGCCGGGCTCGGGCTCGACATGTACGCGCTCGAGGGACGGGGCGTGACAGTGACCACGGAGGACCTGCGCTTCTCGAAATCCGACATCTCGCGGTTCTTCGGCGGAAACCTCTCGCGGCGCAAGCTTGCCGCGGTGGCCCGCGAATCGGCGGGCTGGCCCCTAGCGCTTCGCATCCACCTTGATGCCACCCGGCGCGGGGTGCCGGACGCCGCAGGCGGCGTAGACGCGCTCGCCGGGTGGATCGAGACGCGCCTGTGGCGCGGCCTTTCCGGAGAAGACCGCGACTTCGTGCTGGACATCGCACTCTTCGACCGGCTGGAGCCGAGCCTGATCGGCAAGGTGACCGATGCGCGGAACGCGGGACGGCGGATCGCGTCGATGGGAGCGTTGGCCGGGCTGTTGTCGACCACGGGCCACGGGTCGACGATGCGGCTGCATCCGCTCATCAAGCGCCACTGCGAGCAGCGGCGGTTCGAGGAGGCGCCGGAGCGGTTCCGCGCGATCCACCGCGGGATCGCTAAGGAACTGGCGCGCCGCGGCCGTCCGGTCGAGGCGTTGCGCCACGCGGTGGAGGCGGCCGACGCGGCGCTGGTCGGCCGGATCGCCGAACGCGCCGGCGGCGTCCGGCTGTGGTTCGAGCAGGGCTTCGAGGCGGTGCGCGCGATCGACGGCATGCTGACGGGAGAAGTCGTGTCGGACCACCCGCGCCTGGCGCTGGTGCGGTGCGGCGTGCTCGCGGCGTCGGGCGACATCGAAGGGGCGAAGCGGCTGTACGCCGCGACCGCCGCGGAGACGGCCGGCTATACGCGAGACCGGGAGGGGGGCGATGACCGGGCGCTCCAGATCGACCACCTCTTCATCCAGGGCATGCTCAGCACGTTGGGCTGCATACGGTACGACGAAGCCATCATGGCGGGGGCGGTGGTGGTTGAGGCCCTGGCGGCCGCGCCGGACACCGACCCGCTGCTGCGCGGCATGTTCAGCCTCGGAATGTGCTTCGCCCACAACCAGATGACGGAGTTCGACGCGGCGGTGGAATGGGCGGGGCGCGCGCGGGCGTCGCTGGGGCGGAACTCGCCGTACCAGGCCCACGTCGACCTCCAGGCCGGGTCGGTGGCGATGGCGAGGGGCCGCACCCGTCAAGCCCGCGAGTGCTACGACCGGGCGCTCCAAGTCGCGCGGGCGAGCCATTTGCGCGATGCTGGCGCGGTGGTGCTGGGCGACGTGCTGGCGGCGGAACTCGAGTTCGAGCGCACGGCGGGCGGGGCGCGGTTGAACGGACCGCGGGTGTCGCCGCGGTTGCTCGGTGAGTGCGGCGCCTGGCTGGACATCTACGCGGCGGGCATCGGCTGCGGAGCCGAGACGGCGCTGCTGCGCGGCCGCCCGGAGGCCGCGCTCGCACTGGTGGAGAACGCCCGCGAGTATGCGCGCAGCACCGACCGATCGCAGCTGGCGCGGTTCCTCTCGGCGCTGCGCGTCTCGGTGCTGCTCGACGGCGGGGAGGTGGAAGAGGGGGGGCGCGCGTGGCGGCTCGACTGTCTGCCCGAGCGGCGACCCGAGTGCCTGGACCTCACGGCCCAGAGCTGGCGGGAGATGGAAATGCTGGCGTGCGTGCGGCTTCGGCTCCTCGTCTCCCGTGGTAAGTTCGACGCGGCCCGCGAGTTCGCCGACGCACTTGTGGCGGTCGCGTCCGAACACGCGCTGGTGCGGACCCGGATGCGGGGACTGGCGCTTGCGATGACGCTGGAGCACCGGGCGGGGGCGTCCGAACGCGCGACGGGCCACTTGGC
This sequence comes from BD2-11 clade cluster bacterium bin43, assembly GCA_002238605.1. Lineage (GTDB taxonomy): Bacteria > Gemmatimonadota > Gemmatimonadetes > Longimicrobiales > Gaopeijiaceae > BD2-11. The sequence goes on along the minus strand of MPMR01000034.1, from coordinate 8,417 downwards.
GGACTACTTGGGGCTATACGCCGAAACGGACTACGCGCGCCCGTTCGCACGCGACCGCGAACTCGCCCTCGCGGTGCTCGACGATGCCGCGTTCGTCGCCGGGACCGATGCGCGCATCGCCGCGGCCGCCGGGGCGATGCGCAAGGCCCTGTGTGGGGAAGCGGGCACCGAGGGGCAACCGTCCGACCGGGTGCTGACCGAGCGCGAAAACGAAGTACTTGCGCGTCTGGAGCACTGGCAAGACAAGGACATCGCCCGGACCTTGGGAATCTCCTACGACGGCGTGCGCTACCGGGTGCGCCGCATCTTCGCGAAACTCGGGGCGCGAAACAGGCTCGACGCCGTGCTTCGGGCCCGGGCGCGCGGCATCCTGCCGGCGGAGGCGGACGAGACGGGATCAGAGCGGCCTCCGCCACCTCGGGCATCATCCAGGGACGGTCCGGCAGCACCTTCCCGACGCCGCGTCCGGGCGTAGTCGGCCAGCGAAGCGTCGATGACCGGGGCGGGCGGCCGCCGAGAGTCGCCGCGGGGAACGTGTCGAGCATGTTGTCGATGAACGGCTCGCGGGTCCGTCCCTCGACGCGGTCAACGTTTTCGGTCTGGTCCCATTGCGGATGATGAACGTCAGCACGAGACCGTGCGCACCATCTGGGCACCGACTGTGAAGCGGGAGCGGTATCGCCGAACGTCACGGCCCCGGTGCCGGACCGCTCCGACATCGCTCCGGACTGGGTCCGGTCCTAGAGATGACTGAGATGTCTGCCGCGGCCCCGCCCGGACGGGGATGCGGGTATGCGATCTGCCCAGCGGTTCTCCGTCATCCCTGCGGATGGCTTTCGGGAGCCCCCGCGGCGGTGTCCTGCAGCCCGCACCCCGGCTGGCGCGCTCGCCGTTCTCCTATCCCCCGTTCGTCGAGTGGACCGCGAAGGCGGCTCCTTGCGGGTCCTTACACTGAGCGATGAAGTCTCCTCCGGGCACCTCCATGGGTCCGTTCAGGATGCCGCCGCCCCGCTCGACGACCTTGGCGGCCGCGGTGTGCGCATCCGGCACGCGAATGTAGGGGAGCCACGCCGAAACGGGCATCTCCGGCGGACGGTTGAACATGCCGCCAAGAGGATGAGCGCCGCGGTCGAACATCTGATAGATGCCCGCCTCGCCCATGTCCATCCGGCTCGCCTCCCGCCAGCCGAACAGCTCCGAATAGAACGCACACGCCGCCTCCCAGTCCGTGGTGGCGAGTTCGTGCCAGGAGAACTCGCCCACGGCGGCCGGGCCATCGTGGCCAGGCGTCGCGTCCGACGGCTGGTACGCCGTGAAGACGGCCCCTTGCGGGTCGGCGATGATGGCCATGCGGCCCACCTCGGGGAGCTCGAACATGTTCAGCACGTTGCCGCCCAAGCTCTCCGCCTGCTGCGCACAGGCTTCCGCATTCGGCGTTGAGATGTATGTCAGCCAATGTGGGGGCGCTCCGGTCGCGGCGACCTCGGGCGGCAGCTGCATGAAGCCCCCGACCGGCATCTCACCGTTCATCCACACCGTGTAGGGGGTCTCGCTTCCCTCCCACTCCCTGGTGCCCCAGCCGATCACGGCCGTGTAGAAGTCCGCGGCGGCCGCAGGGTCCGTAGTGAGCAACTCGCCCCAGCAGAATCGTCCGTTCGGTGTCTCGGTCATTGCCTCCTCCGTTGGGTCTGGGTCCGTCTCCACGAACGCGAGTCTTCAGTCGCCGGGTCGAGCCACGTTCTCTCCTCGGGCTCCACAGTCCGTGGTGCACCCCCACCGGCCTCCCGTGAACCCCGACACCGCCGGACTTGGACCAATCCGTACACGCTTGAGACGAGCAGCGCCCCGGAAGCCGCCAGCGAGGCCTTCTCCAGATTCCCGAACGTGTCGTCGTCATCAGGCGCGATGGCTTCCAGCGACCGCTCGAAGCCTCCGAACCCGAAACCGAGCACGAACGTCGCGGGCACACCCAACAGGTCCAGCGTCGGTGCCGCGTAGGATGTCGTGCAGGCGTTCCTGGACGGGGACGGCGTGGAGGAAGGCCCGTCTACGAATGCCAGCGAGCACCCGCTGAGCGGGAAGAGCGCGAGGGCGGAAATCAGCAGCCTCCTGGCCAGCCTGTCCACGCTCGTCGAGCGGCCGTGATCAGTAGCGTCCACCGGTTTCATCATCGCCTCCTTGGGGTCGTATTGGAATCCCTCGAAAAGTTAGTGCCCCAACCACCATCCGGTATTGCGCGCATCGTTCCTCCTGCCCTCGTTCCCCTTCGCGACGGGTCCGCGGCCGAAGTGGGCGTTCTACCGCCCTTCCGTGTAGGTCCCTCGTTGCATGGGCCGGGGCTCGGCCTGACTACGTCGTTGGCTCCCTTTACGGTGACCAACCTCGCCAAGCTCGCAGGGGAGATCGGACGGAACCACATCACCGCGATGCTCTTTGAACGCGACGACGGCCGTCCATTTCACGCGGTGCAGGTCGAAACGCGTACTTCAGGCTGAGCACCGCTCCCAGCGCGGACAGGTCATTGGTGACCAGCCGGTAGAGAATCCGATCTTCCCGCCCAACGCTCGACTCGTGACTCCGCAGCTGGAGGTATTCGTCCTCGGCCGCAAAATGCGCCAGCATGGTCCAGCGAAGCTTGACGCCCAGCGTCACGCTTTCACTCAGACGACGATCCACGCCGGCCAGGGCCTGATAGCCGAAGACCACATCGGACTTGCGGCCGGCGCCAATGCTGGTGGTACCCGCAATCCGCGCCTTCATGCCCGGATCGTCGAGGGTGTCGATCTGGTTCGGGTCGTCGTTGCGCTTCCAGCGGTTGAAGTAGTCCACCGAGACGGCCGCGATGCCGGCTCCGAGGCCCAGATAGGGCGAGTATTCCGAGTCCGGGGAGAGGTCCAGATACGCATTGACGAAGACGTTGTGTGCGATCAGGCCATCGATCCGGCTGTCCACCGCTTCGAGTTCCTGGTCGGCTTTGGCCAGCGTTACGACATCGCCGATGCGCACCCGAGTGGCGTCGCCGTACATGGCAGTCCGGTGTAGGTACTCGGCCTCGACTCTGACCGATCGCCATCCGTAGCCGAGAGCCGGATGGGGCAGGGCGGCGCAGATGGCGAATCCCGCCAGCAGGGCAGCCGGAATCCCCCGGTGTCCCGGCTCCTGCCACGAAGTCGTGAACCGAGTCATTGGACCCTCCTCCTTGGGCCTCGGCCTTCCAGTGGTCTGCCGAAGACCCCGCTGGGCGCGGCCACTTTCTTAGCGTTGCAAGCCACGGGTCATCGCCGACGCCAGGCCGCCGCGTCCGGGACCCCTCGGCTGAACAGCACTTCGAGGCTTGGCCCGGCGGCGGCCGACGCCGTCTCTCCGGCGACCTGCGTCGGTAGCGGAGGATCCCGCAGGATGCCGCGCACCTGCCCGTTGCGGGGGTTGAGCAGGATGACCATCGGGCGGTCGCTGGCAGCGTCCAACGTGGCCGAGCCACCCGGCCCGGAAAGCGTGAGGACCGCCAGGGCCTCCCACTCCGGTGCGACCGGTAGCGCGTAGGCGAAGCTCGCGCGCCCGCCGCCATCGGCAAGGGCAGGCATGGCGAAGGCGACCGAGAACAATTCGGTGCCGCTGACGGTCAGGCCCGTGAGCCGGTACTCGCCCACCGATACGGGCAGCGCTGGCGGGGCTTCGATCGCAAAGGCGGGCCGCAGATAGGGCAACCCGTCGGCGCCGACGCCGCCCCACACCAGCAGTGCTCTCGCCGCGACCACCGCCTCCGGGCGCGCCTCGCGCAGCCGGAAGCGCAGCGCGTTGGTGAATTGGTAGTCGCTGATCCATTGCGAATCGCAGTACCCCATCAAATCGGGCGTGCCCGGAGGCACCAGCCCCCCGCCCTCGCGTGCGTCCCAGCCCCAGGCTCCGATCGAGCCGTCCGCGTAGGGGTAGGCCGGGTCTTGCCACGCGGGATCGCCGCACGGCGTGTGTCCCAGGTTCAGGTTGTGCCCAAGTTCGTGCGCCACGACAGTCCCCCGAGGCGCGGCAAAACTCACCCGTCCGGGTTGGCGGGCCAACCCGGCGGGGCCGTCGGGCTCCGGCATCATGCCCATGTAATGGCGGGTTCCGCCCTCCATCGCGCGGATCGCGCCAGTCGCCTCGAACATGGCGTAGGCACTTCGCGAGTCGGTCAGCACGGGCTCGTGCGCCCGCACGGCCAGATCGGCGATCGGGAGCAGCGTGCGCGTCTCCCGGAGCAGCTCGTGGCCCGTCGGGTCGGCCGCCATGGCGGCGACCAACTCCACGATCGAGGAGTCCGGTGCGTCCTTGTTCAGGAATGGGATGAGCGTCAGGTCAAAGGACGGCATCGACCGCACCTCGACCGCCAGCCGTCCGTCTTCGGGAATCCGCCTCGCGACGCCGAGTGACCGATCCAGCGTCCCGTCCGGATCGACTTCAATCACCAGTTCGAGTCCGGGCCGAACGATGTCGCTACGGACGCGCGCGTTAAGCGAGGCCGCAAAGTCGCCCTCGTCCACCTCGACCGGGAGCGGCGCGCCCGTGGCCGGGATGTCTTCTACGTGGACCTCTCGACCGCCCAGGTAGAACCGCGCCCGAGCCGCCGGCATGGTCCCGCCCGCCCGCGCGGCCGTGGCGAACACGCGCAGCAGCGCCTCCTCGCCCGCAACCAGCGGCACGGGCCAGTCACGCGATTGCACGGTCTGGGTCAGATACACGGTCGGGGGCGCAACGGCATCACAAGGGTGGACGCGTCGGCTGTGCACCCCCTCCAGCCACGCGAGGAAGTCGGGGTCCGACGGCGCGCAGAGCCCGGTGCCCGCCGTATGGAGCGCCTCGAGCCGGGCCAGCCTCGTGAGGTCGGCGGGGAGCGCGCCCGACAGTTCGCGATTGTCCACGAGCACGAGGCTCCGCAGGCCCGTCATCCCTCCAAGCTCGCCGGGCACGGTGCCGGACAGCTCGTTGTCGGCCAAATACAGGTGGGCCAAGCGGCCGTGGTTCCCGAGCCCGGGCGGAATCGACCCCGAGAGATCGTTGCCCGACAGGTCCAGACTCACGGGCGGCACTGAGTCCGCCAGGCTCCCGAAGCCCGCCACCTCGGGAGGAATCGAGCCTGCGAGCGAATTGTCGGACAGGTTCAGTATCGCGAGCCGATCAAGGTCCCCCAGGGCCGCCGGGACAGGGCCCGTCAACTCATTGTTCGACAGATCCAGATGCTCGACGCTGGTGAGCTTGCCCAGTTCGGCGGGGATCGGGCCCGTCAGTTCGTTGGCCGACAGGTCCAGGTACTCGAGCGCGGCGAGGTTGCCCAGTTCCGCCGGGATCGGCCCCGTGAGGGCGTTGTCGGCAAGGTCCAGCGCCAGCCACAGGCGGGCGAGGCGACCGAAGCCCGGGGGAATCGGGCCGGTGAGTTCGTTGCCGAACAGGTCCAGGTATTCGACGCTGGTCAGGTCGGCCAGCTCCGCGGGGATCGGGCCCGACAGGCCGTTGGCCGGCAGCGTCAACTCCGTCACCGCGCCCGCGGAATCGACCCCGATCCCGTGCCACTCCCCCAGCGGCGCGTCCGTCAGCCAGCCGTCCGAGTTGCGCCAGTTCCGCCCGTCCGTCGCCTCGAAGAGCACCCACAGAATGTCGCGCTGAGTCGAGGCGGCGTCGCAATCGACGCCCGTGCCCGTGTGGGACGGGATGGCCGCCAGCCACGACCGAAAGGCGGCGGTCGCCGGGACGCAAAGGTCCGTGCCGGCGTAGTTGAGTTCCCGAAGTTCGAGCCGCGTCAGCGACAGCGGCAAGCGGCCAGCCAGGCCTGCGTTGCCCCCGATGAGCAACGCGGTCAGCCGGTCGAGCGAGGCGAGGCCCGGCGGGAGCCGCCCCGTCAGGCCGTTTGCGGAAAGGTCCAGCCCGGTCAGCCCGCCCGTCGTCGCATCGATGCTGACCCCGTGCCATGCCGACTGCGGCGCGTCCGTCAACCACCCGTCGGCGTTCCGCCAGTTCGCGCCATCGGTCGCCTCGTACAGCGCCAGAAGGGCGGGAAGGCGGACCCCCTCGCGCCAGTCCTCACAGCTCAACGTACCCCAGCTGTAAGCGCCGGCGCGCGTGGTATCGCCGTTGCAGGCGTAGCGGGCATTGCCCGGGTCGGAGCCGAGAACCCAGGCATCGCCCCGGATCCGGTAGTCCCCTACGTTCGGGAACGACAGAGGGCGGAACACGACTTCGCCATGCGCGTCCGTGGTCCCGCGATCCAGTTCGGCCGCGCCGTCCGGCGCGTACAGCGCGACCGCAAGCCCCGGCAGCGGCCTCTCCGCCACGTTTCCGCCCACCGCCCGGAAGAACTGCTGGACCACGACCGGAACCGTCCTGGCCTCGAGGACGACATCGACGCTCGCGCCCGGCCCGGACACGTTGACTTGCGCCGTGTCAAACACCGCGGCGTGCCAGTACGTCGAGGGGGCCTCGAACGCGGTGCGCCGCGGATGGTCCCCTTCAACGACGTGAAGCCGATGCTCGCCCACGGGCACCTGCTCGAACACAAAGCGGCCCGTCCCGTCCGTGTATGCCGTGTCGGCTCCAATTGCCACGGCCAGCGACTCGCACGACCGCGGCTCGCACGGTGTGTCCGCCCCGGCCACGAAGGCGAACATGTCCGGACCGTAGCCGTGGTCCTGGCCCGTGGTCACCCTCACCTGCCCGCGCACCGTGCCGGTGGCCGCGGGCGGCGGGGGCTCCGGCTCCCGTGCGGGCTCCACCGCGCCGTCCGCACATCCCGCCAACCCCGCAACGGCACACAACACCCTGGCTCGCTTCAGCCAGTTATCCCTATTGGCCCAGGTGTTCTCGCGGCAAGCCCGTGGCCTCATCGATTGCTCTCCTGTCTTGACGCCTGCGGGAAGACTTGGCAACTGCGGGGAGCGGTGGACGCGGCGTCTCCAATCGGCAGCCCAAAGCGAACCGCTCTGGAGGTGCGGGTCAACGGTAGAATCTCAGGTACAGGTAGTCGGGAGATTACTGGTAACTACCGATATGGTAGATACTTACAGAGAGCGAGCATTTTGGATGTCCGTCTCGGACGCGGCTTTCATTGCGAGGGCGGGCTGCGGACGATGAAGGGGATGCGGCGGATAAAGCCCCGGATAAGGCTTCGAGCGTGCGCGGTCGTTCGTTTCGAGGCGACCGGGTGGAAGGGGAACGGAACTTCGGACAGTGCGATGACCAGCGACGAACCCCAGACGCGGACAGGCGTTTTCACGAAGCGAAGGAGGGGTGCGGGTTCTCGAAACGGCACCACCCCCGGACGCTTCGTGGCCGCTGCGGCACAAGGTGGATTTGCCCGATCCCATCAAGGGCTACGTCCGGCGCTCACGAGCCACCCCGTCGCAGCACTACACGCCCAGGGGCATCGACGGACCGCAGCCGGGGTCTTACCAGGGCGGCTGGCCGAGAGCGACATGGAGCCGCCGGCCGCCGCGGGCGATGCTGCTGCTGACGAATACGGCGCCGAGCACCGTGTCGACCAGCAATCCCGCCGATACACTGATGCCAGGGTCGCCGTGGCCGGCCTTGGGCGGTGCCGCACCGGCCCTGACCCACCCGGATTCGAGCCAGGCACCCGCGTAGACCGCGCCGCCGACCAGGTCGGGCAGCCGGCCGATGCGGTGAAGATAGCCGGAGCCGGCATAACCGGTCCTTACGCCCCGGAACCGGTCGCGGTCGAACGCACCGAGCCGAAACGGGCCGCCAAGCGTGGACTGATAGAAGGCGGGGAGCCGGTCGTCGAACGCCGCACTGCCGGCCAGCACAAGGAAGACTCGGCCGCGTTGCCCGACCGGGAAGAACGTGCTGCTCGTCAATTGAGCTTGCGCGAAGCCGGACGGCTGCCCGGGCGCGGCCGCCAGCCACCGCGCCTCGGTTTCGATCCGGGTCCCGCTACCGGGCACGAGCCAGTGGTCGTGCCCGTCGTACACCCACCGGAGCCGCGCGCCGTGCTCCCATCCGTCGAGATCCCTCAGGAGCGGGGCGCCTCTCTCGACCCGGGCCCCGAGGGCGGCCCCCTCGTACCCGACCCGAAGCTCGCTCTTCGGACCAAGAGCCACACCGAGGTCGAGCCCGGCCAGGGCGCGCCGGGTCCGGTAGCCGGCGGCCGGGTCCTCGTTGATGGCCACGCGCCGCCGACCACTGTGCAGGCCGACGCGGGGTGCCACGAACACGGTCGATCCGGGAATGGGCAGGTAGTAGTCGAGCAGGGCGTCCGCTTCCCACCCAAGCTCGAGCGCCAGGTCGAGTCTCAACTCGGCGTCCCGGGTGCCGGCATCCATGACGGTGAGGCGGGTGCCGCCCTTCAGATCCAGTTCGCCGCCGAGATACTCGAACGCCGTCGCGAGATCGAGGAACGGAGGACCGTGGGACTTGTCGCTGGCACGAAC
>MPMR01000033.1 GCA_002238605.1 BD2-11 clade cluster bacterium bin43 | reverse complement strand
TCGGGTGCGCCGTCACTCCTCTCTCGGAGACCGGCCACCCTTGGCTATCATTCAGGAACTCTACCGCGAGGGCTGAACAGCACAATCAACCCAGAGGTCAGGTGTCCAACTTTTGGGGGTCACTTCACTCGCTGGTGCGCTACTCGAAGGAGGATGGCGACGGCGGTGACGGGACGATCGACCTTTTCGCCGACTTCAACGGTGTACCCGACGGGGACGCACGCACGGAGTTCTACCAGCACGACGCCAACTGGGCCAATCGGATGATTCTGGGCGACAGCCTGCACGTGATGGCGTCGCTGGCCGAACGGGAGGCTCTGCGCGGGAAGGTGCAGTGCATGTACATAGACCCACCCTATGGCATCAAGTTCAACTCCAACTTCCAGTGGTCGACGACCAGCCGAAACGTCAGGGACGGGAAGAAGGAGCACATTTCGCGCGAGCCCGAGCAGGTGAAGGCGTTTCGGGACACGTGGCGGGACGGGATTCACTCGTACTTGGCCTATCTGCGCGACCGCCTGACGGTGGCGCGGGATCTGCTGACCGAGAGCGGGTCGGTGTTCGTGCAGATCGGGGAAGAGAACGTGCATCGCGTTAGAGCTCTTCTTGACGAAGTCTTCGGACACGATAATTCGATAAGCACGATTGGCTACAAGACTTCTATAGGACTAGGATCTCAGTACCTAGACAACACCATAAACTATCTCCTCTGGTACGCTAAGGACCGAACGCAAACCAAGTTCCGGCGCCACTACAAGCGACTTGAGCCCTGGAAGGCAGGTGCGACCCGTTACAAGCGCGTTCGGTTGCCGGACCTTTCCGAGCGCCGAGTCACGCCCGCGGAACTACGTAGCGCGGAACCCCTGCCGCCCCAAGCGCGGGTATACCGTGACCAAGGGCTCACTTCTCGCACAGGATCATCAACAACGCGGTTCACGGTCGCGTTCCAGTCCAATCAGTACCAGCCATCCGTCGGCGGGTGGCGGACTTCCGAGATCGGAATGCGACGGGTAATCCGAGGCGATCGCGTATTGAAAACTGGTAAGAACATCAGCTACAGGAAGTACTTTGATGATTTTCCCGCTATTCGACTCGATAATTCCTGGACCGATGTCTCAGGTGGAGTGACCAGTCGTTCTGATCCCAAGATCTACGTCGTCCAAACGTCAACTACTGTCATCCAACGCTGCATTCTCATGACCACCGACCCCGGCGACCTCGTTCTCGATCCGACTTGCGGTGCTGGGACCACCGCCTACGTCGCCGAGCAGTGGGGTCGCCGCTGGATCACCATCGACACATCGCGCGTCGCACTCGCGCTCGCCCGCGCCCGCATCATGGGTACCCGCTACCCCTACTACCTGCTCGCCGACAGCCCGGAAGGCCAGCAGAAGGAAACCCAGATCATCGGCAAGGCCCCGTCCACAGAAACCACGCACGGTCGCGTCCGGCATGGATTCGTCTACAAGCGCATCCCACATATCACCCTCAAGCAGATCGCCAACAACGCTGAGATCGACATCATCTGGGAGCGGTACCAAGAAACGCTCGAACCTCTCCGCCACGACCTGAACGCGGCACTCGGCGAGTCCTGGCAGGAGTGGCAGATTCCCAGGGAGACCGCCGATGACTGGCCGGCCCAAGCCAAGCGCCTCCACGCGAAGTGGTGGCACGCCCGCATTGAGCGGCAGAAGGACATTGACGCATCGATCGCCGCCAACGCCCCAATCGAATATCTCTACGACCAGCCGTACGAGGACAGAAAGGTCGTGCGCGTGGCCGGACCTTTCACGGTCGAAAGCGTGTCGCCGCACCGACTGCTCGCGGTGGACGAGAACGACGAGCTGATGCTGAAGGTGGCCGAGCCCTCGACCGTCGACTACAGCCCCACCCGCGATTTCGCCACCGACATCCTCGACAACCTGCGCACGGCCGGTGTCCAGCAGGTGCGCAAGGGCGACCGGATCAACTTCTCCTCCCTCTCGGGATGGCCCGGTGGCGAGTACATCTGCGCCGAAGGCCGCTACGAGCGGTCGAACCGCGTGCGCCGCGCCGGGATCATGATCGGCCCCGAATTTGGCACCGTCTCGCGCCCGGACTTGGCGGCGGCGGCCAAGGAAGCGCTCGATTTCGGCTTCGACGCGCTCATCGCCTGCGCATTCGCCTACGACGCCGGTGCCTCCGACTTCTCCAAGCTCGGACGGATGCCCGTGCTCAAGGCCCGCATGAACGCCGATCTCCATATGGCGACCGACCTCAAGCAGACCGACAAGGGCAACCTCTTCGTCATCTTCGGGGAGCCCGACATCAACATCCACGACGAGGGCGACGGCCTCATCTCTGTCGAGGTGCTCGGGGTCGATATCTTCGACCCGGCCAAGGGCGAGGTGCGCAGCGACAACCGGGACGGCATCGCCTGCTGGTTCATCGACACCGACTACAACGAAGAGAGCTTCTTCGTCCGCCACGCCTACTTCCTCGGTGCCCGAGATCCCTACAAGAGCCTGAAGACATCGCTCAAGGCCGAGATCGCGCGGGAGGCTTGGGAATCACTCCGCAGATCCATCTCCCGACCCTTTGCGAAGCCGCAGTCTGGCCGCATCGCCGTAAAGGTCATCAACCATCTCGGCGACGAGGTCATGAAGGTGTTCCGGGTGTAGCGGGGCCCGCTACGCAATGTCCTCAATCCGGCAACGCGCAGCGCCCGGCCGCTGCCGAGTGGTTCGGCCATGTCCCCATAGTGGGGCAATTCCCCGAATCCGAGAGGTGTACTACCTGCATCCTGACCATTGCCGGAAGGCTGCCGGGAGCTGCTTTCGAGGCTGGGGTTGCCCCGCACTCCCTTGCCCTGCTAGCGTACAATGAGAGCTATGACGAAGCGGAGCATCTGCGGAAGGCTGACGACGAACGGGGGCACGCCCGAGCGTCACTGTTGACGGCCGGATTCCGGAATTCGCCTACGGTGGCGAAGAAACAACTCCACCCCTCAAAATAGGGACCACAGATATGTATGGCAGCGATCATCTTTGTCCACTGTGCTCAACCAAAGCACGGCTGGCACCCCTACGCGGTGATTACAGTGACATTGAGTGTGAGCGGTGCGGGCGTTTTCGGATTACGGGGACAGCAGAAGCGTGCGAAAGGAGTCCCCATTTGCGTCGCAGGCTCGCGGGCTGGGTTCGCGACGAGAACCGAGCTGGAGTTGACCTGCCAAAGGTGGAGGCCGACACCGATCCCCCTGATCCGTCCATGTCTCAGCGAATCGAAAGGTTGCTGTTGGAAGCGACGCACGGGCTGGCGAAACCAGAAGAAATTGTCAATCTTGGAGAACCGCGATTCATTGCTGCCTCCTACTCTAGCGACCACAACGGGGTGATCTATTTGTGGCAAGAAGGAATGACACGCGGTTGGTGGACAAAGGTTTTCGATCAAGGACCACAGATCAGAGTCACCGGCCCTGGGCACGATGCTGCAACACGTCTGCGCGAAAGGCCAAGAGACCTACCACATCCCATGGATAGAATCGGTTTCTAGCGGCGCCGGTCCTCGCGGCCGCATGAACTCGCGCCGTTGTCTCTCAGGAACTGGATGTGTTCTGGCTTGAGACCGGAATAGGGGTTACGGTAACTTGACGATACCCCATCCGTTTCAACTCCTTGACGTGGAGTCGCAGATTGACTTGAGTGAAGAACGGCCACTCCTTCTTGCCGGCCAAGATCACATATGCGATTTCGTGATTGCTTGCGACAAATGAGTCCGGGTCCAGCCCGATTCCCGGTCGCTTTTCGTGCAGCGTGGCCAAAACCCGTGGATCGTCAGCGATACGATTTACAGCGTGTGCGCCCTGGGCGAATAAGTGGCTGAGGGAGCTTGAACGATCTCTCCATTTTTTCACATGAACGAAGGCTCGTGTGGGGATATGGTATAGGTCGCAAAGCTCGAATCTCTCGGCCCAATCTGTGACATGAGGGTACTCTCGGTCGAAGAATACAAAGTCGTCGTTCTTGCCCGCCTCCTTATTGAAGTCCTTTTCATCGTACGTGACTAAGTAAGGCGGGAGATTGAGGTCGTCATTGATTCTCACCTCGGCACTAAGGAAGTCACGTAAGTCGTTGACGTAACCCTTCGATACCTGACTCCATTTACCGTCACTCAGAATGTACACGTCTTCGCCGTCCTCGATCTTCCCATAGAGGCATTGGTGAACATTGCCGCATGGCACGGCAACGTCATTTCGGATTGAGTGGTAGTTCACGGTGTATCGCTTGAGTGTGCTGAGTTTGGGTGTGCTGGTACGTAGGCATTGAAGGTAGTCTTCAATCCGCAAATCGACAAATGGTCCGAAATGGTTGTAACTAAAATCACCTACATCTGACCAATCCACGATGTCCCTTGGAGTCAGCCATATCCCATCCAAGTCTCCCTGGTAGATCCTTGCCAGCAATTCTTCCCATAACCGATCCCTTACCTCCGCACGTGTTACTTCGTGTATGTGATCGATGAACCCGAAGTCCTCTTGATACCTTGTGTCCTGGCTGTATTCATGCCACCGTGCGATTAGGTCAGACAAATCATCAAGCATAGTCCGATCTCGTATTCCCAAGGAGTCTTGCCCGGTAACCCGGAAGCCGGAACCGTCTCCTATCTTTCCGGTCACTGATTTCATGAGATCGCGATACTCATTGAATCCGAATTGTTGATAGTTGGACTCCCGGCTGGCTTGTGATTGGGTAGCTATTGGCGTGGCAGAGATAGTCTTCCGTTTCATCGAAATGATTCGGTCTCGATCAATCCTGTTAAGTGCAGCCCGCAGCCCGAACTTCTCTTCAATGGCGCTCCGCTGTAGCATGGAGCTCCCGTGTCCAAAGGTAACAGCGAACAGGCGGTCATCGTGTTCTACCAATAGAACAGCGGAGCTATGTGCGCGAAACAACTTCACATCATCCTCAGACAGTTTACCCTCGAAAAAATCAAACCAGGTGGGTTTGGTTACACGGCTTTCCTCGATGTAGAGTAGTCCGCCGTCTGGGATCGGAAATGTTGCAAGCTTACGGTTTGGCCGCCGTTTGATGATGGTTTCTGTTGTCGTGTGACCTTTTCGAACCCGGTAGAGGGTAATGGGAAGTGCTTTTGGCATTAGTGCCACTCCGTATGTTGAGATGGTGAGGGCGTTGGATGGCGTCGGGCCGGGTGGCGCCATCCTAGCAGGCCGTGGAACAAGTGGCCCGCCAGGGAGCCGATTGTACAAGCGGCGAGAGCCGGATGATTGCGGTTTTTTGTGCAGGAGGCGGCCTGGGGGGGAGAAGCGGAGAATCTCCTGGTGCCGGTGACGGGGCAGACACTGGTGGATGACCTCTCCGGTGGCGACGTCCAGCGCCGCGAACAGCGTCGTGGTTCCGTGGCGCTTGTAGTCGTGCGTCATGGTGCCCGCCCGTCCCTTCTTGAGCGGCAACCCCGGCTGTGTCCGGTCCAGGGCCTGGATCTGGCTCTTCTCGTCGAAGGAGAAGACGATCGCCCACTCCGGCGGTGCCACGCTAGAGCCCCACCACTTCGCGGAGCTTCTCGACGAAGCGGGGATCGGTGGAGAGCTTGAAGTAGCGCACCCTGTGGAGCTTCAGTCCGTGGGCGTTCCAGATCCGCCCCACCTGGCTGTGATGCAGCCCTATGCACTCGGCCATCAGGCGGGTGCTCCAGTGCGTTCCGCGCAGCGGCTTCTCCTCGAGCGTGCGGCGCACGACCTCGGCCTTGACTTTGGGCGTGATCCTGCTTCGCGGCCGACCGGGGCGGGGCGGATCCTCAAGTCCCGCCAGCCCCTCCCTCGTCGTATCGGTCCAGCCATCGCTGCACGGTGGGCAGCGAGACGCCGATCTCGCGGGCCAAGGCCCGGCCTGGCAATCTCCGGCCGAACCCAGGATGATCCGGGCGCGCTCCACGCGCCGCTGCGAGGTCGTGCGGGCTCGAACCCATCCCTCGAGCTCCTTACGGTCCCCGGGTCGCAATCGAATCCTTCGTAGAGCAGGCATGTCATGGACGATAGCGGCTTCTCCATGTGTTAACCATGCGCCACTTATGCGACACTAAACTAGATTCTCTTGGCGATTGTGTGGAGGAACTTCGCGATCAGGCAGAGCGGATCGAAAACTCCGTTCGCATGGGTTTGCGGCATTTTCTGCGGATCGACCCAATAGTCCTTGCCGCAGACATCGCAGGTCTTCGCTTCAGATACGGGCATGTGTCTCCCTTGTGGTGCGGTCCGTCACCCTTTGCCGCTGGCGATATGGCGGGTTAGTTCCAACACGTGAGAGGACGGCTCCCCGTCCTGCTGATTCTGTCCGAATCCTGACGGCCGGTGCGCGTATATGCACTTGGTTGCTTGGATGAGCACGGTGTTCCTAGTGGCCTCATCGGTTGCGGGGTCGGTGAAGACCTCGAAGGTTTGCAGGGCATCGTGGCGGTGTTCGTTGACGATCTGATTGTGGGCCGCTGCCCGATAGTTCCGGCTCGCCCAGACAAGTGCGTAGCTGAGGATGCCGAAAGTAATCAGCCGTGCGGCTATGAAGCCTGCCGCTTCACCTATATCGCCGGAAACTGGCCGAGCGATCAGGGTCCACCCCATGATCACCGTGGCAAGAGCCACGCCTGTCGCAACGGCAAGCCACACCCATCTCTCCTTGGCGTGTCGCTTGGACGCCTTGTCAAAAGCGTTCGCGCTCTCCGCCACAACCGTCCTCTGGCTCGCTTCGACGGTCTTCTTGTGGACCCTCTTGGCATCTTCCGCCAACGCCGTCATTTGGTTCACGATGTGGCCCGCGTCAAGCAGAAGGGACTCATGGTGACCAGAGGAGCTAGGATGCGACGTGAACTCCATCGCGCTCTTTCGTATTGATCCGTACTCTTGCTTGATCCTCTGAATGATCTGGTGGGGTTTCGCTAGGCTCTCTGGTGATGCCCGGACGAGGAGTGTGAGTGCGTCATGCGAACGATTGATCTCCTGCGCTAACCGCGCTCTGTCGTTGCCCGACAACACTTGGATGTCTTCAAGTGTGATATGGGAGAACATCTCGGCAAGCCTACGAAGCAACGGAACTTCGTCACGGAGGTTCACCTCTAGGGTTCCATGCTTTACCTGAGAGTACTTTTCCGGTGACATGTCGGTGAGCTTCTGGCAGGCGTCAAAAACCTGCTGCGGGTCAAGACTGCTGTTGGTATCCTGAATTAGCATTGAACTTCTAAGGTTGAGTGGACGCATGGGGGGCCAAAGCTAGCAGCCCGCTTCTCAGGCCGCTACTGCTGCCGGAGGCATTCGCGCTTCGCCTCTTCGTAGGTGGTCAAAGGTATCGCGGTTTGATCGGCTCGCCATCCGCAGGCCCGATCCGCTGGGTGCCTATACCGACAAGTCGTCTACCCATTCCGAGCGAAAGCGTCTGGGTCGGAGTGTCAATGGCCACCGAAGATGGCAGGGTTGGGAAGGGAGATTACATCGAATCGTAACCAAATCCATTGATTTCTCAACCCCTCCATGTTACGATTAGTAAGTAAATCAACGAGGGGTTGACGATGGCCAAGTCGGGTCCGGGCAAGAGTTTCAGGAGGGGGCTCTCTTTAGCGGAACTGTTCCGCAAGTTCTTTGATGATGCCGCCGCAGAACGGTGGATCGCGGAGTGCCGCTGGGGCGACGAGCCTGCCTGCCCGCACTGCGGCAACATGAATGTGCAGGTCGGCGCGAAGCACCCCAGCCAGCCATACCGTTGCCGCGCGAAGGAGTGCCGGAAGTTCTTCAGCGTAAAGACCGGCACGGCGATGGCCGGCAGCAATCTCGGCTACCAGACGTGGGCCATCGCCACCTACCTGCTCGCCACGGGCCTGAAAGGGCAAGCGAGCATGAAGCTGCACCGGGACCTAGGCATCGGCCAGAAAGCCGCGTGGTTCTTGGCACACCGGCTTCGGGAGGCGTGGGAGGATGAACGGGCGATGTTCGACGGGCCGGTGGAAGTAGACGAATGCTATATCGGCGGCTTGGAGAAGAACAAGCACGAGAAGAAGAAGCTCAAGGCCGGTCGGGGGCCGGTGGGCAAGACGGCCGTGGTCGGGGCGAAGGACCGGGCGACCAAACGGGTTTCGGCGCAGGTGGTCGAGCACACCGACAAGGACACGTTGCAGATCTTCGTCGCGGAGCACGTCGCGGACGACGATGTGCAGGTCTATACGGACGACACCGGCGCGTACAAGGGGCTGCCCAATCCGCACGAGACGGTGAAGCACTCGGTCGGTGAGTATGTTCGTGGAAAGGCACATACGAACGGCGTGGAGAGCTTCTGGTCGATGCTCAAGCGCGGATACATGGGTACCTACCACCGGATGAGCCCGAAGCACCTACAGCGCTATGTGAATGAGTTCGCGGGGCGCCACAACATCCGCCCGCTGGACACGTTGGACCAGATGCGGGCGATTATCCTGGGCCTAGAGGGCAAGCGGTTGCGATACCGGGAACTGGTCGCCAACACCGGGCGGTCGGCGATGGCGGACTGATGGGCGATTGTCTGCTTGACGCGGCAGGGCTAGTTTGGAACCCATGGACACCCCGGATTTCAGCCAAGTCCCCGACGATGTTCGGGCTTACCTCAAGAAAGAGCTTCGAGAGCTTCGATCCGGGCTCGATAGGATTCAAGTTCTTTCTGCTGCTGAAATCGCAGTGCTAGGGTCAACTGATACTGATCTGCAAGTTGATTACAAAGCTCTTCGCGCCGCGCTGGGTCTTCCTCCGTCCGAAGATCGCGGATCAACTTCCTGATGCTCATGGCATCGCCTCCTGTGCAGAAGGGGGTGATGTTCGGCCCGTGACGGGATCGCACCCCGTCACGGGCCTTCGCTTGTCCCCCGGAGCTTAGCGGCCCACTTCTCGGGTCGCTACTGGTCGATCAGCTAGTTCTAGCTGTCGCTCAAGTTCTCGCACACGATCCTGTACGATCTCGCGTTTCCCGCGCTCCCGAGCGTAGGCGTAGGCGAACCCGCCAGCTATCAGCATTGCTGGCCACAGGAGGCCGGCTAGGGTTCCGAACGCATCTTCCAGGAAGACGATGGGCACGACCACAAGGCTCGAAACGCCGATCATGGTTCCCATGACGGCTGCGGTTTCCCACACCACCAATCGCCAGTCCACCGGAATCGCCATCAACATCCGACCTCGACCTCGATGCGATCCTGGCCGGCGAACGGCGGATCCGGCCACCGCTGCTTGTACCCGTCCAACTTCACTACGCCCGCCCACGTCCACCCGCAAAAGCCCGGCTCCACCCGCAGGCATCCAACCTCCGTACATTCCGGCGTCGCCCCCCGTGAGATGAGCCCCGGACCCATCTCGACGCGCTTGTAGGTCGCGGTCGCGCACTCGCGGAACGCGCCCTGATGGAGGGAGTTCTCGGGATTGATCTCCTCCGCGCACGGCATGATCTGCTTCGCGACCTCGCGCAGCTCGGATGTGAGCAGCATGATCGGGTCCTCGATCGCGGAGACGTGGTGGTCGCATGGCGTGGGATCGCCCCAGAGGTACATGTCGCGCGGATCCGGCTCGCCGCGGACACACACGAAGATGTCGGGCCAGCGCTCGTAGTAGTGAGCGAAGACGACGCCGTTCTCGTCGACCTCGATCGGCGGCTGACTCTTGTCCTGCCGCTGCCACCGGCTCATGCCGATCTGATAGCGGTGGAGGCGGAGTTGCTGGCCGGGCTGGATCCTGACGGTATCGGCGAGGATGTCGAAGCGGCCGGTGGTGACCATCAGCACGAGCTCACCATCCGGCGGAGAGAGGATGTCACAGGCGGACAGGGACATGCAGAGAGCGATGATTGCTACGACGGGGTAAGGCACACCACGCATGGGCAGTCTCCCGGTACAACGGGATCACCCGCGAGCCATCAGGTGGCTCCGGTCATCCCTTCGATGAACGAGAAGGGGGCACCTACGCCCCCCAACCTCGCGAGAGGTCGAACTGCGTGGTGCTCAGGACGATTTGTGTGGGCTTGGGATCGTGCCGGGATCGGCTAGGTCGCAGGCCTGCGTTAGCGAGCGACCTCGGCTGGGGTACATCGGAGAACGACCCTTGGCAGGTCGGTGGTGGGCGTCGTCGTCATGGTACTGCCTCCCTCCAGCGTGACGCTTGGCCCGGGCATACGGGTGCCGGGCCATTGGCCACCACGCAGAGAGATTCCCGCAAGGAGTCCTGCCTGTTCGCCCTGAGCGCGGGGAGCTACCCTTTGCTCGTGTAGCGGGCTCTTGTATTCAGCAGGGAGCCCGACTTGGCTCTCTGCTGTGGTGGCCGTACAACGGGAGAAGCCTAAGCCTCCTGGAACGGGTCACGCAAGCGCCGTAGGTGACGAACTCCTCGGCGCCTACGCGCGTAGCGTAGCGCAGCGCAACGGGGTTACCTTGGGGTTACCCTCGAACACGGAGATAAGCGATGCCTGATCTCATCACTACCGCCCATCCTCCGAGTGACCTCGTATGGAAGGCGATGTTTGAAGCGGATCTGAACCGCCGATACCTCATGACCATCTCCGACAGGCTCCGACGGAACAACAACCGCCTCGTGCTGTTGGCTTGGACGCTGGCACTCGCTGGGGCGCTGACTTCGCTTGCGTCGTCAGTTGTACCTGTGGTTGCGTCTGCCGGTCTCGTTGTCGCGGCGGCATCCGTCATAACGTTGCGTGACGTGCTTAGGTTGCCAGACCGGATCGCCGATGCCCGGTTAGCCGTTATGGGAACCAACCAAGAGTTTGATTCGATGCGCCTTCTGTGGGAAACCCAAGGAGAGTATCGGGTGCCTGCTGAGTGTGAATCTTTTCAGAAGGTAAGCCGGTTCTCCGAGATTCCTGTTGAAACTCTCGACACCAGCCTCCGAGACAAAGCCGAGATCGAGGCTCAATCCTTCTACGAAAAGCTGTTGAGCCAAGAACGGCCTCCTCGTCGGCCACCTATCCACACCCCACCCTCTCCCACTCCAGACAGATCTGGTGGCGTTCCCATGAAAAGCCCACCACCTCCACCACCGAAAAAAGGGTAAAAAGGGTAAGGGGATGAGCACTTGGATGAAGGAGTGGGGCCAGTTCATCATCATGCTGGTTGCGATGGCTGGGCTCTATGGGTGGGGCTTCACCGTGCTTCGGGGCGACATCGCCCGCGTTGAGGAGGCTCTCGGTGCCGACATCGCCCGCGTTGAGGCGGATGTTGAGACGAACTTGAGAGCGATCATCGAGCTTGCCCGCGAGGTCTCGGAGCTTCGCGGCGAACTCAAAGGCCGGGACCTGATCGCCGGATCCTAGAACTCAAACCTTGGAGACAGCCCATGAACGAAGCGATCAAGTGGGCCATCGGCCTAACCCTGACGGTCGTGTTGGCCGTAGGCGGGGCCGCATGGTTGGTCGCATCGGAGATCGGCAAGGTGCGCACCGACATCGCGGTGATCGACACGAGACTTGCCGATGTCGACCGTCGGGTTGACCAGCCTGAAGGCTGATATCCGCTGGCTCCGCAACAACGCTTCGGCGGGAGACTTATAAGCCCATGAGCCAACCAGAATGGGATGTTCGACAACTGACCGTTACGCTAGCACAATATGCGAAGTCGCAGGCTATCTGGTGCGAGGGGCTAGCTGGGTTCCACGAACGAAAAAGGGGATTGCACGAGCAACAGGCTGTTTCTCACGAGGACCAAGCCACGTTTTACGAACATCAGGGTGGAGCACGACACGAAGGACACACTCGGTTTCACCGGGAACAGGCCGAATCGCACCGCAAACAGGCTGATCTATGTAGACGCATATCCCGATACCTGAAGAAGGGCCAAGGCAAGCTTTGGACGACGATGCAGGAATACTTCGACTATCGTGTCCCGCCCCACACCGTTCCCGGTGTTCCGCGCGAACTGACACCAGAAGAAGTTGCTGGTGAAACTGAATCACCCAGCAAAGGGGCAAGACCCAAATGAGCAAGAAGCGCAAGCGCGATAGACAGCGGAAGAGAGGTCGTCCGGTGGAGCACCCTCTACCGGAACCGATCCCCGACACGCCCGAGAACATCATGAAGGCGTTCCTGAATACACCGCCACGGAAGCGGGAAGACTGGCGGTTCGCGCAGAAGAGGCATGATGCTCGTCGCACCTGATGAAGGGCAGATCGACCACGAGAAGCTGCGGGAGATCGCCGAACTCGTTCGGGACGGCGGGGAAGACATCGGGATCACGGTGAGACAGCTTCTCCTCCTGTTCGGCTTCAAGAGGCGTCGCTACCTTGTCGAGAGGTTCATTGACGGGGAACTCCTGAAGCTCGGCTTGGCTACTAGGCCGAGCTTCAGGCGGCCGACAAAGTATGAATCGACGGTGCGGTTTGTTCCCCGGCTGACGAACGTGCAGACCGAGGCTCTCCTGGATGAATTCAACAGGGGTAAGCTGTAGTTTGTGAGCTCACCGGGTATAATCCCTCATCGTTTTGACGCCTGGATTTGGTTACGATTCGATGTAATCTCCTTGGGAAGCTGCCCTGCGGAGAGAGCGTAGCGACCGGAGCGGGGCAGCTTCCCATGTGCCGGAGGGCCTTCCACGGCGTGGCCTTCCCGGCAATGAGTCCGCTATTTGTTCGGCCTCCCATCGGGTGGATGGCTTTGGAGAGCTCGGCGTGACGGCGCATCCGGTAGCTGTTGCCCCGGATGTTGACGATGTGGCGCCGATGGAGCAGTCGGTCCAGGAGCGCGGCGGCCATGACCTCGTCGCCGAGGATCCTGCCCCACTCCTCGAAGCCCTTGTTCGACGTCAGCACCGTGGAGGCGTGGCCGTAGCGTCGGTTGACGAGTTGGAAGAAGAGCACCGCGGGCCCGCGTGCAAACCTGTTGTCGACACGTAGCAAGGCGGAGATCGGACCGCTCGAGAGCTTCTACACGGACTTCACTGAACTCCGCTTCGCTGGCGGCGCCCGGAAGGCATGGCTGATCCCGCTCCTCGATCACAGGACGAAGTACGTTGCCGGCTTCGCGGTCGGGAAACGGGCGAACTCCGAACTCGCGCTTACCGCCCGGGTACCCGTGGACCGGCCAGCTGCTCTCGGCGGGCGCGCGGCTCTCCTACGCCCTTCGCGGGCCCGGAGACAACCCCGAGATGGAGAGCTTCTTCGGTCGCTTCAAGGTGGAGAACCGTTCTCTGCTCCTCGACGCCGAATCACCGGAGGAACTCAACGCAGTCGTCCGAGATCGGATCAGGTATTTTCAATCGGGTGCGCCGTCACTCCTCCCTCGGAGACCGGCCACCCTTGGCAATCAGTCAGGAACTCTACCGCGAGGGCTGAACAGCACAACACACTCAGAGGTCAGGTGTCCAACTTTGGGGGGTCACTTCACTTGTTCACCTTGAGAAAACCGGGGCTCCTCACCTCACGCGCGCTAGGGTGTGAACATGGACGATTGCTGCATGTGCTTCTTTTTTGGATACCAGACTCCGACGACGATGAAGATGTGGGGGTGGGCCTTGAGGTTGCCTGCGAAGAAGTGCAAGTCGTATGTGTCGAGGTTTGAAATCTCTTCCATTTTCGCGAGCATGGTCCGCTCGCCGACGCGTCTTCCAAGCTCACCGAGACCCCAGTCGTAAATGTGAGAGCTGTGTCCCGGGCACAGGGGAGACTTGCACCGCCACCAAACGCGCACGCGATAAGGAAAGAACTCCAAGTCCGGGGCCGGATCGGAGTCGAACAAGTCGAGCGTGGACTTGATCTCCCGGAGCTTTTCCTTATGCACTAGCCTGTCGGATTCTGACCGGTGGGTCAACTGCACTTTGGTAACTTCGCGGACCGGGATCACGCCAAGCGAGGTTCGCTCGTGCATTTGTGCCTCCTTTAGATCCCCTAGGCATTCATAGTACCACGAGGAATCCTTGAAGATGACCTCCCGCCGAGCTTCCCAGCCGTGCGCGGTATCCAGGTGCGCCAAGACTTCGATTCCGTTGGGGTTGATCTTGTAGCTTTCCGGCCGCGTGTCGCTCGTGCTAGGTGCTACGGGAGCCCTGATCCAATTGTAGAGCCTGTAGCGTCTCTGCTGTTCAATGAGCCGGAAGGGAACTGGGTAGATGCGAACGGGGGAGCCGTCCGTGAAGCAGCCCCCGGTGCAGACTGTCTCTCGGTGCGTGAAGCTTAGTTCGGGATATGTCTTACCCCAAATGAGGATTCTCCGCTCTTCCCACATCACAGCAACCCGTCCCCCCTTGGTGTTAGCGCCGCTCGGCCCTACACACCTCGTCGACGATGTTCTTCGCCGGTTGTGTGCCAGTTCCGAAGGCTTCGGCTTATCCGTGACCCCCCTGAACCCCTAATCGTGCCTGACGGTGAAGCGCTAGGAGGTACTCAGGGCCGGTTAAGAAACGACTCAGGGCGGAGACCTGTCAACTATCCCTTGTCCCCACCCGCCCGTCACAGGCATGTTGCCCCATGAACCGCCTCTCGCCCTCCTCGCCTTCCTGGCCCTCTCGTGGTCCCACGTCGCCGTGATCCGCTGCGCGACGAACGGTTCGATGACCCAGGGACCCGCCGAAGCCCCGATAGCCCACCACCACGAAACCTCGCACCCCACGCCCGGGGAATCCCCCCACTCCCATCAGCACGAAGATCCCGAGTGTGGAGAGTGCGCGATGATGCTGGTCTGCGCCGTCACCTCAGGTGAACCCATGCGGCCGGCTGACATCCGATCGTTCCCCGGGGTCGCCTTCCAGGCCGGCCCGTTCGTCCAGCAGGTCCCCTCCTTCATCGCATCGAGCGTCGATCCGCCGCCGCCTCGCCACGACATCTGAGCCTCGGTAGCGCCCGTCCCGGGCGTCTCTCTCGGATGTTTGTCCCAATGGCGAGGTACTCATGCACATGCACCGACGCGTGGCGACCGCCCGCGCCGTCGCCGCGACGGCTCTCTTTTTCCTGTTCCTGCTCCCGCGACAGGCGCCCGCGCAACAGATGGACGACGCGATGGAGCCCGAAGCGGAACACCGGATGCACCACCGGATGTTCCGGCTCCCGCTGGGCGACTGGCACGTCGTCGGGATGGGCCAGGTCTTTCCTGTGGTCACCACCGGGGGCCCGGACAACGGGGACGGCGGCGAGCTTCGCCGCACCGAGTGGTATCTGACCCAGCCCGCCCTGATGGCGAACCTGGAGAGCCCGTCCCGCCGGCTTGTCCTCCGCACGACGCTCAACTTCGAGGGGGTGACCCTGGGAAGCGGTGAACTCACCTACGGCGGCTGGGGAGAAGGCTTCATCGACAAGCGGCATCCGCACACGCTCCTTCACGAGGCGATGCTCAGCTGGAACCTCTGGGAGATCGCCGGAGGAGGGCTGTCGCCGGCTTCCCCGACTCCCGGTCGGGCCAGATGACGCGGAGATGGACATCGGGAGCCGGTTCCGCCACCGAGTGGGAGGCCTCCGTCTCCCACGCGCGCTTTACCGAGTCACCCATGGCCACGAGGAGACCACCAGGCTGCTTAACGCGGCGCTGCGTCGTTCGGGGCCGGCGGGCTCGGACGACTTCTTCCGCTACGATCACGACGGGCACGCAACCGGCGCGACGGGATGGCTCATCGCCACGGTGGCCTACGCCCGGCAGCTGAGCTCGGACCCGGTGAGTTCGGCCGCGAGGCGGGAGATCGGGAACCACATCAACCTCCAACTGCGGTTGGGCCAAGCGCGCTATCCCGTCCCGGCCACCAGCATAGGTTACCCCGGAATCGGTCACCCAGGGCGGCATCTCCATGTTCGTCTACGATCACGACGGGCATGCGACCGGTGCGGCTCCCGATCGCTAGCGAGATCGGCTATCTAACGGTCACTCGCAGCGGCGCCATGCTATTCTTCCAGTTCGTCAACCGACGCTACGAGCACGCAAGCGATACGCTGGTTCGGTGCGAGCAAGCGAGATCCGAGACTTCTTACCCCAGAGATGAGCTTGAAACGCGGGGAGCGGCTGAGGGGTCAGGGGGAGGAGCCGTCGCGGGCAGGTTCGTCGTCCTCGTGGTCGCCAGCCTCACGGACGCCAAGCGCGGCCAGTCGGGGAGGTATGCGGCTCCTTCGGGGCCAAGCGAGGTGAGGAGTCACCAAGCCGATGAAGACCACTTTCTTTTCTATCACGCGGGTCAATCGCCTTCGTCAGGCTGCCGTAAAGGCCAGGGAAATCCCCGGCAAAGGCTCCGGCTGGTGGCTCGGCGAGCGCGCGTCGATGGCCGACGGTCCCGCCAACGACCTGTTAGGTGTCTTCGACACCCTTTGGCTCAAGCCAGGATTCGTCCTGCACGCATGCGTCTATCAGGAATTCCACGGCGGCAACGGCAGGATATGGGCGGTCCCAACCGATTCCCTGCCCGTTACGTCAGGCGGGCATCCCAATCTCGAAGGAGAGTGGATGAAGCGTCCTCCGGGAGCTGTCCCGCTCATGGAGGCAATAGAGGGTGACGGGAGTCCCTGGTCCTACCTGTCTGCTTCGATTTTGTCGCGCGAGGCAGTTGAATTCGGGGCATATTGGCACGGCTTGGACTGGAGCGTTCATACGATTCTCTCAGAGCCTCCACGGCAGGCCGACGACCCGGATGTCTCGGGTAGCGAGCGACCGGAGACCGGGGACGCACCCGTCGGGAATTGGACGTGGCACGCCCCGGTTCCTGACAGATGGGCACCGACGGTTGTGGAGAAAGGAACTGCCACGGAGGTCGTTATGCACGCCTACAATCCTATCGCTGGAGAAAACGTCTACCGGGCCACGGACAGGTATCCCACCGGCAGTTACGTGGGCAAGACCGCAACCGAGGTATTGTGCTGGGGTGACGGCGGTTTCGTCTTCTGAGCGATCAGTCGGCTGGAGGGTGAAGTGGTCCCACGGCCGATCAACTCAGTGATCTTCAGGTTTTCCAGGAACTCTCACCGTCCTTCCGCCGAGGAGTAACGGCCTCGCGAGGACTCGACTACGGCACCGATTCACGATCCGATGCTTGCCGCGCAGGCTCTGGCGCGCGACGTGGTGGTCGTAACCGCGGATGCGGCATTGGACGCCTGCGGAATCGGCAGGATCTGGTGATGGCGTGTCGTTGACCGTCTTGGACCTGACTGGGCAGGCTATGCCGTCCTACAGGTGTCTCGGCAACAGGGGCCCTGAGGCGGTCTTGACGATCGCTGTGGCGAGGCGGGAACGATGACAGTCCCGTGAATCGCGTTCATAGCAGGTGATCGCCACCCGCTCTCCCGCGTCGATCCATCCGGCGATTCGGGCCACGGCGTCCCGACAGCGCGGCAAAGTCGAGGCTTCGTAGCGGGCAAAGAGGCGGTTGTAGGACGCCCGGTCGCTGAGACCGGCACGGTGGCTGAACGCGATACCCAGTTCCGGAAAGGGCTCATACCGGATGCCGAGCTCTTCACAGCCGTGGGAGAGAAGTCGCTTTGAGAATCCCCATTTGCGACTGAATGGGTTCCGGCGCACATCGCAGAGACGCGAGATTCCCACCCCGAGCAGCTGGTTGAAGTAGGCCTCGTAGCTTCGTCGCTCGTAGCCGATCGTTGCGAGAAGGCCGCCGTTCGGGCTGCCGTTGTCTTCGGGTGCTTCGCCGGGGTCGTGATCGCCGACTGAGGTCTGGTTCTCCACACCGGCCTCGGAAGCGTCATTTCGCCTTCCTGGACGAGCCGCGAAAACGGCCACATCGCGGTTCTCGAGCTTACCCGCGAGCCGATGCCCTTCCTGGGTGAGACGCCAAACGCCGGAGGTGAGAAGCCCGTGTCGCGCGAGCCTGTCCCGGTCCGCTGCGGCAGTATAGGAACGAGGACCGTACTCCCGGGCGACAAAGTCATACGGTGGGTCAACGCCTCGCTCACGACACCGGCGGCTGTAGTCGAACAGGAGGCGCTGGAAGTCGCGGTGCCGCATCTCTCCCCCAAAGGCGCGCAGGAGAGAAAGAAGGAGGCGTTGGCGATTGAGCAAACGCGGTGTTGCCGCCACGACTTCACTCATCGGAGACCATCTTCATTCACCCCACCGGCTCCCAAAGCTCGATCGCATTGCCTTCGGGGTCGTGGATGCGGGCGAAGCGGCCGATGCCCTCCATCTCGCTTTCGTGGCTGACCTCGATGTCCGCGGACTTCAGTTGTGCGATCATCGCGTCCAGATCGGCCACGCGGAAGTTCAGCATGAACGTCTTGTCCGCCGCGAAGTAGTCCGTGTCGGCGGCGAAGGGTCCGAAGACCGTGACCCCGGACTCGGTCACCCAGGGCGGCATCTCCATGTTCTTCGGGGCGGGATTGATGCCGAGGTGATCGTCATACCATTTCGCAAGTCCTTCCGGGTCCTTTGCCCGGAAGAAGAACCCGCCGAATCCCTGAACGCGTTGCACGCTGCCTCCCTTCGATGATGGACTCACGATCCACGAATCGGAAGTCTCGCGGAGACAAGCCTTCTCTGCCAGACTTATGACCGAACCCGACTCTCGACGGCAACCATCACCAACGGAATACACACATGTCGAAGAACATCGTCGTGTGCTGTGACGGCACGGGCAACGAATACGGCTCGAACAACACCAACGTCGTGAAGCTGTACGAGGCGATCGCTCGCGACGGGGACCAGGTCGCCTTCTACGATCCGGGCGTCGGAACCTTCAGCTTTCTCGGCAGGACGCTCGGACGGCGGGTGGGCCGGACGCTGGGGAAGGCGTTCGGTGCCGGGCTCCAGCAGAACATAGAGGATGCCTACCGGTTCCTGATGGACCGGTACGAGCCGGGTGACAGGCTGTATCTGTTCGGCTTCAGCCGCGGCGCGTTCACCGTGCGCGCGCTGGCCGGGATGCTGAACCTTTGCGGCCTGCTGCAGAAGGGCAGCCTCAACCTGGTGCCGTACGCGTCCCGGATCTACAACGACCGCGCGCGTCACGACATGGCGCCCGGCTTCAAGCGGACCTATTGCCACGACTGCCGTCCGCACCTCATCGGCGTGTGGGACACGGTCGGCTCGATGGGCTGGTTCTGGGGCCGGAAGTTCTTCGATTCAACGCTGAACCAGGACGTGAAGTACGGCTACCACGCGGTCTCAATCGACGAGCAGCGCAAGAAGTTCCCGGCCAACATGTGGAGCGAGGACGTCAAGGCCGCTCACCAGACGATCGAGCAGGTCTGGTTCGCCGGCGTCCACTCCGATGTCGGCGGCTGGTATACGGATGCCGGCCTCTCCGACATCGCGCTGGAATGGATGCTGAACAGGGCCGAGGCCCGGGGCCTGCGCCTGAGACCGCACTGGCGCCGCAGGCTCTCACCCGACCCCGCCGGGCGCCTCCACGTTTCAAGAACCGGCCTGTGGAAGCTGTGGAGGCCGGCGCCGCGAACCATCCCGCCGGGTGCGCTCATCCACAGGAGCGTGCTGGCGCGCATGGACGATCCAGCGCTGGAGTACGCCCCCGCCAACCTGCCCGGCCGGCATACGGTCGTGGAATAGGAGACCGGGAGGGGGATTGTGGAAGGGGGCCGCCAGCGAAGTGGTTCGGCCCTCCAGGATCCTCGATCTGGTGAGGG
Source organism: BD2-11 clade cluster bacterium bin43 (assembly GCA_002238605.1). Lineage (GTDB taxonomy): Bacteria > Gemmatimonadota > Gemmatimonadetes > Longimicrobiales > Gaopeijiaceae > BD2-11. The sequence goes on along the minus strand of MPMR01000033.1, from coordinate 20,483 downwards.
TTGGGCTTGAGAGACCCGGGGCCTGGCCGGCCAGGAAGTTGGGCAGGTGAGCCCTACCTCACATCGCCCGACAGTCGCCGCACCACCACGCTCGTCACGTCGAATTCGTCACGCTCGATGAACGCCGCGAGCCCGTCCGGCCCGAACGCGTCGGGCAACTCGGTCGCGCTGGCAGCGTACGTCCCGATGTAGCGGCCGTCGGGGGCGAGCACATCGATCGGGCCATCGCTGGCAGGTTCCTCCCCGCGCCGAAGCACCCAGATGGTCCCCTCCCAGCTGGTTTTCAGGTCGCGGACCACCGGGACTTCGGGGTAGAACTCCATGTTCTGGATCCGCTCGCGTCTCATGTCGGCCAGCGCGGCGGCGAACCGGGCATTCGATCTGGCGGGGCGCTCCTCGTCTTCCTCCAACTGGCGTTCGATCTCCCGATCCCTGATGCGGCCGGTGACAGGTTCAGGTCGAAACGGCCGGGTGAGCACCCGGGCAAGGTCCCCGTTTCCCGCAGCCACTTTGATCGCATAGGCGGAAGAGTCGGTGTAGACCAGGCGACCGTCCGGCAGCGCCCCGGCCGCCAGCTCCGGTCTGAAGCCGTCCGGATCTCCCGATGGCCGCCAGGCCCGGATCACCGTGTCCTGCACAGCCTCATCGCCGGTAAGGACCAATCGGTAGACGGGGCGGAACGGTGGCTCGGGGCCGCCGGCGGGGCCTGCCCTGCCGAAGGCTGATACGCGTGGCGTGATGACGTTCTGGCCGTCCCTGGCGGGCAACAGGGTCCGGATCGTGTAGAGTGAGTTGCCGGGCATGCGCACCGAGCGCTCGAACTCGCCGTCCGGTCTGAACAAGTCAAATGCACTATGACCCGGATCGAACACCACCGTGCGCCCGTCGCGGAGCACCGCGAATCCGACGGCCGTGTTGGTATTGGCGGCAAACTCCCCGGGCCCATCGCCAATCCGCCCGAATTCGCGGACGAACTCACCCTCCCTGCTCACAACCACAATCCGTCCGCCCTGGTCGTCCATCACATACAGGTCGCCGGACTGGCCGAAGCCGACCGCGAAGACCCGGCTGAACTGCTCCCACGCGTCACCATCAAGGGACCCCACCCGGTAGACCTCCTCGAACTCCGCCTCGAGGATTCGGTCTTCGGCGGGAAGCTCGATCACTTCCTGAGCCTGGAGGGCCGGGGAGGAGAGAGCGAAGAGGGTCCACACCGCTAGTTGGCACAGCCGGGTACTCGGCATTGGGGATGCTCCCTCAATATCGTGGCTAAATTTCTGCGCCCATTATACTTGCGCAACGTTTCGGCGGCCCGCAAGGTTGAGCAATGCGCCTCCAGGCGCAACGAAGCTTGGCGGCGCCCCGACTTGCGCCAGCAGCCGGGAAGCTGCGTCTTGGTCCGTCCGCGAGGATGAGCAGAACTACCCAGGCGAGATGCTCTGGGTGATGCTCTACGGCGTGGTGCGCGGCGAGTGCGCGGATGTCTGCTGAGAACTGACCCCCAGCCATCGGAATCCTCGCGGAGAGCAGCCGTCTCTCCCAGATTCAGAATCCCTCGATCCACGAACCGCAGAAAAGGGAGCCACATGGCGCTGCCCACCAGCCGATCCGGTCCCGGTGTTCGATTCCAACCCGACGAGAATCCCGGCTGGCCTGTCACCATCGGATTGGCTCTGCAGTACTGTCTGCTCACCCTGGGGCCGGTGGTTCTGACCGTCGCGATCGTGGTGCGGGCGGCCGGCCAGAGCGAGCTCTTTCTGTCGTGGGCGGCGTGCGCCGCGCTGCTGGTGAGCGGCATCGCGACCATCGTCCAGGCCAGGCGCGTGGGACGCCTCGGGGCGGGATACATCCTGTTGATGGGCACGTCGGGGGCGTTCATCGCGGTGTCGGTGACGGCGCTCGTGCAGGGGGGGCCGGCGCTGCTGGCAACGTTGGTGGCGGTCTCGGCGGTGTTTCAGTTCCTGCTGGCGTCGCGGCTGTCGCTGCTGCGGCGGATCATCACGCCGACCGTCGCGGGGACGGTGATCATGCTGATCGCGGTGACGGTGATGCCGCTGATCCTCGACTTGATCGCGCGGGTGCCCGAAGGGGTGGCGCCGGCGGCCGGGCCGGTCACGGCCGCGGTTACCCTTGGCGTCACCATGGTGATCGTGCTGCGCGCTACCGGCGCGATGCGGCTGTGGGGTCCCGTAATCGGGATCCTGGCCGGGAGCGCGGTCGCCGGCTTCTTCGGCGCGTTCTCGTGGGATGCGGTGGCCGCGGCCCCGTGGTTCGGACTGCCGCTGGAGGGCTGGCCCGGATTCGACTTCAGCTTCGGGCCCGTCTTCTGGGCGCTGCTTCCGGCGTTCGTGTTCGTCACGCTGGTGGGGGCGATCGAGACCATCGGCGATGCGGTGGCCGTGCAGCGCGTGTCGTGGCGGAAAGAGCGGGCCACGGACTTTCGCGGGGTGCAGGGGGCGGTCATGGCGGACGGCCTGGGCAACCTCCTTTCGGGAATGCTCGCCACGGTTCCCAACACGACCTATTCGAGCACCGTTGCGATCGTGGAGATCACGGGGGTGGCCGCGCGGCGGGTCGGCGTCGCCATCGGCGTCGGGTTCTGCGCGCTGGCCCTCCTGCCCAAGTTCGTGGCGGTGATCCTCTCGGTCCCCGACGCGATCATCGGCACCTACCTGATCGTGCTGATCGCGATCCTGTTCGTTCTGGGCATGCGCATCGTCGTAGCGGACGGCATCAACTATCAGAAGGCGGCCATCGTCGGGGTCTCGTTCTGGGTCGGCTACGGCTTCCAGAGCGGCGGCCTGTTCGTCGACCGGATGAACCCCTTCTTCGCCGAGATGCTGGGGAACGGCATGACTTCGGGCGGGCTGGCGGCGCTCGCGCTGTCGGTGTTCGTCGAGCTCTCCGGCCCGCGCCGCAAGCGTCTGGTGACGACGCTCGAGGTGGACGCGCTGCCCGGGATCAGGGCGTTCATCGAGAGTGCCGCGGCGGGTGCGGGATGGGGCGGCGACATGCTCCAGCGGGTACATCTGGCTTCGGAAGAGGCGCTGGTGAGCCTGATGGGCGACGAGGGCGACGCCGACGGCCCGGCGCGGCGGTTGCGACTCAGCGTGCGTTCCGAGCGCGGGGCGGCGGAACTGGAGTTCCTTGCCGTGTCAGGAGGAGGGAACCTGGAGGACCGGATGGCGCTGGCCGCGGAACAATCGGTCGAGATCGAGGCCCAGCACGACTTCTCGTTGCGGCTGCTGCGGCACCTGGCCGGCTCGGTCCGGCACCAGAAGTACCACGACACCGATATCCTCACGGTGCGGGTGGAGGCGCCGGGCGCGTAGGGGGGCGGCAATGAGGTCCTTCTTAAGACGCGGGTTCCCAATGCGATTGGCTGGATCCGTCTCCTGCCTGCTGGCGCTGCTCCCGGCCCTCGGTTGCGAGGAGCTGCCGGAGCCCGGTCAACGACTTGATCCCGGCGCAGATGCCCGGCCGGTAAGCGTAGTCGATTCTGGAGGAGTGAGCGTTGCCGGAATCCCGAACCTGCATGCCCTCGACCTTCCTGAACTCAGCCTGACGCTGCTTCACTCCACGGCCGACGATCTTGACCTGGTCGAGGTGGTGGGCGCGGTCCTGCTACCTGATGCGTCGCTGGTTATTGCCGACAAGGCTGCGCCCAACCTCAGCTTCCTGCGTCCGGACGGGAGCCTGCGGGCACAGGCGGGCCGGGAGGGAGAGGGCCCCGGCGAGTACACCGAGATCTCGCGGATTGGGCTCACCAGCGATGGATCGCTGTTCGTCTATGACCGAGCCTTGCGGCGGTTCACGTTCCTCGATCGGGAGGGCGGCGTCATCGGGGTCCAGCGAAGCCGATGCACGGTCGCAACGGGAGAAGTCGTTCCCCTTGCGGATGTGAACGCGCAAGCCTTTCTCGGCGTCCTCGAGACCCGCCCCGATCTCCCGCCGGGCGTGCAACGCGGTCCGCTGTTCCTGGTGGCCTGTGCCGGCAGGGAAGGATCACTCGAAACATTGGGGGAGTGGGCGGGCAAGGAGCGCTACGTCGCATCGAATCAGTGGAACGCCGTCGGATTCGGGCGTACGGCACTGTACGACGGACGGGGAGACCATACAGTCGTCGGTACGAACGACTCGTTGGACGTGACGCTGTACGAGGGCACGACCGTGCGTACCAGGATCCGCGGCGGTTCTTCCATGAGGAGGGTTACCCCGGGCGAACGCGAGGAATGGACCAATCTGTACCTGGACATGTTCCCGGAGATCGTTCGGGCGGACCGGAGGAGGAGATTGGCGCAATCAGATATACGGGATACGTATCCGGCGTTCGGGTCCATCAAGGTGGATGCCAGTGGCAGGATCTGGATCGGAGAATACGCGAAGCTATCGGCCGAGCAGCGGCTTTGGACGATGCTCCGCCCGGACGGAACGCCGGTCGGCTCCATTCGTCTTCCCGTCTTCCGTCCGGATTGGCTGCAGATCCGTGAAGGCTCGATCACCGGCCGCGCGCTCGTTGAATGGGAAGTCACCATCCCGAGCCCGGTCCATGAGTTGCTGGACATCGCCGATGACCGCATCGTGGTGCTGCGCAAGGATGAACTCGGTCGCGAGTTCATCGAGGTATACGAGGTCGGGCCATAGCCGCCTTTCCCGGCCTCATGAACCACAATCGTCAGTCCTATTGAGCGCCCTCCTCGTCGTAGGACCGAATCGTGGCGGTCACCCAGCCCCGAGCTCGCGAGCCCGCGCGAGGTCCTCGTGCTCGAACGCCGACTCCATGCGATCGATTTCCCGTCGGCTCCCACCGAGTCGTGCGGCGACCTCTCGCCACTCGGAAACGGCCTTCCCTGCCGCGCCCGCAATCCGTCCCGCCTGTTTCGGGCCCAGGCCGTAGTCCAGGACCGAGGGACGTTATGGCAATGGACGGGAAACGCCTCCGGAGTCCCTTCCCATCATCAACTAAAAACTTAGTTGACAGATCCGTTTCTGCTCCCCATCGTACCAACTGGTGTTCTTCGACCGCATGACGAGGAGAGACGATGAGCGACAACGAATCCGTACAGGTGCAGGAAGGCGCGCCCCTGGAGACGGCGAACGACCGCTTCAAGAAGTCGTTCGACACCTGGTTCTGGGGATCGGTTCTGGCCGCGACCGTGGTTCACTTCGTGGTGTTCATGTTCTGGCCGAGCATGACCGCGGAGGACGTCTCCTTCGACTCCGAGGAGCTCGTGGCGATCGAACTCCCGCCCGAGATCGAGATTCCCCCGCCGCCCCAGGCGATCAGCCGGCCCGCGACCCCCGTGATCGCCGCGGCCGACATCAGCGAGGACATCACCATCGCGCCCACCACCTTCGAGGACAATCCGGTCGAGGAGCTGCCTCCTCCTCCCGACGAGGAGGCGGTCGACATCTCCGCGGCACCGTCGTTCACGCCCTACACTGTCCGTCCCGACCTCACCAACCAACGTGAAGTGGAGCGTGCGCTGGAGCGGGAGTATCCCCCGATCCTGCGGGACAACGGCATCGGCGGGAGGGTGACGGTGCACTTCTTCATCGACGAGGAAGGGATCGTTCAGAACACCCTCGTCGCGGAGAGCTCCGGACACGCTTCGCTCGACGACGCGGCGTTGCGCGTGGCAAACGTGTTCAGGTTCACCCCGGCGCTCAACCTGGACAAGGTGGTCCCGGTGTGGATCTCGCTTCCCATCATGTTCCAGACGCGGTAGCCGCTTCGGACGCGCCGGCACTCGGCCTACGGCTGCGAGGGACCGCGGTTCTCCGTCGTGCCACCGGTCTCACCGGTCTCCGTGCCGCCCTCTCGGCCTCTGGATCCGAACCAGAACCCGATTATGGGGCCGATCACGGCAACGACGTAGGAGAAAACGTCTTCGGCCCGATCAAATTCTCTCACATAGAGAAAGAAGATGATCAGGCTGGAGGCCATCAGGGCGAACGTCCACGCCATGATGTGGGTGATGATCGGCTGCACCATCCCCTTCCGGAAGACCGTCTCGAATGCGGTCCTGCGGCCGGAGTGTGAGCTTCCGGCCAGTCGAAGGACCAGCCAACTCAAACCGACGACCAGGATCAGGAGCGTTGCCAACAGCGGCCACCACTCGCCGAACCACCCTGACATGCCTTGTCTCCTCGTCACGTGCCGGACAACTATTGTGCGCGCTCCCAAGATGAGAGGCGGCTCTCACGTCAGCAAGTCATGCTTCGCACGGACTTGCACCTCCGTAACCCGGTAACCCTTCCCATCGCGGCACCCTCGTAACCCGGTTGACCCTTCTCCATCGGGGAACCTTCGCGCTCCGTGGTGACTACTACGGTCGTCAACTAGTGCGGTAGTCGGACCGGCGGCGGGTGTCGCCCCGGGGTCGCTACCCAACTCCGGAGGAGACCGATGATGAAGATCACACTGATGTCCCTGATGGTGCTCGGCATGGCCGGGGCCGGCCTGTCCGCGCACGTGGACGGCGAGAAAGCTCCGGCACCCGGCTTGCAAGAGCAACAGCCGGCGCAGGAGCGTGCGAATGCGGACAACCTCTACGATCTCGTGAAGCAGGCCCGTGCCGACCTCCGCGAGATGCGCGTGAGGGCGGGGCTCTCCGTTTACCGCGACCCGCAACGAGCGCGGCGCGTGAGCAACGAGGGTGGCGAGGGTGCGTATCTGTCGAAGATGACGAAACTGGACAAGCTCTTCGCGAACGGGGCTCGTCTGGTTCTGCAGTTCGACCCGGCGACGCAGGTCTTCGTCGGCTCGGTGACGAACAGCACCGCACGGCCTCTCGCGCAGGTGCGCGTGGAGGTCCACCTGGACAACGGCACGGAACTCGGCCCGACGAGGCGCATCGATGTCGGTCCCGGCGAGACCGTGCCCGTCGAACTGGGAGCCTTCGGGAACGACTTCAGCGCGTGGGTCAGTCACCCCGAAGCCGGCATCGAGGCGGGGCACGGCGCAGGCGGGGAGGAGGGTGAGGGAGAGGGCGGAGCAGAAGGGGGCGAAGAGCGCGGCGAAGGCGCCAACGAGCATGGCGGACGCGAAGGGCCCGGCGAACACGGAGGTGGCGAGACCGCCCGCCCGCGCGGCGCCGCCTTCCGGCCGGTGTACAACCAGCTCCAGATCCTGCGTGGCGAGATGCGTGCGTTTGAGGTCGCCCTCGCGGCCAGGTCCAGGTAAGGGAGCGGTTGGAGGAACCCGTTAGTGACTACTCCGGTAGTAACCACCCGAGTAATCGTCCCCGGTCATATCGACGGAGAGCCCGTGATGAAGCGGAAGCGGCAACTGGGAGACCTGCAACTCGCCATCATGCGCGTGCTCTGGGAGCGCGGCGAGGCCCCGGCCATCGAGGTTCACGAGGCGCTCTTTGAAGAGCGGCGCCTCGCCGTCACGACCATCAAGACGATGCTGCGCAAGCTGGAGGAGTACGGATGCGTGGAGCACCGAACGAACGGACGACAGTTCATGTACCGGCCCGCGATCGCCGAGGCGGATGTCCGCAAGACGATGGTGGCCAGCCTGGTGACGCGGTTGTTCTCCGGTGACAGCACGGCATTGGTCAACCACCTGGTCCGATCCGGCGAGATCGACCCGGACGACCTGGAGGGCCTCAAGACGATCGTGTCCAGCAAGCGGAAAGGGGACCGGAAGGGGGAATCGAAATGACGGCGTGGCTTTTCACCTTCCTGGTCCACAGCACTCTGTGGTGCGGCGTTGCCTGGCTGGGCCTGCGTCTCTTCCCCGGGGCGCATGCACGCCTGCGGGAAACAATCTGGCACACGGTGCTCGCCGCCAGCCTGATCACTCCGACGGTCCACTCCGTGACCTCGTCGGGCTCCGCCGTCTGGCGGCTCCCCGTGCCCACCTTCATCGCCGGCGAGGAGCGCCACGCCCAGGGCGAACCAGGCCATCGGGACGGCGTGGCCTCCGTCTTTTCGCCATCGGGCGAAGAAGCCCAAAACCCCGGGATTGCGCTTCCTGCGGGCTGGTTGAACTCCGCCGGCACGCTATGGGTCGTGTTCGCCGGGGGCTTGCTCGCCCTCTACATCCTGCGATTGGGGAAACTGCGGCGCCGACTCGGCGAGCGTGAGCCGGTAGCGGACCCGCGGGCCTCGGGCGCGCTGGCATCACTCAGCCGCAGGGCGTCCCTGGCACCGGTGCCTCGTCTGACCGAGAGCGACGACCTGGGCTCGGCCATTGCCCTGGGCGTTGGGACAGCTCGCGAGATCTGCGTCCCCGTGCGCGCACTCCATGAACTGGACGAAGAAGAGCTCCGTGCGCTTCTCGGTCACGAAGTCGCGCACCATCTGCGCGGAGACCCGATCCGGTTGGCGGTTCTGAACGTCTTCCAGGCCGTCTTCTTCTTCCAGCCGCTTTTCCGGCTTGCCGCGCGCGAGATTCGATGCGCCGCCGAGGAGCTGTGCGACGACTGGGCCGCCAGTCAGGTCGATGACCGTTTCGCGATGGCGAGCTGCTTGACCGAGGTGGCCGGATGGGTGATCGGCAGGGACCGGCGCACTCCGGTTCCGTGCATCGGCAGGCATCGCTCACAGCTGGAGCAGCGCGTTCGGAGGCTCATGTCCGGACAGGGTTCACCCCAGGCGCCATCGTCCCCCTGGCGCCGCATGAGCGCGGTGGGCGTTCTGGTTCTCGCCCCGTTGTTCGCCCCGGCGGTGGCACCCGAACCGGAAGGGCCCCACGAGGACCAGCGCGCCGTCGAGGGCGCGCGACAGGGGGAACACGAGCAGCCGCGGGAGCACAGGTCTCCCACGAGCCTCGAGCACGACAACGACAACGACAACAATGAAGGAGAGACTCATGACTAGACATACAGCATCCCGTGCAGCGACCCTGGCCCTCCTGGCCATGGTGGCCGCCTGCGTCGACAGCCCCACCGAACCGGGCGAGTCGGGTACGCGTTGGAACGCCGACGAGACCGCGACCGATACCCGCAGCGGCGTGGACCTGGTCATCAGCTACGATGCATCAGGCCGGCGGTTCACCGGCACCGTAACCAACACGACCAGCGCGACGGTCACTGCCGTGCGCGTCGAAATCCACCTCTCCAACGGAACCGAACTCGGTCCGACGCCCAGGGTTGACCTCGCGGCCGGGGCGAAGCAGTCTGTCACGCTGGACGCTTCCGGTCAGAGTTTCGACTGGTACAGCGTGCATGTCGAGCTCGGTTCATCGTCGGGGTAGGCCATCGCCGGCGGTCAGCCGCTGCCATTGACCCCGTCCGAGAAGGGAGTCCCCATCATGCGCCAGCCGCTCGCACCCGTTCTCTGCGCATTGCTGCTGGCGATCCCTGCCGCCGACACCCAGGCACAGCAGAGAACCAACGATCTGATCCTGGGAGCCGGAGCGACCATGGGCCTCGCGACGGATGAGGAGGCCACGGAGAGCCGCATCGGACGGAATGCCGCGGGAGGATTCTCCCTGCGGGTGATCGACCTGGTCGGCCTGCGGGTGGAAGCCGGCTACATCGAGAAGGGCGCCGGGGCGGAGCTCAGCGAAGGCGATGCGACCGGTCAGTTGAACATCGAGATCGACTATCTCGTGCTGCGCGGTCTGCTCGAGATCGGCGGCGACTTCCATTTCCTCGCCGGCGCGAGCGTTGCGCGGGACAGGCGATGCAACGTGGCCATCGACGTCTCGGTCGAGGGGGTCGACCTGTCGAGGGAGCAGAGCTGCGACGATATGCGTATCGACACGAACACCGATATCGGGATCACCGCGGGGGCCGGCTACATCGTCGGCCCCCTCGGCGTCACGGTGCTGTTCACCGAGGGATTGACCGAGATCTTCGCCAGCGACGAGGCACCGGAGGGCCGCAACCGGACCATCTCGCTCGTCGGATCCGTTCGCATCCCGATTGCCGGATAACGACTGCGGGCTGCCGGCGGTCGGGAACCGCCGTTTCAGGTGATGGCCTCAGCCTCCGCCCCTGTTCAGCACCACCGCAATCAGCGCCCCGGCCGACCCGTTGTTGACAACCCCGATCAGGGTGTGCCCGCCGACCGTGGCGAGTGTCTGAACGTCGTCCAGCGTGGCGTAGCCCATCAGCGCCATGCCCAGGCCCAGCAGAGCCCCGAACACGGCCCCGGCCTGGAACCCCTCCCAGCCGCTGATGACACCCCTCCAACTCAGCACGAGGGTGAGGACCGCCGCGTACAGGAGTTCGGCCAGGCCCAGCGCCCACCAGACGGGCATCGCCCTCGAAACCTCGTTGGCGAAGAAGTCTTCCAGGAACCCGTAGAAGACGCCGCCCACCACGAAGAGCGTGACCGCGCCCGCCCCCGTTGCCAGCAGGAAGTTCCTGGTCACGCGATCAGGGCTCCCCGTTCACGCGATAATGTCGTGAATCACCTCGCCGGCCACGTCCGTCAGCCGAAAATCACGACCGCTGTAGTTGTAGGTCAGCTTCTCGTGGTCGATGCCCATCAGGTAGAGGATGGTCGCGTGCAGGTCGTGGATGTGGACCGGGTTCTCGACGGCCTTGAAGCCGAAGTCGTCGGTGGCGCCGTAGGTCATGCCGCCCTTGATGCCGCCGCCGGCCAGCCAGATGCTGAAGCCGAACGGGTTGTGGTCACGGCCGTTGACCACGCGGCCTCCCGCGCCCCCGCCCCCCGTCTCAAGCACGGGCGTGCGCCCGAACTCGGTGCCGCACACCACCAGGGTCTCGTCGAACAGGCCCCGTGACTTGAGGTCCTTGATCACGGCGGCGAAGGGCTGGTCGGAGTCGCGGGCGTTCTTGCGGTGCTGGAAGATGTCGGTATGGGCATCCCAGGGATCGCCCTTCGCGTAGTAGACCTGCACGATGCGCACGCCCCGCTCGATCAGCCGCACCGCCATCAGGCACCCGCGCGCGGTGCTGCCCGGGCCGTACAGCTTCTGGGTCGCCTCGCTTTCGCCGCGGATGTCGAACACGTCCGGGGCCTCGGTCTGCATTCGGTAGGCGGTCTCCATCACCTGGATCGCGCCCTCGATCTGCGGATCCTCCTCCTCCAGGCGCTGCATGTGCAGCCGGTTCAGCTTCTCGATCAGGTCCACCTCGCGGCGCTGGCCGTCGCCGTTCATGTCCTCGCCGCGGATGTTGGGGATGAGGCGCTCCGGGTCGAAGTCGTCCTCGATCCTCGGCACCTTGTCGGAGATGTAGGTGCCCTGGTGGATGGGCGGGAGGAAGGCGTTGCTCCACAGCGGCGGGCCCACGACGGTGGGCTGATCCGGGCAAAGCACCACGAATCCGGGCAGGTTCCGGTTCTCGGTCCCCAGCCCGTACGTGAGCCACGAGCCCAGCGAGGGCCGGCCCGGCTGGATGTGCCCCGTGTTCATCATGAGCAGCGAGGGCTCGTGATTCGGGATCTCGGTGTGCATCGAGCGGATCACGCAGATGTCGTCCGCGCACTCGCCCACGTGCGGGAAGAGCTCGCTGACGGCGGTCCCCGACTCCCCGTAGCGCTTGAAGCTGAAGGGCGACTTCATGAGCGCGCCGGTGCGCCGCTCGGTCTTGATCTCGCCGGTCGGCAGCGGCTGCCCGTGATATTTCTCGAGCTCCGGCTTGGGATCGAAGGTGTCGACCTGCGAGACGCCCCCGTTCATGAACAGGAAGATGACGTTCTTCGCGCGCGGCTCGAAATCGGGCCTGGGCAGCGGCGTGCCCATCGGCGACACGAGCCCGCTGGAGGCCTCGAGCATCGACGTCCCCATCAGGCTCGCGAACGCCATCATGCCGAAGCCCGCGCCCATGGTCTTCAGGGCCTCGCGCCGCGTGCGCGGCTCCCCGTGGATCATGCCGCAGCCCTGATGGTCACCGTGATGGTTGTCAGACATCAGTCCACAAACCTGCCATATCAGTCCACAAACCTGAATTCCGCGACGCTGAACAGGGCGCGCGCGTACTGGACCCACGCCTGCATGGAGGCTCGGTACTCGGGTGTGTCGGGCTCGGGGTCCGCGCCCTCCTCGGCGGCGTCATCCTCTCCAGCCCTCGCATCCTCTTCAGCTCTCGCCTCCTCTCCAGCCCTCGCATCCCCTTCAGCTCTCGCCTCCTCTCCAGCCCTCGCCTCCTCCGCCGAGGCATCCGCTTCGGCTTCATCCCCGGACTCATCTTCGAGTTTCGCCAGCTCTTCCGCCAGGAACGCGGCACGGCGTTCCTCCAGGAACTCCAGGCCCGCCGCGATCTCGGCCTCGGTGACGTCCCGTGCGTAGAGCAGTGGATATGCGGCCTCGATCATCTCTCGATTGCGGAAAACGACGGAGATACCGTCGGTCACGGCGCCCTCTGCAGCGCCGTTGTCGTGGTCCCCGTTCCCGTTGCCGGCACCAGCCAGCCCGTTGGCTGAACCGCCGTTGCCGCCTGCTCCGTTCCCGGTGCCGACGCCACCGCTTCCGTCCCCGCCATCCTCCGCAACCAACTCCTCGGCAGCCGTCTCCTCCAGCAGCCTCTTCACGAACAGCTCCGCCTGCCTGCGCACGAAGGGGCTGTTCATGAAGTACAGGCTCTGGCCCGGCACGTTGGTGGTGTAGCGGCGCTCCGCGGACAGGCTCGGGTTCGGGAAGTCGAAGGTCTGCAGGAACTCGTCGACCTGGAAGCGGCTCACCTCCCCGTAGATGGTGCGGCGGTTGTTCTCCTCGTCGCGCAGGCTCTTCGAGGGGCCTCCCACCGTCGCGTCCAGATCGCCGGACACGGAGAGGATTGCGTCGCGGATGCTCTCCGCGTCGAGCCGGCGCCGGTCCGCGCGCCAGTAGTAGCGGTTCGCCCCGTCGATCTCCTCGTTGCCCGCGTGCTGGCCGCTCGCGCGCTGATAGGTCGCTGACAGCATGATGTCGCGGTGCAGCTGCTTGATCGACATCCCGCCTTCGACGAAGCGCGAAGCCAGGTACTCGAGCAGCTCGGGGTTCGTGGGCCGCTCGCCCATCGTCCCGAAGTTGCTGGGGGTGTCGACGATGCCCGTGCCCATGTGCCAGCGCCAGACGCGGTTCACGACGACGCGCGCGGTGATCGGGTGCCCGGCGATGGCCTCGGCGAGCTGCAGGCGTCCGCTTCCCTCCGTGTACGGCTCGGCGCCCTCCTCGTCCAGCACGGTCAGAAAGCCGCGTGGCACCGCTTCGCCCAGGTTCGTGGGGCTGCCGCGGATGTGCAGCGCGATGTCGGTCAGGTCCTCGGGCTCCTTGTCGGCCACGCCCATCGCGAAGGGCAGGTCCGGGAGCTCCTCCTCCAGTTCCTCGATGCGCTCGCGCATGGCCGAGATGTGGTCCATCGCCACGCGCCCGAGCTGCCGCTCCAGCCCCCATCCGCGGAACCGGAACAGCCCCGGCGCCGGGAAGAAGGTGTCCAGCTCGTTGTCGAGGTCGCTGCGGAAGATGTCCGAGTAGAGGTTGAAGCGCTCCCGCTCCATGGTCTCGAGCTCGAGCTGGTGCTGGTCGAAGAAGCTCTCGAAGCCGTTGGGCATCGGCGTCGACTTCACTTCCTCGAGCGGCGTGCCCTTGGCGATGATGCGGCCGTTGCGCTCCTCCAGCTTCTCCTGCTCCGCGACCACCTCGAGCACCAGGCGCTGGAAGGCGTCGGCCAGCCCCCGGGCTTCCTCCTCCTCGGCGTCCCCGCGCGCGATCATCTCCTGCCAGTCGATGAGGTACGGGTAGTGCTTCGGCTCCTTGCCCAGGAAGCGGATCCAGCGCTGCAGCGTTTCGAGGTCGACCTTGGCCTGCGACGCGGCCTGCTCGGGCGGAAGCTGCGGCCTGCCGGTGACCTGCCACGCGGCCATCATGTAGCGCGACACCTGGAGCGAGAGGACGCGTGCCAGCTGGTCGCCCTCGGTGCTCAGGTACTCGTTCAGACTCTTCCTGAGGCCGTCGATGAACTCCTTTTCCTTCTCGTAGGCCTCGGCTTCGTCCTCTTCCGCGATCGGATACTCGTGATAGTTGGCATTGTTGAAGATGCCGGCGAGCGCGTAGTAGTCGTGCGTGCCGATCGGGTCGTACTTGTGGTCGTGGCAGCGGGCGCAACCCACGGTGAGGCCCAGGAAGCCGCGCGTGGTCACGTCGACGCGGTCGTGCCTCTCGTCCGCGCGCGCCACCGCGGGATCGGCGATGTCGTAGTACCAGGGGCCGCCGCCCAGGAAGCCCAGGGCGGGGATGGCGCGCTCGCGTTCGGCCTCCTCCAGCAGGTCCCCGGCGATCTGCGCCTTGACGAAGAGGTCGTAGGGCATGTCGCGGTTGAAGGCCTCCACCACCCAGTCGCGCTGGATGTAGGCGTTGGGATACCGCTCGCGTCCCGAACCGCCCGGCGCCAGCCCGCGGGTGTCGTCTTCGCCGAAGCGGGCCACGTCCAGCCAGTGCCGCCCCCAGCGCTCGCCGTAGTGGGGGGAGGCCAGCAGCCGCTCGACGACCTTCTCGAAGGCGTCCGCCGAGGTGTCGTTGACGAAAGCCTCGGCCTCATCGGGAGTCGGGGGCAGGCCGGTCAGGTCGAAGGTGGCGCGCCGGAGGAGCTGTCGGCGATCGGCCGCCCCGAGCGGCTCGAGTCCCTGCTCGTCGAGCTTCGCGAGCACGAAACGGTCGATGTCGTCGTGGGCCCGGTCGGCGGGGGCGGGTGCGGCGGCGGCGGCGGCGTGGTTCGGCTCCGGTGCGGCGGCGGGGTCGGGTGCGGCAACGGCGGCGTCGAGGTCGGGTCCGGCGGGGCCGGATACGGCGCGGTTGGGGTCGGGTGCGGCGGCGGCGGCCTCGGGGACGGCGGGATCGGCCAGCGGCCGGAACGACCAGAAGTTGCGCTCCTCGGCCGTGACCCCCCGCCTCGGGATCGCCAGCGGCGCGGTGATCTCGGCCCACTCCGCGCCGGCCTGGATCCAGTCGATGAAGCCCTCGATTTCGGCTTCGGGGAGCTGGTCCGCGTTGCGCGGCATCTGCAGATCATCGTCCACATGCCGGAGCGCGGCGATGATGAGGCTCTCTTCCGCGTTCCCCGGGATGATCGCGGGGCCGCGGCTGCCCCCCTGGAGCATCCGCTCGCGGGAATCGAGCCGGAGACCGCTCCGTTCGTCGTCGGTGTGGCACGAGAAGCAGCTGCGCTCGAGAACCGGCCGCACCTTGTCGACGAAGAGGCGGGCCCCGGGCGAGAGTCCCTCGTCGGCGAGGGCGAGAAGCCCCCCCGCGGCTCCCGCCGCGCCTCCCGTCCCTTCAGCGCCTTCCGCCACCGCTGGCCAGGGCGCATCCATGCGAATCCACTCGATGAGCCCCTCGATCTGCTGCGGTGTGAGCGGATCTTCGTCGCGAGGCATCTCCTGCCCCTCGATCTGGTGGCGCACCGTCTGGATGAGCAGGCTCCCGGACGGATCCCCGGGGATGATCGCCGGACCGGAGTCGCCCCCGCGCAGCATCGCCTCCCTGGAGTTGAGGCGCAGATTCCCGCGGCGGAGTCGCCCGTGGCAGTCCATGCAGCTCTCGGCGAGCACCGGACGCACCCGGGTCTCGAAGAACTCTTCGGGGGTCTGCGCGGAGGCGGGACCGGCAGGCAGCAGCGCGCCCAGGCCGGCCAACAGCACCGCGCCCAGCATGGAGAGCAGCAGCGCGCCCGGCCCGCGGAAGGGCAGGAGCGCGCCCGACAACATTGAGGGGGCGAGGCTGAAGATGGGCCTCATCGCGCGGACTCCGTCGACTCCTGGTGCGTGCCCTGACAAATCCTGGTGCGTACTGATGCGTACCCGACGAAACGGGATACCAGTCTGTCATTATGCGACCAGGGCCGCAGGTACGCAACGCGCGCGCGGCATGCCACGGCACCTTACGGAGACTCCTCCATGGCCTCTCGCGCGGCGGCCTCGATCTCCCATGGGATCTCCGAATCGCGGTAAAGCGCAGCTCCGTTCGAGAGCGTGATGCCATCGCCCTTCCCAGGGGCGCCCCGATACACCGATGGGACCGGCGGTAGGGGCGAGGCCGCGGTCTCGTCCGGGGCGGCACCATGAACCGATGGGACCGGGAGCAGCGGGCCCGAGGCTGACTCGCCGGCGAGGCCACCCCCGGGCCGGGTGTTCCGGGCGATCATCTCTCTTCTCGCGCGGCCACGAGCCGCTTTGGGCCTCGTCGGCGCGTCGACAAGCATTCTCCCCTTCGGCGTGAAGAAGAGCACGGTTCCGTCCCCGTTCACGGACACCTTCACTCGCCCCTCGTGGACGGCCCGGTGGTGCCTCCGGCAGAGTAACAGGGTGTTCCCGAGGCTCGTCTCACCGCCGTCGGCCCAGTGTTTCACGTGATGGGCCTCGGTGAACCTGCAGCCGCACCCTGGAAAGCGGCATCCGCGGTCGCGTTCCTCCAGCGCCCGCCGGATGTGGGGCGGAATCGTGCGCGTCCTGCGGCCCACGTTCAGCACCGAGCCGTTCTTCGCGTGGACCATCGCGACCACCGCGGCATCGCACGCCATGCGCCGCGACGTTTCCGCGGCAACGCGGATCCCGTCCAGATCGGAGCGCCCGGGCTCACCTTCCTCCGCGAGAGTCGCGGCATCGCAATGAATCATGACCTGGTAGCGCTCGGCCCGGGTGCCGGACTCGACGCGTGTCCCGGACTCGGCCCGGGGTTGGGCCGGCATCTCGGTGTCGGATCGGGACGCCGGTTCCCCGCGGAGGTGAGTCTGCGGCTCCTCATGAGGGTGAGTCTGCCGCTCCTCATTGCACCCATCAGCTCCGAACCCCGCCGCGAGCGCCCGCTCCGCCAGCAGACCCACCGCATCCGCCCGGCGCTGCTTCGGTTCGGAGCGCGGATTGCCGTCACCGGCGCGACGACCCGCACCCGCATCGTCCTCGTGACGACCGTCACCCGAGTCGCCTTTGTGACGACCCGCACCCGCATCGCCCTCACGCCGGAAGAGCGCATCGGATGCGGCCTCCACCGCCCGCATGAGCACCGCCCCGACCTCCGGCTCGAGCCGGCCCTTCACCACGTACATCCCGTCGCCGTCCACGAACACCGAGAAGGTTCGGCTGCGATGGCGGGCCTCCTCCGCGGTCAACTCTTCGTCGCGGGACAGCTTCTTCCACATGCGCACCCTCTGCTCCAGCCTCGCCGCCGAGGCCGCGCGTGCGAACTCCAGCAGTTCCGCCTCGCGCTCGGGGGTCGCAACCCGGGTAAGCGCCCGCACCTTGGTGTACGAGATGCTGCCGGCCGCCAGGGCATCCGCCGTCTCCGGCAGGTTTTCCAGCGCACGGGCCGTCCGGACGCGCTCACGAGCCGGGCCGATGGTCATGCCGAGCCGCCACGCCAGCCATTCGGCGCAGGACGAGAAGCCGCCGTCCTTCCAGCCGCCCCGGCGGTCGAATTCGGCGATGAGTTTCATCATCCGCGCTTCTGCGGAGTTGATGCGGGCCGCCAGCTCCGCGATGCGTTCGCCGAGCTTCCGGAGTTCGTCGTCCTCTTTGGAAGAGGGCGCTTCGCGCGTGGCGCAGCCATAGTCTGCAGGTGCGATCATCGGTCTTCCACAAATATGGTTCATTGTTGATGACTTACCTGTAAATATAACGCCACTGAAAACGGCCTCTCAGGATGGCCTGTAGCGGCCGACGCGGGACCTGGAGGCCATCGCAGAAGGACGCTGCCCGCGAACGCCCCCAGAGGGCCGGTCAGAGCCCCTGGCGGACTATGGAACGCGGAATATTGGATACTGCAGAAAGGCGGGTTCGAAACCTGTCAATGGCAAAACGGGACGCGCAAATGCGAAATCGAGTCACCTAGTTTCCGATTCCACGCAGCGGCCGAAATCCAGACCTGCCAATGTCAAGATGGGACGCGCAAATGCGGAATGGCGCCGAGGGTGCTGACCCGGCCGAGATCAGCCGGCCCCCCGAAAGGGAAACCGGCCACTCGGAACGGTAGCCCCAGCCCCTCGGAACGGAGACGCGGCCCCCCGAAACGGAAGCCGGCCACTCGGAACGGTAGCCGGCCACTCGGAACGGTAGCCCCAGCCCCTCGGAACGGAAGCCGGCCCCCCGAAACGGAAGCCAGTCCCCTCGGAACGGACGCGGCCCCCCGAAACGGAAGCCAGCCCCTCAGAACGACACTGTCGCGCTCATCGATACCGTCCGTGGCGCGCCCAGCCAGGCCGCGTTCTCGGTGATCGCCGACAGGTATGCGGCGTCGCCCAGGTTGTTCGCCACCAGCGAGAACTCCGTCGAGCGCAGGAGGTCGCTCAGGGCCTCGCCCCGCAACGTGACGTAGGCGTCCACGATCCAGTAGGCGTCCGTGTGCCAGTCCGCGGTCAGACTCACGCGCCGCGATGACGTGTACTTGGCGGACATTCCTCCGCCCAGTGGTCCGCTCCGGTCGAGCGAGATGACCCACAGCCGACTCGGCACGCCGGTCACGTCGGTCCCGGCCACGATGCCCTGGTTCTCGTCGACGAGCGGATCACCGGTCCCCAGGTAATCCGAGTTGTTGAAGGTGAGCGCCGTGTAGAACGAGGTTCGTTCGGACAGCGGCACCGTCGCGGCGACCTCGACGCCGCTGGTCTCGATGCCGCCTGCGTTGAAGTAGGCGCCGCCCCCCGGAACGAGGTAGTTGGGACCGGCGGGCGTCTGCGGGCCGAGGTAGAAGATCCGGTTCTGGAAGTCGATGGAATACCAGGCGGCACTGAACGCGAGTCGCTCCCCGGCATACTGCACCCCGACATCGACGTTGGAGGCCGTCTCGGGCTCGAGCAGATCCAGGCTCCGGCCCGGGACCTCGAGCAGCGTGCTGCTGATCGCCTTGAAGTTCTGGGCATAGCCTGCGAAGACGTCGAGGCCCTGGACCGGCGTCTCCCAGGTGACACCGCCGGAGAAGAGCAGCCCTGAGTCGGAGTCGACGTCGAGCGCTCGATCGACGCCGAACTGGTCCTCGCGCGAGACGTTGATGTGGAACTTCTTGACGCCGCCGCTGAGGGCGAAAGAGCCGACATACAGCGTCTCTTCCAGGTACCACTTGAAGACGTGCTGCGGGAAATGCCACTCATACTGATACCAATAGGCCTGCTCGGCGGATCACCTGAGGTCATAATCACGGCAGGAGATAACGTAAGTCTAACTGGGACTGCACGATCTGCCACTCTTGCCGTTGTACTGAACCCTGCTGGACCGTGCCGCGAAAACGGGAAAACCAGAGTCAATTGGCGGGACTCCCAAGCATGGTCGAATGCCTTGTCTCGGACCGTTTTGCCAGTCGGCGTCCGAGAATCGCGTTTTGCTGGAAGGCTGACTCCGGTGGAGGGGTACACGCCCTTCACGCAAGCGGAGCAGGAATCTGGAGCGCATCAAGTCTCTGCCTCCTTTCCGTACCGTTCCCAACTCAGGGCCCCTTCCCTCGGCGGGCATTACCCCGCGTCTTCAGTACTACTGGCCCATCCGCCACCCTGCCGGCCCGGCCTGCCCCTCGCGGGGTTCCGGTTGCCGCGTGCACGGCACCGGCCGGGCTTCCCGTGTTGCCACGCATTCCATCCTCCACACGTGCCGACGCCACTACCCCGGCGGAAACCAGCCCGGTTGTGTCCCGTCGCTCTCTTTCCGGCCAGTCGGCGGCCTTCCCCTTTCTTGCGGAGGGTCGGCTCCCGCATTTGATGTTTCGAGGCCTGCTCGGCGTTCACTTCACGTTTCGGCCCGCGTGGTCGCTCGGCCTCCTACCGACTTAGCTCCCCCCTTGGCCGTCTCCGCCGTTTCCGGCTTCGTGCCCGTTTAGGGTATCGCGTATCGTGCAAGGCCCTTCTGCCAGAGTGCTTCAGCTCATGTCGTTACCTCCATGCACCGCTCTGGCTGCTACCGGCTGGAGCGACAGTTGCCGGGTGGGATTCGCACCCACTAGGAACGCGCGCCTTTCCACGGCGCACGCAAGAAATCGTCTAAAGTCTTACAGGACTGCACGATCTGCCGTTCTTGCCGGGAGACCGTGATCGCGTCTGTCGTGCTCGAATAGCGGGAAAACCGGGTCGAATAGCGGGAATCTTGCGGACCGTTTGCCGCTGCTCCACACAACGGGAAGAGAGCGTGTCGCGAGCCTCGGCGTACCGTTGTCCTATCGAGCATCAGAGGTGCTCGACCCGGAGATGGCGCCTCGGGACGGCGATGGCGTGGCCTCTCTTCGCTCGACGGCGACGGTCGGTTGGGGATGCGGTGATCTCGCTCGGATACCGTGCCACGGGACCCGGAGCGCTCCCCTTAGCCATACGGATCACGGTCACGGCATTCCGATGGCGGGTTCACGTAGAGCTCCGCGCATCCTTGGGTGCCCTAGCCTCGCATCCGTGGCATGCCCTCTCCACCTGATGTGGATCAGGCAACCTAGGCTCGCCTCTTGCTCGAAGGCGCCTTGGCTCCCTAGCGTGGTGGTCTTGGTGGACCTGCCCCGCTTTCACGGACGATTAGTTTTTGGGGTTGATGGTGTCTGATATGATTTCTTCTGTGCCCTCTCCAACGCTGGAGAGAGGCAACGAGCGACCCGGACGAAGCGAGCAGGCCGG
>MPMR01000065.1 GCA_002238605.1 BD2-11 clade cluster bacterium bin43 | reverse complement strand
AGACCGAGCTCATTCCGCACCGGATAGGCGCGACGGTCCTCCTTGCGCCGATAGGACTGGCGCGCGTATTCCACCTCGCCGGCAAACACCCGGTCCCAGTCGACGCCGGCCACCATGGCCCGCACCTCGACGGCCGTTAGCCCCGCGGCATAGCTGCCGCCGACAAGCCCGCCCATGCTGGTTCCCGCGATCGCATCTACGGGAATCCGATGCTCCTCGAGCCATTCCAGCACGCCCACGTGGGCGAACCCGCGCGCGGCGCCTCCGCCGAGCGCCAGCCCCACGCGGGGCCGATCCGCGGGCTGCTGCGCGTGCGCCACGGGTCCGGCCGCCACCGTCACGGTCGCCTGCAGCAGGAGACAGAGGAGCAGAGGACAGCGCGGCGGAAGTCGCCGGAAGCGTTGGCCCGCAACCCCATCCTCGACGCCCGCAGGCAGCTTCCTCATCGCGACTTCCTTTCCATGGTGCGACAGCGTACCTCAGGCGTTACTCACCGAGCGTAAGTAAACGGAACCCGGTCGCCGGTTCACTTGATCCGAGAGTGCGGCCCACGATGGCATCCCGGAGGCGTCGGTGCCTCCGATTCGGTGTCGTTGCCCGGAGCCGCGGTTGCCCAATGCAAGCGGGAGAGAGTCTGTCAGGGCGTTGTTGTCGAGCGCCATGAGAGTCACACTTGACAATCTGCCGAGGGCGGGCGGGATCGGACCGGTGAGGTTATTGAAATGCAGCGACAACTTCTCCAAGTGAGAGAGTTGGCCGAGTTCCGGGGGAATTGCGCCCGTCAACTCGTTTGCCAACAGGTCTAGCCATCCAAGGCTGGCAAGTCGCCTAAGTTCGGTGGGAATCGGGCCGGACAAGGTGTTGCTGGCAAGGTCCAGCGTTGTAAGGTTCGACAAGTTCCCGAGTTCGGCCGGGATCGGACCGGTCAGTTCGTTCAGCGAGAGGTCTAGGCTCCTCAGGTAGCTCAGGCCGCCTAGTTCGTTCCTGTCCAGAAACTCCTAAGTTGTTGCAGTTCTTGGAGAAGCTGACGTTTCCGGGCATCGGATCGGGTGGTATCGGCAAAGGTGACCGGTTAGATTTCATAGTCCGACAGTGGTCTTCCCGATGCGAAGGGAGTGCGGATGCGAGCGAGGCGGGCGCGCCAGCGGAGCTTGTTCGACACCGGGTATCCGGATCACGAGATGGGCCGGGGGCTGGCCGCGATCTCCGCGGCGCTGGACGAGCATCTGGAGTTCGTGGACTGGATCGCGGAGGATGTGGACCGGGCGGGGCGTTCGCTCATGGGACGGGCGGGGCTGCCGTGCGAGGTGATTCTGCGCTGCGGCATCCTCAAGCATCTGTGGCAGTCGGACTACCGCGAGTTGGAGTTCGTTCTGGCCGATTCCGCCTCGGCGAGGCGGTTCACGCGGATCGATCCCGCGCGTCCCCCGAAGCGCTCGGCGTTGCAACGCTGCATCCGCGCCGTCCGGGCACAGACCTGGGAGCGGATCAACCGGGCGCTGCTGGGGACGGCCCGGGACGACGGGATCGAGACGGGCCGCAAGGTGCGCATCGACAGCACCGTGACGGAGACTCATATCCTGAACCCGA
This sequence comes from BD2-11 clade cluster bacterium bin43, assembly GCA_002238605.1. Taxonomy (GTDB): domain Bacteria; phylum Gemmatimonadota; class Gemmatimonadetes; order Longimicrobiales; family Gaopeijiaceae; genus BD2-11. The sequence goes on along the minus strand of MPMR01000065.1, from coordinate 1,130 downwards.
GCGACAGCCAACTGTTGTACGACGGGGTACGCGTACTGTCCCGGCTGCTGGCCCGGGGCCGCAGGAAGCTGGGACCCGACGCCTTCCCCTTCCACGACCACCGGCGGGCGGCGAAGCGGAGGAAATGGAGGATCCGCAGAGTGCGGATGCCGCGTAAGGTCGAGCTGTACAGGGAGTTGCTCGATCCGGCACGATCGTCGTCACCCCGAAACCCTTCGCCGTCGACGATCTCCAGCCGCGGCTCGTCGTCACGCTGAACCTGACCAAGGTGGTCCAGCCACATCTGGGAAGCCATCCGGCACGAGAACGCCGAGAGGATCGAACCTGTCTTTGACCCGGGACCAGCCGATCCGTGAGACGGGCGATATGCGCACTTGGTTTATGGGCAAGCCCTGCGCGAGCGCATTCCCGAAATCATCGCCGAGTGGGAATCCCGCATCGGCGTGCGTGGTGGCCGACTGGCGCATCCGCCGAATGAAGACGCGCTGGGGCACATGCAACGCGGCGGCCCGCCGCATCTGGCTCAAATCCGAACTGGCGAAGAAACCCCTGCTGTGCCTCCAGTACGTTGTCGTCCACGAGATGGTCCAGCGGATCGCCAGAGGCCCGAATCCCGGTAGAGTCGAGGGCTGGCGCGCCGACCGTAGGGTCGGTGGCTATTCCGTCGCTTTCGCTCCGGGCCGCAGACCGGCTCCCGTAGTCACGTTTCCAGCCCCCGCTCATCGAACCGGACGTGCGGATCTCCCGCATCCGGCTCTCAGTCGGGATCATGCCTTCGCCCACGGAAGGTGTCTTGTCGTCAGCGCAAGGCGCGTGAGGCCGCATTCCTCCCACAGCCATCGGTGGGAAAATCTTCCCGTCCATTTGCTGCCAAATTCCGGCAATTTCGGTCCGATGGATGGTGACGGCCTGCAAGAGGCAAGAAGGAGGGATCGTGCGGTCCTAGTTGGACTTACGTGACTTCTTGCCGTGATTGCGAACTACTGTCTGGTGGTCTGATGGCCGAGTGCATGGGGCTGCATCACAGCCAGGTGGGGCGGATCTGGAACGCCCACGGACTGAAGCCCCACAGGGTGCGCTACTTCAAGCTCTCCACCGATCCCCGCTTCGTCGAGAAGCTCCGCGACGTG
>MPMR01000010.1 GCA_002238605.1 BD2-11 clade cluster bacterium bin43 | reverse complement strand
CCTCCGCCTCCCGCTTCGCCGCCAACCAGCTCCGGCTCCTCTTCTCCGCCTTCGCCTCGATCCTCTTCGACGCCCTGCGCCGTGCGCTCCACGGCACGCGCCTGGCCCGCGCCACCGCCGGAACCCTTCGGCTCAAGCTCCTCAAGATCGGTGCCCGCGTCACCGTCTCCATCCGGCGGCTCAAGATCGCGATGGACTCCGCACATCCCTCCGCGACCGCCTTCGCCCGGGTCCACGCACGTTTGCCAGCGTAGTTCCCACGCACTCCGGACATCCTCTCGGCAAGACCGCCGGGACCAGTGCGCCTCGCGAGCAGTGAAGACCCCTTCAGCCAGCAGTTCTCCCCGTCTCTCGCCTCTCACACGACGAAACCGGGACCCTTCCCGCCCTGCAACCCGGTTGACCCGCCCGACCACGGCCTCAATCCTTCATTCCACACCCGCATCCGCCACCCTGTGAGAAATCCGGGCTAGAACTGTGTCGCGGGTCGGTCCACAGGATGGCGGCGAGGGCAACCTGGCCGCCGGGGACCGGGGCGCGGGCACGCAGGCTGCAGGCGAGGGAGTCGAGGGGGGTGGTAGGAGCCGATGCAGGGAGCGCGGGCACACCAGGAGTGGCTTGGTGGCGTACGCCATCGCCCGCCCGGCCGGTCATATCGGGAACGCCTTCGGTCATATAGTTCGCAACATCTTCATTGACAACGGGTTGTGGTGACCGTTACTGGGCGGTCATAACTCGATGAACGGTAGCCATAAGTGGTGTACGCGCGCGCCGCTGATGTGGCCCGCACGGGCCGCGAGAAGAGTGGTCGCCTTTCGGATCATACCGATGGGCTTCGAGTTCCTATTTCTAGTAAGTAGCCAGTCGGCAACATCTTACAGATCGTGCGGTCACTGGCGCTCCCGCACGGTTCATACGCTCGCTCCAAGCGCGGCGGTGGGACGGTAGTGGGCACCTCGGCGCGTCCCCTCCCTCCTTAGCAGACTGAAGATCTCTACCAACTGGCGAAGCTCTTTGGCGGCAGTTCGCCGGTCAACGTCGACGATATCGCGGTAGTCGGCATTCTTGAGGCACGACTTACTCCGGAAACGCTCTCAGAGATAGCGCAGAGCGGGCCCAGTTTCGCCGGTGTAGATTTCTTTCCCTGAGGCTCCCGTCTCAGTCCGCGCTCTAGCGGTCGTTGACGTCGCACTCTGCACAGTGTCGGGGCTTCACGTCCGGAAGCGTAGATGAGCCGACCCACTCCCGATAGCCCTCGTCTCCTTTCCCAACTTGCGCCGCAAGCCGAGGCACGCCAGAATCCACTCGCCCTCGTCACTTCCTGCCAAACCTTCGCTCCATCCACGGAAACCACGATGGCCAACATATCTGATGAACGCTACGCTAGCCTGCTCACTCGGTTGGACGAGCTAGTGAGGTGGAGGCCTGGTAAGCCGGGGCAATACGTCAACCCACACGACCACCTAGCTCGGGTCAGCGCCTCTGCAAATCACATCATTCAAGGTCGGCGAGGCTCAGGAAAAACCCGACTTCTCGATGAACTTACGAGAGCCCACGACAAGAGTGCCGACGCGACGGTGATCGCCGTGGGTATGGAAGACTACAAACAACTCAGCTACCCCGACATTCTTATCCAGGTTCTCTTGGCCTTCCTCGACAGGTTTCGCGGTCGTCTCAACCCAACACTGCAACTGCTATCTAGGCAATGGTGGAAGCACTACCTTGGTCGGGTGACGCGTCCTTTGGTATCGATTCGAACTCATTTGTCCACGGGGAGGCTGACTCAAAGTGTGGATGAGCTCATTGCCCAACTGAATGATCTGTACTCGCAATCCGAGAAGAGGACTGCTGAGTATTCCGAAGAGACGGCAACTGAAGAAGGATCTCATCTTTCCGGGGCGGTCACAGCTCCTTTGGTAAGCGCCAAGAGCGATGCATCGAGACGCGAAGCGCAAGCGGCATCGGTCCGCTTTCGACAGCTAGAGTACAAACGTGAAAAGGTCGAACGCTTGCTGCCGATGTTCAAACAACTACTCAACGACGTCTCACAGCACTTGTCTACGCGATTGATGCTAGCGGTGGACGATTTCTATTTCGTGCGGAGGAGCGATCAGCCTGCAGTTATCGACTACATTCACCGAATCTGTAAAGATGGCGCGGCATACCTAAAGGTAGCGACGATCAGGCATCGCTCTAACCTATTCCGTCGAGGTGAGATTACCGAAGGTGTCGTGCCTGGCCATGAAGTTCAAGTGATTGACTTGGAACTGTCACTGGGCCAATTCGATTCGGTGGTGCGCTTTCTCGATAAAGTGTGGGCAAATGTATGTGAGGAAGTTGATCTTCGCGAACCGAAGGATATGTATAAGGGTGCAGGCTTTCACCAATTGGTTCTGGCATCGGGTGGCGTGCCTCGAGACTTCTTTGGGATTGCCTCGCTGGCACTCAGCATTGCACGGGAGCGAGGCGAGGATGCTGTTGGCAAGTTGCGAGTGAACGAAGCCGCTCGTGAGTACGCGGCGAGAACAAAAGTGCCGGAGGTGTTAGGGATCAATCCCGAGGAAGAGGAGGAGCGCAATCTACTATTGGTGGACTTGCTTCGCTTTGCGCGTGATGACAAGCGTCGTAACTGTTTTCACATCGATGTCGATCAGTTGGACGCCAATCCGAGAATCCGTGGGCTGGTAGATGCCTTGGTCGACGCCCGACTACTTCATCTGATAACGGACAACACTAGCAACGCTCGAAGAGCTGGCCGTTTCGCTGCGTACTTGGTGGACGTAGGGCTCTACGCACATCCTCAAAGGCGTGGAGATCGTGCAATTTCGGAGATTCAGTTTTGGGAGCGTGATGACAACGGAAGACTCCAACAGTTGAGCCGTGCGCCAGTCTATGCCGTCAGGAAGATCGACGCGATCCGGAAGGCTGCCGATGCTCTTGACCCAGGGGACGTTAAGAGGGCTGTAGTGCCGCCAGACGAGGACGAGGCACAAGAAGAAGCCTCGGAGTTCTACAAGCAGCTGGAGTTCCTGCTTCCGGCAGAGGAGGATACTGGAACAGGAGACGCCATAGAGAAGACCAAGGGCTAAGCTGATCGCAATCCAAGAGTCTGGAATGGCTCGTGTCCTGAGTGTGCGAAATAGAGATGCGCCATCGACAGATGTTGTTAGCCGTCTGCTGGACATTCACGAGTGAGTAGCGCACTTGTTTCGGGCAGAATCCTCGCGTGGTGGCAGCGCCTGTGTTGCCTACCCCCCCCTACCCCAACTCCTCCAGCACCCGCTCCGGCCGCAACGGCAACCTCCGCATCCGCACCCCCGTCGCATCGTAGATCGCATTCGCGATAGCAGCAGGCACCGGCCGATGCGACGGCTCCCCAGCCCCATAAGGCCGCAGGTCCGGGCGGTCGGGGTTCGGGTCGCCGTTCACCATCACGACGTCGATGCGCTCGGGCGTGTCCATGTGCGTGAGGGTCGGGTGGGTGCGCCAGTCCACGCTGGTGACCTTCTCGCCGTCGAAGCGGACTTCCTCGTAGAGCGTCCGGCTGATGCCGTGCAGGAGGTTGCCCTGGATGGTGCTCTCGAGGCTGTTCGGATTGATCACCAGTCCGCAGTCGTGGGCGCACACCATGCGCCGGACCCACACCCGCCCGGTCCCGCGGTCGACCTCGACCTCGGCGATTACGGCGATCGTGGTGCGGGCGCGATACGCGTACGCGATGCCCCGCCCCGTCAGCACGCGCCCGCCGCCCACCGTCCCGGGTGACGGGCGCGCGTCCCACCCGTACGCCTCCGCCGCGGCCTCGACCACAGCGATCGAGCGCGCACGGCGGAAGGCCTCGTCGTCGTCGGTCGCCCCGCGCAGCAGGCGCAACCGGAACTCGACCGGGTCGGCGTTCGCGGCCGCGGCCAGCTCGTCGATGAACGACTCTCCGGCGAAGGTCGTCTGCGGGCCGTTGGGGTCGCGCAGGTTGCCCGTGCGGAGCGGGGTCTCGAAGGCCAGCGGGAAGCGGACCGCCCGCGTTTCCTGGCGCCGATTCGGGATGTAATACATCTCGTCGGGGCCGCGCGCGCCGCCCGGGGACGGCCGCTCGGGCCGGAAGCCCATCAGCTGCGCGATCAGCACGGTGCGGGCCTGGTTGTATCCCACGTGGGCGTAGTTGGCGATCCGGCCCTGATAGTCCAGCGCGACCACGTCGCCCTCCGCGTCCAGCCCACCCCGCAGATCGATCGCGAACGCCGGGCCCTTGGTGTCCCAGGCCGTCTCCTCGTGCCTCATCCACTGCACCCGCACAGGGCGGCCCAGCTCCCTGGCCAGGTACGCGGCCTCGAAACCCGCGTCGTCCGCCGCCGTGCGCCCGTAGAGCTGCGGCCCCTCCATCCAGATCACCCGCACCTGCTCCGGATCCATCCCCAGGAACTCGGCGATCCCGGTCCGGTGGCTGTACGGCTTCATGTCGTTGGTGTAGATGGTCATCTGGCCGTCCGAGGGGTCGGCCAGGGCGTGGGCGGGACCGATGGCGGTGTGCCCGTGGAAGGGGATGTCGTACGCGGCTTCGACAACGGCCGCGGCACTCGCCAGCGCCCCGTCGGGATCGCCCTGCGTCCGCGCCGCCCCGCGTCCTCCCGAGCCCGGCACTCGCTCTGCGCTCCGCATGTAGTCGAAGAGGTCATCGGATGCCGGGAACGGCGCCATGGCGGGCTTCTCCCACTCGACCACGAGGCGTTCCGCCGCCTCGATCGCATGCTCCTCGCGCTCGCACACCACAGCGACATAGTTCCCCTCGCTCACCACCCGGATGAGGCCGGGCACGTCGCGCACCGACGACTCGTCGATGCCCACCAGCGTCGCTCCCGCGAAGGGCGGGCGCACATGCCGCGCGTGCACCATCCCCGGAACCCTCACGTCGACGGCCCACTCGAGCGTCGCATCGACCTTGCCCGGGATGTCGTAGCGCGGGATCGACTGGCCGACCAGCTTCAGGTCCTGCACGGGCTTGATGCTCGCGACACCGGTGGTCGCGTTGATGTTGCCTCCCGTCAGCGCGACATCGAAGCGCCGTCCACCGATCAGCTCGCCGTAACTCACGGTCCGCGAGGCATCCTCGCGTAGCGAGATCACGCCCTCGCTCACGCCGAGCGCCTCCACGGGGACGCCGAAGCGCTCCGACGCCATCTCCAGCAGCACGCGCCGGGCCTCCGCCGCGATCCGGCGTCCGACCATGGCGTCGCGCTCGATCGCGTCCGAGCCACCCGAGCCACCCTGGTCCACGGTCATGTCTGTGCGGCCCATGACCACCGTCGCCTGGTCGAAGGCGAGGTCGAGCTCGTCGCACATCATCTGCTGCGTGGCGGTGCCGGTCCCCTGTCCGCCATCGGTCTTGCCCACGTAGAAGGTCGCGGTGCCGTCCTCGTGCACGACCAGCCACGAGTCGAGCGCGAGGAAGTCGGGATCGGGATAGGACGCGGGCTCGGACGATTCATCCCCGGAGGGCTCGGTCCCAAAGCCCCATCGGCCCGCCCCGGCCACTCCCACGCCGCTCAGGCCGAAGACGAACAGCCCGGACGTTTTGAGGAAGTCCCGCCGGGACGTGGTGTCGCCCCAGCGGGCTACTGCCTCGTCGAACAAGGGAGAAGACTGACGGTCGCCGTTCACTGGTGTCCGTCTCATTCGCTCATCATGCCGCCCGGCGCGCGGCCCACGCTGCGCGCGGCCATCGGGTTCGCCATCCGACGGCATCCGTCCGTTTCGCTCATCACGCCGCCCGGCGCTCATCGGTCCACCTCCCCTTCGGCCATCGCTTCGGCCGCGCGCTTCACCGCCGACTGGATCCGGTAGTAGGTCATGCATCGGCAAAGGACCCGGTTCATTCCCTCCCGGATCTCGTCGTCGCTCGGGCTGGGGCTGTAGCTCAGCAGCGCCGCGGCGGTGAGGATCTGCCCGTTCTGGCAGTACCCGCACTGCGGCACCTGCTCGTCGATCCATGCCTGCTGCACCGGATGCAGCTCCCCGTTCTCGGGCAGCCCCTCCAGCGTCGTGATCTCCCCCGTCGAGCGCGAAACCGGCCGGTTGCACGAACGGATCGCGCGCCCATCCATGAGCACCGTGCACGTCCCGCACTGGGCCAGGCCGCAGCCGAAGCGCGGTCCGCGCAGCCCGAGGTCGTTGCGCAGCACATACAGGAGCGGCGTCGACGGATCGACATCGAGCGTGTGCGTCTCCCCGTTTACCCTGAGCGTGATCTCGCTCATCGATGCATCCCCCTTCACCTCGTTGCAGCCGCGCAACGCGCGCGTAGAGTGGAAATTGCCCTGGTGGCGCGATCACCGCCACCTGCGAATGCGCGACCCGGCCATTCACCCCATTCCGCCATTCTTCCGCCCGCCGGAATCAAGAGATTGGAGAAAGCCCAAGCGCCGATCCCACTTGGGCGCTTAACTGCATCCATCTCGGGGCTTGGGTGGATGTCGGGGGTAACAGACTCACAATGTTGCTGCGGAGGATGGTGCCGGTACATGTTTGATGCCATGGATACGACCGGACTTGATACGCTCAAGGCGACGAGAACACTCGAGGCGGCAGGCTTCGAGACATCCCAGGCCGAGGCCCTTGTGTCGGTGTTCGGTGGACCGGTCGCCGGCAGTGCCGCCACGAAGAGCGATGTCCGGGACCTTCGATCTGAACTGAAGACGGAGATCAAGGATCGGTCAGCTGCGGGATGACGTGAAGGTAGAGTCGACCGAGCGCCGGGCAGATGTCACGAGGCTCAGCCGTGAGATTGCCGATGTGCGCGGGGACATCAAGAACCTGAAGGCGCAGACGTACCGTTTGCTGCTGGTGCAGGCAACTGTGATCGTTGGGCTAATCGTCGGGTTGCAGCGGCTGCTCTGACGGTGCACATCCGCGAGCCCGGCTCGCGACCCGATCTGGAGGCAGCATGGACGCCAGTGTTCCTTCGCCGGTCATTCGAGTTCCGCTTCTCACCCTCCCGTTGCTCTGGGCGATGTCCCTCGCCGCGATACCCGCCCACCTCACCGCCCAATCCCCCATCTCCCTCCTCCCTCCCATGGAGTGGCGCTCCATCGGACCCGACCGTGGCGGACGCTCCATTGCGGTCGCGGGCCACCCGGACCGCCCCTTCGAGTACTACTTCGGCGCGACGGGCGGAGGCCTCTTCAAGACCACCGACGGCGGATCCACCTGGAACCCGGTAACCGACGGCCAGGTCGGCAGCGCCTCGGTGGGCGCGGTCGCGATGGCGCCGTCCAACCCCGACATCGTCTACATCGGCATGGGCGAGGTGCAGCTGCGCGCCAACGTCCTCCAGGGCGACGGCATCTACCGTTCGGAAGACGGCGGCAAGAGCTGGCGGCACCTTGGGCTGGCCGAAACACACGCGATCGGGCGCATCCGCATCCACCCCACCGACCCCGACCGCGCGTACGTGGCGGCGCTCGGCCATCCCTTCGGGCCCAATCCCGAGCGCGGAGTCTTCCGCACCACCGACGGCGGCAGGACCTGGGAGAAGGTCCTCTACCGCGACGAGCAAACCGGGGCCGTCGATCTGGTCATGGACCCGAGCGATCCGGACGTGCTGTACGCGACGCTCTGGCAGGTGTACCGGAAGCCGTGGCGCCTTTGGAGCGGCGGCGAGGGGTCGGGGATCTTCAAGTCCACCGACGGCGGCGACACCTGGAGCGAGATCACGCGCAATCCGGGCCTTCCGGACGGCGTCCTCGGCAAGATCACGATCACCGTCTCCGGCGCGGACCCGAACCGGGTGTGGGCGAACCTCGAGGCCGAGCGGGGCGGGCTCTTCCGGTCCGACGACGGGGGCCGGTCCTGGGAGTTCATCAACGGCCACCGCGACATCTGGCAGCGCGCCTTCTACTTCCAGCGCCTTGAGTCGGACCCGGTCGACCGCAACACGCTCTACATCCTCAACTTCCGGCTCATGCGCTCGACCGACGGCGGGAAGACGCTCGAGAGCGTGCCCGAGACCCACGCCGACCATCACGACCTGTGGATCGATCCCACCAACCCGCAGCGCATGATCAACGGCAACGACGGCGGCGGCGTGGTCACGGTGAACGGGGGCCGGACCTGGACCTCGATGCGCTATCCGACGGCGCAGATCTATCGCCTGGCGACGACCTCCGACTTCCCCTACCACGTGTGCGGCGCGCAGCAGGACAACTCGACGGCGTGCGTGTCATCCGAGCCGGGGCATCTGCGCAACCCCCGCGGGCCGAGCACGGAGTGGATGTACGCCGTGGGTGGAGGCGAGATGGGCTACATCGCGCAGCATCCCGCCGACCCCGACATCTTCTACGCCGGCGCGACCAACACCCTCACGCGCTACGATCGGGCGACAGGCATGGTCACGGACATCCAGCCCTGGCCGCGAATCGTCATGGGCGAGCCCGCGCGCGACATGCCCGAGCGTTGGAACTGGACCTACCCCATCGCCGTGGCACCGATGGCACCGCATGCGCTCTACGTCGGATCGCAGCATCTGTGGAGGTCTCTCGACGATGGCAAGTCGTGGGAGAAGATCAGCCCCGATCTGACGCGTGCGGAGCCCGAGACGCTCGACGACTCCGGCGGCCCAATCGTGATGGACCAGGACGGGCCGGAGATATACGGCACGCTGTACGCGATCACGCCTTCGCCACATGAGGCGGGCACGATCTGGACGGGATCCGACGACGGCCTCGTACACGTAACACGCGACGGCGGGGGCAGTTGGCGCGACGTTACCCCCCCTGACATGCCCCCGCACACGCGCGTGATGACGGTGGAGGTCTCCCCGCACGGCGCGGCGAGCGCGCATGTAGCCGGGATCCGGTACGAGATGGACGATCGGGCGCCGTACGCCTGGGCGACCGACGACTACGGCGCGACCTGGACGCGCATCAGCGACGGCATTCCCAATGGCGCGTTCGTGCGCGTGGTGCGGGAGGACCCGAAGCGCGCCGGGCTCCTGTACGCGGGCACCGAGCACGGCGTGTTCGTTTCCTTCGATGGCGGCTCGAGCTGGAGCGACCTGTCGTTCGAGCTTCCTGACACACCCGTGACAGGGCTCTCGGTCGAGGAGCGGGACCTGGTGATCAGCACCCACGGCCGCTCCTTCTGGGTGCTCGACGACATCGAGACCCTGCGCCAGCTCGAAGCGGAGGTCGCAGCCTCGGACGTGCACCTCTTCCAGCCCGCCGACGCGATCCGGCGATCGGTCCCCGCCGTCATCGACTTTCGGTTGGGCGCGCCCGGGACGCACGCGCGGATCGACGTGCTGACGGACGGCGGGGAGCATGTGCGCACCCTCGTCGACGAGAGCGTGGATGCGGGCACCCAACGGGCCCGCTGGAACCTCCGCTACCCCGGCGCGGTGACCTTCGAGGGCATCGTCCTGGAGGGCGGCAACCCGGCCGTAGGACCATGGGCGCCGCCAGGCCGCTATCGGGCGCGGCTGACCGTAGACGGCACAAGCCGGGAGGCATCCTTCGATGTGCATCCGGACCCGAGACTCGGCGACATCCCCACCGCCGCGTTCACCCAGCAATTTCTCCTGGCCATGGCGATTCGCGATGCCGAGACCCGTGCGAACACGAGCGTTCTGCTGGCGCGCGACCTCCGCACCCAGGTCGACGCCATCGTCACCGAGACCGACAATGCCGGCATCAGGGACGAAGTGTCCGGCTTCGCGGACGGGATCGCGGCCGCCGCGGGCGAACTCTACCAGCTCCGCAACCAGAGCCCGAAGGACAAGATCGCCTTCCCCATCAAGCTAAACGATCGACTGACCGGCCTGCGCAGCCACCTGGAGCGAGGAGACGGCACGCCCATCGACGCGTACCGGGCGGTCTTCGACGAGCTGTCCGGGGAGCTGGACATGCACCTGCGCACTCTCGAGCGAATGCTCAGCGACGACTTGCCCCGCCTGAACCGACGGCTCGCGGAAGCAGGACTCCCGCAGATCGTCGTCAAGGATGCGTTGGTTGCGGATGGTTGAGCGATACTGTCCGAGTAGGGACTCGGTCTCGTGCCTCGTGGGGGATCCTGACTGCCGCTGCCCTCGCACTCGACTTCGCCGCGGGGGACTTGGGAGGCGGCGACGGTGATGCGCATGGACCCGGTGGCCACCTCGAACGCCCCGCTCACCGGCATCAACTCGATCGCGCTGGCGGACGAGACAACTGCGTGTGTGATCGAGTCCTATGAAGACCGCATCCATTGCTTGGGCCCGAACGGACAAGCGGTGGGAGCTTTTGGAAGACCGGGCGAAGGTCCGGGCGAATTCCGCAGTCTCATGGACGTGGTCGGCGGGCCGAACGGCACCATCGGTGCCATCGACTGGGGTTTGGCCCGAATGACCGTCTTTCAAACGACAGGCACGCTGGTTTCTGAAGTCAGTCTTCCCTTCTTTGGGCCCTTCAGGGCGAGGGCACCCTTCGATTCCGTTCTGTTCGGCTACGGCATGGCAAACCGCTCCGGCGACTTGTCAGTTGGGTTGCCCGGACCGGGCGGTTAACTGGTACGACATCGGCGGATTGGAGTTCGGCGGCTAGGGAAACGGGCTCGCGAGCGACGTCGGTATTCGCACCCGCATGCCGGCAAAGCCACAGCAGCGCTCCGCCAACTCCGGGATCCTCTTTGGCCTATTGCCGTATTCCTACTCAGGAACACCTGTTCTCGCCCCCACAAGCCGGAACCCTCAGTGACGCCCGCAAACCTCACCGTCGCTCTCATCACCGACGTCTTTCCGAACCGGGATGACGAGCAGCGACTGTTGACCCACCTGCGCGAGGCGAAGGCGCGGGGCGCGCAAATGGCGGTTCTGCCGGAGTTGCCGCTGAATCACTGGGTTCCGGTAAGCCAGGTCCCCTCGGACGCGGACGCCGAGCCTCCGTTCGGACCCCGGGAGAGTGCGATGGCGATAGCCGCGCGGGCGACCGGGCTCGCGGTGCTGGGCGGCGCCATCGTGCGCGATCAGGGCAGTGGCCGCCGGCACAACACCGCCGTGCTCTTCGGCTCCACTGGAGAGGAGTTGCTCCGGTACCGCAAGATCCACCTGCCCGACGAGGAAGGGTACTGGGAGGCGCACCACTACCAGCCGGGCGAGGGGCTGACCGCGCCGGTGCAGGTTGAGGGCTTCGGCATCGGCGTTCAGGTGTGCTCGGACGCCAACCGGCCCCAGGGGTGCAACGCGCTGGCCGCCATGGGCGCGGAAGCCATTCTCCTGCCGCGCGCCACCCCGGCGGAAACCTACCCGCGCTGGCGGCTGGTGCTGCGGGCGAACGCGGTCACCAGCTGCACCTACGTGGTTTCGGTCAACCGGCCCGGCACCCGGTCGGGCGGGGTGATCGGCGGACCGTCCATGGTCGCGGGACCGGCGGGCGACGTGCTGCTCGAGACCACCGATCCGGTGGCCACGATCACCCTGGAAAAAGCGGTTCTGGCGCGAGCCCGAAAGGAGTACCCCGGCTATCTGGATGTGCGACCCAAGGTCTACGAGCGCGCCTGGCGGCAGGCGCGTTCGAACTGATCCCATTCCGCCATTCTCGCGCCCCGCAGAAGTAACGAGCTTTCGACTCGTCCGCAGCGAAGTGCGTCGACCTCAGGCAATGAAGCCCTGTCGACCGGCATCGACGCGTCGCCGGCGGATGCGGATGTCCGGCACGAGTCGTGAACTTGCTGCAAGGGAAGATGGCGCCACATGTTGGATCACATGGAACCGATGGGGCTCGACACGCTTAAGGCCACCAGGGCTCTGCAGGCGGCCGGCTTCGACGCGGCCCAGGCGGAGGCTCTGGTGACCGTGTTCGGTGGCCCCGTCCCAGGCAACATCGCCACCAAGCAGGACATCCGGGATCTTCGCGTCGAGTTCCGTGACTTCCGAACCGAAATCAAGGAAGACTTCGAACAGCATCGTGCTGAGACCAGGACCGACATCAAAGGTCTCCGAACCGAACTCAAAGGCCTCCGGACCGAAATCAAGACCGACATCGATGGTCTCCGAACCGAAATCAAGACCGACATCGATGGCCTCTGGACCGAACTCAAGACCGAAACCGGACAGCTGCGCGATGAGTCGGCCGGGATGAGAGACGACATCGCGCGACTGAGCCGTGAAGTGGGAGACGTTCGGAGCGAAGTGGCCGAACTCCGGCTACAGGTCGGCCAACACGTCACGAAGGCGCAGATGTACAGGCTGCTGTTGGTGCAGGCGACGGTAATCGTCGGCCTGATCGTTGGACTGCAACAGCTGCTCTAGCCGCCGCTCCTACCCGAAGCGCACTCCCTGCGCGAGAGGCAGCTCCGGGCTCCAGTTGACGGTGTTGGTCTGGCGCCGCATGTAGGCCTTCCACGCGTCGGATCCTGACTCGCGCCCGCCCCCGGTCTCCTTCTCGCCCCCGAAGGCACCCCCGATCTCCGCGCCGCTGGTGCCGATGTTGACGTTGGCGATGCCGCAGTCGCTGCCGCGATGGGAAAGGAACAGCTCCGCCTCGCGCATGTGCTCGGTGAAGATCGCGGACGAGAGTCCCTGAGGCACATCATTGTGCTGGTCGATGGCCTCGACGACTTCGTCAACCGCCTGCGCCGGGGAGGCGTCCGCGCTCCCGTAACCCAGGATGTAGAGGATGGGCGCGAAGGTCTCTTCCTGCACGATGTCGAACTCGTTGCGCGCGCGGGCGATGCAGGGGCTGACGTAGTGGCCGCCGGAGAAGTCGGCGCCATTCAGTCGCTCGCCTCCGCATAGAACCTCGCCCCCCTCCTCCGTGACTCGGCGCACCGCGCCCTCCAGGTCGGTGACCGCCTGGTGGTTGACCACCGGGCCCATCAGCGTGGAGGGATCGCGCGGGTCGCCGATGCGCACGTCCCCGTAGGCGGACACGAGCCGCCGCTCCAGCTCCGCGCGGATGGACTCGTGCGCGATGATGCGGCGGGTGCTGGTGCAGCGCTGCCCGGCCGTGCCCACCGAACCGAAGAGGATCGCGGGAAGCACGAGGTCCATGTTGGCGTGCGGGGTGACGATGATGGCGTTGTTGCCGCCCAGCTCAAGGATGGTGCGCCCCAGGCGCCTGCCCACCACCTCCGCCACACGGTAGCCCATCCGGCAGCTGCCGGTCGCCGAAACCAGCGGGATGCGACGGTCGTGCAGGAGCCGGTCGCCCACGGTGGACCCCCGCCCCACCACCAGCGAGAAGATGGCGGGATCGTAGCCGTTCTCGCGCGCCACTTCGGCCGCGATGCGGGTGCAGGCGATCGCCGTGAGCGGGGTCTGGCTGGACGGCTTCCACAGGGTGGCGTCTCCGCAAACGGCGGCGATGGCGGCGTTCCAGCTCCATACCGCCACCGGAAAGTTGAAGGCCGAAATCACCCCGACCACCCCCAGCGGGTGCCACTGCTCGAACATGCGGTGGTCCGGGCGCTCGGAGTGCATCGAGAGCCCGTAGAGCTGGCGAGAGAGCCCGGTCGCGAAGTCGCAGATGTCGATCATCTCCTGAACCTCGCCCTCCCCCTCGGTGAGGATCTTGCCCATCTCGAGGGTGACCAGCGCGCCCAGCTCCGCCTTGTGCCGGCGCAGCCGGTCGCCGATCTGGCGCACGACCTCGCCGCGCTTGGGGGCCGGCACCCTGCGCCACTCGAGGAACGCCTCGTGCGCCCGCTCGACGATGCGGTCGTATTCGTCCACGGTGACCTGGCGCACGGTCGCGATGCGCGAGCCGTCGATGGGGGTGTGAACCTCGAGCTCGGGCCCGGAGCCCATCCACTCGCCGGCGAAACCGCCCGGATTCACATCTTCGAGTCCCAGCGCCGCGAGCAAACGCGCGCTGCGGGAGGAGGTCGCAGCCGTGGGCGCCGCGGTGGTCATGGTTGTCGGGTTCATCTTCGTTCTATCGTCCTTGCATCGGTTCCTGGTGTCCTGGCCCTGCGGTCTTTTCCTTCCGGTGCTGCGGTCTTCCGTCCGGGTCCCGCAGCTTCCTGTCGCCCGCCAGCCTTGGCCGACGTTTCTGCGCTGCCCGCAACCCTGACGTTACGTGAGGGTTGGTGCGGGTGATCGTTCCGTTACCGTCCGTCGTCCTTCAGCGGCTTATCGCCCCTGCGTCAGTTCGCGGATCTGGCGCACCGCCGCCTCCACCTTGAGCTGGACGCCCATTCTGCCGTAGACCACCGAGGCTTTGGTGGGATCGCCGGACACGCCGCTGCCCTCGTACCCGCCCCCGGGCGCGAGCTCGCCCTGGCGGATGTGCTCGGGCGCGATGTAGAGAAGCTGGGACGTGTCGCTGATGCCGGCGTGCCCGCCGATGGTCGCCGCGTCGTAGCCGTGCTCCTCCATGAGCCAGTCGCGAAAGCCGTTGCCCGAGTAGTAGTCGCCGACGAAGTGGACCCGGCCCTCCTTCCCTGCGCCCGCCCACTCCTCGTTCAGCATCTCGGACACGGTGCGCATCCCATTTTGGTTTCCGCCGCTGTCACCGATGAAGACGATGTCGGTGAAGCCGTGCACCTCGAGGCTCCGGGCCGCGTATTCCAGCAGCTTCATGAAGTGCTCGTTGGGAAGCGTGATCGCCCCCGCGTAGCGCATGTGTCCGGTGGGCCCGTCGGGCCCGTCGATGGCGCCTTCGGGAACATAGGCGATGACCGGCGCCACCAGCGCGTTCCCCAGCTCGCGCGCGATCAGGTCCGACGCGTGGTTGATGATGAACTTGTGCTTGCCGAGCACCATGTGGGGCCCGTTCTGCTCCGTGCCCGCGGTGGGCACGATGATGGTGGTGGTGCCCTCGTCGATGGCAGCCCGCACTTCGGTCCAGGTGAGCTCGTCGAGGAAGACGGTGTTGGGCCGCTGCGCGGCGGCGGCGCTCGCGGTCACGAGTACGGCAAGGGCGGCGGAAGTCAGCGTGCGGATCATGGGTCCTCCCGGAAGGCGCGTCAGCGATGTCGTCACGGCTGTAGAATGGTGCATCCCTGCGTCTGCCGCGACTCCAGCGCGCGATGGGCCTCGGCGGCTTCTGAAAGCGGAAAGCGCTGGCCGATGTTGAGCCGGATGCGCCCGGCCTGGATGTGCCCGAGCAGTTCGCCGGAGGCTTCTTCCAGGTCCTCGCGCCGGTCGATGTAGGGCTTGAGCGAGGGACGGGCGACGCTGATCCCCTTCGCGCTCAGGCGCAGCAGGTTGAGGGGCGGCACCGGACCCGAGGCGTTGCCGAAGGTGATCATCATGCCGAAGCGCGCGAGGCACTCCATCGAGCCCTCGAAGGTGGCCTTGCCCACCCCGTCGAAGACCACCGGGACACCCCGTCCGCCGGTGATTTCGCGCGCCCGCTCGACGAAATCCTCTTCCTTGTAGAGGATGATGTGGTCGGTGCCGTGCGCCCGCGCCAGGCGGCCTTTTTCGGGGCTGCCCGCGGTGCCGATCACGGTGGCGCCCAGCGCCTTGCACCACTGGCCGAGGATGGTGCCGACTCCGCCCGCGGCCGCGTGCACGAGGACGGTCTCGCCGGCGCTCACCCGGTAGGTGCGGCGGCAGAGATACCAGGCGGTCATGCCCTTCAGCATGGCTGCCGCAGCGGCCTCGTAGTCCACGCCCTCGGGCACCGCGACCAGCTGGTCGGCGGGCATCACCCGCCGCTCGGCATAGCCGCCCAGCACGCTCCCGTACGCGACCCGGTCGCCGGGCTGGAAGGTAGGTCCGTCCGCGGCCGCCGGCCCGGCCGCCTCCACCACCCCGGCCGCCTCCATCCCCAGCACGGCGGGCAGCGACGGCACCGGGTAGAGCCCGCTGCGGTGATAGGTGTCGATGAAGTTCAGCCCGACCGCCTCCTGGCGGACGAGCACCTCGCCCGGCCCGGGTTCCGGCAGGGGCACTTGTTCCCAGCGCATCATCTCCGGGCCCCCGAGCCCGTGGATGCGGATAGCCATGGTCGTGGTCATATCGGTCTAGTCGAAGGTTGGGGTGGGATGTCTCACCGCGATTCCGCGATGCGCGACAGGCCGGCTCGCGACGCGCGCACCAGTGCCTTGAGCGTATCCCGAGGCGACTCGCCCATCTCCAGTTCCAGAACGCGCTCATAGAGCTGGGCGGCGAGCTCGAAGTCGCCCCGGCCCTCCGCCAGCCCGGCCCTGCGCAGCATCTCCGACGGCGGGTCCTCGGGGCGTTCCGCATCGGTACCCCGCACCAGGTTGGTCACCAGCGGCAGCGAAAGCACGATCAGCCCGATGGCGAGCAGGACGCGGCCGAGCTTGCGGTTGCGCAGGCGAAACTGCGCGCGGCGCTGCTGAGGGGTCTCGCTGGATTCGGCGGGCATGGCGGCGTGGACCTCGGCGGCGACGGGGCGTCGGCGCGGCCGGAAGACGGGACGCGACGGCGATGGTGGTTGCGCAAACGTTCGCGCGTGCCGCCCCGGGGATCAAGAGCGCGCGTCAGGCGGCCGGGTCCCGCCTCACGGCCAGAGGTTGATCGGGATCAGCGCGACCGGCCGGCGAGCCATGCGCTGCATGAAGTTGTAGGTGTAGGCCCGGATCTCGGCGCCCGACGAATAGACTTCCAGTGCGTAGATCTGCGCCGTCGGATAGGTGTCCAGTTCGTCGAGTCCGCCGAAGGCGGGGACCTCGTCTATGTACACTCTCGGGCTGACCACCCTTCCGCGCCGGATGATGCACAGGGTCGACATCGTGCCGGACAGCGAGGAGCCGACCCCGAAGACGCCGGCACCTGCCGGACACGGGACCGGAAAGTGGCGGGTCTCCATCTGGAGGAACTCCAGGACGGTGGACGACGCGCTGCGCAGCAACCGTTCCTGGTCGAACGCGCGGGTCTGATACGGAGCGGACCTCCGCCGCGAGCGAAGTCGCCGCTCCATCGTGGTGATGTTGTCGACCACAGCGGTGACGCCGTCGAGCAGGATGGGCTGGGGGACAAGTTCCACTTCGATGAACGCACCGTCCTCGGGAACCTCGATCCTCGCCGCCGCCTCCTCGTACCCGAACTGGATCGCGGCGACGACCTGGAAGCCCACGGCGACATCATCGAAGCGGAACGTGCCGAGTGAGTCGGCCAGCGCGCCGCGGCTCTCCCGCTCCAGGTACACCGCAGCCCCCGGGACGGCGGTTCCGGTGAGCGCATCGTAGACGACACCGTACAGCGGCACGCGTACGGATAGGGGCTCCGTCTCCTGCGCATCGACTGTGGCGGGAAGGAGGAGGCAGACCAGCGCGAGGAGGAGGAAGCCGGTGGGCGGGAGGAACCAGGCGAGCGCGGCCGCGACGCCACCTCGCCTTCGATCCCGTCGTCCTGCCGCTGCGCTTCGATTCATTTCGTTCCTGTCGCACTTCGTCCGGGCGAGCCGCTGTTCCCTGTGCTGCGATCGGCGCTGCCGAAGAGGCGCTGCTCCCGTCACGGCCAGAGGGCGATCAGCGCTTCGGGGTTCTCGGCGATGCGCTGCATGAAATTGTAGGTGTAGGCCCGGATCTCGGCGCCCTGGGAATAGACCTCCAGCGCGTAGATCTGCGTCGTCGGGTAGTTCCTGAGTGCATCCAGGCCGGTCATGGCCGGTATCTCATCGATGTACACTCTCGGGCTGATCACCTGCCCCCGTCTCCAGATGCAGTGACTCGCCAGCGCCCCGGATACCTGTGAGGGAAGGCTCCATCCCCCCAGGCCTCTGGCCGGGCTCCACCCCGCAGTCGTCACGCCCACCCCGAGCGGACAGGGACGCCGCCCAAGGTTGGTCTCCCGCCACAGGAACTCGAGGACATCGGGCTCCGGGCTGCGCAGCAGCCGTTCCTGGTCGAACACGCGGGTCTGGTACGGAAGGGACCGCTGCCGCGTCCGAAGGCGCCTCACCATGGTGTCGACGTTGTCGGCCACCGCGGTGACGCCGTCGAGCATGATCGGCCTGGGCTTGAGTTCGATCTCGATGGCGACCCCGGCCTCGGGCACGTCGATCGCGGCCGCGATCTCCCAGTACCCGAACTGGGTCGCGACGACGGTCTGCGAGTCGGCGGGGACGCCTTCGATGCGGAACACGCCACGTGCGTCGGTGAGCGCGCCGTAGTCTTCGTCCTCCAGATACACCGCGGCTCCCGCCACCGGGGTCCCGGTGACCTCGTCCAGGACGACGCCTTCGATGGTGACGCGGATCGGAGCCGGGGCTTCCTCCTGCGCAAGCAGCCCGGATGCCGGCAAGAGGCCGAGGGCTGCCGCCAGGACGGGCCCCGCCAAGGCGTCCCACAGGCGCGCCGGCCTGCGACTCCGGCTTTCCTGGCTACCGTTTGGATCCATCTCGTCCTGACGCTCCATCGCGGGGGCCGCGCGTCTCGGGTGCCCGTTGTACGACGCGTCCTCCGGGTTCGTTCCCGCCCACAACTCATTCTGCCGGATCAGGCCGTTCCGGACAATCGCCGGCTCATGCTCTGCAGCGATACGGCCTCAATTCCGCGCCGCAGGGGAAAGTCGTCGTCGCCCGGGTGCACGACGAACCTGCGCGCCGGCCGGAGATCGTCGCACGCGCTGTGGAACCCCCGCGACAGCGATGGAGCCGAGCTCCTCTTGATCTCGATCGCCCACAGCTCGCCCCCGCCCAGGTCCAGCACCAGGTCGATCTCGGCCCCGCCCGCCGTGCGGTAGAAGCCGGCCGAGGCCTTCGCCGGAATGCCACTCAGCAGGTTCTCGATGACGAAGCCCTCCCAGCTGCCGCCCGTGACCGGGTGCCCGAAGAGCGAGTCGAGAGAAGCGATGCCCAGGAGCGCGTGGCAGATGCCGCTGTCGCGAATGTATGTCTTCGGAGCCTTCACCAGTCGCTTGCGCACGTTGGCGAACCATGGTTGCAACCGACGCACCAGGAGAAGGTCGACGAGGAGATCCAGATAGCGGCTCACGGTCACGCTGGCGACGCCGAGGCTGCGCCCGAGAGTAGCGGCGTTGAACGTCTGTCCCTGGCTATGGGCCAGCATGGTCCAGAATCGCCGCAGGGTCTCTCCCGGAACCCGGGGGCGGAAGCCGGGGATGTCGCGTTCGAGATATGTGCGAATGAAGTTGAGCCGCCACTCCAGGCTGTCCTCGTCGTCGGCGGCAAGAAAGCTGTCGGGCAGGCCGCCGCGCTGCCAGAGCCTTTCGGACTCCCGGCGTCCGACTTCGCGGATGTTGAGCGGCTGCATTTCGCAATAGGCGACCCGGCCCGCCAGTGTCTCGCTCGACTGCCTGAGGAGATCGATCGAGGCGGATCCCAGGAGGAGGAAATGTCCGGTCCGCCGGCCTTCGCGCCTGCGTCGGTCGATGATTCCCCGCAAGGGCTCGAACAGCCCCGGCACGCGCTGAATCTCATCGAACACGATCAGCCGGTTCGCGTTTCGATCGCAGTACGCCTCGATGTCCGCCAGCCTGGCCCGGTCGCGGGGTCGTTCCAGGTCCAGACAGGTCGCGCCGCGCTCTTCGGCGATCTCCATGGCCAGGGTGGTCTTGCCCACCTGGCGCATCCCGGTGAGGACGACACCGGGGTTCCGCGAGAGCATGTGCTCCACGCGGCCTTTGCATTCTCTCGCGATCATGCCTGCAAATCTAATATCTGATGTTGGATTTGCATAGTTACGCGAAACAGTATGGCCATGACCGAGGGCTTCCGGCAGTCCGTGGATGAATCGCGCGAGCACTGAGAGCGGCGAGGCGCCGGGCTGGCGAGGCGCTTGGACGGCCTACACTTCCTCCAGCACCTCCGCGCGCACCCAGCCCACCTTGCCGTCGTCCAGCACCACCTCCAGCCACTCCTCGGAGCGGCGGTCCACGCGCACCCGGGTGCCCTCATGGATGACGAAGAGCTGGAGCGCGGGGTCGTCGGAGGGGGCGCTCTGGACGCCGACCTCGGCGGCGAGCACGATGGCCTGGCGAGCCTGGCCGAGTCCGGTTTCGCGCACAGCCAGGGTGGTGCCCAGCATCAGCACGAGGATGCCCCCCACCACCGCGGCCCGCCGCCCCCATGACGCCGCCCCCAACCGCAGAACCAGCCCCACCACCGCCCCCGCCGCCATCAGGTAGCCCCCGGCCGTCAGCCCGATGAGGAGGAAGCGCGGGAACAGGTTCATCCACCAGGACCCGACCCGGAAGAGCCAGAAGCGGGGCAGCGGGACGATCTCGTCCGCCCCCAACGAGCGGGCCAGCTCCAGGTTGGCGAGGATGTCGGCGTCGTTTGGGGCGAGGCGCCGCGCCCGCTCGTAATAGAGGATGGCCCGACCCAGCTCGTTCGCCTTGAAGTAGGCGTTGCCGATGTTGTAGTAGAGGCTCGCGCTCTCGAACCCCGCCTCGCGGACGCGCAGGTAGTTGTCGAGCGCGCCCTGGTAGTCCTCCTGCTGGTAGAGGCGGTTGCCCTCCGCGAAGAGTCCGTCCTGAGCGTGGAGCGGGGCGGCTGCGGGCGCTTGCATTAGGACGCCGGCGGCCGCCAGCGCGAGCACCGCCCGTGCGCCGGTCGCGCGAAGTGCCCGCGCGGCCAGCCGGCTCACCGCCGTACGCGCTCTTCCCCGCTCTCCGGGCGCCCGGCCCCGTCGCCGGGCCGGAAGGATCGCACGCGCCCTCATCGGGCGAGGTGCTCCGCCACGGCCGCCATCGCCGACTCCACCCTGCCCAGGAAGCGCGCGCGCTCTTCCGCCGACGCGGTCGGGGGAGCGAAGCGCTGCCGGTCGCACTCCTCCAGGCACTCCAGGTAGGGTTCGGCGGCCTCCGGGGCGACGCCCAGGGCGGCCAGCCGCTCGCGCACCTCGTCCCGGATCATGCCGGCGGCGGCAATGTTGAGCTTGTCCGCCAGGAAGCCCTCCAGTGCGTGGCCCGTTTCCGCGTAGAAGGCGCGCACATCCTCGCCACCCGCCAGCTTGCGAGCCTCCGCAACGCGCTGGCGCGCCACCTTGGCCGCGCGCCTCGAGCGGGCGTAGGCGACGTCCCCGTGAAGCCGGTCCCGGTGGCGGCGCAGCCCCGCCGCCCCACCCACCGCCGCGAGCGGCAGGAGCAGGGTGATCCAGAAGAGCGGGTGCGCCAACAGCGTCCGGTTCGCAAGCACCAGCGCCGGCGTGCCGATGCGGATGAACCGGATGTCGGTGCGCAGCTCCTCCACCCCCGCCCGCGCTCTGCCCGTCCCCAGCGGCCCGTCCGCCGCCACCCCGGTGACCTCGACCGCGAGCGCCCCGCTGGTGGCGACCTCGTATGTCCCGCTCCCTGGGTCGAAGTAGGCCAGCTCGACCGGCGGGATGGCTCCTACCCCCGGCACCCGGGGCACCAGCACGTACTCGTAGGTGCGCGTCCCGCTCACCCCCGCGTCGGTGCGGTCGACGCGTTCGGTCACCTCGGGCGGGAAGGCCTCGAAGCCGGGCGGGATCTCCACCTCCGGCTCGGCCAGCATGCGCAGGTTGCCGCTCCCCGACACCACCACCGTCAGGGTGATCGCGTCGCTGATCTGCACGCTGTCGCGGTCGAGGGTGGCGGTGACGTCCAGGTCGCCCACGAAGCCGGTGAAGCCCTCCGGGCGCCCGCCGGGCAGGGGCAGCACCTCGATCTCGATCGGCCGCGAGGCCGCCGCCGTCGAAATGCTCGAGTTCAGCAGCGAGCCGCGCCCGAAGAAGTCCTCGAACGGGTCGAAGGCCGAGCGGCGGCGCACCCGCACCTGGGCCTCGATGCCGAGCGGCTCGAGGGTGCGCGTGCCCGACCCGGTCGGGAAGAGCGCCGCCTTGCGGATGGTCGCGGTAGTGTACTGCATTCCGTCCCGGACCGTTTGCCCGATCACCGGCTCGCGCACCGGCGGATACTCCTCCACCCAGAAGCCCGTGGCCGGGGGCAGCTGGGTGATGCTGTACGAACTCACGTTCACGCGCGTGAAGATGCGGTAGTCGACCACCACCGGCTGGTTCTCGTACACCTGCCGGCGGTTCGGCACCGCCTCGACCAACAGGTCCTCGGGCGCGATGCCGCGGTCGGCCGCCCCCGGCCCGGCCGAGGGCCCTTGCGGGACGGGCGCATCGGAAACGTTCAGGGTGAGCGGCTCCGTGGTGAACCCACCTCCGCCGGCCTGCACGCCAATGGGATCGATGGTGAAGGTGCCGGCGCGCGTGGCCTGGAAGCGGTACTGGATGGTGAGGGTGACGCTGGTGCGCCCTCCTGACATCTGTATCGAACTCGACGAACCGCTCCCGAGATACACCGAGAAGGCGGTGAGGTCGGGGAGTTCGGGATCGCCGTCCACCTGCTGCGTGCCCGACACTTCCAGGTTGACCACGAACTGCTGCCCCACGCCCACCTGGTTGCTGCTCAGATAGGCGCGCGCGCTAACGTCCTGGGCGGCGGCGTCCGCCGGGCTCGCAGCCGACGCGAGTCCGAGCCACAAAGCCGCTGCGGCAACAATCGCGAAACGCCGGGCAACGCTTCGGCGAGCCGCGGCCAAACTCCGAAAAACCCGCACTCCGCTCATCGCCAGTTCTTGCGCGGTCTCCGGCCGAGCGAGTCCGCCCGCGGCGGGCGATCGACCTCGTCGGGGTCTTCCTGGATCGCCTGGAGAAGGCGCTCGGCCTCCTCGGGCGTCATCTGCCCGGGGGGGGGCTGAACGGGTTGCTCCTGATCCTGCTCGTCGTTCTCGGGCGGAGGCTGGTCCTGCTCCTGCTCATCCTGCTCCGGATCTCCCTGCGGGGGAGGCTGTTGCTGATCCTGGTTCTCCTGGTTCTGATCGTCCTGACTCTGATCCTGCTGGTCCTGCTGATTCTCCTGCTCCTCCATCTGCTCCAGCACGCGCTCGAGATTGTGCTTGGCGTCGGTGTCTCCGGGATCGATGCGGAGCGCCTGCTTGTAGGCCTCAAGGCTCGCGTCCAGTTGCTGCCGGCGGAAGAGCGAGTTGCCCAGGTTGTACCAGGCGCCCTGGGCCAGCGCGGTGTCCCCGGCTTCGAGGGCGTCCTGATAGGCCTCCAGCGCCCGCTCGAACTCCTGATTCCGGTAGAGTGCGTTGCCCTCGTTGAAGCGGATCAGCGGAGAACCGGGATTCTCGCGCAGCGCCTCCAGGTACATCTCGTGCGCCTCGGCGTAGCGGCCCTCGGCATAGAGCCGGTTGGCCTCCTCCACCAGCGAGCGCTGGGCGCTCAGTGCACCAGGCACGAGCAGCGTCCCCATCATCATCCAGAGGACCTTCTTCATTACGTCCCTCTTCATTGACCGCTTTCCCTCCACGCGGCCGCTCGTCCCGCGACAGTGGCCCGTCGGCGCGCCGGAAGCAGCGGTTCGATCAGCAGCAGCAGGATGGCCGCTCCCAGGAAAAGCTGGAACTGCTCCTCGAACTGCGCGATCTCGCGGGCATCGATCTCGCGCGTGCCCACCGCGCTCATCTCCTCGATGAGGGCATCGAGCTCGACGCTCTGCGGGGTGCTGAGATAGAAGCCTCCCCCCGTGGCGTCGGCAATCCGGCGCAAGGTAGCCCCGTCCAGGCGCGTGGTCACGACGTTGCCGTCGGCATCCCTCAGGAAGCCCTGCCTGTTGCCGGCGGCGTCGAATTCGGGGATGGGGACCCCGTCCAGCGAGCCGATGCCCACCGTGAAGACGCGCACGCCGGTATCGTTGGCGCGCCGGATGGCCTGGTCGACCTCGCCCTCGTGATCCTCCCCGTCGGTCACGACGAGGAGTACCCGGAACTCGCGCACCTCCTCGTCGAAGAGGTCGAGCGCTACGTTCATCGCCTCGCCCAGATTGGTCCCCTGCACCGGAACCAGATCCACGTCCATGGCGCTCAGGAAGAGCTGGGTGGCGGCGTAGTCGGTGGTGAGCGGGCTCTGCACGAAGGCCTGTCCGGCGAAGGCCACCAGGCCGACCCGGTCGCCGTCGAGCCGGTCCACCAGGCGCAGGATCTCCAGCTTGGCGCGCTGCAGCCGGTTCGGGGCGACGTCCTCCGCGAGCATGGAGCGGGACAGGTCGAGCGCCACGACGACGTCCTTGCCTTCTCGGCGCACGGTCTCCACGCGGGTTCCGAACTGAGGACGGGCCAGCGCCGTGAGCATGAGGCCAACGCTCCCGAGCAGGAGGAAGGTGCGCAGCGTGCGGTTGCGCGCGTGCACCGATGCCGCCAGCCGCTGCACGAGTTCGCTGTCGCCGAAGCGGTTCAGCGCCCGCCGACGAGCGCGCGCTCCATGCCGGAGCAGCAGCGCCAGCAGGGGCACCAGCAGCAGCCCGAAGAGCAGCTCGACGGATCCGAATCTGAACATTTACGGCAGCTTGCGCAGGACGGTGTTGGCGAGCCCGGCCTCGATCAGCAGAAGCAGGAGGCCGATCGCCAGAGGGAAGTGAAAGAGCTCGGTGTAGCGGGTGAAGTTCTGCACCTCGATCTCGGTGGTTTCCAGCTCGTCGATTTCCTGGTAGATGCTCGCCAGGCTCTCGGTGTCGGTCGCCCGGAAGTAGCGCCCGCCGGTGGTGCTGGCGACCTCCGCCAGGGTTTCCTCGTCGACGTCCACGCGTACGGTGGCGTAGCGACGGCCGAGCAGCGGGTCGTCGACCGGCACGCGCGCCGTTCCGCGCGATCCCGCCCCGATCGTATACACCCGCACGCCCAGGGCCTGTGCCATCTGCGCGGCGGTGAGCGGGTCGATCTCGCCGCGGTTGTTGCGGCCATCGGTGAGCAGCACCACCACCTTCGATTCGGCCACGCTCTCGTTCAGCCGCTTGATCGCGGTCGCGAGCCCCATCCCCACGGCGGTGCCGTCCTCGACCATTCCCACCTCCAGCTCGTCCATGAGGTCGCGGACGACGCCGTAGTCGAGGGTGAGCGGCACCTGGGTGAAGGCCTGCCCCGCGAACACCACCAGGCCGATGCGGTCGTTGATCCGTCCCGATACGAAGTCGGCCGCCACCTGCCTGGCGGCGTCGATGCGGTTGGGCTCGAGGTCCTCGGCCAGCATGGAACTCGATATGTCCAGCACCAGCACGATGTCGATGCCCTCGGTGAGGACGTTCTCGCTGGTGACGCCGGCGCGGGGCCGGGCGAAGGCCACCACCAGCGCGGCGATGGCCAGCAGGCGCAGCACGGGCAGGACGTGACGCCAGCGTCCGCCCCGGCGGATGTCGGCGCGGCGCACGGCGGAGAGGTCCGAATACACCAGCGAGCCGCCCCTGCGGGTCCGGCGGCGGAAGTACCACCACGCCAGGGCGGGGACCGCGAGCAGAAGCGAGAGGAAGGCGGGGTCGGCGAACGCGAAGTTCATCGTCCCTCTCCGCTCGCGAGCGGGATGACCCGGGGTTGCGCGCCCTCACGCCCCGTGACGCTCTGGCGCTCCGGCCCAGCCTGGTCCGCCCCCGCGCCCCCGCCTGTTTCCGGCCCGCCCTCGGCCGCTTCCGGTCCGGCGTCGCCCGCTTCGGGTCCGCGCTCGGCTGCTTCCGATCCGCTGTTGGCCGCTTCCGGCTCGCCCTCGGCCCGCGCGTCGTTCCTTCCCTGGTCGCGGGACACTCCGTCCTGCCCCCTGTCCCCTTCCGTGTCCTCATCCAGCTCGGGCTCCGGCGGGGGCAGGGTCGCGTCGACGAGCGCGCGAGCATCCGGGACGATCAGGGCGCACGCGGTCGGGCTCGGGCGGTGTTTTGCGAATTTGACCAGGTCGCAGTGCTCCATGAAGGCGCTGAAACGATCGTGGACGTCCCAGGC
Source organism: BD2-11 clade cluster bacterium bin43 (assembly GCA_002238605.1). GTDB lineage: Bacteria > Gemmatimonadota > Gemmatimonadetes > Longimicrobiales > Gaopeijiaceae > BD2-11. Next base: position 124,909 of record MPMR01000010.1, on the reverse strand, counting down.
GATGTCGGTGCGCTCCAGGTGCTCGAGCACCTCCCGGCTGGTCATCTCAGGCGCCCGGATCGCGTAGCGACCTTCGAGGTAGCGCCGGATGATGTCCGACACCTCGATGTGGTACTCCTTGATGCGCCCCTGTGCCAGCAGCCCCGACGATTCGAGCCACTCGAGTTCCTCGTAAGCGGTCTCGTGCGCGGGGCGCGGTGGGCCTTCGGTGACGGGGCCCTCGTCGGTCGTGCGCTGCCGGGCGCGGCGTGCGAGCCACCAGCCGCCGCCCGCGGCCAGGACGAGCGCGAGGAGCCAGAGGCCGATCGCAAGCCAGCTGCGCGGGATGGAGAGCGGGCCCCGGATGTCGCGGATGTCCTGCCCTTCGTCGAGCCCGACACTCGCCACGGCAATGCCGAAGGGGTCGGTGACGAGGTCGCTGACGCCCCCGCGGGAGGCTACTCCCACCGTGAAGCTCGGGATCTCCAGCTCGCCCAGTTCGAAGGCGGTGAGGGTGAGCACGGCCGTGGTGGTGGCGCGGCCGTCGGCCAGGGTGGTGGGGTTCACCACCGCGTCGAGCACCTCGAAGGGCGCGAGGTCGAGCGAGTCGGGCCACTGCACGGTCGCGTCGGGAGCGTGTTCGACCGCGACGGTCAGGTGGAGGCGCCCGCCCACCGTGGTCGTGGTGGTGTCGACCGCCACGCGGAGGGAGGGGGGTGCGGGGAGTTCCTGGGGGGAGGCGGGGGTGGGGGTGGCGCCCGCCGCCGGAAGCCCCATCAACGCGGCACAGAAGGCGACCCGCGCCGCACCGGCACAACGTTCCCAGGACGTCATCGCCTCGCCCGGCCTCGCCCACCTCGACATCAACGTGGCCCACCCCCTCATCGCCGCCGCCGCTCCCGCTCCTTGAAGAAGCGCATCAGGGGCCGCACGTACGGCCGGTCCGCGCGCACGTCGATCAGGTCCACCTTGCCGTGGCGGAGCGTCCGCTCGAGTTCCTCCTCGACCGCGGCCCGGTTGCGCCCGAAGGCCTCCTGGAAGCTCCGGTCCGAGGTGTTCACCACGAACCGCTCTCCCGTCTCGGCGTCCTCGAACTCCACCAGCCCGATGGGAGGCAGCTCCGCCTCCCGCCGGTCCCGCACCCGCACCGCGATGGTGTCGTGGCGCCGCCCGGCGATGTTGAGCGCGCGCCCGAACCCGCCCGCCAGGAAATCCGACACCAGAAACACCACCGCCCGCCGCCGGGTCACGCGCGTCAGGTACTCGAGGGCCATCCGGATGTCGGTACCGCTCCGGTCGGGCCGATGATACAGCAGTTCCCGGAGCACCCGCAGCACATGCCGGCGCCCCTTGCGCGGAGGCACGAACTTCTCGATCCGGTCGCTGAAGAGGATCAGCCCGACCTTGTCGTTGTTCTTGATCGCGCTGAAGGCCAGCAGGGCGCAGATCTCCACCGCCACGTCGCCCTTCATGCGCACCCGCGTCCCGAAGTTGCCCGAGGCGCTCACGTCCACCACCAGCATGACGGTGAGCTCGCGCTCCTCCTCGAACACCTTCACGAACGGGGTGCCGGTGCGCGCCGTCACGTTCCAGTCGATGCTGCGAATATCGTCCCCGTACTGATACTCGCGCACCTCCGCGAAATTCATGCCCCGTCCCTGGAAGACGGAGTGGTATTCGCCGGAGAAGACCTCGTTCACGAGACCCCGGGTGGTGATCTCGATACGGCGGACCTTGCGAAGGATTTCGCTGGCGATCATTCGGTCACGGCACCTCGATGTTGTCCAGAATGCGCGTCACCACATCCTCCGGGGTGACCTCCTCCGCCTCCGCCTCGTAGGTGACCAGCACCCGGTGGCGGAGCACATCCATCCCCACCGAGCGCACGTCCTCCGGGGTCACGTAGCCGCGCCGGCGCAGGAAAGCGTGCGCCCTCGCCGTCTTCGCCAGGCAGATGCTCGCCCGCGGTGAACCGCCGTACGCGATGAGCTGCACCAGGTCGTCCAGCCCGCAGGCGGCCGGATCGCGGGTCGCGAACACCAGGTCGACGATGTAGCGCTCGATCTGGGGGTCCATGTACACCATCTCGACGGCGTCGCGCGCCCGCAGGATCTCGTCGGGACGCACCACCGGAGTCACCTCGCGCGCAGGCCCCGTCGCCATGCGCCGCATGATCTCAAGCTCCTCATCCTTGTCGGGATAGCCCACCGCGAGCTTCAGCATGAAGCGGTCCACCTGGGCCTCCGGCAGGGGATAGGTGCCCTCCTGCTCGATGGGATTCTGGGTGGCGAGCACGAGGAAGGGATCGTCGAGCGGGAAGGTGGTCTGTCCGATGGTGACGGTGTGCTCCTGCATCGCCTCCAGCAGCGCCGCCTGGACCTTGGCCGGAGAGCGGTTGATCTCGTCGGCGAGGATGATGTTGGCGAAGATGGGGCCCCTGCGGGTCTTGAAGTCGGACTCCCTGGGGTCGAAGACCAGGGTCCCGATGAGGTCCGCGGGCAGCAGGTCGGGCGTGAACTGGATGCGCTGGAAGGAGGTGCGGATGGCCGCCGCCAGGGTGCGCACGGTCAGGGTCTTCGCGAGCCCGGGCACGCCTTCCAGGAGCACGTGCCCGTCGGAGAGCAGGCCGATCAGCAGCCGCTCCACCATGTAGCGCTGGCCCACGATCACGCGCCCGACTTCATCCAGCAGGCGCTCCACGAAGGCGCTCTCCTCGCGGATCTTGTCCTGGATGGCGGCGATGTCGTGTCTGGTTGAGGTGGTCATGTGCCTTTTCGGATCATGTGGATGTCGAATCGAGGACGCGCGCCGCGACGATTCAAGCAGGCGCCGCCGCGACGAATCTACGGCGCGGCGGGTGACAGCGGACCTGCGCGTCGCTTCCCGGAAAATATGATAGCACAGCCATCCAAAACGTTGCGCGCGCGCGGGCAGTCGGGGCAACTTGGGGCCATGGCACCATCTGACGGCGGACACACGAGCGCGGATCCGGTCCTGGAGCAGGCCGCCGGCTGGCTGCGCGATGGGCGCCGGGTGGCGCTGGCGACGGTCACGCGCACCTGGGGCTCGGCGCCGCGCCGCGCCGGAAGCCACATGGCGGTGGCCGACGGCGGGGATTTCACCGGATCGGTCTCCGGCGGATGCGTGGAATCGGCCGTCATCCACGCCGCGATGGAGGTCATCGAATCCGGCGATCCGCAGCGGCTCAAGTTCGGCGTCACCAACGAGATGGCGTGGGAAGTCGGGCTCGCGTGCGGCGGCGAGGTGGAGATCTACGTCGAAGCGGTCCGCTGATCCGTGAAATCCGCCCTCCTCGGCACCCTTCTTGAAGCGCAGCGGTCGGGGCGCAGCGTCGTCCTGGCGACCCGGCTGAGCGACGGCGCCCAGGAGCTGCTGAGAATCGGGCCCGCCGGGGCACGCGAACCGCGGTCCATGGAGGGCGTCTCGGCCGACCAGGTCTACGCCGCCCTGCGCGCCGAGGAGGCCCGGGTGGCCGAGACCGCCGATGGTCCCGTCCTTCTCCGCCCGTACACGGTGCCCCGCAGACTGCTGGTGGTGGGGGCGGTGCACATCGCCCAGGTACTGGCGCGCACCTCCCCGGAGGTCGGCCTTCCCGCCACCATCATCGACCCGCGCGCGGGCTTTGCGACCCGCGAGCGCTTCCCTGCCGCCGAGCTGGTTCGGGCGTGGCCGGACGAGGCGCTGGAGCGGATCGAACTGGACGACCGATGCGCGGTGGTGGTGCTCGCCCACGATCCCAGGATCGATGACCCGGCGCTTACCGCCGCGCTCGGCAGCGACGCCTTCTACATCGGCGCGCTGGGCGGACGCCGCACCCGCCGGCAGCGCCGGGAGCGCCTCGTCGAGGCCGGCTTCGGCCCGGAAGCGGTAGCGCGCATCCACAGCCCGGTGGGGCTCCCCATCGGCGCCCGCACCCCCGCCGAAATCGCCTTCTCCATTCTGGCGCAGATCATCGACGGCATTCGCAATCCGGGGGCGTCGCCGCTGGCGCGATAGGGCCCCGGGATGGCCAGGAGCGGGTGGGACTCGCGATGCAGGCCGGGACCGCGCGCGAGGCCTTGCGGCACCGGAACGACAAGACTTAGTTTACTGACCTAAGTTCATCCGCTTACGGGAGCCATCGTCATGCGCACCTACAACATGCATGAAGCCAAGACGCACCTCTCGCGCCTGGTACGGGAGGCCGTCGACGGAGAGCCGTTCATCATCGCCCGCGCGGGCAAGCCGCTGGTCAAGGTGACGGCGGTGGACGGGGACGAGGACGGAGCCGCACGGCGCCTGGGCTTCCTCGCCGGGCACGTCACGCTTCCACCCGATTTCGATCGCATGGGCAGGAAGAAGATCGAGGCATCTTTCGAGGGCAGACCATGACGTTTCTTCTCGACACCCACCTGCTGCTCTATGCCGCGGGCATGCCCGAGCGGCTTCCAAGCGTCGCGCGCACCCTTCTGGAGAATCCCGAATCGGACCTCGCGTTCAGCGCCGGATCCCTCTGGGAGGTGGCGATCAAGAACGGGCTGGGGCGCGAGGACTACCGCGTCGATCCGCGCCTCCTGCGACGGGGACTGCTCGAGAACGGGTACACGGAACTCCCCGTCGCCAGCTCCCACGCCGTGGCGGCGGACCTGCTGCCTCCGGTCAACAGCGATCCCTTCGACCGCATCCTGGTGGCGCAGGCGCAGATCGAAGGGCTGACCCTGCTTACGCTCGATCCGCTGATCGGGCGCTATCCGGGACCGATTCGGCTGCTCTGACCCTTGAGCGGAAGGGACAGTCCGGGGCACGGGCACCCGCCGCGGCCCGATGAGCCTGACGAAGGCGGAATGAGCCCCGAGCCTCAGCGCGGTTCCCGCAGCTCCGCCGGCAGCCGGGCCAGGAAGGGCTGCTGAACCCCGAGGCTGTCCTCGCGCACGCCCAGGATGGTATCGCCGCGAATGTCGAATACATCGGCCGGGGCACCCAGGTCGAGCACGCCCCGGTAGTCGCCTTCGAAGGTGAAGACGTCCCACAGCGGGCCGCCGAAGCCAGATGGTCCCCGGTTGACGTAGGTGATGCGCTGATCCAGCGTCTCGACGGACCGGACGCGCTGGACGAGGATGAGCTCCGCGCCGACCTCTATGTCGGCTACCGCCGGCAGCCGCTCGGGCAGGCGCACCCGGGTGCGCAGGTCCGGAGGGGTTTCGCTCGGGTCCATGCCCCGGGCGACGATGCCGAGGAGGATCTCCTGCTGTTCCTCATCCAGCAGTTCCTCGTCGCGGTCCCATGAGATCCTGCGCACGGGATCGCCGCGCCGGAAGAGGGTGACCCACGGCTCGGACATCCAGCCGGCGACGACCTCGTCCGGCTCGCGCGTGGACCAGACGATCATGTCCCCCCAGACCGGAAAGCGCCTGTCCACGGGACTGACCGGCGACCGCACCACGAACACGGCCAGGGTGTCGAGCAGCGCGCCGGTGACGGCCCTGTGCGCGAGCACGTGCCACGGGGCTGCTGCGGACCAGAGGTGCACGGCGAGCGTCGTGTCGCTGGCGGCCCGCCATTCCGGCATGTACGTCTGCAGGATGTCCCACCGGTGCGATTCGAGGAGGCTGCCGTCCCGGCCGAAGATGCTCACGGTCTGGTTGATGGCGTCGGGCAGGAGCAGGCGTCCTGCGCCGATGCCGACCATCGCCACTGTAAGGTCGCCGCTGATCTCGCCCGGTCCGGAGCCCCTGCGGCTGATGCGGCGGATGAAGGAGCCGTCCGGCGCAAACTGCCGCACCTCGGCCGCTTCCCGGTCGAGGACGGCAATCGTACCGTCATCCAGCAGCTCGACCCCGGCCACCTCGGCGAAGAGCATCTCGGGAGGACCCTCCATGTCCCCGATGGCGATGATGTACTCGGCCGGATAGACAGGTCGGCCGTAGTCGACCAGCCGGCCGTGGCGCACGAACTCGACGCCGACGCTGTCCCGGACGATGGGCGCGGGGCCGACCTCTGCAGGGGCGCATCCCGTGGCGAGTCCCATGAAGAGCGTAGCGACGGCGATGCACGCCCGGGCGGATGACCGCGGGTGCGAAAGTGGAAGGGTCACGTTTCGATCGCCCGGTCCCTGGTTGGAGATGATTCTTCCTGGCGAGCCGCAGCGGGGCTCAGAATCGGATCGGGGTCCGCCACACCAGGTTGAGCTGGTCGTCGGCAATGAAGAGGAAGCCAAGGTCGGAGGCAAGGCCCGCCGGAGCAGCCAGCGCGGTCTCGCCGGCCTCCAGCCCGGAGCCATTGTAGTCCGACGCGCCGTTGCCGGCGAACGTGCGGATGACTCCGGTGGCGGTATCGACGGCGCGAACCCGGCGATTCCCGCGGTCGGCGATGAAGAGCGTCGCTCCGCCGTCGACGGCCACGACGGTCTCCGGGAAGGCGAGCCTCGCACGGACGGCCGGTCCGCCGTCGCCGGTGAAGCCCGGTGTCCCGGAGCCGGCAACCGGCGCGATGATGCCCGTTTCCAGGTCGACTGCCCGGACGCGCTGGTCGGCCGCGTCGGCGACGTAGAGACGTCCTCCCGCGACCGCCAGCCCGCGAGGTGCTCGCAGGCGGGCCCCGGTGGCGAGCCCGCCGTCACCGGAGCTGCCCGCGCGTCCGTTTCCCACGGCCGGGGAGAGGGTACCGCCCCGGGCGATGCGCCACACGCGCCGCTCGGGCCAGTCGCTCACGAACACGTCACCCGTCCCGGACACCGCCACGCCGGCGGGCTCCGCGAAGCGAGCCTCGGTGGCCGGCAGGCCGCTTGCCGGAGGCACGCCTCCGGGGTCGCCGGCCACAACGGAGACCGCTCCATCGCCAACCGCACCCGGCGTCACCCTGAAGATCCTGCCCGCCTGGCCGTCCGCCACCAGCAGGGTGCCGTCGGGGCCGAGCGCGAGCCCTTCGGGACGTCGCATGCAGGCGGCCGGACCCCCGCATGTGCGGTGATCCACCAGGGTGACCACATCGCCGTCGGGGTGCACTGCCAGGATGCGGGCCGCGAGGCGGTCGGCGATGTAGAGCGTCCCGTCGGCGCCCAACGCCAGGCCGCGCGGCGAGGACAGATCGAGGTCGGTGGCGGGCACGCGCTCCGCGGGCTCGAGGTCGTCGGGCGTCCCGGCCACGACCCGCATGACGCCGGGCGCGTCCCCGAGAATCACGACCGGATCACCGCACCCTGCAAGCGCGGCCGCCAGCACCAGTGCGAGCCCGCCAACCGTCGCGCCTCCTCCTCCGGGCCCAACAAGCCCGCCGCCCGTCGCGGCTCCTCCTCCGGGCCCAACAAGCCTCCCGCTGCCAGCGGCCCATCCGACGATCACGATCCTCCTCCCTCAAACGGGACGACCCAGAGGTCGTGCTTCCCGCCGCTCAACAACCGGACGTACGCCAACCGGCCCCCATCGGGGGAAATCGCTGGCTCGCGGGCGCCCTCGGTGCCGGGAACCGGAGTCGCCGCCCCCCCTCCTGCGGAAACCGTCCACAGACGCCCGTCCCGCCGGAAGACCAGCCGGCCCGAGTCGGGCGTCCAGGCGGGCTCCTCTCCTGACCCCAGTTCGCGAATCTCCGAACCATCCGGCCGCACCAGTGCGATCCTGCGATCCCGGACCTCGTAGTCCACCCGCTCCTGCCGGCAGACCGGGCCCAGAAACCCCGAGTGGGTGCAGCTCGCGGCAATCGGGTCACCCCGAACCAGCCTTGTGAACGCGATCCACTCGCCGTTTGGCGACCACGCGGGAGAAACGCCGCCGTCGGTGCCGGGCACCGCTTCCGCCTGGGGGGAGGCGGGGTCCCAGAGGAGTACCCGGAGCCCGTCGCTGAATGCGACACGAGTCCCGCCCGGATGCCAATCGGGCCGGAAGAGGGGTGGATTCTCCTCGTGGAACAGGCGCTGGAAAGGGTAGTAGCGGATGCGGAAGAAGCCCGGCAGAAACGGATCGCCGCGCACAGGTACGAACTCGCGTCCCTCGAGCGGCACCACCAGCGAGCGTTCGGGTTCCGGCGAGCCTCCTCCTTCCCGATCCATGAGGTGAAGCCGGATCTCGCCCAGGCGTGAGGCGATCGGCTGAGCGCCGGAGGGATCGCAAACCACGGCGATCGCCGGACAAAGCTGACCGTCGGCCACGGCCCATATCTCCACGTAGGCTGCCCGGTCTCCGGCGGGGGACGGCGCCGGGCTGGTCAGCCAGCGTGACGGGCCACCGGGAAACTGGAACGCCGGGAGCAGTGCCTCCGCGGCCCCGCCCGTCGCCGCGATCTTCATCAGGACGCCCCGACCTTCCGCAAAAGGCGCGAGACCCTCCGCCGCATACGCCAGCGAGTCGGGCCCGAGCCAGACCGGCGTTCGCTCGTCGAGGGCGGAGAAGGTGAGCTGGCGCGGCCCCTCCACTTCGAGCGTCGGACGATCCGCCGAGTCGAATGGAGCCGTGGCTTCCCTGCAGCCAAGAGCGCACAGGGCCCCCAGCGCCATCCACGCGCCCCGACGCATCCGCATCATCGGAAGGCCACCTCGACACCCAGTCTCAGCTGAAGGGGTTCGTCGTAGAACAGGGACGGATCCATGCGGTCCAGGGCCGCCGCCAACCGCACCGTTCGATACTCCAGATCGGTGATGCGGCCGTTGCCGTCCAGATCCGCGAGCGCGCTGTAGCGCGGCGACTCCCGCGGGATGGAGCCGCCCGGGGCGCCCCGCGCCAATTCGAGAACCGTCGACGCGGGGGGCGCAATCGTGCCGGTGTCACGGCGGAGCGCCAGGACGTTGTCACGGTCGAGGAGGTTGCGGCCGTCAACCACGATCCGCCAGCGGCAGTCTGAACAAACGGGCAGGTCGCCGAGTTCGAGCGTGGCCCGCAGGTCAAGCTGCACGATCCAGGGCAGGAAGCGGTCGAGATCGCGGCGTTCGCCCTCGCGCTCCGGAGCCAGGAGCTCGCGGTCCAGCGGATAACCGCTCTTCGCGACGGTGGCGAGAGCGATGCCCCATCGGCGGTCGCCCTCCCCGGCCGCACGACCCGCGAAGACGGCCAGGTTCGCGGAATGCCTCCGGTCGAACGCAAGAGGAAACTCCTCCCGGGGCGCGTCGAGCTCCTCGATCTCGGCGTCGAGCGCCGTCGAAACCACGCCCACCGCCTTCTGAAGCGAGTAGCCCAGACGGAGGCGCAGCAACGGCCACCGAGCCCGCACCGACATCTCCGCGCCCCGGACCGTTCCGAAGTCCCCTCCCGTGAACTGGCCCTTCCCGAACCCGCCGAACCGCAGGCTGCCGGTCACGAGATTGTTCAGCTCCTTTCGAAACCCGACCACGGAGACGCCCGCGCTCTCACCGATCTGATGAGTCATCCCGAACTCGAGGCTGGTCCCCTTCTCGAATGCCAGATCGGGGTTGCCCTGGCGGCGAATGTCGGTTCGCAGCGAATCGCCGAGCGTGGTGTCGAGGAAGAAGCGGAAGTCGGGAGGCTGCGCAACCTGACTGTAGTTGAAGCGGAAGGCCAGCCGGCCCTCCGTCCCCGGAACCGGCCCCGACACGCCGATGCGCGGGGCGAGTCCGATCTTCCAGCCCGCGCGCGCCCCCGGTGCAAGGAAATCCACCCGGTGGTGCCGGTAATCGAGGCCCGCCCGGAAGGCGTCGATCCTGCCTCCGAAGGTGAGGGTGATCTCGTCCTCGGCGGCGAGGCGCGCGTCCACGAAGGCGCTCACCGAACCTGGATGGAAGAGGGCGTAGCTGGGCGAGGATCCGGCCAGGAAGCTTCTTGCCCGCTCGTAGGATTCGACGCGATAGAGCTTGGTCCCGACTCCCGCGCCGAGGACGTGACCCGCGGATGACAGCAGCTCGGCGAACAGGTCGGCGCCGACGAACTCGGTGCGCGCCCAGTTGGCGATGCCCGGGGTTCCCTCGGTGAAGAAGATGCCCTCCGCGGCCGGTCCGAAGGGAGATCCGACGGAGCCGCCGGGAAGAGCGTATCCGGGCACGGGAGTCCCGGACCTCAACTGGTCCTGCACCGGGCTGCGCACGAACGCCTCGCCCAGAAAGGAAAGGCCCGCAGGTCCGAACCCCGCGAGGGTGCGGCGGCCCGCCCGGGAGTCCGGGTCGACCACTCCCAGGTAGCGGTCCAGCCGCATGGCGGAGCCCCGCACCGTAACATGCGCGCCCCCTCCGAGCCCCTGCCGGGACCAATCCAGCGATGCGGCGGCGAGCGTGCCGTCCGCCCGTTGCCCGAGCTGATAGTCGCGGTTGTACTTGAACTCGGAGGTATACAGCCCGGATTGCACCCGGTTGTGCAGGAGCGTGGTCGTGAGGGCCAGGCCGTCGGCAATCGGCCGGTCGATGCGCGCGAACGCCAGCAGCTTGTCGCCGGCCTGGTGGGGGAAGGCGGCCGCCGTATAGGGACAGGCCAGCCCAGCGGTGGCCGGATCTCCCGTCACCCGGTCGACGAGCGCGTCCATCTCGGCATCGCCGTCGCCCGGCCGGAGGCAGGTCAGGCCGCGCGCGCGCGGCTCCGCATCCAGCATGCCCTGCGCGAGCACGCTCGCGAACACAACCGATCCCCGTCCGAGCACCGGCGCCGGTCCGCCTCCGGAAACCGTGAGCGCCGTGAATCCCCGGAAGAACTGCTCCGGCGCCCAGTGGTCGGTGCGCACGGCCGCCGTCCCCCGCCAACGCTCCGGATCTCCACGCCTTGTCGTGTAGTGCACCACCCCCGAGAGCGCCGATCCGAAGCGGGCTCCAAGTCCCCCGGTCACCACCTCGATCTCCTCGAGAGCGTCGGAGGGGTGCTCCAGCGCGGGACCCTGGAACGACGCCTCGAACTGGTTCTTGAACTCCAGCCCGTCGACCACGTAGGCTTCCTGTCCGATGCGCCCGCCGCGGAAGTGGCCATCGCTGACCCCCGGCGCCAGCTCGGTGGCTTGGGAGACCTCGTCGATCGGCAGCTCGCGCAACTCCCTCGCCTGGATCAGCTCGTGGGTTGCGCTCACCTCCGGCTCCACCAGGCGGACGCGCTCGACCTCGACCCGGACTTCGTCGAGTTCCAGGGCCTCGGGCTCCAGCTCGACGAGGACGCGGGCAGGCTGTCCCGGCCGCACGCGGACGCCCTCGAGGGTCGTGGTGGTGTAGCCGAGCAGGGAGACGGTCACCGACCGGTCGCCAAAGGGCACCGCCACCAGGATGAAGCGGCCATCGGGCGCGGAAGAGGTCCGGAGCTCCGTGCCCTCGACGGTGAAGAGCGCATCCTGGAGCGCTTCGCCGGTGGATGCGTCGACGACGCGCCCGAAGATGCTTCCAGCGTTCTGCGCCGCCGCCCGCCCCGGCAGCGCGAGGATGCCGGCGACGCCGCAGATTCCGATCAACCGGGCGATCCGGCGGCCGTACGCGGCCCGCTCAGTTGCGAAAAACGCGTGTCGACGGATCAAGGGACGGGTGCATGCCCCAACGCTCTCGCCAGGGCCTCCACGCTCGCCAGGTCATGCACCGGCCGATGCTCGTCCACTTCGGGCAGGAGCGCCCGGATGCCCGCGGCCCGGGGCGCGAACTTCTCGAAGCGCAGCAGCGGATTGAGCCAGATCAGCCGCCGGCACGACTTCCTCAGCCGCCGGGCCTCGAAGGCGATCCCGCTGGCCCCCTCCCGGTCGAGCCCATCGGTCACCAGCAGCACCACCGTGCCCTCCGCCAGCAGGCGCCGGGACCAGTGCAGGTTGAAGGCCCGCAGCGCCGCCCCGATGCGCGTGCCGCCGTACCAGTCGAGCACCGTCTGCCCCACGCGGTCCATCGCCCGGTCCACGTCCTGGTCTCGAAGCAGGCGCGTGACGTTTGTGAGCCGGGTGCCGAAGAGGAAGGTGTGGATGCGCTCGCCGGCATTGGTCAGCGTATGGAAGAAGTGCAGCAGGATGCGTGAATAGGTCTCCATCGACCCCGAGATGTCGCAGATGGCCACCAGCGTCGGGCGGCGCGTGGCGTGCGCGCGGCGCTTCAGGGACATGGGGTACCCGCCGGTGCGCAGGCTGGCGCGCAACGTGCGGCGCGCGTCGATCCCGGTGCCGTGGGGATCGGGGCGAAAGCGACGCGTCGGGATCGGGCGCAAGTCCAGCTTCAGGTGGCGTAGCGCCTCTCTGGCCTGCCGGACCTCCGCCGCGGTCATCTGCTCGAAATCCTTGGTGCGCAGCACCTCCGACGGGGAGAAGGCCATGCGCACGGAGATCTCCTCGCCTTCCCGCGCGCGAACGGCTTCCGCGTACCCCGGGGCCGTTCCCGGCGACAGTCGGGCCGGGGCCCGTTCGCCCGCCTCGCCCTCGCCCATGCGCGACGTGGAGAGCAGCGCCTGCAGGGCCTCGTCCCGCCCCAGCGGATCCCGCCAGAAGAGACGAAAGGCGCTGTCGAAGATGGCGCGCTGTTCCGGCGCCGAGACCAGGGTCCCGTGCAGCGCCCAGTAGAACTGGCTCCGTTCGGTGGTGTCGACGGCTCCCAGCGCACGCGCCGCGGAGATGGTGTGGCCGGGACCCACCGGCATGCCGGCCGCGCGCAGCATGCGCACGAAACGGGCGACGTTGTCGGCGAGCCTGCCGGTGGGGTCGGTGGGCTGTCGGCGCATACGCGGCGGTGGCTTGCCGGTGAAGGATTGGTGGACGGCTGACCAGGCGTGAGGATTCTCTTCCCGGCTTCCGGAGGCGCCGCGCGAATCTAGAGGATGTACCTCATCTCGAGCGAGGCCGCGCTCGGGCGTGTGTGCCCGAACGCAGTCTAAAGATAGATGACCTCCAGGTGATCGAACCGCTCAAAGTTACGGTCGTTCGTCAGAAGCCGTCCGATGCCGTGTTCCGTGCACAGTGCCGCCAGTTGCGCATCGAACATCAGATTGCCTCGCGCGTCGGCGCGGCGAGCGGTCTCGCCCAACAGCGCGAGATAATCCGTCCCGGGATGGAGGACACGGCATGTGGGGGATGCAACCACGTTTTCGATGAAGCCGAACGCCTTTTCGATCGTCGAGGGCGGGTTGAATACCCTTCGATGGGTCACCACACGCGAGAACTCCGCGATGCAGAAGACCGGTAGCCCCCAGGGCCCGGTTCCCTCCGCGAGTTCGGTCAGTCTCGTGGCCGCGGATTCGTGAAGAGTGGTTTCGGCGCGGTGCGCGTAGATCAGGATGTTGGTATCGATGGCGATCATGCGTGGTCGATCACGTCATAGAGAGCCTCGCGGTCGGAGACGTCGACGTTCGGCGGCGCGTGTCCACGAACGGTCTCAAGCACCAGTTTGAAGGCCGGTTTGCGGCAATCCTCCATCAGCCTGGTCCGCAGCGCATCCTCCACGAAGCGCGTCAGCGTTGTGCCATCTCTCCTGGCACGACGCTTGGCCCGCCGCAGGATGTGGTCGTTCAGGTTGAGGGTCGTTTTCATGAGATCGGTTCCCCTGAAGAAGATATGGGTCAGCCATATGATAGCAGCCATATCTATGGGTCAGCAAGAAGACCTGGTCAGCCGTCGCGGCGCGTGAGCGCTGGGGGCAACGCCCGGTGGTGGATCAGCGCTCCCGGGGCACGATGAGCCAGCGGCCCCGGTAGTCGGCCGGAAGGACGGCCTCCCGCACCACGGTGGACCTTCGGCCATCCGCGACGAAGGTCACGCGCACGTCCACGCGCTCGACGCCCGGCGGAAGGCCGAAGTGGGCGGGCGCGGCACCCTGCGAGCAGTAGCCTCCCCCGGTGTCGATCAGGCGCGTGCCCAGAAGCGCCCCGGTGTCGTGATCGAGGAGCTGCACTTCCGCGCCGGGCACCACCGACCGTCCCGTGGGGTCGGCGGCCGCGACCTGCAGGGAACGGGCAGCCGCTCCGGGGGCGAGCAGGTTGCGGTACAGGTGGTGCGTGCCACCGGTCTCGTCGTTGTTGGCGATCGACAGGTCCAGGTCGCCGTCGCGGTCGAAGTCCGCCCAGGCCACGCCGTGACTCGGGCCGTGTTCGAGGAGGTTCGCCGGAAGCGCGTTGTGGAAGCGGCCGCCCCCGGCGTTCATGAACAGGTGGTCCTCGACTGCGGCGATGCCCGACAGGTAGGACGTCACAACGAGGTCGGGCAGGCCGTTGTGGTCCGCGTCCCCCCAGACGGCCGAGGTGGAGTGGTAATCGACGCCCAGCGTGGCCGGATCGGTCACGTCGGTGAAGGTCCCGTCGCCGTTGTTGCTCCACAGGATGTCCGGCCCGTAGGTGGCGACGAACAGGTCCAGGTCGCCGTCGTTGTCGTAGTCGGTCACGGCCGCCGCCACGCTGCCGTATTCCGTGCCCCGCCCGGGGTGGTTCATGCCGAGCGCCGGAGCGACATCCACGAAGGTGCCGTCGCCCTCGTTGCGGTAGAAGGCGTCCTCGTCACCGTTCTGATTGGACACGTGGACGTCCAGATCGCCGTCCCGGTCGTAGTCGAACCATGCGACCCCAACGGTGCGGCGCGGATCTCCCAGCCCCGACTCCGCGGTCACGTCGGTGAAGGTCCATGCCGGAGCACCTCCAGCCACCGGGGCGCTGTCACCGGGCGCCCCGTCGTTGCGGAACATCCGGTTGGGCTGGTCGCGCAGCGCGACGAAGAGGTCGAGGTCGCCGTCCCCGTCATAGTCGACCCAGCTGGGCTGGCGACTGGTGCCCACCAGGTCGACGCCCAGGCCGGGCGCAACGTCTGCGAAGCTGCCGCCGTCGTTGCGGTAGAGCCGGTTGGGCGCGCCCGCGGTGGCCGGGTACCCCACATAGAGGTCCGGATCCCCGTCTCCGTCATAATCTCCCCACGCGCCCGCCCGCGTATCCTCGAGGTCTGCAAGCCCGACCTCCGCCGCCACGTCCACGAAGCTCCCCCCGTCGTTTCGGTAGAGGCGATTGGGCGTGTAGCGCATCCCGACGAACAGATCGAGGTCGCCGTCCCCGTCGTAGTCGACCCAGGAATTGGATTGGGCCCCGGGCGTCTCGAACAGCTCCGGCTGAACCCGGTCGAAGGCGATGGGCGTGAAGTCCGGGACCGGCGCGTCGCAGGCGGAACTCAGGGCGAGGAGCAAACAGAGAGCAGGCCCGGCTATCCCCGGCCTGCTGCTCAGTGGTCTCGAACCGCTGGCTGCCGGCCGGAGCTCCGATGGGGCGAGCGCGTTGCGCGCAATGTCGATGGCTCGGATCCGTGGCATGACTCGCCTTTTGCTGTTGCCCACGGGCCAGCCTATCTCCCGAACGAGTACGAGAAATTGATGAGCGGGACGCAGCAACCGCCGTCGCCGCCGTCCGCGATGGCGCCCATGGCTCCGACCTCGGTGTTGAAGCGGTCTCCGATGATCCGAACTCCCCCGGACAGGACGACGCCCACGGCGTCGGGAAGGATGTAGTTCTCGGTGAGGAGCTTGATCCTGCGGCTGACCCGGGTTTCGCCCCCCACCATGAACGCCGGCTCGTTCAGGACCTCGTCTCCCGAATAGAAGTAGCCGATTCCCGCGGACAGGGCATCGTCCGTGTCTCCGAACGTGGCCACCCCGTAGGCGACCCCGACCACCTCGTCGTCGAAGAAGAAGGCGAGGGTTCCGATGGAGGCCTGTACCTCGAGGTGACGGAGAATCTGCACCTTCGGACCGAGGTAGAACGGCTCGAGCTCGCCGAAGAGAACGGGGGCCCCGCCAACGATCGTGAAACGGTCGGTCACTCCGACCGCGGCGAACGGCAGGACGACCACGTATGTGCCGACGTACGACTCCCCGCGTTCGAGCGAGCGCCCGGTCGAGGTGAAGAACAGCCGGGTAGCGCCGGGATCCTCGGTGCGGAATTCGCCGTCGACGACCTGTCCACGAGCCGGACGGATGCCCTCGATCCCGGTCCGTTCGACATCGAGGCGGGCACCGCCCACGGTCTCGAACACCACCCGCGCCTCGTCGAACTCCACGACGCGCGCGTAGATCACGGAGCCGTCACCGAGCCGCACCTCGTAGAGGGCGTCGCTCGGAGCGGGGATGTCCGGTGGCGTCTGGGCACGGGCCGCGGCGGGGAGTGCAGTCGTAACGACGATCAGGGAAGCAATGAGCAACAGCATCCGCCCCGGCAAGGCGGACGAAGGTCGTGGCAAGTGCACTTGTCTGGCTCCTTCGGGGCGTTCGGATGCGGCGAGTGCCGCGAGTGCCCTGCGGAATACCCTGCTCCGGCAGAAAAAGGGCCGACCCGGCCTGGCTTACTCCGCCCCCGCCATCGCCTCCTCCAGGCCCCCGTCCCGCCGCAGCTGCTCGAGGTCGTCCTGGTACTTGAGCAGCACGCCCAGCGTGCGGTTCACCGTCTCGCGGTCGAGTACCCGGCGGTCCAGGGCCATCAGGGCGCGCGCCCAATCCAGGGTCTCGGCCACGCCGGGCCGCTTGAACAGCTCCATCTCGCGCACCTTGCGCACGAAACCCACGACCTGGGTGCTCAGCCCCTCCGGCGCTTCCGGCACCCGCGACGCGAGGATCGCCATCTCCCGCTCCGCCGTCGGATAGTCGATCCAGTGGTAGATGCAGCGGCGCTTGAGGGCGTCGTGGATCTCACGGGTGCGGTTCGAGGTGATGACCACCACCGGCGGAGTCTCCGCCCGGATGGTGCCCAGCTCGGGGATGGTGATCTGGAAGTCCGAGAGCACCTCCAGGAGATACGCCTCGAAGGGCTCGTCGCTGCGGTCCAGCTCGTCGATGAGGAGCACGGGCGCCACCCCGTCCGCCGGGTCCAGCGCCTGCAGCAGCGGACGCCGGATCAGGAACTCCTCGCCGAAAACGTCGCCTTCGACCGCCGGAAGTGAACCGCGCTCGGAGAGGTGTGTCGAGCCTTCGCCTCTGGTGCCGTCGCTGCCCGCCGCGCCGGCCCCCGGTTGGACGCCGCGTCCCGGCTCCAGATCCCGTCCCAGCTCCGCGGCCCGGATGTGGATCATCTGCTTCGCGAAGTTCCACTCGTAGGCGGCCGCGGCCATGTCCAGCCCCTCGTAGCACTGGAGCCGCACCAGGGGCTTGCCCAGCGCGCCCGCCACCGACCGGGCCAGCTCGGTCTTGCCTACCCCCGCCTCTCCCTCCAGGAACAGGGGACGGCCCAGCTCGAGCGCCAGAAAGAGAGCGGTCCCGAGGCTCGCGTCCGCGACATACCCCTGGCCGCCGAGCAGCGCCACGGCGTCGTCCACGGACCGGGGAAGGGGTGCAGGACCGCCCCCGTCGTCGACCGAACGCGGCGAGGGCGCAGGACCGCTCTGCTCAGCGCGGCCCCGCGCCCTCTCTGTTTCGTCCATCTGCCGGTTCGTGCGGTCCCGCTAGCCGCAGGCCTCCACGGCCCGCTTCGCCATCACCGTGACCAGATGGGCCCGGTACTCGGCGCCCGCCACGTTGTCGGACAGCAGCCCGTCCGAAGATACGCCGATGCCCGCGACCGCATCGGCCGAGAAGTCGTCCGCCAGCGCGGCCTCCATCTCCGCCACACGGAAGACGCCCGCGCCCGCGCCGGTCACCGCGACCCGCACGCCATCGGAATCCTCGGCCACCATCACCCCCGCGACCGCGTACTTCGACGCCGGGTTCTCGAACTTCGCGTAGGCGGCCCGGTCCGGGATCGGAAAGCACACGGCGGTGACCAGTTCATCCTCCTCCAGCGGCGTCTCGAACATCGCCCCGAAGAAGTCGTCCGAGGAGATCTTGCGCCGGTCGGTGATGATGGTCGCGCCCAGCCCGACGCACGCCGCCGGATAGTCCGCCGCGGGATCGTTGTGGGCCACCGAGCCGCCGATGGTGCCGCGGTTGCGCACCTGGGGGTCGCCGATGCGGCCGGCCATCGCCGCCAGCGCCGGGATGCGCTCCCGCACCACGCTCGACGCCGCAACCTGCGCGTGCGTGCAACACGCGCCGATCTTGAGGCAGTGCCCGTGATCCTCGATGTCGCTCAGTCCCGGCACGTTGCGCAGCGACACCAGATCGCTCGGGGCGGCCATGGCCAGCTTCATGACGGGCAGCAGGCTCATGCCCCCCGCCAGCACCTTGCCGTCGTCCGCGCCCCTGAGGGCGCTCAGGACACCGTCAACCGAAGACGGTGCGTGATATTGAAAATCGTCCACGTTCGCTCTCCGGTCAGTCCTGGGCCTGTGCGGCCTGAATCGCTTGCCAAACCCGCTCCGATGTGGCGGGCATCTCGATGTGGGTCACGCCCAGCGGGCTCAGCGCGTCGACCACCGCGTTGATCACCGCGGGCGGAACGCCGATCGAGCCGACCTCGCCGACTCCCTTCACCCCCAACGGGTTATGCGTGCAATGGGTCGTGTTGTGGTTGATGTTGAAGTTGGGCAGGTCGCCCGCGCGCGGCATGGTGTAGTTCATGTACGAACCCGTCACCAGCTGGCCCTCCGCGTCGTACTCGCAGTGCTCGAGCAGCGCCTGTCCGATGCCGTGGGCCAGGCCGCCGTGCAGCTGCCCGTTGACGATCATGGGGTTGATGATGCGCCCGACGTCGTCGGCGCCGGTCACGCTCACCAGCTCGACTACGCCGGTCTCGGGGTCCACCTCCACCTCGGCGATGTGGGTGCCGGCGGGGAAGGTGAAGTTGAGGGGATCGTAGAACGCGGTCTCCTCGAGGCCGGGCTCGAGGCCCTCGGGATAGTTGTGGGGCACATACGCGGTCAGCGCGACCTCGCCGATGCTCTTCGAGCGGTCGGTGCCGGCCACCGTGAAGTTGCCGTCGGCAAACTCGATGTCCTCCTCGGAGGCCTCCAGGAGATGGGCGGCGATCTTCCTGCCCTTGGCGATGACCTTCTGCACGGCGTTGTAGATGGCGGTGCCGCCCACGGCCAGTGAGCGCGACCCGTAGGTGCCCATGCCGAAGGGGATTGCGTTGGTGTCGCCGTGCACCACGTCGACGGCCTCGAAGTCGACGCCCAGCGTCTCGGCGACGATCTGGGCGAAGGTGGTCTCGTGCCCCTGGCCGTGGCTGTGCGTGCCGGTGAAGACCGACACCGAGCCAGTGGGATGCACGCGCACGCTGCCCACCTCGTACAGCCCGGCGCGCGCGCCCAGCGACCCCACCACCGCCGAGGGCGCAATGCCGCACGCCTCGATGAAGGTCGAGATGCCGATGCCGCGCAGTTTCCCGCGGCTGCCCGCCTCCGACCGGCGCGCCTCGAAGCCGTCCCAGTCGGCGGCGCTCAGCGCGAGGTCGAGGGTGGCGTCGTAGTCGCCCTGGTCGTACTGGAGGGCGACCGGGGTCTGGTAGGGGAACTCGCGGATGAAGTTGCGGCGCCGGATGTCGACCCGGTCGATGCCGGTCGCGGCGGCGGCCTTGTCGACCAGGCGCTCGAGCAGGTAGGTGGCCTCCGGCCGCCCCGCCCCCCGCAGCGCGTCTACAGGGACGGTGTTGGTGAACACCCCCTCGACCTCCACGTAGATGGCCGGGGTCGTGTACGGCCCCGCGAACAGGATGCCGTACAGGTAGGTCGGCACGCAGGTCGCGAAGGTGGACAGGTAGGCCCCCAGGTTGGCCTTGGTGGAGACCTTGAGACCGACGAACCTGCCGTCCTGGTCCAGCCCCAGCGTGGCGGTGCTAAGATGGTCGCGGCCCTGGGTGTCGGAGACGAAGGCCTCGGAACGGTCCGAGGTCCACTTCACGGGCCGGCACAGCTGGCCCGCGGTCCAGGTGAGGATCGCCTCTTCCGCGTAGTGGGGGATCTTCGATCCGAAGCCGCCCCCGACATCGGGCGCCACGATGCGCAGCTTGTGCTCGGGCAGGCCGAGTACGAAGGCGCCCAGCAGCAGCCGGATCAGATGGGGGTTCTGGCTGGTGGTGTAGAGGGTGTACTCGTCGGTGGTCGGGTCGAAGTTGCCGATGGCGGCCCGCGGCTCGATGGCGTTGGGCACCAGCCGCTGGTTCACCACGTCGATGGAAACCACGTGGGCGGCGCCGTCGATGGCCGCTTCCGCGGCCGCCCGGTCACCCACCTCCCAGTCGTAGCACAGGTTGCCGTCGGCTTCGTCCCACACTTTCGGCGCGCCGTCCGCGCGGGCGGCCTCGAGCGAGGCGACCGCGGGCAGGTCCTGGTAGTCGACGTCGATCAGGGCCGCGGCCTCGCGCGCCTGGTCGCGCGTCTCCGCCACCACGATGGCCACGATTTCACCCACGTGGCGCACCTTGCCGACGGCCATGGCCGGGTGCTTCGGCTCCACCATGGGCGAGCCGTCCTTCGAGTGAATCAGCCACCCGGTCGGCACGCCGCCCACATGCTCCATGTCCGCTCCCGTGAACACGGCGTGCACGCCCGGCGCCGCCTTCGCCGCGCTGGTGTCCACACTTCCCAGGCTGGCGTGCGCGACCGTCGAGCGCAGCAGGTGGGCGTACAGCTGCCCGGGCAGGTTGATGTCGTCGGTGTAGCGTCCGCGTCCGGTCAGGAAGCGGGCGTCTTCCTTGCGCTTGAGGCTCGCGCCGATGAAGCCGGTTCCGTTGCTTCCGTTGTCACTCATGACCCACCTCCCATCGCGCTCGCGCCGGCCAGCACCGATTTCACGATGTTGTGGTAGCCGGTGCACCGGCAGAAGTTGCCGTCGAGCCATTGCCGGACGTCGGCTTCGCCGGGATCCGGGTTGTTGTTCACCAGGTCGATCGCGCTCATCACCATCCCGGGTGTGCAGAAACCGCACTGCAGCCCGTGGTGTTCCCGGAAGGCCTCCTGCATGGGATGCAGGTCCGCCCCGTTGGCGAGCCCTTCTATCGTGGTCACCTCCGCGCCGTCGGCGTCCACCGCGAGGCAGGTGCAGCTCTTCACCGACTGGCCGTTCACGTGAACGACGCAGGCGCCGCACTGGCTGGTGTCGCACCCCACATGGGTCCCGGTCAGCGCCAGCTTCTCGCGCAGAAAGTCGACCAGGAGGGTGCGGCCCTCGACCTCCGCCGAGCGCGAAACCCCGTTGACCTTCATCGTTACCGCGGGCATCGAACCTCCTTGCCGGATCGGGTGAGTTTCATTGGAACCAAATTGGCTTTCTCCAGCCGATGTTACTTCGAGTGCCGAGGGCGGCGCAATCTCTGCTCGCGACCGCGGGCAATCGTCGTTCGCGACCACGGGCAATCGTCGTTCGCGGCCACCTGCAATCTCCTTTCGCCCCCGCCGGCGATCCCGGTTCACACCCGCTGCCGATCCCGGTTCACACCCGCCGGCGATCTTTGTTCGACGACGGTCCCTGCCTACGTTGCCGGGAAGATTTTCCGCACAGCATCAGGAGGATGACAAATGCCCGGTACACCAGCAGCCCGGTGGATGCCGCTCGCCCTGGCCCTTGCCGCACACACCGCTCTGTCCGCCGCGCGCGCCGGCGCGCAGGAGCCGGCGGCGTGGGGCGGCGATGAACTGTTCTTCCACACCTTCTCGATCGCCGCCATCGATCCCGCTACCGGGGAGTCGGGGGTCGCGGTCACCACCCGCAACGCCTGCGTGGGCAACGGGGTGCCTTGGGTGCGCGCGGGCGTGGGCGCGGTGGCCACCCAGGCGGCGACCCGCACCGAATACGGCTACGAGCTCCTCGGCCTGATGGAGGAGGGCGTCCTGCCGGAGGAAGCCCTGGGCCGGCGCCTGGCGGAGGACGACAACCCGACCCGGCGCCAGATCGGCGTCATCGGCGTGGACGGCCGCTCCGCCCAGCACACCGGCACCGGCGCCCGCCCGTGGGCCGGGCATCGCGCGGGCCCCAACTACGTCACCCAGGGCAACATCCTCGTGGGGCCGGAAGTGATCGACGCCGTGGGAGACAGCTTCGAGTCCACCCAGGGCACGGCCCGCCACCTGGCCGACAGACTCATCGAGGCGCTGCAGGCCGGGCAGCAGGTGGGCGGGGACGCGCGCCATGGCGAGGCCCAGTCCGCCGCGGTCATGGTCGCCGATCCACGTCCCGGAATGGCCCGCCGCCAGGACGGCCTCACGGTGCAGATCAACGTGTGCGAGCACGGGGAACCGATCGCGGAGATGCGCCGCATCTACGACAACATCTCCGAGACCCTCGGCTTCCGCACGCTCCAGCAGGAGATCGGCCGCGACGTATACCAGCTCAAACTCATGCTGCACGAGCTCGGCTATTTCCGCGCGGACGCCGACGACGTCTCGCCCGAGGATGAGGACTGGAACGTCTACACCCAGGAAACCGTGGATGCCGTGAACGCGTATCGGGCCGCGCAGGGATGGCTGACGACGGTTCCGGGGTATGTGGATGGAGCCACCATCGAGCGGCTCTGGAGCCAGTTGGAGGAAGAAGGGAAGGCGGAGGAGGTACGCAGGCGCCTGCTGGAGGTTCAGCGCATCCGGAGATGAGCAGGGGGCCGGACCTCCATGTCGCCGACATGGGATGCCATGCATGAGCCCACAAACGACGATGACGCGCGAGATGGCCCCGAGTGAACGCCGGCGCGCGCCGCGAGTCCCGCCGGCCATCCCGGTGCTCGCCCTGGCGGCGCTTCTGCTTCTCCCCGCCCTCGCTCCCGCGCCCGCCACAGCCCAGACCGACCCCGCGCTGCTGGCCATCATCGACGAGGTCGACCGCCTCATGCGCGGCGAATCGAGCACGGGCCGCATGCGCATGGAGATCGACACCGAGAACTGGTCGCGGACGCTCGAGATGCAGGTGTGGTCGCTCGGGACCGAGTACTCGCTGATTCGCGTCGAGAGCCCGCCGCGCGAGGCCGGCACCGCCACCCTCAAGGTCGAAAACGAGGTCTGGAACTACCTGCCCCGCGCCGACCGCACCATCAAGATCCCGCCCTCGATGATGCTCGGCTCCTGGATGGGCTCGCATGTCACCAACGACGACCTGGTGAAGGAGAGCCGCATCATCGAGGACTACGACATCGTCATCTCCTTCGAGGGGGAGCGCGACGGCGACGAGATCTGGGAGTTCACCATGACGCCCAGGCCCGAGGCCCCGGTGATCTGGGGCAGCATCGAACAGGCCATCCGCAAGGGCGACCACATGCCGCTGTGGACGCGCTACTACGACGAGGACGGCACCCTCTCGCGCACCATCACCTTCTCGGATTTCGGCCCCATGGGCGGGCGCACCGTGCCCGCGCGCACCGTCATCGAGCCCGCCGACGCCGCGGAACGGACGGTGGTGACCTACCTCGAGCTCGAATTCGACGCGGGATTGGAGGAGGGCTTCTTCAGCCGGCGCAACCTGCGGGCGCGCTGATGAAGAAACGGGACCGGCGCGAGCGCGATCGACAGTCGTCGCGCCCGGAGTCCGAGCCCGGTGCAAACGGCCACATCGGAGCATGAGGCTGATGATCCACCGCATCTGGTGGCGCATCGCCTGGCGCAACCTGTGGCGCAGCCGGCGCCGCACCCTCCTTACCGCCTCCGCCCTCGCCTTCGGCTTCGTGGCCTCCGTGCTCATGATCGGGTACATGGACGGCATCGTGGAGGAGATGGTCGCCAACGGGACCCGCGTGGTCACCGGCCAGGTCCGGATCCACGCCGAGGGTTACGAGCCTGAACGGAGCATTCACGACACCATGGGCGGCCGGGAGGGCCTCGACGTGGAGGCGCTGCTCGCCGCCGTCGAGACCCGGAACGGCGTCGTCGGAGCGGCCCCGCGGCTTTACGGGGGCGGGCTCCTCAGCTCCGGGGACGAGACCGTGGGGGGCGTGCTGGTGGGCGTCGATCCGGCACGCGAGGCGGCCGTGAGCCGCTTCGCGAGCGCGCTGGTGGAGGGTCGCATGCCGGCGCCCGGCGAGATCGCGATGGGCGACGGCATGGCGGAAACGGTCGCGGTCGGGATGGGCGACGAGGTGGTGCTGGTGGCGCCCGCCGCCGACGGCTCCACCGGAAACGACCTGTTCACGGTCTCCGGCATCTTCAGCGTCGGCGTCGGGGCTCTCGACGACAGCTACGCCCTCCTCGAGATGGGCTCGCTCGCGGAGTTGATGGCGATGGACCCGGGCCGCATCCACGAGGTGGCGATCGCGGTGGAGGATATTCGCGAGCCGGAGCCCGCCGCGGCGGCGATCCGGGAGGCCGTGGCCGGGATCGCACCGGGACTCCGCACCGAACCCTGGTCGATCTTCCAGGACCAGCTGTACTTCATGGTCAACTACGTCGGTGCCGTGAACGTCTACGTCGCGGCCTTCATCTTCGGGATGGCGGCCTTCGGCGTGGCCAACGCGATGCTCCTGGCGACCTTCGAGCGCCGCCGGGAGTTCGCGGTGGTGCGCGCGCTCGGCACGCCGGGCGGGGCCATCGGCCGGATCGTGGTCTACGAGGGCCTGCTCCTGGGGCTCATCTCACTCGGAGCGGGCGTCCTGCTGGCCGCGCCGCTGATGGTCTACATCCATGAGAATCCCATCGACCTGAGCCGCTACGTCGGGACCTATTCCTTCGCGGGCTCGGCGGTCCGCCCCCTGCTCACCGTCGAGTACTCTTGGGCAGGTCCCCTGGCTAGCGGGCTCGCCCTGGTGGCAACCGGGATCGTCTCGGCACTCCTGCCCGCCTGGCGGGCGGTGCGCGTCCCTCCCGCCGACGCGCTGGCCAATCGCTGATGGGCCGTCTTCCCACTCTTGCCTGGCTGGCGCTGCGCAACCTGGGCCGGGAGTTCCGGCGGAGCGCCCTCACCGCCGCCGCCATGGCGCTGGGGCTCGCGCTCCTGATCTGGTCCCGCTCCCTGGCCGACGGCGCCCACGAGGACTGGATCGACGCGGGGGTGCGGCTCGGAGAGGGACACGTCACCTTCACCGCATCCGGCTACCGCGACAGCAAAAGCCTGGACGACCGCCTGTCGGCCGCCCAGCTGGAGGTGGCGCTGCGGGCGCTCGGTGAGGTCGAGTTCCCGGACGCTTTCGCTACCGCGCCGCCGCTGGCTTCGGTGCGGGTCGAGACCCGCGGGCTCGCGTCCTCTCCCGACGGCGCGCTCCCGGTGTTCATCGTGGGCGTCCAACCCTCGGTCGAACCGGGCTTCTCCAGGCTCGGGGAGGAAGTTGTCGACGGGCGCTACCTGGAAGAAGGCGACCGCCTGCACGCCTTCATCGGTGCGTCGCTGGCGGAGCGGCTGGGCGTCCGCACCGGGTCGCGCATGGTGCTGACGGCGCAGTCGGCCTCGGGGGACATCGAGGGGCAGCTGGTGCGCGTTGTGGGAACCTACCGCACCGGCGTCCAGGGTCTCGACGAGTCGCTGGTGCACATCCTGCTCGCCACCGCGCGCGCCTGGCTGGGAGTGGAGGGCGCCACCAGCGTCGCCGTGCTGCTGCCCAACTCGACCTTCACCGATCCGGTACGCGGCGAGCTGGATTCGGCCACGCGTCCCGACGGCATCCAGGTGGTGGGGTGGCCGGAGTCGCTGCCGGACCTTTACGCGGCGCTCCAGCTCGATGACGGCGGCGACTGGGCCTTCCACGTCATTCTCTTCATCATCGTCGCCCTGGCGATCCTCAATGCCATCTTCATGTCGGTGCTCAACCGCAAGCGCGAGCTGGGGCTGCTGCGGGCCCTGGGACTGAGCGGCGGCGAGACGGGGCTCGTCGTCTACATCGAGGGCGTGCTGCTCACGGGCGCGAGCGGGATCGTGGGCGTGGCGCTCGGCATGGTCATCGTGTTCGTGTTCTTCCGCGACGGGATGGACCTTTCGGGGCTGATGCCCGACGACATCAACTTCGGGGGCATCGCCTTCGATCCGGTCATGGTCCCGGTGATCCAGGCCAGGCACGTGGTGCAGAGCGTGCTCCTGACGGCGACGATCGGGCTGGCCGCATCCCTCTTCCCGGCGTGGCACGCGGCCCGCCTGGACCCGGCTGAGTCAGTCAAGGTGGAATAGATGGAAGGGGAGGCGGGTCGGATGGCGACGAATGCGGCGACGAGATCCGCGGCCGACCGTGCGGGGCCTGACGGGCCCGCGGATCATGCGGTGCGGACCGAGGCGCTCTGGAAGATCTATCCGCAGGAGCCCCGGCCGGTTGAGGCGGTGCGCGGGGTCGACCTCACGGTGGAACGCGGCGAGTTCGTGGCCATGGCGGGCCCGTCGGGTTCCGGCAAGACCACGGTGCTGAACCTGCTGGGAGGCCTGACTCGTCCCACGCGCGGGAAGGTCTGGATCGACGGCCTGGAGCTTTCGGCGCTGCCGGACCGGAAGCTGGCCGCGGTGCGGCAGAACCACATCGGCTTCGTCTTCCAGTCCTACAACCTCCTGCCCATGCTGACCGCCCTGGAGAACGCCGAATTCACGCTGATGCTTCAGGGCGTGCCCGCGCGCGAGCGGCGCGAACGCGTGCTCCGG
Source organism: BD2-11 clade cluster bacterium bin43 (assembly GCA_002238605.1). Lineage (GTDB taxonomy): Bacteria > Gemmatimonadota > Gemmatimonadetes > Longimicrobiales > Gaopeijiaceae > BD2-11. The sequence goes on along the minus strand of MPMR01000010.1, from coordinate 98,685 downwards.
CTGTTCCACGAGATCGGGCTGGAAGGGATGGAACACCGGCGGCCCTTCAAACTGTCCGGTGGCCAGCAGCAGCGGGTTGCGGTGGCGCGGGCGGTGCTCGGGGCGCCGGCGCTGGTGCTCGCCGACGAACCCACGGCCAACCTGGATTCGACCACCGCCGAGGCGCTCCTCGACGTGATGCAGCAGCTCAACCGCGACAAGGGCACCACGTTCGTCTTCTCGACCCACGACCCCCGGGTGATGAAGCGCGCGGGTCGCCTGATCCGGCTGGTGGACGGACGGATCGCGGAGGATGTGGTGCGGGGTGGGGGGTAGCCGGCGGCTGAGCCCGACGCGATCGGCCGCAGAGCGGCCAAAGACGGCGTGCGGGCCTTCACCGGAAGCTCGCTCGCTGCTCGTTTTTCTCCGGCTTTTCGCCGCTCTCTGGCTCTCCCCCGGTACCGTTGCCGCCCAGCAGCCCGGTCTCTCCGGATACTACCTGAACCTCGCCACGCATGTGCAGGAGAGCGTGCTCGGGCCGGCGGGCGCGTCGGACGTGCAGCGCCTGCGCCTCATGTGGAACGCCTCGCCCGGGCCGGTGCGCCTGGAGGCCGCCTACGAGCAAACCCTGACGTTACGTCAGGCCGGCTCGCCCGGAGCGCAGCTCTTCACCACGGCCGGGACGGTCTCCGGAGGCGACTGGTTCTCGCTGGGCGGGGAAATCGAGTCCGGCGAGCGCGCCGAGTGGCGGCACCGGTTCGACCGGCTGAACCTGCGCCTCGACCTGGGCGGCAGCGCGGACCTCACCGTTGGCCGGCAGCCGGTGTCGTGGGCCACCACCCTCGTGCTCACCCCCGCCGACCCCTTCTCCCCCTTCGACCCGGCCGATCCCTTCCGCGAGTACCGCATCGGGGTGGACGCCGCGCGCCTCCGCTACTACCGCGGGGCGTTCACCCAGTTCGAGGTCGTCGCCCGCCCCGCCCGCATCGGCGAACGCGAGACCCTCACCCTGCTCGGGCGCGCGAGCACCAACGCCACGGGCTGGGATGTGGGGGGATGGGCGGGCGTGGTCCACGACACCTTCGGCGCGGCGGCCTTCCTGAGCGGGGCGGTGGGGCTGTGGGCGCTCAGGGCGGAAGCGGCCGTGCGTGACCTGGACGGCCGGACGTCGGTGCGCACCGCCATCGGGCTCGACCGCACCTTCCCGATCGCGGAACGCGACCTGTACATCGTCATCGAGTACCAGCACGACGGCATGGGCGCCACGTCCCCGGACGAGCTGCTCGCCGCCGCGACCGGCCGCGCCTTCGCCCAGAGCGAGATGCAGGTCCTCGGCCGCGACACGGGCGTGCTGCAGCTCTCCTACCCGCTGCACCCGCTGGTATCGGCGAGCGCCCTCTGGCTGGGCAGCCTGCGCGACGGATCGTTCCTGGTGTCCCCCGGGCTGGGCTACTCGGCGACGGAGAGTCTGGGGCTCCGGCTGGGAGCGTTTTTCGGCCTCGGCGACGAGCCGGTGGCCAGCGGTCCCACATGGACGCTCACATCCGAGTACGGCGCCCTGCCCCGAGTGCTGTTCGTGTCGGCGAACTGGTTCTTCTAGCGCGATGAATCCCCGGGGGGCACATCGAGGCGACCGCAACACCACACTTCCACCTGACGGTCCATCAGGTTCTGCACCTTCTTCAGAGATTCCTCATACCGGGCACCGTAGTGCTCCGACGCGGTGTGAAGACAGCGGGCGCACGTGGCTTCACTCACACTGCTCGTATGGAGATCCCTGCCGTTCCCGGAACACCAGGTCTTCGTCGCATCATGGGGATCCCGCAAGAGGTGCACCGTGTCCGCTCCCCTGGGGTTCATGCTGTCCTCCTCCGGCCCAATCGGAGGCCGCAAAGGGAGCCCCATTCGCATCCATATGCGCCCCAATCCCGGGACGTATATGGGCCCATTCGAATGGAGCCTGTTGCGGTCTCGTGACCCGGGCTGCCGCACGGTCGTACAATCGCGGTATGGTCGTTGGCCACATGCGTGGCGCCTCTGTCCTAATGGTGTTGTTGTACCTTAAAGATAGCCATTCTGGTATGGACGTAGTGTGTACACGGGCAGTATTTTCCATGTTGAAATCATGTATTGGTCGAGATTCCACCATGTGAAAGCCGCGCGCGGAAACCGGGGCGGAGCACGACGGCGGTTTTGCGCTCGCGGCCCGGAGACAACCCTTGAACGATCTCAACAGACTCAGAGGGGAGAACACTGCGTTGCGGGACCGGCTCTCCCGGCTGACGGCCGCCATCCTGCGCATCAGTTCGAGTCTCGACCCGGCCACCGTGCTTCAGGAGTCCGTCGACAGCGCCCGCGCACTGACCGGCACCCGTAAGGGTGTTATTACGACGATCGACGAGCGCGGACACCTTCGAGACATCCACACCTCCGGCTTTTCTCCCGAGCAACTCCGGATGATGATGGGGTGGCCCGACGGAACGTGGCTCTTCGAGCACCTTCGGGACCGTCCGAAACCTTTCCGGTTGGCGGACTTTCCCGGCTACCTGAGTTCGCTCCGCCTGGCCCCGGCCCCCTGGGCTTCGAGAACGCTGCAGGGCGCTCCGATGCACCACCGAGGGGATCGTCTCGGCCACTTCTTCCTCGGCGACAAGAAGGACGGCGCGCCATTCACGGCCGAGGACGAGGAGATCCTGCTGCTGTTCGCTTCACAAGCGGCGGCGGCGATCGCGAACGCGCGCGCGCACCGCGTTGTCGAGCGAGCGCGGGCCGACCTCGAGGCCCTGGTCGAGACCTCGCCGGTCGGCGTTGTGGTGTTCGACGCCCGAACCGGTCGTGTGGCGTCGATCAACCGCGAGGCAAAGCGCATCGTTGAGGGGATCCGCGCTCCGGGCTGCCCGTCGGAGCAACTCCTGGAAGACCTGACGATGCGGCACGGTGACGGGCCCGACTTCTCGCTCGCGGATCTGCCCCTGGCGCGGCACCTTGAGGGCGCCACGACCGTGCGCGCCGAGGAAGTCGAGCTTTCGGTGCCTGACGGGCGGACCGTCCGGACGCTCATCAGCGTGACGCCGATCCATTCCGGGTCGGAAGAACTCGTATCGGTCGTCGTCACCATGCAGAACCTGGGCGCGTTCGAAGAACTGGAGCGCCAGCGGGCGGAGTTCATCGGCATGGTGAGCCACGAACTCCGAGCCCCGCTTACCTCCATCAAGGGTTCGACCGCCACCGTGCTCGATACGTCCTCCGCCCCTTCCCAGGCCGAGATGATGCAATTCTTCCGCCTCATCGACCGGCAGGCCAATCATATGACAGGTCTCATCGCAGACCTGCTGGACGCCGGGGGCATCGAGGCGGGCACACTCACCGTCACGCCAGAACCCTCGCACGTGGCTTCGCTCGTGGACCGGGCCCGGACCACCTTCCTGAGCGGTGGAGCTCGGCATCCTGTCCTCGTCGACCTCCCGCCCGTCCTGCCGCGGGTGATGGCCGACCCCGAGCGCATCGTCCAGGTGCTGAAAAACCTCTTCTCCAACGCGGCAATTCGCGCTCCCGAGTCGTCTCCGATCCTGGTCGAAGCGGCGCGCGATGGCGTGCACGTGGCCATCTCGGTTTCGGACGAGGGAAAGGGATTCCCGCCCGACCGGCTCCCGCACCTGTTCCGGAAGCGCGCGGGCCTCACAGGAGGCACCGGGCTCGGCCTGGCGATCTGCAAGGGGCTCGTGGAGGCACATGGCGGCCGGATCCAGGTGGAGAGCGGGGGGTCGGGCCTCGGCGCGCGGTTCACTTTTTCTCTCCCCGCCGCCGGGGAGACGACAGCCGTCTCCTTCCGCAGTCCCGAGCCCCCGATGCGGAACGAGCGCGAGCACACGCGTGTCCTCGTGGTCGACGACGATCCGCTTATGCTGCGCTTCGTTCGCGACGCTCTCTCGAAGGCGGGTTATGCCCCGCTCATGACAGACGACCCGCGGGAACTGTCGCGCCTGATCCGGACCGAGAAGCCCGAGCTCGTCCTTCTCGACCTCATCCTGCCCGGGACCGACGGGATCAAGCTGATGGAGCAGATCCCCATGCTTGCCGATCTTCCCGTAATCTTCATCTCCGGCTACCGCAGGGACGAAACCATCGCGAAGGCGCTCGAACTCGGGGCGGCGGACTACATGGTCAAGCCGTTTTCGCCGACCGAACTCGTGGCCAGAGTCCAGGCGACCCTGCGGCGCCTGTCCCAACCGGAGTCAATCGAGCTTGGCGACCTCTGCATCCGCTACGATCAACGGCAGGTGACGCTGGCCGGCCGCGCTGTCGAGCTGACCGCTATGGAATACGAGGTATTGCGCGTGCTCTCGCGCAACGCCGGACGTGTGACGGCTTACGACGAGTTGCTGCGCCAGGTGTGGGGCCGGCGCGGCGGGGGCGACCCCGGGCCGGTACGCACCGTTGTGAAAAAGCTCCGTCACAAGCTCGGAGACGACGCGTCCAAACCGGCCTACATTCGCACGCACCGCGGTGTCGGCTACCGTATGGTCGAGCCTGGTTCGTGACGCCCCCTCGGCGTTCTTCCCGCCGAGCCCGTCAGCGAGGGCTTCCGCGACCGGGCAGCGTCAGCCAGCGCCCGACCCGCTCCATGTACGCCACATACTCCTCCCCGAACTCCTGCGTGAGGCGGGGCTCCTCGTACAGCCGGATGAACAGCGAGAAGAAGACGAAGATCGCGGCGCCGTAGGCCCAAAGGACCGGCGCGCCGTAGAGAATGGCCCAGCCGGCGACCGCGCTCAGCACCGCCACGTACATGGGATTGCGCGTGTAGCGGTAGAACCCCCGGGTCACCAGCCGCCCTGGCGCGTCGGTGATCGCGGGCGTTCCCCGCCCGAACGACGCGAAGTCCCACGCGGAGCGCAGGTAGACGAGGGCGCCGAGCGCGAGGAGCAGGAAGGCGAGGACGCGCGTGGCGCCGCCCCCAGCCGCCCGGTCCCCCGCGATGAGCAGCGGGATGAGCACCGCGACGCTGCCGGGCACCACCAGCGTGAACAGGGCCGTCTTCAGAAAGGGGCTCATGTCGTGCCTCCCGTTCAGGTCTCCGCCGACACCTGCCGGCATTGCTCCCGTACGAGGCCGCGGCCCGCCCGATATTGCACGAGACCCGCGAGTCGACGTAAAGAAGAGGGTCGATCGGACGTCGTCGCATGCGAGTCGACGCGCGATCCGCGGGACCGGCCACCCTCAGACACATGAAGGCCCCATGAACCATCCCGGCAACCCCTCCCTTCCCGTCGTCACCCGCTCGGTCACCGTCCGCGACTTCGTGGTCTTCCAGGCCAAGCTGGCGCTCGACGGGGTCAAGGATGCGGTCATGATCAGCCTGTCCATCGTCGCGGTCGTCATCGACCTGATCGCCGGGGGCGGCAGGCGTCCGCGCCGATTCTACGCCGTCATCCGCCTGTGCTCGCGCTTCGACCGGTGGCTCAGGCTGCACAGCGCGAAGGGGTTCGACGAGACGGGAGAGCGGCTGTGGCCGGATCTGCCGGGCGGCGAGGCTCGTGAAGGGCGACGCATCCTGGGATCCGACGCCGACACGCTGATCGAGAAGGTCGAGGAGCTGGCGCGGCGCGAGAGCAAGTCCGCGGAGCGCTGGCTGGACGATGCGATCGAGCGGCGGCGGGCCGGGGGGCGCACGCGCAAGGCCCCGGGCCGGGGAACCCCGGACTACGACCGCGACCTCGAGGACTTCGACCGCGACCTCAGGTCGGGCGGGCGCTGAGGGACCTGCGTTCCCATCTCCACATCTCTGGCGCACATCCCCTCATCGGGGCAGTTTGCGAGGAGAATTCGGACTCGCTTCACGAGGAGCACTCGGACTCACTTCAGGAGACTGCGCCATGACCCGGAACCACCTTCGCTTCGTCCTCGCCTGCGTCTGTAGCACCGCGCCGGTCCTGCTCGCCCTGGCGCCGGCGCCCCTCTCCGCCCAACACGACGAGCACGGACCAGGTCCGGCTCCCGACGGCGAGGAGGTCCTGCTCATTTCCTCGGCCCTCGGGCCGTACTCGCGCACCATCACCACCGGCTCCGAGGCAGCGCAGGCCTACTTCGTGCAGGGCATGCAGCTCATGTACGCCTTCACGCCCTCGGACGCGAACCGCTCCTTCAAGGAAGCTCAGCGCCACGATCCCGAGTGCGCGATGTGCTACTTCGGCGAAGCGTGGTCGCTGGGCCGCTATCTGAACGGCGCCATGCTGCCCGAGGACGCCCCCACCGCCTACGCCGCCATCCACAAGGCGAAGGAGCTGGCCGCACGGTCCGGCACCGAGATCGAGCGAGCCCTCATCGACGCGATGATCGTCCGCTACGCGCCCGAACACGAGGGCGACGAGCAGCGCCTGGAGCTGGACAAGGCGTACGCCGCCGCCATGGAGAAGGTGTGGGAGGCGCATCCCGGGGACCAGGAGGTGGGGACCTTCTACGGCGAGTCGCTCATGCTGCTCCAGCCCCGGCGCGGCTACTGGGACATCGAGAACCCCGAGGTGCAGAAGATCCACGCGGTGCTCGAACAGACGCTCGCGCTGAACATCGCCCACCCGGGCGCGTGCCATCTCTACGTCCACGCGACCGAACCCACCGCCCGTCCCGGCAAGGCGGAGGCGTGCGCGGACCATCTCGGCCAGTCGATTCCCGGCGCGAGCCACATCCAGCACATGCCGTCCCATACCTACAACCGGATCGGGCGCTGGCACGACGCGGTGATCGCCAACACGCACGCCTGGCACTCCGACCAGAAGGCCAACCACGACCTGGGCTTCGCCATCTACCCGTCGCACAACCTGCACATGCTGCTCTTCGCCGCCTCCATGGCGGGCGAGGGCGCGGTCGCCATGCAGGCCTCGCGCAACTACGGCAGGCTCGTGTCGGGCGGCAGCTTCTACGAGTCGCTCACCGGCGTCCGCTTCGGTCTCTGGGAGGACGTGCTCGCCATCGAGGAGCAGCCCGAGCAGCCCCTCTTCGCGGGCTTCTGGGACTTCGGGCGCGGCTTCGCCCATCTGCGCATGGAACGGCCCGACAGCGCCGCGTTCTACATGGAGCGGCTGAGGGAGGCGCGCGGCGAGCTCGAGGACGAGGCGCCCTTCCGCGGGCACTCGGCCGTCGATCTCATCACCGTCGTGGGCGGGATTCTCGAGGGCGAGATCCTTGCCGCCGAAGGCGATGTCGACGGGGCCGTGCGCGTGCTCGAGGAGGCGATCGAGGTCGAGGACGGCCTCCGCTACGACGAGCCCGAGCCCCTGAACTTCGCGGCGCGCCACTGGCTGGGCGCCATCCTGAACGACGCCGGACGCCACGCGGAGGCCGAAGAGGTGTTCCGCGCCGCGCTCGTGGACCATCCGCACAACGGCTGGTCGCTCTTCGGGCTGGAGCGGGCGCTGCGGGCCCAGGGCCGCGACGCGGACGCCGACGAGGTGCTGGCCGAGCGCATGGAGTACTGGGCCAACGCCGATGTCTGGCTGATGTCGGCGCGCTTCTAGATGCCGGCGCGTTTCCAGATGCCGGGGCGGTGCTGATGCCGGGGCGGGTCGCACTTCGGGCCGCCAGGACGCTCATCCCGTCGGGCAGGACGCGCATGTGGGCGCTCGTCCTGGCCACGATATGGACGGGCGCCCCGGCGGTCCTCGCGAGCCCGGCGAGCGCGCAGCGGTGGGGACGCGGCTGGGGCCGGCGCGCGCCCATGGCCAACCCGGGCGAGGCAGCCGAGTTCGGCTTCACCTTCTGCCGCATCGCCTACCGAAGCGTGCGCAACGAGGCTCTGGGGCAGGGCTGGCGCACCGACTACCCCAACTCGGACGCCAACTTCTCCCTGCGCTTTTCGCAGCTCACCACCAGCGCGGTCAGCCGCTCCGAGGACGGGGAGCCCTTCTACGCGGTCGTGTCCCTGGAGGACGATCAGATCTTCGAGTGTCCCTTCGTCTTCATGTCGGACGTGGGGACGGTCGGCTTCGACGCCGAAGAGATCGAGCGCCTGCGCACCTATCTCCTGAAGGGCGGCTTTCTCTACGTGGACGACTTCTGGGGCGAGCGCGCCTGGCAGCACTGGGAGCAGGTCATGCTGGAGGTGCTCCCCGATCACTTCATCCAGGACGTTCCGAGCGATCACCTGCTCCTGAACGGGCTCTACCAGGTCCGGAACGTGCCGCAGGTGCCCTCGATCCAGTACTGGTACCGGACGGGGCGCCAGGCGACCTCGGAGCGGGGGTTCGAGAGCGCCGAAGTACACTTCCGCGCGATCTTCGACGAGGACGGGCGGGCGATGGTGGTCATGACCCACAACACCGACATCGCGGACGGCTGGGAGCGCGAGGGCGAGGACGAGTCGTTCTTCTTCCGGTTCTCCCCGGAGTCGTACGCGCTCGGCATCAACATCGTGCTGTATGCGCTGACGCACTGATGATTACTGGTGATATCACTAGCATCTACTGATGATATGGTAGAGACCCGGCAACCCCAGGGTATTACGCTGCGAACGACGTGTCCCGCGGTGACGCCGGCACCGGCTGCCTCACTGCTCGTGGCGCTCGCCCTGGCCGCACCGCTCGCCATCGCCGCATCGCTCGCCCTGGCCGCACCGCTCGCCGGGCAGGAGACGGTGCGCCTGGTTGCCGAGCAGGTGGAAGCCGGGCGCGGGGTGTACGACCGCGCGTGCGCGGAATGCCACCGCGCCGACCTGAGCGGCGACTTCGAGGCGCCCGAGCTGGCGGGCCGGAACTTCCGAACCGCCTGGCGCGGCGCCGCGCTCGGCGAGCTGCTGGCCGTGGTGCGCGACATGCCCCCGGAGGAGCCCGGAACCCTGAGCGAGGCGCAGTACCTGGCGGTGACCGCCTTTCTGCTCTCGGCCAACGGGGCGGCCGCCGACCTGGGCGCGCTCGCCGACGAGCAGGCGATCGACGACGTGCTGGCAGGGGCGGGTGCGGCAGGCGCCGGAGCCGGGGGCGCGGGACGCGTCGGTCAGGCCGCCACCGACCCGGAGGCACCACCTGCGACCGGCGACCCCGCAGGCGAGGGCGTTCCCACCTCCCCGGCCGCCGGCCCGGAGGAGTTGGTGCGCGCCACCGGCCTCACCACCGTGGAGGGCAGCATCGGCCCTCTTCCGCCGGTGACCGACGCGATGTTGCGCGACCCGGATCCCGCCGACTGGCTCATGTACCGCCGCACCTACGACGCGTGGGGGTACAGCCCGCTCGACCAGATCCGGCGCGATAACGTTACCGACCTGGAGCTGGCGTGGGTGTGGGCCATGGCCGACGGGACCAGCCAGCCCACGCCGCTGGTGCTCGACGGGATCATGTTCCTCGCCAACCCGGGCAACGTCATCCAGGCGCTCGACGCCGCCACCGGCGACCTGCTGTGGGAGTACCGGCGCCAGTTCCCCGACCACATCCGTCCGGGCGGCTTCGACCAGCTGCGCAATCTGGCCCTCTACCAGGACAAGGTGTTCCTCGCCACGAAGGACGCGAGCGTGGTCGCCCTCGACGCGCGCACCGGCAAGACCGTGTGGGACACCCAGGTCGCCGATCCCCGCAAGGGCTACACCAACGTCGCCGGCCCCCTCGTGGTGGAGGGGCTGGTGGTCAACGGCATCAACGGGTGCGGGCGCTTCCACGAGGACAGCTGCTTCATCACCGCGCACGACGCCGACACCGGGGAGGAGGTGTGGCGGACCTTCACCATCGCGCGCCCGGGCGAGCCCGGCGGCGACACCTGGGGCGACCTGCCCCTCCACCTGCGGGGTGGCGGGGATGCGTGGACCACCGGCAGCTACGACCCGGCGCTCGGGCTCATCTACTGGGGGACGGCCCAGGCCAAGCCCTGGGTGCCCGCCAGCCGCGGGCTCAGCGCAGCCGACCCGGCGCTCTATACCAGTTCCACCCTCGCCATGAGGGTTGCCGACGGCTCGCTGGCCTGGTATCGCCAGCACGTCCCCGGAGAGGCGCTCGACCTCGACGAGGCCTTCGAGCAGCTGCTGGTCGACGTCGATAGCCGCAGGCTCCTCTTCGCCATCGGCAAGCACGGCATCTTCTGGAAGCTCGACCGGGAGACGGGCGAGTTCCTCGAGCACCGCGAGACCGTCTACCAGAACGTCTTCGACCACATCGACCCGAGGACCGGAGAGGTCACCTACCGCGCCGACATCATGAAGGCCGGCGTGGGCGAGTGGATCTCCGTGTGCCCCAGCACGGCGGGCGGTCACAACTGGCACGCGATGGCGTACAGCCCGGAGAACGGCCTGCTCGTCACCCCGCTCTCGCAGAGCTGCCTCGAGATCTCCGGCCGCGAGATCGCCATGGAGGTGGGTTCGGGCGGCACCGGCGCCGACCGCGACTGGGCCGAAATGCCCGGCACCGACGGCCGGCTGGGCAAGCTGGCCGCCTACGACGTGCGCACCCTCGAGGAAGTCTGGAGCGTCGAGCAGCGCGCCTCCTTCCTCACCGCGGCCCTCACCACCGGCGGCGGCCTCGCCTTCGCGGGCGACGTCGACCGCTACTTCCGCGCCTACGACGTCGCAACCGGCGAGGCGCTATGGGAAACCCGGCTGGGCACCTCCGTCCAGGGCTTCCCCGTGACCTTCTCCGTGCGCGGCGAACAGTACCTGGCCGTCAGCACCGGCCTCGGCGGCGGCAGCCCCCGCATCGTGCCCCGGCTGCTGGCCCCGGAGATCCGCCATCCGGCCTCCGGGAATGCGCTGTACGTCTTCAGGTTGCGGGATTGAGTCCGGGAATCGCGTCTCCAGCGACTCCTGCCTGCCTTCCCGCTCACCAGCTCAATTCCGGGTCTCCAGCGACTCCTCCATGGCTTCCCGGGCAGCCGCCTCGATCGACCAGGGAATGGCTGAGTCGGGATAGAGCGCGGCCCCGTTGGACATCGTGGCGTGTCCAATGCCTTGCGGGGCCCCGCGTTGGGCCGATGGGACAGGCGGCAGGTCTGCATCCACCTCCTCCGACTTCCTGCCTGCGCGAATCGGCTTTCTTCCCTTCCGCGCGTCCGCCCATCCTGGCGGCTTCGGCGCATCCGCCAGCATCCTTCCCCCGGGTGTGAAGAACAGCACCGTCCCATCACTGTTCACGGCGACCTTCACCCGACCCTCGTGAACCGCACGGTGATGCCGCCGGCAAAGCAGCAGCGTGTTCCGGAGGCTCGTCTCGCCCCCGTCGGCCCAGTGTTTCACGTGGTGCGCCTCGGTGAACCGGCAGCCGCAGCCGGGAAAGCGACATCCCCGGTCGCGCTCCTCCAGCGCCCGCCGGATGTGTGGTGGAATCGTGCGGGTCCGGCGCCCGACGTTGAGCACCTCCCCGTCCCTGGCATGGACCATCCCGACCACTGCGGCATCGCACGCCATGCGCCGCGAAGTTTCCGCAGAAACCCGGATCCCGTCCAGATCCGAGCGTCCGGGCTCGCCTTTCGCCGCCAGCGTCGCCGCATCGCAGTGAACCATGACCTGGTACCGCTCCGCCCGGGTGCCGGACTCGACGCGAGGCTGGGTTACCGGTCCCTTGCGGGTCCGGTTCCGGGGCTCGCCGTGGAATTGACCCTCGTCAGGGAGCTGAGGCTGCGAGCCGTCGTCGAGTTCGTCGCCGCAGAAGCCCGCCGCCAACGCCCGCTCCGCGAGCAGGCCGACGGCATCCGCCCGGCGCTGCTTCGGATCCGGGCGCGCGTCGCCGTCATGGCCATCGGGTGTGCCGGCGCCCGCACCGCACTCTCGCCTACCGGTGCCCGCACCGCACGCGCCGGTTTGCGCAGCCGCCCCGCCCTGGTTGCTACCGGCATCCGCCCCGCCCTCACGCCGGAACAGCGTATCCGACGCCGCCTCCACCGCTCGCATGAGCACGGCACCAACCTCCGGCTCGAGCCGTCCCTTCACCACGTACATCCCATCGCCGTCCACAAACATCGAAAACGTCCGGCTGCGATGCCGGGCCTGTTCGGCGGTCAACTCCTCGTCGCGCGACAGCATCTTCCACATGCGCAGCCTCCGCTCCAGCTTCGCGGCCGAACCGGCGCGCGCGTACTCAAGCAGCTCCGCCTCGCGCTCGGCAGTCGCGACACGGGTAAGCGCCCGGACCTTCGCGTATGAGATGGTCCCCTCCCGGAGAGCGTGGGCGGTCTGCGGCAGGCTCTCAAGCGCACGCGCCGTGCGGACCCTTTCCCGAGCCGGGCCAATCTTGATGCCGATCCTCCAGGCAAGCCATTCGGCGCAGGAGCCGTAGCCGCCGTCCTTCCATCCGCCCCGGCGGTCGAAGTCGGCGATGAGGGCCATCATTCGCGACTCGGCAGCGTTGATGCGCGCGGCCAGCTCCGCGATGCGCTCGCCCAGGAGATACAGTTCGTCATCGGCATCCTCGCCCGGGACGGGAGCCGGGGCGTCCTCGCCCGGGACGGGACTCGCGGCGTCCTCGCCGGAGACGGGACCCAGTGCGTCTTCGCCCGGGAAACCATCCGGGGCGTCTTCCAATCGGGATGCAACTGGTTCCCGCACCATCGCGGGCCACGGGGACGGCGCTCGGTCGGTATCATAACGGAAGTCGCAGGCTGCGGTCATCGTTTCTCCTAAGGCAATAAGTAATAATAAGTTACGTACAAATATAACACCGCCAAAAGCGGCTCCTCAGGATGGCCTGTAACGGCTGAAGTCGGGTCGGGAGACCCTGGGAAGTGGAAGCGGTGCACGAACGCTGCGAGGGGCCTCGCGAGACCCTGCTGACGGGGAACGACAGCCAGGTCCCGGACTTCGCCCAATCGCCGACTCGATAACCGTCAATGGCAGAATGGGACTACCGAATGCGAATTCGGCCACGGCCGCGAGGGGCCGGGGACCAAACCGAGCCGCCTGTTTCAGCGCCCCGATGGCGCAGGTGACCGCCTACCCCGAGCCCATCGATGGCGCAGGTAACCGCCTGGCCCGAGCCCATCGATGGCGCCGGTGACCGCCTGGCCCTCGACTACGGAAGCGGAGATCAAGTGGCTGGCAGAATGGGCGTCCAGAACACGAATCCGCGCAACCGTTCGGCCGACGCCGAGCCCCGGGCCTGGGCTGGTCCCCCGCTTCAGAACGGCGACGCCGCGATGAGGGATGACCCCGCCTCAGAACGGCCACAAGGCAGGGGATGACCCTCGCTTCAGAACGGCCACGCCGCCAGGTCGGCGCCAACGCGGACGAACGACTGCCTCGGCATGGTTCCCGACGGGCTGACGAACCCGGCCTCCGGCCGTGCTCCCGCCGCTCGAGTTTCCGCGAGAACGTCGTCCGCGGGAACGTCGTCCGCGGGAACGTCGTCCGCGGGAACGTCGTCCGCGGGCACGTCGTGTCCGCGGGACCGTCGTCCGTGGGACCGCCGGCCGCGGGAATGTCGTCCGCGGGCCGCTAGAACACCCTGTATGTCGCCGACAGCTTGACGCGGCGGCCCTTGGCGCTGTGGGTGAAGCCGTCGAAGGACTGTTCCCACTTCACGTAGGGCGGAGCGACATCGAGCAGATTAAGCAGCGACAGGGAGACGCCGAGCCCCCTCGAGGGACGCCAGAGCGCGGTCGCGTCCAGCGTCACGAAGCTGCCGATGTCCTCGTACTCGCTTCCCTCTTCGTCGTGGTCCTTGTAGGACGAGATGTAGTTGATGTACCCGACAACACTGTAGTCCGACCAGCCGTAGCTTCCGAACAGTCTCGCCTTCAGGCTCGGGAGGGGCGGAGCGATGGGGTTGTACTTGTTCAGGCGCCCGGCGCCTTCCGAATCAGGCGCGATGTCGACGCCGCCGACGTTTACCGCCTCGATCGAGTACTTGTTGGTGTACGTCGCCTCGAGTCCGGCGTTGAAGATGCCCTCTCCGGCCTGGGAACGAGCGTTCAGCTGAAAGTCGAAGCCGGAGGTCTTTACGCCGGGCCAGTTGATGAGGTCGACGTGGATGCGTTCGATGCCCGTGACGTCGCAGGTGCCGGTGCCGCGCCCGTCCGAACAGGTGACGTACTGCTTGATCGCGTCCCTGGCGCCGCCGCCCTCGTGGTATAGCCGGGTGATGGCGTTGTAGGGCACCACCGCAATCACGTCCTTGAAGTCGTAGCTCCAGTAGTCGGCGGTGAACTGAACCGGTACGAAGCCCGATTCGTCGGCGATCGACAGGACGAAGCCGGCGTTGTAGGTGAACGCCTGCTCGGGCGCGAGGTCCTCGCTCCCGTAGGTGTCGACCGCCTTGTAGACGCCCGCCTCGTTCACGTACGCGAGCGCGGTCGTGCGGTCCTCGTTCAGGTCGTCGACCGAGGGCGTGCGGAAGGTCGTCTGCAGCGAGCCGCGCAGCGCGAACTGGTCGGTGATGTCGTAGCGAATCGCCATCTTCGGGTTGAAGCTGCTGGCAACGTTGTAGAACTCGTAGTTGGCGGCTAGCTGCATGTGCAGGCGCTCGTCCGCCAGGTGCAGGGGGAGCTCGCCGAAGAACCGATGCACCGTCTGACTGGCGGCGTAGGGATAGACCCCGGTGGTGAATGTGAACGGGCCGGCCTTCTCCAGGCAGGCGCGGCTGCCGAGCACCGAGCACGGGTTCTGGTTCAGGTTGCCGGCTGCGTTCGGGTTCGCCGAGACGTCGAACCAGCGGAACTGGTATCCCAAAGCGTAGTTCTCGGCCGCGCCGCTGCTTCCCGTGAAGGTCGCGTCGGCGACCAGCATGTCGGCGGCACTCTCGACATCGACCTCTTCGTTGATCCAGGCGAGCAGCTCGGGGTCGTTCGCCAGCCCCGGTGAGAAGTCGGGGTTGGCCTCGTTGACGAAACGCGCGCCCGGTTGCTGGGAGTACTGGAGGGCGTTGCTGAACGGATTGTAGAACTGGCAGTTGCCCTGCCCCGCCATGCTTCCCCCGGTCGGCCCCAGCGCCATGCCCGAGGGCGAGCTGGGATCCGCGACCACATCCACCCCGCAGTCGGGTCCGCCGTAGCCGCGGAAGGCGAGGAACTTGCGGTAGGCGTATTCGGCGGGCTGGTTCACGTTACCCGAAGAACTGGAGTAGCTGAGGGCGATGTTCAGCCGGTTGTCGTGGCCCTCCAGAAAGTCCACGCCGGCGTCCAGGGAGGCGGACACCCGCTGGGTCCGCGAATTCCGCTCGAGCGTCCGGCCGGGCCCGGAGTGCCCCACCAGCCGTCCGAAGAAGTACCAGTCGTTCTGCAGGCACTCGGCGCTGGACATGAACCCCGCGCTGGCTGCGTGCTGCCCGCAGAAGGCCTGCCGCCCGGGGTTCTCCGAGGGGACGACCTGCAGCCCGTCGTAGGGGCTGATGGGCGGGAACGAAGGCGTCGTCACCCAGGCCGGCGTCGATGCCTCGGCCCAGAGGCCCTCGATGTGGTAGCTGGAGTTGTCACCGACCTCCCCGTTGATTTCGGCGAAGGCGCGGAAGTGGTTGTTCTGCTCCAGCAGGTTGTCCCAGGGCTGGTAGCGGAACCGGCACGTGTAGGTTTCGAGGTAGCCGCCGAAGTCGAGGCAGCGCGGATCGATGAAGATGTCGTCGTCCGAGAAGTGCGCGCCCGACAGGGTTGCAACCAGGTCTTCGGCGCTCTCCATGCCCGTCGTATGTGGCGTGAGGAATGCGCCCGGGTTGCCGGTCCAGGACCATGCGCCGGCGCCCGCCTCGTAGTCGTGCAGCGCCCAGTCCCGCTCCTCCGGAGTCAGCTGCTGGCGGGTCAGCCATTCGGCGGACAGAACCGCGTGCGCGCGCTCGCCCAGCCGCCGTCCCACGATCCCTCCCACGTTGGTGTCGCCCGCGCCGGCGAAGTACTCGTGCGAGGCGGTCACCTCCGTCCCCTCGAACTCGCCGCGGGTGAGAAAGTTGGCGACCCCGGCCACGGCGTCCGATCCGTAGATGGCGGACGCGCCCTCCTTCAGGACCTCGATGCGGTCGATGGCGATGGACGGAAAGGAGTTGATGTCGACATACCGTCCGCCGATGAGGCGGGCCGGGAGATAGACCTGGCGCCGGCCGTTCAGCAGCACGAGAGTCCGCGACGCCCCCAGCCCGCGCAGGTTCACGTTGGCCACGGTCTCCGGGACGGCGGCGACTTCGTTGGCGTTGTACCAGCTCTGCCGCTCGCCGACCACTCCGTGGCTGACGCCGAGCGCCTTGAAGAACTCGGTCACGAGCGGGAAGCCTTGTTCCTCCAGCTTGCGGCGGGCCGCCACCGCCACCGAGTAGGGCAGCTCCGTGGCCGCGGTCTCCGCGCTGGTGCCGGTCACCACCACCTCGTCGAGCTCGAGGGCGGTGAAGCTCAGCCGCAGGTCGACGGTGGTGGCCTCCCCGGGAGCCACGGTGACCCCTTCGGTCGCCGCCAGGTAGCCGAGGATGTTGGTGGAGAGCTGGTGCGCTCCGGCCGGCACGTCCTGGATCGAGTACCGCCCCTCCTCGTCCGTTACCCCCCCGATGCCCAGCGCCTCGATGAAGACCTGTACGCCCGCGATGGGCTCGTCGTCGGCGTCGTCGACAACGGTTCCCTCGATGGTGCCGGGGGCTTGCCCCAGGGCCGGACTTGCGGATAGAGCGGCCAACAGCGCCGGTACGCACCACACACGCGAAAATCGTGAGAACCACCTGTCCATTCCCGGCCTCCTCCGTCTCGGAGCGATGTCACATCTCGCCTTGGAGCGACGTTCGCTGCCCCGCAACGATGTCCTGGCCTGGACTGGCGAGCTTCACGCTCGGTTACGGGAATGTCGCAAACAAACGCCGATTTCGTCGCTATTTAAACACAAGATAGTGCCCCGCGCCGTGGAGGGCACTAGGGCGCCGGTAAGCTCCTCGTGCAGCTGGTACCACTACCGGTTGGCTTCGATCACCACCCGTTCCAGGGATTCGCGGGCGACGCCGAGCTCGACTTCGCCGGGGGGCAGGCCGTTCAGCTGCAGGATGTAGGCGATGACGTCGGCGTACTGCTGAGGAGGGAGCGAACCCGGCTGGTCTTCCGGCATGAGCGAGTAGATGTCGTCGTAGAGCGCCGCCACGCTGGCGCCGGCCCAGGAGCGGATGAAGGCGCCGACGAATTCCTCGTCGTCGTGGCACTCGCGGCAGACGGCCTCGGTGACCTCGGCGCCGCGCAACGCCTGCTCTTCGGTGTAGACGCCGTCGAGGGTGGTGAGCCTCTCTTCGGTCTGGGCGAATGCGGGACGGAACGCCCCCAGGCAGAGCAGCGCCGTGGCTGCAACGAGTACTCCGGTCCGTTTCATATCTCGCCCCCGCGATGCTCGATGTTGATTCAGCACAGAATTTTAACGTCGTATCGCGGGCTCCTGCCGGTCAAGGCTCGCCGGCCGGGTCTCCCGCTCCGTTCAACCCGGCCGGCCACTCCGGTTCATGCGCCCGGTCGAAACGACCATCAAGGCGGCCCGTAAACGGAAACTGATTAGTATTGTCGTCACGCTGAAGGCCGGCTCGGATCCCGGGGACCGGCACGCCATCCATGACCGGAGAGGGGCTCCCTTGGAAATCGCGGTCCTGTCCTCGGCGTTCGCGGCCTCCGTGGCCAGCGGGCTGGTGCCGTTCGTGAACGCGGAAGTGGTAGTGGCGGCGGCGGCTGTCGCGGTGCCCGGGCCCCAGGTATGGCTGGTGGTCACGGTGTGTTCGCTGGGCCAGATGATCGCCAAGGCCGCGCTCTACGCGTTGGCCCGCTGGCTGCCCCAGAAGCTGCCGGCCCGGGCGACGCGCCACCTCGAGCGGGCTTCCGAAAAGACCAGGCGACTCGAGCAGGCCGGATGGACGCTGATTCTGGTCAGCGCATTCGTGGGGCTGCCGCCCTTCTACGTGATCTCGCTGGCGGCGGGTATCGTGCGCACCAACTTCGCCGCATTCCTGGCGCTGGGCTTCGCGGGCCGCTGGGCACGATTCGCCATCCTGGCGTACGGGGCGGCCGCCGCGGGCGGGGCGATCCAGGGGGGAATGTGAGCGCCTCGGCGGACATGGAGCGGGCGCGACGGCTCGTGCGGGGGGCGGGGCGGGTGGTCGCGCTCACCGGCGCGGGCATCTCGGCCGAGTCGGGCGTGCCCACCTTCCGCGACGCGGGCGGGCTGTGGCGCAACTTCCGGCCGGAGGAACTCGCCACCCCGCAGGCGTTCGCGCGCGACCCGCGCACCGCGTGGGAGTGGTACGACTGGCGACGATCGGTGCTGGCCGGGTGCGCTCCCAACCCCGGGCACCGCGCGCTGGCGCGCTTCTTCCTCGGGCGCGGCGCGGCCGGGCTGGTGACCCAGAACGTGGACGGGCTGCACACCCGCGCGGCGCTGGAGGCGGCGGCGGGGCGGGCGGGGCCGGAGTCGGGACAGGCGGAGGC
The DNA here is from genome assembly GCA_002238605.1 of BD2-11 clade cluster bacterium bin43. GTDB lineage: Bacteria > Gemmatimonadota > Gemmatimonadetes > Longimicrobiales > Gaopeijiaceae > BD2-11. The sequence continues at coordinate 80,379 of MPMR01000010.1, read as the reverse complement.
GGCGGCGGGCCCGGCGGAGGCGGCTAGAGCGGCGCTTCCGGTCGAGCTGCACGGGGCGGTCGGGCGGGACCGCTGCAACCGCTGCGAGGCGCGCTTCCCCGCCGAGCCCCTGGGCGACGCACTGCCCCGGTGCGACTCATGCGGTGGCCTGCGCCGCCCGGATGTGGTGCTCTTCGGCGAGTCGCTGGAGGGGGACGTGCTGGCCCGCGCCTATTCGTTGGCCGAGCGCGCCGACCTTTGCCTGGTGGTGGGCACCAGCGCGGTGGTGTACCCGGCGGCGGCGATCCCGCTGGCGACTCTGGAGGCCGGTGGCAGCCTCATCGAAGTGAACCTGGAGGACACCCCGCTCACGCGATCCGCCACGGTGGCGCTGCGGGGGGCGGCGGGGGAGGTGCTCCCGGCCCTGCTGGACTGAGAGCACCTCCGGCGCGCCGGGCCGGGATGGTATGACGGGTGAGGAGCGCGTGGCCCTCAGAACACCCGGTTGAGGAATCCCTTTCCGCTTGGGGCCGCTAACCCTAACGGCGACCCGGGATCAGAGAGCGCCGCAGCGGTCCTTCGCCCACAACCCGGGGTGGTGACGCACCCACGACCCGGGGCGATGCCTCCCGGACCGGGCCGGAATCCTTCGTCACGTCCATGGGGACCAGCGTGCGGTATCTGTCCGCACCGGCGGTGGCGGAGCCGCCTTCGGTGGGCACGCCGTTGACCTCGATCCAGTCGAGGAGGCTTGGAGCGGTGAGCGCCGGGTCGAAAGTCCACAGGTGCACTTGCGTGATGTCCACAATCGCGTCGCCGAAACTCAGTCTGCCCGTGGAAGCGGAGAAGAGCAATTCTTCTCCCGCCAAGGCCTGGAAAAGCCCGTCCTGCACCCTGACCGTGATGTCCGTGAACTCGCCGGGACCGTCATTGACGGCATCCGAGATTCCGCGGAAGGCAATTCCGTCGCCGGAGATGTAGTACCAGTCTGGCTCCCGACCTTCCGGCTCGAAGTATACCTGAAGCCCGTAGTTGATCGTCTCCGTATCACCGCCTCCAAAGTCCAAGACCCTGGTGCCGATGAGGATTCGGAAGACCTGAGTGCTCCGCTCGCCGGGGTCCGCCACCACGAAGACCAATGCGGTTTGTATCGTGTCGGCCTGACGACCCAAGCGAACCTGGGCCTCCCAGGAGGTGATCGGCGTCTCGAATTCACGTCCGACGATTCCCCAGACACTGTCCGCCGTATTGGTCACCCTCAGAATGCCCTCCGAGACCTCGCCCTCTGAGTTGTCGAACTCCCAATCTTCGAGGCTACTCTCATCGTCGAAATCGTCGCGGAAGATCAGGGCTGCCCCGGGAATGACGATTACGTTGAAGGACACCGATGCCGACAGACCTCCCGGATCGGTCGCGGTAACGGTCCCCGTCGCCGACCCCAACGCGACGGTAGCTACGGTGAGCACGCTGCCCGTCACGGACACGGTAGCCACGCTCGGATCTGACGACTCCGCCTCGTAGCTCAGTTGGTCCCCGTCCGGATCCACGAAGAGCGGCGTGTCATCCTCCAGTTCGAGCGTCCCTGACCACCCCGCCGACCGCGTGATTTCGCCGATCGTTCTTCGCGCTTCAGGGGCCTGGTTTACCCGCTCGATCACCGTGACGGTACCGTTCAGCGAAGCCGTCAGGCCGTACGGATCCGTCGCCGTGACCGTCACCGTGGCTGTCCCGATGGCCACCGCGGTTACCGTCAGCGTCGCGCCCGATACGGAGACGGTCGCCACTCCGGCGTCGTCCGATTCCGCCTCGTAGGTCAGTGCCTGTCCGTTCGGGTCGGTGAAGTACTGGGCGATATTCACCGTCTCGGAATTGCGCTCCTGAATGCTCTGAGAGGAAAGCGAGTCCCGAGTGGCTTCGGGCGGCAGGTTGGGTTCGACCGTCACGGGTACGCTGAGGGAGCCGGACAGGCCGTCCGGGTCGGTCGCCGTGACCGTGAGCGTCGTCGATCCGGCACCCACCGCTGCGGCGGACACCACGGCGCCTGCCACGGTCACCGTGGCCACGGACGCGTTGGCGCTGGTCGCGGCGTAGGTCAGCGCGTCGCCGTCCGGGTCGGTGAAGAACGGCGACATGTCGACGTTAAGGGTGTCGCCCACGATGGCAGTCTGCGCGGGCGCGACCGGCACGGCCGGCACCGGCGCCCGGTTGGGCTCCATCACCGTCACGTTGGCGCCGGCCGCGACGGAGAGCCCCGCGGGGTCGCGGGCGGTCACGGTGACCGTGGCGCTGCCGGCGGCCACGGCCGAGATGGTCAGGTCGGTGCCCGACAGCGCGACGCTCGCCACGCCCGCGTTGGAGGAGATCGCGGTAAAGGTAAGGGGATCGCCGTCGGGGTCGCTGAAGAGACCGCCCACGCTCACCGTAACCGACTCGCCCGCCGTCATGTTCTGGGCCGGAATCGAGCCCGACGCCGCCGGCGGGCGGTTGGGCTGGGGCGCCGGCTCGGGGTCGGTTGTGCCTCCGTCTCCGCCGCAGGCGGCGGCCCAGATCACGGCCAGCAGAGCCAGCGGACGGACGAAGCGTCCCCGGAGAACGCCGGACGGCTGAACACCCGAATGAGTTGGGACACGTGAGCCTGTCATCACCGCATGCCTTGTTGGAGTGGCTGGAAGTTCTCGTTCATGCCGGCAAAGCCGGCGGTCCGGGTGCAACATCGTGGCAGCGTCCCTGAAAAGGGAAGCGGTTGTCGTCCAGCGCGATCGCACGCCCGAGCGACGTCATCCGCACATCCGGCCAGCGTCATCGCACACCCGGCCAGCGTGGCCGCGCACCCCGCCGGCGTCACCGCGCACCCGGGCGGTCACCCGCCAAACGGGGCATCCCCGCCGGCGCAGCCGTTGCGGCGCTTGCGGTTGCGGCCCCCGCCGTGTGCGTCCCGCTTACCTCCACCCAGTCGAAGAGGGCGGTTCTCGCCTCGGCCCCGTCCAGGGGGAAGACCCACAAGCCGATCGCGGTCAGGCGAGTCGGATGGTCGCTGCCCAGGGTGACCGCGAAGAGCTCCGTCTCGCCGGCCCACGCACGCAGTTCGCCGTCATCCAGCGAAGCGGCGATCTCGGTAAACTCGCCGGCACCGTCGTGAATGGCATCCGAGACCCCGTAGGCGCCCTCGATGACCACCCAGCGGTTCTCCGGGGGCCAACGTGACCGGTCCAGGGTGTAGAAGCGGTAGTTGGTATCGCTCCCGCCGACCGCGACGCCGGATCCGACATCGAGCGCGTACCACGCGTAACGCTCGTGCCCGGTAGCGAAGATCACCGACGCGACCACGCTGTCCGTCTGCGTGCGCCCCACGCGGGCGCGCACCTCCCAGAAGTTGATCGGCGCCTCAAGGTTGCGATTCGCGCGGCCGGCGATGCCGCGTTCGAGATTGGTGAGCGCCAGGACACCCTCGGACAGCACCGTGTCCGCTTGTTCGACGCCCCATGCCTCCAAGCCCGAATCGAAGTCCTCCCGGAAGCCGAGGGTCGGACCGGGGACGACCGTTACGGCAACTTCGTGCGCCGCCGTCAGGCCGCCGGGATCGGTGGCCGTCAACATCAGCGTCGTCGTGCCCGCCGCCACGCCCGCGATCGACATCGTCAGGCCGGACACCGAAGCCAGGACTACGCGCGGGTTTGAAGACGAGGCCTGGTAGCTGAGCGCGCCCCCGTCCGGGTCGTCGAAGTACGAGGAAACCTCCAGCGGGACCGTCTCGCCGGAGGCCAGGTTCACCGCCGGAATCGAGCCCGTCGCCACCGGCGGCCGGTTCGTCCGCACCGTGACGCCGGTGCTCTGGGTGGCCGCGAGCCCGCCCGGATCGCGGGCCGTCAGAGTCAGAATCGCCCTCCCCGAGGACACCGCCGTGACCGCCACCAGGGTTCCGGAGACCGCGACCCGCGCGGACGCCGCGTCCGTCCTCGCCTCGTAGCTCAGGCTGTCTCCGTCGGGGTCGGTGAAGTAGGGGGACACCTCCACCAGCACCACCTGCCCCTCGACCAGGGTCAGGGAGGGGATGGACGCCGCGGCCACCGGCGCCCGGTTCCGGTCCGCGAGGGTGGGCCCGGTCGTGCCCGGACGACAGCTGGCGGTTCCCAGGACCAGCAACAGGACCACGGGGGCGCGGGCCTTCGTCACGACCCGGCGAAGCAAATCCTGACGAGGGCCGGAGACGCCACGGACGCCGGACGGCGCCGGCGTCAGGATCGGGCTCGTCAAGTCACGGTTCCGGGTTCCGATCTCACCCGGGAAGCGCTCGGCCTCAGGGATCTCCCTCACCCTCCCTGCACGTACTCCGCCACCGCCCGGTGGGTCGCGTACCAGACGTCGCCACGGGCGTTGATGTGCTCGATGAGGCCTTCCAGGATGAGGATGCGGGAGCGGTGGCCGATGTAGTGCGGGTGCATGGTGAGCACAAGCATGGTGCCCTCCTCCCAGGCGCGGTCAAACTCGTCGATGTAGACCTGGAGGACGTCGCGGGGGGCGCTGTAGCTGTTGCCCCGCGGATTCAGGAGGGGCGCGTCGTCCAGGATCCACTCCACGGGCAGCTCGATCAGGCCGGTCGGCTCCCCGTTCGCGACGATCTCGTAGGGCCGGTCGTCGGCCATCAACGAACTGTCGTAGAGAAAGTCCATGTCGAGGATGATGTCGAGGGTGTTGGGGCTGAAGTTCCACGACGGGGCCCGGTAGCCGACCGGACGCTCGCCGGTGACCTCTGTGTAATACGCGACCGCGCGCTCCAGCAGGGCCCGCTCCTCGTCGGCCTCGAGCAGCGAGTTGGTCTCGTGGATCCAGCCGTGAATGGCGATTTCGTGGTGGCCGGCAGCCTGAATCGCGTCCAGCATCTCCGGGTTGAACTGCATGCTCATCGCGGGGATGAAGAAGGATGCGGGGATGTCGTGCTCGTCGAGGACCTCGAGCACCCGCGGGAGCGCGCGGCGTGCGCCGTACTCGCCCTGGGACAGGCCGCCGATGGTGGGTTGCCCGTTGCGGATGGGGATGGTTTCGTTGTCCACGTCGAAGGAGAGCAGCACCGCGGCGCGGGCACCGCCCGGCCAGCTTGCGGGCGTCAGGTCGCGTCCGGCCCTTACCGCGTTGACGGTCGCGAAGACGCGTTCGTCGCTCCATCGCCAGCCCGGCTCGTCGTCGGCCTGGGGCGACTGGGCGGCGTCCGCGGTGCCGGCGCCGGGCGCGCAGGAGGAGAGGATGACGGCGAAGGCCGCGACGGCGAGGAAGGTCGGATGCGGGTTCATGAATGCTCCCGGGTTCGGGTTCCGGTCGGGGGGCGGAATCGCAACAATACGGATTCGGTATGGAGCGTAACAGTATGCGAGTGAGGCGCGGGCACATGAGGCGGAGGATGGCAGCCATGGAGCTTGTGCCCGGGATCCGGACAGGGAAAGCCGCGGCCGAGCGCGCCGGCTGCAGCTTCGGGATCCCGGTGGCAGGGGGAACCGCACCCGCGGACGCCGGACCCGGCATGGAAGCGGCCTCATGAGCGCCGCCTGCGACCTGGCCTTTCGCCCGGCCGGCGAACTCGCCGCGCTGGTGGCGGCGCGGGAGGTGTCGGCGGAGGAGGTGACTTCGGCGGCGCTCGACCGCATTGGCCGGCACAACCCGGTGGTGAACGCGGTGGTGACCCTTTCACCGCGCGCACTGGACGATGCGCGCGCGATCGACCGGCAGCTGGCGCGGGGAGAGGATCCCGGGCCGCTCGCCGGGGTGCCGGTCGGGATCAAGGACATGACGGCGGTGGCGGGACTGCGCACCACATACGGCTCTCCACTGTACGCGGACCATGTGCCCGCGGAGGACGCGCTGGTGGTGCGCCGCCTGCGGGCTGCCGGCGCGGTGGTGGTCGGCAAGACCAATACGCCGGAGTTCGCCGCGGGGGCCAACACCTTCAACGACGTGTTCGGCGCCACCCGCAACCCGTGGGATCCGGCGCTCTCGGCCGGAGGGTCGACCGGCGGGGGGGCGGCGGGGCTCGCGACCGGCATGTTCGCGCTCGCGGAGGGGACCGACCTGGGCGGCTCGCTGCGCATCCCGGCGGCCTTCTGCGGGGTGACCGGGCTGCGCCCCTCCCCCGGGCTGGTCCCCACCGAGCCCACCGACTGGGCGTGGGACACCATCATGGTCACCGGGCTGATGGCGCGCTCGGCCCACGACCTGGCGCTCGGACTGCAGGCGGTGGCCGGTCCGTCGACGGGGTCGGCCCTTCGCCAGCCGGTCGCGGGGCGGGATTTCCCGGCCGCCGCCCGGGCGGGCATGGCACAGGGCGCCCGCGTCGCATACTGCGCGGACCTGGCGGGGATGGGGGTGGATGCGGGGGTGGAGGGGGTGTGCCGGGAGGCGGCGTTCGCACTGGGTCGGGCGGGCGCCGCGGTGGAAGAGATCGACCTGGACCTCTCGCATGCCCGGCGCGCCTTCCTCGACCTGCGCGGCCAGTGGATGGTCGCGCACCACCAGGACCGGCTGGACCGCATCGACGAGCTGGGCCCCAACCTGGCCGGAAACATCCGCACGGGACTCGCGACCACGCCCGCGCAACTCGGCCGCGCCGACAAGGTGCGCAGCGACCTCTGGCGTCGCTTCGCCGCATTGCGGCGCGACTTCGACTACCTGATCACGCCGTGCACCGCCGTGCCCCCCTTCCCGGTCGAACAGAGCCATCCCACGGAGATCGCGGGCCGGGCGCTCGAGACCTACGTGGACTGGTTCGCCCCGACCTTCGTCCTCTCGCTCACCGGCCTTCCGGTCGCATCGGTGCCCGCCGGACTGGACCCACGCGGGCTCCCGGCGGGGCTCCAGGTGGTGGGTCCTCCCACAGGCGAGGAGGCCGTGCTGGCCCTGGCCGCCACCCTCGAGCGCCTGCGCCCGCCGGAGCGGCCACCGCTGGCGGAGTGACCTCGTCGCGCCCCGGACCCCGCCGACCCGGTGGACGCCGCGCCGGACCCCCTCGACCCGGTGGACGCCGCGATGGCATCGCACTTCGACGCCGCTTCCCCGCCTTGCCCGCCCTCCGCGCGGCATCTACGATTTTCACGAACTTTCCCGTTCTCGAACACCCCGCTCATGCGGGCATAGCAGACTTCGTGCGACATCGCATCCCCATCGACTGAAAGGAGCAAGTCATGGCCAGAGCAGCTTCCGGTACTTCCCGCCGGCGATTCTTCAAGCAGGGCTTCGGCGTCGGCGCGGGAGCGTTGACCCTCGGCCGCTGGCCCCGAGGGCTGCTTCGCCGGCAACAGGCGGGCGCTCCCCTCATCATCACCAGCCACACCAACGAGACCGGGCGCAACGCCATGGCGCAGGCGTGGGACATTCTCGCCGAGGGCGGGAGCGCGCTGGACGCCGTGGAGCGCGGGGCCAACGTCATCGAAGTGGACCCGGACGATGCCGGGGTCGGCTACGGCGGACTTCCCAACGAGGACGGTGTCGTACAGCTCGACGCCTCCTGCATGGACGGCAAGACCTACAGCGCCGGATGCGTCGCGTCGATCGAGGACATCAAGACCCCGTCGTCGGTCGCGCGGCTTGTGATGGAGCGCACCGACCACGTCATGCTGGTGGGGCCGGGCGCGCGCGAGTTCGCCCTCTCCTTCGGCTTCAAGGCGGAGAATCTGCTGACCGAGAACGCGCGCATGGCTTGGGTGCGCTGGCGCGAGACCCACAGCGAGCGGCGGGACGACTGGGGTCCGCCCGACCACATCCGCGACAGGCCCGACAGGCAGACCGGCGGGCTCCCGGGCGAGGACGACTTCAACTACGGCACCACCAACGTGCTGGCCGTGGACGCCAACGGGGACGTGGCGGGCATTACCACCACCAGCGGCCTCTCCTGGAAGATCCCCGGCCGCATCGGCGACTCGCCCATCATCGGCGCGGGGCTCTACGTCGACAACGACGTGGGCGCGGCGGCGGTCACCGGACGTGGCGAGGACGTCATCAAGTCGTGCGCGTCCTATTTCATCGTCGGACGCATGCGCGAGGGACGCTCTCCGCAGGAAGCCTGCGAAGACGCGGTCGAGATGATCGTGGGCAGATACCGGGCCGTCGGCCTCGACTTCGTGCCCAGCGAGAAGTTCGTCGCGATCAACAAGGACGGCGAGATCGGCTGCGCGCGCATGTCGGGCGGCGCCGGCCGCATCGGCACGCTGACGTACCGCAACTCCTCCGGGCTCCACACTTTCGAGGGCACCCAGCTCTACCCGACGAGCTGATCCCGCAGAGACAATAGTTCGGTGTCTCGTGCGCGGGCGGGATCCGTAGACGCATCCGCGTCCGGCCCGCCCGCCGCGAACGCCTCCGCCGCCGGGGCCCGGTCACGCGCCACGCACCAGGTCGACCATTGGTGGGCCCGCGGGCTGCTGTTCGAGAGCTGCAACTGCCAGGTGGTCTGTCCGGGCCACGTCCACTTCAGCCAGAGCTGCACCCACGAGCGCTGCATCGGCTACTGGGCGCTTCGTTTCGACGAGGGCCGGTACGGCGACACGAGCCTCGACGGTGTTCGCGCGGTGGTCGCCTTCGAGTGCCCGCAGCTGATGATCGCGGGAGATTGGACGGAGGTGCTGCTGATCGACCAGGAAGCTTCGCCGGATCAGCGGGAGGCCGTGGAAGCCATCCTGCGCGGCGATGCGGGTGGGCCCTGGGAGGTGCTGGCGCGGTTCGTTTCCGAATGGCTGCCCACGCGCTTCGTCCCGATCGAGATGGAGGATGAGGGCAAGGTGAAGCGGGTGCGGGTCGGTTCGCTCCTGGAAGCGTCCGTCGAGGACATCCGCGGGTGGGACCGGGACCTTCCGGTCACCTTCCGGAACATGTTCAACCAGATCCACGACTCCACGCAGACCATCGCCCGGGGCGAGACCCGCGGCGACATCGGCGGCATTCGCCTCCGCAACGAGGGCACCCACGGGCTGCACTCACGTTTCGACTGGCGGGTCGGGGATCCCGAACGCAGCTGAGGGTGTGCCGGGGAGACAAGGCTGTAACCCACTGACGCAAGAGAAGTTGTCGAAGGAGGAGAACCGATGCTGAATCACGAGAACGGAGCCCGCCGGACTTCACTTGCCGCCGCGCTTCTCCTGGCGGTACCGGGCGCGGCGTTCCCGGCCTCTGCCCAGGACGAGCCGCCGGCCAGCCCGCCACCCGAGTGGGAGGCCACGGCCATCGACTATTCCAACATCCGCTACCCGCACCCGGTGAAGTACCTGAACGTCCGGCTGATGGGCGAGGACTATCGGATGGCGTACATGGACGTGGCGCCGGCGGGCGAGCCCAACGGGCAGACCGTCGTCCTCTTCCACGGCATGAACTTCTTCGCCGCGGCCTTCGGGCCCACCATCGCCGCGCTCACCGAAGCCGGGTTCCGCGCGATCGCGGTGGACCGGCTCGGATACGGGCGCTCATCCAAGCCGGTCATCCACTACAACCTGCACATGCCCGCGCGCCACACGAAGGCGCTGCTGGACGAGCTGGGCATCGAGCAGGTGGCCGTCCTGGGACACTCGATGGGCGGCATGGTGGCGACGCGCTTTACGTCGACGTACCCGGACGTGGTCACCCATGTGATCATGTCCAACCAGATCGGCCTGACCGACACCCGCCACGGACGCGCGTGGAGCGACCCGGAGGCGGTGTACGAGTCGACGCTGAGCGGCACGACCTATGAGTCGACCCTGGCCGGGCACAGACGCTACTACCCGAACGGGTGGAAGAACGAGTACCTGCCGTGGGTGAAGGTCCAGTACGGGCTCACGCTGAGCGGCCACTGGCCCCGCATGGCTCGGGTGCGCGCGGCGCAGCGGCAGATCCTGTTCGAGGATCCGGTCGTGCACGAGTGGCAGTATATCCGGACCAAGGCGCTGGTGATCGGCGGAGCGGACGACAGGTTGAGCCGCGACTTTCCCGCGGCGGCGCGCAACGTGGCGGAGACGCTGCCGAACGCGGAACTGGTGCTGTTTCCGGGGATCGGCCACGTGCCGGCGTTCGAGTACCCGGAGCCGTATCATGCGGAGGTGATCCGGTTCCTGTTGTCCGATCCGGAGGCGCCTGCGGATCAGGGGTGGAGGTAGGGGGGGGCGGGAGAGATCCGGCTACCGCAGCAGCACTCCGCCGATCGTGCGGGCGATCCACTGGTTGAGGCTCTTCCCCTCGGCGGCGGCCGCGGCTGCCGCGCTCGCGTGCAGATCCGGCGACATGCGCAAATGGAACTTCCCCGAGTACGACCTCCGGGGTTCGACGCCGTCCTCCTCGCACATCTCCAGAAACACCTTGAGCGAAGTGGCTCCCTCCTGCCTGAGGCCCGCGACATCGGGGGCGTAGAAATCCGCTCCGCCGTTCAGGCCGATGAACTCGCCCCGGAACATGTCGATGTCCGGATCGAAATGAATGACCGCCTGGTAGCCGTCGATCTCCATGGTGTTTTTCACGGCTCCACTCCATTCCTCCGTAGCCAATTCCGGATGCTGGCGACCGCTCTCGGAAGTGCCGGTTGTGCCACCGTCCCGGTCAGCCCCGTGACATGAGACCAACACCTGCAGATCCGTGCCGGCCCTGAATACGTCCCTCCCCCTCGCCGCGCTCATGTGGTTTGGGATGATGGCGGCCATGATGCTGCCGGTGTCGGTGCCGTGGGTGCGGGTGCTGGTTTCGTTGAGCGACGGAGACGGGCGGGTCCGGTCTGGGGCGCCGCCGGCACTGGTGCCCAGGAGATGGTTGTGGGCCCACGTCCGGTCGGGTGCGCTGTTCCTGGCCGGCTACCTGTCGGTGTGGCTGCTCTTCAGCGTGGCCGCGGCAGCGGTGCAGCTGGGGGTGGCGGGGGTGGTCCCGCTCGGTCGCGACACGCCGGTCGCGGGGTTCTTTCTGGTGGGCGCCGGCCTCTACCAGCTGTCACCGGTCAAGGCGGCCTGCCTGCGCCACTGCCGCAACCCGCTCACCTGGTTCCTGACCCGCTGGCGGGACGGGCCGCGGGGAGCACTGGGGATGGGGTGGGGGCACGGCCTCTACTGCCTGGGGTGCTGCTGGGCACTGATGGCTTTGGCGCTCGTGTTGGGCGTCATGAACCTGCTCTGGATGGCCGTGCTGGCGGCGGTCGTGTGCATCGAGAACCTCGCGCCGTGCGGACCGGTCGCCGGGCGGGTCGCGGGGGTGGGGCTGGTGGTGTGGGGGGTGGTGGTGTGGATGGGGTGAGGGCTGTCAGGCGGCCGACTTCCTGCTCGCGGCGGCTTCGCGGATTGATTCCCGGAGCCCTTCCAGCAAGCCCTCGACTCGCGCCACGCGCTCGCCGAGGTCGGCGAAATCGCGGCGCATTGAGGCCAGCTCCGCGCGGAAACCGTTCAGCTCCTCCCGGAAACCGTCCAGCTGCCGCTGAAAGCCGTCGACCTGGTTGCGCAAGCCGTTGATGTCCGAACGAAGCCCGTTTAGAACCACAAGGATCAGCCCAGCGACCATGAGGCCGACCGTCAGGACCCCGATCAATTCTGCCGACATCGGTTTTTCCCTGCATTCACGGAGGACGGGGACGATACGCGAACGCCCTATTCGTATCGCATCGAAGGATGTTGCGCCGGAGGCTGGAAGAGGAGCAGATAGCAATACCGATAACATAGGTTATCAGTAGTAGATGCAAGGGGGTAACGCGATGAAATCGGGGGACCTGATCCGAAAGGCGGGCGACCTGATCCGGGGCGGCAGGGGGACTACCCCAAAAGGGGGGTATACACCGATCTGAAAGCCCCATGGGGCCCCAGGGTGGGGTATGCCGACCGGGAGGAAGACCCTTCCGCGAGTCCCTTCGGACCTGGCGGGCGACTTCGTGCCATCGCCGCCAGCCTAGAAAGGCTGGAACGGGCGGCGGGGGTAAGGGTACAGGGCGAAACCGATTCACCCTAAACAGGGGGCACCCCATGGGATTCTGGTTGCTGGCCTTCGGCGTCGGGCTACTGGCGTTGCACCTTGACAACAAGCGCGCGGATCGGAAGGGGATGCGGCGCTTTGGTGAAGGCGAAGACGGGGAATGGCTTCGCGCGGCCATCGGCGCTTACGTGGTCACGGGGCTTGCGGATGCCGCCGTATCCGACCCTACGCCAACCGTCGAAATCGACGTAGACTAGCCCCGCCCCGATCCCGAAGGGTGCAACGCCTCCGCAACCTTGCGGGGGCGTTTTTTTCCATGCAATCGTGGTCTAAGCGTGTGGTCTAAACGCAATGATACGAATAATCCTAAACCCATGTCATACCATCGATTGCGGGTGCTTTGTACGTTGCGCGGGGCGTTTACACCCTGAACGTATCGCTCCAACTCGGGCAGTGGAATGACGGGATGGGTCATCCGCATTGCGAAGTGGGAGTCTCACGCGGCATCCCGTGGCGTTGCGAGTAAGTGACCGGGCCGGGGTGCACCGGTCCGTTCACCCCTATGCCAGCGCCGACACTACCCTGTACACCACGAAGGCCGCCGTCCACGCCAGCACGGTCATGTAGCCGAACTGGAGGGCGGGCCACTTCCAGCTGCCCGTCTCGCGCCGGGTCACGACGTTGGTCGGGAGGCACTGCATCGCCAGCACGAAGAAGACCAGGAGGGCCAGCGCGGTTGCGGTGGTGAACACGGGGCTGCCGTCGGCGTGGCGCTGGGCGCGCAGGGTCGCGCTCAGCGTTTCCTCGTCCTCCACGGCGTCTTCGCCTATGCCGTAGACGATGGCCAGCGTGGCGACGATCACCTCGCGGGCGGCGAACGACGAGATCACCCCGACGTTGATCTTCCAGTCGAAGCCCAGCGGGGAAAACACGGGCTCGACCGCCTTGCCCACGCGGCCCGCGACCGAGTACTCGAGCTCGTACGGCGAAATCAGCGCGCCCACCTCCGCCTCAAGCGCCTCGGCTTCCGCTTCACCTCCGACCCCGACCGCAGCGGCGCGCAGACCCTCCACCTCGGCGATCGTCGCGGCAGGAACCACCGCGCTCCAATCCGACTCGTCCAGCTTGGGATAGGTCGCGAGCACCCAGAGCACCATCGAGATCCCGAGAATGACGGTGCCGGCGCGCGTGACGAACGCCCGTCCACGCTCGTATGCCGTCAGCAAGGCATTGCGCAGCGAGGGCAGCCGGTAGCGCGGCAGCTCGATCACCAGCGGGCTGGACGCGCCGGGAAGGATGGTGCTCTTGAACACGAAGGCCATCCCGATGGCCGCGGTCATCCCGAGCAGGTAGGCGCCCGTGAACACCAGGCCGCCCACCACGGGACGATCGGCGAAGAGGAGCGCGGTGATCATCACGTAAACCGGCATGCGCGCGGTGCAGGTCAGAAGCGGGATCACCAGGATCGACACCAACCGGTCGCGCCGGTTCTCGATGACCCTCGAGGACATGATGGCCGGGATCGCGCAGGCGTGCGCGGAGAGCATGGGCACGAACGCCCGTCCCGGCAGCCCGACGCGGCTCATCGGGCGGTCGGCCACGAACGCCGCGCGGGCCAGATAACCGCTGTCCTCCAAAAGCGTAATCAGGAAAAAGAGGAAGCAGATCTGCGGCAGAAACACGAGGACGCCGCCGATCCCGCCGATCAGCCCGTTGACGACGAAGCTGTTGAGGTCGCCGGGCGGGAGGATGCTGGCGAATACGTCGCCGGCGAAGCCGAAGCCCGCCTCGATCCAGGTCATCGGATACTGGGCGATCGAGAAGATCGAGATGAAGAGCGCGGCCATGATGAGCACGAAGCCGGCCACGCCGAAGACCGGATGGGTCAGCCATCCGTCGATGGCTTCGGTGAGGCGCAGCGACATGAGACGCGTGCCGCACGCCGCCCGCACCGCGCGCGTGCCGACCTCCTCCGCCCAGTCATAGCGCGCCTCGTGAGGACAGGTCGTGCACGAACCGCACGCCGCGATCCCTTCCGGGAGCGCGGGGATCGCTCCCGGGCCCGCCTCCAGCACGTAGGCGAGCTCTCGCTTGAGAAGATCGAAGCCTCGTCCCGAGCGCGAACTCACGGCCACGACCGGGGCGCCGAGTTCGACCGCCAGCGACTCGGTGTCGATCTCGAGCCCGTCCGCCTCGGCCAGGTCGATCATGTTGAGCGCGACGACCATGGGCACGCCCAGCTCGCGGACCTGGCCGGCCAGGTAGAGGTTGCGGGCGAGATTGGTCGCGTCCACCACGACGATTGCCGCCTGCGGCCGCGGGCGTCCGGGCAGCTTGCCCAGCAGCGCGTCCCGGGCCCTGCGCTCTTCGACCTTGTGCTCCGACATCGCGTAGAGTCCCGGCAGGTCGAGCAGCTGGATCGATCTGCCGTCCATGTCGAAGCTGCCGAGCCGTACCGAGGTGGTCGTGCCGGCAAAGTTGGCGGTCTTGCCACGCATCCCGGTGAGCTGGTTGAAGAGCGTGGTCTTCCCGGCATTGGGATTGCCGGCCAGCGCCACCGTGATCGGAACCGTGGCCCGGGCGGGAACAACGGGCAGGGAAACGGGGCTCATGACGTCCCGGCGGTCAGTCGGCCCGGTGCCGCTCGTAGCAGCGGAAGCCTTCGTCGGGCTGGAGAAAGACGTGGCGGGCGAGCCGCCCCGCGATCCCCAGGCGCGTCCCCATGACGCTTACGATCATCGGATCGCCCGACTTCACCACGTGCAGCCGGCGTCCCAGGCACACGCCCATCGTCTTGAGGCGCTCAATGTCCTCATGATCCCCCTCGATGTCGCAGATCATTCCGCACTCCCCGGCCGAAAGCCGGTTTGCGCGAAGCCCTCGATCGGATTCCGACATCTCGTCCGGCTCCACTGGCCGGAGCGAAACATGGGCTGGCGGCACGTGTCCTCGTGGTCCGGATGGTTGGCAGAGAATCGTATGAGAATCATTCTCATTCGCAGACCGCGAAGAAGCAAGGGGTGGTTGTTCGCCGCAAGCGCCGGGCGCACGAATGATGGTTCGGGACTGTGGGCGGTCGAGTGCTCCCTACCGGCCACGGGCGCGGCGATGCGAGTTCGCAATCGCACCGGGAGAACGCGTGTCGCCTGCCGCACCGGAGCGCCGTATGTTGCCCCGTTGGAGGTGGAGGCGCACGAAGAACCAGGTTCGGGCGCCATCTTTGGACCTTGAGAGAGGGAATCGAGATGTCAGAGAATCCAAAGGGCGGGATCGAGCGACGGCGTTTTCTGGGGATGGCCGCGGCCGGGGCTGCCGCCGGGAGCCTTCACCCGGAGATCGTCCTCGGGAATGAGCGGCATCGGCTGCCGACCGGCGTGCCGCGGACGCTTCAGGAGGCACAGGAGGAGGAGCTGCCCCCCCTCGGGAACGGCGAGCCGCCCGCGGTCCAGTTCCAGGCGTATCCCGGAGGCACGGGATCGCTGCTCGAGAATCTGTGGAAGGAGTCGGGAGGATCCCCCTTCGAGCGCCACGAGATCGAGATCGGGGCGTGGCCCGGACCGGCCCCGACGGATCCGCAGGAGATCGCGTTCCTCCCCGCGCATCGGCTGGGCGCGCTCATTCGCGAGCGCAAGATCACGTCCGAGGAGCTCACCGAGATCTACCTGGACCGGATGAGGCGCCACGATCCGACGCTGCTGTGCGCGGTGAGCATCCTGGAGGACCGGGCCCGCGAGGAGGCGAAGCGCGCCGACGCCGATCTGCGCGCCGGACGCTGGCGGGGGCCGCTGCACGGGGTGCCGTGGGGCGTGAAGGATCTCTTTGCCGTGCGCGGAACCCGCACCACCTGGGGGTCGGCCGATTTCCAGGATCAGGTGATCGACGAGGACTCGGAGCTGGTTGTGCGTCTGCGCGAGGCGGGCGCCGTCCTGATCGCCAAGCTCGCGACCGGGCAGTTCGCGTCGGGCGACAACTGGTACCGGGGCGAGACGAAGAACCCCTGGAATCCGGAGCAGGGATCGAGCGGGTCGTCGGCGGGCCCGGGTTCGGCCACGGCGGCGGGGCTGGTCGGCTTTTCCATCGGCACCGAGACCCAGGGCTCGATCGTGAGCCCGTCGCGGCGCAACGGCCTGAGCGGCCTGCGGCCGACCTTCGGACGCATCTCGCGGCACGGCGGCATGGTGCTCTCGTGGACCATGGACAAGCCCGGGCCCATGTGCCGCAGCGTCGAGGACTGCGCGCTGGTGTTCAACGCCATCCACGGGGCGGACCCTAAGGATCCCGCGACGCTGACCGCGCCCTTCCGCTTCGAGCGCAACCCCGACCTGTCCCGGATGCGCATCGGCTTTACCGAGGATGCGCCTGAAACCTTCGTCGCGAAGCTGGCGGAACTCGGAGCCGACCCGCAGCCCATGGCGGAACTGCCCGAGGGCGGCTCCAACTCGCTCGGCGTCGAGTCGTCGGCCGCCTTCGACTTCCATGTGGCGCCCGGAGGCGTGCTGGAGGAGGTCCCCGAGCCGCAGGAGGGAGAGGAAGCCCGCCCGCCCCGGTTCCATCGCGGACGTGACATCCTCGCGCTCGACTACGTCCAGTCGCTGAGGCGCCGCCACATCCTGATGAAGGAGATGGCGCAGGCGATGGAGGGCTTCGACATGTTCGTGACCGGATCCGGGGAGACGCGGCTCACGAACCAGACCGGACATCCGGCGGTGGTCTTGCCTTACGACTTCGGCGACGGCAACACCGAGGACGACTTCGACCACGAGCAGCCCATCTGCACGACGATTATCGGCGACCTGTTCACGGACGACAGGATTCTGAGCGTGGCGCACGCCTACCAGTCGGTTACCGACTGGCACAGGATGCATCCGGATCTGGCGTAGGGATTACCAGCGGCGTCCGAGGGTTCGGGCGCGAGTCCCCCAAACCGACCGGCTGGCGAGCCCGAGCAGCTTGCGGGTGATCAGTTCGCCGTCGAGGCGGATGCCGTTCAGGATCGCGGCCGCCTCGGCGAGGGAGAGCGCTTCTTCGCCTTCCGGGCCGACGACGGTCTCCTCCTCGCCGAGCATGCCGGGAGGCGCCATGATCTCGCCGGACTCGCCTTCCGCCCGGGTGTCGTCCCCCGTCAACTCGGCGTCCGAGAAGGCTTCGCCCGCCTGTACGCCGCGGCGGCCGCCGGTGTCGAGCGAATCGAGCATGCGGCGGGCGAAGGCGAGGTTCCAGGCCGCGTCCTCGCGGCCGGGGCTCAGGCGCAGGGCGTTGCGGTTCTCCTCCATGGCGGCCACGACGTGGACCAGAGCGGAGTCGGACCCTGGCGCGGCGATGGCGGCGCGCAGGCTGGCCACGCCCAGGTTGTACCAGGCGAGCGAGCGAAGTTCGTCGTCGGGACCCGCTGCGCCGCGGGAGAGGCGAACGCGGGCGTCGGATCCCTCGGCCAGTTCGAGCAGGGTGGTGCCCAGGTTGTAGTGGAGATGCGGGGCAGGAGGGGTCACCGCCGGTGCCGGCCCGGCGTCGGGAGCCGGGTCCTCCGGCACGGCGGGCGACTCGGCGTCCCGCTCGCCCGTAGCCAGCGGGACTTCTGCCTGAAGGCGCGCGCGATAGATGCGGGCGGCCGAACTCCAGTCGCCGCGGCGGTGCAGGCGGTTGGCGCGCTCCTCGCTTGCGCGCTCGGCGAAGACGACCGCGGCGAGGGCTGCGGCCAGGACGGCCGCGAGCCCCAGGCGGGTGCGGGTGGTCATGGGCCGGCCTCGGGGGACTGCACGCGGGAACCCGAAGGCCGTGATGATCGGTCCGGGGCGGCAAGCCTGCGTAGCAGGTGCCACCACGACCCGATCACCGATCCGCCGAGCACGCGTCCAGCTCCAAGGTCATTGAGAACCGGCCGCCAAGGCGGGCGCCACCAGCGCGAGGATGGCCTCGCACCGGGCGACGGTCGCAGACGGGCGCGGCCCGGGCGGTCCATCAGGCCGTCGGCGGCCACGAGCAGGAGCGCGAGGAGGATCAGCCAGGTCGCCGGGTCGCCTGGGCCGCCGCCTTCCTCTCCGTCCTCGGGGACCCTGCGGAAGCGGGCGGCGAGTTGGGCCAGGCCGCGGTCGTCGGATGCGTCCAGGTAGCCGCCCCCGCCGGCGCGGGCGACACCCCGCAGCAGCCGTTCATTGAGCCGCGAGACCAATGGTGCGCCGCCTGCGTCCGTGACCGGAGCGCCCGCGCCGTCCCCCCCCAGCCCCGCCCCCTCCGCCGTGCCGATCCCCGCGACCCAGATGCCAACGTCCCCGGCGGCCGCGATGGCCGCGCTGTCCGCCACGGCGAACCCGTCCTCGTGCGCCTCGCCGTCGGTCACCAGAAGGATCACGCGCTCCCTCCCATCCTCCCGGCGCGCGTCGAGCTGCCGGCGCGCCTCGCCGATGGCAGCGCTCACGCGGGTGCCCTGGTCGCGCTCGCCCAGGAAGTTCTCCGACAGCGAGTCGGCGAAGAAGCGCACCACCTGCTGGTCGTCGGTAATCGGGGCGAGCGTGTGGGGCCAGTCGGCGAACACCACCAGGCCGACACGCTCGCCCGGCAGCGCCTCCAGGAGCGCCCCGATCGCCTCCCTGGCACGCGCCATCCGCCCGCCCGGCACGTCTTGCGCCGCCATCGAGGCGGAAATGTCCAGCGCAACCACCACGTCGACCGGACGCGAGGCGTTCAGGCCGATCCCCGGCCCGAAGCGCACCCCGGCGGCCGCGAGGACCATCACGGTCACCGCCAGGCCGAGGATCCGGAGCCGCCGCCGGGGGAAGTCCATCAGTTCGCGGGTGGTCAGGCGCCCGGCCGCCTCCTCGCCCCCGAACCCTTCCGCGAGCCGGCGCAGCCGCCGGGTACTGCGGGCCAGCGCAAACGCGATCAGGCCGAGCGCGACCGGAAGAAGGAGCAGGAGGATGGGACGCGCAAACGTCATGGCGCCCTCCCCGCCCCGCCGGGCACTTCCGCCCGCCCGTGCCCGGCGCCCGCGACCGGCCCGGGCGACGCAGCCCGCCCCTTCGCCAGGGCCCCGAACCGCTCCGCGCCCCTCACGGCAGCACCGCCCAGCGTGATGCGCGCACTCCGACCGCCCCCATCAGCATCGCCAGCGCCCCGGCGACCAGCCAGAAACGGAGGGGCAACAGAGCGGTGGTGAGCCGCGTCTCCCGCGAGGTCGTCTCGAGGCGGTCGATCTCCGCGTAGATCGAGTCGAGGGCAGCCACATCCGCTGCCGAGAAGTAGCGCCCGCCCGTGATGCGCGCGGCCTGGGTGAGCACGGTCTCCATGCGCTGGAGCCGTGTCGGCGCGCTGGCGCCCCCAGCTCCGTCAGCCGGGTCGGGCGGGTCGGGCCGGCCGATCGCGACCGGGTAGACGCGCACGCCCACGGCCGCGGCCGCGCGCGCGGCCATGGCGGGAACCAGCCCGTCGCGGTTGTGCGCGCCGTCGGTGACCAGGACCAGCACCTTCGAGTCGTGGGGAGCCGCCTCCAGCAGCGCCGCGCCCGCCGCGATCGCACCCGCGATGTCGGTGCCGTCGATGAGCAGCCCCACCTCCATCCCGTCGATGGCGTGGTCCACCAGGTAGTGGTCGCGGGTGAGGGGCAGCCGGGTGAGCGCCTCGCCTGCGAAGGTGACCAGGCCGACCGCGTCGGCGCGGCCCGCCACGAAGCGCCTGGCCGCGGCCTTGGCGGCCTCCAGGCGGGTGGGTGATCCCTCCATGTCGTCGGCCCACATCGACGTGGACAGGTCCACCGCCACCACGATCCCCGTCCCGCCCTCCACCGGCTCCTCGTGGGCGCGCATCAGACGCGGGTGCGCGAGCGCGACGATCAGGCAGGCCAGCGCGGCGGCGCGCAGTGCGCGCGGGAGCGCATCCACCATCGCCCAGAGCCAGCTCCCCCGCAGCCGCACCGACCCCGCCGATGCCAGGAGCAGGCCGGAGGCGCGCCGCGGCCGGATCCACCACAGCCAGAGGGGCACCACCGCGAGGAGAACCAACCACTCCGGGTGGGCCAGCTGGACGCTCACCGAGAGCCTCCGGAAGAGCCGGCGTCGCCGGGCATGTCGTCGCCGGACCCTTCAGTCAGGGCGTCGCGGTCCCGGTCGATCTCAGCCGCCGTCGAGACGAACGCCGGCGCCTGCCCCGAGGCGTCCACCCATGCCCGCATCGCCCCCAAGTCACGCTCGGCCGCGGCACCTCCCTGCTCGCCGGCTGCGGCTGCGGACGGGCCGGCGGGTGGGGCGAACTTCGCCACCTCCCCCCGCCCCATCGCGCGGGCCAGATCGCCCGGGTCGGGCCAGCCCGGCGCCGCGGACAGGTCGCGCATCAGCTCCGTGCTCGTCCGGCTGCAGCTCCATGCGGGGTCGAAGCACGCCAGGTACCCGCGTATTACATCCCCCGCGTCCTCGTAGAAGTCGCGCAGCCGTCCCGCCCGGTGGTGGCCGCCCGCGAGCACGCGGTCGAGTTCGGCGAGCGCCCGTTCTCTCCACTCTGCCGGCGTCTCCGGCGGGGCCTCAACCTGGACCGCGGCCGGCGCGCGCGCCGCCAGCCACTCCCGCGCCTGCACCGTCACCACGCCGAGCAGCAGCAGGGACAGGAGCGAGGCGCCCAACACGGCCGGGACGTTCCAGCTGAAACCCACCACGTCGGCGGGCGGGCTCGGCTGCAGGCCGCGCGCGATGTCGCCGAGCAGGATGGGCGAGGTCACGAAGACCCGCCGCCCGGCGATCACCAGCCGGTCCCGGGGACGCGCGGCCGGGCCCGGCCGCAGCCCGGCATCAGCACCGATCCGTTCTCCGGTCCGACTCCCGTTCCGCGTATTTTGCGTATTTTGTGTAAATTGTGTAATCGAGGCCCCGACCGGGTCCGTGTTCGCCCCTGGAACGTCCTCCACCCGAACCCGATCCGCGCCCACCTCCGCCTCCCCGCTGCTCATCTCCAACTGAGGAGTCGCCGCGAGGCCGATCTCGAAGGGAATCAGGTCGTATTCGAGCGCGACCTGGAGGGACCCGTCTCCCACTTCGACCACATCGGTCCGCACGCGCCGCAGGCTCTCCACGCCCCACTCCGGAAGAAGCGTCGCGGGCACGCGCAGCTCCCGTCCGGGACCCACGTAGACGGTCGCATGGAGGGTGAAGGGATCTCCCAAGTCCACGGTGTCGGGGGACACGCGCACCGCCTGAACCGCCGCCCGCTCCTGCAGGCCGAGTGCATCCGTCGCGAACATTCCCATGGACGCGATCACGGTCAGCCCACCGACCCAAACCTTCATCCCAGCGCCGGCGCCCGCCGATCGACACCCTGACAACGCGGCCCCTCCGTGCCGTGCCCGTTTGTCCCAGGCCTTCATCGAAACGCCCGCCCGCGTCGCCGCCCCGGCGTCCGCTCGCGCGCCCGGAAGAACTCCGCCAGCACGGGCACGTAATCCTCATCGGACCCTACCTCCACGACCTCCAGTCCCAGCTCGCGAAAGAGCCGGGTCAGTCGTTCCCGCGCCTCGCCGGCCTGCCGCGCATAGGCGCCGCGCACCCCTGCCCGCCCGGTATCGACGATGCGGCGCTCCCCCGACTCCGGGTCCACCACCCGCACCAGACCCACATCCGGGAGCCCCATCTGCCCGGGATCGTTCAGACGGATCGGCACCAGGTCGTGCTGGAAGCTGAAGCGGCTCGCGATGCGCGCCAGGCGAAGATCGGCCTCGAAATCGACCAGGAAGTCGCTGATGAGGAAGACCGCCGCCCGTCGCCGCAGCACCTTCGCCAGGAACTCCAGCCCGGACGAGAGCTTGGTGCGCCGGCCCGCGGGCTTGAGCGAGAGCAACTCGAAGATCAGCCGCAGGGCGTGGCGGCGGCCGGTGTCGGGAGGGATGAAGAGCTCCGTGTGGTCGCTGACCACCAGCAGCCCGACGTGGTCGTTGTTGCGCGCGGCCGAGAGGGCCAGGATGCAGGCGATCTCGCTCGCGATGCGGGCGTTGGACGCGACCCCGGTGCCGAAATCCTGCGATCCCGACAGATCCACCATGAGCATGGCGGTGAGCTCGCGCTCCTCCTCGTGCTGCTTGATGAAGAGGCGGCCCCGGCGCGCGGTCACGTTCCAGTCGATGGAGCGGATGTCGTCGCCCGGCTGGTACTCGCGCACCTCCGAGAACTCGAGGCCGCGGCCCTTGAACACCGAGCGGTACTCGCCGCTGAAGAGCGACTCCACCAGCCCGCGGGTACGCAGTTCGATCTGCTTCACACGGGCGGCGAAGACCCGGGGATGCTCGCGCGCGATGGATTGTCTTGCGGGCACGGCGGCCTCCGGCTACCCGGAGCGGAGCGGCCCGGTCGCGCGGATGGAGCCTGGCGCACCGCGGAACGCCCTCGGCCGCGAGAACCCCGCCAGCCGCGAGCCGGGATCCGGTGCGCCTCTCCTCATGGCGCAGGCACCGCCTCCAGCACCCGGCGGACGACCTCGTCCGTGCCGATGCCGCGCGCGTCGGCCTCGTAGGTGGTGCGCAGTCGGTGCGGCAGCACCATGGGCGCCATCGCCTTGACGTCGTCGGGCATCACGAAACCGCGGCCGCGAAGCCAGGCGCGGGCCCGGGAAGTGCGCGCGAGGAAGATGGATGCCCGCGGCGAAGTCCCGAAATCGATCAGGCTCTCCAGCTCATCGAGCCCGTACCTGGCCGGCTCGCGGGTGGCGAAGGCCAGTTCCACGATGTAGTCGAGCACGGCTTCCTCCACGTGCACCGCAGCGACCCGCCTGCGGGCGCGAAACACCTCGTCCACGGTCGCGACGGCATCGAGCGGGGTTCCGGCCCGGTCTCCCGCCCAGCGCACGATCTCCTTCTCCTCGTCGCGAGAGGGGTAGCCGATGTCCAGCTTCATGGCGAAGCGATCCAGCTGCGCCTCGGCCAGCGGATAGGTTCCGTGCAGCTCCACCGGGTTCTGCGTCGCCAGGACCATGAAGGGATCGGCCAGCGGAAAGGTGTCGCCGGCGATCGACACCTGGCGCTCCTCCATCGCCTCGAGCAGCGCCGCCTGCACCTTGGGCGGGGCGCGGTTGATCTCGTCCGCGAGCACGATGTTGGAGAAGACCGGCCCCTTGTGCACGCGGAACTCGCCCGTGCGCGGGTCCAGGATGGGGGTGCCGGCTATGTCGCTCGGGAGCAGGTCGGGCGTGAACTGGATGCGGCTGAAGCCGGTGTCGATGGCGCTGGCCAGCGTGCGCACCATGAGCGTCTTGGCGAGCCCCGGAAGGCCCTCGAGCAGCACGTGGCCTCCCGTCAGAAGCGCGATGAGCAGGGCCTCGACCGCCGGGTCCTGGCCCACCACGCGCTCGCGCACCGCGGCTGTGACCCGGCGCGAGAGCCCAACCCCCGCCGCCCCGGCGCCGGCTTCCCGCTCCAGCACTCCCGCGGCGTCTCCCGGCATCAGGCCAGCACCCCCGCTGCATCACCGGGCATCAGACCGGCACCTCCGATTCGCCCTGCATCAGGCCAGGTGCATCGTGCGCCCGCCGACCACGGTGCGGACGATGCCGATCTCCTGAAAGGCCTCGGGGTCGGTCTCGTGGGGGTCTTCGGCGAGGATCACGAAGTCCGCCAGCTTGCCCGGGGTGATGGATCCCTTGAGGTGCTCCTCGTGGGAGGCGCGTGCCCCGTTGATGGTGGCGATGCGCAGCGCCTCGCTCACGGTCACGCGCTGGTTGGGCCCCCAGACCCGGCCCTCGGAGTCGGTGCGGGTCACCATCGACTGCAGCGCCATCATCGGCTCGTAGGGCCCCGGCACGTAGTCGGAGGCGCCGGCCACCGGGATGTCGTAGTCGAGGAAGGAGCGGTGGGCGAACATGAAGCGCATCTTCTCCTCGCCGTACTCGACCCACTTGTTGCCGTGGTAGTAGACGTAGGTCCAGAACGGGGTCGGCACCGAGCCGGTGTCGCGAATGCGGGCGAGCAGCGAGGGGTTCACGAGCGTGCAGTGCTCGAGGCGATGGCGCGGATCGGGACGCGGCCACATGCGCTGCACGCGCTCGTAGGCGTTCAGCACCATGTCGATGGCGACGTCGCCGTTGCAGTGGATGCCGATCTGGAGGTCGTGGCGGTGCGCGTCCTCCACGACCTCGTGGATCTCCTCCTGGGTCATGGTGAGGATGCCGTAGTCGTCCGGGCGGCCGATGAAGGGGGTGCTCATGGCCATGGTGCGCCCTGAGGCGGAGCCGTCGGCGGTGTACTTGACGCCCCCCACGCGCACCCACTCGTCGCCCAGGCCGCTGTGGATGCCGGCCGCCTTCAGCCCGGCGGTCATGTCGCTCAGCGAGTACATGGCGATGCGGCAGCGCAGCTCGCCCGCCTTGTAGGCGTCCTGGTAGGCGATGGCGTAATCGGTGCTGCAGCCGGTGTCGTGCAGGGAGGTGAGGCCGGCCGCGGTGACCAGTTCGGAGATGAGCTTCACCCCTGCCTGGCGCTCCTCGCGGGTGGAACCGGAGGGGAGGAGCCCCTGGAAGAGGTCGTTGGCGTTCTCGGCGAGCAGCCCGTTCAGCTCGCCGTCGTCGAGATAGATGTGGCCGCCGGGGGGCGATTCGGTCTCGGCGGTGATGCCCGCGAGCTCGAAGGCGCGGCTGTTGTACCAGTAGAGGTGGCCGCCCCGGTGGGAGACCCGCACCGGGTGGTCGGGCACCCATTCGTCCAGGTCGCGGCGGGTGATGCGGCGGCCCTCGCGCACCTTGGTGTCGTCGTACTTGAAGGCCAGGATCCATTCGCCCGGGGGCCTGGCGGCCGCGCCCTCGCGCAGGCGCTCCCCGATCTCGGCCATGGAACGCACGTCCAGGTTGACCTCGGTGAGCTCGCGCACGCCGCCCGACGCGGGATGGAGGTGGGCGTCGATGAACCCCGGGGTGACGGTCATGCCCCCGGCGTCGATGACCTCGGTGCCGGGCCCGGCCAGGTTGCGGATGTCGTCGCTCGACCCGACCGTGATGAAGCGCGAGTTCTTGACCGCGAAGGCCTCGGCCTGCGGGAGGTCGTCGTCCACGGTGTAGACGCGCCCGCCGACCAGGATCAGGTCGGGAGTGACGTCGCCCGCTTCCTGAAGGGGCGCTTTGGAGCGCGCGCGGGCGAGCCTGGCGTCCGATCCGCGCAACTCGAAGTCGCCCACGCCGAAGCCGGTGGCGAGTGCGGCGCCGATGCCGAGAAACTCTCCTCTCGTATAGCGGTTCATGGGCTCCTCCGGGCCAAGTCGCTGGTAATCTGCTAATTTCCACCCGACGCACGCCCGTGCAAGTACGGGAACGCGGCACGTGCCGGCGGGCGCGGAGGGTGCGACCGCGCCGGCAGGGGTCGCGCGTAATGCGCGCCGCGCCACGGACGCCGGAGCCCTGCGGCCGAATACGGAGCGGGGCACGAACAGCAACGGAGGGCAGATGGTTCTCGATTCTCAATCCGGGGTCCACCAGGGCCTGAGAAGGGCGGGTGGAGGCCGGGCTGGCCTCACCGGCGGCGCCCGAGGTGGACCGAGCGTGAAGCGGGTCGTCCCGGGTCTTCTCGCCCTGCTCGCGGCGGGCGCGGCCACGCTCAACGCCCAGTCCGCGACCTCCTGTCCGGCTCCCCAAACGCTCACGGAAGGGCTGGATCCCCCGCTGGCGCACGTGCGCTACCTCGCAGACGACGCACTCGAAGGGCGGGCTTCCGGGAGCACGGGCGAGCGCTGCGCGGCAGAGTACATCGCTTCGGTGTTCGCCGGGGCCGGGCTCGAGGGCGGCGGAGACGGCGGCTCCTTCTTCCAGAGCTTTTCGATCCGCGGGGGCGCGGCGTTGGGCACGCACAACCTGCTGCGTGCGGTGGAGGGCGACGTGGCCGAGCTGGATGTCCAGTGGCGGCCCTACGGCTTCTCGGCGACCGGACACGCGGCAGCCGCGGCCGTCTACGGGGGGCACGGCATCGACCGGGCGGGGAACGCCGGCGAGGGGTACGGCGAGTTGGAGCTGGAGGGTCGCCTGGTGGTGGTGGAGGACGGGGACCCGCTTTCGCCCGAGAGCACGTCGCTCGAGAGCCAGGCGCACTACAAGGCCTCGGTCGCCGCGCGCCGGGGGGCGGCCGGCCTGGTCGTGCTGCTGGCGGACGGCGGCGATCTGCCGGAGCTGGCCAGCGAGACCCGGCCGCGGGCGGCCATTCCGGTCGCGGCGGTGCGGGGGACGGCCGCCGAGGCCCTGCGCGCCACCGCCCGCGCGGGCGGGGACATCGAGCTGATGGCCGAACTGACGGCCCTTACGCTGGAGGCGAGGAACGTGGTGGCCCGGCTCCCCGGGACGGACGGGGAGGACGGGGAAGTGGTGGTGGGCGCCCACTACGACCACCTGGGCCTCGGCGGGGCGGGGTCGCTCGCGCCGGGCAGCTCCGCGATCCACAACGGGGCGGACGACAACGCCAGCGGCACGGCGGCGCTCATGGACATCGCCGGCCGCCTGGCCCGCGGCTCCGCGAGGCCCGCGCGCAGCGTCGTCTTCGTGGCCTTCTCCGGGGAGGAGATGGGGCTGTTGGGCTCACAGGCCTTCGTGGACAGCGAGCTCTTTTCGGCGTCCAGCACGGTCGCCATGATCAACATGGACATGGTGGGACGCCTGCAGGACAACCGCCTGGCCGTCTTCGGGACGGGCACCGCCGAGGAGTGGCCCCAGCTTCTCGCCGAAGTCAACAACCTCCTCGCGCGGCCCTTCGACCTGGCGCTGAACCCGGACGGCTTCGGCCCCTCCGACCACAGTTCCTTCTACGGCAGGGGCGTGCCGGTCCTACACTTCTTCACCAACACCCACGAGGACTATCACCGTCCATCCGACGACTGGGAGAAGGTGGAGGCGGAGGGGTTGGAGCGAATCGCCGAGCTGGTGGCGTACACAACCATCGGGATCGCCGGGATCGCCGATCAGGTCGTTGCGCTGACCCCGGTCGCCGATGTGGGCGCCCGCCCCGCCCCGCCGCCCGAGGCCGGGGACACTCCGGCCGAGGCCGCGTCCTCGGGCTACGGTCCCTACCTGGGCACCATCCCCGACATGAGCATGGCCGAGGGAGGGGTTCGGCTGACCGGTGTGCGCGAGGCCAGCCCCGCCGCGATCGCGGGTCTTGAGGCCGGGGACGTCATCGTAGCGTTTGCGGGCCGGGAGATCGCCGACCTGTACGAGTACACCTACGCGCTGCGCGCCCACGCCCCGGGGGACCGGGTCGAGATCGTGGTGCTGCGGGAGGGGGAGCGGGTGACGCTCTCGGCGGTGCTTGGCCGGCGCTGAGCCGGGCGCGGGGAGCGCGGCCACGACCCTGGCCCACTCGCTGGCGGAGCACGAGGAGCGGCTGATGAGCTGCGTGCACTGCGGCTTCTGCCTCCCTGCCTGCCCCACCTACGTCCGCCTGGGCGACGAGGCCGACTCGCCGCGCGGCCGCCTCTACCTGATGCGCGCGGTGGTCGAGGGACGGCTCGATCCCGCGTCGGACGCCTTTCAGACCCACATTGACCGCTGCCTGGGATGCCGCGCCTGCGAACCCGTATGCCCGGCGGGGGTGGAGTACGGCTCGCTCCTCGAGCACGCCCGCGAGGCCGCGGTTGAGGCCAGGCCCGCGGGCGGCGCGGCGCGGGCCATCCTCTGGCTCTTCGCCCGGCGCAAGTTGCTCTTCGCGCTGATGGCGCTCGGACGCCTCCTGCGGGCCACGGGCATCCCCGCGCTGGGGGCGCGCTTCCTGCCTGCACGGCTGGGTCGGGTGCGCCTCGGGCTCGGGATGCTGGCTTCGACCCGCCGGGGGCGCTCGGCCCGCAATGCCGCGTCATCCGCTTCCTCCCCGGAGGCGGGCCCGGGTCCCGCGCCGAGCCCGCCAGGACGCCATTCGCTCGCCGGCACCCGCGTCGCGGTGCTGAACGGGTGTGTGCAGGCCGGCCTGCTGGGGCACGTCAACGACGCCACCCGCCGGGTCATCCGGGCCAACGGAATGAACGTCGTGGACGCCTCCGGGCAACGGTGCTGCGGCGCGCTCCACGCCCATGGCGGAGACCTCGAGGGCGCCCGCCGCCTCGCGCGCATCAATATCGACGCCATGCTGGGGGCCGGGGCCGAGATCATCGCGGTCAACGCCGCCGGGTGCGGCGCGCAGCTCAAGGACTACGGAGAACTGCTCGCGGACGACGAACGCTACGCGCGACGGGCGGCCCGCGTGGCCGGGAAGGCGCGCGACATCTCCGAAATCCTGGCCGAGGCCGGACCCCGCCGGGGGGCGCCGCTCCCGCTGTCGGTGACCTGGGATGCGCCCTGCCATCTCCTCCACGCCCAACGGGTTTCGGAGCCCCCGCTCCAGGTTCTGCGCGCGATTCCCGAACTCGAACTCGTCCCCCTGCCCCGCGCCGACGAATGCTGCGGGGGCGCGGGCACCTACGGCATCACCCATCCGCGGCTCGGGGGCGAGATCGGAGCGGACAAGGTCGACGCGGTGGTGGGCACCGGCGCGAGCGTGGTCGCGACCTCCAACCCCGGGTGCATGATGCAGATCGGCGGAGGACTGCGCATGAGAGGGGCGAACGTCGAGGCCTGCCATCCGGTTGCGCTCCTCGACGAGAGCTACCGGGCGGCCGGACTCTACGACGCGTCCGCGCACGGCTCGTCCGGCTCGCGGGGTGGCGGCTGATCCGATGCCCCGGTGGTCGATCCGTCCCTTTCGGACCCATCAGGACTACCGGGCCTGCATCGCGCTCCAGGAGGCGACCTGGGGCGCCGGCTTCTCCGAGCGGGTGCCCATGGCGCTCATGATCGTGAGCCAGCGCCTGGGCGGCGTCGCGGCGGGCGCCTTCGACGACGACGGGTCCCTCGCCGGGTTCATTTTCGGCCTCTCCGGGATCGAGAACGGAACCCCGGTACACTGGTCCGACATGCTGGCGGTGCGGTCCGACTGCCGGGGACGGGGCCTTGGAATCCGCCTCAAGAGCTATCAGCGCGACGCCGTTCTGGAGAAAGGGATCCGGCGCATGTACTGGACCTTCGATCCGCTGGAGTCCCGGAACGCCTACATCAACCTGGCCAGGCTGGGCATCGTCGCGCGCGAGTACGTCGAGAACATGTACGGCCGGACCGACTCTCCGCTGCATCGGGGGATCGGCACCGACAGGTTCGTGGCCCTCTGGCAACTGGACGCACGCCGGGTCGAGCGACGGTTGGCGGAAGAGGAGTCGCCCCCCGCCCTCGACGACCTTGCGGAGGTGCCGCGGGTGCTCGACGGCGCGCCCGGGCCATCTTCGGGCTGGCCCGAACCGGAGACCCGGGATACGCCACGGGCGGACGAAGTCATGGCGGCCATCCCCTCCGACATCCAGGCGCTGAAGTCGGCTTCTCCGGAACTTGCGGCGCGCTGGCGGGCGGCCACGCGTTCGGTCCTGCGGAGCTATCTTTCGGACGGGTACGAAGTTTGCGAGCTCATTCGGGGAGCGCGCGTCTCACACTATCTCCTGAGGAGAATCGAGAAGACGCGCGCCTGAACCTGGATTCGTCGAGACCGGACCGGCGCGCCCGAACCGGAGACGCCGCCCCGGCTCGCATTTGACAGGACTGATCGATGAATGAAAGGAAACTCGACTCGCTCCACGTGGCCATCGTCGGTGCCGGTCCCGTGGGGATCGAGGCGGCGCTGGCCGCGGCCGAAGCCGGGGTGTCGTTCACCCTGTACGAAGCCGGCGCGCATGTGGGCAACAACGTGCTCTCGTGGGGACACGTCGCCCTGTTCACGGGCTGGGATCTGAACGTTTCGCGACGGATGCGGCGATGGCTGGGGCGCGCGGGGCACGAGATCCCCTCCGGAGACGAGCCTCCGACCGGACAGGAGCTGGTCGCGAGGGTGCTTCAGCCGATCGCGGCCCTGCCCGTCATCGCCGACCGCCTGCGCCTCGGCGCGCGGGTGCTGTCGGTGGCCCGGGAAGGACTCCTGAAGCACGAGGAGATCGCCAGCGCCGAGCGCGCCAACCTGCCGTTCCGCCTGCTGGTGCGCACCTCCGGCGGGGAGCGGATCGACCGCGCGGACATGGTGGTCGACTGCACGGGCACCTGGGACGTCCCCAACGCGCTAGGCGAAGGCGGCATTCCCGCTCCGGGAGAGGCGGCCGCGGAAGACAGGATCGTCCGCCACATTCCGGATGTCGAAGCCAATCCGGGCGAATGGGCCGGGAAGCGCATCCTGCTGGTCGGGGGAGGCCATTCCGGACAGACGGTCGCGCGGTCGCTCGCCGCCCTCGCTCAGCGAACCCCCGCTACCCGGGTGACCTGGGCGCTGAGACATCCCGAGTTGCGCCTTCAGCCCATTGCCGGCGACCGCCTGCCCGCACGCAGCCGTCTCACCCTCGCCGCCCGGCGGCTGGCCACGAGCGACGCGTCCGGTCTCGAAGTCCTCCCGGGCTTCACGGTCAACGGAATGGAGCGCAACGGCGATGGCCTCAACGTGATCCTGAGGCAGCGGGGCGGCTCCACCATGGTGCGCCGGGTCGACCGGATCGTCTCCATGTGCGGCTACGTCGGCGACCACGGCCTCTACCGGCAGCTCCAGGTGCACGAATGCTACGCGACGGCGGCGCCGATGAAGCTCTCCGCGGCGCTGCTCGCCGGCTCCGCGAGCGACGACTGCATGGACCAGACGAGCTTCGGCGCCAGCACGCTCGACAACCCCGAACCCGGCTTTCTGATTCTGGGATCCAAGTCGTACGGCCGGAACAGCACCTTCCTCATGCGCGTGGGATGGGAGCAGGTCGACGAGGTATTCGGGCCGCTGGGAGCACAGGTGACGCCGAACGCCCTCTCGTGAAGATCGACGCCGTCGAAGTCCGGGAAATCCGGCTCCCGCTGCGCGAGCGCTTCGAGATCTCGAGCGGATACTCAGAGGAACGGCGCATCCTGCTGGTCAGGCTGCACGCCGACGGCGAAACCGGTTGGGCGGAGTGCGTGGCCGGCGAGGACCCCGGGTATTCGTACGAGACCACGGAAACCGCGTGGCACGTTCTCTCGCAGTTTCTCATTCCCGTGCTCCTGGGAGCAGAGGTGGAGGGACCCGCGGACGTGGAGCGGCGACTCTCGCACGTTCGTGGCCACCCCATGGCGAGGGCGTGTCTCGAAATGGCGTGCTGGGACCTCGAGGCCAGGCGACGCGGCCTCTCCCTCGCGGAGGCCGTGGGGGGCTCCGGCGACCCCGTGCCCGTGGGGGTGAGCGTCGGGCTGCAGAAGAGCGACGGCCTCCTGGTCGACAAGGTCGGCGGGTTCCTCGCGGAGGGCTATCGCAAGATCAAGCTCAAGATCAAGCCGGGGCGGGACGTGGAGATGGTGCGCGCCGTGCGCGAGGTCTTCCCCGGCGCGCCGCTCATGGTGGACGCCAACTCCGCCTACACGCTGGCCGACCGGGATCGCCTCGCGCAAATGGACGATCTCGATCTGCTGATGATCGAGCAGCCCCTCGCCTGGGACGACCTGCACGAGCACGCGCGCCTCCAGCAGAGTCTCGAGACTCCGGTGTGCCTGGACGAGTCCATCCGCTCGGCCGGCGACGCGGAGCTGGCGCTGGAACTGGGCAGCTGCCGCATCATCA
This sequence comes from BD2-11 clade cluster bacterium bin43, assembly GCA_002238605.1. Classification (GTDB taxonomy): domain Bacteria; phylum Gemmatimonadota; class Gemmatimonadetes; order Longimicrobiales; family Gaopeijiaceae; genus BD2-11. Next base: position 48,938 of record MPMR01000010.1, on the reverse strand, counting down.
ACATCAAGCCGGGGCGGGTGGGCGGGCTGGGCTCGTCGCGTCGCATTCACGACCTTTGCCATGCGCGCGGCGTGCCGGTCTGGTGCGGCGGGATGCTCGAGTCGGGCGTCGGGAGGGCCTTCAACATCGCGCTCGCCACGCTGCCGGGCTTCACCATACCGGGCGACATCTCGGCCAGCCGGCGATACTGGGAGCGCGATATCGTGGACCCCGAGTTCGAGGTCGTCGACGGGATGATGACGCCCCCCTCCGGTCCGGGGATCGGGGTTGCACCCGACGAACGGCGCATCGACGAGCTCACGATGCGGGTGGCGCGCTGGCCCCGGGGGCGGGGGTAACCGGACGCAGACAGTCCGGACAGAACCGCCACCCGCCCTTCAGTCCCCGCCCGCAGGCGCACGTCGACACCCTCGGCGCGCCGCAGCAGGGGCATCCCAGGCAGGTCGGCGGCAACTCCTCCCCGCACTCCGCGCAGGCGAGCCGGGTGGCGGCCCCGCCCCCGATGACCCTGGCCACTTCGTGGGGCGTGGTGAGTCCCTCCGCCAGCTTCCGGCGCGCATCCCCGGCCATGGATCCCATCCCGGCCGCCACCGCGAGCTCCCGCAGCGCGGAGGTGGAGGCGCCGGCGCCCACCTCGTCACGGAGACGGTCGGTCATGCCCAGCACCTGGAAGATGCCGATGCGGCCGCGGAACCCCTCCTCGCACTGGTCGCAGGCGCGGCCCACCCCCCGGCATGCGGGGCAGGCACGGCGCACCAGCCGCTGCGCGATCACTCCGCTCAGGCCCCCCGCTACCAGGTAGGGGGGTACCTCCATGTTGAGCAGCCGGGCGATGGCGCCGGGCGCGTCGATGGTGTGGATGCTCGACAGCACCAGGTGCCCCGTCACCGCGGCGGCCATCGCGATCTCGGCGGTCTCGCGGTCGCGGATCTCGCCCACCATGACCACATCCGGGTCCTGACGCAGCACCGCCCGCAGGGCTACCGGAAAGGTCAGCCCCGCCTTCGGCCGCACCTGCACCTGGTTGATGCCCTCCAGACGGTACTCGATCGGGTCCTCCAGGGTGACGATGTTCTGCCGTTCCCGGTCCAGTTCGCCCAGCGCGCCGAACAGCGTCGTGCTCTTCCCGCTGCCGGTGGGGCCCGCCGCCAGAATCACCCCCTGCCGCCGGGCGAGCATGCCCCGCACCGCCGCGAGGTCGTCGTCCCCGAGCCCCACCCCTTCCAGGTCGGTGGGAGCCCGCCCCGGGTCGAGGATGCGCAGCACTGCCTTCTCCCCCTGGTCCACCGGGATCGTGGAGACGCGCACGCGGAAGTGCCGGCCGTCGCGGTCGTAGGTGAAGCCCCCGTCCTGGGGACGCTGTTTCACCGAGATGTCCATGCCGCCGAGGATCTTGACCCGCGACAGCACCGCCTCCCGAGACCACTTGGGCAGTCTCACCGCGTGCCGCAGGACGCCGTCCACGCGCAGGCGCACCCGCAGTTCCCCGCCATTCCGCTCGAGGTGCACGTCGCTGGCTCCCACTGCGACCGCCTCGCCCAGGATGCGGTCGACCAGCTGCACGGCCGGCGCCTGGTCGCCTTGCCGGGCGTAGCCGCGGCCCGCACGGACTTCCTCCCCGGGCAGCGCCGCGACAAAGACCTGCAGGCCATCGCCCAGCGTGCGGTCCAGCGCATCCGAGATCGCCGACCGGGAGGCCACCACCGGCTCCACCCGCAGCCCGGTGCGGAACTGCACGTCGTCCGCCGTGGCGAGGTCCAGGGGATCCGCCATGGCCAGCCGGAGCACCCGCCCCTCCACAAGCAGCGGAAGTACCGTGTTCGCGCGTGCCAGGCTCTCTCCCACGCGCGGCAGCGCATCCCTGCCGGCCTCGAGCGGAGGCGGGACGTAGGGGAGGTTCAGCTGGCGAGCGAGCCCGCGGGCCACATCCTCTTCGCCGCAGGCCTTGATGCGGACCAGCGTCGTACCGAGGCGCTCCCCGGTCTGCTGCTGCTCATCCAGCGCGCGAGTAAGCGCACCACGGGTAATCGTGCCGGTCTCGAGCAGAATCCGCCCCAGCAGCTTGGGCGTGCTTCGCGGATTCCTGGGCGTGCTTCGCGGTTTCACGCACGAAAGCTCGCCGCCCGGCGCGGGCGCTGGAATGGAAGAATGCGACCCACCGGCGATCCGGTCGGTCCGGCACGTCGGCTCGGTACGCCCGCCGGCCCGGCAAAGGCTACTCGGCCGGCGCGGCGAAGGCTACTCGGCCGGCCTCACGTCGATGGTGATCTGCACCGCCAGGTGACCCAGATCCGCACGCGAGCGCACGGCTTCCCGAATCCTCGGCTCCAGCTTGCCGTAGGCCGCCATCACCCCGTTGCGCAGGTGGGTTCGCAGCAGGTTGAGCGCGTTCGCGTCAGGTCTGGTCGTCCGCGTCTGCTTGCGCATTTCCACGAGATCGGCGGGCAGGATCTCGAAGGGCACGATGCCGATGTCGTCGTAGCGCTCCGAATCCAGGTACTGGATGGAGACCGAGACATCCCCCCGCGCGTGGCAGTGGCTGATGTCGCCGATCGCGCGGAATCGCGACGCCAGCCGCTTGATGTCCATGCTCTGCGCCGCGGACATGTAGCCACGGTTGGTCAGACTGAAGATCCGCCGCAGCCGCTCGGTCGGAGTGGCGTCGGCTTCCGGGGTTTCACTGTCGAGTTCGCGTCCGGTGGCCGCGCGCGCATAATGTTCCAGATTGAGATCGCGGTTCCTCTGGCGATCGATGTTTTCCAGGATGCGGTCCGGATTGGTTCTGAAGCTCATGCTTCTCCCTCATGGGTTTTCTTGTTGGGCACCTGACGATAACCAGCCCGGCAGCTACAGGCTATAATGGTTCGAGCCGACGGACCCCATCACACGCTCACCCATCGCACCGCAGGAGGATGCCATGTCCGATTCATCGTCCCCGTCCCTGCCCTCGCTGCCCGGAAGAATCGTCGCGGTATTCGTCTCCCCGGGCAGGCTGTTCGAGCAATTGCGCGACAAGCCCGTGTGGGGGGCTACCATGCTCCTTCTGGTGATACTGAACGTCATCATGATGTTTCTCATCCCCGCGGAGCTCTTCGAGGAGCAGATCCGGCGGAGCGTTGGGGATGCCGGAATGGGGGAGGACGAGATCGCCGTGGCGGTCACGGTCGGCCGTTACGCCGGCATCGCAATGGCCGGCGTGATGGGCGCGGTCGGCAGCTTCATCATCGGCGCGGCCCTGTTCTTCGTCTTCTCCACGCTGCTCGGTGACAACGGTCGCTTCCGCCAGTATCTCTCCGTCGTCGTGCACGCGCTGTTGGTCTCTTCGGTGGGCGCCCTCATCCAGGTGCCCCTCAAGCGGAGCGCCGGCGACATGGAGCTCGTGCTCAGCCTGGGGACCTTCGCTCCGTTTCTGCAGGATGGTTTTCTCCTGAGCTTTCTGAGCGCCATCGGACTCTTCGGCATCTGGTGCGCGATGCTGATGGCGATCGGCGTCACCAGGATCCAGCCCACGCGCGGCTGGGGCGGGGCGTTCACGGTCGTGATGGTGCTCTACTGCGTGTTCGCGCTGGGGACGGCGGCGATCACGTCGATGGTGTCATGACGGAGGCGCTACTGGCGGCGCTGGCCTGAGACACCATCTTATACCGGCTTCACCGCATTCACCCGGGATCCCTCCGCGATGATCCGATCCATCGTCCTCGCCATCGCCGTCATTGCGGCCTGCTACCACCTCTACGTGGCGGGAGTAGCGCCCTTCACCGCGCTCATCCAGCGTCCGGTCCACCTCGCGCTCATGGCGTCGCTCGGCTTCCTGGGCCTCGGGGTGCGCGGCGCGCGCGGCTTGTATCGGAAGCCCGGCACCGTGGAAGATCCCGAGCGCGGCTTCCCGGTGCGGCACGTGATTTCCCTGACGCTGCTGGTGGGGACGGTCCTCAGCTGCGCCTACCTCGTGTCGGAGAACGAGGCGCTGGTGAGCCGCTCTGCATCGCCGACCACGCTCGACCTGATCGCGGCCGCGATCACCCTCCTGGCGGTGCTGGAGCTCGCGCGCCGGGCCACGGGGTGGGGCATCGTGGCGGTGGCGATCCTCTCCATCACCTACGCGCTCGCAGGACCCTGGCTGCCCGGCATTCTGGCCCACCGGGGGTACGGCCCGCAGCGGCTGCTGGAGCAGCTCTACCTCTCCACCGAGGGCATCTGGGGCATTCCGCTGGGGGTGTCCGCGGACTTCGTCTACCTGTTCGTGTTCTTCGGGGCGGTGCTGGACATGGCGGGCGGAGGGGCGCTCCTGATCGCGCTCGCCGACCGGGTCGCGGGGCGAACAAGGGGAGGGCCGGCGAAGACGGCGGCGGTCGCCAGCGCATTCATGGGCTCTCTGTCGGGGAGCGCCGTGGCCAACGTGGTGACGACCGGCACCTTCACCATCCCGCTCATGCGCCGGGCGGGGTTCCGGCCCTTCTTCGCGGGCGCCATCGAGGCGGCGGCGAGCACGGGCGGGCAGCTCATGCCACCGGTAATGGGGGCGGGCGCGTTCATCCTCGCGACCTGGACCAACATCCCGTACCGCACGGTCGCGCTGGCGGCGGCCATCCCGGCCGTGCTCTACTACGTGGCCCTCTTCGCCGCCATCCACTTCCGGGCAGAGCAGCAGGGACTCGACCCGGTGGTCGACAAGGACCGACCGTCGGTCATCAGCAAGCTGCACCTCCTTGTCCCGCTGCTGATCATCGTCGTGCTGCTGGCGCAGGGCCGTTCACCGATGCGCGCGGCCTTCTGGGGCGTGAGCACGGCGCTCCTGCTCTCGCTGGCGGTGCCTTCGACCCGCATGAAACGCAGCGACTACCTGAAGGCGACGCTCGCCGGAGCCTCGGGGGCCGTTCAGGTGGCGGCGGCGTGCGCCGCAGCGGGGATCGTCGTGGGGGTGGCGTCGCTGACCGGGATCGGGCTGCGGATGTCGGAGTTCATCGTCGTCATCTCGCAGGGCCAGCTCTTCCCCGCGCTGCTGCTCACGGCGGCGGGCTCGATCATCCTGGGGATGGGGCTGCCGACGACTGCCGCGTACGTGGTCCTGGCCGCGCTCGGAGCTCCGGCGCTGGTCGAGCTGGGCGTGCCGCTGCTGGCCGCGCACCTGTTCATCTTCTACTTCGGCTGCATCTCCAACGTGACCCCACCGGTGTCGCTGGCGGCATATGCAGCGGCAGGGGTGGCGTCCTCTCCACCCATGCGAACGGCGCTTACGGCGATGTTGCTGGCGATGGCCGGGTTCCTGGTGCCGTTCCTGTTCGTGTACGCGCCACCTCTCCTGCTGGAGGGATCCATCGTGGCGATCGTGCTCACCTCGGGAACGGGCGCCCTGGGCATCAGCGCCATGGCCGGAGCCGCGATCGGCTACATCCGAAGGCCGTTGGCGGTGTGGGAGCGCGCGGCGGTGGTGGTCGCCGGCGCGGCGCTCTTCGGGCCATCAGCGGTGCTCGATGCCGTGGGGGCCGTCCTGGGAATCGGGCTCTGGATGTGGCTGGGACTCAAGCCGGAGGCCTCCGAGCCGACTCCTTCGGGCTGACGCAATCGCGAGTCGCGCGGCAGGGTTATACTTTGTCGCGAGTTTGTACGTTTGCGGCGGGCCACCCAGCTTCGCAGGAGACCCAGTGACCAGAAGAACCCTCATCGCGTGCGCTCTGATCGCGGCCCTGGCTGCCGCCGGATGTGGAGACGGATCCGGGGGAGGCAGGCAGTTCCGGAGCCTCGGCACCGCGGGCACCGGCGGCATCTACTATCCGCTGGGCGGGACCATCGCGAGCCGCCTCTCGGTGCTCGACAGCGCCAGCCAGTACACGGCCGAAGTGACGGGTGGATCGGTCGAGAACATCGCCCGCCTGAACGCGCGTCAGATGGACCTCGGCATCGCCCTTTCGGTCACCATGTACGAGGCCTACCGCGGCATCGGGGACTACGACGCGCCGATCGAGGGGCTGCGCGTGGTCGCGCCCCTGTATCCGAATATCACCCACGTGATGGTGCCCCAGGGATCCACGGTAACCGACATCTCCGAGCTGCGCGGAGGACGGGTGAGCGTGGGCTCCGCGGGAAGCGGCACGGAGCAGTCCTCGCGCCAGCTGCTGCTCGCCCACGGGATCAGCTACGACGACATCAACGTCCAGTATCTCACCTTCACCGAGTCGGCCAACGCGCTGCGGGACGGCGCCATCGACGGGTCCATCATCTCGGTCGGATACCCGGCCGCCGCCGTGCTCGAGGCCACCACCACCGGCGGGGCGCGCCTGCTCGCCCTCTCCGACGAAGCCATCGAGGCGATGACCTCCACCTATCCGTACTACTCGCGCGGATACCTCCCCGGGGGAATCTATCCGGGTGCCGACGAGCCGCTCCAGACCATCGCGATGATGAACTGGATCATCTCCATGGATCATCTGGAGGCACCGGTGGTGGACCATGTGCTCGGGATTCTGGAGAACGAGAGGGAGATCCTGGTCCGGGTCAGCCGCATGGTCGAGCAGGTGGACTTCGCTTTTCTGGATGACGCTCCCGTTCCGCTGCACTCGGCTACGGAGGCGTGGCTTGCCGGCCGGGGAGCAGACCGTTGAGACGCGCGCGCTCCGCGACAGCGTCGGGATCGAACAGCTTCACATCAGCGGCCGGGCGTGCGCCTGCGGACCACCGCGCGGCCGTCCGGGGGCGCTGATCGCGCTGGCGGAAGCTGCGGGCCGGAGGGAGGCTACATGATTCGCTCACCCTTCGGATGCCGTGTCTCTCTGACGCGGGCAATTGCACGGGGAACCACAGGGCTGATGGCCCTCGCCGCAGTCGCGTGTGGTCGAGGCGCCGAGGCGCCCGCGGACTTGATCCTTCTGGGCGGGGATGTCGTTACCATGGGATCCCCCGGGGTGGTAGAGGCGCTCGCGGTCAGGGGCGACCGGGTGGTGGCCGCCGGGACCTCGGAGGAGGTGCTCGGGCGGGCTGGCCCGGCGACGCGGATGGTCGAACTGGCCGGACGCACCGTCCTGCCCGGGCTGACCGACAATCACTACCACGGCATCGGGGGCGGTCCCGGCGTCGACCTGTCCGGGGCGCGGTCGCTACGGGACATCATCGAACGGATCGCGGCCGCCGCGCGCGCGACGCCGCCAGGCGAGGTGATCGTCACCAACTCGAACTGGCATGAAGGCCAGCTGAGCGAGCAGCGGCTCCCGTACCGCGACGATCTCGACCTGGCCGCGGCCCGGCACCCGGTCGTGGTGGTGCGCGGCGGCCACCAGTACGTGCTGAACAGCGCCGCGCTGGCGCACTGGGGGATCGACGAGTCGACGCCGGAGGTCCCCGGTGGCCGCATCGGCCGCGACCCGGACGGCCGCCTGAACGGCGAGCTGGTGGACCGCGCCAAGGACCTGGTCACCCTGCCGCCCATCCCCGCCCCCGACCCCACCACCCTCCTCGACGACCTGGCCGCCGAGCACGCCCGGCTGAACGCGCGCGGCCTGACCGGCATCCGCCATCCCGGCGGGTCGGTCGACCAGTACCGCGCGCTCGAGCGCCTGCGAGAGCAGGGCCGCATGACGCTACGCGTCAACTACCTGTTCCGGGGCCCGCGCGCCGGCGGCGTCGAAGCGCTCTCCGAAGCCCTCGCGACCTGGCCGGCCATGGGCGACGGCGACGAGTGGCTCCGGGTCGGCGGGGTCAAGCTTGGGGTGGACGGTGGCTTCGAGGGCGGCCTGATGCGCGACCCGTACGAAGAGCCGTGGGGTGAGGGCGGCACGTTCCACGGCCTGCAGACCATGCCCACCGACGACTACATCGCCACGGTGCGCGATCTTCACCGTCAGGGCTGGAGGGTCGCCACCCACGCGGTGGGAGACGCCGCCATCGACCTCGTCCTCGACGGCTACGAGGCCGCCAACGCCGACGCGCCTATCGACGGCCTGCGCTGGGTCATCGAGCACGGCTTCATCCCGCGCGACGACCATTTCACGCGCATGCGCGACCTCGCTCTCGCCGTCACCGCCCAGCACCACCTGTACGTCGCCGCCCCGAGCCTGGTGGAGTACTGGGGCGCGGACCGCGCCGCCTGGACCACCCCGGTGCGCGCATACCTCGACGCCGGCATCCCGGTCTCCCTGGGCAGCGACTCGCCCGTCGTCCCGTGGGATCCCTGGTCCGTGCTCCACCACTTCACCACGCGGGGGACCATCAGCGCCGGCGTCCATGGCGCCTCCCAGCGCATCACCCGCGAAGAGGCCCTGCGCGCCATGACGCGGGGGTACGCCCACCTCACCTTCGAGGAAGCCGAAAAGGGAACACTCGAGGTCGGCAAGCTCGCCGACCTGATCGTGACGGCGGAGCACTACCTCGACTGCGAAGACCCCTGCCTGGAGGCCATGCAGGTCGACATGACGGTCGTGGGGGGAAGGGTGGTCTACGAGCGGTAGGGACTGCTGGACCATCCGCCAAGGTCGGTGTATCCTATCCGCCCACACGGGCGGTTTCTCGCTTGGCGGCGGCTGATCCTTGATACCCTGGCACAACAGGAGAGCGACAACTGACCAAGCAGGCGTACAAATTGCGGCTTGAAGGGCTGCGCGAAGCCGGGGGACACGTTCGGGCGGAGACCTTGGTGCGTGCTTTGGGGGCCCTCCTGGGAACGGCCGAGCGAGCCACACGGCTAGCAGCCACAGGTCGTAGCGTTGCGAGGGGCCGAAGGCCGGCTTGGCTCAAGGCAGCGATGGACGTCACCGTTACAGGACTCGGGACAGGATCCACTACTCTCGATATCCAGGCGCCGAAGCTCGGAGACGTCCACGAGGAACTTGGGCAACGGGACTTCTGGCTGGAACAACCTGAACCGGAAGACACGGCACTTGATCTGGGAGCCCGCGCCATCAGAGAAGCCCGAAGTTCCCATGCAACCGGCGACTACTACGACAGTTCCATCCTCCATGAGATCCTCAAACTCGGGAGAGCCGCTGAGGGAGCGAAGGAAGTCCGCTACGAGTTGATTCCGGAGAACGGAACCCGGAGCGGATTTGTCCTCAGAACTTCCGAATGCCCCGGGCTCCGACATCGGTTGGATCTAATCCCGGCCTCGCGCGCTGCCGTTGTGAGCGGGCGACTCGACGAGATCGGACACGGCCAGGGTCGTTTCCGACTCCTGATGGGCCACGGGCGTTCCCTTCCAGGTCAGCTACGTCGCGCCTCCCTCGACGTCGAGTTGCTCCGGCCTCTCTGGGGCAAATCGGCCACGGCGCAAGGCTTGGTCCACTTCAAACCCAACGGTCAGCCGCGCCTGATCGAAGCGTACCGAATCAGCGCCCGTACCAAAGGTGACTCTATCTTCGAGACCCTACCCCAAGGTGAAACGACCGGGCAAGTGGACACGAGAAAGAGCACTGCCGTCAAGGCATTGTCGCATGTTGATCCGATGGTGCTTTGGGGCGCATGGCCCGGCGATGAGCCCATCGATGAACTGTTGGCCCAACTGGATTAGTCTCCAGCCACGATGCGGCGCTTCCTGCTGGATACGAATATCCTGCTAGGACTTGCACGAGGAGCTTCCTGGGCCCGTCGCGTATACGACCAGTTCAGCTTGGGCGATCCCGCGGTCATCTCCTTCACGTCCGTGGTGTGCATAGGTGAGATCTTCTCCATCGCAGAACGGAACGGCTGGGGACCGAAGAAGAGAACCAACCTTGAAAGGACACTCGCGGAACTCCCCGATCTCCCGATCAAGGATCCTGACATTCTTAGAGCATACGCCCAAATTGACGCGTGGAGCCGCGGAATCCCGGTAGTCGCCCCGGGGGGAGCAGCTCCTCCGAGACCAGCGGTTCGAATGTCGAAGAACGACCTGTGGATTGCTGCTACCGCTCACGTCACCGGTGCGATTCTCCTGTCGACCGACAGAGATTTTGGGCACTTGGACGGCGTGTGGTTGAGATACGAATACGTCGACCAACAGCCTCGCTAAAGCTGAGCGCCAACCGAGGAGGCACTCGATGACCCACGCCGACACGAGAGAGACCGAACGACGGACGGTCCGCCACACGCCCGGTGGAGGTCACTCAGTCGATGCCCGAGAACTCCTGGGAAGCGACCGCGCCAAGGCGCTCATCGAAAGGGTGGCAAAGGAATTGAAGGTTATTCGTCGTCGCGCATCGGATACCGCTAACGACCGGAGATAGACCCGCAGCGACCGGAACAATCGAGCCAAGCCATCCGAACGAGAGCCGATAGCGGTCCCGAACTGGATCACGACTCGCGGTCGTCGCCGAGAGCCTCCCTTCCTTGGTCGAGGCTGTCGGTGGAACCGTCCCCAACCCCACCGCCCGGCAACCCACCCGTCCCGCACACCGCGAACTCCCGACCACCCCGCCGGATCCGGTAAGGCCGCTTCACAACCGGAACCACAACGTAGTCCCTCCCCTCCGGATACCGCCGCCGAAACGCAATGACCGCGCGTGGATCGACCTCATCCGGATCGATCTTGCACTCGAACGTATCCAGGCGTCCCTCCTGCCGGGGCACCACGAAATCGACCTCGCGTCCCGCCTTGTCACGCCAGTAGAAGATGTTTTCGTCCAGGTGGCGAAACCGAAGGGAATCGAGCACCAGGTGCTCCCACAGCAGGCCGCGGTCGTCTTCGCGGATGCGGGTCCAACCCTTCTCGAAGGTCACGAAACCCGTGTCGAATGCGTAGCACTTGGGACGGCTTACGATCTCGCCACCGCCTCCACCCCGGAAGGGACGCACAAGGTGGATGGCATGGGCGATCTCCAGGGCCTCGATGTAGGACTTGACCGTCGGTCGGCTCAGCTCCGTCAACCGCGACAGCCGGCTGTAGTCGACCTGCCCGGCACTCCATCTCAGCAGCAGGCGGAACAGCGAGAGAAAGCCCTGGCGATTGCGGACCGAAAACAGCTCGAGAATGTCCCTGGCGTAGAAACTGTCGATCCATTCGGCGAACGCGTGCGGGGATTTTCTTCGCCGCAGAAGTGACTCCGGCAGTCCACCGTGCAGCAGCCGACGGTCAAGGTCCGCGATTCCAAACGGCTCTTCGCACTCCTCCCACAGCACTGGACACAAGTAGATCGCCCGTTTTCGTCCGGTCAGCGAGTCCCGGAACTTCCCCGTCGCGGCAAGCGTGGACGAGCCGGTCGCCAGGATTCGAAGCTCCGGATACTCGTCGGCGGCGATCTTGAGCAGCAGGCTGGGATCGGCAATGCGGTGTACTTCATCGAACGCAAGCGACGTACCCGGCCTCTGGCCTTCGAGGAAGAGTTCCGGGTCATCCAGAGCACGCCTGGTGGAAGGCAGGTCGCAGTTCAGGTAGACCACGTCCGGCACCATCCGGACAAGCGAGGTCTTGCCGACCCGCCTCACACCGGACAGCCAGACGACAGGTCTCTCCGACCATGCCTCTCGGATTCTCGCAAGCCACAGGCAACGCCCAATCATAGGCGTATTTTACATCTGGTCAGACCAATTGACAACTACATTTCTCATCTGAGGGGATGGCACGGCCCGGAGATCGTCAACAGCCGTCAACAGCCCCGCGCCGTACCGACCCCTCTCATCACCCCCCGCCCCATCGCTCAAAGGTCCTCCCGGCCGAAAGCCCCTCCCGCGAAGAGCCCTTCCCGGCCGCGCTCCCGTGTGCTCGCCCCCGTCGATCACCAGGGTCCCGTTGACGATCACGTAGGGAATCCCCACCGGATAGGACTTGGGGTTCTCGAACGAGTTCGTCTCGGCGATCCCGACCGGGTCGAACAGAGTGACATCGGCGACGAAGCCCGTCCGCATCTGGCCGCGGTCGGCAATCCCCAGGATCTGCGCCGGCAGCGAGGTCATCTTGCGGACGGCATCTTCCAGATCGAGCACGCCCTCGTCGCGAACGTAGTGGCCGAGCACCCGTGGGACCGTTCCGTAGTTGCGTGGATGGGGGATGCCGGGGGCGTCCAGGTTGATGGCCGATCCGTCACTGGCGTGGGCCACCCAGGGCTGCCGCATGATCTGGCGCACATCCTCCTCCGACATGGTGTGGAAGACGCCGCTGATGCTGCCGCCCTCGGCCACCATCAGGTCGATCACCAGGTCGGCGGGGTCGTCCACGCCCACCGACTCGGCGATCTCGGCCACGCGCATGCCCTCGTAGCGGCGAACCTCGGGCAGGCTCGCCCGGGCGAGCACGATGCCCTCCCACCAGCCGTGCTCTTCGGCCCAGGCGATGAAGTCGGCGTCGTTCTTGATCCGCTCGCGCAGAGACTCGTCGCGGAGGCGTTGGGCGAACGCGTCGGGCCCGCCCTCCCGGACCCAGAGCGGAAAGAAGGAACTCCACCCGTGGAACATGGCCGTGTACGGGTACTGATTCGCCGTGATGTCGAGACCCCGGGCGCGAGCCCGGGCGATCTGACCAATGTAGCGATCGATGGTGCCCCAGTTGTTCCGCGCCCGGATCTTGAAGTGGAACAGATGGACCGGGATGCCGACTTCCTCGGCCACGCGGATGGCGAAATCGATCTCCTGCTCCTGCTGGTAGCCCTCGCTGCCGTGATGCGACGTATAGTTGCCCCCGTACGAGGCCACGATCCGGGCCAGCTCCAGCACCTCGTCGGGGTGGCGGGGACCGCCGCTTCCGAAGCGGGTCACGAGGCCCCAGGCCCCTTCCTCCATCGACCGGGCGGTCAGCTCCTTCATGCGCTCCAGCTCGGCGGGGGTCGCCGGGCTCTCGTCGAAGCCCTTCACCACGCGGCGGATCTGATGGTAGGAGACGTGGGAAATGAGGTTCATCGAGATGCCGCCTTCCTCGAGTCGCTCGAAATACCCGGTAAAGGTGGTCCAGCCTCCGCCGCCTGCAGCGTCCAGCCCATCGCGTGGCGCCTGGCTGCTCGACTCGCCGGCCACGTCCAGGGTCACGCCCTGCCGCACCTTGCTCTGCGCAGTGCCGTCGTCCAGCAGCCGACCGTCCGAATGCGTGTGCAGGTCGATGAACCCGGGCGCGACGACGAGTCCGGTCGCGTCGATGACCCTTGTCGCGTCCGCATCGGCAAGGTGCCCCACCGCCACGATGCGGTCGTCGCGGATGGCCACGTCTCCCGAGAACCACGGGTTGCCGGTGCCGTCCACGATGCGCCCCCCCGTGATCAGGATGTCGTAGGGACCCGGGTCGATCTGGGCCGACACCCGCAATGGGCTGGTGGTCAGAAGGACGAGGGAGAGGAGGGCCAGGGGAGCGCGCGCGATGTCCATGAAGGGGAGCCTCTGCCGATGGGCGACGTGTGATGGGCGCGTGACGTGTCCCGGCCAGGGCGGACCGGCCGGGCAGCGGCGCGGGAACGCCCGGTCACAATACCGGATGCCGAACCGGGTCGCGACCCGGGCCGTCAGGGAACGCGGGAGGTTCCTTCCCACGGGCTGTCGGAGCTTCAACGGCCGGGCGTATGCCAACCGACCGGGGTGCCTTACAATTGGTGGCCCTGAACGGCACACATGTCATCCGGTCAGCCAATGCGCGCAACCCCCGGTGACCCAATCACACGCCCCATGACGCCACTCGCCTGCCAGAAGTCCGCCTTCTCCCTCGACCCGGGCATCCACTACATCAACTGCGCGTACCTGAGTCCCCTCGCGCGCGCGGTCGAGGAAGCCGGCATCCGGGGCATTCGCGCCAAGTGCGCGCCCAGCGGGATCACGCCCGCGGATTTCTTCGACCCCTGCGACGAGCTGCGCCGCCGTTTCGGCCGCCTGGTCAACGCTCCCGCCGACCACATCGCCATCATTCCCGCGGCTTCGTACGGGGTGGCGACCTGCGCCCGCAACATCGACGCGCGCCGCGGCGCCAACATCGTGCTCACCGCGCGGCAGTTCCCCGGAAACGTGCACAGCTGGCGACGGCTCGCCCGTGAGCGTGGGGCGGCGTTGCGGGTTGTCGATGCGCGTCCTGGTCCCGGCTGCGGCGAGCGGTGGAGCACCCGCATCCTCGAGGCCATCGACGCCGACACCGCGGTCGTGACCATGGGCGCCGTCCACTGGACCGACGGCACCGTCTTCGACATCGATGCGATCGCCGCGCGCGCCCGGGAAGTCGGGGCGTACCTCATCATCGACGGCACCCAGTCGGTCGGGGCCATGGACTTCGACGTGGCCCGCATCCGGCCCGACGCGCTCATCTGCTCCGGCTACAAGTGGCTGATGGGGCCCTACTCCATCGGCCTGGCCTACTTCGGACCGCGCCTTCTGGACGGCGTCCCGCTGGAGGAGACGTGGATCGGCCGCGAGGGCAGCCGCGACTTCGCCGGCCTCGCGGGCAACTACCCCGACGGCTACGAACCCGGTGCGACCCGCTTCGACGTCGGCGAGCGCAGCAACTTCATCCTGGTGCCGATGATGAACGCGGCGCTCGAGCTCGTACTCGGGTGGACGCCCTCACGCATCGCCGAGTACTGTGGCAACCTCACGGCGGAGCTGGTCGAGCGGGCGCACGAAGCCGGATTCGGGGTCGAGGACGGACCCTGGCGCGCCTCCCATCTCTTCGGACTCCACGCCCCTTCCGGCCTGGACCCGAGGGCTGTGAGCGAAGCTCTGGCCGCCCGCAACGTCCATGTGTCGTTGCGCGGCACGGCGCTCCGCATCTCGCCCCACGTCTACAACGACCAGGCGGATATGACGGCGCTGTGGGATGCGTTGCGGTCGGTGCTGCCGTCCCGGCAGCCCGTGGACCGCTAGTTCAAAAGGGTGCCCGCCGCCTCGGGCGGGGCATGGAAGTGAAAGCGCGGGACCGGAGCGCGGAATACGGAGCCGTCCCGCCGCCGGAAGTGGTAGAACCCTTCCATGTGGCCATTCGGACCGCGGAGTACGCAGAAGCTCTGGTAGCGGTGCGCTTCGCCCGGCCGCAGGATCGGGAACTCGCCCACGACGCCCTCCCCTTCGACTTCATGATCGCCCGCCACAGGATCATGGATCAGCCAGTGGCGCCATAGGAGCTGCGCCACCTCGTCTCCCACGTTCTCGATCGTGACGTCGTAGGTGAAGACGAACTGGGAGACGCGGGGATCGGAGTATCGGGTCGCGTACTCGGGACGAACCGTGATCGTCATCGCGTCCGCCTCCACCGGCGGGCGGGCGGCGGCGCCCCCCGTCTGATTCGACGACATGCCGTTCCCGTCGCTCCCCTGTTCCCGTCCGGGAGGTTCGGTTGGTCGATGGCTTCCCACAGTCGATCCGCGCTCGCTAGATTGGTTCCCTGCCTTTCGCGCCCTTCCCGCACCCTCGCACAGGACACGCCGACATGCAAGGAGCCATGCTTCTTCCCGAGTTCGACCACGAGAACGCGAACACCCGCCGGATGCTCGATGCCATCCCCGACGAGCACCTCGACTACAGGCCCCACGAGAAGTCGTGGACCATGCGGGAGCTCGCCACCCACGTCGCGACCGTGGGAGGCTGGACCCGGCCGACCTTCGAGCAGGACGAGATCGACCTTTCCCAGCCCTGGGAGCCTCAGCAGTTCGCAAACTCGGCCGAGATCGTCGCCGCCTTCGACGCGACCATCGCCGACGCGCGCGAAGCCCTGGAAGCGGCCTCGGCGGAGACCTTTCAGGAGATGTGGACCCTTCGCTCCGGCGACACCGTCCACTTCACCATGCCCAAGGGCCTGGTATTCCGTTTCTTCGTCATGAACCACATCGTGCACCACCGCGCCCAGCTCGCCATCTACCTGCGCGAGTGCGATGTCCCGGTGCCGGGAATGTACGGGCCGTCGGCGGACGAGGGCTTCTAGCGGGCGGCGTCCCCTTCCGCGGGCCGGAGCGGAGGCAGGTCCGGTCGCACGACGGGACACGCGGCAGCCGGCTTGACGCGCCCGTACCGCCCGTCAAAGAATGCCACCTGCGATTGGCTGCCGGTCAGCGTGCCGGCAAGCCCACGACGGCGCCCCGCTGGCGGGCCCGCCGGCTCACTACAGGAGGCCGACATGAAACGTTGGGGACTGCTGGTACTGAGAGTCAGCACGGGATACCTGCTGGTAATGTGGGGGCTCGACAAACTCGTCAACGTCGACCACGGCGTCGCGGTTGCCGACTCGTTCTACGGCGGGATCGGCAGCAGCCCGATCTTCCTCAACGTGTTCGGCGTGGCGGAGGCGCTGCTCGGCGTGCTGGTCGTGCTCGGGCTTTGGCGCAGGCGCGCCTACCCGGTGATGTTCCTCATTCTGGGCGTCACCGCCGTGGCCGTGTGGCGATCGGTGCTCGACCCCTGGGGCTGGTTCATCGAGGGCGCGAACGTGCTCTTCTATCCGTCGATCATCATCGCGGCGGGCGCCGCCGTGCTATGGGGCACGATGGATGAGGACCACATGACCCTCGACCACCGCATGGGCGGGGCCGGGAGCTGAGCGGGCGCAACGGGCTGTAGGGCGGGGCACCGCTCGATCGCCTTCCGAGACCGCTCGTGTACGAGGCCATCATCGCGCGAGACTAGGTCCCGAACACGATCTCCGCCTGGGCCCCGACCTCGATCTCCATCTGCGAGAACCAGCCCTGCGGCACCTCCAGCGCGAACATTGCCGGGCCGGAGGAAGTGTAGAGGCGCGTGCTCTCGGGCTCCATCTGCTGGATGTCGATGATGCGGGCGTTCGCGTCCAGATAGGCGATGTCGAGCGGGATGTAGGTGTCCTGCATCCAGAAGGACCGGACTTCCTCGTCGTCGAACACGAAGATCATTCCGGCGCCGGGCGCGAGGAAGTCGCGGTCCTTGAGCCCCTGGCTGCGTTCATCCGGCGTGCGCGCGACCTCGACCACCACCGTATCCGCGCCGATGATCACCCAGGCAAGGTCGCGGCCGGGGCCCATCGGCATGACCGCTTCGGACGCCTCGGACCCGGACTGCGCATCGCCCTCGGACCCGTTCGAGCGACAGCCCAGCAGCGGCAGCGCCAACAGCAACAGAACGAGAAGCGGACGGCGGGTCTCCGGAAACAGAAGGAAGTGCGGGGACCGTGGCCGGTTCCGGTCGCGAGACTTATGACGCGCGGATTGGGAGAACATCGATTGCCTGCCGAGGGTGGGTGGATCGTCGTATCCGGATGCCGATCGGGCGTCGACGCCGTCCGGCGCAGCGGACGGACACGACGTTTCCATCGATTCGACAGCAATGATAACTTATGGATGTCTTCGCGGAAGGGCGCGCACGGACGACAAGGCCCGCGAATCGGCAGGTCGGTCTCCGCAGGCCCGCTCCGAGCAGACCGATCACCCAGGTACGGGAACCCGCATGCTCGACCCCGAACTCCTCGACATCCTCGTCTGCCCCGAAACGCGCACCCCGCTGCGCGTGGCCGACGACGATCTGTTGAGCGCCCTCAATCGGGCCGTCGAAGGGGGTGCGGTACGGAACCGGCGCGGCGAACTCCTGACCGATCCGGTGAAGGCGGGCCTGGTCCGGGAGGACGGCGCCGTCCTGTACCCGATACGGGACGGCATTCCCATCATGCTCATCGACGAAGCCATTGCCGTCGACAACCTCTGACGCATCGGACGAAATCCCGCCATCACTCGAAGGCGCCCGGCTGCGTAACGTCGCGCCTGGGGGAAACCACACTACCTCATGTCCCTGATCGGCTTCCACCGCTTTCTCATCTACTCGGGCATCACGTTCTGCCTCGCATTCGCGGCCTACGAGTTCGTCCAGTACTCGCGCTCGTCCTCGCTCGGCGATCTCCTTCTGGGGATCGTCTTCCTGACGCTGGGCATCCTGCTCGCGTACTACCTGTCCCGGCTGGCGGACTTTCTCGCGGGCAGGAGGCGGTAGCCCCGCCACCCGTCCCGGCGAAGAGACCTCGCGGGCGGGATTCCTTCCACCGGCCCTTGCCGGCTCACTTCCTCCGTCTCGCCGGAGCCCTGTCGCCCGCGTACTCTGTTAGAGAGGTCGGTCAGGCCGCTGCCGTTCTGGCCACGTCAGGGAATCCAGGGGAGGAACGACCCATGCGCCGCATCACGTTTTCGCTCGCCGTCCTGCTCGCCATCGCCGGCTATCCCCTCGCTGGCCATGCCCAGTCCTTCGACCTGCTGATACGGGGCGGACGGGTGATGGACGGGACCGGCAATCCGGCGTTTGTGGCGGATGTCGGCATTGCCGGAGGCGAGATCGTTGCGGTGGGCGACCTGGCCGGGGCGAGCGCGGCGCGCGAGATCGACGCCACCGGCCTCCACGTCTCGCCCGGCTTCATCGACATGCATTCGCATGCCGACCGCAGCCTGTTCAACGGGGACATCGAGATCCGGCGGGCATCCAACCTGGTCGCCCAGGGGATCACGACCGTCGTGTTCGGGCCGGACGGGCGAAATCCCGCCTGGCCCCTGGAAGATGAGATCGCCGGATACGAGAACGGGGGCACGGCGCTGAACGTGATTCCGATGGTCGGCCACGCCACGGTTCGGACCGTCGCGATGGGCGACGACTACGAGCGCCACGCGACCCCGGAGGAGATCGCGGTGATGGTCGCCGAGGTCCGAAAGGGGATGGAAGCCGGAGCCTGGGGGCTGGGCGCGGGACCCGAGTACCGGCCCGGACGCTTCTCCACGACCGGGGAGATCATCGCTCTCGCACACGTGGTGGCCGACTACGACGGCTTCTACTACTCCCACCAGCGCAGCCAGTCCCCGCTTCCGCTGTGGCTCACCCCGAGCATCGTGGACGAGTACACGCCGCCCCCGACTTGGCCGCCGGGCTGGAGACTCACGGCCACCGACGGCATGCACGAAACCATCCGCATCGGGCGCGAGACCGGCATCCGCGTGGTCGGCACCCACATCAAGGCGAAGGGCCCGACCACCTGGGGCCAGTCGGCGACCGACGTGGCCGCGATCCGGCGAGCCCGCGCGGAAGGCGTACAGGTCTACCTGGACCAGTATCCCTACGAGACCTTCGGGGGCGGCTCGGCCGTGGTCATCCCCGCATGGTACTACGCGCCCCCGGGCGAGAGCCGGGAGGGCGGGCTCGACGATCCCAGGTGGCGGGGCGGCGACGACGACCTCTTCGGGAACTACAAGGAGAACCTGCGCGCCCACATGGAAGACCCCGACCTCCACCGTGAAATGGTCATGGACATCGAGTACATCCTCGACCTCCAGGGCGGCGCGGACCGGCACATCATCGTCATCTCGCCGCAGGACGAGTCACTCGTCGGCCGCACCCTGGCGGAGGTTGCCAAGGCCAACGGGCTGACGCCGGTGGAACAGGTCATCCACTTCGCGCTCGACAGCGAACCCTCGCTTCGCTCGGGCGTTCGCTTCCGTCCCCTGGCGGGAAGCCCGGAGGATGTCGAGCGCTACATGCGCCAGGACTTCACGGCGACCGGCACGGATGGGGGGATCGTCCCGAACCCGGCTCCCGGACAGCATCCCCGCTACTACGGCACCTACCCGCACAAGATCGCGACCTACGTCCGCGACAAGGGCACGATCACGCTGCCGTTCTTCGTGCGCTCCTCGACCGGCCTGCCCGCGCAGATTATCGGGCTTCCCGACCGCGGGTACATCCGTCCGGGACAGAAGGCTGACCTGGTCGCCTTCGACTATCCCCGGGTGCAGGACCACGCGACGATCCTCAACCCGGGCGGCGGAAACGAGGGCATCGAGTACGTGTTCGTGAACGGCGAGGCCGTGGTCGACGGAGGCGAGCTTACCGGTGCCCTCCCGGGGCGGGTGCTGCGGCGGCACGAGGTGCGCGGGCGGTAGGAAAACGCGGTCGGTTCGCGGGCCGCTCGCCAGGGCCGCGCTACGGGCCCGCCGACTCCCGGCAGGGGTTCGCGCCGCTCAATCCAACCCGGGCGCCTGGCGCCGGCGTCCCCCTCAGGCCGTCCTGTCGAGCGGATTCGCGGCAAAGGCGGCGCGCAGCTTCGGGTGCTTGCGCCACAGATAGTAGCCCATCCCGCCCGCGGCCAGCACGTTCGCGAAGGCGATCGAGGTCCAGGCCAGGGGACCCAGCAGGAACTCGGCCCCGAGCGCGATGAAGCCCATGAAGGCGGCCTCGAAGGCGACGAACAGGAGCACGGCGCCGAGCAGGAGTGGTGGAACTTCCTCCGCCTGCGTAAGGACGGCCGAGGCGACCACCCCCATCACCGCGAACGCGCCAAGGTGCACGGCGGAATAGCCCACCACCGCCCCCATGTGGATCGAGACGGCGTCGAGGTCGGTGACCCCGAAGAACAGGGCCGAGCCGAGGGCGCTCGGCGTGAAGAAGGGCTGGCCCGAGACCGCGTCGAAGATCAGGAACCAGACGGCCACCACGGCCGCGCCGATCAGGCCCGCGACGATCCCCTCCGTCAGGATGTGCTGGCGGCGCATGATCGACCACCAGTGAACCTCCGGGGCCGCCCCCATCATGTGCAGGTAGCCGACCAGCGTTACGCCCGCGATCAGGTTGCCGGTCAGATACTCCAGCCAGCCCAGGTTCTCGACGATGTCCACCCCGGTCACCGCTACGCTCGCAAAGAACACCAGCTCGTACAGCACGAATCCGACGATCAGCCCCGCAAGCACGCCGGGCACCGCCTTGATCCTGCCCAGCAGCCAGGCGACCGCCACACCGGCCAGCGCGAAGAGCGCCAGGTGAATCACGGAGTAGAGCACGACGTTGCCCGGAGCCACGGCGACCGTGTCACGACCCAGGAGGGCGGCTTCCAGGAACGCCGGGGTGCGGAAGGGCTGCCCCTGTGAGGCGTCGATGGCCAGAAACCACAGCGCCATCGCAACGGCGCCAAGCATGCCCGACAGGGCTCCCGGATAGAAGAACCGCTTCATGAACATGGACTGCCTCCTTCAGTTGGACCGGCGTAGACCAGCGTCCCCGAACGCGCGACATGGCCCATGGCTATCAGTGAGGTTGGGCCCGGAGGCCCCGGTGCCGCAAGAGTGGGCGGATCCACCCACCAGAAAGCCCTGACCGCGCCGCACCGGGCACGGTCAGGGCTTTGCGTGGCTGTTGGAAGAGCGGCGCGGCTCGCTCGGCCGGCGGCCCTCCTCGCCGTCAGCCGATCAGAACTCCGTCAGAACGGCGATCACCAGAATCACCGCCAGCGGCAACGGGCTGGCGGCCAGAAGCCAGAGTCGCTTGGGCTCGTATTTCAGGTGCATGTAGTAGAGCGCCACCAGCAGAGCCTTCCAAACCGCCATCAGGATCAAGCCTGTGGCGAGCAGCCACTGGGGCAGGGCGAGGAATGCGTATCCCACCTCCGCCATCGTCAAAACGAACAGTACGAACCAGATCAGGAAATATCTGGGTTGTTCTCCGTTGCCTGCCATCCGGGTATCTCCTTGGGTTTCGAGCGGCGGCCCGCCCCGATGATCAGATCAGGTATACGATGGTGAACAGAAGGATCCAGACCAGGTCGACGAAGTGCCAGTAGAGACCCACGATCTCCACCGCTCCGTAGTTGTCAGCCGAGTACTTGCCCTGCCACGCCCGGTACAGCACGAACCACATGCACAGGATTCCGATCGTGACGTGGGTGCCGTGGAATCCCGTCATCGTATAGAAGGTGGCGCCGTACAGGGCGCCTCCCTCGATCTCGTGCGCGACGCCGTACAGCTCCGCGACGGGAACGAATCCCTCCTGGGCCAGGAGGATGTACTCGACGACCTGAACCCCGACGAAGAACGTGCCGAGGAGAATCGTGACCAGAAGCCAGAACTTGAGCCCCTTCTGATCGCCCTGCGTGATCGCGGCGTAAGCCTTGACCATCGACACGCTCGAACAGATCAGGACGAAGGTGTTGAAGGCCGTGAGCGGCACGTTCAACACCGCTCCGGGCTCGGCGAAATGATCCGGGTGGGCGAATCGCAGGATGATGTACGACCCGATCAGGGCCGTGAAGAACATCACTTCCGACAGCAGGAAGATCCACATTCCCAGCTTGACGTTGTAGACCATCATCCCCGGCATGGGGTGCCGGTCGGCTGTCGATGCGGCTGCTTGGCTCATGCGTCAGCTATCTCCTGAAGTTCCAGGTCACTGGAGAGAATGCGGCTCCGCCGACGAAACGAAGACGGGCATCGGGTTAGTCCGCCACGGGCTGGGGTTCGGGAACAGGCGCGACCGTCTCGCTGGGCGGGGGCGCATCCTGCAACCAGTAGTCCTCTTCCACATCCGGCGCGGAGTACTCGTAGGGCCCGCGGTACACGATGGGCACCATTTCGAAGTTTCCGTGCGGCGGCGGCGACGGCACCGTCCACTCCAGGGAGTTGGCCTTCCACGGGTTGTTGCCGGCCTTTTTCCCCTTCCAGATGCTGATGATGAAGTTGAGGGCGTAGATCGCCTGAACCGCCACCAGCGCGAAGACGGCCACCGTGATGAACTGGTTGATGGGCTGCAGGGGCTGCAGGAACTCGTACTGCGTGGGATCGTAGATGCGCCGCATGTGCCCCTGGATCCCGATCGAGTGCATGGGCCAGAACACGAGGTTGTACAGGATCAGGGTCAGCACGAAGTGAATCCTGCCCCACTTCTCGTTCATGAGGCGGCCGAACATCTTCGGGTACCAGAACGTGACGCCGGCGAAGATCGCGAACAGGCTGCCGCCGAAGAGCACGTAGTGGATGTGCGCCACGATGAAGTAGGTGTCGTGGATGTAGACGTCGACCGGGGTCGAGGCCATGAACACGCCGGAGAGCCCGCCGATGATGAACATCGACACGAAGCCCAGGGCGTGCAGCATGGGGGTGTGCAGGTGAATGTTCCCCTTGTAGATCGTCCCCAGCCAGTTGAACACCTTGATGGCCGACGGCACCGCGATGACCATGGTCGTGATCATGAAGGTGGTGCCGAGCATCGGGTTCATCCCGCTCTGGAACATGTGGTGCCCCCACACGATCCAGGACAGGAAGGCGATGGAGACGATCGCCAGCACCATGGCGTGGTAGCCGAAGACGGGCTTGCGCGCGCCGTTGGCCAGGACGTCGGAGGTGATGCCCATGGCGGGCAGGATGAGGATGTAGACCTCCGGGTGTCCGAAGAACCAGAACAGGTGCTGCCAGAGGAGCGGCTCGCCGTCGCTGGCCGGCAGAAAGAACCCGGTCCCGATGGTCTGGTCGAAGAGCAGCATGATCAGCGCGCCCGCCAGGATCGGAATCGCCAGCAGGATCAGGATCGCGGTGATGAAGAGCGCCCAGGTGGCCAGCGGCAACCGGAACCAGGTCATCCCCGGCGCGCGCATGTTGATGATGGTTGTGATGTAGTTGACCGCGCCTGCCAGCGACGCGAAGCCCAGGATGGTGAGGCTGATCAGCCAGAGCTGCTGCCCCAGGTAGACGCCGGTGTACTCACCGCTCGCGCTGAGCGGGGCGTAGGACGTCCAGCCCGCGCCGGCCGCGCCCCCTTCGACCGCGAAGCTCGCGAGCATCAGCAGCCCCGCCGGGAACGCCATCCAGAATGACGCCATGTTGAGGCGCGGGAAGGCCATGTCGTCGGCACCGATCTGAAGCGGGATCAGCAGGTTGCCGAAGACCCCCACCAGCAGCGGCATGATCGCGAAGAAGATCATGATGGTGCCGTGCATGGTGACCAGCGAGTTGTAGAACTCGGGCAGCATGATGGCCCCGTCGGGCGTGGGCGCCATCATCTCGTCGGGCAGGAGCATGCCTCCGGGCATGGGCTCGCTCGGGAAGCCCAGCTGCCACCGGATCATCATCGCCAGCAATCCCCCCACGACCAGGAAGAACAGGCTCATCAGGAGGAACTGGATGGCGATGGTCTTGTGGTCGGTCGAGAAGATGTAGCGCCGAATCCACGGCATCTCGTGGGCGTGCGCGTGCGCGTCCATCTACTGGTCCTCCTGATCGTCAGCGTCGTCGGCGTCGTCGGCGTCCGCGCTCTGGGACGCGACCCACGCTTCGAAGTCGGCCGCCTCGTATACGTTGAGGGTCCCGCCCATGGTCGTATGCAGATTGCCGCAGAGTTCGGCGCAACCGATGGGATACGCGCCCGCGGCCGTCGCCTCGAACCAGACGGTGATGTCCATCCCGGGCACGGCGTCCTGCTTCACCCGCATCTCGGGCAGGAAGAAGGAGTGAAGCACGTCCTCGGACCGGAGGGTGATGTTGACGGCCTGGTTCACCGGGACGTGCATGATGTTGATCGTCGAGATGTCGTCGGCGGTGCCGGTGACCCCGTCCGCGCCGGCGTAGGTGATCTCCCATTCGAACTGCTTCGCGTTGACGATGTAGTCGAGGGCGTCGGCGGGCACGCTGTCCGGGTTCTTCATCATGTTCCACGAAGGAATGCTGATGAACGCCAGCCCCAGCACGGCGATGAAGGGGACGGTAGTCCAGATGATCTCCGCCTTCGTCGACCCGTGGATGTAGGTGGCCTTCTGTCCGTCTCGGCGCCGGTAGCGGATGACGAAATAGACCAGGAGCGCCTCGGTGATCACGAAGACCACTCCCGTTACCACGAGGATCGCGTAGTACAGAAAGTCGACGTCCGGCCCAAAGGTGGAAAAGCTTTCGGGGAGCATCCAGCTCATGTCGGTGTTCTCCTGCTCGCTGCCGGTAGTGATGCCGGCCGGGCTGTGTACCCGGTCGCGTGCCGGGCCGGCGCCCCCGCGGGGAGACGCCCGCCCGTCCTCGGCGGCTCGTGTCTAATGGGTCTCGGGAGCGAGAGCGTGGGCTCCGAGACCGTGGGGATCGATCGGCTCGCCCATCGGCACCACGGCGTTGGCCGCCATCGCCTCCGAGAAGGAGAAGCTCACCATCGCCGTCTCGGCGGTGGTGACGGTGACGCTGGCGGTCTGCGTTCCATAGCGCTCGTGCCAGGCCTCGACCACGTACTCACCGGGCGGGAGCATGCCCAGGTCGGCGCCTCCCGCCATGTCCGTGACCCCGTGGAAGGGGTGATCCAGCACGCCCACGTAGGCGCTCATCCAGCCGTGCACGTCGCAGCGCACCGGGACCATCACCTCGGCCATGGGGAAGCTGCGGTTGGTGTCCATGTTCACCGGCTGGCTGACGTTGAAGCCGCGGTTGGTGCTGGGGGAGGCGTTGATGTTGTGCGGCAGGCCGTCCGAGTTGCGGAAGGTGAGGTCCTGCCCCGACTGCACGCCCACGACCCGTGGGACGTAGCGGCAGCCGATCTGGTCCATCACCACCGCGCCGCCGGGCGTGGGGAAGTTCATGCCCGCGTCGACGCCTTCCCTCACGTAGACGAAGACGTTGGCGAGTCCGCCGCCGTCACCCACCACGACTTCCTCGGACATCGGGGTGTCGGTGTACCGGGCCGCGCAATCGGGCTCGGACGCCATGTCGATCACATCCATTTCGGGCGCCATGCCCTCGAACATCACCATCGCGTGGATGCCGCCCGCGGTGGCCATGTCGACGGGAGAGGCCATCTCCTCGCCCGCGGCCTCTTCCTCCATGCCGCCGCCGGCCTCGCTTCCGCCGCCGCCACCGCACGCGATGGCGAACATCGCCGCCGTCGCCATAACCGTGGCCCGACCGCCTCCGAACAGGTCTCTCATTCCTTCCTCCGTGGTGCTATTTGAACTTCGATGTCTACGCGTTTCCTTCATCCGCGCCTTCGGCGCCTTCCCGCACGCGCCTCTGGGCCCGGGCCACAAGCAGGACGCCCAGCCCGGCGGTGAGCAGCGTCGCGATGAGCGGCGCGACCACCACGGTGGCTGGCGTCGGTTCCTGCAGGAAAATGTAATGCCATGAGCTGATCGAGCCCCGGGACCCCGATTCTCCGTTGTCACCGTCCCAGGCGGCGAAGCCAACCGGCACCGGCTCGCCGACGCGGAACTGCAGGTCCCCCGGATCCTCGGTCTCGAGAGCGCGGCGGAACATAACAGCCCAGCGCCCCGCCGAAAACGCCGCCTCCGACGCAAGCGACTGGCTCGCGTCGCCCTGAGGGGCCGTGGTGCCCAGTCCGCGGGCGTCCGCCTCGTGCGCTGCGCCGGCCGTGCTCTCCCAGTGCCACAGGTACACGGGCTCCAGGGGATCTCCCAGGAGGAAGTAGGGCTTGTCCATTCCCTCGGGGATTTCCATGGGGAATTGGACGTACAGGCCGTCGGGTCGCGGACCCGGTTCCATGTCGCCCTCGTCGGGTCCCACCGCCGACAGGACCCGGGCCTGGAAGTCGGCCCACGCGGTATCGGGACTCTCGGAGTGGTCGCTCCAGGAGACGTGCACCGCGAGCTCGCCGCCGTCGTGCAGCGCGCGCACCCACAGCCCGGCCACCTGCGGGACGAACCAGCGCGGGCTCTGGATGATCTGCCCGCCCATCGGGATGTAGAACGCCTCCGCCGACTCCCACATCGGGTCGTCGACGCCCTGCGGCAGGGGCGCATCCTCCACCAGGCCGGCCCGGATCACCTCGGTGATGCCCGGCGGGTCCTCGGGAGCGAAGCTGCGCACGTAGTGGGAGAGGTTCCACAGCTGTTCGTCGGTGATGACGCCGGCGTCGATGAGGTCGGTGAACGACGGCATCGGCGTTCCGTCCAGGCCGGTGCGCAGCCGCCGGTAGATGTCCTCCACCGTGCCGCCGCCGTTGAAGTACCAGTTCTCGGTCAGGTCCACCGAGTAGATGGGCATGCCGGTGTCGTCCACCAGCGTCGGGGAGGAGGTGCCGTCGCCCCGGCCGTCGGCGCCGTGGCAGCGATTGCACTCGATGAGCTCGTAGACCTCCCGTCCGTCGGCCAGGGCTTCCTCGGTCGCCCGGGTCGGGCTGCTGAAGGTCATGGGCTCGGGGGCCTCGCCGGTGGCGAAGAACCGGGACAAACTCTTCAGGTAGTCGACGAGCGCCAGCCGCTCTTCGAGGCTGAGCTCTTCCTCCCATCCGGGCATGGTCGTGCCCGGCATGCCCTCGTTGATGACCCGCATGATGTCGTCGTCGGTCGGCAGCTGCCCGCTCGGGGTGGTGCGGATCTGGTAGAGCGCCTGGGTGAAGTCCCGCGGCCGCGGGAGCATGTACTCCGCCGCGTAGCCGTCGCCGAGACCTTCGTATCCGTGGCAGGACGCGCACCAGCGGTCGTAGACGTCGCGCCCGAGCGCGTTCTCTTCCTGGGCGGTCAGGGGCGCCGAGCCGGCGCACGCCATCGCCGCTGCGAATACGAAACCGGGTATCATGGCAGCCCGTGGACTGCTCGCTCGCGCCCGCATCAGTGCTCCTCCCCTTCGGCGCCCTCTTCCTCCCAGGTGCGCGGCTCCCAGCCGGTCTGTTCGTAGAGGTAGATGATCACCTGCCAGATTTCCTCGGCCGTCAGCGAATCCTCCCATGCGGGCATCGCGGAGTCCCACGGCGTCGCTTCGCGCGGGAGCCCGGGACCGCCCTTGGCGATGCGCCAGAAGACGAAGCTCTCCGTCAGCTGTACGATGGTCCCGGGATCCTGGAAACTGAGGGGCGCGGGGTTGAAGGCGCTCGCAAAGTGGCCCTGCCCGTCCAGCGCGTCGCCGTGACAGGGCATGCAGTTCTGGACGTAGACCCTCTTGCCTTCCTCGTAGTGCTCGTTGAAGTCGCCCTCGTGCCGGAGCGGGTTCTCGAGCCCGTTGAGGACCATGGTCTCCCCCCGGAAGTCGATCTGTCCGGGAGGCGCCGGGTGTACCGAACGCAGCGCCGCCGGCGCCGAGACCGTGGGGCGCACCCGGTCGAAGGTCATGAAGGCGACCAGCAGGGGAATGGTGACCATGAGCGCCGTGCGCAGGACCTTCTGGCGCGGATCCACCATGACCCGGTGGATCGGCGCCTTGAACTGTTTCCAGCGCTCCTCCGAGTCGCTGACCCAGATCAGCACGCCCACCACGACGGTTCCCATGTATTGCAGAACCACGGTGGCGGGGACCGGGGCGCTGGCGACCCCGAAGAGGGGCGGCAGGAGCCAGATCCCCCATTCGAACACGAGGTACGCCAGAACCACGACGATGGCCGCCTGGCCCAGCGGATGCTTCCAGGGCTTGGTGTTCATCGATTCTCCTCCCTCACCGGCGCGTCTCCTATCTCTGCGATGCGAGGAACTGCACGATCGACTCGAGCTGGGCCGCCGGGATGTTCCCGAAGATCGGGGGCATCAGCCCGAGCATCGCCTCGAATCCCTCGGCCGCAGACGCAGTGGGATCGAGGATGGACGTCCGGATTTCATCGGCGGTCAGGCGAGCTCCCATGCCCTCGAAGGACGGCCCGAGCGGCGAGGGCCCGGTGAGCGTGTGGCAGGTGCTGCAGGTGTGCTGGGTCAGAAGCGCTTCCGGATCGAGGTCCCCGGTCGGACCCAGCGCCGGAGCCGCGGCCGCAGTCGCCATCGCGCCGCCGGCGGGCGGCGCGTCGCCGCCATCCGCGAAATCCGCTCCCGTAACCGTGACATCCCCGCCCAGGGACTCCAGGTAGGCCACCAGCGCCCAGATCTGCACGGAGGAGAGGGTGCGGCTCGCATCCAGCATGATCGGCGCGAACCCTTCCACCAGGTAGGCGTTGGGGTCGACCAGCGAGGTATGCAGGTACTGCTTGCAGTCCTGCCCCGCCACGCGGTTCGCGCAGCGCTCGCCGATGAGCCCGGTTCCGCCGTGGTCCGTGAGCAGGTTCGGGGCGCGCTCGCCCAGACCGTGGCAGGCCGTGCAGCCGCCTCCGCCGTTATACAGTTCCTCGCCCGCCGCAATGAGCTCCTCGGGGCTGACGTCGTCCGACAACACCAGATCCTCCGGTACGTCCGACTGAATCTGCGGAATGGCGTTGGCGACCCAGGTGAACACGCCCAGGCAGCCGATCACCACCGCCAGGATACTCAGGTTGGTCTTTAGCATCTGCCTTCCCTATCCCTCGCTGGGTGCCGGCTGAAGTTCGCTCTGCATCCCGCCGGGGGCCGCGGCCTGCCCAACCGACGAAATCACGGGTTTCTCGGCCAGCGAGCCGAGCCAGAAGATGAAGGCCACCAGCCCGAAGAAGATGAGCACGCAGGCGGAGATGACCACCGACGAATATCCGAGCGCGGGGGTGGCCGCCCAGGGGCTGGTGTCGCGAATGACCTCGAAGACGTGCCAGTGCTGGCGGATGCCGCTGCGGGCGAAGCCCATGAGGCCCATCAGCCAGGTAAACGTCACCGCCAGGATGAAGAGCGCGTACTGGGACCGAGCCGGCATGCGGCCCCACTGGATCTCGCCTCTGGAGGTGGCGCCGCGCAACATCAGCATGTCGATGGTGATCACGCCGATGATGCACGCGAGCACCGTGAGTACCTGGTACACCGAGAAGCCGATGCGCACGAGGGTCGGCACCATGTAGCCGTAGATCCCGTAGAAAAGCACGATCGCGGAGGCCACGATGAAGATCGCCCCCTGCACGATCGTGCCCGTGCGCGCCCAGGGCACCACCGGTTCCTTGTTGGCGCGCCGGTAGAGCAGGAACGACAGGAAGGTGGTCAGGATCATGAAGTTGACCGCAGTGTTCTTGCCGCTCATCAGCCCGAGGACGCTCAGGAAGGGATGGTGCGTGCCGCCCATCGCCGCGAACTCCTCGCGGCTGGCGATCATGGTGTTGGGCGTCGCCCACACGATCACGCCCACGATGAGCACCGCCAGCATGTACTTCGTGTAGGGCATGAAGCGCTCCGCCCCGGGTATTCGGCCCATCCCCACCCACAGGTAATAGTTGCCCGCCAGGAACAGCACCCCGATCAGGAAGGCCTGGATGATCCACAGCCAGCTCATGAACCCGCCCATCATGGTGATGCCCATCTGCTGGTTGAACTCGTAGATCTCCCGGCCCAGCCAGTAGCCCGCGAAGGGCAGGATGATGAGCGCGCCTATGGCGATCATGTTGCCCACGTAGCCCATCCAGTCGTAGTGGGCCCGCTCCTCGTCGCTCTTTGCCGCCAGGAAGCGGTAGGCGGCGTAGGCGCCGACCACCGCCCCCCCGAACACGACGTTGGCGATCAGCCGGTGGATGTTGATGGGCATCCAGGTCGCGTTGGTGAGCGCCATCCACAGATTCACCATCTGGGGGGCCGTGTCGACCGTGACCTCGGCCGGCGGGCTCATCATGTAGGTCAGCCAGCCGTTGGCGATGAACATGACGATCGTGCCCCAGACGTTCAGGGCGATGCCCAGCCCCCAGTGGAACCATTTGGCGCGCCCCTTCTTCCAGCGGTCCCAGCCGTAGTAGTACAGGTACAGCGTGAAGGACTCGAAGAAGAAGAGCCCCACGTAGATCCACATCGACAGGTTGAAGATCTGCGCGAGATAGCTGAAGAGCGTGGGGTAGATGGTGATCAGCAGGAAGAGCAGGATGCCGCCCCAGATGGCGGTCGCGGAGTATGCGACCAGAAGGAGCCGGGTGAACTCCTTGGACAGCTTGTCGTAGCGGTCGTCGCCGCCGAACATGCCGATGGCCTCGGTGACCACCGCGAACATGGGCACGCCCAGCACGAACGCGGCGAAGAGCAGGTGCACCTGGGCCGCGATCCACACCGCCGCCCGCCCGCCGATGATCGGGAAGTCGCCGTAGTCGCGGCCGGCGGGAACCTGGGCGAATGCGGGCTCGGCCATCACCAACAGGGCGAGCGCCGCAACCAGGAGAAGTGGACCGACGCGCGCGCACCAGGTCAGGCCGGGTCTGGCGGCGCCTCCTCGCTCTCGATGCACGGGCGGATTCATCCACGGACTGCTGGGCACATTTCCCTCCGAGGTCTGGTCAACTCCGGGGAGCATCGTCCTCCTCCGGAATTCCGTCGCGCGATGCGGCCGCGGACATCTGGTTGCGTAGGAAGAAAGGGAGTCGCCTGGAGAAATCAACCGGCATGCCGCGGCGCACCTCCGCCATGACCCTGGCGGTCACCATCGTGTACCCTCGCTTGCGCGCGAACGACTCGACGCGATTCGACACCACTCCGCGCACGAAGCTGGGCACGACTGAGAGGCGCGCGCGCGCCTCTTCGGTCCAGGGGAGGCCGGGGACGGTGTCGTCGCCGTACACGACCTGGCGCCGCGGTTCGATGACCTCCCGGTCGCCGGCCGGATCGTACGCGCAGGAGTCGTCGGGCCCGAGCAGGTCGCCGGTAAGGGCGTGGGCGCGCGCGCGGCAGCCCCCGCACACGGCGCGGTACTCGCAGCGCCCGCAGCGCCCGCCCAGATCGCCCCGGCGCAACCGGGTGAAGACCGGGGACGACTCCCAGACCTGGCGGAACGGGGTGGTGGTGAGGTCGCCCGCGACCACCGGCGTGTAGGGACAGGGGGTGACCTTGCCCTCCGGGGTGATGCGGCAGTAGTGGACGCCGCACGGACAGCGGGTGCCGTAGTTCAGCAGCGGCGACTCCTCCCCGCCCTCGATCACGTGGCGCATGATCTGCGGCTGGCACTTGGAGCGAACCATCATTCGGCCCCGGTACTCGCGCTCGAGCTCCACGAGTTCGGCAAGCACGGCCTCGTTCTCTTCCGGGGCGAGGCCCTGCATGCGCTCCCCGCGCCCGGTGGGCACCAGAAAGTACAGGTTGAACGAAACCGCGCCCCGGCTCTCCGCCCAGGCCGCGATATCCGCCACTTCCCCCCGGTTGCCCCGGGTGACGCTGGTCTGGACGATGAAGTCCAGGCGGTGCGCGGCCAGCCGGTCCACCGCGTCCAGGGTGTCGGAGAGCGCCCCCGACCCGTGGCGGAAGCGGTCGTGGTAGCTGTCGACCAGCGAGTCCACGCTCACCGCGACCCCCTTCACCCCCGCTTCCATGAGCGACTCGATGCGCGCGTCGCTGAGGCGGGTGCCGTTGGTGCCCACCACCACCGTGGCCCCGCCGGCGCTCGCCCTGGCGGCGATCTCCTCCAGGTCGTCGCGCAGAAGCGGTTCCCCACCCGAGAGGATGAGCACCGGGTTCGGGTTGACCTCCAGAACCTGATCGAGCACGCGATGGCACTCCGCGGTGGAGAGCTCGGTGTCGGCCAGGTGCCAGGATCCCGCGGAGATGTAGCAGTGCGCGCACTCCAGATTGCAGCGCCGGGTGAGGTTCCACGCGATGATGTGCGGGAGCCCCGGCGCCGCCCCCGAATCCGCCGACACCCCTTCCGCGACCCAGCGGAGGGAGGGGGTGGCCGAGGGTTCGGAGAAGCCGTCGCGCCCCAGAGTGGGGAGAACGGCGGTGGGCGAATCGGCCATCAGGCCTCTTCCCGGCGCATGAACTGCTCGACGGCGGCCTTCGCGTCGGCGGGGCTGACGGTCTTGAAGTCGACCGGGCAGTCGTCGGCCTGCTCGGCCACGTCGCGGATCGGGCAGCGGGTCACGCCCGAAGCCTTGGCCTCCTCGATGAACTTGCGCATTTCGGGAGTCAGCCCGTCGACGCCTTCGGCCGCGGCCTTGAGCTGCTTGGTCTGCAGCTCCCGGAACATCACCAGCATGGTGTCGGTGTCGAAGGTGTCCGCCTCCATCATGGCCTGCTTGTTCTCGTCCATGACCCGCGTGGTGATGCGCCAGAAATCGTGGTCGCGGGCAAAGCGCTCCACCGTGTTGCGCGCCAGGGGGCGGGCGATGAGCGGCACCGCGCCCAGGCGGTCGAAGGCCTCTTCGGTCCACACCACCGGGTCGGCCGCCGTGCGCACCCGTTCATGCACGTGCCCGGTATAGGGGCACGTCGTTTCGATGGTCGGGCTGGCAGGCACGGGGTCGGCGTCGTTGCCCTCGACCACCGTGCGCTTCATGGCCTCCCCCGCCTTCACTTCGGCGAGCGCGAGCTCCTCGGCCGTGCCGATCCCCATGATGAGCTGCATGTGGGTGGGAAGCAGTTTGGCGATCGCCTCGTCCAGCCACTCGCTCGTCACCATGGGCAGGGTGGCGCCGGTGTCGCGCCCGGGCTCCAGGAGCGGCGGTTCGGCTCCGTCGGACCCGTTCGCGTGCGCGCCCGACGCACCATTTGCGCGCGCTCCGCCGGCGCCGGATCCGTTGGCGGACGGCTCGGACGCCTCCTCCCGCGGGCGCCAGTTCTCCAGCACGTATTCCTCCACCGCCTTGCGGGCGATGCCGAGAGCGAAGGGCGGGACGCGCAGGATGCGGACCTCCGCCTCCGGAGCCCACTCGAGCCCCATCTCGCCGTCTTCCTCGATCCAGGGAATCTCCTCCGGACGAACGTCGGTGGTGCCGATGAGGAGGATGTTCGCGTCCGACTGCCGCAGCAGATTGTGCGCCTGGGATCCCAGGTCCGTGCCCTCGATGCGGTGCGCGCCGTGGCGCGCGAGGATGAGCAGGCCGGGGTCGACTTCCTCGGCCCACTGCAGGATGACCTGGAAGGGCTTGCCGATGAGCACCTGGGACTCGACTTCGACCTCCGGATACTCCTCCGCCATGATGCGCGCCCGCTTCACGTTGGCCTGGGCGAGCTTCAGCAGTCCCTTGTCGATGATGTTGTTGTGAAGCTCTTCCTGCTCCTCGAACTTGAAGATCTTCGAGGCCTGCACCGAGAGCACGTCCTTGATGTTGCCGAAGACCGCGTGATGGTACTCGACATCGAAGGATGAGCCCACGTAGAGCTTCGCCCCGTACTCCGAGGCCATCTCCAGGGCGAGGCGCATGGCCTTGTAGCTGTACGCGGAGCCGTCCACGCACACCATGAAGCTGCCCCCGGCGAGCGGCCGCTCGTTCCGCACCACCAAGGCGTCCTTGTCCACCTTCTGAAGAACGCGCGCCACCACGCCGCCGAGCTGGGAGAAGGGCTGATGGCCGATGCCGTGCGCCCCGATGACCATCAAGTCGTAGTCGCGGCCACTCGATCCGGCCAGCTTCTCGTCGTGGTCCTCGTCCTCCGCGACGATGCGGCCGTCCGCGCCCAGGCGCACGTCGCTGCGCACCTTGTCGCCCCCGTCGTAGCTCGAGGCGATGTTGGGATCGAAGCCGATGAGGCTCGGCAGGTGGCCCTCGCCCGAGTTCACCTCGCTCACGATCTCTTCGTAGTTGATGCCTTCCAGCAGCTGGCGCGTCAGAGGCACGCCGGCATCCTGGCAGCGGCGGTCGACCTGGTCCAGGAACGAATCGGAGATGAGCTGCAGCCCCTTCTCGATCAGCTTGTCGTGGATCTTGCGCTGCCGCTTGATCTCGGCCTCGGTCTGAAACTGGGCGGGAAGGCCCGTCTCGAGCTGGCGGAAGCGGATGTCGTGCAGGCGCGCGGCGTACACGTGGTTTCCGGTGACGCTTCCGTCGGAGCGCGAAGCAAGTTCGATGGCGCGATCCACCGCCCAGTCCGACCAGGGCGAGTTATCCACTGGAACAAAGATCTCACGGTACATGGCTGCCTCGATTGGGGGTTTTCGAGGGACCTGGCGCGTGTGGTTCAGCCATGCAACTCGCGAGCGGCGAACGCATGTCCGCCAAGGCAAGAAGAGAGCACGAGACAGTCCACTTGGTTCGGCAAGTCAGGCAGGGCCAAGTCCCCGAAGGCGGTCGCCGATAGGTCGGCTTACATAACATGAGCGGGCGCCCGGGCCCGCTCGTTCAGATCCCATGTGTCGGCCCTTGCGGAGCCGGGCAGATTATACCGGAAATCGCTGATCGATGTCAAACGTCCCGGAGGTGTGCGGGGACGGCGCGTGAAGGCCCGGATCCACTCCGGGAAATCGCCCCGCCCCGGGTCAGAGATCCCATCCGGCGCGCGCCAGCAGCCACAGGTTGATGACGATGACGACGATGGCCGTCAGGTAGAAGGCTGCGGGCAGCGCTGCATCGGGTCCGGGCAGGAACGCGCCTTCGATCATGCTCGGCAGGCGCAGCGCGTGCAGCCCCCAGATCCCGCGGGCCAGCCACACGCTTCGCCGGAACCAGAGGCCCCAGAAGACCAGCGCCACGATCGCAGCTCCAAGCAGGAGCCAGAGCACGATGGGCCCGCGGATCGGGTTGACGAGCCCGTTGCGCCACATGGCGACCACGGCCGCCTCGTAGAGCAGCCCGACGTGCAGATACCAGAAGGCGGCCTGCCGGAATTTGCGGGCGCGCGCATCGCCGTGTCCCGGGGCGGGCCCCCGGTCCTGCTCCCGCCCGGCGGGCCGCGCCTGCCGCGGGGCGAGGCCCCGGCTCGAATCGGTCACATTCCCTCCAGCCCCAGATCCGAGCGTGCCGTGTCCATGACCTCCGGGGTCATGCGGTCGATGCCTCGTTCGCGGGCGTAGTCGGTATAGATGCGCTTGACCATGCCGCGCACGAAGGACGGCACCCGGCCGAGCCGGTCCACCGCATCCGGGGTCCACTCGACCCGGCCGGGACGGACGGGAGCGGGGGGCTCCTCCTCCACAAACGCGTCCTGCCGCGCCCCCTCAAGGTTGCCCCGCACCAGTTCCATGGGCTGCTCGGGCACCGTCCGGCCCCCGATTTCGATGCCCATGCTGCTCACCAGCTGGGTCTCCATGGGGTTGGTGAGCATGGCGATGTCGCGCCCACACGCCGAGCACTCGAACACCGCCGCCAGGGTGCCGTCCCCGGGCAGCTGGCGTTCCGCGAAGGCCATGATGTGATCGCACTGGATGCAGAGAAATTTCATCGGCCATCCTCCTTCCCGGTCCGCCCGAGATCGGCGAGCCTCCCGGCCAGCGCCCGGAAGGCGCGCGCGCCCGGCGAATCCCCTCCGGCGATCACGGCGGGGACCCCGCGGTCGGATCCCTCGCCCAGACGGGGATCGAAGGGGATCCGGCTCCAGATCTCCAGGCCGGTGGCTCCCGCCAGGCGCGTGACGCCGTCCCCGGGAAAGAGGGGATCCGAGTGACCGCAACACGGACAGACGTATTCGGTCATGTTCGCCACCAGCCCCACCTGCGGGATTCCCTGCTCGCGCGCCAGGCGCGCCGCCCGGGCCACGACCCGGCGCGACATCTCGGACGGAGTCGTCACCAGAAGCAGGGTCCCGAGCCCCGGCAGCAGCTGGAAGATGCGATCCATCTTGTCGGTGCCCGGCGGCAGGTCCATCAGAAGGAAGTCGAGCTCGCCCCACGCCACATCCGACAGAAACTCCCGCACGGCTCCGGTCTCGATCGAGCTCTGCCACAGGAAGCCGTCGCCGGAGGGCGCGCGCCAGCGCAGGGGAGCGTCGGCGTCGTTCTGAAGCAGCTCCATCGACATGACACGGACACCGCAGGCGGCCGGCGCCGGAACCACGCCCTCGGCCCCATCCACCAGCCGCTCCCCGGACGCGCCCAGCATGCGGGCCAGGGACGGGCCGTTCAGATCCGCGTCCAGCGCACCCACCGAGCAGCCCTCTCCGGCGAGGGCGGCAGCCAGGTTGGCCGTCACCAGGCTCTTGCCGACCCCCCCCTTGCCGCTCCCGACGGCGATCAGACTGCGAATCCCGGCCAGCCGGCTCTCGAGTCGCTGGCGCTGGCCTCGGATCTGATCCACGAGCAGGTCGCCCGTCTGCGACTCCACCTCGTGGTAGGTGCGGATCTTCCTCATGGTCGCGGGGCCCGGGCGGCGGGTCAGGGTAGGAGCTGCCTTCCGTCGGAATCGATTACGGCAATGGCGTCCACGGGACACTCGTCGCAGGCGGCCAGCAGGGTCTCGCGGTCCACCCCGTCGATGCTTTCCCTGAACACCGCAACCCCCTCGTCGTCCAGCTCGAAGGCGGCTTCCGCGGCCTCGATGCAGTCGCCGAATCCCACGCAAAGGTTTCGGTCGATCTGGATCAGAAGGTCTCCGACGCGTCGCTCCTGAATGTCGCTCACCGGGATCCCGTCGCTGGAGTAAAGTCCTCGCCGGTGCCGACTCGGACCGCTCAACTTCTTCAGGACCGCGAAACCGGGCAAGGTTGAAGGCGTGCCGTACCGACAATTATTATCATCTTCTGCCTGACCGCTTTCCCGAAAGGTTCGGGACTCGCCCGGAACGGATCGGGCCGAGCACGTCGCTTCAATCCAGGGAGACGGTGGAACTCCTCGTATTCGGGACCAACCACAGGGTCGCCCCGGCCGCGGCCCGGGACCGGCTGGCGCTTTCCGGGGAGGAAACGCGCAAGCTGCTCGGAACGCTCGTCGACATGCATGGCGACGGCGCCCACGGCGACCGCCTGATTCGCGAAAGCGTGGTCCTCTCCACCTGCACCAGGACCGAGATTTTCGCCTGGACGCGGGAGCCCGCACGGGCCATCGAACTGGTGCGCCACAAGCTGCGCGACATCAAGGAAAACGACGCCGTATCCACCGAACGTCACACGTTCTCCCTGAGCGGACGCGAGGGGGCTCATCATCTCTTCCGCGTGGCCGCCGGGCTCGATTCGCTCATGATCGGGGAGCCGCAGGTGCTGGGACAGGTACGCCCGGCCTATGCGCTGGGGGCGGAAGAGGGAACCTGCGGCCCGCCCCTCACCCGCCTCTTCCAGTCCGCCGTGCGCACGGGGAAGCGGGCGCGCGCGGAAACGGATATCGGCAAGGGATCGGCGTCGGTGGCGTTCGCCGCGGTGCGACTGGCCACCAACATCCTTTCCGACCTTTCCGAGCAGGCCGTGCTGGTGGTGGGCGCGGGACGCACCGGCGCTCAGGCGGCACGCAACTTCGCCGCGCAGAAGCCCCGCAGCCTGACCATCGTCAACCGCACCGCCGGACACGCGCGGGCGCTGGCGGACGAGTTCGGCGGGGCCGCGCGGCCCTTCGGCGAACTCCACGCCGCGCTCGGGACGGCAAACGTCGTGGTGACCGCGACCTCCGCCCCGAACCCGGTCATCACCGCCGCGACGCTCTGCGCCATAATGCGCGAGCGGGGTGGAAGGCCGCTGGTGATCATCGACATCGCCAATCCCAGGGATGTCGAATCCGGAGCCGGCCGCATTCCCAACGTCTTCCTGCGCGACCTGGACAGCCTGGGCGACATCGTGCAGGAGAACCTGATCCGCCGCAGCAAGCAGATTCCCCACGTCGAGCGCATCGTCGAGGAAGAACTCCAGAACTTCGTCGACTGGTTCGAAACGCTGCAGGTGGTCCCGGTGCTCCGGTCGCTGCGCGAGAGCTTCTACCGGATCGCCGAAGAGGAAGTGCGCCGGCACCTGCCCGGTTTCGACGAGTCGAGCCGCGACCGCCTGGAACGCTACACCCGCTCGCTGGTGGCCCGGCTGCTGCACCAGCCCACCTGCCACCTGCGCGAGCTCGACCTGGAGACTTCCGAGGGGGTCTCCAGCCTGGCCGCGGTCAAGGAGATCTTCCAGCTGACGCCGGACGAGCCGGCCGAGTCCAACGGCGACCGCGCGCGCAACGGCGCCGGCTGAGCGCCGCGACGGACGGCCCTCCCGCAAACCGGCGGCATCCCGACGCATGGCCTATCCGCAGCACCGTCTCCGCCGCCTCCGGCAGTCGCCGGCCTGGCGTCGCCTGGTACGCGAGAGCGTGCTCCGGGCGCGTGATCTCGTGTATCCGCTCTTCGTGGTGCCGGGCGAAAAACGGCGCGAGCCCGTGCCCAGCATGCCCGGCGTACACCGCCTTTCCCGCGAACTGCTGGTGGAGGAGGCCGCAGCGGCCGTGGACGCGTGCGTGGGCGCGGTGCTCCTCTTCGGAGTGCCCGACCGCAAGGACGCGCTCGGCTCCGAAGCCTGCGCGGACGACGGCCTCGTACCCCGGGCGGTGCGCGAACTCAAGGCGCATCATCCCGACCTTCCCGTCTGGACCGACGTGTGTCTCTGCCAGTACACCGACCACGGCCACTGCGCCGTGCTGACGCCGGATGGCGCCCTGGACGAGGAGGCCACCCTTCCTCTGCTCGCGCGGGCGGCCGTCGCGCACGCTCGCGCGGGAGCGGACGCGGTGGCCCCGAGCGACATGCTCGACGGGCGCGTGGGCGTGATCCGCGCGGCCCTGGACGAGGCGGGTCACGGCTCAACCCCCATCGTGTCGTATGCCGCCAAGTACGCGTCCGCCTTCTATGGTCCCTTCCGCGACGCCGCCCACTCGGCTCCGTCGCACGGCGACCGCCGCACCCACCAGATGGACCCCGCCAACAGCGACGAAGCGCTGCGCGAGGTGCGGGCCGACCTCGAGGAAGGCGCGGACGTTGTGATGGTGAAGCCGGCAGGCCCGTGCCTGGACGTGATCCGGCGGGTCAAGGATACCTTCCGCGCGCCCACCGCGGCGTACCAGGTCTCCGGCGAATTCAGCATGCTGCGCGCCGCGGGCGAACGCGGCTGGATCGACGAGAAGGCGGTGGCGCTCGAGAGCCTGGGCGCGATCCGGCGGGCCGGCGCGGACATCATCGTCACCTACTACGCCGTGGAGGCCGCACGCTGGCTGCGCGAGGACGGTTGAGGATCCGCCCGGAGAACCGGGTGCCGGCCGCGCTGGTGGGCATCATCGTGGTTCTGGCCGTCGCGCTGGTGACCATGTCGTTCGGCCGGCCCGGGATCGAGGCGCACGTCCCGACGCCCCCCAACCCCTCCGAGGTCGGCGAGACGCTGGTCGGTCCCATCGTGTACACCGTGGACGCCACCTCAACCGACGCATGGCAGTTCTTCGACTTCTCGCGCGGGTCGGTGGTGGGAGACCCCGGGGCCCGCGACTGGGACCTGGCCTTCCGGCGCTTCCACATCATCGCCAACGGCGGCCCCGGCTTTTCCGGGGACGGCGGGGTCATCCCCCTGGAGGGCGCCGACTTCGACGCGGTTTCGGAGCTGCCCGACGCGGCCTACGTGGAGACCAGGGTCCGTCGCGATTCCGTCAACGCCGCCATCGAGCGCTGGTATGCCTACGGCTGGACCAGCCACCTGCTGACGCCCCACCCCACCGTGTATGGGGTCAGGACCGCGGACGGGCGCTACGCCAAGGTGCAGCTGCTGGCGTACTACTGCCCGGGCGCCCAGCCCGGATGCCTGACCTTCCGCTACGTCTACCAGGGCGCCGGCGGACGCGCGCTTGGTACGCCCGGGGAAACCGGCACGGTCGTGAATCGCGAGCCGGACCCCCGGGACCCATCCCCGTCCGCGGCCGAACGATGACACGCGCCCCGGCCCGGGACACGGGGGACCGCAGCCGGGAGTTGCGCCGAGCGCTCCGGGAGCGACTGGCGCGGGGCATCTACGAGCGCGAGAAGGCCCGCGATCCGACCCGGAGCAGGCGCCAGTCCTCGTGGGACGACCTGAACGCCGGCCGCCGGGCCACGCGCCTGAACTACGCCGACGAGCTGCTCACCACCCTTGCGGGGGCCCTGGACGTCGACTGGGCGACGGTCGAGAGCCTGGAGGCCTGCGCCCGGGCGGCGCTTGCGGCCGGGGGCGGGGATCGCGAGAAGGCCGCGGCCGGCACGCGGGAACTGGCCGAAGTGCTCGCCGCGCTGGTGCCGAGGCCCGCGGGCAGGCTGAGCCGCACCCGGAACTCTGGATGAACTAAACGGACTAAGGTCGATTAGTTCGTCACGGTTCCGCCCGGGCCGAAACAAGGCGTGCACGACAGCGCGATGGCGGTGAAGGCCTGGTCGCCGGGCCGCCGGCTCCTGATCAGGCGATCCGGCGCTGCTTGCGCTTGAGGAAGTCCATCATGATGTACTGCCCCAGGGTGAGCGAACTCGTGAAGTAGGCCTTTCCGCGGGAGATCTCGGCCACTTCGCGCACGAAGCGCACCAGGTAGGGGTCGCGGGCGAGCATGAATGTGTTGATGTGGATGCCCGCGTTCCGGCACGCCGCCACTTCCCGGAACGTCCTCCGCAGAATCAGGCCGTCGGGCGCGCCCGAGTTCTTGTAGATGCGCCCGTTGGGAAGGGTCACCGCGGAGGGTTTGCCGTCGGTGATCATGATGATCTGCATCATGTCCTTCTTCTGCGCCTTGAGCAGGCGGCGCGCGATCAGGAGGCCTTCCGCGGTGTTGGTGTGGAACGGTCCCACCTGGGCCCGCGCCAGCTGCGAAAGCGGGATCTCGGTGGCACGGTCGCCGAACGTCACGACCTTGAGGACATCGCCCGGAAACTGCGTGCGGATCAGGTGGGTCAGCGCCAGGGCGACCCGCTTGGCGGGACCGAAGCGATCCTCGCCGTAGAGGATCATCGAGTGCGACACGTCGAGCATGAGCACCGTCGCGCAGGAGGACCGGTACTCGGTCTGATGCACCATCAGGTCCTGGTAGTCGAGCTCGATGGGGATGGACAGCCCCTCCCTCTCGATCGCGCTCCGGAGGGTTGCGGGAATGTCGAGGTTGAGGACGTCGCCGTACTCGTAGGGACGGCTCGCCGCGTCGGCCTCCACGCCGGTCGCCAGCTTCGGTGTTTCGTGGGAGCCGAAGCTGGACGTGCCGCTGGCGGAGAGCAGATTGCGCAGAGCGCGATACCCCAGGAAATCCACGCCCTTGCGGGTGAGCCCGAAGTTCACGCTGCGGGCGGCGTCCCTGGCCTCGTCGACGTGCCCCTGGCCGGTCATCTCCTGCGTGGGCCCCGGCATGGCTTCGCCGCCCTCCAGGGTCAGGTATCCCTCTTCCACGAGCTTCTGGACGATGTCGTCGATGAGTTGCGCGATCCGGCGCTGGACCTCCTCGTCGCCTTCGCCTTCGCCGCGGAGCTCGTCCAACATCTCCGGGGTGAACTGTCCGCTCTCGATGAGGGCGTCGAGAATCGCCCTCTGGAGGGCGTCGTAGGAGCTCGTATCCTCGGTCCCGGACCATCCCCAGTAGGGATGGAAGTGCGGACCGCCGGCAAAGCCGCCGTCCATCAGGAAGTCGGTGAGGTGCTCGAGCAGGGCCTCGAGGTTCAGCGCGTCGAGCAGGCCGGGCCGATACTTTGTGTAGGTCGTGAAGCGCATTGCCCTGCCCTCCCGGAGTGAACGTCCCGCCCGCGCCCGCCGGTCGATCATCCCGAACGACGGAAGGCGTGGCCGGCCATGCACAGGAGAATGGAAGCCATCCACGAAAGACTGCTCGCGTGGTTCGACGCGCACAAGCGGGACCTTCCCTGGCGCGGCGTCGGCGACCCCTACGCGGTGTGGATCTCGGAGGTCATGCTGCAGCAGACGCGAGCCGGCTCCGTGGTCCCCTACTACCGGCGCTGGATGGAGCGGTTCCCGGATGTCGGAGCGCTCGCGGACGCCGACCTGGAAGAAGTGCTGCGGCTGTGGCAGGGGCTGGGGTACTATGCCCGCGCACGCAATGCGCACCGGTGTGCGCGCCGGGTGCGGGAGGGCTGCGGCGGGCATTTTCCCTCGTCGTCGGCGGAGTTGAGGTCCCTCCCGGGAGTCGGGCCGTACACCGCCGCCGCGGTGGCGAGCATTGCATTCGGGGAGGCGGTCCCGGCCGTGGACGGCAACGTGCGCCGCGTGGTTGCGCGGCTGTGCGACCTCCCCGACCCATCGCTCGCGGAGGTGCGCGACCTCGTGGCCGGCCTGATGGACACGGCCCGCCCCGGCGACTTCAACGAGGCGATGATGGAGCTGGGCGCCACCGTGTGCACCCCGCGGGCGCCGTCGTGTGGGGCTTGCCCGCTGGCCACGGGCTGCCGGGCGCGCGCGGCCGGCACGGTGGCGGAGCGGCCGCTGCGAAGGAGGCGGCAGGCCGTGCCGACCCGCATCTGGGGCGTGCTGGTCGCGGTCTCGCCGCGGGGCAGGACGCTGGTGGTGCGGCGGCCGCCGGAGGGACTGCTTGGGGGGATGTGGGAGTTCCCGGCGGTGGAGGTGGACGGGGAGGTGGACGGGCCGGGCGCGGTGGCGCGGCTGATCAGACCACCCGCTGCCCGGGCGGCGGGAGTGGCGGCAGACGCCACGGGCACCCCGGTCGGGCCACCGGTGAGGGGAAGTTCCACGCCGTCGACGACGGGGCGGGTGGCGGACGCACGACCTGCGCGGCTCGCCGAGCCCGACGCGGCCGCGGTGGTGGAGTTGCCCGCGGTCACCCACCGGTTCTCGCATTTCACGGCGGTGTACCGGCCCTGTCGGGTCGAGGTGGGGGGAGAGTGGGAGGAGGAGGCGGGCCGCTGGGTCACCCCCTCCGAGCTGGCCGACCTGCCCCTTCCGGTCGCCCAGCAGCGCATCGCCCGGGCAGCGGGGTTCTGACCTTCACGCGGCTGCGGGCGGCCCCGCCCCTGGCGAGCGGCGCGACTCCGACGCGGACGCACGGTGCGGGCCGCCGCGCCCCCGCCTCACGCTCCGGCCGTGCACGGGCGGCCCCGTCACGGAGGTGCGGCGGTCACCGCGACCAGGGCGGCACGACCTTGTTCATGCGGGCATAGGCGATCGCCTGGCCCAGGTGCTCGTTCATGTGGGTAACCAGCTGCAGCAGCACCGCCCAGCTCTCCACTTCGCGCCCGTACAGCTCGGTCTGCTTCGCCAGATCAGCGTCGGACATCGAGTCCATGATGGCCCGAACGTGGTCCATGGAGGCGGCGAGGATGCGCACGGCCTCATCCTTGGTGGTCACCCGTTCCTCCAGCGAGCCGTACTCCATCCGGGCGGGCGCGTCGACCCCAAGGTACATGTCGGGATACATGTAGTTGTAGCGGGCGACGTGCATGTACGCGGCGGCCACGGTGTACACCCCCTCCATCGGCTGCCACGAGTACGACTCCGCCGGCATCGCCCCGGCCAGCGCCACCAGCTTCTCCGCCGACCCCTCGAACTGGCCGCGCAGCTCCTCGCCGAAGCCGGAGATGCCTTGGGCGCGCGCGGGAACCGCCAGGACCGCCATGGCCGCGAAGGTGAACATGGCGTGGGCGACCAGCATCCGCCCCCGGCGACTCGTTGCGGCGATCGGCCGCGCGGAAACGGACACACGAGTGAAACAACGCATGGTTCTTCTCCTGATTGGCTCAGCTCTGGGCCGGAAACGGCCCTGATCCCTTGAATCCCTGCCCCTGCGCGGGCGCGTCGTGGCGCGCGCGCCCATAACCTCCGCCGTCGGTGCGGCTGATGCACTTGGCGTCGACCAGCGCCTCGAGCACGAACTCACAGGCGGACGCCCAGTGGCCGTCGCCGGCGTTCTTCGCGGCCAGCCCGACATTGGAGAGCAGCTCCAGCAGTCCGGGCACGTTGTCGAATCCCTTCACGCACGCCTTCGCTCCGGCGTCGTTGGAGACCTGCAGCGCGCCGCCTTCTTCGAAGTACTCTACAATCGGTTCCACGTCGGCGCCGCCCGCGTACGTCTCGAAGACCTGTCCCGCGGCCCGGGCGATCAGTTCGCGGGCGATGCGGTCGGGTCCGTGCAGCTCGCCCTCGTACTCCAGCTCCATCTTGCCGGTGATCGCCGGCCGGGCCGCGTAGATATCGCTCACGCGGGGCACGACGGTCTTCTCCCCCAGGCGCAGCGCGCGCCGTTCCGCGCTGGCCACGGCGATCTCCAGCACCGAGATGGGCATGCGCTGACTCACGCCCGAGCGCTGATCCACCCGCTTGTCGACACGGGCCAGAAAGGCGACCGACTCCACGATCTCACCGATGAAGTCGGGAATCTCCACCGCAAGATCCCCCCGCTCGACCCACGCCTCCTGTGCCGTGATCGCCCGCCCCACGGCAAGGGTTGCCGGGTAGTGGGTGCGTACCTCGGTGCCGATGCGGTCCTTCAGCGGCGTGATGATCTTGCCGCGCGCGGTATAGTCCTCGGGATTGGCCGTAAACGCCAGCATGACATCCAGCTGAAGGCGGATGGGATAGCCCTTGATCTGCACATCCCCCTCCTGGAGGATGTTGAAGAGCCCGACCTGGATCTTGCCGGCGAGATCCGGAAGCTCGTTGATCGCAAAAATGCCGCGGTTGGCCCGGGGGAGCAGCCCGTAGTGGACCGTGAGCTCGTCCGCCAGGATGTGTCCGCCGCGGGCCGCCTTGATGGGGTCCAC
Source organism: BD2-11 clade cluster bacterium bin43 (assembly GCA_002238605.1). GTDB lineage: Bacteria > Gemmatimonadota > Gemmatimonadetes > Longimicrobiales > Gaopeijiaceae > BD2-11. The sequence goes on along the minus strand of MPMR01000010.1, from coordinate 4,229 downwards.
ATCCCCGATCATGTCCGCGATGCTCACGTCCGGGGTCGCGAGCTTCTCCACGTAGCGGCTTTCCCGCGGCACCCACGCCACCGGCGCGTCCTCGCCGTGCTCCTCGATCAGCAGCCGCCCGTAGCGCGACACCGGGTGGAAGGGCTCGTCGTTGATCTCGCTGCCCGCGAGAATCGGGATTTCGTCGTCCAGGAACTCCACCAGCTGGCGCAGGATTCTGCTCTTGGCCTGGCCCCGAAGCCCGAGCAGGATGAAGTCGTGCCGCGCCAGAATCCCGTTCACGATCTGCGGCACCACGCTGTCGTCGTAGCCCAGGATGCCAGGGAAGAGCTCCTCCCCGTCGTGGAGCTTGCGGACCAGGTTGGCCCTCAGTTCGTCCTTGACGCTGCGGGGGCGATAGCCGGATTCGCGCAACTCCCGAACCGTGGCGGGTCGGCGATGGGTCATGTTCGTCGTGGGGGAGCGGGGGTTGGAAGGACGCCGTGACGACCGGCGCGGGATTGGCTAGGATGTAGCACTTCGGGAGGCCGGCTGCCCGGGGTCGGGCGGCGCTGCGGCCTCGACAGACTACCCCGCTTTCCGGGCCCGGATCCTGCCCGCCACGTGCCGGCTCGATCCACGGCGCAAACAGGCCGCGGTGACCGGAAGCCCGTTCAGGAGTCCGCATGTCGCAACCTCCGCCGTCCGTGCGGCCCGCCGTCTGGCAGCCGGCCCTGCCCGGCGATCGCTTCATCGTCGAGGAGCCTCCGGACGCTGAAGCCGTCCCGCTCGACGTGGTCTTCGTGGGGGGCGGCCCGGCGGGGCTCGCGGGCGCCATACAACTCGCGAAGCTGGCGCAGGCGGATGGCGAGGCCGGGGGCGATCTGGGCGAACTCGAGATCGGCGTGCTCGAGAAGGCCGGCGAGCTCGGCGAGCACAGCCTTTCCGGGGCCGTGGTCAACCCGCGCGCTTTCCGGGAGCTCTTCCCCGAGCTGGCCGATGACGACTTTCCCTTCACGCGCCCGGTTTCCCGTGAAGCGGTGTATCTCCTGACCGGCGCGCACGCGTTCCGGCTGCCGACGCCGCCCACGATGCGGAATCACGGCAACTTCGTGGGCTCGATCTGCGAGATGGTGCGCTGGCTGGGCGAGCGGGCCGAGGAGCTGGGCGTGAACATCTTCCCGGGGTTCCCGGTCGACTCGCTCCTGGTTGAAGGAAGACGTGTCACGGGCGTGCGCACGACACCCGGCGGGCTCGACCGGCAGGGCGCGCCGGGAGCGGGCTACCAGCCGCCCATGGACATTTCGGCCACGGTCACCGTGCTCGCCGAGGGCACCCGCGGCCCGCTCACCCAGGCCTGGCTGGAGCGGGAGGGCATCGGGTCGCCCAACCCCCAGATCTACGCCCTCGGCGTGAAGGAGCTCTGGCGCACCCCCCGGCCCCTGGACCGCGTCGTGCACACCCTCGGGTGGCCCCTCCCGCGCGATGCCTTCGGAGGCAGCTTCATGTATCCGCTCGCCGACGACCTGGTCGCGCTGGGGCTGGTCGTGGGGCTGGACTACCGGGATGCCTCGCTCGACGTCCACGAGCTTCTCCAGAGGATGAAGCTGCACCCGCTCTTTCGCCCGACGCTCGAGGGCGGCGAGATGCTGGAATGGGGCGCAAAGACGATCCCCGAAGGGGGCTACTACTCGATTCCGGAGCGCCGCCACGGGGAGGGCGCGCTGGTTTGCGGCGACGCGGCCGGCCTCGTGGACGTTCCCTCTCTCAAGGGGATCCACTACGCGATGCAGTCGGGCATCTACGCGGCCCACGCCATCTTCGCCGAACTCAAGGGCGAGGGCGACGGTCTGGCGGGATTCAGCCGAACCCTGGACGACTCGTATGTGATGAAGGACCTGCGCCGCACCCGCAATCTGCGGCTGGCCTTCAAGAAAGGCTTCTGGGCGGGCGGGATCCGGGCGGGCCTGATGACGGTGACGGGCGGGGCCTTTCCCGGTGCCCGCATTCCGGTATCGGAAGACTCCGAGGAGGCGCGACGCCCCGGCGCACCCTCGGACTTCAAGCCCGATGGAGAGCTCACATTCTCAAAGGTCGACGCGGTGTACAAGTCCGGGAACCAGACGCGCGACGACATCCCCGGCCATGTGCTCACGGGCGACGCGGTGCCTCCCGAGGGAGCCGCGTTCTACGCCCGCATGTGCCCGGCCGGCGTGTACGAGGAGGGTGAAGACGGCGAGCTGGTCGTGAACGCTCCCAACTGCGTGGACTGCAAGGCGACCGACGTGCTGGGTCCGCGCTGGACGCCGCGGGAAGGGGGCAGCGGGCCGGCCTACCGGAGGATGTAGGTCTTGCGCTCCCGCCTCGCGCTCGTGCCGGCGCTCGCGCTGGTTGCCGCCACGGGGTGCGCCGAACGGGAACCGGGGGCCGTCATCGAGCGCGACAGCGCCGGCGTCCGGGTCGTGGAGAGCCGAGCCCCGGCATGGCCGCCCGGGACAGAGTGGCGCGTGAATCCCGAGCCCGTCTTCAGGCTGGGTGGCGCCGAGGCCGAATCCTCCTCCAGCTTTTTCCGGATCCTCGATGTCGCGCTGCTCGCCAGAGGCGAGGTCATCGTCGTGGACGGCGGGACCGCCGAGGTGCGTCGCTACGACGCCGGGGGCGGCCACCTGTGGAGCACCGGGGGACGCGGCGAGGGACCGGGAGAATTCCGCAGCCCGCGCTATCTGGGGCGGCGGGAGGACGGTGGGTTCCTGATCTGGGACCGAGCGCTCTCGCGCGTGTCCACCATGGGACCGAGCGGAGAGCTGCTCGGCACCGAGCGCCGGTCCGGTCCGGACGGATCCCCGCTGGTGGCTTTCGGCCTCTTCGACGACGGTTACTGGCTGGTCGCCCTTCCGGTCGTGATACAGGCGACTGAGCCCGGCATCACCTGGACCGACTCGGTTGAACTCGCGCGCTACGATCCGGCTCTTGATGGCTTGGTTCGGCTGACGGCGGTTCTCGGCCAGCGCTGGCTGTGGACCGGCCAGTCCATGCTGCCGGTGCCGTTCAGTCCGCGGCCGCTGCGAGCGATCGTGGGCAATCGGGTCGCCGTGGCCAGCGGGTCGGTACCGGAGGTTTCGGTCCACGATCCGGACGGCTCGCTGGCGGCCCGATATCGGATCGCGCGCGAACGCGAGCCGGTGACGGAATCGGATGTGGCGCAGGTGATCGAGAGCCTGGTGGAACTGGGTCAGGGTTCCGCGCCGGTCTGGCGCCAATGGCGTGACGAGATGGAGGTTCCGTCGCACGAGCCGGCATTCGACCGGCTGCTGGCGGACGGCAGCGGCAACCTGTGGGCACGGCGATTCACGGCCGACCCGCTGTCGCGCGAGCCGCCGTCGTGGGACCTGTTCGACTCCGCGGGCGCCTGGCTGGGCGTGGTGGCGACCCCAAGTGGCATGACCGTGACCGGCATTCGTGACGGGCTTGTGGCGGGGGTATACCGGGATGAGCTCGGCGTGGAACACGTCAGCGTGCATCGCCTGGCGACGGATCCACGCTGATCTATTCGTCCAGGATACTCACCTTCACCCCGGCCTCGGTTCGCACCAGGGCGGGCATGATGACCGGGATGTCGCGCGTCCGGTAGTGCGCCAGCACGGCGTCCGCCGTCGAGAACGCGCTGAGCTGCTCCAGCGTGCGGATGGTCGGAAAGATCATCGGAAGGCGTCCCGCACGGTGCCGGTCGAAGGCTTCCCCGGGCGAGAGCCAGAGCGAATCGGTCATCTCGCGGGGGTCGGGGGTGGACCGCGACCCCGCGGGCGCCAGCGCCGCGAAGAAGCGGGTGTCGTAGCGCCGGGACTCGGCCTCGGGGGTGATCCAGTGGGCGATGTACTCGAGGGCGGCTCCGTCGATGCCCACCCCCAGATCGTCGAGAACTTCGGTGAAGCCCAGGGTGCCGGCCAGCAGGTGTTCGCGCAGGCGAAGCAAGTGCGCGCGGCCCGCGCCCGTGTCTGGCAGGAAGCGTCCGCCGGGCCGGGCGACCAACACGGCGGCCTCCTCGAACGCCTCGCGCGCCGCCGCCAGGTAGTACGCGATGGCGGGCGGGGTCGCCTCTGGGAGGGGGGGGGGGGGGGGGGCACCCCAGGGGGAAGGGGTGGGGCGGTCGGCCGCCTCCGCCGGCGTGAGCCGCTCGAGGCGCGAGACCAGGGCCGGATCGGCGTCCTGAGCATCCACCCGCCCCCCGGGAAAGACGTAGGCGCCCGGCA
>MPMR01000064.1 GCA_002238605.1 BD2-11 clade cluster bacterium bin43 | reverse complement strand
GAACCTATTCTGCTCGGGACCGGGGATTCAGGTATTCGATCGCTCCGCCATCGAAGTACCACTCGATCCGGCGGATCACTTCTTCCGCGGTAATCATGTCCATGCAACGAGGCAGGTTGCCCACCACGTCCACGCAGAGTTCGTCAGGCCCGTCCTTGTAGTCGCCATCGCCCAGCGGCACCGTTCGCGACTTCCAGCATCCCCCGTTGTCGCAACACAATAGCGCACCGACGGTGTGAATGAACTGGTGGTGCGGGTAGGCCTCCCAGTGAGGTGGCTCGCGCCCTCCGGCCACGACTACGCACGGACGGTTCTTGGGCATGCCGGGCTTCACTTCCACCGCTGCGGCCAGGTGCATCGGCAGACTGATCGGCGTCACGACGCCCTGCGCGTGATACATGAGCCGCACGAATTGGCGAAGGGTGGTTTGCCCCCTCATGTCGACGACTCCGTCAAGCGGCGGATGGTGATGTCCGACCTCCCCGATCTGGACGAACTCCACGTGGCCCCGAAAATGATCGACGACGGCCTGGTACCGTTTCGGATCCCACCACTTGATCGTGTAGTCGAACTTGCCCCCGGCGTCGATCATCCAGAACGGGGGGGACTCCCCGTGACCCTCCTGCACGCGGGAGAACCACTCCTTCTCACCATCCGAGATGTGAATGTCTCCCTTGAACACCCCCGGTTCGACCCGAAGTCCCAGCTGCTCGTTCAGATAGTGGATGAAGCCGTGCAGGAAGTGATAGGGCCTTTGGTTGCTCTGGTGGATCAGCGGGTAGTGGCAGTCCACGACTTCCACGTCCGGATCGTCCTCGTTCAACGGCACGATATGCGGGTTGTTCTCCCAGAGCGCGGGACAGGAAGTGCGGACATCGGTCAGGAAACGTTCGGGATAGCACCTGTGCAGGTCGCGGACCGCAGCGGTGAGCATCACGATGTCACCCGGCGACTGAAAGTTCCTGAGTATCAGCTTTCGCATCGGCTGGCTGTTCTCATCGGATCCTGAACGCCCATACCGATATGTGGTCCGGAATGGAAGCGCCGTTCGGGGATGTCACCCTGATGGACGTCGGCCCCCGCGAACCGCTTGGACTCCACTCCAGGTATGACGTGGATCCGGCTCGGACATTCCACTGGCGAGTGAACTCCGCGAATGTCGATTCGTAGGGCTGAAGATGTCGGCTCGTCCCGAAGCGGCTCCAGATGTCGTCGAGATCCCAGGTCGACATGCCGAAGGCGTCCCAGCCGTTCAGGTCGATCCACAGCGACATGTAGAAGTCCGCCAGAATCTGTTCGGCCCGCCAGTCGCTAACGTCCGCCAGGGAAGCCAGCCCCCTCGTGGGAGATCGCATGAGGCGATGCATCAGGGCCCTTTCGCCGCCCGGGTACTCGTCTCCCCAGCGGTCCATCGCGAACCGGAAGACCATCGACGGAACATCGTACACGGCTCTGAACGGGTAGGCGCAAGGGCCGTCGTTTCCCTCCTCCGGAGTACCGATCCAACTGCACTCCTCCGGCGCGTTCGGGATCCGGCGGGTGTCGGTCGGATCGTTCGAGTCCCACCCTAAGAATCGGGCCAGCCCGAAAGTCCAGTTCTCGTACCAGTCACGGCCGTCTTCCCACTGTTCGTATCCCATGTTCTGCCCCGATCCATGTCCGAAGAGGCCGTAGGCCACCAGCTGTTCCGAAAGCGTCGCGCCGCCCTCCAGCTCCCAGGTGGCGAAGTCGGCTCCCCCGAACACCGAGGCGGCACCCTGCGCGAGGTGGGCGATCTCGTGCGTCAGCAGGGACGGGTAGTATGCAAGGGTTCGCTCCTTCGTCCAGGCGTGTCCGAAGACGCCCGCGGGATCTGGGGCGCGGCCATAGACAACCTCGACCTGGTTGCTGGTGGCACACGTCCCGGTCGAATAGAGGTCCCCAAACCAGACCCGCCCCCCGAGGAACGAATCCGGGTCGTCCTGTTCGTTCACCTGCTTCGTCATGACGACCATGACCCGGCCCCCGTTGCCGTCGACGTCGGAGAGGTCCCCGAAGTAATCGTCGTGAACCCCCTTCACTCGGGCTCCGTAGAAAGCGTCCAGTCCCGTAAGCTCGGAGTCCGTGAAGGTCCCGCTCGGGTTTTCGATGTCGTCGAGCCACACGGTGTGGTCGCCGATGAGCCGCACCACAGCTCGCATCTGGTCGCGGGCCGAGCAAGACGTCCCTCCGGCAAACATGGTGAGCGTGTCGTTAACGGACAGAGCGCGCGTTGCTTGAGCACGCGCCGTCGCAAAGTCCACTCGACCCAGCCTCCGGACGATCTCCTGGTTCCGGTTCATCATCACGTTGTGGGCGCGCTCCCAGCCGGGCGTAACCCCGACGATTTCCGTCCGGACAGGTGCGGCGGCACCCGCCGGAGCAACCACATCGGCCCTCGGCAACGGGCTTCGCCGCGCCGGTACCACGGCTTCGCGAAGCGGGGCCGAGTAGGCGAAGAGCGATCGCCCGGCCACCACTGTCGGGTCTCCGACGATGCTGGTCGCGGCAACCGGAGTCAGAGAGGACGGCTCTTCGGAGATGGAGACGACTCCGATCACATATGCGCCTCCCGCGTCATCTCCCGGCAGGTGGAGGCAGCCGTTCCCGCCATAGGTGTAGCGGTACCAGCCCACCGGAAGATCGATGTCTTCCCCGCTGCGCGGGCTCACCCCCACCAGCAGGGCGTCACTGTCACCCTGCACCGTCACGCGCAACTCGGCGCGCCGAGGGGGCAGACAGTCGCTGTACGGGACCGTCACCGAAAGGCGCGTCGCACTCGACGCGGTCACGGTCGCTGCCAAACCGCCGATCACCACTTCGTTGTCCCCGGGAACACTCGAAAACCCTGAGCCGCTGATGGTCGCTTGCG
>MPMR01000032.1 GCA_002238605.1 BD2-11 clade cluster bacterium bin43 | reverse complement strand
ATGACGAATCCCTAGAGTCGTTTGTTCGTGACACGATCAGCTCATTGCGGGAGATTCAGCAAGTAACAGAAGCCGTCGTTGGTGCGGCTGCGGTGGCGCTTCGGGCCGCGGAAAGGGCTGCGGAAGGCGATGATTCTCGTCCCGAGTTTTCTCGCTTCGTCGAGAACTGGGAAGCGGCGACAGCCAAAGTGCTGAAGCAGCAAGATGGATGAATTTCGGACGGCTTGTACCTGCCCCCGCTTTCACGGAGGCCGGGCGCAGGCTTCGCTACCTTTTGCGGAGCAGCAGCCGACGAGCACCCCTTTTGTGCTTGGAACAAGCATGTTTCGTGGCGGCTGACATATGGACTTGATGCGACCGGGATTCCCGCCATTCGAGGTACATCTTCCGCCTATTTCAGAACGCTGGAGTGAGATCCGCTCCAACGGCAAGAATGGCAGATCGTGCAGTCCTGGTTCAACTTATACGATTCCTCGCCGTGATTTGCGCCTCCGACAATCTGCCAAAATGGCAGAGTGGCGGTGACTCATGGCTGATCCTGCCTCCGTTGGTGAACCTCGGACTCCAACTCTTCCGCCTGGTTGAATGTGATGTCTCGAACGAGGCGAAAACCAAACATGTTGTAGCGGTCACTCCAGGGGCCCGGGTGGGAGAAATGGCGGTAGGCAGCCGTCACCGCCCACGAGGATGACCAATGACCGCCTCGCCTTACGGGCCGGACGCAGGTGCCATCCTGCCACCATGGAGAATCTTCCGTCCTCGCTGAGCCATCGCCGGGATTCCCTTCATGGGTGTCATTCCAGCAGTCGGCGACCCATTCCCGCGCATTCCCGAGCACGTCGTGGAGTCCGAACGGATTGGCCGGAAACGACCCGGCGGGAGTCGTCGTTCGGAGTTCCCAATTCCCCGGGCAACCTTCACAGGTTACCATGCCGGCGCCGGGTCCATCGCCCCAATAGCGGGTTGTCGTCGTACCGCCTCGCGCGGCGTATTCCCACTCGGCCTCGCTGGGAAGTCGGTAGGTTTGACCGGTGAACTCGCTGATCCATGCGACGTACTGGTCGGCATCGGGACGGGCGAGGTTGACCACCGGCCGGTCGCCGCGTCCCCAGCCGTTGTCGTCGGGCACATACGTGCATCCTCCGGCGTCAAAGCAGAGGTCCCATTCCCGGAACGTCACCTCATACTTTCCGATGGCGAAGGGATACGCGATTCGCACCTCCGTGGGCGGGTTCTGCGCCTCGACCGTCCACTCGGGTTGCGGCGGGTCCCCGGGATCCGGCTTCTCGTGCGCACCTCGTCCCATCACGTATTCGCCTGGAGGCAGTTCAACCATCAAGGGACATTCCGGACAGTCGCGAAACTCCCGGAATCCAGACGAAGTCGGAATCCGCGGGTTGATGGGAGCGCCGCCTTCGGTCGTCGGCGCCCCATCCGCATCCGCACGGCGCAGGCGGTAGAGAGAGACGACGGTCTCTCCGACCGACTCCAGCCGAAGACCCGCGAAGATCGAGTCGGACAGCACCGCAACCGGAATCCCGGGTGCGTCGAACGAACCCGTGTAATCTCCCGAGGAGTCGAAGATGTCGACGAAGCGGGGCGTCATCCCGTCCGTAGTGCGGGTCACCCAGAGATCGCCTCCGGGTGCGGCCGTCATCGACAGCACGGGCGAGACCCGCTCCTCGTATCCGACCGCGGTCACGATGTCCTCCGCCTCCAACCCGAAGCGCCGCATGAAGGTGCCATAGGGACCGGGGCCGAACTCCGCACCCCTCACAGCCATCTCGCGCGTGACTTCGATGGGATCCACCGACCATCTGATGCTCGCCACCACCGAGCCGCCGGCATGCTTGTCGATGCGGTAACCGGGCCCGTTCAGGAAGAAGATGGAGTCTCCCCGGTGCGTCCAGACGACCGAGGGAGCCAGCACTCGAGGCGCCGGAATGGAGCCGCCGCCCAACTCCATCGTCGCCAGTTCCATCGTGACTTCATGCAGCGTCGTCGTATTCTGTCCTCCCTCGACGACAAGTCGCTGCTCCGTAGCCGTCCCCGAAGACGAGGTGGTACTCGTCACCGTGGCCACCCAGTCGCTTCCCATCGCGAATCCCGGACCCCAGTAGGTCAGTTCCGGTCGCTGCTCGCCCAGCAGTTCGCCCTCACTTGACCAGCGGCTCAGCATCTGTCGGCCGGTGTCCCACACGGTCAGTATTCCGTCCGGATCCATGGAGACTGCGGATGAGTTCCGAAACTCTCCGGGTCCGTCCCCCGCGCGTCCATAGCTGCCCGCGTAGGCCCCTGAAGCGTCGAAGGCCGCGACTCGCTGCCCCGTCCAGTCGGCCAGGTAGATCCGGCCTGTCGTCGGGTCTGCGGCCACGCCCCACGGAACCGCGGTAAGCGCGCTGTCGGGAGGAATGAGATCGATCATTCGCTCCGCTCGGACGCCCAGCCGTTCCTCCGATCCGATGTTCTCGACAACCGATATGCCCGCGGAATCGCGAACAAGTGCGGCCTGCACGTCGCGCGGCGGCTGCTCGCACGAGCTGGTGGCCAGCGCCAGCATGACGGCGATCCATGGAGTGGCTGTTGGAGATGGGCGGCGGCGCGCGGCGGCGCATGGCGTGATGGCTCGCGTTCGCTTGTGCATGTTGGGCTTCCCTCCATCGCATATTGTCGATACTCTACATAACGGAGATCAATATAACGATGGTCGATAGGATCGCAACATGATGAGGCCCCTGCCCAGAGCTTCGCGAATCTCGCGGTTCGCCGCTGGTCGACCACTAACACCTGACCTGATCGAGGGAGAACAAGTGATGTCCCCTGTCGAATCGCCCCTCGCCGCGTGCAATGCTGCCGTGGGGAGCGCGCTTGCCGTACTGTCCATCGCCGCGTGCAATGCGGAGCCTGGGGAGGATCCGGGCAGCGCGATCACACATGACTCCGTGGGCGTGCCCTCGGCAGACGCTCCCGGTCTTGCGCGCGGCCCCGGCAATCCCGCTGGCTTGCGGGAGTTTCGGGACTGCGCAGCCTGTCCCCTGATGGTTGAACTGCCCCCTGGCACCTATCTGATGGGCGCCACCGAGCTTGAGGCAGACGAAGCCGGGGGCGGCCAACGGCCTCGTCGCCTGAAGGACATCGAGAAGCCCCGGGTTGAAGTGGATATACGATACCGCTTCGCAGTCGGGAAATTCGAAGTGACCTTCGACGAGTGGGACCGCTGCGTTGCGGATGGCGGGTGTACCTATGTGCCGGACGATCGGGGCTGGGGCCGGGAGGACCGGCCCGTCATCCACGTGTCCAGCGTGGATGTCCGCCCCTATCTGGCCTGGCTCCGCGAGGTGTCCGGCCAGCCGTATCGGCTGCTGACCAGTTCCGAATGGGAATACGCGGCCAGAGCCGGCACGAGCACCGCCTACTGGTGGGGTGACGACATCGGCGTCGGAAACGTGTCCTGCGATGGCTGCGGCGGTGATTGGGACAACAAATCGACTGCGCCTGTGGGAACGTACGCGGCCAACCCGTGGGGGCTGCACGACATGCTCGGGAACGTCAACGAACTTGTCGCCGACTGCTGGGTCGCGACCAACGAGGGCCATCCCCTGAATGGTTCCGCGGTGCTGGAGGCGTCACCCTGGTGGGAAGGAGGCGAATGCAAGCGGCCGACCTGGCGGGGCGGAGATTGGGCAAGCTACACCTGGGCCCTGCGCGCGGCATGGCGAAGTGGAGGCTGGCTCGGACCCGACTTCCGCTCCGACCACCCAGCATTCGGCGGCGTTCGGGGATTTCGGGTCGCCCGCACGATTCAAGCCGAAGAACAGGCCACCGGGATCCTGTAATCGGCGAGGCGAGGCCGTCTTGATCTCGTCGCCCTTCCCTCGTCAGGCAGCCCCCGCCGCCCTCCTCCTCAGCCACCCCACCGTAAACAGCAGCGCCGCCGCGAACACGATCAGGAAGGTCGCGACGGCCAGGATGGCGGGGCTGATTTCCTCGCGGATGCCCGCCCACATCTGGCGCGGGATGGTGTTCTGCTCCACCCCGCCCAGGAAGAGCACGACCACCACCTCGTCGAACGAAGTCGCGAAGGCGAAGAGGGCACCCGACAGCACCCCCGGCGCGATCAGCGGCAGCTGCACGCGGGCGAAGGTCCGGAGCGGTCCCGCTCCCAGCGACGCCGCGGCGCGGTTCAGGGTGGTGTTGTAGGAAGTCAGGGTGGCGGTCACCGTAATCACCACGAACGGCGTCCCCAGCGCCGCGTGCGCCAGGATCAGCCCGAGGTGGGTCTGGCCCAGCCCCATGCGGGAGTAGAAGAAGAACATCCCGGCGGCCGAGATGATCACGGGGGTCACCAGCGGGGAAACCAGAAAGCCCATCAGGAAGCGGCGGGCGGGCATGTGGGGGCTGGAGAGGCCGAGGGCGGCCAGCGTACCCAGGAAGGTGGCCAGCGCCGTGGCGGCTGTGCCGATCACCAGGCTGTTGACCAGCGCGCCCCGCCATGCTTCGCTCGTCGCGATCTCCCGGTACCAGCGCAGCGACCAGGCTTCCGGGTCCAGCCTCAGCATGCCTTCCGTGAAGGTGAAGTAGGGCTCTGCGTTGAAGCTGAGCGGCACGATCACGAGGATGGGCGCCATCAGGAAAAACAGCACCGCCGCGCAGAACGCGACGTGCATCGTCCTTCCGGCCCGTTCCGCCCTGCTCAGCGCGCGCATGTCAGGTTACCCTTACGCCTTCGGTCCCGGCCACCCGCGCGTACAGCAGGTAGAGGCCGATCACGCACGCCAGGATGATCGCGCCCAGCGCGGACGCCAGCCCCCAGTTGAGGGAGGTCTGCATGTGGTACGCGACCATGTTGGAGATCAGCTGTCCCGTGCTCCCTCCCACCAGCGCCGGGGTGATGTAGTACCCGATGGCCAGGATGAACACGAGCAGGCTCCCCGCCCCCACCCCGGGGAGCGTCTGCGGCCAGTAGACGCGCAGGAAGCCCTGTACCGGGCCGGCTCCCAGCGACGCCGCGGCGTCCATGTGGGAGCGGGGAATTCCGCGCATGACCGAGTACAGCGGCAGCACCATGAACGGCAGCAGGACGTGGGTCATCGCGACAAACGTGCCCGTCATGTTGTAGACGAGCGCCAGCCGGCCATCGTCCGCGACCAGCCCCAGCGCGACCAGGATATCGTTGATCACCCCCTGGCCCTGAAGCAGCACGATCCACGAGGTGGTGCGCACCAGCAGCGAAGTCCAGAACGGAACCAGGACCAGCGCCAGGAGCAGGCCGGCGCGGCGCGGCGGCGCATGCGCGAGGAAATGCGCGAGCGGGTAGCCGAAAAGAAGGCACAACGCCGTGATCGACAGGCTGACCAGAAAGGTGCGCGCGAACAGGCGAAGGTATATGCGGCGGTCCTCCTCCTGGCGCGCGACCGATCCGTCGGGGAGCCGCCGCAGGTCGACGGCGGCCAGGTAGTGACGGGTGGTGTAGCGCTCCCCGGCGGCGCGCACCGCGTGCCAGGTGCTCACCTCGGCCCATGCCGGTTCGATCCCGACGAGGGTCTGGCGCCAGGAGCCGTCGGGGGCCTCTGGAAGTCGGCGCCCCGTCACCGCGACGATGCTGCGCATCCCCCCCTGCACCCGGTTGACACGGCCGGCCACCTGGCCGATCACCCGCTCCTCCTGGGCGCGCGCCAGCTCGCCCGCGGCCGCGGCGAAGACATCCTCGCCGGGCACGCTCTCCCCGTCCCATCCCTCCAGCAGGGCCAGTGTCTCGGGCAGCGCGTCCGCCACCACCGCGTCGTAGACGCTCCGGCTGAACATCGTCGCGAGAGGCGCCACGAAGGTTACGCCGACGAAGGCCACGAGCGGCAGCGCCAGCCCCGCCGCCCGCACGCGCGGCCGCCAGTCGCGTCCCCGCCGCATCGATTCCGGGCTCACCGTCCCGCGCCCCCCGCCATCGAGCCTCCCCTCATCGGGCCAGCCACGAGCTGAAGCGCTCGTTCATCTCGTCCGTGTGGTTCACCCACCACTCCCAGTCGTTGCGCAGCGCCCGCTCCAGGTTCTCCGGGTAGGTGGGCATGTGCGGCAGCATGTCGATTCCGGCCTCGGCGTGCGTCCCCACCAGCGGCAGTCCGGAGTAGCGCGTCGGGCTGTAGGAGATGTTGGCGCTGACCCGGGCCATCGACCGGGGCGTGGTCGCGAAGGCGAGGAACTCGAGCGCCGCCTCCAGGTTCGGCGTCCCGGCCACGATCACCATCTGGCCGAAATCCAGCAGCTGGCCGTCCCAGATGATCTCGAAGGGCTGGTCCTCCAGCACCTGTGCGTTGAAGACGCGGCCGTTGTACGCCGTGGTCATCGTCACCTCGCCGTCGGCGAGGAGCTGGGGTGGCTGGGCGCCCGCTTCCCACCACACGATCTGGTCCTTGATGGTGTCCAGCTTTCGGAATGCGCGCTCGATCCCCTCGGGGGTGTCCAGCACCTGGTACACCTCCGCCGGTGGCACGCCGTCGGCCATGAGGGCGAACTCCATGTTGCCCATGGGCTTGCGGCGCATGCCGCGGCGGCCCGGGAAGGCCTCCAGGTCGAAGAAGTCCTGCATGGTCGAGGGCTTTGGGCCGGGTATGTTCTCCCGGTTGTATACGATGACGGTCGCGTAGAACTCGGCGCCCACGCCGCACTCGGTCAGGGTGCCGGGAAAGAAATCCTCCTCGGGCGGCGTGCCGTCCGCGCCCGGAGCCCACATCGCCGGATCGAGCGGCTCGAGCAGCCCCTCGTCGCAGCCGCGCACCGCATCGGCGATCTCCATGGGCACGACGTCCCAGTGAATCCGTCCCACATCGACCTGCGCCCGAACCTCGGCCAGGCCGCCGTTGTACTGCGCGTCTCGGATGACGATGCCGGTCTCGGCGGTGAACGGCTCGTGGTAGGCGATCTTGCAGGCGCGCGTGTACGCCCCGCCCCACGCGCCCACGGTCAGGGCATCGCCGCCGGCGCCGCCACAGGCCGCACTGAGGACCGCGAGCGCCGGCGCGGCGAGTCGGCGGGTCACGGTCGGTGCCCCCGGCCAGGCGCTGATGCGCCCGTTCACACCGCGCCCTCCGCGCCGCCGTAGTCCAGGACCCGGCAGTCCGCCGCCGTCCATCCCACGCGGATTTCGTCGCCCTCGAGAACCGCGCCCTGTCCCACCACGTTCGAGATCTTCGCCACGAAATCCGGTCGCCCGCAGGTCTCCATGTGGATGCGCAGGTGATCCCCCACGAAAGTGATGTGCCCGATGACCGCGTCGAACTGGTTGGAGAACAGCCCCGGCTCCGGATGCAGCGTGATTCGCTCCGGCCGGATCGAGAGCGTGACCGGATCCCCCGGCCGGCAGTCCACGACGCGATAACCACGCACCATCTGGTCGCCCACGATCACATCGCACACGTCGTCGCGCACCGCGGCCACGCGCCCGTGCAGCCGGTTGTTCTCGCCGATGAAGCGCGCGACAAAGGAGCGCTCCGGTTCCTCGTACAGGGCTTCGGGCGCGGCCACCTGCTCCACCATGCCGTCGCGCAGCACGGCGATCCGGTCCGACATGACCATGGCCTCCTGCTGGTCGTGGGTCACGTAGACGACGGTCACGCCGAGCGTCCGGTGGATGCGCCGGATCTCGTACTGCAATTCCTCGCGCAGGTGGCGGTCGAGGGCCCCCAGCGGTTCGTCCATGAGCACGAGTTCGGGCTCGAAAACCAGCGCGCGCGCGATCGCCACCCGCTGCTGCTGCCCGCCCGAGAGCTGCCCCGGGCGGCGCTTCTCGAACCCTTCCAGCCGGACCAGCCGGAGCACCCGATCGACCAGTTTCCGGCGCCGGTCGCGCTCGATGCCGCGCACGTCGAGCGGAAAGGCCAGGTTGTCCTCGACGGTCATGTGGGGGAAGAGGGCGTAGTCCTGAAACACCATGCC
Organism: BD2-11 clade cluster bacterium bin43; assembly: GCA_002238605.1. Classification (GTDB taxonomy): domain Bacteria; phylum Gemmatimonadota; class Gemmatimonadetes; order Longimicrobiales; family Gaopeijiaceae; genus BD2-11. The sequence goes on along the minus strand of MPMR01000032.1, from coordinate 36,619 downwards.
GATGCCCCGCTTGCGCGGCGGCAGGGCATGCACCGAACGGCCGTCGATGCGGATGGCGCCCGCCGTCGGAGTCTCGAACCCCGCGAGCATCATGAGGCACGTCGTCTTCCCCGATCCCGACGGCCCGAGCAGGCTCAGGAACTCGCCCCGGCGCACGCTGAGATTCAATCCCTGGACGGCCATCACCCGGCCATCGTAGCTCTTGGCAATGTCCTCGAACTCGACGTGGGGCTCGGCCGGAGTCGTCACGCGCTGGTCCTGTGTCGGAGCGAAAAAGGGTTGTACGCCCGAGGGCGCGGACAATCTAGGTTCAATAACCGGTAGCCACAAAGCGGCCGGAAGCAGCGGCATGGCGGCCAGTCGTCCACGGGACACGGAAGGCACATAGGTCCGAACCGCCGCGTGCGAGCCCTCGTCTGGTGAGAACCCCCGGCCGCCAATAGGTTATCATGGATGGTGCGTTGGTTCCGGGCGCGCCCGGGCGCGGTGAGCCCGCGTCGCGACGGCCCGTCAGATCGTTGGTGTCGGTCCCGTCAACAGCGAGAAGGCAATGCTCCATTCCAGGCCAGCCCCGCTCTTTCCTCTTCTCATCGCCCTCGTGGCGCTCGCGGGGTGCGGAGGCGAGGACCCCGTTGAGCCCGAGCCCGAAAGGCCGCCCGACCTCACCGGCTCCTACACGCTGGAGTCGCTGTCCGCCATCGTGACCGGTGGGCAAACCCTGACCCCGCCGGACGTGGCGGGTTCATTTTCGGTGCAGCAGATGTCGGTCACCGGTGCCGAGGCTTCAGGGACAACGATGATCAGCATCACCCTTCCGGACGGTCTGGGCGGGACAACCATGCTTGAGGATCAGGGCACCTACGTCAATCGGGTCGACGGGACCTGGGAACAGGCCGGCGTGCTGCTGCAGGGCCTCGGAACCTACACGCTTCAGAGCGGCATCCTGACCGTTGATGTGACCGAGCCCGCGCTCAATGTCTCCACCACGGTATGGAGGCGTAACTGACGGTGGCGGGTGCGGTCGGTTCGGCGGGGGCCGAGAGGTCGGAAGCGCGCAGCCGGCGCTCCGGCCGGGTACGTCGTTCAACGGCACGCATCGGCCCACCACGGCGCCCGGCCGCGGTCGCGATCTTCGCACCCTTCATTCTTCTCGCTCCCGCGCCGCTGGCCGCCCAGGCCGGGCCCACCATCCGGGGCGTCGTGGTGGACGACGACGAAGGCACCCCCGTCATGGGCGCGGACGTGCTGGTGCAGTCGACGCCACTGCGTGCGCTCACGGGCGAGGACGGCAGCTTCGAGCTGTCGGTGCCGGACGGCGGCACGTACACGCTTTTCGTCATCGCCGACGGCTACGGCAGCGCGGAGGTCACGGCCGATCCCGCCAGCACCGCGTCCGAGCCGCTCCGCATCCCGCTCGAGCCGCTGCTCTTCGATGTCCCGGGCCTGACCGTCACCGCGAGCCGGACCACGGTGCGTCCCGGCGACGCGACCGTGAGCGTCGCGATTCTGAGCGGAGAGGAGCTCCAGCGCCGCGACGTTACCAACCTCAGTGAAGCCCTCCCCTTCGCCCAGGGCGTGACCTTCAACGCGGGCCACATGGATATTCGCGGCTCCAGCGGCATCGCCCGCGGCGTCGGCAGCCGGGTGCTGATGTTGCTGGACGGCCACCGTGCGCTTACGGGCGTGGAATCGGCGATCGACTACAGCATCCTGCCGCTCCTGGACGTGGATCGCGTCGAGATCGTCAAGGGCCCCAACTCAACCCTGTGGGGCACGAACGCCATGGCCGGCGTGGTCAACGTGATCACCCGCCCGCCCCTGGGCCCCCCGCGCACCGCCGTGCGCGGCTACTACGGCTTGTTCGACACCCCGGGCAACCTGGACTTCACCGACGAGCGCCTGAGCATGCGAGGTCTGCAGATCCAGCATGCGCGGCAGATCGGGGGCGCGGGCGTCACGGTGTTCGCCGGACGCGAGGGATCCGACGGTTTTCGCCAGAACGGAGGACAGGAGCGCTGGCAGTGGCGGGCCAAGGCCGTGTTCGGAGCCGAGTCGTCAAGGCCGCTGGAGGTGTTCGTCAGCGGGAAGCGCGAAGACCTGGAGGAATTCTTCACCTGGCTGTCCCCCGAGCGACGTCTCGAGGTGGATCCCGCGGACCTGGGCGACTGGAAGCGCAGCTCGGATCTCGTCTTCGGGATGACGGCCACTCCGGTCGTGACCTCGACGCTAAAGCTGCAGCTTCGGCCGCAGGTGCAGCGCGTGCGCAACCAGAACTACTTCCACGACAACGAGGACTTCCACCGTTCCACGCGCTACGGCACCGACCTGCAGCTCTCGTTCTTCTCCGGCCTGCGGCACGCGGTCACGGTGGGAGGGGAGGCCTCGCGCACGGATGTGACGTCCAACTTTCTCAGTCCGACGCCGAACGTCACCGATCTGGCGCTCTTCGTCCAGGACGAAATCGGTTTCTCCGATCGACTGCGCGGTTCCGCCGGCATCCGGCTCGATTCGCACAAGGCCTCGGTGGTGGAGGGCGATCTGACGCTCAATCCCAAGATCGGGCTCGTCTTCGAGGCCACTCCGGACATGAGCCTGCGGACATCCCTGAGCCGGGGATACCGGTCGCCCAGCGTCTCCGAGCAGTTCACCAGGACCACCACCTTCGGCTTTCGGGTCGTGCCGAATCTCGAGTTGCGGGGCGAATCGGCGTGGGCCGGCGAAGTGGGGACCACCGTCGTCCCGAACGAACGGCTCTGGTTCGACGCCGGACTCTTCTGGAGCGAGTACTCCGGCCTGATCGAGGTGACGGGCGCCCCGAACCAGCCGCTCACCTTCCAGTTCCGCAACGTGGCCGAGGCCCGGGTGCGCGGGCTCGATGCCGGCGTGCGCGTGGGGGTCGTGCCCCGCAAGCTCAACCTGCACACGAACTACCTCTTCATCGACTCGCGGGATCTCGACACCGGCCGGCCGCTCGCGTACAGGTCACGCCACAACCTGACGACGACCCTGTCGGGCTGGGCCGATCTGGTGGCGGTGGACGTGCGTCACCGGAGCGAGGCGGAAACCGTTCTCGCCTATCCTCTCGACGAACGGGGGGCCATCACGCTGCTGGATCTGCGGCTCGCGCTCGAAGTCATGGACATGGATGTGCGGGCGAAGGTGGAGAACCTTCTGCAGGCGGAGTACGTAGACGTCCAGGAACGCAATCCGGGAGCCACCCGAAGCTTCCGCTTGACCGTGACCTCTCGTTTCTGAGGCGGGCTCCGAGGCAACTCCGGGATATGCGCGGGCATCCAACGGATACCACCGTCCAGCGAGGAGACCCGTGACCCCATCCGATTCAATCAGCCTGGAGGAGTATGCGGCGGGCGATGCCCCCGCGGAGTCGGCGCTCGTCCGGTTCCTTTATCCCGCCCCCGCCGAGCGCAAGGTCGGCAGGATCATCAAGTGGTGGGAGAAGCGGCGCCTGGCCTACAACCTGGTGCTCGCCGGGTCCGGGATGGGCACCATCTTCATGGCGCTGCTCACCCTGAACCCCCTCTCGCAGGTAGTGCAGGCGCTCCCGGCGATCCTGCCCTTCGCGGTCATGGCGAATCTCTGCTACACGCTCGGGTGGATGGTCGAGGGTGTCCTGCACAGGATCTGGGGGCGCAGCCTGCGCCCGGTCGGGCCGGCGCTGTTCCGGGCGGGGCTCACCCTCGGGGTGGGCGTCGCCTTCGTCATCCCCACGATCGTGCTCATGGTCGCGTTCGTGGTGAGGCTGGTGACGGGGAATCTGTAGGGTCGCGCGTAACCGGAGCCTCGCAACGCCTCGGACCTTCGGCTACGCCGCTATCTCCCAACGATCTCCAGCAGCTCGATCTCGAAGATCAGGGTCTCGTTGGGGCCGATCACCGCACCCGCGCCAGCCTCGCCGTACGCCAGCTCCGACGGGATCGTGACGCGGATGTGGCTGCCGACCGACATCAGTTGGAGCGCCTCGCTGAATCCCTCGATGAGCTCGTTTACCGGGAAGGTGTTGGGCTCGCCCCTGTCATAGGAGGCATCGAACTGGGACCCGTCGGTGAGGGTGCCCCGGTAGTGGACGACAACCTGGTCGTCAATGGTCGGCATCGGGCCGTCACCCTGTCGCAGCACCTCGTACTGAAGACCGCTGTCGGTAGTGATCACTCCGGACTCATCGCCCGCGCATGCGACGCCGGTCAGCGCCAGCAGGGCGAGCACACCGCGAAATGGCTTGCGCATTCTTGCTCCTTGGATGGTGGAAGCGTGCGCAGGAAGCTAACAGCCCGGTGGCCGCGTCGCGCTCCGGTGGGCCCGGCCGCTCCGGCGCCCCCTCGCTAGCGCAGAACTAGCGCAGGGCCCGGCGAAGGAATCGCACGGCTTCGTCCACGCTCTCGGCAGTCGGTACGGAGACCGACAGGTGCTCCGCCCGGGCGGTGTCTCCCAGCAGGACGAGCGGTCGGCCGTAGCGGATCGCCAACTCGACTTCGGAGGCCGTGCCGGAGGATCCCGGAAGGGCGACGACGACGTCCGAGGAGAGGATGTTGATGTGGTTCCGGGAGCGGATGCCGGAACCGTCGTCGCCACGGGCGTCGAGGTGGGTGCGGAGGGCAAGTTCCACCCAGGGGTTGGGATAGCCGGGGGGAGTTCCCGGATCCGCAGCGGCGTGACTCGGATTCGCCTCGGTCCGACTCACGGATGCATCACTCCGACTCGGATCTGCATCGGCTCGGCCGGGGCGTGCATCGCCCGCCGGAAGCACTCCGACAACCAGCCCCTCGCGCCCGGATACCTCCGAGAACGCCTTCGACACGGCCTCCATGACGCCGCGTCCACCGCCGGTCAGCAGATGCACGCTCATCCGCGCCAGGGCGCGCCCGAGCGGCTCGGCGAGATGGGCGTGCGGGGCGGAGCCGGACCCCATGACCCCGACCACGGGGAGGCGGCGACGCGCTTCGCCGGGCCTTGGCGCGTTGCTCAACTCACCCGCTACCTGAGCAGAATGAACCGGCGATGGAGCGGCTGGACCGGACGCGCGTTCATCGGATAAAGGGCCGCGAAGGCGTCGACCTGCCCCTGCGACACGGCGATGGACTCGGTCATCACCACCCAGCTGACCACCTCGGAGCAGGGCGGCGTGGTGAGGGAGCCGGCGTAGCGGAAGTAGGCGCGCCCTCCGGGGAGGAACGCGTTCGGGTCGATGCCGGCGAGGGGCGCAGGCGCCTCGTCGACGCCGGGTATGGCATCCCATATGGCCTGTGTGGCTGCATGGGCGCCGCCGGCATCCATGAAGACCCCGATAACCGCGAGGTCGCCCTCCTCGGCCTGGTGCACGAAATGCACCTCCATCGGGTAGGCCCCGCCGTCGACCGTGTGCTCGCTCGGCAGATGGAAGTGGAACTGGAGGAGCGAGAACTGCCTGCCCTCGAGGATGATGGAGCTCCCGGCCCCCATGTTGACCTGGATTGTGTGCCCGTTGTCGACCACCTCCCCGTCCGTGGGCTGCCACTGGATTTCGAGCCCGCCGCCGCCCGCCGGAATCGCGCCCGCCAGGTCGATCGGCGACTGCTGAACTCCGGTGTCGCAGACGGCGAACGACGGGTCGAGCCCGCCCCACCGGTCCGGGCCGGTGTCGCCTTCATAGCTCCAGTGAACCTCGCCGCCCTCCGCCTCCTGCGCCTGCTCTGCGTCCATTTGCTCCTCCGCGTCCGCCTGACCCGGCGCATTCGCCTGGCAGGCGTATTGGGCGCCGACGAGGCAGGCCATCGCGAAGCCGGCGGCGAGTGTCCTCGGGAATGAATGATGATGTCTCATGGGTTCCTCCGTGCTGTCTTCGCCGAAGCCGATCTGCGACAGGCCGATTCTACTGCCGAGCGGGTCGCCGGTCCAACCCAAAAGCGTATTATGGATGGTCGAACGAGACGGAATTCACGCCCGGGCCCTCCATGCGACGGACTCCAAGGAACACGAGTGAATCCGGTACCGGACGGGTGGGATCCGACGGCGCCGGGCGCAATGATGCGGGGACGGGCGGCCGGGGCGGCGCCGCGCCGGGACTGCAGTGAACCGGACCACGCCCCGGCGCGGGTACGGCTTCCACGCAGCGGCCGCGGTCGTGGTCGCCAACATGATCGGCACGGGCGTGTTCACCAGCCTTGGATTCCAGTTGGAGACCATCCGGTCCACCTTCCCGCTCCTGCTGCTCTGGGTGGTGGGAGGCGTGGCGGCCTTCTGCGGCGCGATCACCTATGCCGAGCTGGGCGCGGCGCTGCGGCGTTCGGGCGGCGAGTACACCTTTCTGGGACGCATCTACCACCCTGCGGCGGGCTTCGTGTCTGGGTGGATTTCGGCCACGGTCGGCTTCGCCGCTCCCACCGCGCTGGCCGCGATCACCTTCGGCACCTACCTGGCCTCGGTCTTCCCCGCCCTGTCGCCCACCTGGCTGGCCGCCGGCCTGGTCGCGGCGGCGGCGTGGGTGCACTCCGCCACCTACGGCGCGTCGTCGCTCTTCCAGCGCGGCTTCACCACGGCCAAGGTGATCCTGATCGCCGCCTTCTGCGCCGCCGCCTTCGCCCTGGTGGACGCGCCCGAGCCTGTCGCGCTCCTCCCCGCCGCCGGGGACGTGCAACTCGTCTTCGGCGGCGCCTTCGCCGTGTCGCTCATCTACGTCTCGTACGCCTACACCGGCTGGAACGCGGCCACCTACGTGACCGGCGAGCTCGAGAACCCGGGGCGCACGCTGCCGGGCGTGCTCGCGGGCGGCACCCTGCTTGTCATGGTCCTCTACCTGGCCCTCAACTACACCTTCCTGAGGGCGGCGCCGATGTCCGAGCTGGAAGGAAGGCTCGAGGTGGGCCACATCGCCGCGATGCACATCTTCGGCCCGCTGGGCGCCGACATCATGGGCGTAACCCTGGCCCTGCTGCTGGTATCAACGGTGAGCGCGATGGTGCTTGCCGGTCCGCGGGTGCTGCAGGTCATCGGCGAGGACTACCCCGCGTTTCGCTTCCTCGAGAAGAGGACCCCAGCCGGCATCCCCAGGGTCGCGATTCTGACGCAGGCCGCGCTCTCCCTCCTCTTCATCTTCAGCGCGTCCTTCGAAGCGATCCTCGTGTTCTCCGGCTTCACGCTCGGGCTGAACAGCCTGCTCGCGGTGGCGGGCATCTTCGTGCTGCGGAGGCGCGAACCGGACCTCGCGCGCCCCTATCGCGCCTGGGGATATCCGGTCACGCCCCTCGTCTACCTGGCGCTTACCTCGTGGACCCTCGCCTACATCCTCGTCGACCGCCCGGCGCAGGGGCTCATCGGCCTGGGGCTGATCGCCGCCGGGCTGGTGTTCTACTGGGTGGCCGGCCGCAGGACGGCGTGACGGCGGGCGGACTCGAAGACCTGGCTCGCGCTCCGCACCTTCGGCTCCGCCTCCAGCAGCCGGGCGAGCACGCCCGTCACGTTGGCCACCGCGAAGCTGATGCCGCCCAGGTTGCGCGCGGGAGAGACGCCGGGGATCGGCCGCGGAAAACCCGAGGCGAGGAACGCCGGGGCTCCCCGGTGGTCGGTCCGCACCCGCACTGAATGGCGGGGACAGCTCCAGTCCAGCAGCACGCCGATGGCGCCGGGGATCGATCCGGGAAGCCAGCGCACGCCTTCGCCCTCCGGCGTTCCCTCCTCTCCCGTTCGGCCACCGCCGGAACGTGCCGACACGACGAGCGATCCGGCATCCGCAGCGCCCGCCACCGCCTCGGCGAGCCTGACTTCATGCGCCGGATTCGTCGTCCCCAGGCTGAGGTTGATGAGCCGCGCCTCGTGCTCCGCCGCCCATTCGATGGCCCGCACCAGGGCGCCGCAGCTGGTCGCCAGGCGGTCGCCGAAGACCTTCACGGCGAACAACTCGGCTCCGGGCGCCTTCTCCCTGATGGCGGCGGCGACGGCCGTTCCGTGGCCGAGCCGGTCGAGGTAGTCGTCGGCTTCCGTCTCGTCCCGCCCGATCGCCACCCCGCCCGCGACGCCACCCACATGCGGATGCAGCGAGTGAACCCCGCTGTCCACCACCGCGATGCGGATGCCCTCGCCCCTCCGCTCCGCCAAGGCGGCATCGTCCAGCCGCAGTTCGCGGTGTTCCCATTCTTCCATTCGTGACATGAGGTCGATGATATGGAGTTGAAGCGCCGGCGACCACACAAGCTGACGGAAACACCTTGACATGTTAGTCACATGAAACCATGCTGTTCACATGTACAAGATGCTTCAGATTCGGAATGTCCCCGACAGCCTCCACCGTCGGCTCAAGGCTCGCGCCGCACATCTCGGTATGTCCATGTCCGACTACGTGCTCTGCGAGATCGAACGACTACTCGAGAAGCCGACGCGCGAGGAACTGTTCGCCAGGATCGCCCAGCTGCCGCCCATTGAACTCGATCCCCCTCCGAGCGACGTCCTGCGAGAGGAGCGGGAAAGCCGTTAGCTCGACGTGATCGCCGTCCTGGACGCCTCCGCGGTCATCGAGCTTGTGCTCGGAACCCGGTCGGGGATGGAGATTCTAAGGCGAGTCTCCCATCCGCAGCTCTCGCTGCACAGTCCCGAGCTCGTGGACATCGAGGTCCTCAACACGCTCCGCCGGTACGAACTGGCAGACATCGTCCCGCCCGATCGCGTTGCCCAGGCCATCGACAATCTGAGCGATCTCGATATGCGCCGGCACCCGCATGGACCGATCATCCCGAGACTCTGGTCCTGGCGATACAACCTGACGTCGTACGATGCGGCATACGTAACGCTCGCCGAAGGCCTCGATGCCCCCCTGCTTACAACGGATGCCCGTCTGGGCAGAGCGCCGCGGCTTCCGGTTCGGGTGGAGGTGTTCGCTCGCTTCCGGCCTCCTCGCTCGACGGACCGTCGCTAACCCCCCTCCCCCCCGCCCCGCATCACCGCCTGGCAGCCCGCAGCCCACGACGGCGACCCCGACTTCAGGCATCGAGACTGGCCAGGCACGCCCCGGCGCGGGCGAGGACCGCGTCCTCCAACGCGGGAACGACCGGGTGATCCAAGCCTTGGCAGCGGGCGGCCGTGACGACACTGCGAAAGCAGTCCGGGATCTCCGCAGCCAGCGATCTGCACATGTCCAGCACTTCATCTCGTGCCAGCGCCGCCTCCTTGGCGAACCGCTCCCAGTGTCTCGCTCGAATGTAACCGAGCCGAGCCTCGCCGCCGATCGTGGTCGCCATCTTGAGCCTTGGCGCATAGTGGCCAGGATAGGGTAGCAGACTCGCGACATCGTAGAGGGGAGCCAGAGACCCGTGCCCGCTCGGCCCGATCAGCATGGAGAAGTTCTTGGCGTGCGCATCGGTACCGCCGATGATCCAGTTCAGTGCAATGGCCCGCGCGAAGGTACGGGCATCGCGGCCGGGCCGGCGGGAATGTGTCCGAATCGCATCGATAATCAGTCCGCACCCCGGGCCCCCGTCGCTCTGGTATTTCCTGGTCGGCGGGATTCCCAGCGTCTGGCACAGGTCCTCCTGGTGCACCCGAGCCAGGCGATCAGGGGTAGTGATGCGGTCGTACCTCTCGACGACGATCGCGGTCTCGTCCCCGAAACGGGCCACCCGCGACCGGGCCGCCGGCAGTCCGAGCGCGCGGGCCAGGGTAAGACACAGGTGTTCGTTCTCGCAGTGGCCCGGGAAGCCGGGGATCGGCGGCTTCAGGATGTGCGTGGTGGGCGTTGACCCGCGCGGGACGCCCCATCTCCCATCCTTCAGGAGCAACGCCGTCTTGGATTGTGCCCCGGCAAGGCTGAATTGGCCCCCGTCGCCCGGCAGCCGCCACGCACTGCCGTCCTCGCCCAATGCGCCGAGGCGCTCCCCAACCTGCGCCTCGGTCAGCCACTCCACCGGTTCGGCTTCGCCGCCTAGCAGCCGCTCAACGCGATCAGGCCGGGCGAACTGGACTCCCCCCGGACAGTCCTCCCCGGTCGCACCCAGCAATGCAAACGCGCTGCGCGCCGATACCTGGAATTTGCGACCCCAGCGCGCGAGGACATTCTCGTTGTCGGGCAACAATCCCCACAGCCACGGTTCGATCTTGTCGTGACCGTGTTCTGCGGCCGCGAGGGGCATCGACAGGGACAACGGATATGCGTTCTCCGCCAGCCGCCAGCCGGCGTCGTACGCGAAGGAGAGTCTGCCCCCAGCCTGCCGCGTGACGTACCCCATGACGCGTTGGCTCGCCACCGCGACGAGCCGCTCGGTCACGGCTGCGCTCGTCGGTGCGCTTCCACAACCGCGTCGATATCGCCAGCCTCGATCGGGGCATCGCCGGTCGAGACATCGGGGATGCCCTCGCCCCGGATCGACAGTGACAGGTCGAGCGCCGCGAGGGTCTGGAGCACCTTGCCCAGCTCGGCACGCGGCTTTCCTGCCTCAATTGCGACAATCCATTGGCGGCCAACGCCCGCAGCGCGCGCGAGCTGGTGCTGGGTCATGCGGCGGGTGCGCCTGGATTCGCGGATCATCAAGCCGACATCGACGGGTGTGCGGACGAACATCGGGTTTCTCGGGTTGCGGTTGCTCGCCAACCAGTGTATCCGTTCGCCGACATTATTGCAATGTCACCGAGCGGCGACATTCGGCTGAATGACCGCGAACGGCGACTAACCCCCCTCCCCCCCGAACAACCGGGCGAAGCTTCCGCCCCGCCGAAGCAGCTCCGAGGCCGTGCCTTCCTCCACGATGCGGCCGCGCTCCAGCACCACCACCCGATCGGCCCGCCGGGCGAGCGCAAGCCGGTGGGACACCAGGATCGTCGTGCGGCTCCGCATCACGGCCTGGTAGCCCTCCATGAGCGCGCGCTCCGAGGCCGGGTCGAGCGACGCGGTGGGCTCGTCGAGCACCAGCACCCGCGGGTCGGCCAGGAAGGCGCGCGCGACCGCGACCCGCTGGCGCTGCCCCGCCGACAGTTCCCGCCCCTGCTCCCCGACCTGCGTCTCCAGGCCGTCCGGCAGGGTGGCGAGGAAGGCGTCCAGCCCCACCGCGCGCGCGGCCGCCTCAACCTCCCCGTCCGACGCCCCCGGCCGGCCGTAACGGATGTTGTCCGCGATAGTGGTGTTGAACAGAAAGGGCTCCTGCTCCACCGGCACCACGGCCGCACGCACGTCCTCGAGCCGCAGCACGCGCAGGTCGCGGCCCCCCAGCCGGATCCGGCCGGCGTCCGGATCGAGCTGCCGCGACAGCAGGTCCACGATGGTGGACTTCCCGCTCCCGCTCGCGCCCACGACCGCCACCACCTCCCCCTCCGCCACCGCCAGGTCGACCCCGTCCAGCACCGGCTCCCCGCGCCCGAACGAAAAGCTCACCTCCTCCAGCCTGAGCTCCCCGCCCAGCCCCGCCGCGCTCGCCGGCCGCTCCGGGTCCCGCACGTGCACCGGGCTGTCCAGAATCACATGGACGCGCCCGAGCGAGACCCGCGCCGTCGCCAGGCTCGCATAGAGCCCCATCAGCCCCTGGATGGGCCCGAGCAGCCGCATCTGATAGGCCATGAAGGCGACGAACGTCCCCATCGTGATCACCTCCGTGATCACCCTCTGGCCCCCGTACAGGAAGACGGCCGCGACCCCACCGGCCAGAATCAGCCCGGGCAGCCCGCCGGCGAGATAGGTCAGCAACCGCATCGACATCAGCGTGCGGATGAAGCCGTCGTTCTTCTTCCGGAAGCGACGCTGCTCCCGGCTCTGCGCGTTCGACGCCACGGTCAGCTTGAGGCCGAGGATGGTCTCGATCAGGAAGCTGCCGATCTCGGCGCTCCGCTCCCGCAACTCGCCGGTGATGCGCTCGAGACGCCTCCGATAGCGAACCAGCGCCCACAGGCAGGGCGGCAGGACCGCCAGGCTCACCAGAAACAGCCGCGCGTCCAGCCAGATCAGCATGGCCACCGTTCCCACCAGGTACGCGCCGTTCATCAGCCACGCCAGCAGGCTCTCGGAGACCACGCGCTGGATCTCGCCGATGTCGTTGTTGATGCGCGACATGATGTCCCCGATCGGGGTGCGCGCGTAAAAGCGGGGCGAGAGGCGCTGCAGGTGCCGGTAGAGCGCCAGTCGCATGTCGAAGAGGATGTCCGCCGAAGTGCGCGTGTAGCGCATCCCCGCCACCACGTTCAGCCCGAAGGAGAGCACCGTGATCCCCGCGAACAGCGCCACGATGCGGGTGAGCGCGGCCGTGTCCCGCCCCAGGAGCGCGGTGTCCACCAGGTCCTTCGAGAGGTAGGGGATGAAGAGCGAGAGCACGGTGCCCGTCAGGCTCACCGCGAGCACCAGCACCAGCCACTTCGCGTAGGGGCGGACGAAGCCGAGGGCCCAGCGGACCTCGCGGCCGATCAGTGCTCCCGAGAGATGCCTCCCGGGGCCCGCAGGGGAGGAGTCGGACCCGGCTTGGGGAGGCCGCCCGCCACCCGGCGTCCGGACGGCGGACTCGTTGCGGGCGCGCCCGGAAGCCCCGACCCTACGAACCGCCGCCGTTGCTGGCCGCGTCCCCGGGCACCAGCAGGAAGCGCGTCATGTCGGCGTCCAGCCACACCGTCCGGAGCAGCTCGTGGGTGTCGGCGTCGTAGACGTCGATGGTGTTGCCCGCGTTGTAGATGTAGAGCAGTTCGCCGTTGGAGCTCGGCGCCAGCGACATGCGCGGACGTCCGGGGAACTCGACCCGGCTCTCGACCCGGCGCCCCTCCAGATCGAAGGTCCAGAACTCGTAGAAGCCGATTTCCGAGCGCAGCCCGTACGCCTTGCGGCCGTCCGGGGCCAGCGCGAAGCTCACCCGCTCGCTGGGCCCGAGGGTATAGAAGTCGACATCCTGCTCCGCCAGGTTGACGCGCGCGATGCCCATCATCTGGCGGCCCTGCACGGGATCCGTCATCCGGAAGAGATTCGTGAAGATGCCCTCGTCGTCGTAGGGGCTGCGCTGGAAGCTCATGTTCATGCGCCCGAGCCCCTCCTCCAGCGGCTGCGACAGCTCCCAGCGGTCCACCTCGGTGAAGTTCTCGGTCTCGACGGCGATGATGTCGCGGCCGAAGAAGTAGAGGAGGTCGCCGTCCGGCGAGAACATGAGGTTGGCGCCCTGACGCTGCTCGCCCACCGATGTCGGCACCGTGTCGGTCACCTCGTGCGTGTCGAGGTCGACGCGGAGGATCGAGAACTCGCCGATCTCGAAGCGGTCGAGCAGCTTGGTGTAGCTGCGCGCGCCGAGCAGGACGTACTCCCCGCCCGGGTCCACGGCCATCGAGCGGATGCGCACCCGGGTGTTGCCCTCGCTCAGGGTGAACGAGTCGACCGATCGCCCCTCGGCCAGATCGACCACCTCGATGTGCTCCATGGCGGCGTCGCGCACGTAGAGGGTGCGGTTGTCCGGGGAGAGCTGCATCAGGTTGGGGATGCCGGATGTGACCGGGATGCGCTCCGTGACCTCGAGGGTCGCCTCGTCGATGACGTAGACGGACTCGTTGTAGGCCCCCATGTAGATGGTGCCGTTGCCGCCCGAGCGGACCTCCTGAGCGGCGGCGGCGGCCGGGAACAGCGCGATCGATGCCGACGCCACCAGCCAGCGGCGCATCAGGCGCGGGAGCGCGGACCGCGGTCCGGGGGCCGTCCGGCGCCGGGAATCCTTCATGAGGTATGACATTTTGTCAGACACGTCTGCCATTTTGTCAGGTTTGGTCGATGGGAAGGACGTTTCCGGCCTACGGGAAGATCATCTCCAGCTTGCGCCAGTCGTTCTGCGCCGCCGCGCACTTGCCGGTCCAGTCCGGGCTGTGGTTCAGCTGATCCGGGACATGGGCGGGCCAGAAACACGCCAGGTGGCAATCGAAGAGGTCGCGCTCCACCGGCTGGCAGAGCCCGGCCGTGCCGCCCGCCTCGTCGACCTCCCAGCCGGGCGCGAAGACGAGCGAGCAGCCCAGCGGGATGTGCGGGATCTCCGGGATCTCGGGGAGGCGCCCCCCGAGTGCGACGACGTCCTCCGCGTTCTCGTCAGCGCCGGCGTTCGCCGCCGCGGGATCCACGGGCCCGGCCATCTGCTCGGCCGGAGGCACGTCGCCCTGGTTCGCCAGGTAGGTCACCATCCGGTCCGCTTTGCGGTTGATCGGTTTCAGTGCCAAAGGTCTCTCTCCTCGTCTTACGCGGTCGCGAAGAACCCGGCTCAGGCGTCGAATCGTGCCAGGAATGCCGGGTTGCGCTCCGAGATGGCTCCATAAACTCGAAGACAGGTGTCGGTCCAGCTCCGAACCCACTCGCAGAAATGGAGGTTCGGGGTTCCCGTGGTGCCGTACCGGGTGTGGGCTTCGTGATAGCATCCGCCGGCGCAGATGGGACGGGCCCAGCAGGTGTGGCAATCGGTCTTGCTGTTGATGTGGTGCTTCTTCAGGTAGTCGTACTGCACCTCGGTGTCCACGCCCTCCGACACCGACCCGATCTTGTGCTCGTCGGAGCCGGCGAAGCGATGGCAGAGCGCCACGTCGCCGTCGGTCGCCACCCCCATGAGCCCGAGGCCGGCGCCGCAGGGGTACGCCTTGCTCACGCCCTTGTGGATCTCCTCCAGGGTGTCCTTGACGTTGGAGAAGCCGTGATGGCGGTCGGCGCAGGCGTGCTCGAGGAAGTCGCGCGCGAGCTCCTCGAACTGGCCGAGCATCTGGTCGTATCCGGCATCCGAGATGGAGAAGTCGCGGCACGACGAACTGGTCACCGGCGCGAAGCCCACCTCCCAGAAACCGATCTCCTCGGTCAGGTGGGTGAAGATCTCCTTCACGTCGAGGTTCTTGCTGGTGAGGGTCACGCGCGCGCCGATGGGGCGGGTGCGGTGGCGCGCCAGAAGATCCTTGATCTTCGGCAGGATGATGTCGTAGCTGCCCATGCCGTTGGAGAAGACGCGCAGTCCGTCCTGCACTTCGCGCGGACCATCGATGGAGACCGTCACGCCCACCCGGTATTCCGCCAGCCAGTCGACGATCTCGGGCTTGAGCAGGGTCGCGTTGGTGGTCAGGCTGAAGTCGACCTCCTTGCCGACTTCCTTCGCCCGCTGGCGCGCGTATGCGACCGTGCTCTTCAGCAGCTTGAAGTTGAGGAGGGTCTCGCCGCCGAAGAAAGTGAGATGGACGAGCCGGTTGGTGCCGCCCTGCTCGAACATGAAGTCGACGCTCTCGCGGGCGGTCTCGAGGTCCATGTAGCGCGGCTTGGAGTCGGCTTCGACGATGCGGTCGTCGCCGTACTCGTAGCAGTAGGTGCAGGCCAGATTGCACTTGCTGGTGACGTTCAGGACCATCGTGGTGAGCGGAAAGCCCTTGGGCGGCAGCAAGTCGGGAGGGGCCGGGGCGGGCTTGCCGAGGAGGCCGATGGCGCGCACCCCCATCAGTTCCTCGACGCGGTTGGCGACCTCTTCCGCGGGGAAGCGGCTCCCCAGCATGCCGAGCAGCTCGGCGGGCGTGCGGTTGGCCGTCTCGAGCGCCTCGAGCACCGCCCGAGAGGGGGCGTCGAGCCGGAAGATGGCCGCGCTCGGGACCAGGTAGAGGAAGGTGGAATCCTCCGCCTGGAAGGAATGGAACTCCCCCAGGGTGAGGACGTCGGGGGCGGGCGCGGAGCCGGGACCGTCAGCTCCCGGGATCGCAGGGGCAGGAGCCCCGTTTGCAGGCCCGGGAGCCCCGTTTGCAGGCCCGGGGCCGCCGTTTGCAGGCGGAGCGGCGCCCGCCGTCGCGGACGAAGCTGCGGAGGCGATGCCAATGTTGCTCATTTCGGGTTGCCTCCCATTCCGGGACCCGGTCCCGGGGTTCGGTTTCCTCGGCCGTTCGGACTTGCCGCCGGATCCGGGCTCGCTCCCGTACTCACGTTCGCTCCCGCGTCGAAAAGGAGGTAGAGCGGTACGGTCACGACCAGGTGGGCGCGGGCCCGCAGGGGACGATCGCCGTTGTCGTCCTGTGCCAGCGTGGCGACCACCCAGACGTCGCCGACGTTGTTGCGGTTGCGGTCACGGTCGGGGTTGGGGCCGTCGACCGCGGGAACGAAGAGTCCCGTCTGGTCGATCGAGCCGACGTACTCGATGTCGTTGTCGTCGAAGGTCGCCGCGTATTCCTCAAGGCTCCATTCGACCTCGATCGGCCCCAGTTCCAAGTCGTCGTCGGAGCTCGGGCGCCCGTCGGGTCCGTCGTCGAAGGCGACCGCCTCGAACTGCTGGTAGCCTTTCGGGAAGACGATGCCGCCCACGCGGGCCATGCCCGTGCGCGGAAGCACCTGGATGCGGTCGATGCCGTCGTGCACGACGACGCCCTGCGCGAGGCTCGCGCCCCCGACGAAAACGTCGCGACCGCCGGGGACCGCATCGGGCGCCAGCGTCACGTTGAGGGCGATCTCCTCCGAGGAGGCGCTGACCACCCGGTTGACGGTCAGGCCGGGGCCCAGATCCACATCTCCGGGCCCGACGTCGTCCGCGAACCCGGCCCCGAAGATGCGGACCTCCCGCTCGCCGCCACCCAACTGGAGGGCGTGGGGATGGACACCCGCGACAACCGGGGAGCCGGCCAGGCGCGTAAGACGCACATCCATGCCGATCTCGTCGTAGTCGCCGCGGAACCAGCGGCCCGCGATCTCGTTCATGCCGCGCTCGACGACCATCACCTCGCGCATCGCCCCATCGGCTTCATCGGACTCGAAGGAGCGCCCCCGCCACTGGTACCCGGTGTACACCAGCCCGCGGCCCCGCCGGGTGACGGTCTCGCCGGTGGCCGGATGTGTGTAGCTGGCCCGGGTGACGAACGCGTCCTGTTCCCCGCCGTCCCCCATGGTCACCGTGCCGTAAGCCGCGCCGCGCCCGGGCTGGTGACCGGACAGAACCCAGGTGCCCTCCAGGCGGGGCGGCCGCATGGTGGCCGACCACGCCGCCCACTCGGGGGTGTGGAGGGGGAAGACCTCGGAGAGATGATCGACGGCCCGCTCCATGGGCTGTCGGGTGTCCGGCGGCTCGCCGTCGGGGCCGGGCTGGTCCGGCGTGGGCCCCATGCGCAGGAAGGCCTGGAAGTCCGCGAGCGGATAGTATCCGCGGTGCGTGGACATCAGGAGCTCCCATTCCTCGCGGGTGCGCCGCTGCGTGATCACCCGCCCCATCGAATGGCACTGGATGCAGGTGAACTCGACGTCGGTGTCCGCCTCGTAACGGTGGTCGATCATCCGCTTCTCGACCTCGAAAAGCCCCGGACGCAGCTCCTCCGGAGCCAGCCCCTGGTGGTCCGAGAGATACTTGACGATCTCGCGGGCTTCCTCGGGCGCGAGCGTCACGCCGTTGAGCGAGATCATGCGCTGCAGCGAGCCCTGCCATCCCTCCGGCGTCTTGCGCTCGAAGGAGATACGCGACATGCGCCCCTCCGAATCCGGCAGATGGCATGCCGCGCAGCGCGCGCGGATGGTCTCGTGCTCGATCGCGAAGCCTTCCTCGTCGCTCTGGGCGCTGACGCCGGCTGCGAAGACGGACGCACCTGCGACGAGGAGCCCCGCCAAGAGGCGCGCGCGGGTCAATCGAGGGCGGTGAACCATGCGGGGACCCGGAAGTTGGAGAAACTCTTGTTTACCGGTGTATGCGGCATAGGGATGATATCGCCTGCGGGGAAGGGAGACAAACAGGGAGATTCGACCGGACATGCCATGCCACGCCTTACGATCACATTGACCAGCCGGGCGCACCGCGCCCTGAAGGACGTTGCGGCTCGGCAGGGACGCTCAATGGGCGAGATCATCGAGCAAAGCCTCGAATTCAGGGGTATCCTCCCTTCCGAAACCGTACGCGAAATCGTCGCTCCCGGGCGTTCGACCTCCGGCTTGAGTGATGAGGCGGCGATGGCGATCGCGGTGCGCGAAACCAGGCTTCACCGAGCCGAGAACGAGGCTGACCAGAGCCAGAGGAGAAAGGCATGAACTTCGACGTCGAAGACCACCTGGGCGCCACGGAGCGCTCGGTGTCGGTGCTGGAGCGTGATGGACAGCCCGCCCGCGCGGTCATCCTCTCCTGCCGTTACGCGACGACGCTCGAGGACCTGTGGGACGCCGTCACCAACAGCGAGCGCCTGCCCCGGTGGTTCCTGCCCGTCAGCGGTGAACTCCGACCCGGCGGCCGCTATCAGCTTGAGGGCAACGCGGGTGGTGTGATCACGGCCTGCGGGCACCCGTGGCATCTCGCGCTCACATGGGAGTTCGGCGGGGACGTGAGCTGGGTGGAGGTGCGCTTCTCGCAAGACGGACCCGGCCACGCGCGGCTTGCGCTGACGCATACGCAGGGGTTGTCGGAACACTGGAGCCAGTACGGGCCGGGGGCTACGGGCGTGGGGTGGGAGTTGGGTCTGCTGGGGCTGGCGTTCCACCTCGCGGACCCGGACGCGCCGAAACCGGATGAGGTGGCCTTTGCGACGTCGCGGGACGGCAAGGCGTTCATCCGGGAAAGCGGTGAAGGATGGGGGCAGGCGGCGATCAAGGCCGAATCAAATCCCGCTGCGGCGCGGGCCGCGGCCAGGCGGACCATCGCGTTCTACACGGGTGAACCGGCGGATCCCGCCTGACGTCGTCCGGGACGGGGCCGCTTCCGCAGGTACGATCTGTGAACTTCAGGGAGTTCAGTTCATCGTCCGGGCAACGCGGAAGCCGATATTGAACCCGCGATCCTATCCCGTCGCGGAAGGCCGAGCGCAGGAGCCCGGGAGGGTTGTTCCAGGAGCCGCCGCGCACCACTCGCGGGACGCAATAGCCGTCCGTCCAGGCCCTTCCGTCGGCCGGGGCGCCCGCGTAGCTCTCGTTCCAGCAGTCGTCCGTCCACTCCCAGACGTTGCCCGAGACGTCGTGGAGTCCAAAACCGTTCGGCACGAACGATCCCACCGGAGCCGCCCCCTCGTAGCCGTCGGAACAGGAGGCGGGCCGGACTCTGATCCTGACGTCTTCGGCCTCGAGCTGCTCGGTCAGTTCCCGGTCGAATCCGTTGGCGTGACGGCATTGGTCCGACGAGTCCTCCCCCCAGTACCAGGCCGATTCCGTCCCAGCGCGCGCGACGTATTCCCACTCCGCCTCGCTCAGCAAGCGGTAGCTCTCGCCGGTCTCCTCCGACAGCCATCGGAGGTAGATCCGCGCGTCCTCCCAGCTGACGTTGATCACCGGCTGCCTTTTGCGGCCCAGTCCGCCGTCATCCGGCCGGTGGCCCATGCAGCCCCGGGTGCTGACGCAGGCATCCCATTCGGCGAAGGTCACCTCGTAGACTCCCACCCCGAGAGAATATCCGATCGTCGCCTCGTGCCGCGGGCCCTCGTCGGTGTACCAGCCCCGCGCCGCCCTTGGAGACCCCATCATGAAATCCCCCGGCGGCACCACGACCATCTCGGGACACGCGTCGCAATCCCGGAAGACGGTGCCCGGCTCCGGCTCCTGCGCATGCGTCTGCCGCACGCAGCCGAGCAGCGCAAGGACGCCCAGCATGCCCCCCGGGATGAGGAACCCGACCCGTGCTGGAATCATCATCGCCGACTTCCCCCGGTTGGAGACACCCGTCACTCTGATCTTCCATTGGGACAACGTTGATCTGCAAGAGGTCCGGCATCCGGCCATCCGCGCAATCTCCCCGCGGGAGTACCGGTCCGCCTACAGATCGTTCTTCAGCATCCCCTTGCCGAGGAGGACGGAGAGGGCGCCGAGGAAGTCCGGCAGGGAGACGGTGGCGACGCGGTCCAGATAGGCCTGGTACAGGTCGGGGACCTGGTCGTGCCGGCCGGCCATGGCAACGAGCGGCGGGAGATCGATGTCGCGAAGGAAGCGCACGCCGTCGGGGAGCGCGGGCGAGGCGAGGTGCTCGTCGAGGACGATCCGTCGGCCGCGCACGGCTGGAAGCTGCAGGCGACGCAGGCCGGCGGCGGGGCGCAGGCGGATCGCAGGGGCGGCGCGAAGGTCGCTGAAGGCCTGAAGGACGTCGGGATCCCGGCGCAGGGCGGCAATGTCGGGTTCGGTCGGAACCGGGATGTGGACTTCAGCGGACAGGTCGAGGGCTGGGGTGTGAGCCGGATCCAGAGCGGGAGCATGCCCCGGATCCGTCGACGCGGACTCGCCGGCGGCCGGGACGTGTGAGGCGGAAGCGCCGGACGCGCGGGTGAGTTGCGCCGACGGCGCGGGCGCAGGGATGCCGCCAGCGGCCTCTGCGCGTGCGCTCCAGAAGCCGTGGCCGTGGGCCGCAGCGGCCTCGCGGTAGTACCGGGCGGTGTGGCGCCGATGGGCGAGCCAGGTCTCCCGTTCGCGACTCTCGAAGAACTCGAGCGCCACGTCGTGCATGTCGGGCGTCGAAATGCAGGTGTGGACGGTAACCGCCGCGAGCCAGGCGGAAGCGAGCGCCTTCTTGACCCCGACCGACGCGAGCGGATCGATGAAGCTGCCGGCGTCTCCGACAAGGAGGAGCCCGTCTCCGGCGAACTGTGACGCGGTGTACTGGGAGGCAGTGTGCCCGCTGATGTCGCTGGCCAGATGGGCATCGGCCACCAGGCGGCGCACCTCCCGGGTCTTTTCCAGCTCGGCCAGGTAGAGGCGGCGGCGACCCTTCCCCCTGAGCAGCCGCGTCCGGCGGGGGTCGATCATCATGGTCAGGTAGCGGCGCGTGTCCGATACCGGCATCGACCAGGCCCAGCCGTCACGGTAGCTCTCCACCAGGGTGTAGGGCTCTGCGGGGGGCGCGTCCGCGTTCGAGCGCCAAATGCCGGCCAGGGCGACGGTGGCGTTCGACTGGTCGTGGACGCGCAGCTCCGGGTTGGCGATCACCCCCGAGCGGCCGGAGCAGTCCAGGACGAAGCGACTTCGGAGGGTGGCCCCGGCGCCGCGGGCGTCCTCGTACTCGACACGCTGGCGCGGATCCCCTCCATCTCCGGCAGCGCCCGCGCGCACTACCCGCCGCACCCTCGCGTCCCGTCGCACCTCGGCTCCGGCTTCTTCCGCGAGGTCCAACAGCAGGGCATCGAAGGCGTCGCGCAGCACGTGATGGCCCACAGTCCCGGGCGCAAAGTCGGCGCGCCGGAGCGGGGCGTCGGCCCATCGGACGAGATTGCCGCGGGCCGCGAAGAAGCCCGCCTCGTCGATCTTCTGCGCGACGCCCAGGAGGGTGAAGAGCTTGCGCGCGCTGGGAGGAACGGACTCCGCGAGAGCGGGATGGCCGGTCGGAGGCCGCGTGAGCAGAACGACGGAATGCCCCCACAGCGCGAGCAGGCGGGCTGTCGCCGAGCCGGCGGGCCCGCCGCCGATGACGACGGCCTCGAGGATGTCGTCGCCTACGACACCGGCCGATCCGGCGGCTCCACCTTCACCGACCAGAGCCCGGAATTGGTGTCCGAGAAGAACACGTGGCCCTTGAAGGGCATCGCGCTCCACACCATGGTCGAGTTGGGCACCCAGCCGTTCACGTCCGTGGACTTGTGCACGGCGATTTCGCGGCCCTGGGTGTACAGGTTGCCCATCAGTTCGCCGGAAACGTCGACCACGCGCAGGCCGCCCTCGTAGTACGCCTGGTAGAGGATGTCGTCCTCCACCCAGATGTTGTGAGTGCCGTACTCGCTGACCTCGTAGCGGGCGACCATCTCCGGATTGTCGGGATCGGTGAAATCGATCACCTGGATGTAGCCCTGGGTCGCGAGCGGTATCCCGTTCATCCCGGTCTCGGGGTCATACGGCAGCTGGTACGTTCCGCCGCCCCGGGGGCCCGCGTTGGCGAGTCCCCTCCTCTGCATGTTCTCGTCCCCGACGAACACGTAGAACCGGTCGCTGGATTGCGACCGGTAGGGGAAGATCGCGTGGGTCGTGCCGGTCGGCACCGCCAGTTCCGAGATGAGCACCGGGTTTTCCGGGGTGCCCCCCCAGCGCCCGTTGCCAACGTCCACGGCCACCATGCCCTTCTCCCACTCGGCCGAGTAGGCGATGCCGTCGAGCACCCAGACGTCGTGGAGGCGGCTGTCGGGATGGTTGTACTCGCCGACCACGCGCGGGTTGTAGATGTCGGCGACATCGATGATGACGTACTTGTCGCCGGCTGCGAGCACGTAGGCGTAGTCGTCGTCGGGGAAGGCGTTGTGGACCCCGCCCGTGAGCCCCCCGACCACCTCGGAGGCGATCACGGGGTGGGCCGGGTCGGCCAGGTCGAGGAAGACCACCCCGTTGCGCCGGTTGGAGGCGCCTTCGCGGGTGAGGGTGGCGTAGCGGGCGTCGGGGGAGACCTTGACGTCGTTGACGGCGCGGGCGTCCACCTGGAGGGAGTCGGTCTTGAAGATGTTGCCCGGGTCGGTGACATCCCACGCGTAGGCGTACCCGTCCGACATCTTGGCGCCCGTCAGCGCGTAGTCGCGGCCGTCGAGCCCCTCGAACACCCAGAAGTCCGTGGTGCGCACCGTGGCGGTGCTCCCGGTTCCCACCAGCGTGAGCTCGCGCACCGCGTCACGGACGACCGCCTGGAGGGTCGCGCGCGCCGACAGCGGACCCGCGTTGGCCACGATCGTGTACACGCCCGGCACGTCGGCGACGAAGCGGCCGCGCGCGATCTGGCCGGGCGCGCTGGGCGCGATCATGTCCGCGTCGGGCACGGCCGTGTGGGTCCAGGTGACGGGCACGTCGGCGACCACTTCGCCGGCCGCGTCGCGCGCTACCGCGCTGAGTTGCTGCACGTCACCGGTGCGCACCTCGTCGGCCAGCCCGGTGATGTCCAGCGAGACCGCGGGGAACGGGGCCACCTCGTAGGCGGCCGTGCCGGCCGTCCCCTCCACGTCGGCCCGGATGGTGACCGCACCCGTACCGGTGGCGGTCACGTAGCCGAAACGGTCGACGGTGGCAACGGACGGATCGGAACTGGACCACGACACGGCCGGGCCCGGCCGCACCGATCCGTCCACGTGGCGCGCGGTAGCGGTATGCCGGAGGGTGGTCCCCCGGTAGAGGCGGCCCGGCTCGGCGGTGACCTCCACAGTGGCGACCTCGGGAGCAAGCACGGTGAGCGGAACGCGCAGGCTGGGCGGCGTTCCTTCGTATCCGGGCGGCGTCAGCAGCGTCGCCACGATCTCGTATTCGCCCATCGTCCGTCCGCGGACCGTGCCCCCGCGCACGGTCGCCGCAGCCCGGGGCGCCACCGTACGCACCTGGGCGTCCGCCACCACGCGGCCCTGGGCGTCGAGAGCGCGCACCTCGAACGGGACTTCCTCACCCGTCATGACGACGACCGACGGCGGCGATGCCTCGAGCCGCACGACGCTCGCGGCGCCGGCTTGGGCGGATGCGCGCTCGGGCGCGTACGCGAACGTCGACAGGAAGGTCAAAACCGCGAGGACGGTCAGCCGCTGCATGGCACGCTCCAGCTCGAGGAATCCGCAGGGGGACGATAACCCGGAAATCGGCGGGACCGCCAGAACTCCGCGGCCTATGCCACCCCCAGCCCGAACCGCAGTGCCTCCTCGATGGACGGGTGCAGGAACTCGTATCCCGTGCGTTCCGCCTTTGCCGGGAGGGCGCGCTGCCCGCCCAGGAGCACGGTCCGGCCCATCTCGCCCATCAGGGCGTACACCGCCAACGACGGTACCGCCAGGAGGGTCGGCCGCCGGAGCACTCGGCCCAGCGCGCTCGCGAAGGTGGCGTTGGTGACCGGCAATGGAGCCGTAACGTTGACGGCTCCGCGAACCTGCGGGGTGACGATCGCGTGCAGGATGAGCCCGAGCGTATCGTCCAGGCCGATCCACGGGAAGTACTGCCGCCCGCTGCCCAACCGACCTCCCGCCCCGGCCCGAAAGGCAGGCAGCATCAACTGGAGCGCGCCGCCATCCGGAGACAGCGCCACCCCCTGCCGCAGATGCACGACCCGGATCCCCGCGCGGCGCGCTGGTGCCGCGGCGAGTTCCCAGGCCTTGCACACTTCGGCCAGAAAGCCCCGGCCCGGCCGGCTCTCTTCGGTCAGCTTCTCGTCGCCGCGATTGCCGTAGAATCCCACCGCGGAGGCGCACACGAGGACCCGCGGAGGCGGCGAAAGACGAGCCGCGGTGTGGGCGATCCACTCGGTGCCGTTCCTGCGCGACCGCAGGATCTCCCGCTTCTTCGCCGCCGTCCAGCGCGCGCCGACCAGGGGCTCGCCCGCAAGGTGCACGATCGCGTCCACGCCCTGGAGCCCGTCGTGATCCACCTTCCCCTGCGCGGGATTCCAGTACACGGCGCCGTCGCCGGCCTTGTTCCGTGAGCGCACCAGGCGCAGCACGCGATGCCCGCCGGTGGTGAGGAAGTGCCGCAGGTTGCGCCCCAGAAAGCCCGAGCTTCCGCTGATGGCCACGGTGAGCGGCCGCCGCTGCCGATAGCGCCTGTGCAGGGCGAGGTCGTTGGCCAGCCGTTGATGCCGGAAGGCAAAGCCCCGATCGAAGATGCGCTCGATCCTCCGCACGAACGGCGTCGCGTCCACGTTGAGCGGCGGACCCCAGTCGATCTCGTCCTCTACCCGGCTCCCGCTCTCGCCGTCCGATGAGAAGCGATGCGTGTGCACCCAGTGGCCGAAGGGCCCGCGCACCTGCTCGTCCCGAAACAGGACATCCTCCTCGTACGCCGTATGGCGGACCGTCCAGGCAACCTTCAGCGGCCCGGGTCCCGCCCGTACCGTGACCGTGCCGCCATCGGCGATACCGCCCTCGCGCGCCACCACGCGCACATTCTCCCACGGAGGAAGCAGACGCTCCAGGGCGCCCGGGCGCATGTGCCACGCGAACACCTCCGCGGGCGGATGCGGCAGACGATGGGTGCGCCGGAAGATGGCCATGATCGTGGCTACGGCATCAGCCGCGCGGGGTTTCCACGGCGTTCCGGATCGCGGAGACCCCGGCAGCCACCCCCTGCGGATGCCCGTAGATGGCCGAGCCGGCGACGAGCACGTCCGCGCCCGCGCGGGCGACACCGGGGGCCGTCGTGGCGTCGATCCCGCCATCGACCTCGAGCGCCGTGTCCTCTCCCCCGCAGGCGTTCAGCAGTTTGCGCGCCCGCGCCAGCGCGGCGAGCGCGGAGGGGATGAAGGCCTGTCCCCCGAATCCCGGGTTCACGGACATCACCAGCAGCAGGTCGATATCGGGAAGGATGGGCGCCGCCGCGTCCACCGGGGTGGCCGGGTTGAGCGCCACCCCCGGGCGCACCCCCGCCGCGCGGATGCGCTGGATCGTCCGATGCAGGTGAGGACAGGCCTCCTGGTGCACCGTCAGGTAATCCGCCCCGGCGTCGGCGAACGCCTGGATGTAGCGGTCTGGCGCCTCGATCATGAGGTGCACGTCAACGGGCAGCGGGGTCGCCCGCCGCACTGCCTCCGTGATCGCCGGACCGATGGTGATGTTGGGGACGAAATGGCCGTCCATCACGTCGACGTGGATCCAGTCGACGCCGGCCTCCTCGGCTTCCACCACCTGCTCGGCCAGCCGCCCGAAGTCGGACGCCAGAATGGATGGGGCGATGCGAACCTTCATGCCGGCTGCCTCCTCAGCGTGTATCCCTGGACGCCGCAGTCGTCTCCCGCTCCGCCATCATCACGATGCCGCATGCCCCGGCCTCCGGTATTCCACCGCGGCCGCATGCCGATGCGCGGTCCGTGCAGGCCCATCAACCCGTCCCGCCCGGATCGATCGTGCGCACGCCGCCGGGTGCTGCGATCAGGGCCCGGGTGGTCATCCCCAGAAACATTCCGTTCTCGACGACGCCCGCCCGCGCGCGCAGAGCCCCGTCCAGCGCCGCCGGATCATCGATGCCTTCCGGGAAGCGCGCGTCCAGAATGTAGTTGCCGTTGGACGTGACGAAACGACTCCCGTCGGCGGCGCGGCGCAACGTGACCTCGGCCCCGAGCCCCGCCACGAAGGCCTGGTGCCGCGACGAGCCGAAGCGGGTCACCTCCACCGGCAGCGGGCTGCGGGTGCCCAGCCGCTCGACCACCTTGCTCTCATCCACGATCACGATGAACCGGTCGGACGCCTGCGCCACGATCTTCTCGCGCAGCAGCGCACCCCCCAGCCCCTTGATCAGGTCGCCCCGGGGATCTACCTCGTCGGCGCCGTCGACGGTCAGATCGAGGCGCGGCTGTGCGCGCAGCCGCGACACCTGTATCCCGTGCCCGCGCGCGATCTTCGCCGTGCGCCGGGAGGTCGGCACCCCCACGACGCCATTCACCTCTCCCGCACGCACTCGCTCCCCGAGAAGGTCGAGGAAGAAGCGGATGGTGCTGCCCGTCCCGAGCCCCAGCACCATCCCGTCGCGGACGTTCTCGAGCGCGTGGGCGGCGGCGGCCCGCTTCAGGGCGTCGGTCTCGGCGGGCATGTCCCGGATGCGTGACCTCGCTGTGCGTCGTCGATAGTGAAAGTCGTCCGGATCGGAAGTAAACCGTCCGGACGCGAGCTCGCCTAGGACGGGAACCGGCTCAGGATCTCCTTCACCTGGCGCACGATGTCGAGCGCCTCCTCGAAGGGGCGCTGCCACATGTTGCGCCCGAAGATGAGCCCGGTGGCCCCGGACTCCATCGAGATCCTCACCTTGTCCAGCATGTCCTCGTCGGAGAGCTTGCTGCCACCGCTCACCAGCACCATGGTGCGGCCCGCGGAGCGGAAGACGCGCCGCGCACCCTCCGCGTAGGTGTGGACGATCTCGGCATACTTGCCCGGCTGCGCAGGGTTGGGGCCGATCGCCGGAGGGATCACCAGCTTGGCGATGTCGGCGCCGAGCTCCAGTGCCGTGCGCGCCGCGTAGTCGACCGCGTAGAGCGAGGTCGCGCCTCCCTTCGCGTCGATGGCCTCGCCGCGCGGATACGACCAGACCACCAGCGGCATCCCGAAGCGCTCGGAGTCCTGGCGCACCCGGCGCAACTGGGCGAAGTCGTCGTCCTGCCGCGGCGTGCCCACATAGAGCGTGTAGCCGACCGCGTCGGCCCCGATGCGCACCGCGTCCTCGACGGTGGACGTGAGCGGCGAAAGCGCCTTGTCCGCCGGCGGGATGTTGGTCTTGCCGTTCAGCTTCAGGATGAGCGGCACCTGGCCCGCATACTTCGGCATGTACTTGCGCGCGAGCCCGTAGTGGCAGGCGATCGCGTTGAAGCCGCCCTCGACCGCCAGCCGCCACTGGAATTCGGGATCCTGCGACGGAGGATTGGGGAAGAAGTCGATCGGCCCGTGCTCGAGTCCCTGGTCGATGGGCAGGGCGAGCATGGTGCCGTTCCCGAGGCCGTGGCGGTAGAGGATCCGGTGGAGGCGCGCGCGCTTGCCGAGGTCGATGTCGAGGTCGTGGAGCGAGGGTCGGGTCGTCGTCATGGAATCGTTGTGAAGGGGGCTGTCGTGACGGACGGGTTGACTATATTGGGGCGCCGAGCGCGCCCGGAATCTATTCGGACGCCACAGAAGCGGAAAGGCATTCGGACGCCCGGGAACCTCGTTCGCGGGCACTCACGCGACCAGGCACGGGCACAGGCTTCGAATCGGAGAGCAGATGATTCTCGTCACCCGCAAGGGCATCACCGAGGAAGAACTCGACCACATCCGCGAACGCGTGGAGTCGCTCGGGCTGCGCACGCACGTGTCGAGGGGCGAGACGCTCACCGTCGTGGGGTGCATCGGCGACGAAGGGCGTCTCCAGCACGTGCCCCTGCTCTCGATCCCGGGCGTGGTGGCCGCGCACCCGGTGATGAAGCCCTACAAGCTGGCCTCGCGGGAATTCGCGGCGGATCCGACCAGGATTCCCCTGGGCGGGGTGGAGGTCGGGGGACGCGGTGTGGTGGTGGTCGCCGGCCCCTGCTCGGTGGAGGGCGCCGACATGCTGCACGAGACCGCCGCGCGGGTTCGTGCCGCGGGGGCGCACGGCATACGCGGCGGCGCCTTCAAGCCCCGCTCGTCACCCTATTCCTTCCAGGGGATGGGCGAGCCGGGTCTGGAGTTGCTGGTGAACGTGCGCGAGACCCACGGGCTCCCGATCGTAACCGAAGTCATGGACACCCGGCAGGTGGAGATGGTGGCGGGGTACGCCGACGTGCTCCAGATCGGCACCCGAAACATGCAGAACTTCAACCTGCTGACCGAGGTCGGAAGGGTGCACAGGCCGGTCCTTCTGAAGCGAGGCATGTCCGCCACCATCAAGGATCTGTTGATGTCGGCGGAATACATCATGCAGCAGGGCAACAGCCAGGTCATCCTGTGCGAGCGCGGCATCCGCACCTTCGAGACGATCACCCGCAACACCTTCGACCTGGCCGCCATACCGGTCCTGAAGAAGGAGACCCACCTGCCGGTGATCGCCGACCCCAGCCACGCGGGCGGACGGCGCGACCTGGTGGCGGCGCTGGCGTTCGCGGCCATCGCGGCCGGGGCGGACGGTCTCCTGGTGGAGGTGCACCCGAATCCCGAATCCGCGTGGTCGGACGGCGACCAGTCGCTGGACTTCGGGGAGTTCGAGCGGATGATGGGACAGCTGGCCCCGTTCGCGGAGGCTGCGGGAAGGACGCTGGTTGCGCTGTAGCTGCTGACAACCGTCGTCAGGATCGAGGCGTGAGATGCTCGATCAATCCGCTCCGAGCGCGTCCCGCGCCTGCTCCAGCTGCGCGGCCACCGCCTCGCGGCCCGTGCCTCCGCTCACGCCGCGCGCGTCCGCGGACCGGACCGGGTCGAAAACCTCCGCGACTCCGGGACCAAACGCCGAGTGTTCCTCCGCGAGCACGTCGGTGGACAGTTCCGCGATCGAGCAGCCGAGCGCTTCCGCACGGCGCACCACCCGCCCCACGACCTCGTGGCTGGTGCGGAAGGGCACGTCTTTCCTGACCAGGTAGTCGGCCAGATCGGTCGCCAGCAGCGCGGGATCCAGCGCGGCCCGCATGCGCGCGGGCCGGAAAGCCGCGCCGCCGATGGCCCCGGCCACGGCCGGCAGGGTGAGCTCCAGGGTGTCGACCGTGTCGTAAAGAGGGGCCTTGTCGTCCTGGAGGTCGCGGTTGTACCCGGTCGGCAGCCCCTTCAACTGGATCAACATGGAAACCAGGTTGCCCACCAGGCGCCCGCTCTTGCCGCGGGCGAGTTCGGCCACGTCGGGGTTCTTCTTCTGCGGCATCAGGCTCGAGCCGGTGCAGTAGCCGTCTGAGAGCTTCAGGAACCCGAACTCCTCGGAGGCGAAGAGCACCAGATCCTCGCACAGACGCGAAACATGCACCCCGATCATCGCCCCCGCGAACAGGACGGAGACGATCCAGTCGCGGTCGCCCACCGCGTCCATGCTGTTGGGAGTCACGGAACGGAAGCCCAGCTCGCGGGCCATCGCGGCGCGGTCGACCGCGAAGGGACACCCGCCGATGGCCCCCGCCCCCAGCGGCAGCACGGCGGCCTCGTCGGCGGCGGAGCGGAGGCGGGTCCGGTCGCGCACCAGCGGCCAGACGTGCGAGAGCGCCCAGTGGGCGGCGCGCACCGGCTGCGCCCGCTGCAGGTGCGTGTAGCCGGGCATCACCAGCTCCTGCGACTCGGCGGCGAGATCGACCAGGACGCTGCCCAGCCGGACTACCTGACCGTCGAGAGCAGCCACAGCGTCCATGCCCCACAAACGCACGTCGGTGGCCGCCTGATCGTTGCGCGAACGGCCCGTGTGCAGCCTGGCGCCCGCCTCGCCCACCTCCTCGACGAGCAGCCGCTCCACCAGGGAGTGAATGTCCTCGTCCTCCACCGTGGCGGGATCGATCCCCTCGAGGCGGGTCGCCACCACCTCCAGGCCGGCGTCGATGTCCTGCCAATCCGCGTGGGTGAGGACGCCGGCGCGCACGAGCGCCCGCGCCCAGGTGCGGCTGGCGCGCACGTCCTGGCGCCAGAAGCGGAAGTCCACGTCCAGGGAACGGTTGAGGCGCGCCATCTCGGAGGCCATGGGCTCGGCGAAACGGCCGCCCCACAGCCCGTGGCCGAATGTGCCAGATCCTGTCGCGCCGGGGTCGGTCAAAGCGGGCGGGCCTCTCCCGCCTCCGGGTACTCGAGCGACAGGCTGAAGAGCCTGATGAAGCCCGCGGCGTCGCCGTGATCGTAGTCGCCGGACCCGGATTCGCCGAACGAAGCCAGATCGCCGTCGTAGAGCGATCTCGGGCTGGTTCGGGACACGCCGCGCGCCGATCCCTTGTACAGCTCCATCGTCACGCTGCCGGTCACGCGCCGCATCAGCACCTCCACCAGCGCGTCGATGGCCTCGCGCTCAGGAGTCCACCAGCGGCCCTCGTAAACCAGGTCCGCGTACCGGTCCGCCACGAGGTCCTTCAGGGCGATGGAGCGCCGGTGCAGGGTGAGCTCCTCGAGCTCCTTGAGCGCCGCGTAGAGAATGGTGCCGCCCGGGGTCTCGTACACGCCCCGGGACTTGATGCCGACCAGCCGGTCCTCAACGATGTCGGCCCGCCCGACGCCGTGCCGGCTGCCGGCGGCGTTGAGCGCCATGAGAAGCTCCACCGGATCCAGGCGCTCTCCGTCGACCGAAACCGGGTACCCTTCCTCGAACCCGATCTCCACGCGCTCCGGCTCGTCGGGCGCGTCCATCGGCGACACCGACCACAGGAACATCTCCTTTTCGGGCGCGCAGCCGGGGTCCTCGAGCGGGCCGCCCTCGTAGGAGATGTGCCAGAGATTCTCGTCGCAGGAGTAGAGCTTCTCCTCGTCGACACCGGTCAGATCGATGCCTCGCGCGCGCGCATAAGCGAGAGCGTCCTCGCGCGACGCGATGTCCCACTCGCGCCAGGGGGCGATAACCTGGAACTCCGGGGCCAGCGCGCGGTAGGTGAGCTCGAAGCGCACCTGGTCGTTGCCCTTGCCGGTGCATCCGTGCGACACGGCGTTCGCGCCCGCGGCCCGTGCCACCTCCACCTGCCGGCGCGCGATGAGAGGCCGCGCCATCGACGTTCCCAGCAGATACTTGCGCCCGTAGACCGCCCCTGCGCGGAGCGTCGGCCAGACGTAGGAGGACACGAACGCCTCGCGCGCGTCCACTCCGTGGAAAGCCACCGCGCCGGTGGCGAGCGCCTTCTCGCGCAGCCCGGCGAGCCCGCCCGGCTGGCCCACGTCGACCGCCACGCAGACCACCTCCGCGTCGTAGTTCTCGATCAGCCACCGGGCGATGACTGACGTATCGAGCCCGCCGGAATAGGCGAGCGCCACCCTAAGTGCCATGGTGTTTCCCTCTTCGTGACTAGGGGCTTGCCTCGGCCCCCACGGCGTCGGCGACGAACCCGCGAATGACGTCCGGCTCGAAGCCGAGGCTGCGTCCGACCTCTTCTCCGTCGCGGAACAGCAGGATCGTCGGCACGCTGCGGATGGCGTAGCGCTGACACTGGTCGACCGAACGGTCGCTGTCGATCTTGACCACCAGGAGCCTCCCCCGCTCCGACGCCGCGATCTCGTCCAGAAGGGGAACGACCAGCTTGCAGGGACCGCACCAGTCCGCGTAGAAGTCCGCGAGCACCGGTACGCCGGCCTCGAGCACGGTGGCCTCGAAGTCCTCCGTCTCGACCTTGACGGGCCGATCGATGAGGATCGGCCGCGAACAGTTTTCGCACCTGGGCCCGGTACGCGCCTTCGCCAGATCGATCCGGTTCAGGGAGCGGCAGAACGCGCATCTCAGACTGGTGAAATCGCTCAAGGCCGGATCTCCGCCGGGTGTTGCTCGCGTCAGGCCGGATCCCGCTTCCGGCTGCGCGCAAACGTTACCACGGGCGCACACTCAACGGAAGGCATAGGTGAGGCTGGCCACCACCAGGCGGCCGATTTCGGGCGCCCCGATGAACTCCTGGTGACGGTCGTCGAGGAGATTTGTGCCGGTGAGCGCGGCACTTGCGCGCGGCAGGCCCGGAACCGGAAGACGTACCTGGACATCGAGCACCGTGTACCCCTCCACGTCCCCGGCATAGACGCCGGCGTTGGCGTAGAAGCCGCGCTGGCGTCGCATGCGCGCCTCCGCGGAAAGGCCCGGGTCCGCCCCCTCATAGCGAATCGAAAGGCTGCTCTTCGTCTTCGGCAGGTTGAGGGAGATGTCCTCCAGGTCCGAACAGTCGGTCGCGGCATTCTCGACGAAGTCGAAGCACTGCTCGCTGAAGTGCGCGTGCGTGCCCTCGAGAGAGAGCGTGGGGGTCAGCGAGACCTCCGCGGAGAGGCCGGCGGTCCAGAAGTCGACCTTGCCGTAGTTTCGATAGGTAAGCAGCAGGCCCGGCGTCGTCATCTGGTCCGGCATGATGGTTCCGACCGGGAGCTCCAGAACCAGGTTGGTGAGGTCGTGAATCAGAAGGTCCCGCAGTTCGGGATAGACGATCCCCAGCCTGACCATCGGCTCCACGCGCTTCTCGATGAACGCGCGCGTGGACGCCGGCTCGAAGAAGACGGTCGGGGTTTCGACCCGGAGCGGGCCGATGAAGTTGTCGATGGAGGAACGCCCGATCGTCGCCGAGACGCGGCCCCGTCCTGCGGCTTCGATCCGATACTCGAGCGAGAGCGAGTTGATGATGGTGGGCTCGAGCGGATCGATGGGTTCGACGCCGATGGGGCGACCCAGCACCTCCTCCCCCAGGAAGGGAGGCCGGCCGGCGGTCCACTCCTTCTGATTGAAAAGGAGGAGCCGCGGCAGGAGCTCTCCCGGCTCCGGGTCTCTGAAGAACGGCCGCAGGGGTCGAAGCGCCAGGGGGTCGCTGGCCGCCGCGATCTCCACCAGCGTATTCCAGAGCACCGCCGGATCCGCCGGCAGCTTCTCGCCGGGCGCAAGCGGCGAGCGCATGCACATGTCCCCGAAGCCTCCCGGGCAGCGGTCGTTGAACGTGAAGCCACCCTGGGGGACGCCGCGCGCGAGGATGTCGTAGATGAGCACGCCGGCCGTCATTCTCCCCGCGCCGACATCCAGGAGGAGGTGGTCCGGCGAAGGCATGAATGAGATGCGCGCGCCGCTCGCGAGAAAACTGTGGCCGCTCGCGGGCCGGAAGATCAGGCTCCCGACCGGGGACAGGTTGAGACCTTCGACGCGGGAGTGTCGCTCGACCTGCACGGCCCCCGCCACGTCCAGCCAACTGGTTATGCGTGTGAAGGCGTCCAGGTAGCCTCCGGCGACCAGGATGTCGTCCGCGTCCTCATGGACCCCCGTCACCGTGCCCCCCGTGGAAGGGCGCACGCCGCGGACGTCCAGACCGTACCGAACGTTGTGCCGGTCGCCCAGGCGGGTTGAGTGACCGATCCGGCCGGAAAAGGACAGCGACCCGTCCTCAATCGCCCGGGCGGTGCGGTAGAACTCGGCCTGCCCCGCC
Organism: BD2-11 clade cluster bacterium bin43; assembly: GCA_002238605.1. Classification (GTDB taxonomy): domain Bacteria; phylum Gemmatimonadota; class Gemmatimonadetes; order Longimicrobiales; family Gaopeijiaceae; genus BD2-11. The sequence goes on along the minus strand of MPMR01000032.1, from coordinate 3,326 downwards.
CCGCGTCCGCGCACCAGGGCGTCGGCCGACAGGCCGCCCCGGCGGTAGCGCGCCAGCCCGTGCCAGCGGGTCCAGCTGCGGGCATAGGCGGCGCCGACCTCGGTGAGCTGGTTGCCGCGCAAGCGGTCCAGGCCACCCTCGAAGACCCAGCCCTCGGGGTCGTCCGGGCGCAGGTCGTAGCGGACCCCGGCGCCCCATCGCTCCAGCTGGTCGTCGCGCGCCGGGAGGAGCGCACTGTTCTCGCGCAGCCGCTCCTCGACCGGGTCCGCGAACGGCCAGTCGGTACCGCGCAGGTAGTGGCCCGCCGCCTCGAAGAGAGCACCGCTCCCAACCCGGTCGGCATGCCGGAATCGCCCGCCCGCGAGCGCCCGCCCACCCCCGTAGAGCGTCGCCTCGGTACCCGTCGAGTCGCCGCGCGGGGGAGGCCCAAGGCCATACGGGAACGAGAACGGGGTCCATGTCCACGGGTCGTGGTCCCGGCCAACCGGCAGGAGGCTGCCCGCGAACGCGTCCGTCAAGTGGGGCCCGATGAACACCCGCTGCACCAGTCCGGCCTCGAGGGGCGGTCCTCGCTCGAAATACACACCCTGGGCCTCGACCGCCCGCGGCGTCGGGTCAAGCGCGAGCCATGTCAGCGCAAGGAGGAGCGGGACTCGTCGCGGCAACCGGCATGGTGGAAGTGCCGGGAGTCGCGGGACTGCCGGGGGCCGCGGGATCAGCGGACACTGCGGGGAGGTCGGCATGACTGGGGCTCCGTGGTGCGGATCCCGCTCCGAAGGAGCCGCTTTGGAGGAGCACGCGGAATCGCAGCCCGCGATCCCGGAGTGGCGATCGGCCGCATCGGGGCGTGCGCCGCAAGTATCCCGCCGGGCAACGGTTGTTCCGGCTGAGGCTCGGATGGCTGGCCCTTCACTCACTGGCGCGGGCGCCGGGCGTGGCGCATCATCCCCGATTGTCGCGCCGATCCCCGTGCCCCCGGTCCCCGGAGTTCCCCGAATCGCACCGCTCGTAACGCTGGACGCCGTCCAGGAGGCCCGGGCCCGCATCGGCGCCCGGCTGCACCGGACTCCGGTGATGTCGTCGCGGCGCTTGAGCCACCAGGCGGGCGTACCGCTTCGGCTCAAGATGGAGAGCCTGCAGAAGACCGGTTCCTTCAAGGTGCGGGGGGCGCTCAACAAGGTGCTGGTTGCCGGTGAGGCGGCCCGCCGCGGGGTGGTTACGGTGTCGGCCGGGAACCACGCGCAGGCGCTGGCGTGGGCGGCGGGATGCGTGGATGTGCCGTGTGCCGTGGTCATGCCGGCGGGCGCCTCCGAGACCAAGGCGCGGGCGAGCGCCGGCTACGGGGCGGAGGTGGTCGTCGCCGACGACGTGCACCAGGCCTTCGAGCTGGCGGAATCCCTGGCGCGCGACCGGGGGATGCTCTTCACCCACCCGTTCGACGACCCCGCCGTCATCGCCGGCCACGGCACCACCGCGCTCGAGCTGGCCGAGCAGGCCGCGGACCTGGACCTGGTGGTGGTGCCGGTGGGCGGCGGCGGTCTGATCGCGGGGGTGGCGGCGGCGTTGAAGCGCCTGCGGCCGGAGGTGCGCATCTTCGGCGTGGAGCCGCGCGGGGCCGCGGCCATGTCCGAGAGCCTGCGCATCGGGCGGGCGGCCCGTCTGGACCGCGTCGGCTCCGTCGCGGACGGACTCGCCCCACCCATGGCGGGCGAAATCACATACCTGCACGTACGCGCTCTGGTGGACGATGTCGTGCGGGTGAGCGATGCCCAGATCACCGCCGCCGTGCGCGCGCTGGCCGAGACCACCAGGATGGTGGTGGAACCTGCGGGGGCGGCCGGGGTGGCCGCGCTCCTGTTCGGACGCATTCCCGACCTGGGCGCGGGCCCGGCCGGGGTGATCGTCTCGGGCGGGAACGTAGACTCGAGTCTGCTGGCGGAGATACTGGACCCTGAGCGCGCGGGAGGCGTTGCGCCCCCGTCCTGAGTTGCACGCGCCACCTCTCCGGGAAAACTTCATTCCTGACGGCGGCAGCGCTGCCCATCATCCTCGAGGAGAGAAAAGACCTTGTGCCGATTCGTATGCTACTCCGGCGAAAAGACGCCCGTCCACCCGATCGTGTTCGGGGGCAGCCACACCCTCGTCCGGCAGAGCTACGACGCCAGGGAGATGGGCCACGGGGTCCACAACGCCGACGGGTACGGTGTGGGCTGGTATCACGAAGGACGCCCGGTGCGGATTCGCGAGGCGCGCCCCATCTGGCACGATCCGGACCTTGAGGATGTGCTCTCGTCCGTGCGTTCGACCTGTTCGCTGGCCCTCGTTCGGAGCGCGAGCCCGGGCATCCCCCTGGACCGGGGCGAGGTGGCGCCGTTCGTGTTCGAGCGCTGGTCCTTCGGCCTCAACGGCTACGTGCGCAGGTTCCACACCCACGCAATGCGCGCGCTACGCGCTACGCTGCCTGACGAACTCTACAACCGGATCCGGGGGACATCCGACACCGAGACCCTTTTCCTGCTTGCGATCGCGGAGGTCTGGAAAGGGGCATCGGCCGGAGCGGCGCTGGCGCGGGCCGCGGCGCGCGCGGGCTCGCTGGACGTGCGCTGCAAACTCAACATGATCCTGGCCGACGGACGGAGTCTCGCCGTGATCCGCACCTCGAACTTCGACGAGACCAACTCGCTGTACGTCGCCCGCCGGCATCCGCTCGCTCCCGGGGGCACGCTGATCGCCTCGGAGCGGCTGGACGGGGATGCGGCATGGCAGGTCGTGCCGCCCCACTCGGTGATCGAGGTCACCGGGGAAGACGAGCCTCGGATCACGGAGGTGGATGCGCTGCTGCGGGGGCGGGTGCTGTCGTCCGTCGGCGCGGACGAAGGCGGGGCGGTCTAGCCCGGATTTCTCACAGGGTGGCGGATTCGGGTGTGGAATGAAGGATTGAGGCCGTGGTTGGGCGGGTCAACCGCGTTGCAAGGCGGGAAGGTCGCGGTTTTCGTCGTCTAAGAGGCGAGAGACGGGGAGAACTGCTGGCTGAAGGGGTCTTCACTGCTCGCGGGGCGCACGGGTCCCGGCGGTCTTGCCGAGAGGATGTCCGGAGTGCGTGGGAACTACGCTGGCAATCGTGCGTGGACCCGGGCGAAGGCGGTCGCGGAGGGGTGTGCGGAGTCCATCGCGACCTTGAGCCGCCGGATGGAGACGGTGACGCGGGCACCGATCTTGAGGAGCTTGAGCCGGAGGGTTCCGGCGGTGGCGCGGGCCAGGCGCGTGCCGTGGAGCGCACGGCGCAGGGCGTCGAAGAGGATCGAGGCGAAGGCGGAGAAGAGGAG
>MPMR01000031.1 GCA_002238605.1 BD2-11 clade cluster bacterium bin43 | reverse complement strand
ATGCGCGCGATCTGGCGGGTCCGTTCGCGCTCGACGGCGCGTGCGGGCGCGGTCCACGTCCGCGTTTGCGCCATCGCCCGCCGCAACAACTCGGACGGCGACACCCCCGCCGCCGCCGCCTTGTCCCGCCAGGCGGCGTGTTCCGCGGGCGTGACCCGGGCGGCGACCATCACGGTGCGATGCTCACTCATGAGCGCACCGGAGACGGGGTTCGGGGCGCGGTTTCCCGCGCCCGCCCGCTGATCCGTCAGCGACGCGGAAGGCCGGGGGGTTTAGGGGGGCGCAGCGTCGTCCTTGCCAAGCCATAGTGTTCAAACACTGCGTCGCCAGCTTACGCATACCAAGAGCGTCAGCCAGCCCCGGGCTCCGGGTATTCTGGGTCGGCGGAATCTCCATACCCGTACACGGAGAAGCCCGATTCCGGCTGTGTCAACACCTTGGATCCAGGCGATTTCCCAAGGGTTCCAGCACCGTCCCGGAGTCGGATCTGCCTCCGGCGACGCTACCTTCATCGCCTGCCGACGAGCGTTTTGGCGACGCTTCGCCCCAGTAGCCGGATTGGGCGGCGCGCATCGATTGGCGGAGGCCCTTCGGAGGCTGGGCGCGGTTTCCTTTCCGAGGCAGAGGCGGGAGTATCGGCAGTTCGCCTCCGCGATCCCGAATCGTCCGTGCCGGCCAACCTTGCAGTGCGGCGATCCTACACGCGACTGCACCAATCCTTTGATCGTGGTATCGTCGGAAGCTGGCGAGGTGCACCGGCGGGATCGCGGGTCTTACAGAACCCGGCCCCATTCCTCTCGGGCTAGGCACGCTTTGAAGGCGAGCCCCCCTTGATCGTTTGGGAAGCCCGGCGGATCGAGCTCAGACCGAGTAGGCGACGATTGCCATTAGTAGGCTATTCTAATTCGATTCGCCGACTCATTGATCGCGTCAAACCTCCTAAGAAAAACCGCGAGGTATCCTCATGTATCACGACCATCCGCAGCTTAGTCCTCCGCCCGACGACGCAGTCCTTTGGCGGTACATGGATTTCACGAAGTTCGTGTCACTGCTGGAAAAAAGCGCCCTGTTCTTCTGCCGACCCGATCAGCTTGGAGATCCGTTCGAAGGGTCCATATCGCCAGCGACGCCCCCTCTCCTCGCCGGGGAACTAAAGGTGGGAAGCCGGATCACCCAAGGCAACATCGATTTTCGACAGTTCGTGCGTATGGCTCGCGTGAACTGCTGGCACATGGGCGAGTTCGAATCCGAGGCGATGTGGCGGCTGTACACTCGGGAACGGGACGGGGTCGCGATCAAGACGGTCTTCGCTCGCTTCAAGGAGGCGCTCGTCGGCGAGGCGAGCGTCAATGTATCGCGGGTTTGGTATCGAGATTACCGGACCGAAAGGATTCCCTTCGGAAACGCGCTGTTGCCCCTCGTCCACAAGAGGATCAGCTTTCAGCACGAGCAGGAGGTCCGTGCCATCTATCTCCGAATTCCCGCGGAAGACGGGCAGGAAGACGCAGACGTTGGATACTGCGAGGTCGACTTACCGGGGCTCGTGGAAGAGATCGTTGTCGCTCCGTTCGCCAAGGATTGGTTCGTTGACTTGGTGCGATCCCTTGCGGAGCGCTATGGGATCGGCGACCGAGTTCGGCCGTCAACGTTGTCGGACGCCCCGACGTTCACTCTTCCTGTCCTGATACCGGAGACTGAGAAGCCCCGTTCGTAGTCCTGGGTGCAGGCAAACACGGCTCAACGAACGGGGGATGTGCGGGGCGTCGAAACGTCGCGAACGCCAGCTCGACACCCCTTTCGCAACCACGCGAGCACGCAGCTTGGCTCGTGCGGTACCCCGAATCATATCCATGGCCGCGACCGTCTCGTTCTGATTGTATTCTGGTTGGCTCGTTTCCGTGAGCGGTTGGCGCGGACGAACCCGCGGCGACTGCCCATTGGTAAGGGGTCCCGAGGACAGTCGTTCCGGGAAATGGGCGGCCCCGAGGAGACCGACCACCCCCACGAGGTGGCGGAGGCGGGCGCTGGCATGTGGTTCGCAAACAGGTCGAGGCCGCTTGGCGCCGCACGGACCCGTTCGAGCGCCCGCGCGGTCCACGTTCGCGTCTGCGCCATCGCCCGCCGCAACAACTCGGACGGCGACACGCCCGCCGCGGCCGCCTTGTCCCTCCAGGCGGCGTGCTCGGCGGGCGTGACCCGGGCGGCGACCATCACGGTGCGATGCTCAGTCATGAGCGCACCGGAGACGGGGTTCGGGGGCGGCGCCCCCGCGCGTCCGCTGCTCCGGCAGCGGCGCGACAAGGCCGGGGGTTCGAAGGGGGGCGCGGCCCCCCTTGCCAGCCTTCCGTGTTCAACACGGAGTCGGCTGGCTTACCGGCCTTAGACGCGTCCGACGGGCTGTTCCCCGGCCGCCGCGAAGCGCGCCGGCTCATCGAACCGGGCCGGCCTCGGGGATCGCCCGCGCGACCTCGCCGCGCTCACCGGCCCGCGCGCCCTCGAACCGGCTCTCGGCGATGCGCTCGCGGACCCACTCGTCCACCTCGGCCTCGATCCATCCCACGGCCCGCCCGCCCAAGGCGACCGGTCGGGGGAAGCGTCCCTCTGCCAGCCGCACGTAGATCGTGCTCCGCGACAGGCCGGTGCGCTCCATCACCTCGGGCAGCCGCAGGAACCGGGTCGGAGGTTTCGTCCTCCGTTCCATCGTGTTCTCGGTCATCGTCCTGCTCCTCCTCGCTGTTCTCCACGTTCTCGCCGGTCCGGGGTCACGGGCGTCGAGGGGGATCGCGTCCACCGCCCGATGCCCCGTCCTGCTCGGCGATGAACGCGAGAATCCGGTCCGCCGTCCTCAGCGACGGCGAGCGGCCACGGCTGATCTGGCGCATCAGGTTCGGGTCGCCCAGCGCCTTCTTCCCGAACGCCGTCGGGCTCAGGCGCGAACGCCCGAGGAACGCGCTAACCCGCGATCTGAATAGCTCTTCCAGCGTCTCCATGCCTGAACGCTGGAGGATCATTTGGGACGGCGTCAACGGTCGGAAATTCCCTACTTTTCCACAGCCTTCCATGGCGTTCCGATGCCGTCCGCGACCCGTTCGCGGTCGCTGCCAGCGGCGTGGCGGGCCACCCCCATTGTCCGCAGCGGAACCACCGTCAATGGGTGTGGGAATGCTCCGGGGAGAGCCGAATTGCAGACTCGGGTTGCTCGCCGGGGATCGACCCCGGCTCGCCGTTTGGTGCCTAAACGCTGCGGACGCTTCCCGGGCAACCGCGGAAGCAGGCGGGCGAAGGACTACGTATCGTTCCCCAGATAGGCCGCCCAATCGTCCATGAGCCGTCGGCGGCGCTCGAACAGGTCGGTGCGTCGGTAGGCGGCCTCGACCTGATTGCGAACCACGTGCGCCAGCGCCGCCTCCGCCACCTCGCGGGGGTGGTCGGTCTCCTCGGCGGCCCAGTCTCGGAACGACGACCGGAACCCGTGGGGCACTGCGTCGATCCCGAGCCTCTTGAGGAGTCTGGACAGGGCGGTATTGGAGAGTGGCTTTCCACGCATCGGGAACGCGAGCGGACTTCCACGGCCCAACGCCCTCGCCTCTCCGAGGATCTCCAGCGCGCGACGACCGAGCGGCACCCGGTGCTCGCGGTTCGTCTTCGTGCGCGGGGCCGGAATGGTCCACACGCCATGGTCCAGGTCGATCTCCGACCAAGCGGCCCCCCGGACCTCGCCGCCGCGCGTCGCCGTCAGCACGAGGAACTCGAACGCCAGCTTCAAGACCGGCTTCGCGTTCGAGGCCCACACCTTGGCGGTCGCGGACGCGACCTCGGCGTGCGGCAACGCCTTCATGCGTTTCACGGTGTAGCTCTGCGCGCCGAGCGCCGGGCCGATCCGGTCGCACGGGTTGTCCAGCCGCATCTCCATCGCCACGGCCCATTGCAAGACCGCACGGATGCGCTGGCGCAGCTTCCGGGCGGTGGTCGCCTTCTCGTGCCAGATCGGGGCCAAGACCCCGATCAGGTCGGCGCTCGTCACCTCCGAGACCGGTATCTCGCCGATGCGCGGGAAGGCGTGGCGCTTCATGCTGGCCAGCCAAATCCGCGCATGGTGGGGTGAGCGCCAGCCCGGACTCAGTTGATCCCGGAGCTTCCGCGCCGCCTCGGCGAAGGTGGGCATCGACTCGGCCCGGCGCTTCTCGGACAGGGGATCGCCGCCCTCGCGGGCCAGCTTCCGGTTCGCGAACGCCTTCTCGCGGGCTTCCTTCAGGGAGACCAGAGGGTATCCGCCAAGCCCAAGCTCGGTTCTCCGGCCCCGGATCGTCAGGCGCTGGATCCAACCCCGGCTGCCCGTGGGCCGGACATCGAGGTAGAGGCCGTTCCCGTCGCAGTACCGTCCGGCGCGGCTCACGTTGCGGACGAAGGCGGGCGTGAGCGCGTTGTGCGGATGCCGCCCGCGCGGCTTGCGTTTCGGAAGTCGTTTCGGGAGCGTCATACCTACCATTATACATACCAGCTAATGGCGGATGCAAGGGGACGCCATGGAACGTCGGTGCACCGTGTGAAGCGCTTGGCGTCGCCACTAACTTACGATATGCCAGGCTGTTATGTACGTCAGAGGACTTCTCTGGAATACCGGATCGTGTGTAGGCCTGTTGCCAGAACGGTTCGCGCGACTTGCCGAAGAGCTGGTTGATGAGCGACGCGACGCCGTAGGCCATCGAGTAGGAATCCAGCAGCGGATCGTCGAGCGGATTCCACTGCCACGAGCCGCCGAGCCCGATCTCCAGGTAGTCGTCCTCTCGGCCGGCTTCGCCCAGGATGCGCCGGACCTGGTGGCAGAAGTCGCCCTTGACTTCGAGCACGAGCGCGCCCGCACGGCGGCGCGGATCGTCCGCTTGCCAGGTGAGCAGCTGCCGGGCGAACGGGTACATGCAGGCGGTCGTCTTGCCGGTGCCGACGGCCCCGACGACGAGGATGCCGGTATACAGTCCCTTCTCGGGGACGACGAGCCAGGACGGCCGCGCGCTCTCGGTGGCGACCGTGGGGTGGTGCAGTTCGCCGACGACGAGCGACGGCGCGTCGTCGGTGGGCGAGTTGGGCCAGTCGGGAAGCTGCCCGCGCGCTCCGCGTCCTCTTCGCGGCTGGAGCCAGACCCGTGAGACCGAGAGCATGATGCTGCCGGCCAGGAGCACGGCCACGCCGGGCGCGAGAAAATGCCAGAGGTGGATCGCGCGGTGCAGGCCGGGATCGTGGTGGGCGATCAGGTCGAGGTACGGGTTGCCGCCCGGACCGGGGAACGGCGCGACGAACGCGCGCCAGGCGAGCGCCGTCAGCGCCAACCCGATGAGGACGAGCGTCCACGGCGTCATCGGTCCGACACCCTTCCCGGAGGGATCGATGCTGCGGGAGCGACCCCTGGAGGGCGGAGGGGCGAGTGGTGTGAAAACACACTCGCCGCTACGCCGTACCGAGCCTTCGGCGAGGGGGGTCGCTCCGGTCACGGCCGCCTGCTCCCGAGCGGCACCGCCGCTCAGGCGGCCGTGATCCAACTGCAAAACGGCCAGCGACATCCGGAATCGGGTACGTGCACCGTCCCGGGTGCGGTCCCGTGCACCGCCACTCCCCGTGTCTGATGGGGCATCGCCGCACGGGACGAGGATCCGGCAGCCGGCGGTCAATACATGTCTCCGGAAACCCGGCGCGAACGCCACGTGGCGAAGCCGTCGATGGCCGTTCGAGGGCGGGCGGACCCGAGCCGGTCCTCCAGTTCGACGATCCGTACCAGGCAGCCCTGGAGCCCGCCAAGCTCCTCGACCAGCGTGTCGTCCATGCCCCGGACGGCCCGCTTGATCCGGGTGATCTCCTCGCGGATGCCGTCGACGGATTCGACCGGTCCGGTCGCTTCGGCCCAGCCGCGCATGACCCTCCGCGCCCGCTCCGTTTCCCGATCCCTACGGACGACGGCGACGACCTCGACGGACCGGCCCTGCTGCGTGAGCGCACGCCAGAGCCCGCGGTGCGCGGCTCCCCAGGAGCGGAGCGCGGTCGAGGTCTCGTGACCCGGATCGACGTAGACGAACAGCGCGCGGCCCGAGTCGAGCGCGATGGGCAGCTTCAGCGGGAAGTGGCGCCGGGTCGTGCCGCCGGCTCCCCGGTACACCTTGACGGGCATCAGCGCGCGGTCGATCCCGAGCGCGTCGAACGCGCCGACCTTCTCGTCCTCGGTCGGCAGCCACGGGAGCCCCGTGTGCCCGATCACGTAGTCGAGCGACAGCAGGCGGCGCAGGAGCACCTCGGTCGAGGCGGCACGGCGGTGGCGGATGTGCTCCGCGCCGAGCGCGCGGTAGAGGCTCCGGGCGTAGACCCGGCAGACCTTCCGGCCCTCGACCGTCTCCTCGGCGGCCAGGTTGCGATCCGACATGGCCCGGACGAACCGGCGCGCCGTGCCGCGGTGGATCCCGAGCCTGCCGGTGAGTTGAGCGCGCGTGAACACGCCGCTGTGCAGGCAGACGAGCGCGATCCACTCGGCCTTCCTTCCCTTCCAGCCGAACGGCTCCAGCGCCTGTTCGCGCCCTTTGAGGTGCGCGATCACCTGGAGTCCTCCGTGACGAGCGCCCGGTCGGCTTGGAGGTAGGTGATGAGGATGCCCATCGGGTTGTGGACGACCAGTTCGGGCGGGATCGACTCGAGGAACTCGAACCGGAGCGCGACGGACCAGCGCTCGCGCAGGACCTCCTGTCCGCCCGCGAGATGCACGAGCTCGAAGTCGGCCGTGGCGCCGTGCGGCGGCTCGGGCGAGGGGTGGATGCGGAGCACGACGCGCTCGACCTGGCGTTCGGTCTCGGCGGTCCCGGCCGCGACGCTCGCGACCTCGTCGCCGTCGCTGGCGAACGCGGCGTTCGCGAGTTCGGTCGACAGGAACCGGAGGCTCCGCGTCCAGTACTCCTGGACGGTCACGCGGCGGCGCGAGTGGAAGTCGTTGACGAACCGGTTCAGGAAGTACTTGGTCGTCGGATCGAGCGGATCGGCCTGGGCGGTGGCGGCCTCGTAGGCGAGCGCCTCCGCGCGGCCGACCTCGTCGACCCGCACCACGATGGGCTTGGGCGGCTCGGTGCCCGCGATCCGAAGCAGGACGAACACGCCGAGGACGCAGCTCGCGGAGAGGAAGATCAGGATCGTCCGCAGCTTCCGGTTGGCCTGCACGACCTCGCCCCATATTTCGGCGTACTCGCGGCCGGCGTTCCTGTCTCGTTTCATATGTGCATCTCCTAGCGGCTTCAGACGGGCGGCTTGGCGGGGACGGCGGCCTTGCTGGCGCCCTGCATGACGAGTGCGATGAACCCGGACCCGGCGGAGCCGGAGCCCGAGACCAGCATCGAGGCGAGTTCGCCGACCTTGAGTCCGGCCCAGAGGCCGGAGACGACGAGCGGCATGAGGACGACGGCCCAGAGCCAGAGCTCGCCCGCGTCGGCGGTGCCGGTGCCCATGAGGGCCTCAGCGTAGGTCGTGATGTAGCCGAGCCCGACGCCCATGAAGACGCGCAGCACGGCGCCGGCCACGACGCCGTAGAGCGTGTAGACCAGGAGCGTGCGGAACCATCCCCAGAACAGGAACGAGAGCGGCTCGAAGAGCAGGAACGCGATGAACACGGGACCGAGCAGGATCGCGATGGCGATGGCGACCTGCGCCCAGATGACCTGCGCGTAGGTAATGCAGAACAGCGCCAGCAGGCAGACGACGAGCGAGGCGCCCATCCCGACCGAGACCAGCGAGGAGAAGATCACGGTCACGCCCGATGTCAGGATCGAGAGCACGTTCCCGCTCGACCAGGCTGTGCTCAGGTGCGTCGAGTACGCCTGCACGAGCGCGGCCATCTCGCCGTATCCGGCCGACACCACGTCGGAGAGGAACAGGTTCTGGAGCCAGGCGCCGCCGGCCGCGATGGTGGCCGGGAACGTGAGCCCGACGCCGGGGATCGGCACGATGTAGTAGTGCAGCATCGTGCGGGGGATGGCGATCCCGATCACGAGCTTGATGATCTCCCAGGGCTGGAACGTGCCGCTGAACGCGATCTTGAGGCCGGTCCAGGCGACCATGACGGCGGCGAGCCCGCCCCAGAGCTGGAGCCCGAGCGTGTGCACGTCGGGCGCCGCACCGCCGACCACGGTGTCGAGCACGACGTCCAGGAAGCTCTTGAAGTCCTGGAGTTGATCGTCGGGGATCTGCGTGGGGACGTTCGGGTCGATGGACTGCTGCATGGCGGACGCCCCCTAGTTGCTGCCCGCGTAGAACGACGGGATCTTGAGAAGCAGCCCGTCGCGGAGCGCGGTGCGGTTCCGGGAAGCGGCGCCGCGGAGCGTGCCCGCCATCGCGTTCGCGCGGGCCCGGCTCTCGCTCCACGCGGCGAGTTGTTCTAGCCGCGCGAGTTCGGCCAACTGCGCCCGGCTGGCCTCCTGGGCGGCCTGGTGGGCGAGCACCTGGGCGACGCCCGCGTTGATCCGGCCCTGGCTCAGCGCGGCCGCGACCTCGGCCTGCTGGAGGGCCGTGTTGGACAGGTTGCCGTTCGCGGTCAGTCCGGCGAACGAGCCCTGCGCGCTCTCGATGGTCTCGCTGAGCTCTGCCGCCGCGTCGAGCGTCGCGTAGTCGAGGACGCGCTGTTGGTCGGCGGCTTCGCGAGCGCGGCGATAGTCTTCGGCCGCGCGCGCCGCCGCCGCGGGCGGCTGGTCGCGGAACAGCGCGAGGATGTCGGATTCGCTCACCCGGTCGGCCGTGTTTCGGGCGCTCCGCCAGAGTCCGGTGAACGAGCGGCCGCCGCTCCCCATACCGCGAACGGCATCGACCGTCTCGCGGGCCGCGCCCCGGAAGTCCGATCCCCAGGAGAGTCCGTCGCGCACCAGTCCGACGGGCTCGGCCGCGAGCCGGGAGAACGGCTGGAGCAGCGCGTCGATCTCGCCGCGCGCGGCGCGCTCCATGTGGTCGAGCTGGTCCTCGAGTTCGGAGAGCTGGCGGGCCATCGACCGGATCTGGCTGACCTGGTGCGAGATCTGCCTGATCTGATTCGCGATGATCGTGGCCCGCTGGACCCAACTGCCGAAGTCGAACTGGGCAGTCGCGGGCGCGGGGCTCGCAAGGGTGAACAGCGCAAGGAAAACAGCGGGGGCGAGGATGCGGTGAGGCATGGGAGAGTCCTTTCGTGTCATCGATGTGTGGTGGGGGTTGGGACCAGTGCGTCCGCCGTGAACCAGATGCGGAGCCGGTGGCCGGCGCGGATCGTGATCTCGGGCATCCGGTTCAGGAACCGGTCGAGGACGGAGGTGGCGCTGCCGCCGAGCCCCTGGCCGATGCCGGCCCGAAGGCCGTAGGGCGAGGCTCCGGCCAGCGTGAGTCCGCTCAGCGCGCCGACCGCGCCCGCGGCCGCGAACGTCGAGAAGTAGTGGCGGCTCACCTGGTCCTTCAGCGCGCCCTCGCCCGCCTGGTTCAGACCCGCGAACTCGAGGTCGATCCAGCTTCCGCCGGGCATCAGCAGCCGGTGGAACGCGACCGCCAGCCGGCTCTGGTCGCGGTTCTGCACGGCCCGGGCGGTGCCGGCGACACGCGCGCCGCGCGGAACGAGGACCCGTTGCCGGTCCGCCGAATACAGCGGCACCGACACCATCGCGAGCACGGGTCCGGGGAACTCGCCCGAGAGTTGGGTGAGCAGCACGGCTTCGAGAAACGAGCCTTCCCGGATCCGCTCCCAGCCCGGCGGGTCCAGCGGCCGGACGCTGAGGGTCGGGTCCGCCGGGCCGGGCGTGCGATGGCCCTCCGATACAGCTTGCGGCGAGCCGGGCGCGAGCCCCTCGGCCGCCAGCCCCGCCCGCATCTCCGCCTCGAGGGCGGCGACGGACTGTCCGAAGGACGCGAGCATCGCGTCGAGTGCGGCCTCGGGCGGCTCGGGCTCAACCGGCGACGGACGGGCGGCGTCGCGCGGCTCGTTCGGATCCCTATAGGTCTGGGCGACGGGGACCGAGCGAAGCGAGCGCGTCCGCCGCTCGATCTCTTCAAGCCGGAGCGCCTCGCGAAGCTCGTACTCGGCCGGGACCATGCCGGCGGCCCCGTCTCCTCGGCCTCCCGGTCCGCGCTCGCCGCTTCCGGCTCCGCCTTCGCCTCCGGCACCGGCCGTCTCGGCCTCGGCCCGGCGGCGTTCCCTGTCTGCGCGGGCGTCATCGGCCGCCGCCTGCTGGGCATGGCGCTCCGCCTCGGCGCGCAGCCGTCCCTCGAACGAGCGGCCCGCGCGGTCGTCCACGGCCTGCGCCTCGAAGGGAGCGGGGGCCATCGGGTCCTCGTCGGGACCCGTGAGCGACGACGAGAACAGCATGCCGGCGACGAGCACGCCGATCAGCGCGATCCCCGCCTTCGTGATGATGCCGCCAGGCAGCGCGCCCTTGGGCTCCTTGATCCACTGCTTCCAGCGGCTCATCGCGCGTCCCCGGGCTCGAACCGCCAGGCCGTCCGCTCGTCCCCGATCTGGAGCCAGCCGTCGCCCAGCACGCGGCGGGCGACGTACAGCCCGTCCTCCGTCAGATCGAACGCGACCAGGCTCGGCTCGCCGTCCCGCAGCTCGTAGAGCGCCGGCGCCTCCTGGGCGCGAGAGCGCAGATACGTGAACTGCCCATCGTGCCACATCGCCTCGACGAGGAACGGACGGCGCGAAGCGTCGCGGTCCAGCCGGTACTCGAACGCGAGCCGGGTGGGGTAGGAAGCTCGGAACGCCTCGATCTCCGCGTCCGCCGCAGCCTGCGCGCTGCGCGCCGCCTCGGCCGCTTCGGCGGCCATCTCCCGGTATGCGGCGACCTCGCTCCGGGCGACGAACGCGGGCGCGCCTGCGCCTGGCATGCCCGCGGCATCCGGTCCGTCTTCGACCCGGACGACCAGGTGCGGGGGTTCGTCGCCGTGCTCCGAGACCAGAAACGAGTAGATGCGGCCCGACTCGCAGACGAGCGCGACGTTGGTCGCCGCGTCCTCGGCCAGTGGCTTGAGGTACGCGACGTTGGCCGCGCCGGTCAGGTGCCAGTACTCCGAGTCGCCAGCCACGAAATCGAGGATGCGCTCGGAGGCCGGGAGCACGATTACCGTAGTATGGCGCACGCGCGCGCGTATGCCGTGGATCCGGTCCTGGCCGTCCTCGGCGGCCGGCACGCGGAGGAAGGTCGCGTCCTCATTCCGCTTCTCAGCGGCCTTGTGTTCCTGGGCGGCCACGGGGTACGCGGCCAGCAGAAGCGTCAGTACGGCGGTGACGATCGGTAGCCTCATGGCGTCATGTCCTCCTTGGGGTAGTGGGTTGGGGATTGGGGTTCGCCAGGACTTCGAGCGCCTTGGCGAGGCCGTGTCTCTGGACGGCCTCGGCGCGCCTCTCGGCGTCCAGCGGCGAAGAGGTGTAGAGCCAGTAGCTCTCCGGATCGACTTCGAGGCGGAGCACGGCCGCCTCGTCCGGGCGCCGGAGATACAGTTCGCGCTTGGGCGTCAGCTCCCGGATCCGCCCGACCTCCGAATCGTTCAGCCGGAACAGGTCGCCGACCCCGTCCGGCAACTCGGGGTTCGCGAGGAACAGCTTCGTCGGGATCGACTCCAGCAGCGCCGATGCGCCGGACGTCCCGGTCATGTCCACGGCCGACTGGGTCGCGAGCACGAGCGCGGCGTTCTTCTTGCGCCACGTCTTGGCCGCCTCGGCCAGGTAGGCGAGCACCGCCGGGTCGGCCAGGTAGCGCCACGCCTCGTCGACGACCATCAGCTTGAGCCGCGCGGCTTCCCGGGGGTCTTCGATCTCCAGCCGCAACCGTTCGAGCAGGTAGGCGAGCGCGGCCTCGCACAGATCCGCGTGCTCCGCCGCGCCCGCCAGGTCGATCACCTGCCAATCCCGGAACTCGAGGTCGGCCCCGCCGACCGGCGCGTTGTCGAAGAACCGGCCCCAGACGCCGTCGCCGGTCCAGCGGCTGAGCGCCGGCCACATGGCGGCCGGGAGGGAGCCGGTCAGCACGCCCAGCGTGCGGCGCTCGGCGCCGAGCGCGTACAGGTCCTCGATCCGAGAGCGGATCTCGCTCGTGTCCGCGCCTGTCGGCTCGTAGCCGCCGAGCCTCAGCAGGCGGAGCACCCAGCCGGTGAGGAACTGAAACGTGCGCGTGCCCGCGGGCAGCGCGAACGGCTGAAGCTTGAGCCCGGTCTCGGCGTCGCCCGCGGGCGTGAGTTCCAAGTAGTGGCCCCCGAGGAACCGGGTCAGCCAGCGGTACGAGCCCCCGAGGTCCAGGATGAGCACGCGCGGATCGTACTTGAGCGCCTCGACCAGGAGGAAGTTGAGCGCGAAGCTCTTGCCCGAGCCCGTCGCGCCCAGGATCAGCGTGTGGCCCACGTCGCCGCGGAACAGGTCGTAGTGGTACGCGGTGCGCCAAGGCGTCTCCAGCACCGCGAGCGACCCGCGGTCCAGGTGCCTGCACCGGGCCGAGCCCCGGGGCGGCCCGAACACGGGCGCGAGGCAAGCCGCGAGGCCGGCCGAGACGAACACCGTCCTCACCTGCCGCTTGCGGGGCTGGGCGGGCAGACGCGAGAACCAGACGGGCAGCTGGCCGTAGCCCTCGCGGACGGCCTTCGCGTCATGCGCGGCGAACAGGCGGCGCACGTCGCCGTCCAGCCGCTCGATCTCGTCCAGTTCGCCGTGGAGCGCAACGGTGAGCGTCGCGTCGCCGTAGGCCACGCCGTCGGCTTCGAGTTCGACGAGCGCGGCGCCCAGCCGGTCCGACTCGACCGCGGCGGCCGAATCGACCATCGCCGACGCCGTGCCCTCGGTCTCCTGCACGTGCGCCATCATCGAGTAGCGGCGCGAGAAGTAGTGACGCTGCGCGCCCCGGATCCGGCGCCTGGCCGCTTCCACGGTCCACGGCCGCCATTCGAGCGAGACGGTCAGCGTCGCGTCGAGGCAGTACAGGTCCCGGAGCAGGTTCGCGTGCGCCTGCCCGGGTGGCGACAGCAGCGAGTAGAGGATCACCGGCTCGCCGTCGAGCCTCAGGTGACTGCGCTCGGCTTCCAGCTCCGACAGCGCGAGCCGCCAGTTCATGCCGCTGCCCGTCGCGCCGTCCCACGGCGTGCCGGGGCGGTTGATGAGTGCCGACAGAAGCCGGGACGCGTCGGCGGCCCCCAGCATCTCGATGGGCGTGTGCTCGGCCACGAGCGAGCGGCCCGCCTCGACCATCGCGCGGAACCGGTCCGCCGCCGCCTCGATCTCGGACGCCAGGTACGTCGGCGCGCCCTTCTTCCGGCGCTTCCGCAGCCGGGCGAGCCGGGCCAGCGGTCCGGACCGCGTGCGCCTAGCCACCGGACGGAGAGCGGACCCGAGCGACCAGACGACGTAGGCGTCGAGGCGCTGCACGCGGCGGTCGAGGAACGCGGCGCGCTTCCGCTTCGAGACGGCCGCGATATCGGAGCCATTCTCTTCGCTCCCCCGCGCGATGGCCGCCGGGCGCCGGAGCAGATAGAAGTAGAGGCGCGCGCTCGGGTCGAGACCCGACAGCAGGCGCTGCCAGAGACCCAGCACCCGGTCGACCTGCTCCGGCGTGCGCCCGTCCACGGCAGCGGACCGCAGCCGTCCCGCCGCGATCAACTCGCCCGAACGCGCCAGGCAGGTGCGGCCATCGTCGAGCCAGCCCCAGTAGGGCAGCTCCTCGGCCAGCGAGCCCGCCGCCTCGTGCGCCCGAAGCTCCTCGGCGACCCTCACTCGCCGGCTCCCCGGACGTTCAGGTGCCACGGCTCAGCCGCCCACTTGCCCGGATCGAACCTGGCCGGGTGGCGCGACGCAGCACGGATCACCGCGAGCATCGCCGGGTCCCTCCGGCCGGCGAGCCAGCCCGCGCCGTAGCAGCCGGTGAAGATCACGCCGCCCGCCACCAGCGAGGCCGTCGCGTTCCACACCGAGACCGCGAGCGTCGCGCCCAGCAGGAACAGCCGCCGCTCGACGCCAAGCACCGTCAACGGCCGGTTCAGCGCCGCGTAGCCAGCCCAGCGAGTGAGACACCGCATCAGAACAGCCAGCCCAGGAAGTTCACTGCGCCCACGGCCATCCCGATCCCGAAGATGATCCCGGCCAGCGTGCGCTTGCTGCCGCCCTCGCCGAACGCGAACATCAGCCCGCCGACCACGATCGCGATCAGCGACAGCCCGCGCGCGATCGGTCCCGTGAACTGCGTCTGTAGCTCGTTCACCGCGTCCACCCACGGGCTCGTGCCCTGCGCCAGCAGCACACCCGGCGTCAGCGCCAGCAGCGCGGCCCAGGCCGCCGCCTTCAGCGTTCTCGACAACGTTCTCATTCGGTCTCCTCCTTTTGGGGTTCCGTTGTGGTGTTGGCGCCGGGGCGTCCCTCCCCGACCCGGTCGTGCTCGATCCGCTCATCCATCCATTCCAGGACCTCCGACTCGATCCAGCGCACCGCGCGCCCGCTCAGCCGGACCGCCCGGGGGAAGCGCCCGTCCGCCGACCAGTCGTAGATCGTGGTCCGCGACAGGCCGGTCAGCGCCTCGACTTCCGAGATCCGCAGGAAACGGATCTCCGGCTTCGTTCTCTCAGTCCTCCGGTCTCTACTCATCGCTTCGCTCCGGTTCGTCTTCCCGTCTCGCGCCGCCCGCCTCGTCCGCCTCAGCCGGGCCAGCCGGGCGTACCGAGCCATCGCAGCGGCCGGATCCGCCTCGTAGGCGGCCAGGAAGGCCAGAATCCGGTCCGCCGTCCTGAGCGACGGCGAGCGTCCCCGCTCGATCTGGCGCAGCAGGCTCGGGTCGCCCACCGCCATCATGCCGAGCGTCGTCGGGCACATGCCCGTGCTGCCCAGAAACGCGTTCAGCCGTGTGTTGAATTGCTCCTCCAGGGTCTGCATGAGAGCCGATCCAGCCGTGTCAAGGCCCGTAACGTTGAAAGGACCTTTTCCAGGAAGTCAACTCTTAGGAGATCTCCTAAGTGTCCGTGGTGTAAGTAGTTATCCGATGTTGTCCGGGACGCCCGGGAGCCCGCCGCCAGTGCGGCGGCGCACGCCCCCACGGGGCAGGGGGATGCGACAGCGGGGGGTGGCGTGCGAGGCTCGACCGACGGAGCCCGGCGCAGGTGCGACCGGTTCGGGACACGCGCCGGGCGGCGTGCCGGAAGCCGAGCGTTCGCGGGAAGGGGATGCCGTTCGCGAGGCCGGTCCGGCCGCTGGGAAGAGGACGACGCTAGTGGAGCTAGTCGATTCCCGGCCCGGAGAGGGATGGCGTTCGCGGACCGGCCGCGCGCTTCATGGCATGCGCGGCGGGCGGACGGCCCTACGGCGCCAGCAGGCCGACGTGTGCTGGTGCGGGGATGGCGGGACGGGAAGTCGGGGTTGCCGGTGACGGGGGCTCTACCGGACAACCCGGCACCATCCGGCCCCTCAAGAAGGCGCTGCTTGGTGCAACCCTTAAGCGGCCGGGCCGCGCGACACCTGCGCGCGCCCCGGCCGCTGTGGGCGTGGCTCCCCCGACGCACTCGGACCTCGCCGCGCACGTCGGGGGACCCATCTTGGTGGGGGTTGTCAGTTCGTGACGACCACGGCCCGGTACTCCGTTGGGTCCCGGAGCCCGTAGCCCTCACCCGTAACCTGTAGGACGCGGACCCGGTACATAGCGAACTGGTTGCGGTCCGGCACGTGGAACTGCATGAGGGGACCCGGCCGGAGAACGCCCGCCACGACGATCTGATGGCGCTCCCCTGTTCCGGATTCGTACAGCTCGAGACCGGAAGCCCGCACGGCGTCGATTGTCGGACCCTCCAACTCCAGCAGGCCGCCGATATCGGCTCTCGCTGCCGGCCCACTCCACTCGACCGTCAGGAAACCCGGATCCGGTACAGTGGCGGCCGGAGCGGTTGGCGCTATCGCATCACCGGTGCATGACCAGGTCATTGCGGTGGCAAGCAGCACGGTGAGCGCCCATCCGGCCTTGCCCGCCTGGCGACCCGTGCCGCGGACTCGCGAGCGTCCGCGGCGCCTGGAGCTCCCCCGGCGTCCGGCTGCCGCAGCCCCGACGAGGGCGGCGCCCGAAGTGGGACTGGAATCGGTAGGTGTCCCTCCGCACCGGGCTTCACCTCTTCGGCAGCGCTCGATCCAGGAGAGCAGGTCCCCGAGATCGTAGCCGCCGTTCCGGTTGCCCAGACGGTCGAGCGCGGCCTGCCGGGCCTCGCTGAGCGTCCCCTCACCGAACAGCGCCGCGGCGGCCTCGTCCGGGCTCAACCCGTCCGCTACGGCCAGCGCCTCGTCCGCGACAGCCAACGGGTCTTCCACCACGTCGCCGCTGGCCACGTCACCCGCGCTCGCCGACTGCCGCCAGTCCACCTTGTGGGCCGGATCGTGGGCCAGCCCGGCATGCGCCAGGTCTGCGGCCGCATCTGTCGCCTTCGACCTGATCGTGCCACCGTTGAGCCGTAGCGTGTTCGCGAGCACCGCGATCCCTTGGGTCGAGAAGTTAGGCTCCACCACCACGTGGGCGAACGTCATGTCGTCCCCTCCGCCACTCTCGTAGCTGGCCCACTTCTCGCCCCAGTGCGCCGGGTCCATGTCGATCTTCAGCTGCGGCGTGCCCGTCACCTCCACCGGCTGGCTGAAAGTCAGCGTCACGCGAATCGTATCGCCCAAGACATAGGTGCTGTCCGCGCCGGCGTCCGATGACACCTTCACGCCGGTCGCCTGCGGCGCCGACGCCCCTTGGATCGTCGCCGAGGGGGAGTTCGACAGCGGTCGACCGTCCGGCGTGCAGATCGCGGCTGCGGCGGAGCAATCGGTCGTCGCTGCCAGCGTCACGGTCACGTCCTCGGACGAGAGCGGCCGCACCGTGATGATCCAGCGCTGGTTCTGGTTCTGCGCCGCGCGGCGCGCGTGCGTCACTCGGCCGTTCGTCGCACTAAGCGCCTCGTCCCTGAGCTTCTTGTAGGGCAGCTTCCCCGGGAAGTTCTCGCTGAAACGAAGCTCGAAGCTAAAGTCGGCGCGCCTGCCGCCGTGCGTGGCCGGCACATCGTGGAACGCCGCCGTCAGCGGTGCCCTGTCGTCCAAGGTGGTCACGGACACGGGCTCCGAGGGTGCGGAATGAGTGGTGTGCATGAGCTTGACACGGAAGCTGTAGGCGGTCCCGGTGCTCAGCCCGGTAACGGTGTGCGCCACCGCGTCGCCGGCAAGCTTCGCCATCGTGCTCCAGGTCCCATCCGCCTGCTGCTGTTGCACTTCGCTCCAGATCCAATTCGCCACCTGCTTTGCCCACGCGGGCTGGTCGGGCAGCGTCCACGCCAGGTCGACCGTCGTTTGCGTCGCGTTCGACGCCGTCAAGCCGGTGGCGGGTCTCAGGCCATCCTGATCACTCGTCCACGACACGACCTCGGAATCCACGTCGCCGAAGTTGGTGACGAGCCGGACGCGGTAGTAATGGGTGACGCCCCCGTGGCGCACAGCCCACGTCTTAGGCCCGGTCGCGGCAAAAGGGAAACGGCTGTTTGGATGAGGGCGAAAGTCCGGGATCCCCGGGAGGTCGGGCTTGGTCCGCGACGTCCAAGAAAGTTCCACGGCGGTCACCCTCACGTCCGGGTGCTGGGCAGGAAGCGTCCAACTCAGTTCGACTGTCGCCCCGCTCACGAACGAAACCGAGGCGGTGGGGGGGTCCGGACCGATGGTCACCGGCGCGCCGGAGAACTCCGGCACTAAGGTGCCGTCGGTGTAGCGCAGGGGGATGTACTGACCGTTCGGATACAGCAACGAGGGCTCTGTGTTGGGGACCTTGTCCGGGTCGAAGCTCACCGTGACAGTCTGCCCCGGATCAGCGCCCGCGCCGAGTTCGAGCGTGGCCGTCCGGTTGTCCATGGTCATCGCAGTCGGATGCACGCTGGCGCTGTCCGAGATCCCGTCAACCGTGAACCCTTTCATCAGCCGCGAGGTCTCGTTTATCACCACCGGCTTATCGAATGCGAGCATCAGCTTCGTCCCGAGGAGCCTCGCGGACTTCAGCCCCGGGGGCATGGTGTCCTGTGCCGCAGCAGTCCCGGTGCCCGCCAGCAGTGCGAGGGCCAGGGCGAGTGTCGCCTGCCAAGGACGTGCGAGGCACGCCCATCCGTCCGACGTAGTCCTTTGACCAATCATGTTCATCCTCGAGTTCGCCTCCTGTTTCGCAGGGAGTTTTGTGCGCGATAACGGGATTTATCGCACGCAAAACGCGCGGTCCTTGCGATCGAACCGGAGGCCACTCGATGCCAGATGCAGACACGAAACCACACATAGATGCCTTGACCGGTGCAGAATCAGACGCGGAGGTGGCGGAGCAGTTAGCTCGCTTCTTCGAGACGGTTAGCAGCGCCTTCAGCCGGAACACGGAGCGGGCGCTGAGGGCCGACCTGCGGGTATTCCTGGTCTGGTGCGAGCAGGACGGCATGGTGGCCGTGCCCGCGAGCGCCACCACTTTGATCGCCTTCATCGAGGACATGGGCAGCAGCAGGGCTCCGGCCACCGTGCGCCGCTACGTGTCCAGCATCGCTACGCTCCACAAGACGCTACGCCTGCCGAACCCGGCGGACAGCACGGCCGTGAAGCTGGCCCTCCAGCGGATGTACCGGAACCGGGGGCGCAGACAAACGCAGGTGACCGGGCTCACTTGGCCGCTCCGGAACCGACTGATCAAGGCGGCGGGAAAGCGGCTGATCGACGCGCGGAACCGCGCGCTGCTAGCCGTGGCCTACGACACGCTCTTGCGCCGATCCGAGCTGGTGTCGCTGGACGTGTCCGACCTCGTGGAGGAAGCCGATGGTTCCGCGACGCTGCTCGTGCGAACGAGCAAGACGGATCCCGAGGGGGCAGGCGCCATGCTCTTTCTCGCGCGCGACACGGTGAGGATCGTCAAGATATGGCTCGGCCGCAGCGGGACCGCCGGGGGGCGGTTGTTCCGTTCGGTGCGTAAGGACGGCTCGGTGGGGGAGCAACTCCCTCCGAGTCAGGTGCCCCGCATCTACAAGTCGATGGCCCTGCGTGCCGGGCTTCCCGCCGACACCGTGGACGCCTTGGCGGGGCACAGCACGCGCGTGGGGCCGGTTCAAGACATGATCGCCTGCGGAATCGAGTTACCGGCGATCCTGCAGGCCGGGCGCTGGAAGAGTGCGCGGATGGTGCAACGCTACGGCGAGCGACTGCTGGCGCGACGTAGCGGCGCGGCACAATTGGCCGCCAGGCAACAGCGCTGAAGATTGCCTCTTCGTAGAGGTCTTAAGGACTTGCGGCCGACGGTCGGCATGACCGCTGCTCCCGGTCCTCTCCCTACGACTGGCGCGCGAGACTGCGGTCACATATCTTTTGACGGGCTTCACAGAGATGCGATCAAATAGCCGTAGCGCGCGATAAATCCCGTTATCGCGCGCAAAACCGACCGAAGAATCGCTGAGGACATCGCCCATTTCGGGCTCCTCTCCCGTCTGAAAGCGTCTTTGGGGCCAATGTCGAATCACTGTGCCCGTCAAGTCGCTCACTGTTATTGAGACCCGGAAACTGCCGCCGCGTTCCTTCGCGACCGGCGTCCGACCGACAGGCTGAAGCCGCCGTGGGCCAGCCGGGCCGCACCGCGTTAGTGCAAGGAGCATGCCCGTCGACACTTGCCGTCGCTCGCATCGCGCCGGGGCAAGGTGTTGCGGAAAGGTCCGCGCAGCAGCCGAAGGGGAGCATGGGTGATAACCCGGGACGCCCTTGGGCTCATGCTGCCATTTAGTTCCAGCTCCGCGGGCGACAACTTGGAGGGAACCGAGACGACAAGGCTGGAAGAATGGGAGAGATACGATACGACGGCCCTGAGTGCGAGGCCCGTCATGATGAGTTGCGGCGAGCTTGGTTTGACGGCTGGACGGAAGGCGTGATGTGGATGTGGCGGAAAACCCGGCAAGCCGTCCGCCAAGACGATCGGCGAGAATCGCTCGAACGCAGCGTCATCCACCACCTATCGGCGGAACTGCGTTCTGCGGGTGGCAGCGACCGGCAACCGCGTTGACGTGTGGCGAGAGGAAGCCACTCCGACCGGATCGGAAGATCCGCCACCATCACAGCGAGGCCGGACACGCGAATCCGGACGACAACGAAGGCGTCCGGCGCGTGATGCGCGGGCTCACCCGCTGGGCGGCGCAAGAGGGCCGCACCCCGAGGCAGGCCGCCGCGCTCACGGCCGAGGCGCTGGAGGCGATCCGCGCGACCGCCCATCTGCGCCGGACCGGACCGGGCGGCCGCACCGAGGGGGCGCGCACGGCCCGCCGCGGCGGGCGCGTGGACGTGGCCCTCGTCTCGGTCATGCGGGACGCCATGCTCCGGCGTGGCGAGGCCGCCGCGCTCACCTGGGCCGACGTGTAGTTCCGCAGCGACGGGTCCGCCAGGGTCACGGTGCGCCGCTCGAAGAGTGACCAGGACGGCAACGGGGCCACCCTGTACGTGGGCAGGGACGCCGCTGCGGAGCTTCGGGCGATCCACGGCCCGGACGCTTCCCCCGGCGCCCGCGTCTTCGGGCTGCGTACCGGCAAGGCCGTGTCGAAGCGGATCGGCAAGGCAGCCAAGGCTGCCGGGCTGGTCGGCCGCTTCTCGGGGCACTCGCCGCGCATCGGGATGGCGCGGGACCTGGTGGCCTCAGGCGCGGGCGTCGCCGCGGTCCAGGTCGCCGGACGCTGGGCCTCGCCCCAGATGCCGTCCTACTACGTCCGCGCCGAACTGGCCGGGGACGGCGCGGTCGCCCGGTTCTACGGCGAGGAGTGACCAGCTCAGCTCGCTACCGAACACTGGGCATACCATGGGGACCCCGCATCACGGTCGGCTACCGCTTAGCAAGGCCGGGCCTGGCGTAGGAACTCTGCGCCCATCGGCCTCTCGCCTGTGCAGCGTGCGGTCCATTACGAGCGGCCTGAAGGGCATGGGCATGGGCATGGCCGTCGGACGCCCGACGGCACTTGCCGTCCCCGCGCCATCGGACTGGTCGACTGTCGGCTGGCACGTCGGTCTCTCGGAGCAGTCTGGTACGGCGACGTGAAGGGGACCCCGCATTCGCTGACGCGGTTCAGGAACTCCGAGAGGAAGCTGGGAGTGCGTGGCTACTGAGCCGGCCCGAAATCCGCGAGCATCGGGGGGTTGAGCACACGAGCAGCCGTCCTTCCGTGGAGCCCGGTGGTGCGACTGGCCCGCGACTATCGGGATCGCGCACCCTTGATCATTACGTGCGTAGTTACTACAGTTATGCAGAGACCGCGACTACGAGGAGGATTCCATGGCCAAGAAACCGACCATCCGCGAGCTTGAGCGGCTCCTGGACTCCGAAGAGGACACCCCCATCGAGATCCTGCCGAACGGCGAGATTCGCGAACGGGGTGGCAGCGATCCGTCAGAGCGGGGCTACAAGAAGCCCCTCACGATGCAGGAAGACCTCGGTGGCGAGTATGGGTGGGGGCACGACCCACGATGAATCTGCCAAGGATTCGCCGAGAGATCGCTGACGCTCAGCGGTACTTCGACTACGTGGAGGGCCACCCGACCACTGAAGGCGGCGTGATGGCGCTCGTCGCATTGGAGACCAGCAGGCACGTCTACATACTAGCCGTGTCCTTCCCGGAATCATACCCGAATGGCATGCCGGAAGTGCATGTCAGGAAGCCAGCGTTGGCGCCATCTAAGCACCGGTACTCCGGGAACCGAATCTGTTACCTCCACCCGCACATGTGGAATCCGGGCCGGCACAACTTGACGTTCGTGATTAAGCGAGCCGCGAAATGGCTGGCGAAATACGAGGTGTACCGACAGACCGGGAACTGGCCAGGAGCTGGAATTGAGCACTAACACGACGCAAATCGAATTCAAGGCCTTGTCGATGATGGCCTTGCGACGCAGGCCAGGTGAGGTTCTTGACGAGGTGTCTCAGGACGGTGCCGCCTTCGTAATCGAGCGGAACGGACAACAGAAGGCCTGTCTTGTACCGATCTGGTGTTTCCTTCCGGACATCCCACCGTCCCGCGTAACGGCCGAGCTGGACAGGATGGTCGACGCGAACGAGGACTACCGTATCGCCATCAGCGCCGACCGGGAGATTCAACTCGTCTTTCGAGAATTCAGTGGTGAGACGGTCGTCGACGTGACCGTTACACTGCCGCACGGCTATCCCAACAAGGCGCCGGTGGTCGCGGCGGAACCCATCGAGGCTGGATGCCCGCACAGGTGGCCCGATGGGACGCTGTGCATCTACGGCGCCCTGGCGGCATGGAATCCGGGGCAGCACGACGTGATGCATGCGGTAGCGCTATTCCGACGGTGGATCCAGCACTATTCGGTTTGGCGGCGGGCGGGGGCGTGGCCGAAAGAGGGACGCGAGACGTGAAGGATCGATTATTCGCGAGGATCGAACGCCTGTTCGACGTGAGGGCGTTCGAGGACCTCTGGGTGCTGATCGCGGGGTGCGGATCAGGAGGTGGGCAGGTAGCGCAGCATCTCGTCATGTCTGGCGTGCGGAACTTCATCCTTGTGGACAAGGGTGAACTGGAAGTCGAGAACGTCATCCGACATGTCTGTGGACTCCGGTACCTGGGATGGCGGAAGACGGCGGCCGTCGCCGACGTGATAAGGGACCGCAACCCGCAGGTGGAAGTCAGAATGTTCGACGAGGACATCCTCCTGTGGCGAGGACTGAGAGATGAGGTCGAGCGTGCAAGTGTCGTGGTGGTGGGCACGGACAACGAACCAAGCCGGTACCGGCTGAATGAGGTCTGCGTCGAGACGGAGACGCCATTCACCGTGGGTCGCGTGTTCACGCGCGGGATCGGAGGCGAAGTGTACTCCTTTCGACCGGGAGAGTATGGATGCCTGGCATGTCTCGAGGGAGTGCTTGAGCGGACGCAATTCCGAGACGGCGTGCGGGAGATCGATCTCGTGTCGGAGGAGGAGCGGCAGAGAGTCTACGACCTTGAGATCGAGGAGATCAAAGACTCGCCGGGCTTGTCTGTCGACATCGGGTTCATAGCTGCTCTCCACACCCGGTTTACCCTGGATGCGCTGGGCGATGCGGCGGTATCTCGACCGCAGTTCATGACCCCGATCGATGACAACTACCTGGTGTGGGGCAACCGAGCTGTGCATCCGTTTTCGAGGAACTTCCAGATGCAGCGGATGATTCTGTCCCCGCAGGACGGATGCTTGGTTTGCGGAGGAGGCCATGAAGAAGAGGAGTGAGCACCCGGCGGTCCGGGTGGAAATCGCCGGTGCGGTGCTGGAGAGCGTGTTCGAGGAATGCGATCGTTACGACAGCGAGGAAACAGGGGGGCGGGTGATAGGCCACTTCGCCGAGGAAGGGGACTCCGTCGTAATCCAGGCCAGGGGCGTGATCGAGCCGGGTCCAAACGCACGTCGTTCGCGCACGAGCTTCTTTCAGGATGGAGACTATCAGACAGAGGTGTTCAGACGGATCGAGGCTGAGGACCCGTCAATCGAACATCTCGGCAATTGGCACACCCATCATGTGAACGGTTACCCGACGCTGAGCGGTGGTGACAGGGCGACCTACCGTAGGATCGTGAACCACGAACTTCACAACCTGGACTTCTTCTACGCATTGCTCGTGACGCACCGGAACGACGGACAGCGAGGGCTGGACCGGTACGCGGTCCGGCACTACGTGCTGTTTCGCGGAGACGACGCTGTACACGAAATCACACCGGCTGACGTGAAAGTCACCGACGACCCGGGGATCTGGCCTCAAGACCATCGTGCTTCGAACGACGATCGAGAAGACGACGGCCCGCAAGGTGATGAAACGCTGGGAACGGTCTCAGTCGCAGTCCGCGTGCGCGATGAGGTTGTGCTCGGGCTGTTGTTCCCGTCGTTGGAACCTCGGCTGTCTACCTCCACGGGAACCTTTTTCTGGAAGGGCCAGTTGCCGTTGATCGACGGATCCGCAATCGACCTCAAGGTCGCGGAAGTCGAAGACGAAGGCAGCCTGGTGTACTACGTGATCGTCGCGCCGACCACCGAACAAGTGGCGGAGTTGTGCGGGACCTCATTTGCGAGCGCGGCCCACGCGGTACGCGCGTTGGAGTTGCAGATGAATCGTGAAATCTACGAATCCGCGATGGCGCGGTAAGGGTAGCAACGTGGAAGTGCTGACGCTCTACGTGGGACAAGGGAATCTCACCGTCGTCCGCCATGGCACGCAGGCGATCGCGGTGGATACGCGGTGGCTGGCCGAACGGGCAGAGGATATTGAGTTGAAGGTGAGCCACTTCCTGCAGCGGCGGGACCTGGCGGGCATCGTGTTGACCGGGCTCGATGACGATCACGCGGACCCGGTCGGCCTGGACTGGCTGCTTGAGAACTACGTCCCGGGCTGGGTGATGTATCCGAAGTACTACAAGGATACCGAGAACGCACAGCAGGTCTTCAATGTGATTCGGAAGCACGAGCGGCGTCGGAAGGGCACCTCAAAACCGCTCCAGCGGATCTCCGTGCGGCTTGATCGGTTGGAGTCGCGTTATCTCGACAATCTGACGGAGGAGTTTCAACTCGAGTTGTTCTCCCCGCACATCGAGGACATGGACAACTCGAACAACTGCAGCATCGTGCTGAAGATCGAGGGCACTAGGCCTGGAGGATTCTCGTATCTGGTTACCGGAGACACGGAGAACCCCCGTTGGGACCGCATTGTGGCGCTGTTCGGTGATGCGCTGGCCGCCGATGTGCTGGCAGCACCCCATCACGGATCGAAGAACGCGGCCCACCCGGGGATGATCCTGGAAGTGAGGCCACATACCGTGGTGATCAGCGCTGGCGTCGACAATCAGTACGGCCACCCGGATAGGAAGGCGGTGGCCCTGTATCTGCGCGTGGCCGACCGCGTGTTCCAGACCAACGCGCGCAACGGAATCTCATTGCTCACCAACCGCCGCGGCAGTGACTTGCTGACGAGACCCGTTGCATGAGCATCGTGAACGCCCCAGCCATCGGCAGCGGCGACATGTCCTGCATCCGACAAGACCCGCACCACTGTACCGCTACGGATCGCTGTTTGCTGAGCAACCGAAAGGAAGCGATGCTCGGCGAGACATGTCTTCCACGCAATCAATCTCACTTTTCATCGGGAACCCCGAGGAGCACGAAATGACAGCAAAAATCCACTTCTTTCCGCTCGGAAACGCCGATACGCAGCGTATCGACCTGGCAGATGGCCGCAAAATACTCGTGGACTACGCTAACACACGCAATTCACAGGACAGCGGAGATCTTCGGTGCGATCTTCCGAAGGAACTAAAGCTCGACCTCCGTAAGGCCGGCCGCACCCACTACGACGCAGTGTGCATCACCCACATCGACAGCGATCATTGCAAGGGATTCGGCGAGTTCTTCTGGCTTGAACACGCGAAGAAGTACCAGAGTGACGATCGGATCAAGATTGATGAACTGTGGGTCCCAGCAGCAGCCGTGTTGGAAGAGAATCTCAAGGGAGATGCGAGGCTCATTCGGGCCGAGGCACGGCACCGCTTCAAGAAAGGGAAAGGTGTGCGTGTCTTTTCCCGGCCAAAACGGATGAAGAAGTGGATGGAGGATAACGAGTTGGACTACGAGAAACACAAGCACTTGATCGTCACCGCCGGCTCATTGGTTCCTGGTTATAAGAAGGAAGAGTCGGCCCAGGCGGAGTTCTTTGTTCATTGTCCATTCGCGTGGCGATCTGACGAGAACACGGTCATCGACCGGAACGAAGAGTCAATTGTCATGCAGGTTACCTTCCGCGAGGGAGGGCGTGACTCCTATCTGTTACTCGGGTCGGATGTCAACCACGATACCATCTCAGCGATTGTCTCACTGACAAAAAGCCACGGCAATGAGGATCGGCTGCTCTGGGATCTGCTGAAGATCTGCCATCACTGCTCGTACAAGGCCTTGGGCCCCGAGCGTGGCGAAGACCAGACCAAGGCTACGCCGGACGTGGAGTGGCTCTTCGAAACCCAGGGTCGCGAGCGAGGGGTAATGGTGTCGACGAGCTGGAAGATACCCGAGAAGGGGACTGAAGACGATAAGGATAAGCAGCCGCCACACCGCCAGGCGGCCAACTACTACCGATCCGTAGCGGAGGCCCTTGACGGCGACTTCGTCGTGACAATGGAGAAGCCCTCAGAGGCCAAGCCTCGGCCCTTCGGCTTCAAGATCACGGCGCAAGGTGTCGCGGCGATTATTGGGGCTTCGATGGTCAGCACGTCCGTAGCCTCGGAGACGCCGCGGGCCGGCTGTTGAGGACGGAGAGATGGGTGGCCAACTATGCAGAGTTGGTCACCGATTGGAATGGCCTCGGCAATCCGCATGCCGGGGCGTTGGTGAAGTTTGTGGAACGCTACGGCGATGGAGTAGCAGATGTAGTCGAGCTTCGCCGGAATGATGGCGGAGAACTCGTGATTCTTGATATCTGCACGGGCTCCCCACAGGAACCAGTCCATCCAATACGCCGCGTCGAACGGGTTGGCGTGCTCTTTGGGAGGGGGAGCATGCCGTTGATGGTGATGCTACGTGACGACTTTCCAGACACTGAGCATCAAATGCTTGTTCCCCGGGGACATCCCGCGGCCATCTGTATTGATGACCGTCCGTGGGCGGAAGCCAGTTTGGGATGGACGCCGGCTGAACTAGTCACTCGTGTCCTTTCTTGGTTCGAGCGTGCGTCGGTCGGCAAGCTACACGACACCCGCCAGCCCCTCGATCCGGTTTTCTTGCTCAGTGAGTTCAGCTTCGTAACCGAGCGGTCTGTATGGGATGAAGAGACTACGGAAGTCCTGATCGCCGAACAGGAGCATGAGCACAGCCCCATCCTGCGAGTCAAGCGGTTGCAGGATTGCGACGACACCGACAGACCACGATTGCCAATCTGTGTCATGACATACAGACTGCCGGCGCAAGGAGTTCGGCCACTCAGACACATGCCGGTCAACTTGTATGAACTGTCGACCATACTAGGAGAGAACGGAATTGTCCTTGTTGATGACCTGAACCGCCTCCTTTCGGACTTGCTTACCGATGCGGGCGCGCGGTGGCTACTCAACTCACTTCTTGCAGTAATGGTTCAAATGCCGGTGCGCGCATCACCCGACGTTCTACAGGACGGTGCAGATTTGCGGGCCTTTGTCAGCGAGCGGACAGTCGGGGAAATCGGGGTCGTGCTCGGTATTGCACTGAAAGACGATAGGCAACTGCAGGATGGAACAGTCGGATACGTCAAGCACATCCGTGCCAAGGTTGCGGACGCTTCGGCCTTGAAGCCGGTGGCCATCGAGTGTGCGGAGGTGCATCTTGAGTTTGAGCATGACCTAGCTGCTCGCCTCGCTGGCCGGGACGAACCGGATTCGCGGCACGCTGTCTTGATCGGCGCGGGAGCGTTGGGTTCCGCACTTGCGGACTGCTTGGCCCGAGAAGGCCGATTCACTTGGACGGTGATCGACCCCGACCGAATGCTGCCCCACAATCTCGCCCGCCATATCGGGCATAACGATCGAATTGGCTACCACAAGGCACATGTCCTTGCTGACCACCTCAACGCTGTGGTCGCGGAGCGAGAGGCAATCGCGCGCGCTCTCCCGAATGATCTATTCGCAGGTGGTGAGCCCGGCAGGTCGATCTCGTCGGCGATGGCCGCAGCGGATCTGATTGTTGACGCGACAGCTTCTATTGGCGCCGCCCGCAGAATCTCGGATCATGAAGGGCCAGCTCGCCGAATCAGTACGTTCTTCAATCCGTCTGGCGCAGCCGCCGTGTTGCTGGCGGAGCCCGCCGATCGGGCCCTCACATTACGCGACTTGGAGGCACAGTATTATCGTCTTGTGTTGGAAACGGGGAGCCTCAAAAGTCATCTGGACCGGTCGGTTGAGACATTCGCCTACACAGGTGGTTGTCGGGCGATCAGCAATCGCTTCCCGCAGTCAAACGTGTCAGTGTTGGCGGGGCTGGTGGCCATGAAACTGGGTGACGCGGTAGACCAACCAGAAGCGGTTCTCGCTGTGTGGACGCTTGATTCGAACGGCGAGGTGACTCTCGATACAGCTCCACCCGATCAAGTAACTCGCTACCTTGGGAAGAATGATTGGAAGATCACGACGGATGCCGGTTTTGTACGGCAGATACTCGCGATGCGCAAAGAGAAACTCCCTGTTGAGACTGGGGGCATGCTGTTTGGAGTAGTTGATGTTCCCGCGAGGTCGATCTGCTTAGTGCATGCGGCAGCGGCACCTGATGATAGTATCGAGAGTATTGGAGGCTTCGAGCGAGGCGTGCGGGGGGTAGGAGAATACATCGACCGGATACGCAGAAGAACATCGGGACAGGTGCGCTACGTTGGTGAATGGCATTCCCATCCTCCGGGCGCAAGCGGTCAGCCCAGTCCGCGCGATATTCGCCAGATCGACTGGCTAGCCGCCGTTATGGAGATGGACTCAGCGCCCGCCTTGATGGTGATTGCAACCGACATAGGAATTGAGGTGATCTTCGCCGAGCAGGGGACCAGGCCGCTGGCGCTGACCCCAAGAGATGGCCGGGTCGCGCGCGGCCTAAGCGCTGGCTAGCTGCACTGAGCACTTGGGATCCTCTCCAAGGCCGATCACCCGTGCGGGATCCGGCCACGGCAGCCAACATTGGTGCAGATTGCGTCCCCGGGTTCATGAGGTTGATCGCTGAAGAAGGGCTACGTGAACATCCAGCCAGACTCGGACGATCTGCACCAACCCGCATGGAGCGAAAGGGCAACACACGAGGATGTCTTGGCGCCTCAACGCCGGGCCGACGTGCGGGGGCGAACCTCGGTTGGCTTGTGTTTGCCCAGCCCTTGAAGACACTTGGGGGCGGGGCAATCCTAGATTCGCCGATGCGCGCACATCCGAGAGCACCGCCGCGCTCGTTGGCCTACTTACCTATCGACCATCTGCGTGAAGCGGTCGACAGGCGGAACCGGGAGCAGAGGGAAGCCAAGGATAACGTGCAAGTTGGCCATTGCTGATACGTATCCGTGGTAGAGAAGACCGGCGGCCACCTGGCCTCCAAGGCGCGAGAGTGTGGTCTTCACGCGGAGATTCTCGTCAGCGAGCTTCTCCCACCTCTCACGGTTCTCGTCGCCGAGCACCTGGAGTACGCGGGTCGCGCGCTTGGCCCGATCAGGCCAAGTCTCGGTTCGCTTGCTGAAGTAGTCCGCAGTCCAATACGGACTACGATTGATCATGACAAGAGCCCCTTCGAGGCCTCGCCCCTTTCGTGCCGCGCGATCAAACCGGTCCACCAAGGTGCTCCGGCGTGTGGTTGTCGTCTTATCGTAAAGCACACCGATGACGCGGAGCAACGCGAAGATCTCCCCAATCGCCGGCACGCGCAATCGGCGGACGGACGCCCATCGCATCGGTCCGGACGCATCGACGACTACTAGCGAATTGGGTGCCTTGAGCGCATCGGACTGCGTCGGCCACCGTCTCTGGCGGGAACGGACTCCGATGGGCCACTGTTCGGCCATGTTGTCGTAGATTCCGCCGTCCGACAACACCATGTACCGGGGAGTCTTCTGAGCACCGTCCGCAAAGCTGTGCTGCTTGGTGGGTAGCCAACGTGGTGGGAACGCACCGGGGAATGCTGCCGATGCCTGTACGGCATCGGCCAAGCGGAAATCAGCGGGACGCCCCCAGCCGAGCCGATAGGAGCACACGAAATCACCCGAGAAATACACATGGTGTCCGGCGCGCACGTCTGTCGCACAAATGATGTGCTGCACATTCTTACGTTCGATTTCGCGAACCAGCTTGGGGCGTCTGCCCGCCGAATAGAGGGTCCGCTGGAAAGCTAGGGCGCACATCTTGCCCCGAAGGCCGGCGAGGAGGCCCCAAGCGGTAAGCCCGAGAACGAAAAAGATCGTGCGCGAGAAAAAATCAACCGGAAGCCAGCAGATCGCGAACAACGCCGCAATTCCAGCAAATAGCGTGACGACGTAGACCCGTGTAATCCAGGACGCCCAGAGTGTACCGAGGTGCGCCACTTGTCGAGCTAAGGGCCGGGCGATGCGACTCTCCAGCTCTTCCGGTGTGAGGGTTGAGTAGTCTCCCCTTTGGGCCAAGTAAGCATTGGTAAGTGATCCACCTGACACCGAAGAAATAGAAACGACATCTCGGTTCCGACTCGCGTCGGTGAGATAGATTAGCACGCCGAGTCCGAACAACGAGGCTCGGTGACCTCCTCCTGAGAGAGCGATCGCAATCTTCCGAGTCCGTTGTCGCAGCCCTTCGGTCATAAGGTATCGCGCTCCAATTGCTTCAGGCCGTTTCGGCGCTTCGCTAACAGGCGCCGCCCTTCTTGCCACGGTCTGCAGAAGTTCCGTAAATCCAGCTTTGGCGAAGGTGGTCATAGACACGGATTCTCGCCCTGCATCCGTTTGCTGGGATGGCGGCTGCAAGGTCCACGGTAAGATCGGCGTGATGACGGCTCAGCCAGTTTTCGAGGCCGCGCACCGCCGGCGTTTGCGTCTGCGCCTCCGCGACGAACGACGATCTCGCCGTCGCTCCACGCGACGCGGGTTCCGCAGGCTTTCTCTTCGAAGAATTCCACGCGCACTGGGGTCGGCACGCCGCTATACAAGCTCTCGCCAGTGTACGGTCGCAGAGGTCGCCTCCAACGCATGGCGCTTCGCCACGCGGTTGATTTGGGCGAGCACCCAACTTCCGTTCCTGCGTAGGAACGCCGATACTCCCCGGTCGCTGGCGTCCGACGGCTTCAGAGTTACGGTCCTCAAGCCCCAGGTAACCCCGCCCGACTTGGCCGACTCGAGCACCCGCGGGCTTAAGGAACGGAGGGTCCTCCGCGCTCGCATCGAGCCCCAGCCGTTCGCACCGCGGCTCCCACAAGTCAGCCAACAGCCATTTCTCTACGCGCATCCGCGCGCTAATTGAGTTGCTCCACCCCGCTACCGAGTCCTTCGAATTCACCAGAGCAGCCCGCCGCCCGCCACGTCCCTCGCGGCCGCTCCGACCCTCAGATGGCGCGGTTCTGCCGAATGAATCGCCCTCAGTCGGTTCCGACATCCGGTTGTTGTTCGGCCGGTGCATCATCACTGGAATCCGAAGTTCTCCCAAGTCATGTGGTCTGTCCACAATCGCGATTAGAGTTGCCATGTATTCGGCAGTATCCCTTCCGTCCCCATCTCCTCCGCTGGGCACGCGAGTCCGCTAGCTCAGATTCGCACGTCGAACGCCTCGACGAGCAGTTGAGGGTGAATGCGGATCGGCTTCACGACGACTCGCCCTCGATGCAAACAGATCCTGCGCATCCTTCATTTCGCCCAGTCGTTCCATTACTCATCATCTGTACTATCACTGTCAGCGATGATGTCCGCCATCTGCTCCGTGGGCGCCACCACATTCCGCTCCTCTAGGAACGCCCTCTCGCCCGCGATCAGTGCATTCAGACGAACTCGAATTACATTAGCTCGATCATCGTTACGCAACAGCTCCCGCGCACTGGGCGGGAAGTCGTGACCCGGCAAAACCTTCGTCAACATGTCATCATCTAAACTGGCCAACACCGTAAATGTCTGGCCAATCTGGCCACTGTCCACAAACATTCGATTGGCGGGGCTACTAAAATGCTCTGGCACTTGGGACGGGCTGGACAATACATATCCCATAGCCTTCGTTCCTTGGGCGGAGAGCAGATCTCCTGGGTTGAGTTGGTCACCCTCAAGGGAGCGGGGCTGAAGTGATGCAAGGTAAAGCATAAATGCACGCACACGGGCGCTACGCCCATCGAACCGACTCGGAAACGGCAGCGCCGGTGCTTCGAAATCCACGACGTGAAGGCTAGTCACGTTGCCTCGGGCAAGGTCTTGCATTTCCCGCAACGCGCGTGTCACTTGCGCGGTGCTGTTACCACCAAACCAGCCAGTGAATGAGGTTACCCAGAACCAACGTTCCAACAGCTTTCTAATGTTCGGCGGCGGATCCGGGCACAATCGACAAAATTCGCCCAACAGCACAAGCTGGAGTCCATACGGCAGGAGTCGATCGGACGTGACGCCCAGTTCATGAAGAAATCGCCGTGCACGCAAAATACCTGTCACCGCTACATCAAAACTCTCCGGGAGCTTTGACCGAACCTCCGCCTTAACCATAAGGTCCGCCCAGTCTTTCGCGTAGATATCTCGACCAAGGGCTGCGAGGACGGCCCTCAGGAGGAGTATCCGATCAATGCTGCCAAACCCCAGTCTATAGAGCTCTTCCTTGCATTCGTTTAGCTTTTCAGAAAGATCAAACGCACCTTCACGGTAAGTCAGCGCAGAAACCATCTGATCGGCCGTCATCTTGCGACCCTTGCGGTTGAGTCGGGCAAACACTGTGACCGCACTGTCAAGATCCGCTTCGCGGATATGGATGAGCGGAAGTTGGTAGTTCCGGAACGCAGCTGCGAGACGATCGGCCTCGTTGATCCAACGTCGGACCTTCTTCACGTTACGAGTCGACGACTCAATGCGCCGGCAGGCAGCGAAGAATCCTGCGGTGCTGAGCAAGCTTCGTACCGGAAAATGCCGAGCCTCAATCTCATGCGACGATACTCGGAGAAACTCCCGAGTTTCGAGGTCGCAACACACACTCCAATCCACGCCATCCACGGTGGAGTTGCCGTCGTCGGTCAACCGTAGCGTGCCCACCAACGTAGATAACCGCTGCTGACCGTCTAGCACGTAGCTAATCTCCCCATCCGGAGGAGCCCCGATCTGGATCGGCCCAATGCGGTCCCTAGTTTCGACACGTCTATCTGTATCCCAGACCAGGATCGACCCGATCGGAAAACCGCGCCAGACGCTGTCCAGTAAAGCGTGCAAATCGCCTTGCGTCCATACAAAAGGACGCTGGAACCGAGGTACACGGATTTTCCCCTCCACGATGCGGTCCACCAGTCTACCGAGAAAGACAACTTCTGAGAATACCTCGGTGCGGGATCGAGTACCGTTAGCCATGACGTTACGTTTCCGTCCGAATCAGGTTTATGCCACGCTCAAGGTCACCCCGTCCGCGGCGAACGAGTTCGGCCTTAGCATCGACACGCCAAACATCCCAGCATTTGTACACATTGTCGCCAAATCCACGAGATAAGACCCTACAAGCGTCCCCCGATAGTGGCCGAAAAAGCTCCTCTTCCTCGGCGGTCGGCTCCTCGGCCAATCCCTTCTTCATGTCATAGAAGTCCTTCTGATCATCGTCCAAGTCATCCCATACTTCCACCACGCGACGGTAGTCGGCACCGGAGGTCGGCCGTGCATCGAGGAGAATCCGCGGAAGGTAGTTTTCAGACGCCCGCTTGGCTAGAACCCAGCAGGGCAAATTCAGTTGCTCACATCGACGATATAGTGCTTTGGACTCTGCACTGGCCTCCCCTATGGGACTCTTCTTGTCACTGTCGATTACGGGAACCAAGCGCGGTCGAAACGGCACCATCTGCACCCGACTCTCGATCTCCCGAAGCATCTGTCCCGCGCCACCCACACTATCAAACCTAATGGGATTACCGCGCCGACCCCATAGGCTACGCAGGCCATTGGCGAGTTCTATAGCGACGCGTTTCACGAATGCACCATCGCTGAACCGATTCTCGACGAGGATGACCAAAGGTTCCTCGGCAAGGCGGGTAGCGTCTTCAGGATTCAGGTCATCTTCCGTTCTCGGATGAGCTGTAATCCGGATGCGCCTCCCGTGGGGCGCAAGTGACCAGGCCCCGTGCCGGATCGAAGCGACCAACATTTCGTCTACCCGTTGGCCTTGCCTGCCAGGGTCAGTCAGCCATGTGGTGGTCCGGAACGCGTCTGGATCCGGCCCACGGGTGGTGTCCCAGACATGCCAGCCGTCTTCGATCATGGCCAAGATGCGGTCCAACCATCGGTGCGCATCGGAATCGTTGGCTACGTTGAGGTCAATCTCGATGCGCATCGACGTTTCCCTCCGACCGGGCAGCGCGTCGGATTGCCATTACTTCTTCGTACTCCTCGATGAAGACTCCTTCTGGCCAACTATCCATTTCACCGGTGGCGCGTATTCGGATTTTCCGCAGATTGGATCCACGGTCCGGCTCCGTGTAAATCCAATAGACACGAACATCGTCGGCTGACAGGCGTCCCTCCGCGATCCAACGTCGTGCCCGGAGTAGGAATATCTCAGAGTGCGTCTCAACCACCATGGGCCGGATCGGCCCAACAAGGTTTTTGAGCACTAGCTCGGCGACATGAGCATGTGCCGCTGGGTGGAGTTCGGCTTCGGGATGCTCGATAACGTCAACACCCGGTCCTGTCTTGCGAGCTGTCAATGCCGTCACCACAACCGGGAGTACCTGTGAGAGTCCCTGGCCCGATTGTGCAATGCGGATCTTGCCATGGTAGCTAGTGGGTGTTCCGACAACCACGTCAATGTAGCGGCCTTGCGCGACGACATCGATATTCACTTGAAAAGCCGTGCGATACCACTGCCGCACCGACCTTCTCAGTTGATCGTCGGTCGCCAAGGCTAACGGCGCGTATTGCCCATTCGGGCCAAGTGCCGTAAACGAGTTGTCAGCCAAGATCAACGGAGACGGGCGGAGGTTGCGTGGGCATTGGAGGTGACGAACTCGACCGGCCCAAGCCGTTAGTCCCTTGACTCGTGCGGCAACAAATGTTGGGAGGGCTTCCAACGGCCTTGGGATCAAGCCTTGCCAACGGAGTGTCGTCGAGCATTCCGGTTTTCCCGGTACCGCAATCGAGTATGGCGATTGCGCGTGGAGCCCCTGCCTCGTCGCCACGACGCTGTCGCCGCTGCAGTGCAGGCGCCATTCCCTGATCTGACGTTCGGACATCTGGGACGGTGCTATCACATTCTGAACAGTAGTCGAAAGGGATACCTCGCCGTCGTCGTCGGCTAGGTGGGCCGACAGGCTCAGTGATCCATGCGGAATCCGCCCGGTCAACAGGTCCTCGAATGTCTCGGCGTGATGGATTCCACCAGATTCCAAAGGGAGCGGCTCCGAGCTGTCGGTATCTGAGGGAACCAGGCCGCCGGCCAAGAGCTGGATCGACCGGGCCAACGCCGATTTGCCCGAGTTATTCGATCCAACCAAGATGGTCAGAGGAGCGAGTTCCATCTCTGCCAACTCGGCGTAGCCCTTGTAGCGTTCAACACAGAATGTCTTAAGCTGCATCGCAGACAACCTCCGAAGCGCGTGGGGGAATCTGACGCGAGCGGATGGGCAGGAAGCCGGATGATCCGTGAACGGGTAGGGTGCTGGGGAGGTCGGGTGACCTTTGGTCACGTCGAGGTTCCAATGGACCGACAAGCATCCCGAACACCACAGCTATGCAATGCGGCCGAGCCGCGGGCATCAAGGGGTCGGTCACCGACCAGAGGACACCGACGAAGGTCCGGTCTTCGGCATTCGTGCTCACGGGCCGGAGGATCCAATTGGATTGCTGCAACGACACGGGGTGCGGCTCCGGCGGGCCGACTTCCGGTGCCACCCATTCGGACGTGGATGCCTCATCAGTTGCTGGCCGAGGCCGGGAATGACGAGAAGCAGTTTCGGCTCGCCACTCCGCGGCTGTCAGTTCCGACGCCGTCGCGTTTACCGGTGGCTGGTCACCGGCGGTGCCGGTCTTTATCAGGCGGACCAGAAGATCTCCGCGAGCCATCGTTCGTGCCTCCCTTCCTTGGGGATTCTGGTAGGGAAGTTGCCACCGATGCGCCCTTTCCGCTACCCGTTGAACCAGTCCGCTTCAGGTCCGCAGCACCATCCGTTCCCCTACCGCCATGCCCACTGACCTGACCGAACGCGGCCCGAACTCCTCAATCTGCAAGGCGCTGACTGGCGACTTCGGCGACCCACCCTCCACCGGCACTGTCGGCGAGCCCTACCCCGGATACGACGGCGTCGGTTCGTCTCCCGGCAACCATCAGACTACAACCGCGAGTACTGCGTCGATCTCGTCCAACTCCGCGCCTTCCTCGACGCTACCCAGCCCGGCACCGCTCCCGCCCACCGCTTGGGCGGAGGACTGCCCCATCCACCGCAAGTTCCTGGCCCGCCTCGAGGGCGAGATCGACAACCAAGGAACGATCGCCGTTCTCCGCGACGGCCTCCAGCACGGCCCTCACGACCTCGACCCGTTCTACAGCACACCGTCTGCGGAGAACGCGACGGCCCGGCAACGCTTCCACCAGAACCGCTTCGCCGTCACCCGCCAGCTTCGCTGCAGACACGACGAGAGCTAGCGCTTGATGAACATCGGCCTTTTCATCAACGGGCTTCCCGTCTTCACGTTCGGGCTCAAGAACCGCCTCACAAAACAGACGGTGGGCGACGCCATCTCTTGGTACCAGCGCGACCGCAACCCGCGCGAGCCCCTTTTCCGCTTCGGGCGCTGGATGGCGCACTTCGCGGTCGACGAGAACGAGGTCCACTTCTGCACGCATCTTCGCGGCAAGGCGTCGTGGGCCTGGGGATTCGGCGAGACGTGAAAATGACGGCCGCCCTGCTTGCAGCTACGGCCGCCTCGTCCAGCGCGTAGAACGCACTCAAATCCAGCGAGTCCACCAAGCTGCCGCGCCATCGCCGGCGACAACGCTACCATTCGCACCGAACCGCGCCTCTGCGAAAGGCAGCGTCAGCGGTCCCGCCAAATGCCCGCTATTCGACCCGGATTTCCCGTTTTTCGAGCACGACAGGCCCGATCATGGCCTCACGGCAAGAATGGCAGATCGTGCAGTCCTAGTTAGACTTAGACGATTTCTTGCCGGGATTAACGTCCCCTCTCAGGGGATTATCAGGCGTGCGCTCTAACCAACTGAGCTACAGGCCCGGCTGGCCTCTCCGCCAACCTGCGAACGGGGAGGCATCGGGCGTGTAAGATAGTGAGGTTTCCCGTCATCTGGTAGACGGCCTTTTTCAACCTGGGTGGATGGGCGGCTTTACATGGAACTCGACTTTCGGACGCTCGATGTCTTCACGGAGAAGACGTTCGGCGGCAACCCGCTCGGGGTCTTTCCCGACGCGGCGCACCTGCCTGCGGAGCTGATGCAGAAGATCGCGCGCGAGATGAACCTTGCCGAGACGGTGTTCCTGGGTCCTCCGGAGACGCCGAAGGGAACGGCGCGTGTGCGCATCTTCACGCCGGAGGTAGAGGTGCCGTTTGCGGGGCACCCGACCGTGGGGGCCGCGATCTATCTGGCGGGCACGCGATCCGTTCGGCGACGTGCCGGCATTCGCCGGAGCGAGGACGGACACGTCAACCTGATGCTTGAAGAGAACGTCGGCCTCGTGCCCACGCTGGTGGAGTACCGGCGCGGCCGTCCGGTGTTCGCGCAGTTCACCACGGCGGTGCTGCCGGAGCGGCGCGAGTCGCCGCACTCGCTGGAGCAGCTGGCCGCGATGGTAGGCCTGGAGGCGGACGATATCGGCGGCGAGGCCCCCCGTCCTCTCACCCCCGCCATGATGTCCTGCGGCCTCCCCTTTCACGTCATCCCGGTGCGCACCCTCGCCGCTCTCGGCCGCGGCGTCCTGAACACGGCGATCTGGCAGGAACTGCTCGCCGATTCCTGGGCGCACCACGTGTACCTGATGTGCCCGCTCTACGGGGGCGACGTGCGTGTCCGCATGTTCGCGCCCGGATCCGGCGTGCCCGAAGACCCGGCGACCGGTTCCGCCGCCGCGGTGCTGGGAGGATATCTGGGCGAGGCCAGCCGCCGCCTGAACGGCACCATCAGCTGGCAGGTCGCACAGGGAGAGGAGATCAGCCGGCCCAGCCTCATCAGGGTCGAGGTCGACAAGGCCGCCGGCCGCATCACCGCCGTGCGGGTGGGTGGCGCCGCGACCTTCGTCAGCCGCGGCACGATGACCATTCCAGGGCCGCCGATACCGCCGCCGGAGGGCCGCCGCGCGTCCTGGCTGGCCCGCTACGGCAAACGGATCTGACCGGCTGCCAGCTCCCCGAACAGCCCGAAGGCCGCCCCAACTCCGAGAGCTGGAAGCGGCCTCCGGGAAAGCCCTCGCTCTCGGGCCTCCGCGCTACATCGGCAGCCTCAGCGCCACCAGCCGTCCGGGATCGCCGACCTGCACCACGATGTGCTGGCGGCCCTCGTGGCTGAACGTCATCATCCCGTACTGGCCCGCGCCCGGCATCTCGGCCTCGCCCACGAACTCGCCGGTCATCTTGTCGAAGGCGTTCAGCACCGGCGGCCCGCGCGATCCCTCCGTCGCCAGCAGCAGATCCCCGGCCACGATCTGGATCGAGTTGGCGCCGCTGCCGGCCCGCGACAGGTCCACCCCCTGCGCGGCCGGATGGTTCGCCACCGCCTCGGGCGCGTCACCCACCGGAATCCACCAGAGCCGCTCGCCGGTGTTCATGTCGTAGGCGGAGATGCGGCTGTAGGGCGGCTTCGGAATCGGCAGCCCCTGCACCCGCGGGAGCGCGCCCCCACGGCCCGCCACCCACTGCGAGATCGTCGTCCCGGTTGTCCGGGGATTATCCGGCTCGTCCGCGTCCATCCCCTGCATCACCATGCCCCCGCTGCAGTTGCGTGAGCTGGCGGCGTAGAGGATGCCGGTCGTCGGATCGAGCGTCGCCGGGTGCGTGATGTTCAGCCCCCCGTAGCAGCGGATGTTGTCCAGCACGTCCTCGTTGTGGTCCGGATAGAGCCGGGGCATGAAGGGCCCGCCCACCCGGTACCGGCTCAGGACCTCGAGCGCCTCCGCGCGCAGCTCGGGCGTGAAGTCGAGCACCTGGTCCTCGGCCAGCCCGAAGGGTTCCATGGGCTCGGGCCAGGTCACATGGGGCTGCGTGTTTGCGGTCCAGTTTCCGGGCACCACGGTCTGCAGCACGTCCCGTTCCTCGATGGGCCAGACGGGTTCGCCGGTCTCGCGGTTGAAGGTGAAGATCTGGCCGGTCTTCGACGTCTGGATCACCGCCGGAACCGCCTCGCCGTCCACCTCCAGGTCGACGACGATCGGCACGTTGGGCAGGTCGTAGTTCCACTGGTCGTTGTGCACGGTCTGGAAGTGCCAGACGCGCTCGCCGGTCTCCGAGTTCAGCGCGATCACGCTGGTGCCGTAAAGATTGTCGCCGGGACGGAAGCCGCCGAAGTAGTCGATGGTCGGCGGGTTGGTGGGGACGTAGACGATGCCCCGCTCCTGGTCGGCCGACATCGGCGCCCACGAGGACACGTCCCCGGTGTACATCCAGGCGTCGTTCTCCCAGGTCTCGTGCCCGAACTCGCCGGGCCGCGGGATCACGTGGAACTTCCACTTGTGGTCGCCGGTGCGCGCGTCGAAGGCGAGGATGTCGCCGGGCACGTTCTCGATGCGGGTCTGGTTGTAGCCCTGCTCCGCCGAGTTGCCCACCACCACGGTGTTGTTCACCACGATGGGCGGGGAGGAGGTCGTGATGAAGCCGAGTTCGCGCGGGATGCCGTAGTCGGCATCGTATTCGCCATCGTAGTCCTCCCACGGTCCCCAGCCTTCGAGCAGCGGGAC
The DNA here is from genome assembly GCA_002238605.1 of BD2-11 clade cluster bacterium bin43. Classification (GTDB taxonomy): domain Bacteria; phylum Gemmatimonadota; class Gemmatimonadetes; order Longimicrobiales; family Gaopeijiaceae; genus BD2-11. Next base: position 5,227 of record MPMR01000031.1, on the reverse strand, counting down.
CAGCAGGTCGACGATGCCGGTCGCGGGAAAGTCCTCGATGGGCACCGGTTCCCCGAATCCCTCCAGGTGCCGGCCGGTCTTCGCGTCCAGCGCGTGCAGGAAGAAGGCTGGAGAGGTGTAGAAGATGACGCCGCGGCCATCGATTTCGCCGTACGCCACGCCCTTGCCGTAGTTCTGGCGCATCGACCGCTCCCAGCGGGTCGTGTTGGGCTCGCGGTACGTCCAGAGCGTCTCGCCGGTCGCGGGATCGATGGCGGCCACGGTGCGGCGCTGCCCCGCCACCGTGTACAGGATGCCGTCGATGTAGGTCGGGGTCGACTTCATCTGGGGGTCGACCTCGGGCCCGTAGTTGTCGGCCCGCCACACCCACGCCACCTCCAGGTCGCCGAAGTTGGACGCGTTGACCTGGTCGACCGGCGAGTAGCGGGTGCCCCACGAGTCCGCGCTCTGGAAGCGCCACTCGCCGTCGGGGTTGCCGCGTTCCTGCGCCTGCGCGGGGATGGCCGTCGTCAGCGCAAGCAGCGCGGCGAGAACGAGGCCCGGCGCGAAGCTTCCTCGATGACTCGATGACATGGATTTCCTCCGGAGAGCGTGCGTCGATCAACCCTCGCAAATTCGGCATCCGATGCCGCGCGCGCCAGTAGCGGGACGGCTCGGAAAGCCGCCGCCGGACGGGCTGGCCCGACCGATTCGCCGATCCGGGGAGAGGCCGGGTTCCTCCGGTCGATGCGCCGGATGCGGCGCCGGGACGGCCCCGGGACGGCTCCGCGACGGCTCCGGGACGGCTCCGGGGCCACGGCCCTTCCGGCCCCGCGGTCACGTCCTTGACACGCTATGGAAACATCGATATAGTAGCTATATAGATATTGATATAGCATGAGCCATCGCGCTCCTGGTGCGCTCCCGTCGCGCTCCTGGGGTGACTCAGGCTCCTACCACGCAGGCGGTGCCCATCATGAGCCTCGACCACATCCTCCTCGGCCTGCTCCGCGACCCGGCGACGGGCTATGCGCTCAAGCGCACCTTCAGCGAGCGGATCCGGCACTTCTGGTCCGCCGAACTCAGCCAGATCTACCCGAGCTTGAAGCGTCTCGAGCGGCGCCGGATGCTGCGGAGCCGGATCGAGCCGTCTCCGAAAGGGCCGAACCGCAAGGTCTACGCGCTGACGAAGGAGGGCCGCGAGGAGTTGCTGCGGTGGCTGCGCAGCGGCCCCTCGGTCGGCACGGAGCGGTTCGCATACCTGGCGCAGCTCTACTTCATGGACGCGATCGGAGACCTCCGGGAGACGCGCGCGTTCATGACCGAGCTTCGGGCTCATCTTGCCGCCTGGCTGGCGCAGCTGGAGTCGCTCGAGCAGGAGTTGATCGCCGCTCACGGGAATCCGGAGAGCTACGGCGACGCGGGGTTCCACCGCTTCGCGACGCTCCGCATGGGCATCCACTCCATCGGGTCGAAGGTGGCCTGGTGCGACGAGACCCTGGCCGCGATCGAGCGGCGGGTGGCGTCCCGCTCCGGGACGGAAGCTGCGGCCGGAACGCGCCCGCGCGAGCCGGAAACCGTGGCCGGCGAGCGGCAGGTGGGGGATCGGTCCGGCGTGGAAGCTGCGGCCGAAAGCCACCGGCACGAGCCGGAGACCATGACGGGCAGGCGGCGGACCATGGCCGGCGAGCGGGAGGGCCGCTCATGACGGTCTTCAATCTTCTCTTCGATGCCCTCCTCCTGATTCACGTGGTGGCCGGCTTCGTCGGCTTGGCGGCGTTCTGGTTCCCGGTGTTCGCGCGCAAGGGAGGACGGGTGCACGTCGTGGTGGGCCGCGTCTACGCGTACTGCGCGTATGTCGTGACGCTGTCGGCGATCGTCGCGGCGGCGGGCCGGATCGCATCCTTTCGGTACATGGGCATCGGCGTCGCGGAACAACCCGAGCGCTACGGGTTCGCCGTACTCCTGGGATACCTGGGCGTGGTGACCTTCGTCATGGTGCGCCAGGGCCTGCGCGTTCTGGCGACCCGGCGGGCGCCCGAGAAGCTGCGCACCCCGGTACACGAGGCGCTCGTCTGGGCGTCGATGTCCAGCAGCGTCATCGTCGTCGCATTCGGGCTGGCCGCATGGTCCGCCGTCTCGCCGATCCTGCTGGGGATGAGCCCCATCGGCCTCTTCACGGGACGGCGCATGCTGCGGCTGATGCGCGATCCGGGCGGCGAGCGCATGGGCTGGTTCTACAGCCACCTGGCCTCGATGCTCGGGGGCGGCATCGCCTTCCACACCGCGTTCCTGGTCTTCGGGGCGCAGCGGCTCTGGGCCTACGAGATCGAGGGCCCGCTCGCGATCGTCCCCTGGATCCTGCCGACGGTGGTCGGCGTTCCGGCCATCGTCATCTGGACCCGGCGGTACCGTCGAAGGTTCGAGCGCTCGAGGGGTGCCGCGGCCTGAGGAGGGCCGGCCGGCCGGGCCGGATCCCGGGCGTTGGCGCTGGCCGCGAGGCCGCGCAGACGGCATGATGACGGGTTGCGATGGGCGGGCCCTCCGGGGGCGCGTCAGGCGCCGACGCGCTGTCCGCGCGTGGGAGCGGGATGACGCCCGGGTTCCGGCCCTGGACCTTGAACCGGAGATCGGATGATGGCGAGTCGCGCACCTGCTGGATCCCTGCTGGCGATGCTGCTGACCCTGGCTGCGGCGGACGCGGGGCCGCTCATGGGTCAGGACGATGCCCGCCTGAAGGCGATGGCCTCCTGGGTGGCGGTGGACGCGCCCACCGGCTACGAGACCCGGCTCACGCCGCAGGTGGCGGACGCGATGCCCGGCTGGATCTCCGACCGCTGGGGCAACCTGGTGGCGGTCGTGGGGTCGGGGAGTCCGCGCCGGATCGTGGCGTGCGCGCTCGACCGGCCCAGCTACGCGGCCAGCCAGATCACCGCGGACGGGTATCTGCGCGTCCACCGCATCGGCCGCGGGTCGAGCCACCCGCTGTGGGACCAGGCCTTCGAGGCGCAGCACGTGCGGGTGATGACGCGCACCGGCCCGGTCGCGGGGGTGGTGGCGCGCTCGAACGGCCACTTCTCCGCCCAGCACCGCCACGAAACCGCCGTGGTGGGCGCGGACGAGCTGTGGGTGGACGTGGGGGCCGAGTCGGCCGCGGAGGTGGCGGCCCTCGGGATCGAGCTGCTCGACCCGATCACGCGCCACCTCCCCCCGTGGCCGATGGCGGGCGGGGTGGCGGGACCGGACGCCGGGCGCCGGGTGGGTTGTGCCGCCGTGGCCACCCTGGCGGAAGCCGCGCGCGACGGCCGCGCGCCCGCGGGGGAAACCCACTTCGTGATGAGCGCCCAGGAGGTGCTGGGGTGGGTGGGGCTCTCCTCCTACGTGGCACGCGGCGGGTCGTTCGACCAGGTGGTGGTGCTCGCGCCCGGCGAGGCGGAGGGCGGCATCACCCTCCGGCCGGCGGACTCGTTCGGCCGCTTCGGCGCCGTGCTCGCGTCGGCGGGGCTGGACGAGGTCACCTGGATCGTCCCCGCGGCCACCGCCCCCGGCTCGCACATGGAGCAGGTGCGGCTGGAGGATGCCACCACCCTGCTGGCGGCGGCGGCCGGCGCCATGGGGGTGCGGGCAGACCCGCAGGCGGATTGGGTGCCCGCCCCCGCGCCGGCGCCCCTGCGCACCAGCCACGTCGACCGATCGCTCGACGGCACCGCCGACCTCCTGCGCAGCCTCGTCGACCTGTACGCCGTCCCCGACCATGAGTGGCCGGTGCGCCGGTTCGTGCTGGAATCGCTCCCCGACTGGGCCCGCGACCGCGCCGTCGTGGACGACATGGGCAACGTCATGGTGGAGGCAGGCCCCGAGCGCGACACCACCGTCTTCATGGCCCACATGGACGAAGTCGGCTACGAGGTGGAGACGATCGCGCCCGACGGGGTCGTCACCCTCCGCCGCAAGGGCGGAGCGGTCGCGACCGCCTGGGAGGGCCAGACCGCGCTCCTCCACTTCGACTCTCCGGGCGCGCCGACCGCCCTGACCGGCGACGGGAGCGACACCAGCCCGCGCTGGAAGGCGGAGTCGCTCGCCGCCACGGCGCCGCCGCCCATCCCCGGCGTCTTCCTCACCCGCGACGTCGCCGACGGCAGGAACGTCACCAGCGAGCGCGCCTGGTTCGGCATGAACGCCGAAGAGCTGGCCGCCCGCGGCGTGCGCGAGGGCAACGCGATCACCATGTACAAGGAGGGCCTGCGCCTGGGGCGGCACCGCTTCGTCGCGCGCGCCCTCGACGACCGCGCCGGCACCACGGCCATCCTCCTCGCCATCCACGCCATCGACCCGGACGAGCTCGACTCGAAGGTCATCTTCACCTGGTCGGTCCACGAGGAAGGCGGCCTGCGCGGGGCCGGGGCCATGGCCCGACGCTACGCGAGGAGCGCGCACCGCATATTCTCCGTCGACACCTTCGTCTCCTCCGACACCCCGCTGGAGACGCCCCACTTCGCGCACGCCCTCCTCGGACGGGGCCCGGTCCTGCGCGCCATCGAGAACTCGTCCGTGTCCCCCGACCGCGAACGCCAGCGCGTGATCAACGCTGCCCGCGAGGCCGGCATCCCGCTTCAGATCGGGCTGACCCAGGGCGGAACCGACGGCACCCAGTTCACCTTCTGGGGCGCCCCCAACCAGGGACTCTCATGGCCGGGACGCTACAGCCACTCCCCGGGCGAGGTGCTGGACCTGCGCGACCTCGAGCATCTGGGACAACTGATCGCGGCGATGGCGCGGACCGGAGGGTAGAGCGACCCGCCGGACTCGCCAAGCGGTCCCGCCCGGCAGCCGGGCCGGTCCAGTCAATCGGTTGGGCTTGCTATCCGGGCCGGTCCAGTCATCGGTTGAGCTCGTCATCCGGGCCGGTCCCGTCATCGGTGTTGCCCGGCATTCCGGCCGGTCCCGTCAATTGGTACGGCTCGCCATCCGTGGCTATCCCGTCATCGGTATGGCCCGCGATCCGTGGCGGTCCCATCATCGGTTGGGCTTGCCATCCGGGCCGGTCCAGTCATCGGTACGGCCCGCCATCCCGGCCCGTCCAGAGTTCACATGGGAAGGTCTCATTCCACCATTGAAAGGGCTTGGCGTCCCCCGACGCAGGGGGACCAGGAGCGGCCGTCCCGAATTCACATGGCGGAGTCCCATTCTGCCATTGACGGATTCGGAGGTCGCGATTCGGCAGAGTCCGACATTCCGGATTCTCCAG
>MPMR01000009.1 GCA_002238605.1 BD2-11 clade cluster bacterium bin43 | reverse complement strand
GGGCGAACTCGAGGAGTTCGGCCTCGTTTTCGGCGTCGGCGATGCGGGTCATGGCCCGCACCTTCGAGTACGAGATCTCGCCCCTGGCGAAGGCGTCGGGGATGAGGGACAGCGAGGGGAGACAGCGCGCCACCCGCACCTTCTCGCGGGCGGGACCGAGCGAGATGCCGGTGCGCCAGGAGAGCCAGTGGGCGCAGGAGCGAAATCCCTGCCAGCGTTCCTCTTCGTCGTAGACGCGCAGCAGGCAGAGGAGCCGGCAGGTGGCGGCGGTGATGTGGGCGCACAGAAGCGCGATCTCGTCGCCGAGGGGGTCGAGCGTGTTCGGGACGGAGGCAGCTGGCGAAGTAGGAGCCGGCGAAGTAGGAGCTGGGGCAGGAAGAGTTGGGGCAAGTGCTGTGGCGGCGGAGGCAGTGGACATCGTGTCTGATCCCGGAGCTTCAGGGGTGAATTGGCTGGTGGCTTACCTCCTTGTACCCCAATATTCGGGGTTTGTTCGGTCTCGGCGTCGGCTTTGTCCTGGAATACCGAACGGTTAGAATCAGGCCGTGCTCACCGGATCCCGAGAGGAAAGCCGCCTGATGGCCCCTTTCCCGCCGCCACCGCGACCTCCCCTGCGCTTCGTGCTGTGCGGCAGCGTGGACGACGGCAAGAGCACGCTTCTGGGCCGGCTGCTCTACGACTGCCGTCAGGTCTTCGCCGATCAGCTTCGCAAGGTGGAGGAGGATTCACGGCGCTGGGGAACGCAGGGCGACCAGGCGGATCTGGCGCTGCTCGTCGACGGCCTGCGCGACGAGCGCGAGCAGGGCATCACCATCGATGTCGCCTACCGCAGCTTCGAGACGCCCCGTCGCCGTTTCCTCGTCGCCGACGCGCCCGGCCACGAGCAGTACACACGCAACATGGCGACCGGCGCCTCGAACGCCGATCTGGCGGTCGTCCTGGCCGATGCCCGCAAGGGAATCCTTCCCCAGACCGCGCGTCATACCCGCATCGCCGCCATGTTCGGGGTGCGGCACCTGGTCCTCGCGGTCAACAAGATGGACCTCGTGCTCTGGGATCGGAGCACCTTCGAAGCGATTGCGGACCGGTATCGGTCGATGGCACGCGACGTGGGTGTCGAGAACCTGCAGATCGTACCCGTATCTTCGCTGACGGGAGACAATCTCACGCACCGCTGCGCGTCGGCGGAATGGTATTCCGGCCCAACGCTGCTCGAGCATCTGGAGAGGGTCGAGGTCGAATCGTCCATCGCGAGGGAGTCCTTCCGGATGCCCGTGCAGTACGTCAACCGGCCGAACCTCGACTTTCGCGGCTACAGCGGCCGGATCGCGGCCGGACGGGTCTCGGTGGGGGACCGCGTGCGCATATCCCCGTCGGGAATGGAGACCTTCGTGGAGTCGATCGTGGTGTGGCGGGGGACCCGGGAGCACGCCGAGCGGGGGGAGTCGGTGACCCTTACCCTGCTGGACGACGTGGACGTGACGCGGGGCGACGTGATCGCGGAAGCCTTCAATCCCCCGGGCGTGACGGACCAGTTCCAGGCCAACCTGATCTGGATGAACGATCGTCCCCTGGTCGTCGGCCGTTCCTACCTCCTCAAGATCCATTCGCGGGAGGTTAGTGCGACCGTAACCCGGATCAAGTACCGGCTGGATGTGTCGCGGGGGAACAGGCTGGCAGCCACGACGCTGAGCCTCAATGATCTGGCCACGGTCAACATCTCGACCAACCGGCCGATCCCCTACGCGCCCTTCGACCGGTATCCGGGGCTGGGCAGCTTCATCATGATCGACCAGGCCACCCACGAAACCGCAGGTGCCGGCGCGATCGAGTTCGCGCTCAAACGCGCGTCGAACATCCGGTGGCAGGACTTCCACGTCACCCGCGAAGCCCGTCAGGAACTCAAGCTGCAACGGGCCCGGTGCCTGTGGCTCACCGGGCTCTCGGCATCCGGCAAGTCCACGGTCGCCAACCTGCTCGAACAGCGCCTCCACTCGGAGGGGAGCCACACCTACCTGCTGGACGGCGACAATGTCCGGCATGGGCTCAACCGGGACCTCGGCTTCACCGAGGCCGACCGGGTGGAGAACATCCGCAGGGTCGCCGAGGTGGCGCGTCTCATGGTCGACGCGGGGCTGATCGTGATCGTGTCCTTCATCAGCCCGTTCCAGTCCGAACGGGATTTCGCAAGAAGCCTGTTCGAGCCCGGCGACTTCAAGGAGATCTTCGTCGACGCGTCCATCGAGACCTGCGCGGCACGCGACCCGAAGGGACTCTACGCCAAGGCGATGAGGGGCGAGATCGGCAACTTCACCGGCATCGACAGCCCGTACGAGAGGCCCCGGCACCCGGATCTGCGACTCGACACCGAGGCCCTCGCTCCCGAGGAATGCGTCGAGTTGATCGTGCGGCGGCTGCTGTGAGTCGGCTTGCGCCTCCGCCCTCCCGCGGCGAAGTGTCCGACCCCCGGGCGGCTACCTGTCCACGCGAATCGTGACGACATCCGCGTTGTGATATTGCTGGTGCTTCACGGATGACGCGTAGTGGCGGAGGAGCCGCAGCGACAGGTCGCGCTTGCTCTCGAAATCGGGGAGGTCGCTGAGCAGGACGATCTGGTTCTCCAGATTCTCCGCGTCGGTGGCCGCGCTGAACTCCAGCATGGCTCCCTGGGGGTCGTTGCGGGCGACAACCCGCAGGCGCCGGTCCGCGGCCTGGCCTGCGTCCTCCTCCTGCCGGGCCAGGCTGAGGAGCGCTTCCTCCGATGCCGCTCTGAGACGTTCTCTTCCCTCGCCGTCCCACCCGTACTTTTCCGCAAACCCGACCACGAAGTCGTCGAGGGCGCGAAGGCTGTCCTGACTGAGCCGCATCTCCACCCTGCGCCGCCGGGGCCCGGTCAGCTCCAGGAACAGGTTCAGCAGGAGGATGGTCACGCCACCGGCCGTAAGTCCGTTCGCCAGCATCTGCGCGGCGGGCGTGCCGAGGTACTGCGGGAATATCGCCTGGAACTGGATGCCGACGCCGACCCAGAAGGAGAAGCCGGCGATCAGCGAGCTGTGGCGCCCTCCGTCCGCCTGGAACACGACGCGCATGCCGCGGGCGAAGACGAGCCCCATGGCAACGACGATATAGGCACCCAGCACGGGCCCCGGGATGGACAGCACGAGGGCCGTGATCCTGGGAACGAAGGCCAGGCCGATGAAGATGGCTCCGATGTAGACGCCGACCCTCCTGGCCGCCACGCCGATGCCCTCCGCCATGGCGATGCCGGCTGGATAGGGCCAGATCGGCAGGACGCCGGCGATCCCCGACAGCAGGGTCCCTGCGCCGCAGGCGGCCACGGCCCCCTCCACCCTGCGGAAGTCGACCGCCTTCTGTTCGCGCCGCGAAAGGCGCTGCATGACGATGGCATCGCCGACCTGCCTGACCGTGATGACCAGCGTGACGAACAGAAAAGCCGGCAGGAGCAGCCAGAAGCTCGAGTCGAACCGGACGTCGAGACCGGGCAACGCCGCGGCGGGAACCCCGAACCAGCCGGCTTCGCGAACCGCGGTGAGATCGAAGATCCCGAAAAAACCGGCAGTGGCGCATCCCAGGCCAAGGGCAAGTACCGGCGTCCAGGCTCTGAGGAGTCGGGGCGCGCGCAGCATCAGGCCAAGCACGGCGACCGCCGTGACGAGCGTGATGATGGGCGCCGCGGCTGTGGGCGCCTGCGCGGGCACAGCCGTGAGCAGCGCGAACCCCATGGGCATCACCGTGACGGAGATGAGCGCCATGAGCGTGCCCGAAACGACCGGCGTGATGATTCGGCGGAGCAGGACCAGGCGCGCCGCAAGGCCCAGCTGGAAAAGCCCCGAGGCGACCACCAGCACGGCGAGCAACGCGGGGCCACCCGCGGCCAGCGCCAGCACCGCGACACCGATGGAGGCTCCGGAAGCCCCCATGATCATCAGGTTGGCGCTTCCCATTCCCGCGACTCGCCGAGCCTGCACGATGGTCGTCAGCCCGCCGATGACCATGCTGGCGAAGATGGCCCAGGCCAGGTAGGCTGCGGTCAGATTCGCCGCGCGCGTGACGATGGTGGTGACCACGACCACGGGTGTGCACACCAGAACGGCGACGTGCAGTCCAATCAGGAACGAGGCGGGATGCGGCGGCGATTCGCTGGCCGCGTAACGGAGCCCGGGTGGCTGCCCTGGACCGGGTTTCACAGGCACTGCTCCTGGGGTCGGCGCTGGGCCGGAACGAGAGGGGGCATGGCGAGTATAGCTACCGGCGCGCGAATCCGGAAAACATCCCTGAGGCGACGCCGGGTCATGAACGCGGCTTCAGGCAGGAGGGACCAGGTGCACCGAGCACGATCGAGGAACCGGCGTTGAGCCCGGGCCGGGGACGCCGCCGGAGAGCGTCGGCGTGGGTTCGTGCGCTCGCCATCGTTGTGGTGGCGGCGGTTTCTCCGCTGGCGCCCGGAACCTCTTCCCTTCGAGCTCAGGTTTCGCCGGAGATCCTCCAGGTCCTGCAGCAGGGCGGAGCCTGGGTCGCCCTCGCCATCGAGGACGGCGTCGGCTCGTTCCAGAGCGGGCCCGTGCCCACCCTCGGGATCCAGCTTCGGGGCCAACTGCGTATCTGGGAGGAGCACACGGGCAACTGGCATGTCGTCATGCGCGACCTGTCACGCGCCGAGGACCCGGTCATCCTCGAACGCCTGATGGTCCCGGGCGAGCCCGTGGACTTCGACTACCAGACCGGCATGCTGGGGCAGATCCAGATCGACGTGCGGTGGAGCGAAGCCCGCGACACGACGCTCCGCGTCTGGGTGGGAACGGAGCTGACGCCCGGGGAGCAAGCGGAACCGGAGTCGCGCCGGACTGCTTCGGGAGAGCCGGGCGGTCAGCGTTACCCGTCTCTGCTGACGTTTACTGATGTCTACTGGAATTATGCCGGGAGCGGAGGCTGCGCGCTGCTATCGGCGAGAAGCGACGGACTCGGCGAGCAGGCACAGGATCTCGTACATCAGCGATGCGCCGACCAGCGCCGTGCCTCCGCTCGGATCGAGAGGCGGGGCGACCTCCACCACGTCGCCTCCCACGAGGTTGAGGCCCCGCAGGCCGTGCAGGAGCGAGATCGCCTCGCGAGTGGTTAGCCCGCCGATCTCCGGCGTTCCCGTCCCCGGGGTGTAGGCCGGGTCGATCCCGTCCACGTCGAGGGTTATGTAGGTCGGGCCGTCGCCCACCACCCGGCGCGCCTCCTCCACCACCGCCTGCACCCCCAGCCGCTGGAATTCGTCGATCTGCACGACCCGCATGCCGTGCTCCATCGAGAACTCGAAGCCGTCGAGGAAGTTCTGGTAGCCGCGAATGCCGATCTGGATCGAGCGTTCGGGATCGAGCACGCCTGCCTCCACGGCGCGGCGGAAGGGAGCTCCGTGGTGGTACTTCGAACCGCCGATCGCGTCCCAGGTGTCGAGATGCGCGTCGATCTGCACCATCCCGAGCGGCCGTCCGGCTCCCAGCGCTTTCATGATCGGATAGGTGATCGAATGGTCTCCGCCCGCGCTCAGGGGCACCGGACCCGCCGCGTGCAGACGGGTGAAGAGCGCTTCGATCTGGGCAATGACGTCGTCCAGGCGGTAGATGGTGTCGAGCCGCACGTCCCCAACGTCGGCGATCCGGCACAGCGAAAAGGGTTGAACCCTCGTAACCGCGTTGATCCGGCGGACCACGTTGGACCTGTTGCGGATCTCCCGCGGCCCGTGCCGCGCGCCCGGCTGAAAGGTCACGCCCTGGTCGGTCGGCACCCCGACGAGCGCGATGTCGAGGCCCTCGAGCGTCGTGGCGAGCGGCGCGCGCAGGAGGGTGGCTCCACCCATGAAGCGCAGGTCGTCGAGCGGCTTGTAGGTCTCGCCCGTTACCGGCGACACGGCATCGTAGAAGTCGTTCACTCCAGTCTCTCTTGCGCGGGGAAGATGCCGACCCCGGCCGGGAACCCGGCTATTCCGCGTCCATCTCGCGCACCAACGCCCAGAACTCGCGAGGGCTCACAGGCGTCTCCACGAAAATGGGGCCGGCCCCTGCCCGGGACCGGCCCCATCCAGCTTCGAGGCGTCCGCGGACGCCGCCGCGATCAGCCGGAGGTCGTCGTGGTGGCGGTCCTGGGTGGCATGATCTCCTTCCACGCCGTCATGAAGCGCGCCATCTCCTCCTCGGTGCCGATCGACACCCGCAGGTAGTCGAGCATGGGCGGGAAGTCGCGGCCCACGAGCACGCCCCTCTCCCGGAACGCGGACCGGACCTCCGCGGCGGGACGTCCGGTGTGGACCATGATGAAGTTGGTCTCCGAGGGGATGACCTCGTAGCCCATGGCCTGGAGCTCTTCAGCGGTCTGCTTGCGCAGCCGCAGCGTGGTCTCGCGCACCCACTGCTCATACTCCACGTCCTCGAGCGCCGCGACGCCGCCCCACTTCACCAGCGCGTTGACGCTGCCGGTACCTTGGACGCGCATCTCGCTGATCATGTCGGCGGGCGCAATGCCGTAGCCGAGGCGCAGGCCGGCCATGCCGTAGATCTTCGAGAAGGTGCGCGCGACGATGACCTTGCGGCCCTCGTTGACGTAGGGCACCGCCGTCTCGTAGGCCGGATCCTCGACGAAGTGGTGGTAGGCCTCGTCGATGAGGACCGGGATGTCCTCGGGGATCGCGTCCAGCACCTGCCGGATGTCGTCCGCCGACACCACCATGCCCGTCGGGTTGTTGGGGTTGCAAAGGTAGAAAAGCCCCACATCCCGGTAGTTCTTGATGGTGGCGTCGATCATCGCCGGGATGTCCTGCGAGTGATCTTCGAGCAGCGGCAGCATGATGGCGTCCGCGTCGATCCCGGAAGCCACGCTGAAAACACTCAGGTAGGTCGGCCGGACGCCGATGACCTTCTTGTTGTGCCCGAGGTAGGTGTGACCCACCACCCGGAGCGTCTCCCCGGAGCCCGCGCCGAGCAGGATGTTCTCCGGCTGGACGCCGTGGTGCTCGGCGATCTTCTCCTGGATGTCGCCGTCCGGATAGCCGTACCGGTTGGAGTACTTCCAGGCGCCGTTCATCGCCTCCATCATGGCCTCGGAGGGCCCGTAGGGGTTCTCGTTGGAGGAGAGCTTGGCGAACGAATCGTAGTCGTACTCCTGAGGCGCCAGCCGGAGCGAGCGCGGCGGCGCATCCCAGCCCAGCAGTCCGGCGGGCCTGAGCCCGGCGTACCCCAGCGCCGCGGCCGCGCCTCCCATGAAGCGGCGGCGAGTAACGGAATTCCTCGATGGCATGGCTACCTCCTCAGGCATGTGAGCGCGATGAACGCGAGTGGTTCGACATCCGGCCTATAGATTGGCCGCACGGGGGTGCGAAAGCAAACCCCCGCGGGGCGATTGCGGGGGCGCGGACCGAGCCGCGCGGACGACGGATCATCAGGTGTGGGCGCGTCGCGACGAGTAGTGCCGGCGGAAGAAGCGGCCGACATCGTCGACCACCTGGTACATCACCGGCACCACGATAAGGGTGAGGAAGGTCGCGAAGATGATCCCCGCGATCACCGCGATCGCCATCGGCCCCCACCACGCGGCCTGGTCCCCTCCCCAGTACAGGTCGGGCGCGAGGCTTCCGTACAGGCCGAAGAAGTCGAAGTTGAGCCCGATCGCGAGCGGCACCAGCCCGAGCGCCGTGGTCACGGCGGTCAGCACCACGGGCCGGAAGCGGGTCATGCCGCCCAGCACGAGCGCGTCCCGGCGGTTCACCCCGTCGCGGCCGCGCAGAATGTCGATGTAGTCGATGAGCACGATGGCGTTGTTCACCACGATTCCGGCAAGCGAGATGATGCCCACCCCCGTCATGATGATGCCGAAAGGCATGCGGAACACCATCAGGCCCAGCAGCACGCCGACCGTGGACATGAGCACCGAAGTCAGGATGATGAAGGGTTTCACCAGCGAGTTGAACTGCGAGATGAGGATGAAGCCGATGAGGAAGAGCGCCATCAGGAACGCGGTGGTGAGGAAGGCCTGCGCCTCCGCCTGCTCCTCGTTCTCGCCCGTGTAGCGGATCTGGTATCCCGGCGGGAGCGACTCGGCGAACCCCGCGAGCGCCAGCTGCACCTCGCCCAGCACGGCGTTGGAGTTGTAGCCGGCGCGCACTTCCGACGACACCGTCACCGAGCGGTCCATGTCCAGGCGCTGGATGGAGCCGGCGCCCTCTCCCACCTCCCAGGACGCGACCGAGAGCAGGGGGATGGGGTCGCCCTCCGACAGCACCGTGAGTTCCGACAGGGTGCTGAGCTCGTCCCGGTCCTCCTCCGCCAGGCGCACGATGATGTCGTACTCGTCGTTGCCGGTGCGGTACTTCGCGGCCTCGATGCCCTGGATGGCGCCACGGATGGCCTGACCCACCCGGCGGGTCGACAGCCCGTACAGCGCCGCCTTTTCGCGGTCGACGCGCACGCCCAGTTCGGGGCGGGCGTCGTCGAGGTTGCTGTTGAGGCGAACCAGTTTGGCGTAGACGGGATCCGCCTGCAGCGTGGCGATCATCTCGTCGGCAAAATCGCTCAGCAGGTCCGGGTCGGAGCCGATCAGTTCCACGTTCACGGGCGGGCCGGTGGCGGGTCCCTCTTCGGCCTTGTCGACGGAGATGTCGGCTCCCGCGAGGTCGCTGCCGATGGTCTCCTGCAGCGCCGCCAGGGTCTGGAAGGCGTCGGTCCGCTGGTCCTGGAACTCCACCATGGAGATGGTCACGAGTCCGGCTTCCGGGCCGCCAGGGCCGCCGCCCATCGGACCGCCCCCTCCACCTCCGCCGACGGTGGCCACGACCGACTCCCCATCGAGCGCGACCCCCTCGTAGACGGGCAGCTTGTCCTCGATGCGCCGCACCAGGCGGTCGGTGAAGTCGGCGCGGGTGCCCGTCGGGGCCTCCACGTCGATCATGATCTGTCTGGGCGGAATGTCCTCGGGGAAGTACTCCACCCCCGCGTTGAACCTCCCGAACAGGACCACGGTCACCACGAGCATCGCCGCGCAACCGGCGAGCACGAGGACGGGGTGGTTGAGCGCGCGTGTCAGCTGGGTTTCGTAGAAGACGATCGCCCGCTCGAGCCACCAGTGCTGGAAGGCCGTGGCCGCGCGCTTGATCGCGAAGTGGTAGAGGGCCCACAGCAGGCCGGCGGTGACGAGGAGCAGCGCAGCCGTGAGCGGATTGGCGAGCGCGAAGCCGAGCGTCACCCCCGCGCTGACGCCGATGAGGGTGAGACGCGCGGCCCGCGTGAGCGGCGGCGGCTCCTCCCCCTCCCCGAGGATGAACATCGAGCAAAGCGTCGGAACGATCACCAGCGCCACGAACAGCGAACTGGAGAGCGTCACGATGAGGGTCGTGGGGAGGTAGCCCATGAACTCGCCCGAGATGCCCGGCCAGAACAGAAGCGGCGCGAACGCCGCCAGGGTCGTGAGCGTCGCCGCGATCACCGGACCGGCCACTTCGCCGGTCGCCTTCTTGGCGGCCAGCCTCCGGTCCCACCCGCGCTCCACGTAGCGGTAGATGTTCTCGACCACCACGATCGCGTTATCGACCAGCATCCCCAGCGCCAGGATGAGCGAGAAGAGCACGACCATGTTCATGGACACGCCCAGCAGCCTGAGCACCCCGAAGGACAGGAACATCGACGAGGGGATCGAGATGGCGACGAAGAGCGAGGTGCGCAGCCCCAGGAAGAAGAGCAGCACGCTCACGATCAGGATGAGCCCGGAGATGATGTTGTTCTCGAGCGAGCTCACCATGGAGAAGATGTCCCGGGACATGTCCCCGGTGATCTTCACCGTCATGGTTGCCGGGAAGAGCGGCCTCATCTCGTCGATGACCGCCCTCACCTGATCGGCGGTCTCGATGATGTTCTCTCCCGACCGCTTGACGATGTCCAGCGTCACCACCGGCGACCCGTCCAGGCGGGCGTAGCTCTCGCGCTCGGCAAAGCCGAACTCCACGTCCGCCAGGTCGCGCACATAGATGGGGCCCGCATCGTCGGCGGTGATGACGAGATCCTGGATCAACTCGGGATCGTCGAACTCCCCGTCCACCCGGACGAGGAACCTCTGGTTGCCCACATCGATGGAGCCGCCCGGGATATTGACGTTCTCGGCCGCGATCGCGTCGATGACGTCCTGAAGCGCCAGATTGTAGAACTGGAGTCTCGACAGGTGGACGTCCACCTTCACCTCGCGCTCGAGCCCGCCCCGCACATCCACGCGCAGAATCTCGGGCACGCTCTCCAGTTCGTCCTGCAAATCCTCGGCGATCTCCTTCAGGTAGACCAGGTCGAAGTCGCCCGCGAGGTTCACCTGCATGATGGGGAGCTCGGAGAAGCTGATCTCCAGGATGCTCGGTTCCTCCGCGTCCGCGGGAAGCTCGGGCTTGGCCAGGTCGACCTTCTCGCGTATCTGCTGGAGCGCCTCCTCGAGGTTGACCGTGGTCTCGAACTCGGCGGTGACGCTGGAATACCCTTCGATGGAGACGGACGACAGCTCCTGGATGTCGGAGATGGTGCTGAGTTCCTCCTCGATCGGCCGGGTGACGAGCGTTTCGATGTCCGCCGGCGAGACGCCCGGATAGATGGTGTTCACGACGATCAACGGGATCTCGATCTCCGGGAACGACTCCTTCGGGATTACCTGGTAGGAAGTCAGGCCGGTGATCGTGATGAGGATCAGCAGCACTACGGAACTGGTGCGGTGGTCGATGGCGAAGCTGGTCAGCACGAATTCCTTGAAGCGCGCCAGGTAGCTGGCGTCGCCGCGGGGCCGGCCCGCGCCCACGTCCTCGGCCTTCGCGTTCGCCTCTCCGTCTGCCCGTTCGTCCCTGAGCTCTGGCATATCCGTCTCTCTGAGGTTCAATCAGTTGGGTTGTGCAGTCCCGGCTTCGGCGCGCACCCTTCTCGTGGCGCGCCGCGGCTCCACTGCGCTTCTCAGTTGACCACGCGCACCCGGTCGCCGTCGGCGATCAGCTGCTGGCCGATGACCACAAGCCGTTCGCCGGCTCGAAGGCCCTCTTCGACGACCACTAGATTGCGCTGGGCGGGACCGAGCCGCACCGAGCGCGAACGCGCCATGCCCTCGTCGCCGGAGCCTTCCACCACGTACGCGACGTATCCATCCTCGACCCTCAGCAGCACCTCACGCGGCACCACTACCACGTCCGAGCGGGTTTCGCGCACGATCTCGATGTTGGCCACCATCTCCGGCTTGATCAGTCCGCCCGGGTTGCCGAGGGTCAGCTCGACCGGAAACGTGCGGTCCTCCGGATCCACCGCGGACCCCACGTAGGTGATCGCGCCCTCGAAGGCCTCGCCCTCGATCACCTGGAAGGTCACCGTGGCCTCGGAGCCCGGCCGTACGTCGAGCGCGTACCGCTCGGGCACGCCGCCGCGGATGCGCACCGGATCGAGGTCCACCACGCGCGCCACCGGCGTCCCGGGCATGATCATGCTGCCGAGCTCGATGTCCCGGGAGTCGAGCACGCCCTCGAACGGCGCCCGGATGACCGTGGCGTCCAGCCGGGCGGAGAGCGCGGTCAGGCTGGCCGCCGACTGCTCGGCCGCGTAGCGGGCCTCGAGGTACTGCAGTTCGGACCCGACCTGATCCTCCTCGAAGAGCCTCCTGTACCGCTCCCAGGTCTCCTGCGCCAGGTCCGCGCGGGCGCGCGCCTCGTCCACCTGCGCCCGCAACTGGGTATCGTCCAGGCGGGCCACCGCCTGCCCCGCCCTGACGGGATTGCCCTGGTCCACCAGGATCGCCGACACGAGCCCCGCTTCCGTAGCCGAGACGACCACGTCGCGGTTCGCGCGCACGTTGCCCGTCAGCCGGATCAGCTCGGTGAAGCCGGTGGGCACGATCGGCTCGACCTCCACGTTGATCACGCGCGTGGCGCCCTCGATGATGGGCGGAACCGTGTCGCCCGCCTCCGCGCTGCTGCTGCAGGCGGCCACGGCACCCGCAAGCCCCAGCGTCATTCCCCTTGTCATCCGCCGTACTGCTCGATTCATCGTTGTTTCCTCGAAAACTGCGTTCTGTATTTTCGGATCGTTCGCGTCCCGCGTCATCCGCGCGTCCCGCCTTCCCTATTGCCCGTCCGCCAGCGTGAACTCCGAATCCACCATCGGCACCGAGCCGGTCGCTTCGTCGAGCTGCGCCCAGGCCACGAGGTAGTCGTATACCGCCTGCGCGTAGTTGAACTCACTCTGCCTGAGCGCCACCTCGGCGTCCGTCAGTTCGAGCTGGCCGCTCAGTCCTTCCCGGTACTGCGCGGCGGCGATTTCGAAGCCGCGCTGCGCCTGCGCGACCGCCAGCTTCTGGCCCCGCGCCCGCGCCCGCCCCTCGTCGGCCAGTTCGACCAGCGACTTGACCTGGCTGGCCGCCTGGTCGCGCGCAAGCCGCGACTGGGTCTCGGCCTGCCGCCACGCCGCCCTGCGCTGGTCGACCCGGGCGTCCTTGCGGAAGCCCTCGAAGATCGGGACGCTCACCGTAATCCCGACCGCCTGCGCCGACGCCCGCGACATCGGGTCGCCGAAGAAGTCGGGGGCCCCGTTCTGCTGGGCCTGGATCACGTAGTTGCCGAAGAAGGAGATGGTGGGCATGTACTGCATCTGTTCCAGCCGCATCTCGGAGTGGCGCAGCCGCTCGGTCATTTCCAGCTGGCGCAGGTCGGACCTCCGCTCCCATGCCTGCGTCACCCTTTGCTCGGCGGCGCCCTCCAGCGGCCCGGAACCGGCGAACGCGAGGATCGCGCGGTTGCCGGGAGTGTTCAGCGCCGGATCCTCCAGGTCCATCGTCGCCAGAGAGCCGGCCACTTGCAGGCTCTCCTGATCATCAACCGCGAGCTCCACGGCGAGCACCCGGCGGAACTGCGTTGCGGCGTTCTCGGCGCGGCGCAGGTTCGGTTCCAGGTTGGCGAGCTCGACTTCGATGCGGAGCATGTCATAGTCCGAGGCCAGCCCCGCCCGGTTCATCGCCCGCGTTTCCTTGAGGGACTGGCGCACGCGCGTGACCGAATTGAGGGTCAGGCGCTCCTGCTCCTGCGCCAGCAGCAGATCGTAGTAGGCCAGCCGCACGCGCGTGACAAGGCTCTGGCTGCGTCCGCGCACGAATTCCTCCTGGATCGATGCCAGGCGCTGAGCCGCCCCCAGTCCGACGAAAACCCGAGCGTCGAAGAGGGGCTGTTCCACACTGATGCTCGTGTTCCAGCTGTTGTCCGCTCCGAACTGTACCTGGAGGAGCTCGTCGGGACCCGCATCGGGATTGAAGATAAAGGCCGGCAGGAAAGACACGGCGGGAGAGACGTTGCGCGTGTAGTCCGCGTTCATGCTGATGGTCGGCAGGACGCCGCCCCATGCTTCAGACACCTGCTCCCTGGCCAGGTCCAGCGCAAACCGCGCATCCCGCACGTCGCGGTTGCGGCGGAGCGCCATGGAAACCGCGTCCGGGAGCGTAAGCGCCTCGCTCGACGGTACGGCGGCCGCACCCGAAGCAGGCTGCTGGGCGCCCAGGAGGGTTGGCAAAGCGCTCGCGACCGCCACGATCATCAAGAGAACAGTGTTCACAACTGCCCCCGTCACCCGCGCGTCGCGGGTGTTTCCCGTCCCCTCTCGCCCTGCACGTTTCATCATCCGTATACCTCGGTGTACTCGGTGGTCTGTGATTCGTCCGTCTCGGCGCCTCGGCCTTGCAGGGCGCCCTCGCTCTCCCGCGTCTCGCTCAGCAGCTTGCGGGTCCCGAGACCCAGCAGCATCCGTCTGGCCGAAGCCCGGTAGACTTCCCGGAACTCGGCCTCGCCGAGCTCCAGGAGCCCTCGCATGTAGATCGTGATCAGGCCATGGGAATGGGCCCACATGGTCATCCCCACGTCGCGGATGTCGGCTTCGGCCCGCAGGTACCCGGCATCGACGCACTCGCGAACCCGATCCATCCAGAACTGATGCGTAGCGTGCGCGTGGGCAGCCACTTCGGGCGGGTAGTCGGACCAGCCGAAGCGTTCCGGCGAGAGGTACATCATCTCGTACCAGCGCGGATGCGTCAGGGCGAAATCAAGGTTCTCCTCCCCGGCCCGCCGGAACCGCTCCAGGGGTGTGGCGGCCGAGAGCGCCCGGTAGATGTAGGTGGCCGACTGCCGGTAGGCTTCGCGCACGATATCACGCAGCACCTCTTCCTTGCTCGCGTAGTAACGGTAGATCGCGGGCGCGGTCACGCCCAGCCTGCCGGCCAGCTTGCGCATGGACAGCGCCCGGAGTCCCCCGCAAAGGTAGAGTTCGGTCGCGTGGTTCCGGATGTCGTCTCGCTGAATTGCCATGTGAACAGTGTAAACAAATCGCCCGGGGGGTTCAACGGCTTTCCCCTCGTCCGGCGTTCCGCCCGCTTCGGCACATCCTCCCGCGAGCGCCCGCTGCCGCCCCTCGACGCGCGGTAACCCGGGTCGCTCCGCGACGTGGCATGCGTCCCCGCGGTTTTCTACCTTCCGAGGTTGGCTGGTAGTCTCGGAAATCGCTCCCGCCACGTTGGAAGACCCTCGTCACTTCGAAATTGCTGCCGGAGATGTCCCATGGTACGCTCTGACATGCCCGCTCATCGGGTTCGCCCCCTCTCCCTCCTTCTCGTTCCGCTGGCCCTGGCCGCCTGCTCGGCCGGGCGCGCGGACCCCGGACCCTCCCCCTCGCCCGCCGCAGCGGAGCCGGACGACGACGCGATGGAGGCGTACGCGGAGGTGATCACGGCCGACGCCGTCAGCGACGACGGCCTCTTCGCCGTGCACCAGGTCGACACGGACTTCTTCTACGAGATCCCGGTCGAACAGTTCGGGCGCGAAATGCTGGTGGTGTCGCGGATCTCCCGCACGGCGGAGAACGTGGGCTGGGGCGGCGCCAAGGAGGGGACCGCGGTGGTGCGCTGGCAGCGGCGGGGCGACCAGGTGCTGCTGCGCCAGGTGAGCCATGAGAACTACGCCGACCCGGAGAGCACCATCTACCAGTCGGTGCTGAACTCCAACTTCGAGCCGGTCATCCACGTGTTCGACATCGAGACCGTGTCCGAGGACTCGTCGGCGGTCGTCATCCAGGTGAACGACCTGTTCGAAAGCGACGTGCCGCTCTTCGGGATTCGTCCGCAGCGGCGGGAGGCGTACGAGGTTCGCAGCCTGGACGGGGACCGCACCTTCATCGAGTCGGCGCGCAGCTTCCCGCGCAACATCGAGGTGCGGCGAGTGGTCACCTACCAGGCCACCGAGGCTCCTTCGGACGCGGAATCCAACACGCTGTCGCTGGAGATGAACCACTCCATGCTGCTGCTCCCCGACGAGCTCATGCAGCCGCGCCTGTGGGACGAGCGGGTCGGCTTCTTCTCCGTGACCCGCACCAACTACGGGCTGGATGAGCAGCGCGCCGAGCAGGAGCGCTTCATCACGCGCTGGCGCCTGGAGCCCTCCGACCCGGAGGCGTGGGCGCGCGGAGAGCTGGTCGACCCGGTGAAGCCCATCGTCTACTACGTGGATCCCGCGACGCCTGAGAAGTGGCGCCCCTACATCATCCAGGGAGTGAACGACTGGCAGGTGGCCTTCGAAGCGGCGGGATTCAGCAACGCCATCGAGGGGCGAGAGCCCCCTTCCCCGGAAGAGGACCCCGACTGGAGCCCCGAAGACGCGCGCCATTCGGTGATCCGCTACCTGGCGTCGCCGGTCCAGAACGCTTCCGGACCGCACGTCCACGACCCCCGGACGGGAGAGATCCTGGAGAGCGACATCCAGTGGTACCACAACGTGATGAACCTGCTGCGCAACTGGTACCTGGTGCAGACTGCGGCCAAGGAGGACAACGCGCGCGGGGTGAAGTTCGACGACGAGGTGATGGGCGAACTGATCCGCTTCGTCTCCGCGCACGAGGTGGGGCACACCATCGGGCTTCCGCACAACATGAAGTCGTCGGCCGCGTACCCGGTCGACTCGTTGCGCACCAGCTTCACCTGTTCGATGGGCACGGCGCCTTCGATCATGGACTACGCGCGCTTCAACTACGTGGCGCAGCCCGGAGACGATGCCTGCGTGCTGCCCCGCGTGGGCCCGTACGACATCTACTCGGTCCGCTGGGGCTACCGGCCCATCCCGGAAGCGGGTTCGCCGGAGGATGAGCGGACGACGCTGCACCAGTGGATTCTGGACACCGGCGACGACCCCGTGTACCGCTTCGGCGACCCCAGCCAGGCCGACCCCGAGTCGCTCACCGAGGCCATCGGCGACGACGCCATGCGCGCGTCGGAGCTGGGCATCGCCAACCTGAAGCGCATCGCGACGTCGCTGCGCGACTGGACCTACGAGGAGGGCGAGGGCTACGCGCAGCTACGCGAGCTGCACCAGCAGATCGGCGGACAGTGGAACCGCTACTCGGGCCACGTGCTCACCAACGTCGGCGGGGTGCTCTGGAACCGGAAGAGCCAGGACCAGGACGGCTATCCCTACGAGCGGGTGGATCGGGAGACGCAGGAACGGGCCATGGCCTACCTGGACGAGCAGGTGTTCCGGACGCCGTCCTGGCTGATCGATCCGGACATCCTCGACCGGGTGCAGGGGTCCGGCGCTCCCGACCTTCTGGGGGGCTGGCAGGCCTCCGCCCTCAACCGCCTGCTCGACGTGGACCGCATGAAGCGGCTGATCGAGCAGGAGGCGTTCGACGGCGCGGAGGCCTACGGGCTCAACGAGATGCTCGACGACCTGCGCGGCGCGGTGTGGCGCGAGACGGCGAGCGGCGAGGCCACGGATACCTACAGGCGCAATCTGCAGCGCGTGCATCTCGAGCGCTTTGCGGAATTGATGGAGGACGAGGACGCCCTGGCCACGGACATCGTACCGGCGGTGCGCGGGCAGCTGGCGACGCTGGCGGGAGAGGTGCGCGCGGGCGCCGGACGCACGCGCCACCGCGCCACCCGGCTCCACTACGAGGACGTGCTGGTGCGCATCGAAGCGATGCTGGATCCGTCGAACGGGGGCTGACCTTCAACGCGCTTACCGCACCCCCCTTTCGGCCGCGCCCCTTCCGGCCACCCTGGTGGCTGAGGAACCCGCACGCCCAGACCCTCGCGGGCGTCTTTTTCCGCAGGCCGGGCCGGGTCCTGCTCGAACGCCGCCGGCTGGACACCCCGGACGGCGACTTCCTCGACCTGGACTTCACCCCCGATCCGGGCCCGGACGCCCCGGTCGCGCTCGTGCTTCACGGCCTGGAGGGCTACATCCGGCGCCCCTATGCATCGGGCGTGCTGACCCGCCTGTTCGACCGCGGCGTGCGGGGCGTGGGGCTGAACTTCCGGGGCTGCGGGGGAGAGCCGAACCGGACCGCCCGCTTCTACCACGCCGGGGACACGGGCGATCTGGCCTTTGTCACCCGGCACCTCCGGCACCGCTATCCCGGGCGGCCCATCGGGGCGATCGGCTTCAGCCTGGGAGGAAACGTCATCCTCAAGTACCTGGGCGAACGGGGCGCGGACAGCCCGATCGCCGCCGCCGCGACCATCTGCGTCCCCTTCGGTCTCGCGGCATCCTGCGACCGGATCAGCCATGGCCTGATGGGCGGCCTCTACACCAGCTACTTCCTGCGTTCACTGCGGCGGAAGGTGCGCGCGAAACAGCCGCTGCTCGACGGGATCATCGACACCGGACCGGCGCTCCACGCCCGCACCCTGCGCGAGTTCGACGACATCCTGACGGCTCCGCTGCACGGCTTCGCCGACGCCGACGACTACTACGCCAGGTCGGACGCGCGCGCGTTCCTCGCGCGCATCCGGGTCCCGGCGCTGCTCATCCAGAGCCGCGACGATCCCATTTCGAGTCCCGTGGCAATCCCCGATGAGCAGGTGGCGGCCAACCCGCACCTGGTGGCGGCGTTCGCGCCCGGGGGCGGCCACGCCGGCTTCGTCGAAGGCCCGGTTCCGTGGCGTGCATCCATCCACGCCGACGGAGAAGCCGTCCGCTTCCTGGTGCACCATCTTCGCGGAAAAAGCTGACCACGCCTGCCCCAACCACTTTCGGTGTCTCGCCCGAAGCCGCTCACGTCCCTTGACGAGTTGGGGTTCTCCTTGTAGCGTTCGCGCGTTTGCTCCGCCGGGCACTCACGGCCCAGCACCCAGATCCGCAGCTTGAGATTTCATCTGCCGTACGCATCATCCGCCGTAACCAATCGCCGCACAGGCCTTTTGCATTAGTCTCACCACCGTCGGGATCGCGCCGCTTGCGGCAATTTCTCGCCCTCTGCCGGTCCCGCGTCATCAGGAGGAAGAAGTAGAATGAGAACGACTGGAACCGTGAAATGGTTCAACGACGCCAAGGGGTATGGGTTTCTGGATCCCGAAGGGGGGAACCAGGACTGCTTCGTTCACTACTCGGCCATCTCGGGAGACGGTTTCCGCTCCCTGGCCGAAGGTGACCGCGTCGAGTTCGACATCGTTGACGGCCCCAAGGGCCCCGCGGCGGAGAACGTGACCCGGCTGGAATCCTGAACAACCCGGGAAAGCGCTCCGGCGCTGACCCGGAAAAGCGACCGCGTCCTCCCGGCTCCGGCTGACGAGGCTGCGGCTCAGACTCGGAAGAAGGCTCGGCCCTGCCAGCTGTGGCGGGCCGGGCCTTCCCATTTTCCTTCCCTGAACTCGTCCAGCCGCGTGATGGTGTTGTTGAACACGGGCGTGTCCAGCGTCACGTCTCCGGCGTCCGCCAGCTTCCTGAACCCTCCCCGGCTCACCCGCTCGACGCCGCGCGCGGACAGGTAGTACACCGGCGTGTTGTCCACCAGCCGCGAGCCGATCTCGGCCTCCAGCTCCTTCAGCATGTGCACCAGAGCGTCGATCGAGCAGCCCGAGGGAGGCGTCACGCTCTCGTCCACGGCAACCGCCAGGAATCGGTCGTAGAGCCATGCCCGCCCGGCTGCCAGGGGAGCTCCATGGGCCTTCCACCGGGAAAGAAAGCCGTCCACGCGCGCGAGCAGCGCGGCGCGCGCCGGACCGGAGAGGGGATGCTCGCTCCCGAACACCCACAGCCGCGCCTGGTCGGGCAGGCGCTCGAAGACGGAATCGGTCTGCTCGGTCGTTTTCATTTATTCCTCGCGCGCAAGGGAATCGCCCAGACCCTTCCCGAGCAGGACCGCCATCCAGCGGAGATCGGGGGTGTTCTCGAGCAGGATCTTGAGAATCATGGTCAGCGGAATCGACAGGAACATCCCCAGCGGACCCCAGACCCATCCCCAGAAGATGAGGGAGAGGACGACGACGAGGGTCGACAGGCCCAGTCGGCGCCCCATCAGGTTGGGTTCGATGATGTTGCCGAAGACGGTGTTGATGCCCAGGTAGACGACACCCACGCCCAACGCCGATCCCAGGCCGAACTGGATGAGCGCCAGCAGGACGGCGGGCACCGAGGCGATGACCGAGCCGATCGTCGGAATGTAGTTGAGGACGAAGCCGATGAGCCCGAGCAACACCGGGAAGTCGAGGCCGATGGCCGCCGCGAAGAGACCGATGGTGATCCCGGTGGCCAGGGAAACCAGCGTCTTGATGGTCAGGTAGGTCTGGACTTCGCGAACGATGTTGGTAAGCCTGATCGAGTCGCTCCCGACATCACCCAGCGCCATGCGCAGCTTGCGCGGGAAGACCGCCGCCTCGGCCAGAATGAAGACCATGATCAACAAGACCAGGAACGTGTCGGTCACCAGGGCCAGGACCCGCTGGATGGTGCCGGTGGCGAAGTCGAGTGCTGCTTCGAACGAGAAGAGGTCGGTCAGCGCCGCGAAGACGTTCCCCACGAGGGGGAGCTCGACCTCGGCCAGCCTCGCCTCCCATACTTCCCAGAGCAGCAGCAGACGGATCTCGTATGCGGGATAGCGGGCCTGGAACTCGGCGAACGCCTGGCTTGCGAGCAGCAGCAGGCCTCCCACCACGGCCGCCACCAGCAGCACGGAGATCAGGATGGCGAGCGGGGACGGGACGCCGTACCGGCGCAGCCACATCATCACCGGAAGGGTCAGGATCGCGAGGACCAGTGCAAGGAAGAAGAGCGAGAGAATGCTTCCCGCCAGCTTCAGGCCGGCGACGACGACCACGACCGACGCGAGCACCCCCAGCACCCGGGCGCCTCGCTTGTCTTCCTGTCGTTCCAGCATTCGTGATCTTTCCATGAGTGAGACCGGAGCATCCGGGCGCTACGCCCTCCCCGAGTCCGACGAGGCGCTCCTGCGTGAATGCAGGGTCGATACTCTGCGCGCCGGAGGCAAGGGCGGGCAGCATCAGAACGTGACCGACAGCGCCGTCCGCCTCACGCATCTTCCCACCGGGATCGTGGTCGTGGCGCGAGAGCGCCGCAGCCAGCACCGCAATCGGCAGGTCGCCCTGGCCAGGCTTCGCCGGCGCCTCGAGGAGCGCCTGGCGCCCAGGCCGGAGCGGATTCGCACGCGCGTCCCCAGGGTCCAGAAGCGCAAACGGCTGGAGGCGAAGCGCAGGCGCGGTCAGTTGAAGCGGTTGCGGCGGAGGCCGGAGGAGGAGTAGGCGGGGGTCGCTCGGGCAGCCGGGTTCGCCGACCGCGCGCAACAGGAACCGTCGCGCGCTCGACTATCCCCCTGGCGGTTCGATCCTCCAGACATCCACGTGGTCCAGGTCGAGGCTGTCCTGTCGGATTGTTATGAGATGATCGGCACTGAAGGCGGGTGCGGCGCGTTCCTTGCGCGGGGGTGCGGGAACGGTGCCGAGCAGTCGGCCTTCGGGATCGAAGAATTCCCACCGGTTCCCGGCGGTGCGGATTACTTCCACCCAGAGCTTCCCGTTGGGGTCGATGAACATGCCCTGGATGAAGGACTTCCCCTCCGGCCGGCTGGGTCGCCGGGGATCGCACTCCGCATCCGGCCGCTCCGCAACGAGTTCCTCGAAGTCCCGATTCCCGGCTGTCCATTCCTCGTCCGAAATGGGTTCGGACGGAAGGGGACGCTCGATCACGCGCAGGGTGTCGCCGTTGCGTCCGGTGACCGCAATTCGATAGGCATCCGTCATCGCCGAATACATCACTGCGCCGGGCCCGGGGTGCTGAGCCAGCCCCCGGCCGAACGGGATGGGGAATGAGGTGATCATGCCACCGTATTGGCAGATGATGAAGCCAGCCGGACCCGGCGGCGGCTGAAGCTGCGACAGCGTGTCGCCCGTCTCTCCGCGGCGGTCGTGGCCGACGAGCACGGAGGTGACCCCGGTTGCATCCCGGAGAAGCCCGAGTCTATAGAACTCGTCCGGACCGACGGGCATGAGCCGGATGCCGGCGGGGGAGCCGCTGTAGCTCCCCTCGATCGGCTGCTGGCCCAGCCACTCGCCGTCGGCCGAGAACTCTCCGATGCGCCCCAGGCTGGGATCCAGGGTCAGGAGCCGGTCGCCCATCCACGCGAGCGAATAGAGGCTGCGGAACTCCCCGGGTCCTTCTCCGTTTCGCCCGAAGGTGCGCCGGTGGACGCCGTCCAGACCGAAGACACGGACTTCGTCGTTGAGGCCGTCGGCCACGAACACGGCCTCCTCGGGCCCGAGGGTGGCGCTGTTGACCCGGCCGAACTCCTCCGGAGCACCCGTTTCCGACAGCGACCTCGGTCCGATGGACACGACCGGGGTGAGCTGCCAGGCGGGCGCGGTGCCGGTGTTGGTCACGCGCACGATGCCGCCGACGGTGTCGGTCGTGATCGTAAGGTCGCCCGCCGGCGGGGCTTCCGAGGCGCAGCCCGAGGCGACCCCCGCGAGGAGCGCCAGAAGGACGGCGGGGGCGAACGGGAGCCTGATGGGCGAGCCGAAGTTCATGATGTTCTCCCCCGGGGACAGGTCGCGAAGTGCATCGACAGCAACAGTAACCAGCGAGATTCGGGACAGCGACCGAGCGGATGCCTCGGAGCAACGTCAGCGGCTGGACGAGCCCGCCTTCAGCGTCAGCAGCGACTGCGACGAAGCCGACTTCGAGTTCCAGAGCAATCTCGCCTCGCAGGAGGCACCGGAACCAACATCGGGTTGACCGATTCGGTCGACGGAATTGGGGGCTTGCTCTATACTTTCGGCCTGCGGGCTTCCCCACCAACAATCACGACGGAGAACGGACATGAGCATGGTGAATTCGGTGCGAAGACCTCACTCGGACGAGTACGCCGACTTCTACGCGAGCTACGTCGCGGCGGTCGAGGAACCGCTCCTCGAGAGGCTGGAGGGCGAGGCCGCGGAGTGGCGCGACCTGCTCGCGGCCGTCCCGCCCGGCAAGGAAGGCTATCGCTACGCCCCGGGAAAGTGGTCGATCCGCGAAGTCGTGGGACACGTCATCGATGCCGAACGGATGTTCAGCGTGCGCGCGATGGCTTTCGCGCGGGGGGACGCGTCACACTATCCGTCGTTCGACGAGAACGCCTACGCGGCCGAGTCGGGCGCCGACCAGCGCACACTCGCCGACCTCTCCGAGGAGCTGTCAGCTGTCCGGACGGCAACCCTCCTGCTGCTGCGCAGCTTTCCGGAGGACGCCTGGAACCGTCGCGGCGTGGCCAGCGGCAACGAGTTCACGGTCAGGAGCCTGGCCTGGATCATCGCGGGGCACTCGCGCCATCACCGGAAGGTGCTCATGGAGCGCTATCTGGCGTAGACGGCCCGGCGTAGAACGGCGCTACCCGGCCTCCCGCGCCTCCCGCGTCAGCGTCGCAAGCATCTCCATGTAGAACTCCCGCCGCGCCTGCTGGTCCTGCGTCAGCGGGGCCACCACGCCTTCTACGGCGCCCGCAAGACGGGCGAGGCGGCTGGCCAACTCACCGAATTCGCGGCGCAGGTCGCGCAGCCTGGCGGCGCGGGCCCCGACGTCGTCCGCGGCGACCCCCTCCAGCGCCTCCTCGATGCGCGACCCTTCGGAGGCGACACGGGCTCTCGCCTCGGCCAGTTCCAGCAAAGTGGCTGTCCAGGCGGCCCTTACGTCGGCGGGCGCATCGATCCGCGGATCCTCCTGCAACGGAAAACGTTGCGCGGACTCCACGCCCGCGGCCTGGAGGCGCGCGGTGTACGTGCCGGGGACGGCCAGCGGGCCTCGCCCGGCCTCCACCTCGTGGCGCATGTCCCACACTACGCGGTTCATCCCCTGTCCCGTGGTCCCCTCCACCGTCGCGACACGGGCGCCGCCTTCGTCTTCGATGGCGATGCTGACCGTCCCCTCCGCCGCCGTCTCGGCGAGCCAGTAGTCGAGGATGGCGCCGTTGGGGGGATTCTCGCCCTGGTAATGTACGTCGCCGGCGTGGGCGGCTCCGCCCGCTCGCCGGATCTGGGTAGCGGGCTCGATGGTGAACAGGTGGGCGGGGCCGGCCATGATATCCGGCGTCAGCTCCTGCAGCGCGTTGATCTGGTCGAGGATCCAGATGCCGCGGCCGTGGCTCCCGAGCACGAGGTCGTTGTCGCGCGGATGGATGACGAGGTCGTTGAACGGCAGCGTCGGCATTCCGCCCCGCAGCTCGGTCCAGTGCGCGCCGCCGTCCATCGTGTAGAAGAGCCCGATCTCGGCGCCCAGGAAGAGCACCGACGGATTGCGCGGATCCTCGCGCACCGTTCTCAGCACGCGCCCGGCGGGCAGGTCACCGGTGATCGATACCCAGGTCTCCCCGTAGTCGTCGGAGCGGTACAGGTAGTTGGCGTAGTCGTCGTTGCGGTAGTTGTTCCAGACCGCGTAGACGCGGCTCTCCTCGTGTCGGGAAGGCTCGATGCCGTTCACCCACGCCCCGGGAGGAAGGCCGGGAAAGTCGGGGAGCACCGAAGGCTCGTCCGAGTCGGACACGTCGCGGGCGGCGACGTCGGTCCAGCGCTCGCCGCCGTCGCGCGAGACGTGGAGGCGGCCATCGGCCGTGCCGGCATAGATGAGACCCTGCGTGAGCGGGCTCTCCGCGACGGCCGAGATGGTGGGATAGTAGGGAACGCCGTCGTCCAGGGAGGGCATGAGGTCGTCCGGCATCTGTCCCATGACCGGCAGCGTGCGCCGGTCCACGCCGGTGGTGAGGTCGCCCAGCGCCTCCCACGAGTCGCCCTGGTCGGTGGTCTTCCACAGCGTCCGCGTCCCCGCGTAGAGGGTGGACCCGTCGTGGGGCGAGATGATGAAGGGACCGTCCCAGTTGGCGGGTTCCATGGCGTTGCCGAGGCGCTGCTCCTCGAACGTGCCCACCTCCCTCCAGGTCTCCCAGTTGCGCCGGCCCGCGATGTGGCCCGAGGGATTGCCGGGCCGGATGCTGGTCCGCTGTCCGCTTCGCATATCGAGGCGCGATAGTCCCAAGTATTGTGATTCCGTATATATGATATAGTTGTTGGTCGTGTCCGGGATATTCACGAAGCCATCGCCGCCCCCCAGGCGGGTCCAGTCGCTGTTGACGATCCCCTCCGTCCGGTACGTCTCGCTGGGTCCCATCCAGGAACCGTTGTCCTGGAGGCCTCCATAGACGTTGTAGGGCTCCGCCATGTCTACCTGGACCCGGTAGTACTGGCTCACCGGCAGGTCGGAAATGTAGAGCCAGTTCAGGCCGCGGTCGTAGGAGATCCCGAGTCCGCCGTCGTCGGCCTTCATCACGTGGCGCGAGTCGTCGGGGTTGACCCAGACCAGGCGGTCGTCGCCGTGCAGGCTCTGGGGCGGAACGGTGAAGGTGCGCCCGCCGTCGTCGGAGAAGGAATAGCTGTTCACCATGTAGATGCGCTGGTCGTCGCTCGGGTCGACCAGGATCTGGCTCGCGTACATGGGACGGGGATTCCAGTCGCTCATGAACTCCCACGTCTCGCCGCGGTCCTCGGACCGGTAGATGCCGGCGCGCCGCTCCGTGTAGGCGGTGGAGGCGTTGTAGCGGTAGCCCTGCTCGACGCTCACGTAGACGATGCGCGGGTCGCTCCGGTAGATGGAGATGCCGATGCGTCCCAGGATGCCATCCGGGAGCCCGCTGGCGATCCCCGGGCCCGAGAGCCGGTCCCAGGTGTCGCCGCCGTCCACGCTCTTGTAGAGTGCGCTCCCCGGACCGCCGCCGTGGAACCCCCAGGGACGGCGCCGGCGCTGGTAGGTGGCGGCGTAGACGATGGCCGGGTCCTCCGGGTCGAGCGCCACATCCACGACGCCCGTGTCTTCGTCGATGTGGAGGATGCGCTGCCAGGTCGCGCCTCCGTCCGCGCTCCGGTACAGGCCGCGCTCGTCGTTGGGACCCCACAGGTGGCCCATGGCAGCCACATAGACGACGTCCGGATCGTCCGGGTGGAGGGCGATGCGCCCGATGTGGCGGCTTTCGCGGAGTCCCATGTTGGTCCACGAGGCGCCCCCGTCGGTGCTCTTGTACACGCCGTCGCCCCACGACGAACTCTGCCGGTTCGCGCGCTCGCCGGTCCCGACCCACACCACCGAGGTGTCCCCCTGGTGCAATGCAATCGCCCCGACGGAGTGGGTCCCCTCGTTCTCGAACACCGGGACGAGGGTGATGCCGTTGTCGCCGGTCTTGTAGACGCCCCCGGTCGCGGAGGCGACGTAGAACTTGATGGGGTCGGACTCCGCCACCGCGAGATCGACGATCCTGCCACTCATGACGGCGGGCCCGATGTTGCGGGGACGAAGGGCGTCGAGCTGTCCGGTTGTGACCTGGGCGTGAGCCGGGGCGATGCCGGTCGTCAGGATCGCCGCGAGAATGCAGGCCGGGAGCCGGCTGTGGAGCCGGTGCGGGAAGCGGGTCGAAGAGGTCCGTTGGGTCATCGAAGAATCCGGTCGATGGGAAGAGCGACGCTGACACGAGCCTCATATTCGGCTGTAGCCCGCAGGCGATCAACCTCGCAGCCTCACTCGACCCCGCATCCGCCAATGATCCATTTCGCGGGGCCGATGCCTCGCCGGTCCGTGGCGGCGCGGTGCTGAATGTTCGATCTTTCGATGGCGTTCCTTTCGTGGAGTTTTTCGATGACTCGATCTGTCGTGCACGTGATCCTGCTTGCGTCGCTCCTGGCGATCGGCCGACCGGCCTTTGCGCTGCAAGGGAGTATTTCGGTCGGTGGCCGCGTCGGGACGCTCGGCGTCGGAGCCGAGGTTGCGGTAGCAGTGAACGAGCAAATGGCGATCCGCGGCGGAATCGGTTTTCTCGGATTCGAGGTCGATGTCACGGAGAGGTCCAACCTCGCCAGCAACCGTACGGCGGAGCTTTCCCTGCCGGGCGCGCTCTATACGGTGGGCGCCGAGCAATCGTTCGGTGTCCTCAGGGCGGAAGCGGGTCTGCTGGTGAAATCCGGGGATCCGGCCTACGAGATTACGTACGGCAGCGGCGCGTCCATCGACATCGGCGGGGGCTACTACAGGGAGCCGGACGTCGGCACGCTCACCACGACACTCGTATCGAGGTCGATGGCGCCCTACGCACTCCTCGGTTTCGCCCCGAATCTGTCGCCCGCGATCGCCCTGAGGGTGGACCTCGGCGCCGCCTTTCCACTAAACGCGGGCTTCGAGATGTCCGCGACGGGGGATCCCGCGGTGCTGAGCTCGTCGGGGTTCCGTGCCGATCTCGAAGCCGAGAGACGGGACGCCGAGAACGACGCCGGCGCTTTCCTCAGCTACTGGCCCATCATCAGCATCGGCCTGCGCTATGGGCTGAGGTGAACGGAATGACTCGCAAGGGCAGGACACCGCTGGCTCCCCACGAAGTACTGCGCGTGATGGATGCCGCGCAGGTCATCCACCGGCGACGGCAGGCGCTTGAGGAGCACGAGGCCTTCGACCGCGAGGCCGCGATCCGCGACATACAGCGCATGTACGAGGAGCTGGGTGATCTCGTGGACAGCGAGACGATCGAGAAGGGGCTCGACGATTACCTGTCCCAGCGTTACGCCTTCACCCCGGCGCCGCCCGGCGTCGGAAGGAGCCTGGCGCTTCTCTACATCCGCCGCGGCTGGATCGCCACGCGCGTGCTGCTGCCCACCGCCGCGGCCGCGGCGCTCATCTGGGGGAGCATCGCGGGCGCGGGAATCATGGGCGAGCGAGCCCTGGCGCGCGACCTGGAGCGGCTCCGGTTCGAGCTGGCGGGAATTGGCACCGCCCGGGCCGCCGAACTCGAGGAGCTCGAGGCGCTCGTTTCGCGCGGGGCGCCGCCCGACCTTCCCGCTGCCGAAGCCGATGAGTTTGCGGCCGGCATCGCCGAAGCCGGGATCCAGTTGGTGGCTGTCGAAGAGGCTCTCGATCCCATCGTGCGGGAGATCGAGCGCGAGGACCTCGCGCGCCCCGACCGCGATCGACTGCGAGAGAGGGCCGCCGCCGTGGCAGCGGACCTCGAGCTGGCCCGGGCCGGCATCGACCGGGCGGACGCAGCGATCGAGCGTCACGCCCGCCTGGAGGCCCTTGGGGCCGACGTCATCCGTCTCAACGCCGCCGTGCTCGCGGAAGCCGCCGAGGACCTGGTCCGCGAGCGCGCCGGAGACCTCGCCCGCGCGGCCGAATCCCATATCGCCGCCCGTGACGTCGACGGGCTCGCCGACGCGGCGCAACGCTATCGGGATCTGCTCGACGCGGTCTCCGCGGAGTACCGCATCGTCGTCACGGGGGGTGTGTGGCGCTATCCCGACGGCGCGCGCGATGTCCGCAACCACTACCTGTTGGTACAGGCGCTGGGGACCGACGGCGAGCCGGTTCCTGTGACGATCCGCAGCGAGGAGAACGACGAGACGAGGCGCGTGCTGCAATGGGGTGAACGGGTTCCGCGGGAGGTGTACGACCGCGTCGCCGCCGACAGGGCCGACAACGGCATCATCGACGACGAGGAATTCGGCTTCAAGGCCAGAGGTTTCGTCACCGCCGAACGCCGTTACGCCGACATCGGCCAGATCACGGAGTGGTAGCCATGCAGACCGGGAGAGACATCCACCGCGGGATCGTCAGGCGAATCCGCCGCGTCCGGCGTGAGCTGGACGAGCGGGAGCGAAGCATCGACGGGCTGCAGTTGGCGCTGGGCGAGACGGGCGAACGGAGGTGCGGCGCCATTCGTTCGCTGGCCGAGTTCCATCTTCCGGCGATGAGGGAGGACGCGGTGGCGGCCACCCTCGCGGGGATGGAGTCCAGCGTGCGCGCCATCTTCAACGAGAAAAAGGACCGCCTGGGCGAGGTGGAGAGGCGAATTCCGGAGGAGCGCGACGACGTCGCGGCGGCCGAGGCCGCGCTGGCATCGGTGACCGAAGCGCTGAACGAGACCGGCGCAGAGCGGGCCCGACTGGCGCGCCGGGTGTTCGACGAACTCCAGGCCATGCCCCGGTGGCAGCGCCTATTCGAGCGGGCGCGCCTGCTGGAGGCCCGGGTCGCCGCCTCCCGGAAGCGCCACGAGGCGGCCGAGCGCGAACAGGCCGAAAAGGCGCCCGCGTACGAGGGCGACGCCCTCTTCTCCTACCTCGCGCGCCGAGGCTACGGCACGCCCAAGGCCACCGGCAACGCCCTCACCCGCCGCCTGGAGGGATGGGTGGCGGAGGTGACGCAGTACGAGGACGCCCGCGCCAGGTACGACTTCCTGAACGCGCTGCCCGGTCACGCGGCCGCCGTACTCGAGGAGGAAAGCGCGGCCCTCGCCACGGCAGTCCCCCCGCTGGCCCGCCTGGAAGAGGAGGTCATGGACCGCAACGGCCTGACCCCGGTGCTCGCCCGCGGCGAACAGCTCTACGCGGAGCGCGAGGCGGCACGGAAGAGGGTGCGCGCGGCCGAGGCCACGCTGCGCGAACTCACCGACGAACTGGCTGCCCTCCACGATGAGCGCGGATCCTACTACGAGTCGGCGATCGACGGGCTGGAGGCGTTTCTGGAGGGCCGCACGCTGGAGGAGCTGGTCGCCATGGCGCGCGCCACCCGCGATCCGCGGGACGACGCCCTGGTGGCGCAGCTGCTCGAGATCGACGGCCGGCTCACCCAGCTGCGCGCGGAGCTGGCAACGCGCCGAAAAGAGCGCTCGCGTCTCGCTGAGCGCCTGGCGGGCCTGGAGGAGATCCGCGACCGTTTCGAGGCCGACGACTGGAACGGCCGGCGGTCGCGCTTCGACGACGGGCTCGACATCAACGCACTGCTCCTCGGCTTCGTCGCCGGACGCCACTCTTCCCGGCACGTGCATCGGATGCTGGGGCGCAACCAGCATTTTCTCCCGGTCGACAGCTCCGGCGTGGGCAGCTTCGGCGCGGGTGGCTTCGGAGGCGGCGGTTTTTCGACCGGGGGTGGTTTCGGGGGCGGCGGCTTCTCGACCGGGGGCGGGTTCTAGCCGTGGGTCACGCGCCCGCCACCCCGGATCGGTGCGCTTCGGGTCGAAGAGCTGCAAGCTCGGCCGCGCGCTCCAGGTCGGCGGGGGTGTTCACGTTCAGGAAAGCGCACTGCGCGCCTGCAACGGATGCGAACTGGTCGCGGGCCACCACCACCGGGTCGTGCGCGCGCACGAATTTTCCCATGCCGAACCGGCCCGCCGCCAGCCACCGCTCCGCGGCGGTCACCAGGCTGGCGGGATAACACGCGCAGAGCGGCTCGATGCCCAGCGGGCCCGGGCTGGCCGGAACGGCCGGGCGCGCGGCGTCGAAGCCGATGGCAAGGCGCGCCACCAGGGCGGGCGGCACCAGGGGCAGGTCGCACCCGAGCAGGAAGACCCCCGCATCGCCCCGCTCCCGCGCCCACGTGAGCCCCGCGTGCAGCCCGCCAAGGGGGCCGGCGCCGGGCGTCAGGTCGGGGCGGACGGGCACCGCCGCGGGGGTTAGGCCGACCGGCAGATCATCGGCCCGGTTGGCGATCACCCCGGTCTCCAGACCGGCGGCCTGCAGGATGGCCAGCGCGCGCTCCAGCAACGTCAGCCCGGCCAGCCGCGCCCGCGCCTTGGGTTTGCCGTAGCGGCGGCTCCGCCCCCCCGCCAGCACCACCCCGAAGAGTCGCGGGCGGGACCGATCCTCCCCGCTTAATGCCCCGCCGGCGCGCGACCGACGCCCTTGACGAGCGGCCGCGCCCAAAGGTGCGCCACCGCCCGCGCGCTGTCCGCGCCCACGGCGGCTCAGGTCCGCACCCGGGCGCGCCCCGCGTACACGTTGAAGCCGGTCGCGCGCGTGAACCCCACCAGGGTGACGTTGAAGCGGCGCGCCAGGTCCACGGCGAGCGAGGAGGGCGCGCCCACCGCCGCCACCACCGGCACGCCGGCCATGGTGGCCTTCTGCAGGAGCTCGAAGGAAGTCCGGCCGCTCACCAGCACGATGCGGTCGGCCAGGGGCAGCCGTCCAGCCAGGAATTCGCGCCCGATCAGCTTGTCCAGCGCGTTGTGCCGCCCCACGTCCTCGCGCAGCCCGAGAAGCCGCCCCTCCACGTCGAACAGCGCGCTCGCATGGATGCCCCCGGTCTTCTCGAAGACGGGCTGTGCGGCCCGCAGCGCATCCGGCAGTCCCGTCAGCACCTCCGACGGCACCGTCAGGGTCCCGTCGGCGATGGGGCTGCATCCCTGCACCTCGATGGCGTCGAGCGACGCCTTCCCGCACACGCCGCAGCTGGAGGTCATGTAGAAGTTGCGGTTCAGCAGGCCCGCATCGAAGGAGGCGGACGGTGTCAGGCGCACCTCGAGCAGGTTGTACTCCTGCTGCTCGTCGCCCGAGCAGTAGCTGATGTCCTGGATGTCGCGCCGATCGGACAACAGCCCCTCGGCGAACAGGAATCCGGCCGCGAGCTCGAAATCGTCGCCGGGCGTGCGCATCGTGACCGAAACGCTGCGCGTCCGCCACGCGTCCCCATCCGCAAAGCGCACACGGATCTCGAGGGGCTCCTCGACGGCCACGACGTCCTGGCGCGTACTCCGGCTCCCCTCGTGCAGGCGCGTGACCCGGAGGCGGTTGATGCGGCGGCGCGGAATGATCATTGAATAAGGTCAGCCGATCCGGCGGGGACGGTCAAGCAGCCAGCCACGACCGGTGCCGAGCACGGGTCTCGAGCCGCAGGGCCTCCGGCGCCGAAAACCTCGCCAAGGAGCCCGATGCATGTCAGCCGCTCCGTACTTGCGGGACCCCCGAAATCCCGGGCAAGTTGACAGGTACAATCCAGACCCGCAGTCCCCGAGAAAGGAGCCCTATCATGAAGAATCCGACCATATCCTGGCGCGCCTTCGCGCTTCCGGTGCTCATCCTCGCCGCGACGTCGGCGCTGGGCGGAGTGGTGCTGGCCGGTGTATCCAGCACCACCGACGAGGTCGCGAGCGCCGCCTCCAGCTTCGTCGCCACCCTCGACGCCGAGAGCCGCGACCGCGCCATGTTCCCGCTCGGCGACGCGGAGCAGTTCAACTGGCACTTCGTCCCGAGAGAGCGCAACGGGCTTCCGCTGAAGGCGATGACGCTCGCACAGCGCACGGCCGCCCATCAACTGCTGAAGTCGGCGCTGAGTTCCCAGGGGTATCTCAAGGCCAACGGCATCATCGAACTCGAACGCGTTCTCGGGATCATGGAGGGACGCGAGGAGCGACGCGATCCGGAGGACTACTACTTCGCCATCTTCGGATCACCAGCCGCGGACGGCGCGTGGGCCTGGCGCTTCGAGGGGCACCATATCTCGATGAGTTTTTCGTCCGCGGGGGATGACAACCTCATCACGGGTCCCGCATTCATGGGAAGCAACCCGCACATCGTGCCCTCGGGCCCCAAGGCCGGGTTGCGCGTGCTGGCCTCCGAGGAAGATCTGGCCCGCGAGCTGGTGACGATGCTCTCATCGAGCCAGCGCGGATCGGCGGTCATCGCCAGCGAGGCCTACGACGACATCATCACCGGCGCCGAGCGCACCGTGGATCTTGCGTACGAGGGGATCCGGGCCTCGGCGCTGGACGAGGCCCAGCGGGGCCAGCTCGACCGGCTTATCGGCGAGTAC
Source organism: BD2-11 clade cluster bacterium bin43 (assembly GCA_002238605.1). Classification (GTDB taxonomy): domain Bacteria; phylum Gemmatimonadota; class Gemmatimonadetes; order Longimicrobiales; family Gaopeijiaceae; genus BD2-11. The sequence goes on along the minus strand of MPMR01000009.1, from coordinate 123,433 downwards.
GTGCACAACATGGACGATGAATCCGCGCACCGCTGGATGGAGCGCATCGCCGCCGGATCCGACGACGAGCTCTACTTCGCGTGGGCGGGCCCGACCGAAGCGGGCGAAGGCCACTACTACCGCGTCCACTCGCCCGAATTCCTCATCGAGTACGACAACACCCAGAACGACGCCAACCACGTGCACTCGGTGTGGCGCGATCTGCGGGACGACTTCGGTGGAGACGTGCTGCGGGCGCACTACGAGCAGGCCCCGCATCACAATCACGAGGCGCCGCACGATCATCCGCACCGGTAACGGGAGCCGGATCTCGAGCGCACACAGACGGAAAACCGCGCGGCGGGCACAGCCTGCGCCGTCAACAACAGACCCACTACCGGTAGGGGGTAGCCTGCTACCGGTAGTGGGTTTGCTCACTCCCCTCCCGGCGGCGGCACCTCCACGGCGGCGAAGTCCGGCAGGTCCTCCGGCCCGCGGGGACCGATCCGGCCCTTCGAGGACTCGAGCAGCTCGACCGGATCGTAGGCCACCCCGCCCTTGAACACCATGCGCACGTTGCGGGTGTTGCGGATGTCCTCCAGCGGGTCTCCTTCCAGGATGACCAGGTCGGCGATCTTGCCCGCTTCGATGGTGCCCAGGTCGTCCTCCAGGCGCAGGGCCGTGGCCGCGTTGATGGTCGCGAACCTTAGCACTGCCGCCTCCGGGATCCCGGATTTCACGAACAGCGCCAGCTCCCGGTGCACCGAGAAGGGGGAGAAGAACTCGCCCGTGGAGGGGTGGTCGGTTCCCATCGTGATCAGGTGCCCGCCCCCCATGTCATAGAAGCGCTTGACGAGCTGCTGCTTGACATTGTAGATGCGCTCGAACTGCTCGCTCACCCGCCTGGGCTCCGCGGCGAGGCGCTCTTCAATGAGCTCGCGGGCGTACGGGGTCAGGTAGCTCATCTCGTCGGCGAAGGGCTCGAAGATGTCGGGGTCGCGCCCGCCCGAGTATCCGTACGCGCTCATGGTGGCGTCGTAGTTGACGCCCGCGTCCAGGTAGAGCTGGACGATGCGCTCGAACTCGGGCATGTCGGGCGTCATCTCCTCGAACGAGTCGTAGGCGGAGCGCTCCGCCGGCATCGCGTCGCCGCCCATGAAGTGCTCGATGCGGTCGATCCCCATGTGGATGGCGTCGCGCGGGTTGACCAAGCCCCGGAAGCCGGAACCCAGGTGGCCGGTCACGCTGAGGCCGTGGTGATGGGCCCGCTCGATCAGCGCCTCGAGATGCGGGGCCGTGATGGTCTTGGCCTTCAGGCCCGCCACCCCCTCCTCGACCAGGGCGTCCACCTGGCGATGGATGTCCTCGGTGGTGAAATCGGGGTCCCATCCCACCCGCGCCGTGCCGAAGTAGGGCCCGGATCGGAGGAGCCGGGCGCCCACCTGCTCGCCCGAACGCAGGCGCTCCTGCAAGGCGCGCATCTTTTGCGGGCTGGCCTCCCCGTTCGGGAAGGTGCTGGTCACCCCGTTGGCCAGGAAGAGCGCGGGGTAGACGGTCGTCTCGTCGACGCGGCCCTCCCCCAGCAAATCGAGGTGGAAGTGGGCGTGCAGGTCGAGCAGGCCGGGGAGGATGACCTCCCCCTCGCCGACCTCCACCACGGTGGCCCCGGCCGCGACCGCCTCTGACGCAGCCACGGCGTCCACGGCCCCGAAGCGCCCCTCCGCCATCACGATCCCCGGGTTGGGCACCACGTCGTCCCCGGTCCCGTCGAACAGGCCGCCCCCCCAGACGACCGTCACACCCGAAGATGCGGGCGCCCCCGCTTCGCCCGCCGGCGAGCATGCCGCGAAGACGAGGACGGCGAGGGCCGCGAGCGCGCGACCCGCGGCGACCCTGAAGCGCGCCGGGGCTGGACAGCACTGGGATCGGCTGGCGCGCGTGCGTCTCGCGCGGCCTGCTGTGATGCGACGGGCCCTGAACTCGATCATGATGCGTGCTCCTGAAGACTGTTTCGACCTAGCCCGAGATGTTGACGTTGTTGTTCACCTCGATGTCGGGCAGCGGCATGCAGCTGTAGGGCTGGAAGCTGTTGCCCTTGTGGTTCACTCCCTGCGGGAACTGGATGTTGTGGCGGATCATGTCGCTGTGCCAGTGGCCCTCGAGGAAGAAGGTGCGCTTCCGCTCCTCCAGGATGGTCTCCAGCATGTCGTCGACCTCGCTCATCTGCAGATGTGGAATCCCGTAGACGTCGCGCACCCGGTTGAGCGCGTCGAGTGCGGCCTGTCCCATGCGCGCCTCGGCGATGATGAACTGCGCCTCGCGCCATGATGCGATGGGGATGGGATGGTCGCGCGCCGTGTACTTGAGCTGGTCCCACTGGTCGGTTTCGCCGTCCTGGCCCTTGCGCCCGGTGTTCACCACCGGCACGCGCGGATCGGGCATACCCGCGACCTCCAGGTTGCGCCAGGCGACGCCCACCGACAGGTAGTCGGTTTCGGTGCGGTTGTAGGTCGAGTTCTCGCGCCGAATCTGCGCCGTGGAGTACTCGGCGTTGCGCACGAACCCCTCGGGGACCTGCTCCGCGTCCGCGGCGGCTTCCGACAGATTCCCCAGATCCAGGTTTACGCGCGCCCGCCCCACGCGGGCCATGTTGACGATCGACGGATCCGAGGCCTGGCTGATCGCGGTGGTGAAACGCTCCGCGGCGAGCGCCAGCACCTCGCGCGGCTGCATGAGCGGTCCATTGTCGAGCGCCATCTCGCAATAGTTCTCGCCCAGGTGCACCAGGCTGTAGCCCGCGTACGCGTTCAGCGTGCCCAGCACGTTGGACTTGTCGGGAACGTCCGCGTCGCTGAATTCGGTGATGCGGCGCACGGCGTCCTCCGCCAGGAAGCGCGCCCGCTGGAAGGGCGTGTAGTAGCCGTAGTTGGTGGCCGCCCGGGAGGTCGAGCAGGCGCCCGAGGTGGCCCGGATTTCGGTCTCCCCGCGCCAGCCCCAGACGTTGGAGCTCAGGAAGAAGTTGGAGGCGATGAACTCGCCCGTGAGAAAGGCGTTGGTGGGGACCAGGGTGTTGAGGGCGCACTCGAACTCGCCCAGGGCGCTGACCATCATGGTGCCGGCCAGCGCGGGATCGTCGAGCGCCGCGTCCTCGACCTGCCCGGGGATCTCCACCTCCAGAAGGGACTCACAGGCAACCGTGCCCGCGAGCAGAATGCCGCTCAGGATCGCGATCGCGCGGGAACCCCTTCCCTGCCGGCGAGCCCGGCGCCGTCGTCCGACGTATTCGCTGTACCGTCTCATTTGCCTCACCTCGTGCCCCTGCGGATTGGATTCGCTGCTTCGAAGGTCGATCATCGTTCCACCTCCTCAGAAGCTCAGGCGCACGTTCGCCGTGAAGCTGGCGAACGGCGGCATGACGGTCTGCTGATCCGCGCGGATGTTGCCGGTGCTGCGGAGCTCCGCATCCCAGGACCATCTTCCTCCGAATCCCGCCGGAGGCATCACCCGGCCGTCGCGCCAGGTGCCCCATCCGTGGGCCTTGGTCCAGAGCATCGCCATGTTGCGCGCGGACACGCTGATGACACCGCGGGAAGCTCCTATGTGGGTGAGCAGGTCCCCGGGGATGGTGTGGCTCGCCCCGACCTCGCGAAGGCGCAGATATCCGCCCTCGTGGAAGCCCATGGTGTTGTTCTCGTACTGGCGCCTGGCCTGTACCTCGGGAATGCAGCGGCAGATCACGGCCTCGGTCACGCCGATGTTGTGGGCGGCCCGCAGCTCGGAATTGAAGTTCCAGTGGCCGCCGTTGCCTTCGACACGCGCGTAGAGACGCAGGTTGTTGATGCTGATGGTGTTGGTGATGCCGACCTGCCAGGTGGGCGTCGACGGGGCCCAGTGCACGTCGGGCGCGCCGCCACAGTCCACCCCCGCGCCGCCCGAGTCGATGCCTCCGACGCCGGTTCCGCCGTCGCACATCGCCGAAGTCACGAAGCCGCCGGCGTCGATCTGCGCGGAGAGCACCCGCTTGGCGAAGAAGGCGCCGATGGAGTAGCCCTCGTAGTGGGACTGCTGGCCGCCGGCCGGCACGAAGGAGAGCCCGCCGAGATCCTGGATCTCGTTGTTCATGGTGGCGAACTGGCCGCTGATGTCCCAGTTGAAGACCGAGGATTCGACGGCTCTGAAGTCGATGCCGAGCTCGTTCCCCCAGGCCTTCACCTCGGCCAGGTTCACGATCTGGCTCCCGGAGAAGCCGGTAGAGGTGGGGACCGGGCGCTGGACGATGGCGTCCTTGATGGTGCGGTCGTAGCGGCTGAAGATGAGTTCCAGCCGTCCGCCCAGCAGGCTCAGGTCGAAGCCGTATTCCAGCTCCTCGCCGCGCTCCGGCTTTAGCTGCGGGTTGCCGAAAGAGCCGGGGAGAAGGCCGGGCTGGTCGCCGAAGCCGACGCCCGGGACGTAGAGGCGCGCCGCGTCGAAGGTGCCGGGCTGCTGTCCGGCGGCACCCCAGGCCGAGCGCAGCCGCAGCTGTTCGATCCACCCCACGTCGAAGAAATCCTCCTCGCTCACGACCCAGGTGGCGCTGAACTTGGGGTAGACGGCGGCGTCGAAGTCGGCCCCGAAGGCGCTGTTGTCGTCGCCGCGCACGGCCGCCGTCAGGAAGACGCGGTTGTTCCAGTCCAGCTGCTGCTGGAGGTAGGCGCCCAGCGTGATGTTCTCGGTGAAGTTCTCGCCGCTGTCACGGTCGGCGCCGCCGCTCACGGTCGTGATGGGCACGGCCGGGAACTCCGATCCCTCGGCCTCGATGATCGAGGTCTGGCGCTGGTAGTACTGCACTCCCACCGAACTGGTCAGCCGGACCCCGGGGGCCACGTCAAGAAACGCCGATCCGCTGTAGTCCAGGGTGGTGAATCGGTTCGTGATGCGTGCCACGTCCTTTACGCCAAGACCGCGTCGTCCCCAGAAATGGGAACGGCCCTCGGGCTGGCGCGGGATGAGCACCCAGTCGACGGCCTCGCCCCGGTCCATCCCGACGGAGAGGCGGTGCGTGGTCCAGTCCGCCGGATTGTAACCCAGCTCCAGGCTGGTGGTGATGCGGTCGTTGTCGGCCCGGGTGGTGTGCTTCGACCACTCCTCCGGCGGCGCCACCATGAAGCCGCGCTGGGGCGTTTCGATGGTGCTCGGGAAGCCCCAGATGATGCCGCTGAAGGGCTCCGCGCCGAAGCCGCCGCGGTTCTGGGCGAGCCGGACCCGGTTCTGCATGTAGCCGGTGCTGGTCTTGAGCGACACATCGTCGGAAAGCACCAGATCCAGGTTGACCCGGGCGTTGAGACGGGTGGCGTAGTCGTAGCCGACGATGCCCTCGTCGTCGTCCCAGGAGAGCGACGTGTAATAGCGCACGTCCTCGGTGCCTCCCCTCAGGCCCAGGTTGTAGCCCTGCTGGAGGCCGGTGCGGAAGATGGGCGGCCGCCCCGCGTCGATCTCCTGCTGGACCAGGTTGAAGCCCTCGAGCTGCCCCGTGCCGGCGTTTCGGCGCCACTGGAGACCATTGGCGCACGCCAGGGCATCCAGCGATGCCGGGTTGTTGTAGCAGGAGGTCGGATCCCCGCCTGCGCGCGCCGCCGGGTTCTGGAGCCAGTTGGCCCCGCTGCGCACGCTGATGTCGAACTGCGGGGCGCCCACCGCTCCGCGCTTGGTGATGATCTGGATCACGCCGTTGGAGGCTTCGGTTCCGTAGAGGGTAGCTGCGGACGGCCCCTTGATGATCTCGATGCTCTCGATGTCCTCGGCGCTCAGGTCGTTGAGGCGACTCACCCGGGCTCCGCCGCGCACGCCGGGCCCGCCGCGCGGGTTCGAGTCCATGCGGATGCCGTCGATGTAGACGATGGGATCGTTGCCGAGCGACATGCTGGTGGTGCCGCGGATGCGGATGGGCGACCCGGTGCCGACTTGGCCCGCGGACGGCAGCATGATCATTCCGGCGGTGCGCTGGGCCAGGAGGGTCTGGACGTTGGTGACCGGGGCGACCTCGAGGATGGCGGCCGCGTCCACCGTCTCCACCACGTTGCCGATCGCCCGTCGCTGCGTGCCTCCCGCCGTGCCGGTGACCACGATCTCGTCGAGCGCGAGCGCCTCCTCGCGCAGGGCAACCTCGATCTCGGTCGCCTGGTCGGCGGTGATGGTGACGGTGCGGGTTTCGGTGCCGTAGCCGAGGCTTTCGAAGGTGACCTCGTGGCTTCCGGCCGGGACGCTCAGGATGTAGCGCCCGTTCTGGCTGGTGGCGGTGCCCAGGTCGAGACCCGAAACGTAGACCTGGACTCCGGCAAGGGGTTGGAGGGTTGCGGCGTTGACTACCTGGCCGACGAGATTCCCCGTTTGGGCGGCGGCGGGTGTGCCGGAGGCAAGGACCACTGCCAATGCTCCGGCCAGGCAGGCAAGCGCCGGTACGGACGGACGAAACTTACCCATGGGTACTCCTCTGGAGGCGGGTGCTGCTGGATGAACCGCCGGGAGGTGGACCCGTCGGTGGGACGGATCGCGGGGAACAGCTGCCGGGCGGGGGTACATGAGAAAACCTGCGTGCCTCCACCATGATTCTACGATCCGGGTCAGCCGGCGGCCAGCAGGCCCCCTGCAGCCGGGCGGATCGTCGTCCCGTATCCGGTCGCTCAGGCGGCCGCGGCCAGCCCTCCGGCCGGGCCGGACACTGCGACGAGTGCGGCCTGCCCCGATTGGACACGCCCGTCATGCGTGGTCAGAATGAGAAAGGCGGTCGTGGGTGGCTGCCGCCTGCCCATTCACGCCGACCCGGGAGGTGGCCGGTGGCTGCAGCAGCTGGACGCAGACTCGGCCGAGTCCGGGGCGCGGCAGCGCTGGCGGGGCTTCTGGCCGTGGCCTGCGCGCCGGGGGACACGCCTGGGGGCGAACAGGACCCGGACGAGCCCACCAGCGTTCCGGCCGACATCCCTGCTGGTCCCGGAGAAGCACTCGCCACCGGCGATGAACCCCGTGCCGCGGGCAACGCCTCCCCCCGCGAGATCCTCCTCGACCCGACGCTGCCGGTGTGGAGCGAAACCGCCCCCGACACCTTCCGCGCCCGCTTCGAGACCAGCGCGGGCGACTTCGCCATCGAGGTGGTGCGGGCCTGGGCGCCCATCGGGGCGGATCGCTTCTACAACCTGGTCCGCCACGGCTACTACGACGACGCGCGCTTCCACCGCACCGTGCCGGACTTCATCGTCCAGTGGGGGCTGGCCGGCGACCCCGAGGTCACGGCCGCCTGGATCGGCGAGACGATCTCTGACGACGAAGCGGTGGTGGCCAGCAACGTGCGCGGAACCATCGCCTTCGCCTTCACCGAGCCGCACACCCGCACCACACAGGTGTACATCAACCTGGTGGACAACAGCCGCCTGGACGCACAGGGCTTCCCGCCCTTCGGCCGGGTGGTGGAGGGGATGGAGATTGTGGACCGCATCTACACGGGGTACGGCGAGAACTCCGGGGGCGGGCTGCGGCGCGGTGACCAGAGCGCGATCGTGGCGGGTGGCAACGACTATCTCGACCGCGAGTTTCCGATGCTCGACCGCCTGACGAAAGCCACGGTCGAGCCCGGAGGAGGACACTAGCAGTGCGACCCCTACAGGCAGGAGCGGGACTCGTCGCGCGGGCCATGGCCGCAGGCAACGTGAAGAGAATCCGGTACTGGTGGCGCCACGTTCCATTGATCCTGGTGGCGCTCACTTCCGCGTGCGTCGTCGGCAACGTGGGACCGTCCCGCGGTGGACGCTCGCAGGGCGACATCCAGCGCCCCGAACTGGATCAGGTCCTCTCCGAGAGCGCCTACGAAGCCGTCGAGCAGCTCCGGCCCTCCTGGCTCTTCTACCGGCGCACGCCCACCCTGGTGAACGCGAATCCGGAGCCGGCCGTGTACATCGACCAGGCGAAGCTCCTGTCGCTGGACGATCTGCGCACCATTCCCGTGCAGGACGTCGAACTCATCCGGTTCCTTTCCGCCCGGGACGCGACCACGGTGTACGGCACCGGCCACATGTGGGGTGCGATCGTGGTGGTCAGCCGGCGGCCGGGGGCTAGTCCGGAGGACCTCTGCGGGTGGTGATTACGATCGCCCCCGATGCGTGACCGGTGCCGAACCGGGTGGTGGCGTCGGTGGGCGAGAGGAGAGAGATCCTCTCGACGTATTCGGCGCTGATGCCGAACAGCTCCTCGATTGCCCCGACCCGCACACCGTCCACATAGACCGAAGGCCGGTTATCGGGATTGTTCGGGGTGCGGGCACCACGGCGCCGCAACCAGCTGCGCCGAAGCCGCTCGATGGCGTGGTGCGCGCTGGTGTAGACCTCCTGGTCGAGTTCCTCCCTGGTGATGTCGCCGGTGCCGCGGACCGGGGCGGGACCGTCTCCCGCGGTACCCGAACCTCTCCCACACGCACCGAGGCAGAAGAGGCCTGCAAGCGCCACGGTCAACGCCCACCGGGGCACACCTCTCCCGCCCCCGCCCGGAGAGATCCCTTTCGGGACCTCCCCGGACGGGCGCCCGGCGCTGAACGCCGGCGTCATCCGCTCGTGTTGGGGTTCAGCTCGAGCTCGGTTTCGTCGATCGGCAGGCACGTGGTCGGCCCGTAGGCCACTCCCTTGTGGTTGAAGTTCTGGCCACGCGGGAACCACAGCCCGTAGCGCAGCTTGTCGGCATGGTGGCGTCCCTCGAGGAACATCTCGCGGCGCCGCTCCTCGACGATGACATCCATGTCCACGGTTGAAGCATGGGGCAGGCCGTGCCGGTCGCGCAAAGCATTGATCCGGCCCAGGGCCGACGCCGCGTCTCCGCCCTGGAACTCGGCCTCCGCCAGGATCAACTGCGCCTCGGCCCAGTCGGCGAGCGGAATGTCGTACCCCTGGTCGCGGTACTTGGTCTGGACCCAGTGGGGGGTAACACCGTCCTGGCCCACCTGACCGGTGTTCTCCACCGGGACCCGGGGATCGGGCATGCCGTCATCCACCGTCTGAGTCCCGTCGGCGGCAATGGTCAGGTTGCGGAATCCGGGCGCCACCTCGACTCCGTCCACCATCACCGGAGGAGTGATGGTGCCGTACTTGTTCTCGTTCAGCATGTGGTAGACCTGTTTCCACCGCTTGCGCACCGAGTTGTCGCGCGTGACCCAGGCGATGAAGTTCGGGTCGGTAACCTGGGCCGCATCCGCCGCCGCGCCCGCGAGATTCCCCTGCGAAAGCCGGTTGCGGGCCCTGGCCAGGTACGCCAGCTGGCGTGCGCTCGAGGTCACCGCGGTGATGTCGAAGTCGCCGCTGATGTGGCCGATCGCAGTACCGAGCCACTCTTCGCCGCCGGCCAGCAGCTGGGACGGCGTCATGAGCGGCCCCACGTCCACGGTGTTCTCGCACCAGTGCTCGCCGAACACGGTGTAGACGAGCCCGGCGTAGAGCGCCGCAGTCGCAAGCAGCCGCTCCTGGTCCGCCACGGATTCCTCGAATCCGCTGATGGAACTGTAGGCCTGCTCCGCCTGGAAGCGGGCCTTCTGGAAGGAGGTGGCGAAGCCGGCGTTGGTGTTGCTTTGGCCGCAGTTGCCGCTGGTGGAAGTGATACGGTATTCGGACCAGGCCCGGGTGAACCAGCCGGTGGACTCCCAGTAGGCGTCCTCAAGGCCTCCGATGGACACGGAAAAGTCCGAGTAGGAGCATTCGAAGTCGGCGATCGCCGACACGACCATGGTATTGGCCATGTCCGGGATGAGGAGCCCGTCCTCGGTGAGGTTTCCGGGAAGCTCCACCTGCAGGAGGCTGTCGCAGGCCCCGGCCGCCGTTGCCGCCAGAACCAGCACTGAAATCTTCATGAACCGCCCGCGGGCGACACGCTTTCTATTCCTGATTGTCTTCATGGCTCTTTCTCCCTTGCCCATCAGAACGTGACCCGCATGGTCAGGTTGAACGACGCGGTGGGCGGCACGTTCGAGTTGGAGCCGGTGTTGGTGTCCGCGCTGCGTCGGGCCTCCGGATCGTGGATCGGCTCACCCCAGATGTCCGGTTGGGCCACCCAGAGCACCGCCAGGTTGCGCGCTCCCACGCTCAGCGACGCCCGCGTGGCTCCCGAGCGTTCCACCAGCGACTGGGGCAGCCGGTAGTTGGCGCTGATCTCGCGCAGCCGGGCAAAGCCTCCGTTGTAAATGGCCCCGGTCCCGAAGTTCTCGTCGGCGTGCGCCAGGAAGAGCGGATTGGTCCGCTCATTGGCCGCGAGCGAGGTCTGGAAACAGGTGTGTTTGCAGGAGACGTCCGTCGATGTCGCGTAGCCCCCGATCCGGTGCTCGACCAGGGCATAGAGCCTGAGGTTGTTGAAGAAGGTGAAGGTCATGTTGTAGCCCATCTCCCACGGCATCTGCAGAGGTCCGTAGAAGACTTCCATGCGGCTGTTGCACGGCGCCGGCGGCCCTCCCTGCTCCCAGCCGTTGGTGCCGGTGCCGCTGTCGCACATGATCGACGACTTGATGAGCCGTCCAGTGGCGGGGTCGATCTGGGCGCCCACCGCCAGCTCGTCGAAGATGGCCGGGAAGGGGAAGCCTTCACGCAGCGTGTTGGTCGGTGGCAGGTCGCCGACGTCCTCCACGCGGTTCTGGTTGTGCGACAGGTTCGCGCCCAGGTCCACGGCGAAGGCGTCGCCGTCGAGGATGCGCCCGTTGAGGTTGACCTCCCAGCCCCAGTTCTTCAGGTGCCCCAGGTTCACGGACTGGGAGCCGGGGAAGCCGCGGCTGGGCGCCACGGGCAGGGACACCAGCGCATCCCGGATGTCCTGCTGGTAGTAGGTGATCTGCGCCAGCAGACGATCGTCGAACAGACCGGCGTCGAATCCGGCCTCGATCTCCGTGCTGACTTCGGGGCCCAGTTCCGGGTTGCCCACTTCGTCCGGGGTGACCGCGGCCTGGGAGGCCGGGCCGACCGCCGGCTCATAGAGCCGCACCGCGGCGAACACGTCGGGCTGCTGGCCTGCCTTGCCCCATGCGCTCCGCAGCCTGAGCGAGGTCACCCAGTCGACATCGAAAAACTCCTCTTCACTGAGTACCCAGGTGCCGGAGAGCTTCGGATAGATGGCGGCGTCGAAGTCGGCGCCGAAGGCGGAGTTGTCGTCGCCCCGGATGGCGCCGGTGACGAAGATGCGGTCCTGGTAGCCGATCTCCTGCTGAACGTAGGCGCCCATGGTCTTGTTCTGGACAAAATCCTCGGTCGCGGTCGTGCTGGCCGCGCCGGCAAGCGAGGTGATTGCAGGGGCCGGAAAGGTCTTGCCGGTGCTGATCACGGTCTCCAGCTGCTTGGCATAGTACTGTGCCCCCACCGAAGTCTTCAGAGCGAAGTCGCTTACGTTGACCGTTCCGGTCGCAGCATAGTCGAAGGTGATGTAGCGGGTGTACGGCCGCTCGACGACCACGTCGCCCAGGGACAGGCCGCCGAAGTCGTGCTGCGCTCCGGTCGGGTGGCGCGGGAAGAGCCTGCGGTTCTCCTCGTGGGCCTGGTCCAGCCCGATCACGGCCCGGTGGGTCAGCCAGTCGAAGGGGGTGTGGTTGAGGGTGAGGCTGCCGATGAAGCGCGAGTTGTCGCGCGTCGCTTCGACCTCCTCGATGGACTCCGGGCGGGCGCGCAGGAAGCCCCTCAGGCGGGTGTCCACCCCCTCCGGGGTCGACCACTGCGCCTGCTCCCAGACGCCCCACGAGGTCCTCTGCTGCATGAAGCTGGTGGTGCCGTTCACGTAGCCCGTGCTCATGTCGATCTGGAGCGACTCGTGCGGCACCACGGAGACGTTCGCGCGCGTGTTGAAGACCTTGTTCCAGTTGTAGTGGACGATGCCGGTCTGGTCGTCCCAGTCGGTCGCCAGATAGTAGCGCACCCGTTCCGTGCCGCCCCTCATGCTGAGCGCATAACCCTGGGAGTGGCCCGTGGTGAAGAACTGGCGGCCGGCGTCCCTTTCCTGATCCCAGATGTTGAAGGAGATGATGTTGCCCGAGGCGTCCTTGCCGTAGGCCGTGTTGACCTGATCCCGCGCGTTGGGCAGCCAGGTGGCGCCCTGCTTGATGGTCAGGTCGAACTGGGGCGCGCCTTCGACGCCGCGCTTGGTGATGATGTTGATGACGCCGTTGGAGGCCTCGGTGCCGTACAGGGTCGCGGCCGACGGGCCCTTGATGACCTCGATGCGCTCGATGTCCTCGGGGTTGATGTCGTCGAGCTTGCTCACCTGGCGGCCGTCGCGCAGGCTCGGCCCGGCCTGGGTCTCGTTGTCGACCCGGATGCCGTCCACGTAGATGAGCGGGTTGTTGCCGACGTTCAGGCTGGTATATCCGCGGATGCGGATGGGCGATCCGGTGCCGACGTTGCCCGACACGCGCTTGAAACCAACGCCCGCCTCGCGTCCCTGCAGCAGGTCCTGCATGGTGTTGATCGGCGCGACTTCCGCCACGTCGGCGGCCTCCACGCGGGCCATGGCGTTGCCGAGCGCGCGCTGCCGGGTGCCGCCCGCGGTGCCCGTGACCACCACCTCGTCGAGAGCGAGGGCTTCGGCCGTGAGGTTGACCTCGATCTGGGTCGTCTGGCCGCCGGTCACCTCGATCTGCACGGTGGCGGTGCGGAACCCGATCCGCGTCGCCCGCAACTGGTGCGTGCCGGCCGGAACGTTGAGGAGCAGGAACTGACCGTTGGCCTGGGTCAGCCCCCCGATCTCCAGCGTCGGGATGTCCACCTGGACGACGGACATCCGTTGCAGGGTGCGGCCGTCGACCACCGTTCCGGTGACCGTGCCGGTTCCCTGCGCGGCGACCCCGGCGGCGGGGGCGAACAGGAGGGCAAGGAGCGCGACAGCCGCGCCTGGGGGTTGGAATACAACGATACGAGAGCCCATGAGCAGTCCTCCGGACAGAGGTGGGACAGACACCTCCGGCGGGGACTCGAACACCTCGGAGGTGATCGATAGGGCCATTAATCGACACCCCGGACCACGATTGTGCTGGCGGTCGGGGCCGCGCCGGTCGAACGGATGTGCTCTCGGAGGACCGTCGTGGCCTGTCAGCGTGCCCGGCCCGTCAGCCGGCCACCACAGGCTCGGAAGATGGGCGAACGCCCTACCAGCGCGTTCGCGTGCGGATGTCTTCGGCGACCTGCGCGGCGAACGCCTCGCGTTCCATGACCACCTGCTTCTTTCCTGCGCCCCGCCGGCGGACCGCCACCGTTCCCGCCTCGGCTTCGCGCTTCCCCACCACCCCCATGTAGGGCACCTTCTTCACCTCCGCGTCACGGATGCGGTACCCGAGGGTGTCCTGATCGTGCAGGCGGGCGCGCACCCCCTTCGCCCGCAGCTGATCGACCAGCTCGCGGGCGCTCTCGCTCCACACCTCGGAGACGGGAAGGACGCGCACCTGCTCCGGCGCCAGCCACACCGGGAAGGCGCCCGCGTAATGCTCCACCAGCCCGCCGATGAAGCGCTCCATCGACCCCAGCATGGTGCGGTGGATCACCACCACGTTGTGGCGCTGGTTGTCGCTGCCCACGTAGTCGAGGCCGAAGCGCTGCGGCATCAGAAAGTCGAGCTGGAAGGTCGGGCCCTGCCACTTCCGCCCGAGCGCGTCCACGAGCAGGATGTCCACCTTGGGACCATAGAACGCGCCTCCGCCCTCGTCGACCTCGTAGTCCTGCCCGCGCTCCTCGAGCACGGCGGCGAGCGTGCCCACCGCGTCGTCGTAGACCGCGGGGTCGCCGATCGCCTTCTCGGGACGCGTCGAGAGCGCCACCTCGAACTCGTAGCCGAAGACGCCCAGCAGGTACTCCAGCAGATCCAGCATGCGATGGTATTCGCCGCTGATCTGGTCCTCGCGCACGAAGATATGGGCGTCATCCTGCGTGAAGCCCCGCACACGGAGCATTCCATGCAGGGCGCCCGCGCGCTCGTAGCGGTAGCAGGTGCCGAGTTCCGCGTAACGCAGCGGCAGATCCCGGTACGACCGGCTGCCCGACCGGTAGATCATGAAATGATGCGGACAGTTCATGGGCTTCATGCGGAACCGGTTCCCCTCGTCGTCCATCGCGGGAAACATGTCTTCGCTGAAGACTTCCAGGTGCCCCGACGTCTCGTACAGCTGCTCGCGCGCGACGTGCGGGCTGTACACCAGGTCGTACCCGTGTTCGAGCAGGGTCCTCTTGAGGAACTCCTCGACCGTGTGCCGCACCAGACCCCCGTTCGGGTGCCAGAGGATGAACCCGGCCCCCACTTCCTCCTGGACGCTGAACAGGTCCAGCTCCTTGCCGAGCACGCGGTGATCGCGCCGGCGCGCCTCCGCGAGCCGCTCCAGGTGCTGGTTCAGCGCCTTCCTGCTGAAAAAGGCGGTGCCGTAGATGCGCTGGAGCATCTGCCGGTTCTCGTCGCCCCTCCAGTACGCGCCCGCCGTGGAGAGCAGCTTGAAGTGCTTCACCTTCCCGGTGGTGGGCACGTGCGGCCCGCGGCACAGGTCCAGGAAAGGGCCGTCCCGGTAGACCGTGATCACCTCGTCGTCCTCGAGTTCCTCCAGCCGCTCGAGCTTGAGGGGATCGTCGGCGAAGAGCTCCCTGCCCTCCTCCTTGCTGATGCGGCGCCGCTCGAAGGGATGGTCGGCGGCGACGATGTCGCGCATGCGCGCCTCGAAGGCCTCCAGGTCTTCGGGGGTGAAGGGTTTGTCGACCTCGAAGTCGTAGTAGAAGCCGTCCTCGATCGGGGGGCCGAAGCCGATGCCCGCGGTCGGGTGCAGCTCGCGCACCGCAGTGGCCAGCACATGCGCGGCCGAGTGACGCAGCACGGGGAGCGCGTCCTCGTCCCGGCTGGTGAGAATGCGCACTTCGGCGCCCGGCGATACCGGCCGGGCCAGGTCGACCACCTCGTCGTCGGCGACGGCCGCCAGCGCCGCCCGGGCCAGCCCGGGTCCGATGCCAGCCGCGATGTCGGCGGCGCTGCTTCCGCGCGGCGCCTCGACGGAGCTTCCGTCGGGGAGCCGCACCTGCATGGATTCGTCAGCCATCGGTCTTCGGGGTTGCGGGGTTCAAGGTGTTCGAGGCATCGACGCGGAAGATACACGGTGGCGCGCGAATTGTGCGCATCGCCGCGACGGCGTAGCACGGTGTCGATCGACCGCGCTGCTACCATGCACTCGGTGCAACGGGTCCACAGACGCGTCAGGGCGGGCCTCACCACGATGCGGCGCCAGCAGGCACGAACCGCGGAAGGCTGAACGGCGAGAAGCACAAACGCCAGGGAAGCCCGGACGACTCGGCGCCCGGGCTCCAGGGTGTCCCGCGTGGGCCGGGGCGGCGCCCGGTCCCGCGAGGTCAGGACTGTCGCATGCCGCGAGGGCTAGTACATCCCTCCGCCCATGCCGTCCATGCCGCCGGGGGGGCCGCCGGCCGCCGCCTTCTCGTCCTCGGGCTGCTCGACAACCACGGCCTCGGTGGTCAGCATCAGGCCCGCGATCGAAGCGGCGTTCTGCAGGGCCGTGCGCACGACCTTGGTGGGATCGATCACGCCCGCGCTCACCAGGTCCTCGTAGGTGTCGGTCTGGGCGTTGTAGCCCCAGTTGGGATTGTCGTGGCGCCGGATGTGCTCGACCACGATCGAGCCCTCGGCGCCCGCGTTCTCCGCGATCTGGCGGAGGGGCTCCTCGAGCGCCCGGCGCAGGATCTGCACGCCCACCTGCTCGTCGTGCCGGTCCAGCTCGAGGCCGTTGAGCGCGCCCTGGGCCCGCAGCAGCGCCACGCCGCCACCGGGGACGATGCCCTCCTCGACGGCCGCGCGGGTCGCGTGCAGCGCATCCTCGACCAGAGCCTTGCGCTCCTTCATCTCGGTCTCGGTGGCCGCGCCCACATGGATGACCGCCACGCCGCCGGCGAGCTTGGCCAGCCGCTCCTGCAGCTTCTCGGTGTCGTAGTCGGAGGTGGACTTGTCGATGGCGACCTTGATCTCCTCGATGCGACCCTTGATCTGGTCCACCGCCCCGGCGCCGTCGATCACCGTGGTGTTGTCCTTGTCGACCACCACCCGCTTGGCGCTGCCCAGGTCTGAGGAGACGGCGTTCTCGAGCTTGAAGCCGACTTCCTCGGAAATCACCTGGCCGCCCGTCAGGATTGCGATGTCCTGCAGCATGGCCTTGCGCCGGTCGCCGAAGCCCGGAGCCTTGACCGAGCACACCTTGAGGGTGCCGCGCAGCTTGTTCACGACCAGCGTCGCCAGCGCCTCGCCTTCCACGTCCTCGGCGATGATCAGGAGCGGCTTGCCCATCTGCGCGACCTTCTCGAGGATCGGCAGGAGGTCCTTCATCGACGAGATCTTCTTGTCGTGGATGAGGATCATGGGGTCGTCCATAACCGCTTCCATGCGCTCCGGATCGGTCACGAAGTAGGGCGAGAGGTAGCCGCGGTCGAACTGCATGCCCTCGACCGTGTCGAGCGTGGTCTTGAGGCCGCGGGCCTCCTCGACCGTGATGACGCCGTCCTTGCCGACCTTCTCCATCGCGTCGGAGATCAGCGCGCCGATCTCGTTGTCGTTGTTGGCCGAGATGGAGCCGACCTGGGAAATCTCGCGCTTGCCCTGGGTGTCGACCGAGAGGCCCTCGAGCTCCCGCACCACCGACTCGACGGCCTTCTCGATGCCGCGGCGGATGCCCATCGGGTTGGTCCCGGCGGTAACGTTCTTGAGCCCCTCGCCGAAGATGGCCTGGGCGAGCACGGTGGCGGTGGTGGTGCCGTCACCGGCGACGTCGGAGGTCTTGGTGGCGACTTCCTTCACCATCTGCGCGCCCATGTTCTCGACGCCGTCCTCGAGCTCCACTTCCTTCGCCACCGAGACGCCGTCCTTGGTGACTTGGGGGGAGCCGAACTTGCGGTCCAGCACCACGTTGCGGCCCTTCGGGCCCAAGGTGACCTTCACGGCCCTGGCCAGCTTGTCGACGCCGGTCTTGAGGCGCGTGCGGGCATCCACTTCGAATCTGAGATCCTTGGCTGCCATGCTTTCTTTCTCCTCTGTTTAGAGCCGAGGGCGGCATCCGGCCGCCCACCTGCTCGTCGTGTTGCCGTTCGGTTTCTCGGGGGTGGAACCGCTAGCCGGTGATGATGGCCAGGATGTCCGACTCGCGGAGGATCAGCAGTTCCTCGTCGTCCACCGTGACCTCGGTGCCGCTGTACTTGCCGTACAGAACGGTGTCGCCGACGGACACGTCGGGGTCGATGCGGGTGCCGTCGTCGGACTGCTTTCCGGGGCCGACCGCGAGCACGGTGCCCTGCTGGGGCTTCTCCTTCTGGGCCGTGTCCGGGATGTAGAGGCCGCCGCGGGTCTGCTCGGTCTCCTCGGCCGCCTGAACGACGACGCGGTCGGCGAGCGGCTTGATTCTGTTCGCTGCACTCGTTGCCATGCGTGGGTTCTCCTGTGGATGGTGGTCCGAATACAGTTGGCTTACGAGCCGGATCTCCGGCGCGAGCGCTTGTTAGCACTCGACGCCAAGGAGTGCTAACAGCCAGAAAAGGTATCCCGGGAAAAATGGATGTCAACCCTTTGGCGAGCCCGGGGACGCCGGAAAGCGGGCAGTTCCAGGACGGGATCCATCTCGGCACCGGCCGCCGTCCTGTAGAAGCTCGCCCGGGTCAGGGGGGGAGCCGCGGCGAGGAAGCGCTATTCGGGACGCCGGAGCAGCTCCTCCGTCGTGTACACCGCACCTCCCAGGATGACCGTGCGCACCGAGCGGGTCGCGGCGATGTCCTGCAGGGGATCCTCGTCGAGGACGATCAGATCGGCGAGCGCGCCCGGGGCGACCACTCCGAGGAGTCCCTCGTACCCGAGCGCCTCGCCGGACGCCGAGGTGGTGGCGCGCAGGACGTCGACGGGGCGCATGCGGCCGTAGCGGACCAGGATCTCCATCTCCGCGTGCAGGCTGAGGCCGCGGGGGATGATGGGCGAGTCGGTGCCCATGATGACCCGGCCTCCGCCCTCGTGCACCCGGCGCGGGAGAGAGGACATCCGCTCGACCATGCGGCGCGCCAGCTCCAGGTCGGGGGGGATGCGCGCGCCGGCGGCGGCGGCGGGAAAGAAGGCGTCCACGCGCGGGTCGTCGAAGAGGTCGGGCGTTTCGGCGGCGAGCAGGCCGTAGCCACCGTAGATGCCGACCGTGGGCGTGAGGGTCATGCCGGAGGCCGCCAGCAGATCGACCGCGTCGGCGTAGATGCCGTTGGTCTCGGAGACCTTGGTGGAGTAGCCGCGCCGACTGGTGCCCCGCACATGCTCCACGCCGTCGCCGCCGTACGCGACCGCGGGATAGAGCTCGTGCGAGCTGACGGGGATCCCGAGGGCGTGCGCTTCGGCGATGGCCCGGCGCTGCATCGGGTCGGAGAGGCGCACGTAGGTCTTGATCATGTCGTGGCCGAGGGCGGCGGCGCGCCCCATCTGCAGCTCCACCTGCGCGCTCGCGCCCAGGGCGGGGGCGTTGGGGTAGTAGATGCGGCTGCCGTCGATGGTGCCGCCGGTGCCGAAGGTGCGTGGCGCGATGCGGCGGCCGGACTCGCCGGCCT
Source organism: BD2-11 clade cluster bacterium bin43 (assembly GCA_002238605.1). GTDB lineage: Bacteria > Gemmatimonadota > Gemmatimonadetes > Longimicrobiales > Gaopeijiaceae > BD2-11. The sequence goes on along the minus strand of MPMR01000009.1, from coordinate 104,876 downwards.
CCTTCGCCTCGGTGAGTTCGTAGCCGTCGCAGGCGGGGCAGCGGGTCGCGGTCACCCCGTAGGAGAGCCAGAGGCGCCCCATGGATTCGCCATCCGCCAGGCCGCCGTGGGTGTGCATCTCGATCAGGCCGGGCATCACTACCTGGCCGGAGGCGTCCACGACCTGGTCGGCGGTGCGCGCGGGATCGCGGTCGGCCACCTCGGTGACGAGACCGTTTTCGATGATGATGTCCACGTTGCGGCGAAGCGTTTCGGAGCGCCCGTCGAAGAGGGCGCCGGCGCGCACCAGCACCGATGCGGGAGGCGCCGCCCGCGTCCAGGAGAGGGTGGGCGTGATGTCCTCGGCGGCGCCGGTGAGGGCGTCGACGCGGCGCAGGCGGTCGTCGCTCAGGTAGACGATGAAGCGCGAGTCCCCGGTCCAGCCGGGGTCGTCGGCCGCCTCGTTGGTGAGGCGGCGGGGGACGTCGGCGGTCTCGCCCTCGGGGGTCATGGCGACCGTCCAGAGCACGCCGTCGGAGATGTAGGCCACCTGGCGGCCGTCCGGCGACCACGCGGGGCCGTCGTTGGCGCGGCTGCCGACCGACCCGTGCAGGGGCAGGTCGAGGTAGCGGTCGGCGGTCTGGAGGGGGGTTGTGGGCGACGCGGACGGCGCGGTGGCGGGGTCGCCCGGCGCGAGGGGCGGCGCGGACGGCCCGGGCGCGGGGTCCCAGCCCGCCCAGGCGGGGAGGTCGTGGGTGTGGCCGTGGCCGCGGGGGGCGGGGCGGGCGGGCGCTGGCGCCCCGGCCGGGCGCGACGCGCCTCCCGCCGCCCGGGGCGGTCCGGTCCCGGCGGCCCGGGGCGTCCCCGCGGGGGGGGGGGGCGGGGGCGGGGCGCGGGCGCCCCGGCCGGGCGCGACGCGCCTCCGGCGGCCCGGGACGGTCCGTTCGCGGTGGCCGGGCGCGACCCCGCGGGCGGAGCGGGACGGGCATCCGCTCCGGTGAGCGTTGCTGCGTCGGCGGTGCGCAGGGGGCGGGCAGGCACCACCAGCGCGCGGTTCACGCCCTCGCGGAAACGCCCCGAATAGGGCGAGAGGGCGGAGACCAGCACGGATGTGCCGTCGGGCGACCAGGAAGGCCGCCCCGCCCCGTTCAGCCCGGCGCGCAGGGTCTCCACCACCCCGGTCGCCAGGTCGACCACCTGCACCGCCGTCCCGTCCGCCGATCCCACGAAGGCGATGCGGCTCCCGTCCGGCGACCAGGTCGGCGCGGTGGCGGCGACCCCTTCGGTTACCCGGCGGGTGCTCCCGGTCCCCAGGTCGCGCACGTACAGGTCGATCGACCCGTCCCGGTCGGAAGCGAACGCCAGGCGGCCGCCATCGGGCGACCAGGCGGGGTCGGCCTCGACCCAGGGGTCGTCGGTGAGGCGCTCCGCATCCCCGCCGATGGTGTGCAGCCAGAGGTCGCCCAGCGCCGAAAACGCCACCCGCGTTCCGTCGGGCGAGACCGCCGGCGAGACGATGCCGCGCACCGGGAACGGGCCGGGGGCCCGCAGATCACGCGGCCGCCGCTGGTAGTCGGTCCGGTCGAGCGTCACCGTCGCCGAGAACGCCACGTCCCGCCGGCCGCTTCCGTCGCTCCGGCACCACCGCACCACTCCATCGCCCGTATGAAACAGGTCGCCGTCGGCCGTCCAGGACGCGCGGAAGGGAAAGACGTCCTCCTCCTCTCCGGTGAGCGTGCGCGGCTCTCCTCCGCTCACAGCCACCGCGTGCAGGCGCGAGCGCCCTTCCCCAATGGAGTTAAACGAGAGAGTCGTTCCGTCCGCGCTCCACGAAGGCGCGTTCAGCTGGCCCCCATCCCCTTCCGTAACCCTCCGCGGCTGCGAGCCCCCGGTCGAAGCCGGAAGCCCGGCGCTCCCGGTCAGCCAGATCCCGGACCGGTCTCCATCCGCCGCGAAGGCGACCTCCCGGCCATCCGGGGAAAACGCGGGCCCGTACTCGTCGCCCGGCCAGTCCGTCAACCGCTCGGGGTCTCCCTCGTCCATCCCCGTAACCCAGATGTCGTAGCTCCCGCCCCGGTCCGAAGAAAACGCAAGACGAGCCCCGTCCGGCGACCAATGGGGTTCACGATGGTCGAACCGGCCGCGCGTGTGCTGGCGCAGACTCGTCCCGTCCGCGCCCACGCTCCAGATGTGATAGTTGCCGTCCCAGTACGCCTGGAAGGCGATGCGGCTCCCGTCCGGCGACCAGGCGGGCTGCCGCGCGTCGCCCACCGGGTCCGTGAGCGCCGTCGCGGCTCCTCCGGCCGCGGGCATCACCCAGATGCGGCCCAACAGATCGAGCGCGAGCGTGCTCTCGTCCGGCGAGAGCGCGACGGCCACATTGGTGCCCTCGGCAATCGTGACCTGGACTGTCCCCTCGGGCTCCCCCGTGGACGGCGCCTGTGCGCCTGCCAGGACGGGGAATCCCGCGGCTGCGAAACCGATCGCGACTACGACTGAGAAGTGTTTCGACACTGTTTTCTCTCCGTGTTGATCAATGATCCGTCGCACCCGGTTACCTCCAGGACGGAGCAGCCGTCGGCTCGAGAATAGTCACGCGCTCCGGCGATCGTCCATCGGCCGCAGCCGCGCCGCGCGCAACTCCGACAATGGAACCGCGGGACCGCCCCAGGCCAGTCGTCCCCGGAGCGTTACGATCATCGAGCGCCACCAGGTCCAGGCGATGACCGCACTGGCCACCGGAAGCAACAGCCCCGTCCACCAGCGAAAGCGGGAAACCCTGGCGATGCATATGGCGAACACCCAGGCCACCATCGTCGAGGCAGCGAACAATGCGGCGGCCGCCATGTCGACGGGGGCCAGCACGACGGTCAGCACCGCCGGCGCGATTCCGGTCCACAGCAATCCGACCGTCTGCACGAAAACGGCCGAAATCCGGTAGTCCCTGAACGCGAAGAGATTCTTCTCCATCCCGCGGACCAGATCCCGGACCGACGAATACCACTCGCACCGCACACTGGATTCGGCCCGGACCAGGTCCGAGCGGTGGCCGGTCAACTTCACCAGTCGACCCAGCTGATAGTCCTCGTCGGGACGCAGGGCCACCTGCCGGTGTCCCCCGATGGCGCGGTAGGAATCCGCCCGGAACAGGTTGTAGGCGCCGACCCCGAAGGAGGCCGTGCTCCCGGGATCGCGAACCTGCCACAGCCTCGCCGTGACGTGGGCACCCCAGTGGAACACGATCACGCAGGCCTGCAGCATGGGACTCCGCATCGCCAACGTGGGCAGGACGGCGAGATGGTCCCGGCCGTTCCTCAGGAGATGGCGCACCCCGCGCATCACTGCTTCGCGCCCGAACACCACGTCCCCGTCGGTAAAGAGGAGCACGTCCCCGCGCGCCGACCGGGCGCCGCGCCAGGACGCGTGGTTCTTCCCGAACCATCCATCGGGCAACTCTTCGACGTGAATCACCTTCAGGCGGTCGTTCCCCGCGCTCAGGCGATCCGCAATGTCGCCGGTGCGGTCGTCGGACCGATCGTCGACGAAGATCACCTCGTAGTCCGGGTAGTCCAGGTCGAGCAGCGAGGTGAGCGCCTGCTTCACCCCGTACTCCTCGTTCCGGGCTGCTACCACCACCGACAGCCGGGGCAAGGGCGGATCGCCGTCGCGGGGCATCCCGATCTCTTCAATGCGGAAGACATGCCGGTAGCTGTACAGGGTGACCAGTGCCATGGCGACCCAGACGACCAGCGTGACGGCGGCGGCTATGAGCATGATGGCCAGTGTCGCCCCGGGCCTCCCGTCATCCGGCGCCATGAGAGACGGAGGCTCCGGCGTGGCGGGCGGGCGCGGCGCGCCGCCGCCGCCCCCCGCCCGCCCCCCCCCGCAACTCGAGCCCCATGGGCGTGAGCCGGTACTTCTGCCTTCCGCTCGTGGGCTTGTCCGGGATCGTCATCTCGACGAGTCCGGCGTCAAGTGCCGGGCGCAGGTAGTTGACCACCAGGTTGCTTCGGTTCCTGAGGCCAAGGGCCTCGAGAATCTGCACTCTGGATCGCTCGCGATCCAGCACTCTTACCAGCTCCCGCACCTGGACCGTGGTCTTCCGCTCCCACACTTGTATTAGCCCTGTATGATACCTGTACGGCGCGGCCCGCTCTCTTGTATTATTTCCTTCATCGACAGGTCCTTCAGGCCCTCCCGCCTCGATATCCTGTACTGCAAACAGGCTGTCCTGTATGTCAGCGAACTCGTCATCGTCAATCGTCGACGGCTGAAGCTGGATGGCAGGGGGGCGCCTGAAACTGGTGGTCACCTTGCTTCCGGAAACCTCAATCCGAGGTTCCTCGACCCCGTACTCCCGGCAAAGCGACTTCATGCGCCGAATGCCTGAACCGATTCCGCCCACCAGGCCCATGCGGGCGAGCATCCCGTACAGCAGCGGATTGCGGGGGACGCTCTTGGTTCCCAGATCGGCCTCGTTCATGCCCTCGGGCAGGCTGCCGGGGCTGGTGATCTCGACGCGGTCCTTGAAGACGTGCACGCGCACGTGGTTGCGGGAGCGGTAGTCACGGTGGGCGATCGCGTTCGCAAACGCTTCGCGCAAGGCTTCCCCAGGCAGCTCGGGACGCCCTTCGGCGTCTTCACCCCAGATCGGGAACTGGACGTTGATTCTGTGCAGCACCCACGCCAGCGCTTCGTCCGCGATCTCCGGCAGCGAGCCGTGGAAGTCACGCCGCTCGAGGCTTCCCGCCTCCTCGGTTCCCCGATAGAGAGCACAGGATACATACGCGCTATCCGTGAATTGACGAATGTCGTGGGCGAGCAGCCACGCGCCCGCGTATGTCATCCGGTCTTCGGTGTCGACCAGGCCGAGGTTGCGCAGCGCCAGGATCGCGTGCATGGCTTCGGGAATCCTCGCCCGACCGATGAACCGCTCCCAGACGTCGGCCTTGAGATGAGCATCCATCGAGAATGCCTCGCACGGCTCCTTGTCGAAGTGCGCGCGCCCGACGGCGTAGTAGAGATCCTTGATCTCCGCGTTGGTCAGTCGCCGACTGCCCCTCCCCTCGCGCACGAACGCGCGCCATCCGATGGAATAGGGCTTGTACTTCTGGGCGGGGACGGTCACGCACATCACCTCGCCCACGCTCTCGATCTCGACCACGATCGGCGGGTCCGAGGACCGGGCAACGGTGAGCACCTTGACGCGGGTCCGGCGATGGTTGCCGACGCCGACCACCTCCCCGGACTTGGACACGCCGAGCAGGACGGTCCCGCCGTCTCCGTTCGCGAACGCGCACAACTCCCGGCCGAAGTCTCGCCCGAGCGAGCGCTGGAACTCGATCCCGGGACCCTCGCCTTCGGCGATCAGGTCGAGGAGCTCCTGATGGGTCAACGGGAAGCCGGCAGTCCCGAGCACGTCCGCGGGGACATCACGTCCTGTATGCTCACTTGTATCATGATGGCCATCGCTAAGGGCTGGTTCGCGCGGACGGCCTTGTCAAGGGTCACCGCCTCCCGGAGCGGCGGCACCGCTGGCGCCCGCTGATGCAAGCACGGTGATCGTGGCCGTGCCGACGTAGTTCGCACCCGCCCGCGTCGCCTTGACCTGGATCGTTCCCGTTCCCCGTCCGGCGGCGGTGACCAGGCCGCTGTTGTCCACGGTCGCCACCGACGGGCTGACCGTGGACCAGACATAGTCGGTGTCCTCGACCTCATGTCCGTTCGCGTCGAGGGCGACGGCGCTCAGGCGCACGGTGTCGCCGACCACGAGGGTGTCGGCCGCCGGGGTCACGCGCACCTCCGTTGCAAGCTGCGCGACCGTCACGCCCGCGGAATCGCGCAGTTCGCCGATGGTCGCGAACACGTCCGTGCTGCCGGTGCGCACCGCGGTGACCAGCCCCGCCGAATCCACGGTCACGACGGCGTCGTTTTCGGACATCCAGATGACGGCCAGGGCCGAGCCGGGGTGGCCGTTGGCGTCGACACCGGTGGCAACCAGCCGGATGGTATCGCCGAGCGAGAAGAGCGTCGTCGCGGGCGGCACCACGTCCATCTCGGCGATCACCTGCGAGACCGTGACCGCGGCGGCGCCGGTGGCTGCTCCCGCTTGAGCGCCGATGTTCGCGGTGCCGTTTCCGACCGCGGTGACCAGGCCGCTGTCGTCGACGGTCGCGACGGCGTCGTCCTCGGAGGACCAGGTGATGGTTGCGTCTTCGACGGCATTGTCGTTGGCGTCGAAGGGCGCAGCGGTGAGCTGCACGGAGTCGCCGAGGGACGAGATTTCCACGGACGCCGGCGAAACGTCCACGCGCGCCGCCCGCTGAGCGACGGTGACGGAGGCGGTCCCGGCCGCACTGCCGGATATAGCCGTGACGGTGGCGGTCCCGTTCCGGGCGGCGGTGACCAGTCCCGCGGCGCTCACGGCCGCGACCGAATTGTCGCTGGTGGTCCAGCTGACGGGGGCCCCCGCCATCGCCTGGCCGCTCTGGTCGGCGACCGCCGCGGTCAACTGGAGCGTCTCGCCGAAGGACGAGAGATCCACGGACGCCGGCGAAATGGTGACGGTTGTGGCGACGGGAGGCTCCGGAGGCTCGGTCGGCGCCGCCTCGTCATCGCCACCACAGCCGACGATGAGGATCAACGCCACGAAGGGCACCGCAACGATGTGGGCGGGTCCGGCCCGCCACGGCTCAGGTCTCCTCATGGCCTTCTCCCCTGGTCACGAGTTGGCTTTGGGGTAACAGGTCTCACGCTCCATTAGCATAACCCCGCAAGTCGGCCCTGGTGCGGCTCCGGGTCCCGACGGGGCTCGAAGACGGCGAGGATCGTGGGACGGCGAGGATCGTGGGACGGCGAGGATCGTGGGACGGCCGGCGCGATCGCGCGGCGCGGAATCGTTCACGGAGCATCCAGAATCTCGAGCAGCCGCGAAAATCCGAGTATGGCGGAACGACTGCCGCTGGCGGGGGCGGCTTCCTCCAGCACCTCCGCGTCGCGCAGCTGCCACAGCAGTCGGCGCGCCGTGCGCGGCGGGATATCGCCGGCGGACACGAAGTCGCTGACCCGGAAGACGGGGCACTCGAAGAGGCGGTCCAACGCCCGGGCCGGATGGTGGGCGCGGGCCCGGTTCGCCAGCACAGCCTCTACCTCCGTCCGCAAGGCCAGGATCGCCTCGACGACCGTCACTCCCTCCCGCGCCTGGTTCCGCATCGCGTCGAGCGCATACAGGCACCACCCCGTCCAGTCGTCGTCGCGGGAGACGCCGAGGAGCCCATCGTAGTAGAAGCTGCGGCGGGCGGCGATGCGGGCGCTCAGCCCGAAGACCGGGGCGCGGATGAGGCCGTATTGGTGCATGAGAACGGGGATCAGCATGCGCCCCATCCGCCCGTTGCCATCCAGGAAAGGGTGGATCGCCTCGAACCGGGCGTGCTGGACGGCGATCTGGACGAGCCTGTCGCGGGCGTCGGCGTGGATGTAGCGCTCCCACGCGCTCATCGCGTCCTGGACCTGGTTAGCCGGTGCCGGGACGAAGGTGGCGGTCTCGAGAGTCGAACCTGGTGCGCCGATCCAGACGGGCGCGCGTCGGAACGCGCCGGGGGATTTGCTCCAGCCCCGGGGACCCGTGAGGAGAAGGGAATGCGCCTTGCGGATGATGCGCGGCGAGAGCGGCAGCTCGTCGAGCATCTTCCTCATCCGCCGCTCGGCCGCAAGATGGCGAACGACCTCGTGGGCATCGTCGCGCGCATACGGGTTCGTCGGCGGCAGTCCGGCGCGCATTTCGAGCACTTCGGTCACGCTCGTGAAGATGTCCTCAATACGCGACGACCATACGGCCTCGCGGACGCGGAGCCCGGCCAGCAGCGCGCGCGAAGTCGGTACCCTGGCGAGCGCGCAGTCGTATCTGGCGACGGCGGCCGCCGCCGGCCCCATCAGCGGTGCCAGGCGGCGCCAGTCGAGGCGGTCTTCGGGCGGGAAGCCTTCGCTCCGATAGTGGACCGGCGACAAGGGTTCGGGTCCCTCCGGGTTGGTGGGCGTCGCCCAAGGCGTGGGCCGGATGTCATTCCCTTGCCGAAACCTCTTTGGTTAGCCAAAAAACAGCAATAGTGGCGGACAAAAGAGGGGGCGAGGGGGGACCCTACCCCGAATGCTCCACCACATACTCCCCTGCCAGCTCCAGACCGATCAGCGTCAAGAGCGGGTCGACGCGGTCGAAGGCGGGAACGTGCTTCGCGACCAGTGGAGAGAAGCCGCCCGTGCCCACAACCATGGGGTCGGGAACGTCCCACTCCCTTCGCACGCGCTCGATCATCCCCGCGATCGCGTCCATCGTGGTGAAGAAGATGCCTGAGTGGATGCAGGTTTCGGTTCGCTTGCCGATGACCTGCTGCGGGGGGATGAACTCAACGGGTGGAAGCTTGGCGGTCCGGGCTGCGAGCCACTCCTTGCCGGACATGAGCCCCGGGGCGATGACGCCGCCCTGGAAGCGGCCGTCGGCGGTGATGCAGTCGTAGGTTGTGGCGGTGCCCAGATCGACAACGATGCAGTCGCACCCGAAAAGGCGGGAGGCCGCCATGGTATTGGCGATGCGGTCGGCGCCCACCGTGCGCGGCTCCTCCACGTCGAGAACGATCGGCAGCGGCGTCGACGCGTCGATGACCACGAACTCCGCGGAGCCCAGCCGGGCCGCGGCTTCCCTCAGCACGTCGGAGGCGGAGGGGACCACCGAGCCCAGCACCACGCGTGTGAGGCCATCGGGATCGTAGCCGGCCGAGCGGAGCAGCGCGCCGAGCAGCAACACATACTCGTCGGGAGTGCGCGGCACATGGGTGCTCACCCGCCAGCGGCCCGCGACCCTTTCCCGTCCGGGGGCGAAGAGGGCCAGAACGGTTTCGGTGTTGCCCACATCCAGTACCAGATGCATGTCGTGGTTCCTCGGGTGATTTCTTCCTGGGCTGGTGATGTCGGTTCAGGCCGTTGACGACCGGGCCGCCTCCCCGGGGCCGGGGGCCGGATGAGGTCGCGGACAGGGTAGCGGGGTGACGCTGCCTGAACGAATCTCGCGCATTCCGCCTCCGGGTTCCTCGAACAGGAGCGCGCCTTCGGAGCTGATTCCGCGGGCCGTTCCGGTCTCGCCGCTCCCGAGCACGACGGCGCGGTCCATAAGGGCGTCGCGCCGGGTGAGCTCCCGGTGCGTTGCACCCTCCAGCCGGGCCGGTCCCGAGGCGAGCAATTCCCGCATCCGGGCGAGCAGCGTACCGGCCAGGACAGGCCTCGACACGGAGGTTGCCCCCTTTGCGCGCAGGGATGCGGCGCGGCCGCGGAGTTCCGGCGGGAAGTCCGCCGCGCGTTGCGAGATGTTGATGCCCGTTCCGATCGCCATGCCCCGGTTCCCGGCGCCGTTGTCCCAGGATTCGCACAGAATGCCGCCGACCTTGCGGCCGCCGACGACAAGATCGTTCGGCCACTCGATCTCCGCCCGCAAGTCCGGGCAGACGTCCTCGATGGCGCGGGCCGCCGCGATGCCGGTCAGGAGCGGGACCGTGGCATGCCTCGATGGGCGTCCGGCGAGCACCACGCTCATCCACAGCCCGGCACGGGGCGGGGACAGCCAGCGCCGCCCTTGCCTGCCCCGGCCGCGGGTCTGCTCGTCCGCGATGACCACCGAGAAGGAGGGCGCGCCCGCACGGGCGATGCGGCGGGCGCGGTCGTTGGTGGAGCCGAGACGAGCATGCACTTCCAGGAGCGGCACGCCCCACCGCTTCGCCCAGCGGGCGACCGGTTCGCCCTCCCAGGCCGGACGGCGCCCTACCCGAGCCACAGGTACCCGAGGAACAGCAGCCCCAGAATCCACGGATACGGGGCGAATCGGTGGAACGAGCGGGCGCGCAGTACGGTCAGGAAGATCCTGATCGCGAGCAGGCCGGTCGCCGCGGCCGCCACCGCTCCAAGGACGAGCGGCGTGGTGCCGAGGGCGGGTGCAGCCTCCCCGGCGTCCACGAGCTGGAGAAGGGTGGCTCCGAGTATGGCGGGCACGGACATCAGGAACGAGAACTCGGCCGCGTCGGCGGACTCGACGCGAAGCCAGAGCGCCGCCACCACAGTCGTACCCGAGCGCGAGATCCCGGGAAAGAGGGCAAGTGCCTGCGCGACCCCGATGAGCATCACAACGCCCAGCCCGCGAACCCCCGGGAATGGCCCGGACGCGTCAGGTTCCACCCGCGGCGCCCCCCGGCGCACCGCCGCGCGCGCGGTCCAGAGCACGCCCCCCGTCACGAGAAACGCCACGCCCGCCGCGGCCGGAGCCTCGAACGCCGCGTCCACGACATCGCCAAGGAGGAAATAGGCTGCCGCCGCCGGAACGTTGGCGAGCGCGATGAGCCCGAGGTAGCGCCAGGTCCCGGGATCAAGCCGGACCGATCCGCGCATCAGCGCGCCCACGCGCCTCCGGTATGCGACCAGCACCGACACCAGCGTTGCGAAGTGCACCGCGACCTCGAATGCGACACCTGGAAGCTCGATCCCGAGCAGGGCCTGGCCGACGACCAGGTGTCCGGAGCTCGAGACGGGGAGGAATTCGGTAAACCCCTGGACCACACCCAGTACGAGGGCCTCCCAGGTGGTCACGAGACCACCGGCTCCCCGACCCCGATCTTCATGCTTCCGCCCTCACCGTGTCCTGTAACCTCACCGGCTTCCGGTCCCGCGGCAGATCATCGCCGCCGCGCGCCCGCCAGGCCTCCAGTACTTCGGCGCACTGAGCCTCGGGCGGCTGCAGGCCATCGATCCTGACCGCGTCGGGGGGCAGCTGGTTGCGGAACCAGGTCAGCTGGCGGCGGGCGTAGCGCCGGGTCGCGCGTCGGGTCGCGTCCAGGGCATCCTCGAGGCTCATGCGCCCCTCCAGGTACCCGAGGACTTCCCGATAGCCGGTGCCGGTCATCCCGGGATCGTCCCCGCCATAGCCGCACGCGGCGAGGACGCGAACCTCCTCGATCACTCCCCGCTCGGCCATGGTGCCCACCCGCGCGTTGATGCGGCGGTAGAGCTCGTCGCGCGGAACTTCGAGCACCACGACCATCCCTTCCGCCGCCGGAGCATTTCCCTGCCCCGTCCGGTGCCACCACGACAGCGGACGGCCCGTGAGCAGAGTCACTTCGAGCGTGCGCTCGATGCGCTGTATCCCGCCCGCGACCGCGAGGCGGGCCCGTTCCGGATCCAGGACGCGCACCCAGCGCTCCAGCTCCTCGATCCCGCGCCGCGCCAGGAATCGGCGCAGGCGCTCCACCCGTCCGGGATCCAGCGCCGGTTCCTCGAACAGAGGTTCCATCAGCGCCTTCAGAAAAAAGCCCGTGCCGCCCGCCAGTACCGGCACACGGCCGCGCGCTCGAATCCCGTTCATCCAGCGGGCGGCGTCGCGAGCGAATTCGCCGGCGCTGTAGGATTCGTCCGGATCCCGGATGTCGACGCCGTGATGCGGGATCCGGGCGCGGATGTCTGCGGCGACCTTGTCGGTGGCGATGTCCATGCCGCGGTAGATCTGGCGCGAGTCCATGGAGATGACCTCGCCGTCCAGCGCCTCGGCCACCGCGAGCGAGAGCGTGGTCTTGCCCGTGGCGGTCGCGCCGGTGATGGCGAGGAAATCAGGTGCGGCCAAAGCGGCGCCCCAGCTCGGACAGGGACAGGCGCACGGCAGTCGGACGCCCGTGCACGTCGTGGTGCGGGAGATCGGTGGCGAAGAGGCGGTCGATCAGCTCCCGCATCTCCTCCTGCGACAGCTGTCGGCCCGCCTTGATGGCGCCTTTGCAGGCGAAGGTCATGGCGATGCGCTCGTGCTGGTTGCGGGCGGCGCGCAGCAGCTCCGATCCGTGGGTCAGCTCGCCGATCATCTCACGCAGGCAGCGCTCGGCGTCGAAATACGGATGCGGGTTGGGCACCGCGTGCACGATGATCGAGTTGCCGCCGAACCCGTCGACCTCGAAGCCCGCGCGGCCGAGCATGCCGAACAGCGGCTCGACATGCTGATACTCGGCCGGCGGCAGGGTCAGCGTGATGGGGAAGAGCAGCCGTTGGCCGGGCTGCCCGTCCTTGCCGAAGGCTTCCATCAGCTCCTGGAAGAGGATGCGTTCGTGGGCCGAGTGCTGGTCGATCATCATCATCCCCCCGCGCACCTCCGCGAGGATGTAGGTCCGGTGCAGCTGCCAGAGGCGCGCCGGTTCGACGGGGACTTCCTCGGCCGGAGGGACGGGCACGCCCGCATCGGCGGCCGCGGGCTCTCCACTGGCGAAGAGCGCGATCTGCGCCCTGCCGGGATCGGAGGACGAATCGGAGGACCGGCCCGACCCCCCGGGCGCGTATTTCGCCGACTCGCGCACCCGGTCGGCCGGTGGGCCCTCGCCCCTGGACGGCGCGCGGGACGGGCTCGATTCCGTTGCAGGGTCCCCGGTGCTCGAAGCCGCACTCGCATTCCCGGCGGTCGCGGACTCCAGCGTGGCGGCGCTCTCCACGCCGGCGAGCGCGCGCCGGATTTCCTGCTCGATGAAGCCCTCCACCGCGGTCCGGTCGCGGAAGCGCACCTCCAGCTTGGCGGGGTGCACATTCACGTCGACCTGGCCGCCGGGCAGGTCAAGATAGAGGAAGAACCACGGTCGCACGGTCTCGCGGATGGTGGTGCGGTACGCCCGGCGCACGGCTTCCCTCAGACCCTTGTCCCGGAACGGCCGGCCGCCCACGAAGAGGTAGGTGCGGCGCGGGCCCGGACGCGCCTGGTCGGGGCGCTGCAGGAGGCCGCTCACCCGGCCGATGCCGTCCTCCCCCTCAAACGCGAACATGGAGGCGCGGGCGTCGGTGCCCCACAGCCGGCCGACCCGCCGGGCGGGTCCGGGGTCGGGGGGCAGGTCGATGAGCGCGCGGCCATCGGAGGTCAGGGTGAACGCGACGCCGGGGTGGGCCAGCGCCAGCGAGGTGAGCTCGGCGGCCACCATCCGGGTTTCCGCGGCCCCGCTCTTGAGAAAGCTCCGCCGGGCGGGTGCGTTGAAGAAGAGGTTGGCCGCCTCGATGGTGGTGCCGCGGGCGCGCGCGTGGTCGTCGACGCTGGTAATGGTCCCGCCGGTCGCCCGAATGCGGGTGCCCGCGCCCGACTCGTCACAGGTCTCGAGGGCCAGCCGCGAAACGGCCGCGATCGAGGGCAATGCCTCCCCGCGGAAGCCGAAGCTCGCGACCCCGCGCAGCTCCCGGGCGCTCGTGATCTTGCTGGTGGCGTGGCGCTCGAGGCACATGATCGCATCCTGGCGCCCCATGCCGACCCCGTCGTCGACCACCCGGATGCGCTGCCGCCCGCCCCGCTCCACCTCGACCCGGATGTGCGTGGCGCCGGCGTCCAGGGCGTTCTCCACCAGCTCCTTTACGACGGACGCCGGGCGCTCGACCACCTCGCCCGCGGCGATCTGGTTGGCCACCGAGTCCGGCAGCACCTGGACCGGCCGGGCGTGCGGGGTCACGGCGCGGCCGGTGAAGGCTCGGCGGTACCGCCCGCCTCATCCGCTTCAAGGCCGAAGAAGCGGAAGGCGTTGCGGGCCGAGTAACGCTCCACCTCCTCCGCGCTCTCGCCGCGCACCGCCGCCACCCCGTCCCGCACGCGGGCCACATAGGCGGGCTCGTTGCGCCGGCCCCGGTGCGGCACCGGAGCCAGATAGGGCGAGTCGGTTTCGATCATGAGACGGTCGCGCGGCACCGCCCGCACTGCTTCCTGTCCGTCGAAGTTTCTGAAGGTCACGAGCCCCGTGAACGAGATATGCCACCCCGCGTCGAGCGCTCCCTCGAGCAACCCCATGCCCCCGGTGAAGCAGTGGAGCACCCCGCGCGCCGCGCCCCTGAACTCCGCGATCACCGCGCGGGTGTCGTCGTCCGCGGAACGGGAGTGCACCACCAGCGGAAGCCCGGTCTCGGCGGCCAGGCGGGCATGGGCGCGGAACAGCTCGCGCTGCCGGTCGCGCGGACCGAAGTCGTAGTGGTAGTCGAGGCCCGTCTCGCCGACGGCGACCAGGCGCGGCTCAACCTCCAGCAGTTCGCGCACCCGCTCCACGTCGTCCGCCCCGGCCCGGCCAGCCTCGTGGGGATGGACGCCGGCCGTGCCCCACACGCCCCGGTGAGCCCGGGTTAGCGCCGCTACCCGTTCGGCGTCGGCCGCCGACGACGCGATCGAGATCAGCGCCCCCACGCCGGCGGCGTGCGCCCGCTCGATGGTCTCGGACCGGTCTGCGTCGAAGCGCCGGTCGGTCAGGTGGCAGTGGGATTCGAACAGCATGGCGGTGGTGGACCCGGCGGACCCGGCAACGGCTCAGGCACGGCGGGGAACCAGGGATCTCGCGGCCGGAAACATCAGAACGGTCCGGCCAGGCAACGTCAGGTGGAAACGCCCGCGGTTCGCCGCCTCTTCCTGCCCTTCTTCTTCCTCTTTCTCGGTCGGCCCGACGGCGCGGTCCTGGGCGCGGGACGCCCCGGAACTCCGCGCTGCGCTTCAACCAGGTCCCTGGAACCCCAGCGCCTCTGGATCTCCAGCAGCGCCGGCGAAGCGACGAAGATGGAGGAGTAGGTCCCCACCAGGACCCCGAGGATCAACACGGTGGTGAAGTCGCGGATCACCGCGCCCCCGAAGATGAGGAGGGCAAGCAGCACGCCGAGCGTCGTCCCGGATGTGAGCACCGTCCTCGGCAGCGTCTCGTTGATCGACCGGTTGACGAGCGCCACCGGGTTCTCCCGGCGGCCGCCCTTTGCGTTCAGGTTCTCGCGCACCCGGTCGAACACGACGATGGTGTCGTTCAGCGAATACCCGATGATGGTCAGGATGGCCGCCACCGTCGGAAGCGCGATCTCTACCCGGAAAAGAGCCAGGAAGCCGAGCGTGATGATGCTGTCGTGGACGGTCGCGATGACGGCCGCCACGCCGAAGCGGAACTCGAAGCGTATGGCCAGATAGATGAGGGTCAGCGCGAAGGAGAAGATGATCGCGAGCGCCGCCTTCTGCTGGAGCTCCGCGCCGATCTTGGGCCCCACCAGCTCGGTTCGCATCACCTCGAAGTCACGGCCCGGGAAGGCGCCCTGGATCTGCCCCCGTATCTCCTGCGCGACCGCCTCAACTTCCCGGTCCTCGGCCAGCGGCGCGCGGATTACGAACTCGTTTCCTTCGTTGCCCATGCTGGTGATGGGAGGGGCTTCGGCGCCGCCCAGCGCGGTTCGCAGCTCCGCCGCCTCCATCGACTCCTCGAAGCGCACCTGCACCAGCGACCCGCCGGTGAAGTCCACGCCGTAGTTCTGCCAGCTGCCGATGTCCACGATGTTGAACACCATCGACACCAGCGCGACGGCGAGCACCACGGCCGAGAAGACGTAGGCCTTCCTGCGCGCTTCGATGAAGCGATATCGCGCGTTTCCGAAGAGTCTCATGATTCAGATGGTCTCGCGATTCAGATGCTTATGGGGTCCGTGGCCCTCTTCCGGGACAGGTACATGAAGAAGAAGCTGCGCGTCACGTAGAGCGCAGTGAAAAACGAAGCCAGGATCCCGATCGAGAGGGTGACGGCGAAGCCGCGCACGGGCCCGGTGCCGAACTGGAAGAGGATCAGCGCCGTGATCAGGGTCGTGAGGTTGGCGTCGACGATCGCCGACAGGGCGTTCCCGAAGCCGTCCTCCACGGCGGTGCGCACGGCTCTGCCGGCATCCAGCTCTTCCCGGATGCGCTCGAAGATGAGCACGTTGGCATCCACCGCCATGCCGACCGAGAGAATGAGCCCCGCGATGCCCGGAACAGTCAGCGTCGCCCCGAACATGGCCAGCCCGCCCAGCACCAGCATCACGTACACGCCCAGCGCGAACACCGAGAGGATGCCCGCGACGCGGTAGTAGGCGCACATGATCAGGATCACCAGCACGACGCCGATCATCCCGGCTACGCGGCCCTGATCCACGGAGTCCTGCCCCAGCGACGGACCGACGGTGCGCTCCTCCATGATGCTCAGCGGGGCGGGCAGGGCGCCGGCACGCAGCACCAGCGCCAGGTCGCTCGCCTCCTGCAGGGTCGACCCGGCGAGATCGATCTGGCCGCGGGCGCCGATGCGGTCGCGGATGACGGGCGCGCTCACCACCTCCCCGTCGAGCACGATCGCGAGGAATTCGCCGACGTTCTGCCCGGTTACCTCGGCGAAACGGCGGCCGCCCCGGCGGGACAGCTCGAACTGCACCTGGGGGGTGTTGAACTGGGGATCGCGCGCGGAAACCGCGTTCTCGAGCATCTGTCCGGTGATGAAGGCGTCCTCCTGCAGGACATACAGCTGGCGATAGATCCTGCCGGTGAGGGCGATGGGATCCATGCCCCACTGAAGGGCGATGTCGCGCGGCATGGCGCGCTGGACTTCCGGAATGCTCAGGAACAGCTCCGCGGCCTCAACATCCTCCTCGGCCACCAGGTAAATGCCGTCATCGCTCCCCTGGTTCAGGAGCGCGGTGAAGGGGCTCAGGACGGCGGAGTCGTCCTCCTCGGCTTCCGCCTCGGGAGCTTCCTCCCCGGCGACCTGCTCGACCTCGGCGTCCACAGCGGCGTCCGCTTCCGCCTCGGCCCCACCCTCCGCGGCTGCCGCGGAATCCCCTTCCTCGGATGCGTCGGCGCCGAAGAGCAGTTCTTCGATCGAGGATGTCGGAGCCTGCACGTCGCGCCCCAGGCTGCTCAGCGAATCGGCCCCCAGCGTCGCGACGATGACCCGGTCGAGGCGCGGCAGATCCGGGGCGAAATCCACCCACGAGCGCACCAGCTTGAACTCGAGGAAGGCGGCGCGCCGGATGACGTCCTTGGCCTGATTCTCGTCGCTGATGCCCGCGAGTTCCACGATGATGCGGTCGTTGCCCACCTTCTGGATGAGCGGTTCTTCGACCCCCAGCTCATCGATGCGGGTGCGCAGGACCGTCTCGGCGCGGTCGATGGCGTCGGCGCGCGCTTCTTCGGTGAGCGTGCCGTCCGGGTCGTCGATCTCTACCACCAGGTGCATGCCACCCTGCAGATCGAGACCCAGTTTCAGGCCGTTGGCGTAGATGTAGTAGCCGCAGATCCCGAGGATCACGGCGATGAAGATGATCCGGCCACGAAGAGACTTCAGCATGGTGCCACCGCTGGCTCCGGGAGGGTTTCGCGGGTGTGTCCCGGCTCGCGTACCGCCCGGAGGGACCTCCTCTGAACCCTCGAGCCTCCTTCCCGCGAGCGGGATGGGTAGCTATGTAAGCTCGCCAAGCGCCCAACCGGTGTCAATCTGACGCGAAGCGGCGCGACACGTGGCGCAAGGCCCCCTTCGGATTCCGATGAACCGGCACAAGTACGGGGTGACGGATCCGGAGGGACCGGCGGCCCCGCGACGCAACGCCACGGGACCGCCGGCCGGCTTGTCCGGTTTACGGGGCAGCCGGTGTGGAGGTTTCCACCTCAGGTGATGTTGGGGTTCCCGTTCCGTTCGGTGTCGGGCAGCGGGAAGCACTCCATTCCGCCGTAGGCGTCGCCCACATAGGGGTGCGATCCGCTGGTGAAGCGGGTGATGGCCCCCAGACGGCGCAGCACCCCCATGCGGTGGCCTTCAACGAACAGCTCACGCCGGCGCTGCTCCTGCACCTGCTCCTGGATCTCCTGCGCGTTGCTGCTTGCAAAGTTGCCGGGCAGCCCTGCCGCTTCGAGCAGTTCGTTGATGATCCCGACCGCGGTCGCGCCTCCCTCCACCTCGGCGATGATCAGACGCGCCTCGGTGTAGCTGGCGAGCCGGATGGCGGCGTCGCGGCTGGTATACTTCTGCTGGAGCCACATCGGCGTGAGCCCGTCCTGCCCCAGAATCTCCGCATCCATAACGTTCACTCTTGGGTCGGGCATACCCGCCCACTCCAGATCCCAGAAGGCGGGATCCACCGAGACGGCCTGCTCGACGTGGTTGCGGTTGAAGACCTTGTTCTCCCGCACATCGGCAGCGGTGGAGCGGGTCACCAGGAATTCGAATCCCTCGGGGACCGCGCGCGCGTCGGCAAGCGCCCCCGCGGTCTGTCCCAGGTTCATCTGTGCCCGGGCCCGGCCGACGTACGCCGCGTTGCGGATCTCGGCGTCGGGAGACTCAAGGGCCATGCTGAAGCGCTCCCTGGCCAGTTCGAAGACTTCAGCCGGCTGCAGTTCGGGCCCCAGGTCGAAGGCCGCGCTGCACCATCCTTCCCCGAACGTCGTATAGCTGTAGCCTGCGTAGAGCGCGTTCCGGGCCAGGAGCGACGATCGGTTGGGAACTTCGCCGTCGGAGAATCCGCTGATGCGGACGATGGCGTCATCGGCGATGAAGCGGGCCTGGGCGAGCGGCGTATGCAGCGAAGTCGAGCTTCCGCACCCGGAGGTGGCGAACGACGCATCCAGGGGCCTCACGTCTCTGCGCTGATAGGGGACCTGGCCCAGGAAAGTCTGTGAACCCATGAACTCGCCCGAGACCAGTCCGGAGAGCAGGGCGTACTGCGTGTAGGCGCACTCGAAGGCTCCCTGTGCGCTGACTGTGAGCAATGGAGCGGCCGAGGGATCGTCGAGCGCGTCCGCGGGCGTCTCTCCGGGGAGCGTCACCGACAGATCGCAGGCGCCCAGGATGAGCATCGGCGCGAACAGAAGAAACGAGAATCGTCCCTTCATCTTCTTTCGATTATCAAATATGCCTGACATCTATTCCTCCCTTGTTTCCGAATTGAGCGTTGAGTTTCGCACGAGCCGCAGGCATCAGAACCTGACCCTGAAGGACAGGAGAAAGCTGTGCGGGAGCGGTGCCTGGGTCTGCTGCCAGCCCCAGGGATTGTCCCGCGTGCGACGCGTCTCGGGGTCGAGCCCCGGTTGGCTGAAGCTCTCGTGGACCCACGGGGTCCAGATGTTTCGCCCGCTCAGGGTGATCGCGGCCCGGGAAACGCCGTACCCTTCGACGAAGTCGCCGGGAAGCTCGTAGGTAAGGGAGATTTCGCGCAGGCGGAGGTGATCGTCCCGCTCCATCCAGGGGTGCTCGATGTCGAACGTCTGGATTTCCGCGGCCTGGATCGGGTCCAGGGTACCCATGAGGTAGAGCTGCGCGCGCTCGGTGTTGCGGGTGTTACGGTCGCGCTGCCAGGTGGTCGTGCTGAAGCGCCGGCTCTCCCACGTGTAGTTCCAGAGCGCGTTCAGCGTGAGCCCGAGGTTGGGAAGCGCGAGGGACTGGGTGAACGATCCCTGCCAGACGGGTCCGGGCGGGCCGAGGTAGTGGAAGGGGGCGTCGGAGCATGGCGTGGGCGTGCGGGAGGGTTCCGGCCCCTCGCACATGACGTCGATCAGCCGCGTTGGATTGTTGGGGTCCCAGCGGGCCGAGGCGATGTACTTGCTCCAGTATCCGCCGAGGGGATAGCCGACGCGGTGCTGGAAGCGGCCCCGGGTGTCGGCCTGGATGCGCTCCCGGCCCTCGCCGAGAGAAACCAGCAGGTTGTCGTTGTAGGCCGCGGTGGCGCCCAGGTCGAAGCTCATGCTCGGCGTACGGATGACCTGGGAGTTCAGGGTGAGCTCGATCCCCTTGTTTTTGACCTCCCCGACGTTGATGAAGCGGGAGCCGGGAAAACCGAGCGAGGGCGCGACCAGATCGGCCAGGATGGCGTCGCGGGTGGTCTGGTTGTAGTAGGTGAACTCGATGCCCAGGCGGTCGGAGAAGAGACCCGCGTCGAAGCCGAGTTCGAGTTCGGTTCCGACCTCGGGCTTGAGGTCGGGATTGCCCAGGTTGCCGGGCAGGAGGGCGGGCTCGTCGCCCGGACCGGTGGTCGGCGAATAGGTGCGCACCGCCGCGAAGGCGTCCGGCTGCAGCCCCGACTTCCCCCACGCCGCGCGCACGCGGAAGCTCTCGGCGAAGCCGACGTTCCAGAAATCCGTGTCGCTCAGCACCCACGAGGTGCTCAGCTTGGGATAGTAGACCGCGTTGAATGTCTCCCCGAAGGCGCTGTGGGCATCGCCGCGGAGCGCAGCGGTCACGTACAGCTGGTCGCGCCAGCCGATCGTCTCCTGGATGAAGAGCCCCGCGCTCTTGGTCTCGACGAAGTCCTCGTCGCCCCGTGTCCGCGCCGCCGCGCCCACTGTGGAGACAGCGGAGTTGGGGAGCTCGTCCCCGCGCGACAGGAGCGTGAGGCTCTCCTTGGTGAAGTACTGGGCCCCGAAGGACGTGGCCGACGTGATCTCCGGAGTGAGATCGAAGCTGGCCGTGACATTGTAGTCGAATGTGGACTGGAGTCCGCGGTCGTATATGACGTCCTTGCGTCCCTGGCTGAGCCCGGCGTAGGCGAGAAATCCCCCCGATGGTACGCGGGGCCAGAAGCGTGAGACCTTGGCATCGGTGAAGTCCAGACCCGCAACCAGCCTGTGGGTGAGCCAGTTGAACGGGCGGTGGGTCGCGGTGATGGACGCCGTACCCCGGTTCAACTCCTCGGCGAAGTCGATGTCGTTCTGGGCTTCGGGAGGACCGACCATGAAGCCGCGCGAGCCGGTTTCGCGTGACGCCGGGGTGCCCCACAGGAACATGGCGAACATGCCGTAGATGCCGCCCTGGCCGTCCGGAGCGAACCTTCCGTCGCTGCTGATGACCCCCAGATCCGCGGAGAGGTCGAAGCTCTCGGAGACCGCAAGCCCCAGGTTGGTGCGCACCGAAGTCTTCTCGATCTGGTTGTTGAGCATGTAGCCCTGCTCGTTGTCGTGGCCCACCGACAGGAAGTAGGTGAGGTCGTTGGTGCCGCCCGACACGCTCAAGTCGTAGTTCTGGAGGTGGCCGGTTCGAAACATCTTCCGGCCGGCGGCGACTTCCTCGGCGTACAGGTCCTGGCTGATGATCTGCCCGCCGACCAGGCCGTAGTTGGTGGGAATGCGCCCGTCCGGGTTGTTGAACCAGTTTCCGCCCTGACGGACGGTCAGGTTGACTACGGGCCGGCCGGTCTGGCCCTTGCGGGTGATGATCTGGATGACGCCGTTGGACGCCTCGGTCCCGTACAGAGTCGCGGCGGCGGGGCCCTTGATGACCTCAATGCGCTCGATCTCCTCGGGATTGATGTCGTTCAGGCGCGAGGTGCCCGCACCGCTCGACGGCCCGGCCCGGTTGTCGGCGTTGATGCGGACCCCATCGACGTAGACCAGCGGCCCCGTGTTTGCCTGCCTCGTGCTCGATCCCTGCGTGAGCGTGCCGATGCCGCGGATGAGGACGTTGCCGCCGGTGCCGACGTTGCCCCCTCCGATCTGCACGCGGACCCCGGCCACCTGTCCGGCCAGGAGCTGCTGGAGGCTGGCGGGCGCGATCTCCTCGATCTGCGCGGAGACCTCGAGGGTGCCCACGACGTTCGCGACCGCCCGGCGCTGCTGGCCCCCGGCGGTGCCGGTGACGATGATCTCGTCGAGGCCGAGCGCTTCGGACGAGAGGGTGAAGTCCTGCAACACGGTCTCACCCGCGGTCACGCTGACCTGCGTGCTCACGGTGCTCATGCCGATGCGCTCGGCGCGCATCTCGTAGGTGCCCGCCGGGACGTTCACGAGCAGGTAGCGGCCGTCCTGGCGGGTGAGGGTGCCGAGACCGGCGCCCGCCAGGTAGACCTGCACCTCGCCGAGCGGTGTGCCCGCGGTGGCGTCGGTGACCTGGCCGGTGATGTTGCCCGTTTCCTGGGCGGCTGCGGGGACTGCCGCGACGAAAGCTGCGGCAGCAAGAAGAAGGGTGAAGGTGAGGAGGTCTGCGGAGCGGCGTCGCCGCCCGCGCGAAGTCAGGGTGTTCGTGCCAGTGGACCATCGTTTCGTCATGGATCCCCCCGGTGGTGAGAAGACGGACAAGAGCGAACTGAGGTGGGGGACGCAGGCCGGGTGGCCCCGGGCCTGATCGACGGATGGTGCGTCAGGGCCCTCCTTGGATGGGGATGGTCAGGAAGCGGGCGTGGCCCGCGACTGCGGAGCGGCGGAATTCCGCCGGAGGGGAGGGAGAGGAATCCGGGCCCGGAGGAGCGTGGCAGACGCCGATGACCTGACCCTGGCAAGCGTCAGGTCATGGCCGCGAGACCGCAGGGAACCCTTGGAGCGCCGGTCCTCGGCGCGGTCACCGTCGTGCGCGACGGTGCGGACGGACATCGTCCGGTACAGCATTTCAGTCTTCCCGGCTCCCGGTACACAGGGAACTTCGAAACTACGGCGCCCCGGGCCTGGGCGCCATCAGGAGCTTCACAGCCCGACCTCCGGCGGATATCTTGGAAGGTTGCGTCCACTCCTTCGCGAAAACTCCGCCTGCGCGGCCCGGCTCTTCGGCTCTCATACCTGGCCCTTATCGGGGCCGTTACCCGACCCCTCAGTACCTCATCCCCTCCAGCTCCTCCAGGTAGCCGACGCCGGGCAGCTCGGTGTCCTTGCCGAGCAGGTAGTAGTCGAAGAAGGCCTGCATGTCGGCGAGCATCTCCCGCGTGTTGTCGAAGCCGCGGACGTAGAAGTTCTCGCCGGGATATGCCTTGTAGCGGGCGGGCTTGTAGAGGCGCTGCAGCTCCCGGAAGAACTCCGTCATCTGCGGTGAGCCCGGATAGCGGCCCTCGCCGTGGAGCACGAAGACGGGTACCCGGGCGTCGGCGAGGTGGTAGTAGGGGGAGTTCGCCAGGTAGCGGTCCCGGTGCTCCTCGAGCCGCCCCATCTCCTTGCGCAGCTGCTGCAGATGGCGGAACTCGCCGTCCTCGAAGAACGTGACCCGGTCGCAGTAGCCGGACGCCGCGACCACGGCCTGGAAGGTCTCGCCGCCGAAGCTCACGGCCGCGCACGACATGAAGCCTCCGTAGCTGGTGCCCGTGGTGCCGATGCGCTCCGGGTGGACGTACGGGAGGGTTCGCAGATGCTCTGCGGCGGCAACGGCGTCCGCGAAGTCGCACTTCCCCCAGCAGCCGTCGTTGGCCTCCTCGAAGTCGCGTCCGTAGCCGGAGCTGCCGCGCACGTTGGGAAGAAGGACGACGTAGCCGCGCTGCGCGAAGTACTGGACGGCGGGTTCGAAGGTGTCCTCCCATTGCGACGTGGGGCCGCCGTGGGTCCACACGATCGCGGGATGGCGGCCATCTTCATCGCCCAAGCCTTCGGGCGGTCTGTACAGGTACGAGGGAATCGTCAGCCCGTCCCCGCTGCGATACTCCACCCGGGTGGGCGCGATCAGGCGGTTCTCGACCCCCTCCACCGGCATCGAGTCCGTCAGCCTCGACTCCTTCCCGGAATCGAGCGCGTGGACGATCAGGTCCCGGGGACGAGTCGGAGTTTCGAGGGTGTAGGAGATGCGGCTGCCGTCCGGAGACCACTGGGGCGCGCCGATGACCCCGGATTCGGGATCGGCGACGACGCGGGATTCGCCGCCTCGCGCGGTCGCGATGCGGAGCTGGTAGGTGCCTCCGTGGTTCTCGACGTACGCGAACGAGTTGCCGTCGGGCGACCACGCTCCTTCGGTCTGGTCGGAGTCGGCCGGAGCAAGCGGCCGCGGCTCGCCCCCCGAGCGGGGGACGCTCCAGTAGTTGATCCACCCCGAGCGGTACGACGGGAAGATCACCGTGGAGCCGTCCGGCGAGACCAGCGGATAACCGAACGTGCCCCCTTCGCCATAGTCGAAGAAGTCCTCGTCCCTTACAACTGCGCGCTCTTCCCCTCCGTCCGCGGGGATTTCCACTATGGTGTGGTCCATCCATTCGCCATCGAGTCTCACGAAGAGAACGGACCGGGAATCGGGGCTCCAGGTCGGGTAGACCTCCAGCTCCGGGCCGTCGGTCAGCCGGCGTGCCTTCCCCGAAGGGATTTCCACGGTCCACACGTCGTACTGGCCGTGGCGATTCCCGGCAAACGCGATACGGCTCGCGTCCGGCGACCAGGAATAGCCCTTGATCAACCGCCCGCCGTTGCCGGTGATGCGCACCTCCTCGCCGTCTCGCGGGGACCAGAGCCAGATTTCGGGCGTGCCGCTCTTGTCGGATACGTAGGAGATCCATCGGCCGTCCGGCGACCAGCGGGGTTCGGCCGAGGCGAGGAAATGACCGCTGCCGCCCGTCGAGACCGGCAGCTCGCTGATCGCGCCGCCCTCGGGACGGATCAGACGGAGGTTTGAGCCGCCCAGAAGAATCCACTCCCCGCCGGGAGCCCAGCGCGGGGTCTCGCCGCCGGCCGTGGACGAGATCGACAGGAGGGTCTCCACCGGGAGCGGTCCGGTCGCGTCCTGGGCCATCGACGACGCCGGGGGCGTCGCAGATGTCAGGGCAACGGAGAGGAGGAGCGGGATGCTGAGCAGGTTCTGAGTGCGTCGTCGCATGGCAGTACTCCGGAAAGGCAAGATCATCAATCTGTCGCGCGCAGGCGCTCGGGCAGCGTGGACCGGAACTTGCAGCGAAATGTAGGACTGTGGCGGGGCGCGTTACCACCTCGGGATGCTCGCGATCCGGATTCGACGGCTTCCGGGGTCGTGGTCGAAGAGCAGGCCGGACTCGAACCCGAAGGCCGGGGAGCGAGCCGTTGAGCAGAACCTGTACGTGGGCATCGAGCATGCGCAGCATACGCGATCGTCGCACACGGCTCCTCGCGGCCGCATCCGTTACGGCAGCCATCTGGTCCTCCGCGTGCGGCGACGGGGGCACGGAGCCCGCCCTCAACGATCCTCCCCACGCTGCGACGGTAGCAGTGGCGCCCGAAACCGCGACGTTCACGACACTGGGGGACACGGTCGGGCTTGCCGCGGAGGTACGGGACCAAGCCGGACGCGTCATGGCGGATGCGCGCGTGACCTGGCTCAGCCGGAATCCCACAGTTGCGGAGGTCAGCTCGGCGGCGCTGGTGACGGCGGTCGGCAATGGCACGACGGCGGTCGTCGCCCATACCCGGCTCTGGGAATTGCGGGGAGGCCGAATGCAGGCCACCGCCGAGATCTCGGATTCGGTGATAATCAGGGTGGACGCACCGACCTTCACCCTGTCCGGCACGGTGACCGACGGCCGGCGACCGAGCCTGGGCCTGCCCGGCATTCACGTGCGCCTGGAAGGGTGGAGGCGGACGACCACGACCACCGATTCCGATGGGCGGTACAGCTTCCCGAACGTCGGGGGGACCCTGCAGGTGACGGCTCATGCGGAGTTCAGCTACGTCAGCCAGACAGCGGAAGTGAACCTGGATGCGGACTGGACCCGGGACTTCGCAATGGAACACGACGGCGAGACGCCATTCAGCTCCACATCGTGGATCTCGCCGTCCATCCTGGGACCCGACTCGACCCGGCTGCAAAGCGTGATGTACACCGGCCGCGGGATACGGACGGTATTTGACCGGCGGTTCGACGACTGGATCCGCACCAAGGCGTTCCTCTTCGACGCACACATCGCCGAACACGTAGTGGAATTCCGGGTCAATTCGGAGTTTGGCGACGTCGAGGCGGCGAGGACCGAAGTCGACAGGTTCGCCGCCGCCGTGGGGCGGTTGCCGGCGGCCTTCCTTTCGAATGTCGCCTCCGTGACAATCAATGGCGGCAGAGGTGCCTGGGGGGGAGGACTGGACACTGAAGAGGCCGGGATGATGCTGATTCACAAGCACTCGGCCTGGGACGCCATCCGCTTCGGCTTCCTCGAGGAGATCTTTCTGCACGAAGCCGCCCACGCTTCGCTGGATCAGCCTCACGCAAGAGCCGACGGCTGGCGCGCCGCGCAGGCGGCCGACGGCGTGTTCATTTCGGACTATGCCCGGAACAATCCCGTCCGCGAGGACATCGCCGAGAGTGCCATCATGTACTTCGCCGTGCGGTATCGGCCAGAGAGCCTGACCCCCGGCGAGCGGTGGATCATCCTGACGTCCATTCCCAACCGCCTCGCCTATTTCGAGGAGCAGGGCTTCGACATGTGGCCGTACGAGGCGACGGGTTCGCTTGTCCCGGGCCTCGAACCCGGCTCAGTCGCCAGCAGTCTTCAGCGAACAGTGCTCCCCGCACCCGAAGCGGCGGCGGTTGCGGGCGAAGTTGCGGTATCCCCACGCGAAGAGGGGACGTGCGAGGGGGAGCTGGAAGACCCAGCCCAGCCTTGGGCCGCGTGGGAGTATCCGCAGGAGTTGCTCAATGGCCCGTGCGCCCTCCCAGGTGCCGCGAGGAGCCGAACCCGGTTCCACCAGCTGCAACGCCTCTTCGAAGCGCGCCGAGTCGATCCAGGGGAAGCGCGCCGGCACTCCGTCTTCCTGATATGCGACGATCTCGATCGTATTCGCCGGGTCGCGCCGCCGAAGGTAGTCGATGAAGCGCAGGCATACGGCGCAGTCGCCGTCGTAGATGACCGTGTAGGCGGCGGACGCGCGCGGGATCATATGCCTCGGGGTTGCGGGTACGAGTCGTGGAGAAACCTACCGCCATGGGCGAAACAGTGACAGAAACGGCAACCGCCAGGCTCGATTCGCTATCTTTGCGCCGGAGCGCATCGCATTCGCCGCCAGGGAGCAGCGTGGACACGACGGAGATCTGCCGCGAGCTCGAGCGGCGTCTCGGGCCGGGCCGGATCGAGCGCGACGTGCCGCTCGGTCCCATGACGACCTTCAAGATCGGCGGGCCTGCGGAGCTGTTCGTGCGGGCGCGCACCGCCGACGAGCTCGCGGCCGCCATCATGGCGGCCCGGGAACTCGGGATTCCGCACTTCCTGCTGGGCCGGGGCGCGAACATTCTCGTCGGGGACGGCGGCTTCCGCGGGCTGGTGATCCGCTCGGAGGTGGGGGGCATCGATTTCCTCGACGATGTTCGCGTGCGCGCGGGCGCCGGGGTGGACAGCTTCCCGGACCTCATCCAGGCAACGGTGCACCGCGGACTCGGCGGGCTCCATCACTTCGTGGGGATTCCGAGCACCATCGGCGGGGCCATGTGGCAGAACCTGCACTTCCTGGCGCCGGAGCGGGACCGGACCGTCTTTCTCGAGGAGGTCGTGGACTCCGCCGAGATTCTCACCGAGGAGGGGGAGCGCAGGTGCGTAGACCTGGACTACTTCCGGTTCGGCTACGACTACAGCATCCTGCACGAGCGCGACGACATCGTTCTCACCGCGACCTTCCGCCTCGAGCCCACGCCGGCGCGCGAGCTGCGGCGGGTCATCCGCGAGAACCTGCGCTGGCGCGACGACCGCCATCCGGACCTGTGGCTGTACCCGTGCGCGGGCTCGATCTTCCAGAAGATCGAGGGCATCGGGGCCGGGCGGCTCATCGACGAGTGCGGGCTCAAGGGTCACTCCCAGGGCAGCGCCCAGATCTTCCACCGGCACGCGAACATCATCGTGAACCTCGGAGGGGCGACGTCCGCCGAGGTGCGCGCGCTTATCGACCTGTCGCAGGAGACGGTGGCGCGAGAGACGGGCTATGAGCTCACCCCGGAGATCGTCTTCGTGGGAGAGTTCTGAGGCGGGTTCGCAGACTTCCGGTAGCCCTGACTTAGCTTAGTCCTGTTAGCTTAGTCCGAGCGACTTCTCAAGTCGCGTCCAGGCATCGGATCTGGCGGCTCGGCCTACGGCAGACCCAGGGCGACATACTCCGCGGGGTGCTCGCTGCCGCCGACCGCGACCACGATGTACTGCTTCCCTTCGTGCATGTAGGTCATGGGCCCGCCGGTGGTGCCCGACGGGAGGTCCATCTCCCACACGACCTCGCCCGTCGTCTTGTCGTACGCCCGGAACTCGGTTCCCCAGTGAGTATCGGGGGTGCCGATGACCACGTCGCTGCCCTCGCCGATGAAGAGCAGCGCGGCCGTGAGCAGCGGCGCGGGACGGTTCGCGTTTCCGAGCGGGGGCAGATCCAGACCCTCGAGCAGCGGATGATCGTTCGGGGCGTCGCCGTTGGGCGCCATCCAGAGATGCTCGCCCCGGTTCATGTCGATGGCCGTGATCCGTCCCCACGGCGGTTTCACGATGGGCAGCCCGTCGATTTCCGCGCTGGGCCACCCTCCCTGAGTGCCGAACTCCATCTCGCCGGGTTCATCCGTCCTGGAGAGGCGCCAGACGTTGGGCAGCGTGAGGGACACGGCATAGTAGGTCCCCGTCCGGGGATCGAACGCGCCGGTGTGCCAGTTGCCCGCGCCCCACGCGCCCGGAACGACGTAGGTGCCGATCTTCCCCTCGACCGAGCCTTCCTCCATCGGGGGCGTGAACAGCGGCCCCAGTACCAGTGAATCCGCGAGGGCGAGAGCCCGCTTATGGATCTCGGGGGTGAAGTCGATCAGGTCCTTCCCGGAGACTCCCTGGCGGTCGAACGGCGGCGGCCTGCTCGGGAAGGGCTGGGTCGGGGAGGTCGCTTCCCCGGGCACCTTCGACTGCGGGACCGCTCTCTCCTCGATGGGCCAGACGGGTTCGCCCGTGCGGCGGTCGAAGGTGAACAGGAAGCCCGTCTTGCTCGCCTGCATCACCGCGTCGATCGCGCGCCCGTCCACGTTGATGCGCCCCAGGACGGGCGGGCCGAGGGTGTCGTACTCCCAGATGTCGTGGTGCACCATCTGGAAGTGCCAGAGGCGCTCGCCGGTCGCGGCGTCGAGGGCCACGAGGCTGTTGGAGAACAGGTTGTCGCCGGGGCGGTGCCCGCCGTAGTACGCCGAGGTCGGGGCGCCCAGCGGTACGTAGACGATGCCCAGTTCGTCGTCGGCGCTGAGGCAGCACCACGAGCCCACGTCCCCCGACAGTTCACGGGATCCGTCGCCCCAGGTTTCCGCGCCGAACTCCCCTTCCCTGGGGATGACGTGGAAGGTCCAGACCTGCTCGCCGGTTCGGGCGTCGAACCCGCGCACGTCCTCCGGCGCGCTGTCGCGCCATTCCGTGCCCGAGTCGCCCGCCCCGTCGACCGTGCCCGCGATCACGATGACGTCGCCGACCACGATCGGGCCCGAGCTCCAGTTGAACCGGTCGCGGCCCTCGGGCACGAGGTTCACGCTGCCGCCATCCCCGAACGACGCCACGGGCTTGCCCGTCCCGGCGTCGAGCGCGTGCAGCCAGGATCCGCGCACGGAGATAATGCGGGCGCCGGCGTGCCCGTTGTCGGCACTCAGGTCCCGGGCGCCGTCCCCGTTCCAGAAGGCGACGCCGCGGAAGCTGCGTCCGCGCGCGTCTTCCAGCGAAGCGGCGCGCTGGACCCAGCGAGTCTTCCCGGTCCCCGGATCGAATGCCTCCACCAGACCCACCGCGTTGGGCGCGTACAGCGTTCCGTCGACGAGAATCGGGGTCCCGCGCAGATAGTTGTTGAACGCGAGCCCGGGGAACTCCTCCTGCAGCTGCGGGTCGACGCCGGGCCTGCTCCACAGGATCTCCAGCGACGCGACATTCTCTGCATTGATCTGGGTGAGCGGCGAGTAGCGGTTGAAGGAGTTCTGCCCGCCGTAGTAGGTCCATTCGGCCGTCGGCGGCGGGGCACCCCCGGGATTCTCCCCGGGCAGGTCATTCCCTCCGGGACCGCGGTCCGCGCAGGAGGAAGCCAGGAAGGCGGCCGTCATGACGAAGCAGGCGGCGAGCGCCATCCGGCTGCGGTGCGGGTTCGTTCCCGTGCCCTTCGCTCGACTCGTGCGCATGGAGGCCTCCGTATCCGGTGCGCTGGTGTTCCGGCTGCTCGCGTGAACGTAACGTGCGGGGGCGATTCACGCCCGAGGCCTAGTCTCAGTCGAACCGGCCCGAGCGGGGAGTCGATCGCGAGGCCTCGAGAAAGGACCCGGATGCCCAGGAAAAGAAGCACAGAGCGGGGAAATCGGTCGCGACAGCGACGGGGCTCTTCCGCCGAGCCGCTTCCCGATCCTGGTGCACAACGGATCCGGGCCTGGACCCGCGAGATCGGCCGCGACCTGCTCGCCGCGTCTTCCCGGATCAGCGAACCCAACTTCGCCGCCATCCACCCGGACGACCTCGCCTTTCTCTTCAGGGCCTACGACCGGCGCTTTCTGGGGGACTTCGCGCGTCGGAGGCTTGCCCCCGGAGCCCTCGTGTTTCGCCTGTCGTCGCGGATGACGCGCTCGGGCGGACAGACCACCCGCCGCGTGAGCGCCGACGGCGGGGCCGACTATGAAATCGCCGTCTCCACCGAGATTCTCTTCAACGGCTTCGCGGACGGCGATCCCCCGGTCACCGTCGCAGGCATTCCGTGCGCGAACCGCCTGGAGGCGCTGCAGCGGATCTTCGAGCACGAGATCGTCCACCTGGTGGAGTTTCTCCGCACTGGAGAGAGCAACTGCGGGGCACGTCCCTTTCAGGAGCTCGCCCACCGCCTGTTCCGCCACCGGAATCACACGCACAAGCTCATCACGCGGGCGGAGCGGGCCGCGCAGCGTGGCATCCGCGTCGGTTCCCGGGTCGCCTTCCTGTACCAGGGGGAACCGCTTGTCGGCCGGGTCAACCGCGTGACCAAGCGCGCCACGGTGCTCGTCGAGGACCCGGAGGGCGAACGGTATTCGGACGGCGGGCGATACCGGAAGTACTACGTGCCGCTCGCAGGGCTGGAGGTGGCGGGTGGGTGAGGTGCTGGCCGGGTTTCCGCCCTGGCGATCTCCAGAAGCGGCTCGGGCGCGATCTCGTGCCCGCCCGGATGGATGAGGACTCGGAAGGGCACCCCCAACTCTTCCAGCAGCGCGTCCTGGGCCCGCTCCTCCCGCCTGTCGCGGAACTTGTCGGCGGCGCCGCGGACGAAGGTGACCTGCACGGCCTCGAGTCCCGTTGCGAGAGCATCCGGGCTCAGGTCGGTGGCCAGGCCGGCGCCCCACAGCACCAGCTCGTGCGCGTTCGGGCGCCCCAGCACCACCCAGCGGGATGCCGTGTGCGCTCCCTGGGAAAACCCGAGCACGACGCGGCGGCGGACGGCGGGCGCGGCGGTGGCGGCCATCTCGCGCGCGAGCGCATCCAGATACGCCACGTAGTCCGCGATCTCGTTGTCCCGGTCCTCGCGCGTCATCCAGCTGGCGCCCACGCGGTGTTCCGGCCCGTGCCTGCCCGGGCTCGGATCCACGTAGAAGCGCGAGAGCGCCTCGGGGACCACGATGATGCGCTCGGGGGCATCCAGGACCTCGAAACGCCGCGCAAAACGGCGGGCCGCCTGCCGGTAGCCGTGAAGCGCGAACCAGGCTTCCTCGACCCCTTCGCCCCCGCCTCCCAGCGTGTAGTAGCGGGCCGTGCGCGCGACCCGGAGGTGGTGTCTGGCCGCTAACCCCATGACTCTACGTCAAGTCCCCGGAAACAGCACCCGAATGGTCCTCCGACGACCCTGGCGGTAAGCGTGGAAGTCGGAATCCAGCGTCATGATGGAACCGTTCTCCGTCCCCTCGAGGATGCGCACGAGGCACGCGTCGGCAAGAGACATCGGCACGTTGGCGTTCCGACGCATCAGGGCGGCCACGGCGTCGGCATCGTCCGCCGTTCCGAGGACGTCGACCACCCTCAACACGCCGCGACGGAGAAGCGCCAGGGGCAGGCTTGCATCAACGCCGATGCGCCGGAGCAGGAAGCACGCTTCGGACAACACCGACTCGGACGTGAGCAGCGGAGGCGCCAATGACTCGAACTGTTCGCGCGCCCACCGGTGATGTGTTTCATCGGCGTCGAGCAGGGCCACGATGGGCCCGGTGTCAACGATGACCGCCGGCCGCATCCGCGAGCATCGCGTCCCGAAGCAATTCCTTGTTGGTCGCCAGGTCCTTGCGACCGCTTCGGAACGCCCCGACGAGATCGCCGGCAAGCTCGGCGCAACTGGGCAGCTGTCCATCCGCATCCCGAGCCAGAGCCTCGGCGAGGATGTCCCGCATCGGCGACTATCATTCTTCCGGCTTCGGCGCGCGCTGCGCGATCACCTGCTCGAAGACCTCGTCGAGGCGCGTCAGGCGGGCTTCTTCGTTGCGCATCTCCAGGAGATCCTGTCGCCACTCGGGATCCAACTGCACGAACGCGGCCAGACGAAACGACACCTCGTCGTCCGCATCGAAATCGGGAGGTGCGGGGGATGAGGGCTGGAGGGCTGAGACGGCGGCGCGAAAGAGGTTTACGGAAGCCCTGCGCGGCGCCGTTAGCCGGGACTGCGGAGCCGGCTCGTCCTCGTACTCCGCGACCACGGCCTCGTAGTAGGGCTCGCCCGACTCGAGCCCGTCGTGAATCGCGAAGCGGCCCACGCCCTTCACCAGGATGAAGGAACGGCCGTCCTTGAGCCCCTGATGCCGTTCGATCTCGGCCAGCGCGCCCACGCGCCCCTCCTCGATGAGAAACGGGCCGAAGCGATCGGAGTCGTGATAGATGAGCCCA
The DNA here is from genome assembly GCA_002238605.1 of BD2-11 clade cluster bacterium bin43. Lineage (GTDB taxonomy): Bacteria > Gemmatimonadota > Gemmatimonadetes > Longimicrobiales > Gaopeijiaceae > BD2-11. The sequence continues at coordinate 72,611 of MPMR01000009.1, read as the reverse complement.
AAACGATGGTCGGTCTCGAGGCAGCGCGCGACCATGCGGCGGTAGCGGGGCTCGAAGATGTGGAGCGGGAGCAACTCCCCGGGGAAGAGGACGACATCGAGCGGGAAGAGGGGCAGGCGGTTCATGCCACCCGCTTGCGCGGCGCCCGCGGATCGTCGATGAGGACCCGGCCAACCCCGCGCGCAAGCAGGCGGCGGACGCGGATGAAGAGCAGGATGGCGACCGCCCCCAGCCCCGCGGCCAGGCCCCACCAGAGGCCGCGCGCGCCCATGTCCGCACCGAAGGCGAGCGCGGCGCTGACCGGAACCCCGAACACCCAGAAGCCGAGCGCGTTGAAGATAAAGGGCGAACGGGTGTCGCCCGCGCCGCGCAGCACTCCGGCCGCCACCGCCTGCAGGCCATCGGCGACCTGGAAGATGCCCGCGATGGGAAGGAGCGCGACCGCGACCGCGAGAACACCCGCGTCCGCCGTGTATACCCGGGCCAGCAACCCGGGCGCGCCCAGGAACACGCACGCGGTCAGGACCATGAACCCCCCACCCATCAGGATGCCCGCCCCGGCGGCCCGCCGCGCCTCCACCATGTCCTCCCGGCCGACCGCGCGCCCGACCAGCACCGCCGCCGCGCCCGCGATTCCCAGCGGGACCATGAAGGCGAGCGCCGCCAGGTTGAGCGCCACCTGGTGGCCGGCCATGGTCACGGTGCCCAGCCAGCCCATCATCACGCCGATGAGGGAGAAGGCCCCGAACTCGAGCTGCTGCTGGAATCCGAGCGGAGTTCCGAGGCGGATCATGCGCCCGAGCGCGAACACGTCGAAAGCCTCGCGCCGGATGCGGGCGACATAGGGCCTGACCACGGGCCAGGAGAGGGCGAGCAGGAGCGCCGCCATGAACCAGCGGGCCACGCTCGACCCCCACGCCGATCCCACCGCGCCCATCTGCGGAAAGCCCAGGTTTCCGAAGATGAGCACCCAGTTGAGGAAGACGTTCAGGAGGTTGGCGGCGACGATGGTCCACACGATGGGCGACACCCGGCCCATGGCCTGCAGACTCTGGCGCAGGACCACGAAGGCGTAGAAGGGAAGCATCCCCGGGATGGAGCCGAAGATGTAGCCCGCCCCGACGGGCACCACGTCCTCCGGCTGTCGCAGCCACACGAACACCGTGGCGGAGGGCAGGAAGAGCAGCGACGCGATCAGGGCCAGAAACAACGTGAGCACGAAGCCGCGCTGGATGCCGCGCGCGACCGATTCCGCGTCCCCCGCCCCCACTCCCTGGGCGACGATGGGATCGAGCGCCATCAGCATCCCGTTGCCGAAGACGGCGATGGTGTAGAAATAGACGTTGCCGAGCGCCACGGCGGCCAGGTCGGTCGGGGACAGCCGGCCGACCATCATCGTGTCCACCACGCCCATCAGCATCATCCCCACCTGCACGCCCACGATGGGAAGCGCCAGGCTCACCATGGTGGCGAGATTGGCACGGCGGGGAACGAGATCCATGGGAAGTCCTGGCGTCCGCGCGGCGACGGATCGGGAACGCGGTGGGAGGCTTGCGGGAGCGGCGCCTCAGAAATCTAGCATCGAGTCATCCACGTCGCCGGGATCGTCGATGCCCATGCGCGCGGCTTCATGGGCCCGGACCGGACGGCGTCCGGCGAATCCCGCGTCCACCTCGTGCCACTGCGAGATGCGTGGCTCCCCGCGGCGCCAGCAGAGGTACACCCATCGCCCCTCGAACGTGGTCGGAAAGTCGAGAAGGCCGTGCTCCAGTCCCCCCACCGGGAACCTGATGCCTCTCCCCAGGATCTCCTCTTCGATGCAGCGCCGGATGCGCGCGCCGGCACGCCCCGCGCCCTCGCGATGCTCGATGAACTCGCTGTGATCCGGGTTGGTCGGGGCCATGACCAGGCGCCCCCAGAGCGCCTCGAGGATCTTGAGCTGTTCGACGTGGCCCTCCAGCTCTTCGCGCGATCCGGCGAGGTCGTCGAGGACGGTCTCGAGCGCGGGCAGGAGTGCGTTGGCCTCGTCGAGGGTGAAGGCCTTGCGCGGGGGCTTCACCTGGCGCGCGCCTCGAGGGCCGAGAGGCGCCGCTCGATCTCCTCCAGCTTGTAGAGGATCATCACGTGCGTCTTCTTCGCATCGATTCCGACAGGGCTGGCGTCGCTGGCGATCTCGCGGGCGATGCGCTGGTAGTCCTTTGCGGAGGGCTGGCTGCTCATGCGTCGGCTCCTGTGGGTGTTGCCGCGAATCCTCGGGGTGGCGCGCCGGATTGGCAAGCCGGTTCGCCCGACGCCCCGGCTCCGCATCGGGAAAGGATGCGCGCGCGCCGTGCAAGGGATGAGCGGAGGGGGCCGGCTGGATGCCGGAAGTGGCGGATCGGCGGCCGGCGCACGATCTTGCCGGACCGGCGATTCACCACTACACCGTCACCTCTACACGGACGGAAGCCAACCCGATGGCCAGGATCACACGCAGAGAATTCGTATCCGGGAGCGCCGCCCTGGCGATGGGCGCTACGGTGGTCCCCCGCCACGTGCTGGGCGGCCCCGGATACCAGGCCCCCAGCGACACCCTGGCGATCGCCATCGTGGGCGCGGGCGGGATGGGCGCCGAGAACGCCCAGGAACTGGGAAGCGAGCGCATCGTCGCAGTGTGCGACGTCGACCATCGGCTGGTGGAGAGCAAGGTCGAGGAGCGCTCGGTCGACCGCGACGGCAACCCGCGCGAACCCGGCGTGCGCTGGAAGGAGCAGTACGCAGCGGCCCGCAAGTACACCGACTTCCGGGTCATGCTGGAGCAGGAGGACGAAGTCGACGCGGTGCTCGTCGCCACGCCCGACCACACCCACGCGGTCATCGCCGGAGCCGCCATGCGGGCGGGCAAGCACGTGTACGTGCAGAAACCCCTGACCTGGTCGGTGCACGAGGCGCGCGAACTCGGCCGGCTGGCGGAGTCGACCGGGGTGGTCACCCAGATGGGCAACCAGGGCCACTCGAACGACGAGGCTCGCCTGATCAACGAGTGGGTGCAGGCCGGGGTGATCGGGGTGGTGCGCGAAGTGCACGTGTGGACCAACCGGCCGATCTGGATGCAGGGGCTGCCGCGCCCGGCCCCTCTTCCCGACGACGGAAGCCTGACCGACCCGGACCGCTCGTGGTGGCCCGGATCGGCGCAGGAAGCGGTCGCGTCGGGGCTGTGGGCCGACTTCAAGGCGCCCGGGCACCTCAACTGGGACCTGTACCTGGGGCCGATCGCGCGCGAAGTGCCGTACCACCCGATGTACCACCCCTTCCACTGGCGCGGCTGGGTCGACTTCGGGGTGGGGGCGCTGGGCGACATGGGGGCGCACCTGATCGACCACCCGTTCTGGGCGCTCGACCTCGGGCTGCCCCACGCGATCGAGGCGACCTCCACCCCGTGGGGCGGTCCCGTCGAAGACCCGGTGTCGTATCCGGTCGCCACCAAGGTGCACTACGAGTTCGGGCGGCGCGGCCTCCTGCCCCCCGTCGACATGCACTGGTACGACGGCGGGCTGATGCCCAGACGCCACCCCCGGCTCCCGGACGACGTGCCGCTGGATCGCGGGGGCGGCGTCCTGTTCGTGGGCGAGCGCGGTCTGCTGCTGCACGAGACCTATGGCCGCAACCCGAAGGTCTATCCGGAGGAGCTGCAGGAGGAGGCGGACGCCGTCCCGCCGACCTATCCGCGCGTGGAGGGGACCCACGAGATGAACTGGGCCGACGCCTGCAAGGGAATCGGCGAGGCGAACTCTCCGTTCTTCTACGCGGCGCCGCTCACCGAGACCATGCTGCTGGGGCTGGTCGCGCTGCGCGCGGGCCAGGGAGAGCGCATCGAATACGACGCGGCCAGCATGCGCGTGACCAACCACGAGAAAGCCAACCAGTACCTCGTGCGCGAGTACCGGGAGGGGTGGAGCATATGATGCGTCGATACATGGCCGGTCGCAGGATCCCCTGCGGGAGGAGCACGAGATGAGAGCGCACCCGGCTGTATCCCGGCTATTCCTCGTGTCCCCCATTCTCCTCGCTCTCTTCGCCTTGCCCGCGTCGCTGGCCGCCCAGGAGCACAACACGCTCACCGCCGCGGAACGGGAGGCCGGGTGGCGGCTGCTCTTCGACGGGCGCTCGCTCGACGGCTGGCGGCGCTACGACGGCGAGCCCATGACGGGGGGCTGGGCCGTGGAGGACGGGGCCCTCGCACATGTGCGCCGGGGACGCTCCATCATCACCGACGACGTCTTCGAGGACTTCGAGCTGGCGCTCGAGTGGAAGGTCGAACCCGGCGGCAACTCGGGCATCTTCTACCGCGCGGCGCCGGGGGCGGAGGAGATCTTCCACAGCGCGCCCGAGCTTCAGGTGCTGGACGACGCAGGGCACGCCGACGGGCGCAGTCCGCTGACCAGCGCGGGCGCCAACTACGGTCTGCATGGCGTGCCGCGCGGGATCGTGCGGCCGGCGGAGGAGTGGAACCAGGTCCGGATCCTGGTGCGCGGAACCCACGTCGAGCACTGGCTCAACGACGAGAAGGTGGTGGAGTACGAGCTGGGCGGCGACGACTGGAAGGCCAGGGTGGCGGCGAGCAAATTCGTCGAGTGGCCGGAATACGGCCAGGCGGCCAGGGGGCACATCGGCCTTCAGGACCACGGGAACCGCGTGTGGTTCCGCAACATCAAGCTGCGGGAGATTCGATGATGAGCGAGGGCCCGTCCCGGCGAGCGTCGCGCCTGGGAGCGGCCGCGCTCCTCGGGACGATTGCGCTGCTTCCCGATCCCGCGGCGTCCCAGTCCGGCGCCGACGTGGCGCGCGCCTGGCGGGAAGCCAACGAGGCCGAGATCATCGACGACTTCCGCGAGCTGCTCACCTACCCGAACCGCGCCCGCGACATCGAGGACGTGACCAGCGCCGCCACCTACATCCGCGACCTCCTGCGGGCGGCGGGAGCGGAATCCGAGCTGCTCTCCATCGACGGGGTGGCGCCGGCGGTCTACGGCAGGCTCATGGTCCCGGGCGCAACCCGCACCCTCGGCATATACGTCCATTACGACGGCCAGCCCGTCGACCCGTCGAACTGGACCCATCCACCCTTCGAGCCCACGCTCTACTCGGCCTCGATGGAGGCCGGCGGCACGCCCATCCCCTTTCCCGCTCCCGGTGACGCGGTGGACCCGGAATGGCGCATCTACGCGCGCTCCGCGGGCGACGACAAGGGGCCCATCGCCGCGGTGCTCCCCGTCCTGCACGCCTTCCGCGAAGCCGGCATCGCGCCCACCTCGAACCTGGTCTTCCTCTTCGACGGCGAGGAGGAGGCGGGCTCGCGCAACCTGGGACGGTACATGGAGATGCGGGCCGAGGCGCTCGACGAGGTGGACATCTGGCTCTTCTTCGACGGGCCGGCGCACCAGAGCGGACGCCCCCAGCTCACCTTCGGGGTGCGCGGCGCCATGGGAATGGAGGTCACGGTCTACGGCGCCACCCGCAACCTGCACTCCGGGCACTACGGCAACTGGACCCCGGACACCGGCAACATCCTGGCGCACCTGCTCGCTTCGATGAAGGACAGGGAGGGGCGCGTGCTGGTCGAGGGCTGGTACGACACCACCGACCCCATCGGGCCGGAGGAGCGCGCCGCTCTGGAGAACATGCCCGACATCGAGGCGGACCTGAAGCGGGAGCTGGGGCTGGCGTGGACGGAGGGCGAGCCCGAGACGCTGCCCGAGCGGCTGCTGGTGCCGGCGCTGAACGTGCGCGGCATCACGAGCGGCAACACCGGGGCCCTGGCCCGCAACATCATTCCCAACACGGCGGTGGCGGCGCTCGGCATCCGGCTGGTGAAGGGGAACGACGCCGCCCACGTGCGCCGGCTGATCGTGGACCACATCGAGGGGCAGGGCTTTCACGTGGTGTCCGAGGATCCGGACATGGAAACCCGGCTGCGCTACCCGCGCATCGCCAAGGTCACCGGGGGCGGGGGGTCGCCGGCGTCGCGGACGGAAATGGCCAACCCCTTCGTGCAGGAGATCATCGCAGCGACCTCCGACGCCGCGGACCGCGCCTTCGGGACCGGATCGCTTGTGCTGGCTCCAGGCATGGGCGGCACGCTGCCCCTCTACCTGTTCACCGACGTCGCGGGCAAGCCCGCCGTCAACGTGCCCATCGCGAATCACGACAACAACCAGCACGCGCCCGACGAGAACCTGCGCATCGCCAACCTCTGGTACGCGATCGATCTGTACGCCGCGCTGCTGACCATGCCGAGGGGAGTTTCATGAGGGGGATGGGCGAGGGGGGCGTGGATCGAGGGTCATCGCCCGGATCGTCGCGGGGGCCCGGACCGACGAGTGCGGGCGAGCGGCGTCCACCCCGGACCGGCGTGGACAACACTATCGACCGGCGGAGCTTCCTGGGGGCGCTTCCCGGGGCGGCCGTAGTGGCCGGCGGGTTGCCGGGGCTGGGCCGGGTGTGGCCGGGGGCCGCTTCCCAGGTCCTTTCCGCCATCGGGGTGCAGCTCTACACGGTTCGCGCGGTGATGGCGAGCGACCCCGACGGCACCCTCGCCGCGATCGCCGCGATCGGCTACGCGGAGGTCGAATTGGCGGGCCTGTACGGGATGTCCGCGCGGGAGATGAAGGCCCGGCTGGACGCGGTCGGGCTGGCGGCCACGTCGAGCCACCACTCCGTCGAAGAGGTGCGGGGAAGCTGGGCGGCGACCCTCGAGGCCGCCGTCGCGCTCGGCCAGCGCCTGGTGGTGGTGCCGTCCATCCCGGTCGCCGAGCGCGGCGGGGAGGCGCTGCGGCGGATTGCGGACGACTTCAACCGGGCTGGTGATGCCGCCCGCGCCGCCGGCCTCCGGTTCGGCTACCACAACCACGACTGGGAGATGCGCCCGGGCACGGACGGGGTGCGCCCCATCGACCTGCTGCTCGACCGCACCGAACCGGAACTGGTCGACTGGCAGATGGACATCTTCTGGACGGTGCACGGCGGCGCCGACCCCATGGCCGAGCTGGACGCGCGCGCCGGCCGGGTGACCAGCGTCCACGTGAAGGATCGTACCGCCGCGGGCGAGATGGTCGACGTGGGCGCGGGGGTGATCGACTTCCGGACCGTGCTGGCGCGCGCCGGCGAACTGGGACTCCTCCACCAGTACGTCGAGCACGACCAGCCCGGCGACCCGATCGAGAGCGTGCGCGCCAGCTATCGCGCGCTCGCGGCCGTGGTGGCCGCAGGCACGGGCAGCGACCGGCTCCCGCGGTCCACCGGCCGGTGACGCCCGTGCACGCCATGTGCATCCCCGCAGGCACGATTCGCCGGCTTCCGGCCGCGCCCTTCCGCCCCACCCAACCCACAACCCTGACGTAACGTGAGGGTTCGCACCCAGGACGGCTACGACGCCATCGTAGTGGGCTCGGGGGCGGGGGGCGGCATGACCGCCTACGTCCTCGCCTGCTCGGGGCTCAGGGTGCTGATGCTCGAAGCGGGCCGGCACTACGATCCGGTCACCGAGACCCCCATGTTCCACCTTCCGCGGGACGCGCCGCTGCGCGGGGGCGGCACCCGCCACAAGCCCTTCGGCTTCTACGACGCGACCGTCGACGGAGGCTGGGAGGTGCCGGGGGAGCCCTACTCCAGCACGGAGGGGACCGACTTCCGCTGGTGGCGGGCGCGCATGCTGGGCGGGCGCACCAACCACTGGGGCCGCATCTCCCTGCGCATGGGCGAGTACGACTTCAAGCCGTACTCCCGGGACGGGCTGGGCTTCGACTGGCCCCTCTCCTACGAGGATCTCGCCCCCTGGTACGACAAGACCGAAGCCCTGATCGGCGTCTACGGCTCGAACGAGGGGCTGGAGAACACGCCCAACTCCTCTCCGGGCGTGCTCCTTCCCCCTCCGGCGCCCCGCGCCGAGGAGATGCTGACCCGACACCACTGCCGCGACCTGAACATCCCCGTCATCCCCGCCCACCTCGCGATCCTGACGCAGCGTCTCGACGCCGCCCGCATCGCGCGCACGCTCTGGCCCGGCAACGCGCTCGCGCAGCGAGTCACCCAGGAGTCCATGGCGGCGCGCGCGGCGTGCTTCTACGCGACCCCCTGCGGCCGCGGCTGCTCCATCAAGGCCAACTTCCAGACCCCGACGGTGCTCCTGCCCCCCGCACTCGCCACCGGCAACCTGGACATCATCACCGACGCCATGGTGCGCGAAGTCACCATCGATGCGCGCGGCCGGGCCACCGGGGTGCACTACATCGACAGGAACACGCGCCTGGACGAACATGCCAGCGCCCGCGTGGTGGTGCTCGCGGCCAGCGCCTGCGAGTCGGCGCGCATCCTCCTCAACTCGAAGAGCTCGCTCCATCCGGATGGGCTTGGCAACGGGAGCGGTCTGGTCGGCAAGTACGTCATGGACACGGTCGGCGCGGGCGTCGGGGGCCAGATTCCGGCGCTCGAGAACATGCCCCCGCACAACGCGGACGGCGCCTCGGCGATGCACCTGTACATGCCCTGGTGGCTCTACGGGGAGCAGGCGCGCGGCCGGCTCGACTTCGCGCGCGGGTATCACATCGAGTTCGGCGGAGGCCGGCGCATGCCCGGCTTCGGCTTCATGGGCGGGCTGGCGGAGCTCACCGGGGGCAGCTATGGCCAGCGGCTCAAGGACGAGTGCCGCCGCTACTACGGCTCGTTCCTCTGGTTCGACGGGCGCGGCGAGATGATTCCCAACGAGGATTCCTGGTGCGAGATCGATCCCGAGGGCGTCGACCGCTGGGGCATCCCGACCCTCAGATTCAACTGGAAGTGGTCCTCGCACGAGCTGAATCAGGCCCGGCACATGCAGCACACCTTCGCCGAGATCATTCAGGCGATGGGCGGTCGGGTGACCAGCGACGTCCACGACGACGGCGCGCGCGCGATCGCCGCCCCCGGCGTCATCATTCACGAAGTGGGCGGCGTGATGATGGGAGAAGACCCGAGCGCTTCCGTGCTCAACCAGTTCTGCCAGTCGTGGGAGGTCGACAACCTGTTCGTGACCGACGGGGGCCCCTTCGTGTCGAACGCCGACAAGAACCCGACCCTGTCGATCCTGGCGCTGGCGTGGCGCGCGTCGGACTACATCGTGGAACAGCTGCGCACCCGGAGCCTGTGATGAGCGACAAGCGAGGGGCCGGTCCGGCGCGCGTGGGGGGCGAAGAGCGCATCGCGGCGCGGAATCGGCGCGAACGGGCCTTGCCGATGGCCGAGGGGCGCGAGGCAGCCCCGGGGGAGCGAGGAATGGACCGCCGCCACGCCCTCAAGGTGATGGCGCTGGCCGCCGCCGCGCCCGGACTCGCATCCTGCGGTCCCGGACCTGGTGACGAAAACGTGGCCGCGGGTGCATCTGCCGGGGCTGCCGGTATCCCGGGCGACAGCACCCCCGGCCAGGTCGCCAACCCCAATGCGCGCGGCGATCTCTGGGATCCGGACCTCCTCTCCCCCGTGGTGCCGTGGGAGCGGTCGCTCGACCCCGACGAACTCGAGTCGCTCGCGGTGCTCTGCGACGTGATCCTGCCCGCCGACGACCGCTCTCCGGCCGCGAGCGAGCTGGGCGCCCACGACTTCATCGACGAATGGGTGAGCGCGCCCTACGAGGCCCTCCAGGCGGGCGGCGTGCTGATCCGGGGCGGGCTGGTCTGGCTCGACCGCGAGGCGCACGCGCGCTTCGGCGGGGGCGCCCCGCCGGCCGGCGTCCGCTTCCGCGACCTCACGAGCGCGCAGCAGCACGCCATCTGCGACGACATCTGCGACCCGGAGCGGGCCGAGGGCGGGCCGTTCGAAGCCCCTTCCCTCTTTTTCGACCGGGTGCGCTACCTGACCCTCACCGCCTTCTGGACCACGGCCGAAGGCATGGACGACATCCAGTACGTCGGCAACACCCCACTGACCCGATGGGACCCGCCGCCACCCGAGGTCCTCCGCCACATCGGGCTCGCCTGACCGGCTCTCCCAACCAGGACCACCCCATGGCCCCCTCCGACGCCCGCCCATCCGCAAACGCCGAGCGCCTCTTCCGTGGCAGCTGCGTCGCCCTGATCGCCACATCGGTCGCCTTCGCGACCGTGGGCGCCGTCATGCTCGACCTCAAGAACGAGTTCGTGCTTACGAACGAGCAGGTGGGCTGGATCGGGGGCGCGGCCCTCTGGGGGTTCGCGCTCTCGCAGGTGGTCTTCGCGCCGCTGGCCGACACGCTGGGCTTCCGCACCCTGCTGCGCACGGCGTTCGCGGCGCACCTGATCGGCACGGTCACGCTCATCCTCGGCGGGAGTTTCGCGCATCTCTTCACGGGCGCGCTGATCATCTCCATGGGGAACGGGCTGGTGGAGGCCGCGTGCAACCCGCTGGTGGCGGCGCTCTATCCGGGCAACAAGACCGTCAAGTTGAACAACTTCCACGTCTGGTTCCCGGGCGGGATCGTGCTGGGCGGACTGGCCGCGTTCGGGCTCGATCAGCTGGCGGCTTCGTCCGCAGGGCTGGAGGTCCTCGGGGAGTGGCGGGTGAAGATCGCGCTGATCGTCGTTCCGACGCTGGTCTACGGGCACATGCTGCTGCGGGAGAAGTTTCCGCCCACCGAAGGGGTGCAGGCGGGCGTTTCGGTGGCCGAGACGTTTCGCGCCGCGCTCACCACCCCGTTCATGCTGCTCATGCTGTTCGCGATGACGATGACCGCCTCCATCGAGATCGGCCCTACCCGCTGGGTCCCGGCGGTGCTGGAGGCGGGGGGCATCCCCGGCATTCTGGTTCTGGTGTGGATCAATGGCCTCATGGCGGTGCTGCGTCACCGGGCCGGGACGGTCGTTCACCGGCTCTCGCCCCCCGGAGTACTGCTGATCTCGGCGGCCCTGACCGGGGTCGGGCTGCTCGCCTTCAGCTACGCGTCCGGGGCGGCCGCCGTCTTCCTTACCGCGACGGTCTACGCGGTCGGCATCTGCTACATCTGGCCCACCATGCTGGGCGTGGTGTCGGAGCGGGTGCCGAAGAGCGGCGCACTGGGCCTGGGGCTGATGGGGGCGGTGGGAATGGCGACCACAGGGCTGGTGACAGCGCCCCAGATGGGCCGGGTGGCCGACGTCTATGCCCACGACCAGCTTCCGGCGGTGGAGGTGGTGGCGCTCTTCGAACGCGCCGACGGCGAACTGGCGGCGGTGCCGGGACCCGACGCGAGCGCCGCCCGCGACGCTGCCGCCGATGTGGTGGCCGAATACAGGTCGGAAGGCGCCCTGCCCTCCCCCGCAACCGCCAACGCGCTCCGGCAGATCATCGACTCCGGGGCGGGCGAGGGCCTCACCGGGGATGCGCAGGCGATCCTGGGACCCGCTGACAACTTCGGCGGACGCATCTCCTTCCGCTATCTGGTGCCTCTTTGCGGCGTGCTGGTAGTGATTTTCGGGGTAATGCAGGCGCGTGCCCGAAGGCAGGGCGGATACCGGGCGCGACACATCGCGGAGGCGGGGTGAGCGCGCGGTGCACGTCCGCAACGTGAGCCTTCCCAACCGGAACCGGTCCCCCGGAAGAAGGCAGCCGTGACCCTCCGCTACGGCATGGTGGGCGGCGGGCCGGGCGCCTTCATCGGTCCGGTTCACCGCAGGGCGGCCGCCCTCGACGGCGACTGGCGACTGTGCGCGGGCGCGTTTTCGGCGGACGCGGAGATGGCGCGACGAACCGGGGCCCGGCTGGGCCTGGCGGCGGATCGCGCATACGGATCGTGGCGGGAGATGGCGCGAGGCGAGGCGGCCCTGCCGGACGATGAGCGCATCCACGCGGTGGTGATCGTTACCCCGAACCACCTGCACCACCCGGTCGCACGGGCCTTCCTGGAACGGGGAATACACGTCATCTGCGACAAGCCGCTGGCGGTGACGGTGGAGGAAGCCGACGATCTGTGCCGCCTGGCGGCGTCGGCCGGCCTGGTCTTCGCGGTGACCTACAACTACTCCGGCTACCCTATGGTCAGGGAAGCGCGCGCACGGGTGCGTGACGGCGCCATCGGCCAGGTGCGCAAGGTCGTGGTCGAGTATTCGCAGGGATGGCTGGCGGAGCTGCTCGAGGCGGAGGGGCACAAGCAGGCGGAGTGGAGAGCGGATCCCGCGCGCGGAGGGCCGTCCGCGGTGCTGGGCGACATCGGCTCCCATGCGCACCATCTGCTCCGATACGTCACCGGCCTGGAGGTGCAGCGCCTGTTCGCCGACCTGGGCACCGTGGTGGCGGGCCGTGCCGCCCACGACGACGCGGTGGTGCTGCTCGAGCTCGACGGAGGGGTGCGGGGCGTGCTGATGGCCTCCCAGATCGCCACGGGCGAGCGCAACCACCTGCGCCTGCGCGTCTACGGCAGCGGGGGCGGGCTCGACTGGTACCAGGAGGAACCCAACCGCCTGCGCCTGCTGCGCCCCGACGGGTCCGAAGAGTTGGTGTACCGCGGCGCCGGCGCCCGCTCGGCGTCGGCAACCGCCGCCACCCGTCTCCCCGGCGGCCATCCGGAAGGCTTTGTGGAGGCGTTTGCGAACCTCTACCGGGAAGTGGCGCGCGCAGTGCGGACGGGTGACTTTAGTGCGTGCGCGCAGAGTGGTGATGCTCGCCCGCCGAGCGGCCCGCCGGACGGCGGCGAGGAAGCTCCGGCGCCCGACTTCCCCACGGTTCAGGACGGCGCCCGCGGCATCCATTTCATCGACGGCGCAATCCGCAGCGACCGGGCCGGATCCTGGATCGCGATCAGCTACGGCTCGCAATGATGCCGTTCATTCGAGAATCGACCGAGGGCAGGAGTCTTCCCATATCGTGACCTCCAGCGACTCCGATCCGCGGACCCCGATGCCGGTCGAGGCGTGCGCCGACCTGCAGATGGAGCCGGCCGAGATGCTCGAGCTGGCAAACCGGGCGGCAGAGCTTCTTGTGGAGCGCATCCAGAATCTGCCCTCCCAGGAAGCCTGGGACGGTGAGTTCAAACAGGGACTCGAGAAGGAGTTGATGCGGGACCCGCCCGAGCACGGCCGCCCCGCCCGGGAAGTACTCGACGCGGTAGCCGGGTCCATCCTGCCCTATACGCTGCGCCTGGATCATCCCCGGTGCTTCGGGTTCGTGCCATCGGCCTCCACCTGGGCGGGCGTGGTCGCCGATTTCCTTGCCGCCGGGTACAACGCGAACACGATCACCTGGTTGGTCGCGAGCGGCCCGAGCCAGCTCGAGCTGGTGGTCATCGACTGGATCCGCCGCTGGGTGGGGTACCCGCGGACCGCCGGCGGGCTCCTGACCAGCGGAGGCTCGGCAGCCGCCGTCGACGCGTTCGTCGCGGCCCGGGAGCGAGCGGGCCACCCCGAGCGGGCCACCGTGTACATGAGCGACCAGAGCCACAGCGCACAGGTTCGGGCAGCGAGGATCATCGGAGTCCGGCCGGAACATGTCCGCCGAGTGGCAAGCGATGGGCATTTCCGGCTGGATCTCGCAGAGCTGGCGCGCGCAGTGGCCGACGACCGCGAGGCGGGGCTGAGTCCCGTCGCCGTTTGCGCCAACGCCGGCGCCGGCAGCACGGGCGCAATCGATTCGCTGGAAGAGATGGCCGACTACTGTGAAGACGAAGACATCTGGCTCCACGTTGACGCCGCCTACGGGGGCTTTGCGGTCCTGACCGAGAAGGGCAGGAGTCTGTTGCAGGGAGTCGAGCACGCCGACTCGATTGGCCTCGACGCCCACAAGTGGCTCTTCCAGCCCTACGAGGCGGGGTGCCTCCTGGTAAAGGACGCGGCTACGCTCGAGGACGCCTTCGCGGTGCCCCACGACATGCTGCAGGACACGGTCTGGGGCGCAAACCATCCCAACTTCGCGGACCGCGGACTGCAACACAGCCGGTCGTTTCGGGCCTTGAAGATCTGGTTTTCGGTCCAGACCTACGGCCTGTCCGCGTTCCGGCGCGCCGTGTCACTGGGAATGGCGCTGGCCGGCAGGGCCGAGCGGTACATCCGCGAGAGTCCGCTTCTCGAGATCCTCACCCCGGCTTCGCTGGGCATCGTGTGCTTCCGGGTGAACGCCCGGGACGCAGGCGTTGACGAGCCATCCGTGGACGGGATCAATCGAGAGGTGCTCGCCCGCCTCTTCTGGGACGACCGGGCCTTCATATCCTCCACGAACCTCAAGGGCACGTTTTCGCTCAGGATGTGCATCGTCAACCACACCACCACCTGGGATGACGTGCGGGAGACGCTCGAAGCCATTGAACGGTTCGGGACGGAGGCCCTGGACCAGGCTTTGCGAGGGGAGTGACCCGCGCATGACCCGCCCCGTCACTCTCTTCACCGGCCAGTGGGCCGACATGCCGCTGGCCGAGCTGGCCGCCAAGGCGAGCGCCTGGGGCTACGACGGCCTCGAGCTCGCCTGCTGGGGCGACCACTTCGACGTGTTGCGCGCCGCCGGCGACCCCGGCTACCGCGCCGCCCGCCGTGAGCTGCTGGACGCCCAGGGCCTCGGTGTGTGGGCCATCAGCAACCACCTGGTCGGTCAGGCGGTGTGCGACCCGATCGACGAGCGCCACCGGGCGATCCTTCCGCCCCACGTGTGGGGGGACGGCGACCCGGAAGGCGTCCGCGCCCGCGCCGCCGAGGAAATGAAGGCCACCGCGCGCGCCGCCGCCGCCCTGGGCGTCGAGGTCGTCAACGGCTTCACCGGCAGCGCCATCTGGCACCTGCTGTATCCGTTTCCGCCCGTGGGCGAAGCCGCCATCGACGCCGGCTTCGCCGACTTCGCGGCGCGATGGCACCCCATCCTCGACGCCTTCGACGAGGCCGGAGTCCGTTTCGCCCTCGAGGTGCATCCCTCCGAGATCGCCTTCGACATCGCGACCGCCGAGCGGACACTGGAAGCCATCGGCCATCGTCAGGCCTTCGGCTTCAACTACGACCCCAGCCACCTCGCCTACCAGGGCATCGACGTGGTGGAGTTCATCCACCGCTTCTCCGACCGCATCTACCACGTCCACATGAAGGACGTGTGGTGGTCGGATCGTCCGATGCCCTCCGGAGTCTTCGGCGGGCACCTGCCCTTCGGACACCGGGACCGGTCCTGGGATTTCCGCTCCCCCGGACGCGGAAGGGTGCCCTTCGAGGACATCGTGCGCGCCCTCGCGCGCGCCGGCTACGACGGACCGCTCTCCATCGAATGGGAAGACATGGACATGGACCGCGAACACGGCGCGGCGGAAGCCTGCGCCTTTGTCCGTTCCCTGGATTTCCCGCCCTCGGGCGCCGCATTCGACGCCTCCTTCGAGCGTCGCGAGCCCGCCGCGGACTGATTCAAACTCTGCTTCAGGATCGATGGCGCGGGTCGTATATTGTTCCTCGATCCCCACCCCAGGCAGGCACATGCCGAACAGACACCATCAAGTTGCGGCGCGGCGCCATGGCCCGCCTCGCAAACATGCCGTCCCCCTCCTCACTTTGCTGGCCGTCTGCCTGGCCGCGTGCGAATCCGAGGTCGCGGCGCCCGGGGAGGAAAGCTTCGAGGAGGGCGAGATCTCCTTCGACGCCTCGTCCCCCACGGACTTCGTCTATCTGAACATCGCGAACGGGACGAGGGTGACCCCCGCCGATCCCGCCACCTCAACCGAATGGCACATGGCGTTCCGGCGCTTCGCGGTGCGTCTGAACAGCGGTGTTTCGGGTCCGGGATCCGTGTCGGGATTCAATCTCGGCACCAACGCCAGTGCGTCCGCGGACCAAATCGCCGCTTTGGCGCCTGAGGACGGAGAGGCCGCGTTCCAAACCGTGACCGAAGCCGACATCCCGGCGTCCTCGGCCTTCGTCGAGGATGGCTTGGCGCCGGATCCCGGCTCCACCTGGTTCCGCTTCGATCCGCAGGCGGGGACGCTGGTGGCGGATCCGCGGGTGGCGTGGAAGGTGCGGGAGAGTTCGGGACGGGGTCACGCCCTCTTTCGCGTCGTGGAGCTGCGGATGGAGGGACAGCGGCCGCTGGGCCTGAACATCGAACACCGGCGCCAGGATGCGGACGGCGCCCTGGGTGAGGCGCGCATCGCCGCCGCCGATCTCACGCGCGGTCCGGCGTACGTCGGCTTCGCGGGAGCCGAGGGGCCGCGGGCGGGCAGCTGCGACTGGGACATCGGGGTGTCGCCCGAATTCGGCGTGCTCGTGAACGCGGACTGCGGCGCCGGCACCTTCCCGCTCGACGCGGCACGAGACTTCACCACGGAGACGCGCGCCGACGACGCCCCCGAATACGCCGACTTCCTGGCCGTGATCGCGGGCGCCTTTCCGGCCAGCGTCACCGACGGCGGCGGGATCTTCTGGTACGGCATCCAGAACAACAACCGCCTGTGGCCGACCTACAACGTCTTCCTGGTGAAGGTGGACCAGGAAATTCACAAGGTGCAGGTCCACGACTACTACAGCGCCAACGGAGCGTCGGGCTTCCCGTCCGTGAGGTTCCAGCGCCTCCGATGAACGTCGCCGCCCGGGCGGCGCTGGTGGCGGGGGTCCTGGGCATCGCCGGCGCTTCGCCCGCGCGCGCGCTGAGCGCGCCGCCTCAGCCGTCGCGGGCGGAGGCGTGCCCGGGGCGGGTGGTCGACCGGGCGTCGGGCGCGGCCATTGCCGAGGCGAGCGTGCTGTGGACCCCGCCCGGCCCGGGGCGCGCCGCCGCGGATGCGGGCGAGGGCCCGGAGCCGGTGTTCAGCAACTCGCTCGGGGCCTTCGCGAGGCCCGAATCCTGGGGGCCGGGGGGAACGATCGAGGTGGCGGCGCTCGGATACGTTGCCCGCACCCTGACCTGGGAAGAGGCGGAGGCGGCGGAATGGCGCCTGGACCTCGCCCGCGACCCGCTCGCGTTGGACGAGCTCGTGGTGACGGCCAGCGCGCGCGCGCGGCGCCGGTCGGAGATCGCCCTGCCGGTGGAGACCATCGAGGCGGCGGAGATCGCCGCCGCGGGGGCCGCCTCCGCCGACCGCCTGCTCGAGGAACTGCCCGGCGTGCAGGTGACCGGAAGCGCGCCGACCGGTTCGAGCCTCCTCATCCGGGGCATCGGCGGCGCGCGCGTGCTCGTGCTTCTCGACGGGCAGCCGGTCACCGGAACCCTCATCGAGAATCGCGACCTGAGCCGCATGTCGCTCGCCGGAACCGACCGGGTCGAGATCGTGAAGGGCCCGATGTCGTCCCTGTACGGATCCGACGCCCTCGGCGGCGTGGTCAACGTCATCACCCGGCTGCCCGCCTCCGGCTTCCGCCTGGACGCGCGCGCGCTTTCGGGCGGGGCGGGGCGGCAGGAGGCGGAGGTGACCGCAAGCGGAGGGGGCCGCGTTCAGTACGGAGTCACCGGGGGATGGCGCCAGGAGAACCAGGTGCCGGGACTGGTCAGCGGCGGCCAGGAAGCCTTCGCGCGCGTCTGGGACGGGCGCTCCCGCCTGCGCTTCGCCGTGACCGACGACTGGGAGCTGCGCGCCGGCCTCACCCTGCTGCGCGAGCGCCAGCGATGGCCGGTCGGGGGTGGATTCTCGGGCTTCAACGACAACCGCGGCTTGTCAGGCTGGCTCGAGACCCGCCGCCGCGCCGGCCCCGGGGAGTGGAGCGCGACCGTCTTCGCGCAGGACTACGAGCATCTCTACCGGAGCGCCCGCGGCGCGGCGCCGATCGCCGGCGATCGCTCCAACGCCCAGCGGGAGCGGCTGGCCAAGGCCACCGCGGGTTACTCCGGCACCCGGGGCGACCACGACTTCGACATCGGCGTCGAGGGCGCGGCGCGCTTTATCGAGTCGCCCGACAAGTTGGTCGAGGAACGGGCGTCGGACGACCAGATCGCCCTCTTCGCGCAGGACGCGTGGCGGCTGGGCGCCACGGTCGCGAGCGCCGGCGCGCGCCTCACCCGCAACAGCCGCTGGGGATCGAACCTGGCGCCCTCGCTCGGGCTGACCCACGCCCTCCGCCGGAACCTGCGCCTGCGCGCCGCCGTCGCCCAGGGCTTCCGCGCGCCGTCATTCAAGGAGCTCGGCTGGAGGTACGTCAACCTGGCGGCGGGGGTCACCGTCCAAGGCCATCCCGACCTGCGGCCCGAGCGCTCCTGGAGCGTGTCGGCCGGCGCCGAATGGCGCCCGCGCGAGCGGCTGCTCGTCAACGTCGAAGCCTATTCCAACCGCATCGAGAACCTCGTCGAACTCGGGTTCATCGGCAACGCGGCCAGCGGCCTTCTCGTCTACTCGCCACGCAACCTGTCGAACGCCGTCACGCAGGGCTTCGAGCTCACGCTGCACGCACTGGCGGGGGACGGCGAGTTCTCCGTCGGCTACGCGCACCTCGACGCGCACACGGGCTCCGGAGGACGGCTGGACCGGCGCGCCAGGCACTCCGGGCGGGCCCGTGCCACCTGGATCGTCGAGGAGCTGGCGGGGCTGCGCCTGGACGCCACCGCCCACTTCACCGGAAGCGCGCCTATCATCCTCACTCAACCCGACGGAACCACGGTTCCCCTCGGGACCCAGGACCGCTTCACGGCCGTGGACCTGCAGGCGTCCCTCCCCGTCGCGGACCACCTCGAGCTGCTCGCCGGCGTCGACAACCTCTTCGACGTCCGCCCCGAGGGATGGCAGGGCCTCATCGAACGCCGGTTCCGGATGAGCGTCCGTCTCCGGGAGCTGTTCGCCGGATAGGCCTCGTCCGGCGGAGGTCACGCCACTTTCCGACTCGGGCCGCCCGTGCTTATGTTGCGGCGTCTTTCGTCTACCCGTTTCCCAGCCCCCGGTACGCCAATGGTTAAACGAATGCTCGGAGCGATGCTGGTCGCCCTCCTCATCACCCCCGCCACCACGGCCGCGCAGAGCCTTTCCGACGAGGAACTGGAGCCTCTCACGGCGCGCGTGGAAGAAGGCGTACTGGAGCGCGCGAAGCTGGCCCAGGTCATGGTCGACAAGATCTTCTCGTTCTCCGAACTCGGGCAGCAGGAGACCGAGACCTCGGCATACGTCACGGGGATCCTGGAGGAGAACGGCTTCACCATCGAGCACGCACCCGCCGGCATCCCGACCGCCTGGTTCGCACGCTGGGGGAGCGGGAGGCCGGTGATCTCCTTTGGGTCGGACATCGACGGCATCCCCAAGGCCAACCAGAAGCCCGGCGTGGCCTATCACGATCCACTGATTCCGGGCGCCCCCGGCCACGGCGAGGGGCACAACTCCGGACAGGCCGTGAACGTGGTGGCGGCGCTCGCGCTCAAGGAGGTCATGGAGGCCGAGGGCATCGCGGGCACGCTCGTGCTCTGGCCCGGGGTCGCGGAGGAGCAGCTGGGCTCGAAGGCCTGGTACGTGCGCGACGGCTATCTGGAGGACATCGACGTCACGCTGTTCACACACGTCAGCAGCAACCTGTCGGTGAGCTGGGGCCAGGGCAGCGGGACCGGACTCGTCTCCGTCGAGTTCACCTTCGAGGGCGAGGCTGCGCATGGCGCCGGGGCTCCCTGGCGGGGCCGCAGCGCGCTGGACGCGGTCGAGCTGATGAACGTCGCCTGGAACTTCCGGCGCGAGCATCTGCGGCCCGACCAGCGCTCGCACTACGTGATCAGCGACGGCGGCGATCAGCCCAACGTCGTGCCGCCGAGCGCTTCGGTATGGTATTTCATCCGCGAGATGGACTACGAGGACATCAAGCGCAACTTCGACACCGCCATCCGCATCGCCGAGGGCGCGGCCATGATGACCGACACCGAGATGTCGTACCGGATCATCGGAACCGCCTGGCCGCGGCACTTCAACCGGGTCGTGGCCGAGACCATGTACGAGCATATCGAGGACGTCGGGCTGCCGGAGTGGACCGACGACGACCACGACTTCGCGAGCGCGGTGCAGGAATCGGTGGGGAGCGTTCCATCGGGGATGCCCACTGCCCTGTCGCAGCTCGGCGAGCCGGGGCCGCGCCGGAGCGGCGGCTCCGACGACATCGGCGACATCTCGTGGAACGTGCCCACGGTGACCCTGCGCTTCCCTTCCAACGTGCCGGGGCTTCCCGGCCACCACTGGTCGAGCGCCATGGCGATGGCCACCCCCATCGCGCACAAGGGCGCGGTTGCCGGCGCGCGCGTCATGGCCCGCACGGCGCTCCAGCTCTTCGCCCAGCCGGAACTGGTCGAGGAAGCCTGGACCTACTTCCGCGACGAACAGACCGCGGCCGTGGAGTACATCCCCTTCCTCGGCCCCGACGACCCGCCGCCCATCGATCTGAACAAGGAGATCATGGACACCTATCGTCCGCTCCTTGAGCAGTACTACTATGATGAGACCCGCTTCGAGACCTATCTGGAACAGCTTGGGATCATGTATCCTACGCTTTCGCGGCCGGTTTCCGAAGATGACCGGCAGGGCAGCCCGGGGTCGCGTTGAGGACTATCACAACCGGAGTTTTCCGATGATCGAAGCCAGCCGAAGACTTCTTTCCGCCGCCGCCACCATGCTGCTGGTGGCGAGCCTCACCGGCGCGGGCGGCCTCCCGGAGGCCGTCACGAAGCCGCCGGTCGACGCACCGCCGGTCGCATCGGCCGACGATCCGACCGAGGTGGGCTGGCGGCTCCTGGCCAGCCTCAACTACCGCACCGGCGAGAAGAGCGAGGACCTGGCCGCTCTCGACGGCAAACTCGTCAAGATCCCCGGGTTCACGGTGCCGCTCGAGGACTGGGCGTCCTCGGCGACGGAATTCCTCCTCGTGCCCTATGTCGGCGCCTGCATCCACACGCCGCCTCCCCCGCCCAACCAGCTCGTCTACATCGAGATGGACCAGGGCAAGCGGGCGGCGATGGACGGCTGGAACCCGGTGTGGGTCGAGGGCGTGCTCCAGATCGAGATGACGGAGAGCGTGTACGGCGCCGTTGGCTTCACCATCACCGGCCAGCGGGTCTATCCGTACGGTTCCTGATCCGCGACGCAGCCATCTGCATGGATCGAGCGCGCCATCGCTGAGCCGAGGGCGCGCTTTTTCGTGGAGCTGCGCTCGGCAGGGAGACCCCACTGGATGAGCCTCGCAATCGACGTCCGGCACCTGCGCTTCCGCTACGGCGGCGGCCCCTGGGTGCTGGACATCCCTGAACTGACGCTCGAACGCGGCGAACGCGCGTTTCTGTTCGGTCCGAGCGGGAGCGGCAAGACCACGCTGCTCGGCGTGCTCGCGGGCGTTCTCGAGGCAGACGAGGGCAGCGTGAACGTGCTGGGCAGGGACCTCGCGTCCCTCTCCGGCGCCCAGCGGGACGCCTTCCGGGCGGAGCACATCGGCTATGTCTTCCAGATGTTCAACCTCATCCCCTACCTGTCGGTTCTCGACAACATCGCGCTTCCGGCGCGCATGAACGCAGGACGGCGGGCCCGGCTGGACGGCGCGGGCGTGAAGGAGACCGCCGCCCTGCTCGCGGATCATCTTCACATCGGCGATCTGCTGAAGAAGCCGGTGACGGAACTCTCGGTGGGCCAGCAGCAGCGGGTGGCCGCCTGCCGGGCGCTGATCGGGGCCCCGGAGCTCATCGTCGCCGATGAACCGACCTCCTCCCTGGACTTCGACCGCCGCGAGGCCTTCCTGGAGCTGCTCTTCCAGGAGTGCGAGCGAGCCGGCGCAACGCTGGTGTTCGTGAGCCACGACCGCACGCTGGAGGGCATGTTTTCCCGCACCATCTCGCTTCCCGACATCAACAAGGCGGCGCTCTGATGCTGGTTCTCGATCTCGCGCTCAAGTCGCTCCGCAACCGCGCCTTCAGCACCTCGCTCACGGTGGGGTCCATCGCGCTCAGCGTCGCCCTCCTGATCGGCGTCGAGAACGTGCGCGTGGGCATGCGCGAGAGCTTCTCCAACACCATTAGCCAGACCGACCTGATCGTGGGCGCCAAGGGAGGCACCATCCAGCTGCTGCTGTACTCGGTCTTCGGCATGGGGTCGCCGACAAGCAACCTGACCTGGGATACCTACCGCGAGTGGGCCGAGCACCCCGCGATCGAGTGGACCATCCCCTACGGCCTCGGCGACAGCCACCGGGGATTCCGCGTCATCGGGACCAACGAGGACTTCTATCGCCACTACCGCTACCGCGGCGGGCAGGCCATCGCGCTGGCCGAGGGCCGGGCCGGCTCGGAGGTGTTCGACGTCACCCTGGGTGCGGACGTGGCCAGCGAGCTGGGCTACGGGCTCGGCGACGAGGTGGCGGTGACCCACGGCATCGGCGAGGTGGGCTTCCTGAACCATGACCAGCTGCCGTTCGAGGTGGTGGGCATCCTCGCGAAGACCTTCACCCCGGTCGACCGCGCAATCTACGTCACCCTCGAGGGCATCGAGGCCATCCACTTCGGATGGGAAGACGGCGCGCCGCCCATGCCCGGCGAGGAGCCCACGCCCGACGACGTGCTCGCGATGGAGGAGATCGAGATCACCCAGGTGACGTCGTTCTTCGTGGGCGCGACCAACCGGAGGGACGTGCTCCGGCTCCAGCGCGAGATCAACGACTACGAGAGCGAGCCGATGATGGCCGTCATCCCCGGGCTGGCGCTGAGCGAGATGTGGCAGGGGATCGGCTACGCCGAGACCGGGCTCCGGGTGGTGACCATCTTCGTCGTCCTGGTCGGACTCCTGGGCATGCTGGTCTCGCTCTACACCTCGCTCAACGAGCGCCGCCGCGAGATGGCGATCCTGCGCGCCGTAGGGGCCGGCCCCTACAGGATCATCGCGCTGCTGGTGCTCGAGTCGGTGTGCCTGGCGGCGGCGGGGGCCATCGCCGGACTGGCGTTGGTGTACGTGCTGCTCTCAGCCGGGCAGCCGATCGTCGAGGCCCAGGTGGGACTCTTCATCCCGCTCCGGCCCCCCGGCTCCGTCGAGCTGCTCTTCCTGGGAGCGGTGGTGACGGCCGGGTTCCTGATGGGCTTCGTGCCCGCGCTCAAGGCCTACCGCACGGCCCTCCACGACGGGCTGGCGGTGCGGGTATAGGGGTCCTCAGCCCCCGGCCAGCCAGCGATAGACCGCGCCCACGTTGAGCGGGAACCACTCCTCGTACTGGCCCCAGTGCGCGTAGTCGTCGAGGCGTACCTGGGCCATCGCCTCTTCTTCCGACAAGCCTTCGTCGAGCGCGGCCTGGACGGCGTCCCGCAGGTCCGCGTAGTAGGCGAGCTGCCGCTCGATCGTGCCGCGGTCCCCCACGTCGCCGTGTCCGAAGACCATGGTCTCGAAGGGGATCTCCATCAGGCGGTCCAGCGCCACGTAGAACTCGTCGAAATACCAGCCGGGGAGGTCGCGGAAGCCCACCCGGTCGTTGCTGACGAAGTCCACCGCGAAGGCGATGCGCTCCTCGGGTAGAAACGTCACGATCAAGTTGTCGCTGTGGCTCCGCCCGAGGTAGTGGAGTTCGATGGCCCGGCCGCCGAAGCGGAGCGTCATCTCGTCGGAGAAGGTCAGATGCGGCGGCGGCAGATCGGGGTCGGCGCGCTCAAGCAGGATGGGCAGCGCGTTCTCCTGGGCGATGATCGGGACGTCGTCGCCGAACTCGGCCAACAGCGCGGGCGCCCCGGTGGCGTGGTCGGCATCGCTGTGGCTGTAGACGATGGCCGCGAGCGGCTTTTCCGGCACCGCGCCGCGGATGGCGCCCGCGAGGCCAGCCGCCGCTTCCATCGAGATCGGGTCCACCGCCACCACGCCGTCGTCCGTATCGACGAAGAAAGCGTTATGCGTGCCCGCGTTGTACCAGAAGACGCCGTCGGCGACCTGGCTGGTCGCGGCATCCATCTCGGGCGCCTGTTCGGCCGCCTCGGTACAGGCGCCGAGGATCAGGGCGAAGGCGGTCGCGACCGGGACAGCGGGTCGCGAGGAAGGCAGGGGTCGGATGGGACGGGGCATGCGGTCATCCTCCTCCGGGGGGAACATCCGAGCTGCGGTGCGCAAGTGGAATCGCACACGACAGCGTACAAGAAACTGCCAGGCCTCAGAGGCCCAGAATCTTCAACAGCCTGCGCAGCTGTTCATCATGCCTCTCCGCCCGCTGGAGATCCCGCAGGCTGAACCGTTGTTGCAGCTGATCAGCGGTAAGCGAACCCTTTTTGTACGCGGGCCACAGCCGTCGGAGTCTCCTCTCGGCACTCCTCGGGTCAATAGAACTCTGCTCGTGCCCCTCATGCAACCGGATCAGGACTCCCTCCAGATTGGGTTTCTGAAGAATGACCTTGAGACCCCACTTATGTGCGCAAGCGAACGCGTCGCGATTGACCTTCAGATCCTCTTGGATGCGGTCGGCGTCCAGCATCACCAGGCGACTACTGATCTCCCGCTTGCCTGGATGCCTCTGCAGTCGGCGTCCGGCCGCTTCGACAACGTCTACAGAGTCACCGCCATTTGCCGGCTTGACATCCAAATGAAGGTGAAGCCCGCTCTCATCACAACAGTGTCGGAGAAACCGGGTGAAGGCTCGGTCGCTCTTCCCTTCGACACCAATGAAGATGACCCGCCTGCGCGCGACCGCTGGTCGACGGCGCACAGTTCGCTAGCCGATCCTAGGAATACCGCCCAGCACGCCCGCCCGGTACTTGGGATACAGCCGAACGTCGCGGCGCAGACCCTTCACATCCTGTGCGCCATGGATGCGGGTAGCGCCCGTGTCGTCCTTCTCGACGATGAAGACTTCCTCCTTCTCCAGATCGTCAAGGAGTCCGACATGATGCGAAGTGACCAGCAGCTGAGCGTCGTGGGGATTGCTGTCTTGCGACCGAAACCAACCGAGAATCTCGGAGACGATGTCGACGTGCAGATGGCCATCGATCTCGTCGAGGATGGCCAACCCGGCTTCCTTGAGAGCAGGTATGATCTGCGGGAAGAGATGGAATAAACGCTGAGTTCCCCGAGATTCCTCCTCCAACAGCACTCGCATGTTGAGCCCGTAGTGACCAAACAAGACGCTCTTCTCCACGAAAACGTCTTCCCTAATGCTCATGTCTCGAATCCCTAAATCGCTACACTTCATCCGTTCCTCGACCCATGCTCGAACGCTGGAGTCTTGTTCGAGCATCCGGATAACGTCCTTCGATGAAGGAGACCACGTCCTGGGGAATCCATAGGGGACGATATTGGTCGTCCTGAGGAACGCCTTCATGCGCCCGGCGATGCGCTTGGCAAGTGGCACATTGAACAACGAGAGTGTCGCGATCACCGAAGAATCAGGGCGGACTGCCTTGAGACGGTCGTCCCCGCGCGTGACTCCCAACTCGCCGCCAACATAGATGGGCGAGCCCGGGCCTCTCCGTTCGAAGATCCGTCGGCGACGTCCTTTCGGATAGTACACGAGTGCTTCGTGGCCAACCACAGGGTCTTCGATTTCCTCCGATTCGTCATGTCCAATCGACAACTCGTAGACAAACCGGGTTGGTGGCTGACCCGGAATCAAGAAATCCCATTCGCCCTCTAGCCGAAAACGCGTCGGTTTAGCCCAACCGTCCTCGGAGTAGAAGGGAGCCATGATAAGCGGGCCTTCTTCTGAAGGCGCAGGAGTCGAAGCAACTCGCGCCACCTCGACAAGCGCCCGAAGCAGGGTAGATTTCCCCGACCCATTGGGCCCCATAAGCACCGCAACGGCCGGAAGCTTGACGTCCGGCTTGGCTGCGCTGTGTCGGAAGCACGGCATGTCCGGAGTTGTGCCGGGGATGCGCAGGTCGAGGGTTACTTCCTCACGTATGGATCCGTAGTTGGATACCGAAAATCTGTGGATCATAGCGCGATCTCAACGTTTTTTCGTTGATGTTGACGTATAACATTAGGAAACGCAGGTTTTCTTGACAAGTGCCGCCTGCCCTGCTCCCCGACACCGCCTCCTCGTGACAATCTTCGCGGACCGCCCCTATCCGACCGCACACCCGATGAGGCCTCCCTTTCGACATCCACGTCGTCGCGGCATCTTTGGGGGTGGCATGAACATGCAGCAAACCTCCCGCACGGAGTCCATCTTGAGCCAGATAGTTTCTTCCCTCCTCCACTGCGGAAAGCGCAGATACCGCCGGTTCGCCGGCCCCGCGTGGGTGGCCGTTATCGCCGGGTGCGTAGTACCTGGGTCAGATGTTACGGAGCTGGCCGTCGAGGAACTCGTCGTGGAGGCGGTGTCCGGAGCCCGCTTCGCGTCGCTGGAGCGTCAAGGCGACGCGGTCGTGCTGAGTTGGCTCGAGGCGCACATGGAGGAGGGCGAGGAAGTCTGGGCGCTCAAGGGGGCCGCATACGGCGACAAGGGTGTGGGCAAGCCCTTCGAGGTGACCCGCTCGGGCGGCGGAGTCTCGTTCTTCGTCAACTGGGCCGACTTCCCGGTCGTATGGCCCGTGGGCGGCGGCAGGCTGGCCGCGCACTGGCTCCAGCGGGGCGGGGCGTCCACCTACGACTACGGGGTTCGCGTCGCTTTCTCCGAGGACGGCGGGCATTCCTGGAGCGAGCCGTGGACGCCGCACGAGGACGGCACGCCCTCCGAGCACGGGTTCGTGTCGGTGTTCGGGCTGGGGCACGGGGACGCGGGGATGGTCTGGCTGGACGGACGGCGCTTCTTCGAGGCCGACGGCTCACGGTCCACCGAGCCCCGCATGACGCTGCGCTACCGAACGGCCGGTGCGGACGGGACCACAACCGCCGAGGTCGAGCTCGATGACCGCATCTGCGACTGCTGCCAGACGGACGCTGCGATGACCTCCGAGGGGCCGGTGGTCGTCTACCGCGACCGCACCCCGGAGGAGGTGCGCGACATCTCCGTGGGGCGCTTCGTGGACGGGAAGTGGACGGGCGGGGTTCCCGTGCACGACGACGGCTGGGTGATCCCGGGCTGCCCGGTGAACGGCCCTTCGGTGGCCGCCAGTGGCGAAGCGGTGGTGGTGGCCTGGTTCACCGGGGCCGGCAACACGCCCCGGGTGCGGGCGGCCTTCTCCGATGACGCAGGCGCGACCTTCGGCCCGCCGATCACCATCGACCTGGGTAACCCGGTGGGGCGGGTCGCGGTGGCAATGCCTCAGCCGGGGAGAGCGCTGGTCAGCTGGCTGGAGGACGAGCGCCTGTTCGTGCGCGGCATCACCGCGGACGGGAACCTGGGGCCCGCGCGCCAGGTAGCAGCCTCCTCCAACGCACGCGCGAGCGGCTTCCCGGCGATGCTCGTGGACTCCACGGACCGGGTCGTCTTCGCACAGACGGTGGTCGACCAGGGCATCCGCGTCCTGCGGTCGCAAGAACCGTGGACGGCCTGGCGGGACTGAGACCGCACGACAACCGAAGGTTTCCGGCTCACCCCGATCCCTCCCGCTGGCGCCCGTGCGAGGCGCTATCTTCCTTCTGGACCCGGTCCTGATCCTCGAGGATTCGGCCTGCTGGCTCACAACTTTGCTTGATCGGCAACCGGTGATTTCTGTGGATAACTCTGTAAGACATTTCTGTTTATCTTCTTAATTGCTTGATGGTTGCTTGATTGGGAGGGGCAGATGACCGCGTCCAACGGGGACTTGCTGCAGAGGAGCAATCCCCCGTCGGTTCTTGAAAGGGCTCTGCGGGGCCATGCTGGTAGACGCCACCGACCGGGTCGTCTTCGCACAGACGGTGGTCGACCAGGGGCATCCGCGTCCTGCGGTCGCAAGAACCGTGGACGACCTGGCGGGACTGGGACCGCTCGACGGCCGAAGGTTTCCGGCTCACCCCGATCCCTCCCGCTGGCGCCCCATCCCGCTCGTGCGCAACTCTACCGGGAGACCAACATGACCGATCAACCATTCGGTTCGGCAGGTAAGTTCTGGGTGTTGTCCCTCGGGTGGCTGCCCGCGGGGATCGTCGTCGTATCGCTGAGCCGGGGCGTGGCACCCCCGATCACGCCCGAGACCCTGTTCATGCTCCCGACGGCGCTCATGTCGCTCGCGATTACCGCCCCGTGCGGGCTTCCGCTCGCTCTGGCCTTCCGGAAGATCTGGCGGATGGGGTCTACCCGCGCGGCCTGGACAACGTTCGCGATCCTCGCGCCCCTCACGTCATTCGCGGCGCTCTTCGCAGGACTTCTCGGTCCGATTGCAATCGCCGTCTACGCGGCCGTACTCAGCGTCCCCGCGTGGATCGTGTACGCGGTCGTGCGACGCCGCTCAGCGAGATAGTCCGGGCGTCCCCGGGGGCGACGGGACCTCGTCACTGGGCGCTTCGATGGTCCCCGTGCAGTAACTGAAGACGACCGGGAACCCACGACACCGGATCGCCTCCGTGCGCTCACGACCCTCGTCAGGATCGTAGTATGTCGTAATCGTCCGGCTATATCTGTAGGCCGCCGGGAATCGGAAGAAGCCGCTCAGCCCGACAAAGAGGTAGAGCGCTACTGCGCACGCGATCATCGTCTTCTTATTCATGATGGTCTCCCGCGGGGAAGGGGACGGCATGAGCGGGCCGGTTGCCCTCCCAACATACGGGAGGCTGTCTCGTATTCGCTCGCGCACTACAGGCCGGCCCGATGATCCCCGCCTGTCCGCAGCACGTCACCATTCGAATGCGCGCCCGCCCATCGCATGACCACGCGCCTCAACTCTGCGAGGTCCGGCGCGATGCGCGTGAAGCGCGAGGGCCTGTGCTGCCCCGCCGCCAGCTGCTCCGGCACGGGCACCGTACCCCCGATGGCCTCCTCCACGATATCCCCGAACTTGGCGGGATGCGCCGTGGACAGCACCACGCCGTGGGCGTCCGGCCTCCCGGCGAGGGCCTCCTCCAATGCGAGCCATCCCACCGCCGTATGCGGATCCAGCACGTAGCCATGCTCGTCGAAGACCCTCCTCATCGCCTCCCGCGTGTCCCTGTCACTCCACGCGGACGCCTCCAGACACCCCCGCAGACGGCCCAGGTCGCCCTCGAACAGCGCGAGGATGCGCGCCAGATTCGAAGGCGCCCCGACATCCATTGCGCTGGAAAGCGTGCGCACCGACGCCCGCGGCTCATAGAGGCCCGTTCGCAGATACTCCGGAACAACGTCGTTGGCGTTGGTCGCGGTGACAAACCCCGCGGTGGGCAGCCCCAGCTCCCGGGCCATGAGGCCGGCCGCCAGGTTGCCGAAGTTTCCGGACGGGACCGAGAAGATCGGGGGCTCGCGCCGGCTCAGCTGCGCCCAGGCGTGGAAGTAGTAGAAGATCTGCGGCAGCAGGCGTCCGATGTTGATTGAATTCGCGGACGTCAGCGCGAGAGCCTCCCGCGCATCCGGGTCGCGGAACATCGCCTTCACCAGACGCTGGCAGTCGTCGAACGCGCCCGCCACCGCCACCGCGAGCACCTGGTCGCCCAGCGTCGTGAACTGCCGCTGCTGGCGCTCGCTCACCTGCCCTTCCGGGAACAGGACCACGACGCGGGTCCGCGGCAGGCCCAGGAAGGCGTGCGCGACGGCCCCGCCGGTGTCGCCCGATGTCGCCACCATGACCGTCAGCGGAGGCCCGGAGCGCTGCAACCTCGACATCAGGCAGCCCATGAAGCGCGCCCCCACATCCTTGAAGGCGAGCGTGGGGCCGTGGAACAGTTCCAGCACATGCGTGCGCGGGCCCAGCGGAACCAGCGGAAGCGGAAAGCCGAGCGCCTCCCGCACCGCGGATTCCAGCACTTCATCCTCCAGTTCATCGCCGAGAAGATGCCGCCCCACGGCGAGCCCGCAGCGAATCGCGCCGGCGCCTCTCAGCGCATCGATGGCGCCCGCGGAGAGGGGTGAAAGCCCTTCCGGCATGAAGAGCCCGCCATCGGGGGCGAGTCCCCGGAACAGCGCTTCGCCGAAGGAAACCGGTTCGGCCTGGCCCGAGGTGCTGACGAGCTTCAATCTTCCTCCGCTTTCACGTCCTCGACGCGCACTCCATCCCGGTTGACGGGTGAGACGTAGGCTTCGCAATCGAGCGCCGCGGTCTCGCCAAAGGCCCAGCGGATGCCCGCTGCGACGTCCTCGGCCGTCTCGCGTCCCCGGCACAGCGCGAAGACCGAGGGGCCGGACCCGGAGATGGAGAAGCCGAGGGCGCCGCGGGTCATCGCCGCTTCCCTGGCGCGGGCGAAACCAGGGATGCGTCCGGCGCGCAGCGGCTCCGCCACGACATCCCTGATGGAGCGCGAGATGAGGTCCCAGTCGCAGGCGTAGAGCCCCGCGGTGAACGCTGCGGTGTTGGCCCACTGCGTGACCGCGGCCTTGAGGGGCACATGTTCGCCCAGCACGCGACGGGCGTCCTCGGTGCGGGTCTCCAGATGCGGGCGCACCACGACGACCCAAAGCTCGTCGGGGACGGGAAGTTCCACGACCTGCAGCGTCTTTCCGGGGAGGACCAGCACGATCCCGCCATAGAGGGCAGGCGCAACATTGTCGGCAGCCGGCGACCCGGAACCCGCCAGCTCGCCGGCCACCGCACAGCGCAGCAGCTGTCTCCGGGAGAGGCCGGCCCGAATGACCTGATCCGCCGCCACCGCCCCCACTACGGCACTCGAGGCGCTGCCACCCATCCCTCCCGCGAGCGGTATGCCCTTGTGAAGTTCGAGCGCCAGGCCCGCCGAATCGGCGCCGGCCATCTCCAGGACGGCCCTGGCAGCCGCCCCGGCGCTGTTGCGGGCGGGGTCGCCCGGGATGGGTCCCACGTCTCCGGTGATGCGCTCGATGTTGACCCCCGGCTCCGGCGCCGCGCGCGCGACCACCGCATCGCAGGGCTGCTCGACGGCCATGCCGAACACATCGAACCCGCAGGCGATGTTGCCGATGGTCGCGGGCGCCGAGACGCGCACCGCGGCCGCGGCCCCGGCAGATTCGGCGTTGCCGGTCCTCGTCGGCCTGCCGGTCCTCGTTCGCCCGCCGGTCATCGTCTCGCTACTTGAACACCCGGAAGAAGGCGCGGAACGCCTTCTCGACCGTCGGCGTCAGCTTCTGCTTGCGCCATGCGTTGGCCGCGCGGGCGAAGATGTCGCTGCGCGTCGGGTAGGGATGTATGGTGGCGCCGAGCTTGCCCAGACCGAGGCCGGCGGTCATCGCCAGCGTGATCTCGCCGATCATGTCCCCCGCGTGGGCGCACACCAGCGTCGCGCCCAGGATGCGGTCGCTTCCCTCCTTGAGGTGAACGCGGAGGAAGCCTTCCTTCTCGCCTTCGAGGATGGCGCGGTCGATGTCGTCGAAGTGGATGGTGATGGTCTCGACGTCGTGGCCTGCCGCGATGGCCTCGTCCCGATGGAGCCCGACGTGGGCGACCTCCGGATCGGTGTAGGTCGCCCAGGGGATCACCAGGCGGCTGGCGCGGCCGCGACCGAAGAAGAGCGCGTTCTGCACGGCGATGCGGGCCTGGTGGTCGGCGGCATGGGTGAACTGGTGCTTCGATGCCACGTCGCCTACCGCGTAGATGCCCTTCGCGGTCGTGCGCAACTGGTCGTCGACCCGGATGCCGGTGCGGTCGTGGGCCACGCCCGCGGCCTCGAGACCCATTCCGTCGACATTGGGAGCGCGGCCGGCCGCGACCAGCACCGCCTCGGACGCCAACTCCTCCCGCTCCCCGTCGTGTTCGACTTCCAGCACGGTGACGCCGTCCTCGCGGCGGGCCTTTCGGATCGCCGCCGAGTTCAGCACGCGCACGCCGTCGGCCTCGATCGCCCGGGTGACGATGGCGGCCGCGTCCCTGTCATCGCGCGGCAGCGGGTGAGCGTCGGCGTGCACCACGGTCACGCGGCTGCCGAAGCGCGCGAAGGTCTGGGCCAGCTCCACCCCGATGGGGCCGGCCCCGATCACCACAAGGCGCGGCGGCAGCTCGGTGAGGGAGAAGATGGTCTCGTTGGTGTAGACGTCGACGTCCCCGAGCCCCGGAACCGGAATGAGCGCGGCGCGGGCGCCGGTGGCGATGATCGCGCGGCGGAAGTTGAGCTCGTCCCCGTTCACTCGAAGACGGTCGGGAGCCACGAACTCGCCGTGTCCCAGGAAGACGTCCACCCCCAGCCCCGCGAACCGCGACGCCCCGTCGATCGGGCTGATACCCGCGCGCAGCCGGCGCATGCGCTCCATGGCGGCGGGGAAATCGCTCCCGGCACCGCCGCCGGACACCGCCCCCGCCCCGCCGGCCGCCCCCGTCCCCCCGGCCCCACCCGGGCGACCATTCGTGCCGGCCGGGCGCGCCGCGTGCACCCGCCGGGCGGAGCTGATTACCGCCTTGGAGGGGACACACCCGAAGTTGAGGCAGTCGCCGCCCATGAGGTGGCGCTCCACCATCGCGACCTTCGCGCCCAGCCCGGCGGCGATGGCGGCGCTCACCAGCCCCCCCGTCCCCGCCCCGACCACGACCAGGTGGTAGCGGTCGCGGGGTTCCGGGTTGCGCCAGTCCGGAGGGTGCACATGGCCCACCAGCTCGCGGTTGTGCACGTCGTCGGGAAGAATCACGACTCTGTCTGCCGACACGATCTACCTCTCCGTCGTTGGTCTCATTGGTTCATCGCCGCGCCCGCTCGGCCGAGAACCGCATCCCGGTGCCCGGTCGGTGCACCGGCCTCGGCCCAGCCACGCGAACGTCATCGCATCACAGTGCCCCGCGCCCGCCGCGGTCACCCGCGGCGACCTCCACACACCTGACCTCCACACACCACCCTCAATCCCCCGTGATCTCCTTCAGCGCCCGCCGGGCGATGCGCGTGACCAGGGTAGTGACCACGATGGTGGCTGCCAGCCCGACCCCGAGCACCGTGTAGTAGCCCGCGCCCCGCGCAACCTCCACTCCGCTCGCCAGCGCCGCCACGTCGCCGATTACCTGGCCGTAATAGACGTACAGCAGCGTCCCGGGAATCATCCCCAGCGACGCGACCAGGTAGTCCGCGAAGCGCACTCTGGTCAGGCCCAGCGCATAGTTG
The DNA here is from genome assembly GCA_002238605.1 of BD2-11 clade cluster bacterium bin43. Lineage (GTDB taxonomy): Bacteria > Gemmatimonadota > Gemmatimonadetes > Longimicrobiales > Gaopeijiaceae > BD2-11. The sequence goes on along the minus strand of MPMR01000009.1, from coordinate 39,757 downwards.
AGGAGGTTGAAGGGAAAGACCGGCGACAGCCGCAGGAGGAAGACGATCTTGCGCCCCTGTTCGCCGATGGCGCTGTCGATGGCCGCGAACCGCGGATAGTCGGCCACCTTGCTCTCGATGGCGGACCGGGCCAGGTAGCGCGCCACCAGAAAGGCGAGCGCGGCGCCCGTCGTGGCTCCCACGAACACGATCGCGGTCCCGCGCGCGATGCCGAAGATGGCTCCCCCGGCCAACGTCAGAATCGAGCCCGGTGCAAAAGCCACGGTGGCCGCGGCGTAGGCGCACACGAAGACCACCGGGCCCCAGACCCCCATATCCTCAATGCGCTCCGCGAGCGCCGGGATGGCCCCGGCCAGCGACCTTCCCGCAAACACCAGCAGCGTGACCACCGCCACCGCCACGAGCGCCAGCAGCCACGGTCGCCGTCCGCCGGAGCCCCGGGTCTTCGAATGCGCCTCGGACACGTCGTTTCCTCCCCTGATCGGGACCTGCGAGCACTCGCCCGGTCCCTCGTTTCTCCCTGCCTGCATGGACCGCAACGCCGCGGTCCCGCCCCCGGGTCCCGGCCTCCCCGCCCGACAACCTGGGCAGGTATCCGCGCCACTTGCCGGATGAAGCCGGTTACGGTATTGAGGGGGGTCGCCCGGCGAATCGCCGGCACTCCCGAGCACATCACCAAGGAGCACCAATGAGCCCCGAACGGCACGCCCGTCATTTCCGGTGGGACGATATGCCAATGGAAGAGGTGAAGGAAGGTCTGGGAAGGCGCGTGGTGACCGGCGAGCGCATGATGCTGGCGCACTGGTACATGGCCCGGGGCACGGTAGTCCCGTTGCACGCGCACGACAACGAGCAGATCGCCCACGTGCTGGATGGCGCGCTCCGGCTCTGGCTCGGGGAGGACGGTGACGAGGGCGACGAGGTGACCGTCCGCTCCGGCGAAGTGCTCTACATCCCCTCCGGACTGCCGCACAAGGCGCTCGCGCTCGAGGACACGCTGGTGACGGATGTCTTCTGCCCGCCCCGCCAGGACTGGCTGGACGACTCCGACAGCTACCTGCGCTGACGGGGCCGCCGCTACTTGCCGAAGTCGCGCGGTTACGGTATTGAGAGGGTTCGCCCGGCCACCTGCCGGCCCATTCCGCCATCGCCAAGGAGAGTCAATGAGCGCGGGAACGAGCGTGCGCCACTTCCGCTGGGACGACATGCCGATCGAGAAGGTCAAGGAAGGCCTTGGAAGGCGCCTGGTGACGGGCGAGCGCATGATGCTCGCGCACATCTATCTGGACAAGGGCTCCGTCGTGCCGCTGCATTCGCACGACAACGAACAGCTCACCTATGTGCTGGAGGGCGCACTGCACTTCTGGCTCGGGGAGGATGAGAGCGAGGAAGTGGTCGTGCGTGCCGGAGAGGTCCTGCACATTCCTTCGTGGGTGCCGCACAAGGCGGTGGCGCTCGAGGACACGCTGGACGTGGATGTGTTCTGCCCGCCCCGGCAGGACTGGCTGGACGGCACCGACGCGTACCTGAGGTGACATGGATCTCGGGCTGACCGGCAGGGTCGCGCTGGTGGCCGCCTCCAGCCGCGGGCTGGGACGCGCGGTGGCGGAGGAATTCGCGCGCGAGGGGGCCCGGCTCGTGATGTGCGCCCGCGGCGCCGACGACCTGGAGCGCACCCGCGACCGCATCGCCCGCGCCTCCGGCTCCCAACCCGTGGCCGTGGCCGCCGACCTCACCGACCCCGAGGGGGTCCGGCGCGTCACCGACGCCGCCGCGGAGGCTTTCGGACGGGTCGACATCCTGGTCACCAACACGGGCGGCCCGCCCTCCGGCCCCTTCGAGGCGCACTCCCCCGGCGCGTGGCGCACCGCCGTCGCCCAGAACCTGGAGAGCGTCCTCAACCTGACCCGCGCCGTCCTTCCGGGCATGCGCGAGCGAGGCTGGGGCCGGATCGTCAACGTCACCTCGATCGCGGTGAAACAGCCCGTCGACGGGCTCATCCTCTCCAACAGCGTGCGCGCCGCGGTAACAGGCTTCGCCCGCACCCTGGCCAACGAGGTGGCGCGCGAAGGCGTCACCGTGAACAACGTGATGCCCGGCTACACCCGCACCGCCCGCCTCGACTGGCTGGCCGGCCAGATCGCCGCGCGCGAGGGGATCGACCGGGAAGCCGCGTTCGACCGCTGGGCCAGCGAAATTCCCGCCGGACGCGTGGGCGATCCCGCGGAATTCGCGGCATTGGTTACCTTTCTCGCTTCCGAGCGCGCGAGCTACATCACGGGAACCTCGATTCCCGTGGACGGCGGGTGGATCCGCGCCCTGATATGACGCCACCAACCCCAACCTGATACCCACGACGAGAACCCCGATGGCCCTTGAGCTGCAGGAATCCGAATTCATCTGGAAGGATGGCGAGTTCATCGCCTGGGAGGACGCCCGGGTGCACCTGCTGTCCCTGGCCGTACAGTTCGGCGTATCCCTCTTCGAGGGCATACGCTGTTACGAGGCCGGGGGACGGCGGGCCATCTTCCGTCTCGGCGCGCACATTCGCAGACTCTACAACTCCTGCATCGTCTATCGCATGGTGCCGAAGTACACGCGGGAGGAGTACGCACAGGCCTGCGTCGACGTGGTGGCGAGGAACCGGTTGCAGAGCTGCTACATCCGCCCCATGGTGATCCGCGGATACGGCGCCGCCGCACTCGACCCGCGCCCCAGCCCGATCGAGTCCTACGTGGCGGCGTGGCCGCTGGACACCTACCTGGGCAAGGGAGCGCTCGAGAAGGGCGTCGGAGTGAAGGTCTCCTCCTGGCAGCGGGCCGAACCCAACACCTTCCCCATGCGGGCAAAGGCGGCGGGCCACTACAACGCCGCCATGCTCATGAAGATGGAGGCGCACGCCGACGGCTACGCCGACGCCATCGCGCTGGGCCCCAACGGCCTGGTGAGCGAAGGCAGCGGCCAGAACCTCTTCCTGGTGGCGGACGGCGAGCTGATCACTCCCATCCTCGACGGCACCTCGCTGCAGGGAATCACCCGCGACACGATCATCAAGCTGGCCGCGGAGATGGGCATCCCCTGTCGCGAGCAGCTGGTCGCCCGCGAAACCCTCTACACCTGCGACGAGCTCTTCTTCTCGGGCACCGCGTCGGAAGTGACGCCGATCACGAGCGTGGACCGCCTCCCGGTGGGATGCGGGACGGCGGGCGAGATCACCCTGAGCATCCAGCGGCGCTTCATGGACATCGTCAAGCAGCGGGCCGAAGACCCACATGGGTGGCTGACGCACGTGTAGGAGCACGGTTCCCCCGCGCGGTCCTCCTCGCCGCGGCAGCCGCCGGCAACCGACACAAGGAGTGGGCCATGACCAGCCACCGGAACCCGGAGACGGTCCTTCGCCGGCGATCGGCCGCGAACCTCGCGGCGGGCCTCATCCTCGCGGCCGCCGGCGCCACGGGCCTCCGCGCCCAGGATCCCGACGTCCTCACCATCGACCAGCTGCTGTCCATCGAGTCGGTCGTCTCCGGCTCTCCGGCGTGGTCGCCCGACGGCTCGTCGATCCTCTTCCGGTCGTCACTCTCCGGCGGGCTGGTCACGCTCTCGCCGGACGGCGGCTTCCCCACCCGGATCCCGATCGAGATGGGCAGTTCGGGTCACTTCCTCGCGTCCCAGATGCCCGGTTGGTCACCGAAGGGGAACTGGATCTCGTACGTGTCGGACAAGGGCGGCTCGCCGGAGATCTGGATCTGGTCCACCCATGACGGCAGGGAGATGCAGCTCACCAACCTCGGCGGGCGCATCAATTCGATGACCTGGTCGCCAGACGAGCGCTCGATCGCCTTCGCCGGCGACCGTTACGGCAACTACGACATCTGGACGGTCGAGGTCGCCACCCGCCGCGTCCGGCGCATCAGCAACGACAAGCTCTACGAGGTCTTCCCGACCTGGACCCCGGACTCGCAGCGCATCCTCTACGTGCGCCTCGACGACGCCTGGGAGGACCACGCCGTGATCGAGGTGGCTCCGGACGGGTCGGGCGCGCGCACCGTGCTCCAGGACCGCGACTTCTTCGACTACGGCGCCGGCAGCACCTTCGGCTTCCCCCGCGTCTCGCCCGACGGCAGCCAGGTCCTCTTCCGCTCGCATCGCAGCGGCTGGATCAACTACTGGCTCGCCCCGGTCGAGGGCGGTGAACCCCGTCCGGTCGCCGCGGCCGAGGCCGATCAGAGCGGCGCGGTGTGGTCGCCCGACGGCCGCTCAATCGCCTACGTCGAGAACCACAACGGCCGTCACGACCTGCGCGTGGTCCCGGCCGGCGGCGGCAGGCCCCGGGTGCTGGTGTCACCCGAGGGGGGAGTGGCGTCGGGCCCTTCGTGGTCGCCCGACAGCCGCTCGATCGCCTACCTGAAGGCCGACCTGGTGAGCCCCCAGGATCTGTATGTGGTGGCCGTGGAGGGCGGCGAGAGCCGCCCGCTCACCTTCTCCATGCCCGCCGGAAACCTTGCCGGGCGGCTGATCCTGCCGGAGAAGGTCCACTACCCGAGCACGGACGGATACTCGATCCCGGCCTACCTGTACCGCCCGGTGGGCGTCCCGGCGGGCGAGCGCGCACCCGGCATCCTCTGGATCCACGGCGGCCCCACCTCGCAGTTCAACGACACCTTCCAGCAGCACGTGCAGTTCTTCGCACAACGCGGATACGCGGTGCTGCTGCCCAACATCCGCGGCAGCTCGGGCTACGGGAAGGACTTCGCCGACGCGAACAACGGCTGCTGGGGCCACTGCGACCTCGAGGACGTGCTCGCGGGCGCCGACTACCTGAAGGCGCAGCCCGAGGTCGACCCGGACCGGATCGGCCTGACCGGGACCAGCTACGGCGGGATCATGGGCATGTACGCGGCGGCCTTCGCGCCGGACGCCTTTCGCGCCATCATCCCCGGCTCGGGCTACTCGGACTGGGTACACTTCTATCGCAGCGAGAACGAGCTGCGCCACGTCAAGCTCCTCGAGCACGAACTGGGGCCGTTCGAGACCAGCCAGGACGTGTGGCGCAGCAGCTCGGCGATCTACGAGATCGACAAGGTCTCCACGCCGATCTTCCTGGTGCACGGCGAGGGCCGCTATCCGGGCTCGGATCAGTCCGAAATCTTCGCGCGGGCGCTCGAGAACCACTACAAGGCCTTCGAGTACACGACCTATCCGAACGAGAACTACTACGTGCGCGGCAAGGCCAACCGGCGCCAGATGCTGCTGGACATGCTCGACTTCTTCGGCCGCTTCCTGAAAGACGACATGGTCGACGCCCCGTAGCGGATGAAGTGATCGATCCGCGCGACTGGCTGACGCACGTGTGGGGACCCCGGGACAGCCAATGCCGCGGCGGTCGTGCCAGCTCCAGGCGTGCTCCCTGCTACCGCGGTCGCGTTCCGATCCGGTCCCAGCGTATCTCGCGGATGAACGGGAACGCCCGGTAGGAGTCCCGGTTGTAGGAGAAGTACCGGACGACGATTCGCCCCTCGAGGCGCCAGCGTTCCAGAAGCCCCCAAGTGCGGGAATCGATGCTGTTGTCCCGATTGTCGCCCAGCATGAAGTAGCGGCCGTCGGGAATCACGAGCGGACCCCAGTTGTCGCGAGTCGGCAGGTAGTCCTCCCTCGGACCGCCAATCACGATCTGTCGCTGCCAAAGCATCGCGCCGGTGGATAAGTCAGGCTGGTCGGTGCGCAACACGTAAGGCTCGTCCCGGGCTACCCCGTTCACGAACAAGGTCTTGTCCCTCATCGCCAGCGTGTCGCCAGGCATTCCCACGAGCCGCTTGACGACCATCAACGTGTCGTCGTGGGGAGGATCGAATACCAGGATCTCCCCCCTCCGGGGCTCGGAGTAGCCGGGGACGCGAATATCCGTGAACGGGATTCGCGAGCCCAGAGCAGCCTTGTTGACCCAAACGAAGTCCCCGGCCAGCAACGTGGGTTCCATCGATCCGGACGTTATGGTAAAGGCCTGCAGCGCCACTACCCGGATGGTCAGGAGGCAGAAAACCAGGCACGCGCCCCCGAGGAGCGATTGCCTCCACGACTGTCTCCGTTTCCCGATTGTCGGCTTATGCCCTGGCATGGTGGCCAGATCGTACGGGAGCACCGCACACCCGCGCAACCAGCGTCCGACCCAATCCAGGAGACGTGCGCTCCGTCCTGGGTCGCGTGAGAGCACGTTGACATCATGCGAATCGTCGACTACCGTTATCTACGAAGTTCTTCGTCGTGATGCCGCACGCTTGGGGATGGCCCCCGGGCGTCACCGAAATGCGAGGGAGCACAGGGATGACGGGAAAGCGATCGCCCCGGCGCCGGACGGCCGTCCATACGAGCGGTGCGTGGTCATGCGGTGTGCTGGCGCTCGTTGCCGGCTGCGGTGACAGCGGAGAGTTCCGCCCCACCGCGGCCCGGTTCGCCGACTCGGCGGGCATCGCAATCGTCACCAACTCGCCGGGCGACGCCGTCTACGCCACCATCGCCCCGGAACCGGTCCTTTCCATCGGCGCCATCGACGGCCCCGCGGAGGTGCTCTTCGGGCGCATCGCCTCGGTGGCGGTCGATGGCGCAGGCAATCTGATCGTCGCCGATGCGCAGATGGGCGAGATCCGCATCTTCGACGCGAGCGGCGCGCACCTCCAGACCATCGGGGGCCCCGGAGAGGGGCCGGGCGAATTCCGGGCGCTCGCGGGCGCCTGGCCCGCCGCGGAGGGCACCATCGTCGCGGCGGACCCGCGGCTCGACCGCATCACTCGTTTCGCGGCGGAGGGCGAACTGCTCGCAACCGCGACCTTCCAGGGCCCGGGCGAGCGGCCCATCATCCGACCGGTTCGCATGGCGGGGCCGAGCGCCTTCTTCAGCCGGGTGGAAGCCCTGAACCTCCCGTCGCTGGAGGGGGCCTCCACCCTGGAAGAAGCCCTCGAATCGATCTCGGACCCTGGCGGAACCCGATCCGAATACCTGGTCCGGCACGACCTGGCGGGCGCACTGATCGACACCGTCGCGACGGTTCCTGCTCAGGCTTCCGTGACTTCAGGACAGGGCAGCGGCACCAACATCTCGATCCAGATCATGCGGGTGCCCTTCTCGGCCGTCCCCGCAGCCACCGCCTCTCCGGACGGGCGCATGGCCGTGACGTCGGGCCGGTCCTACGAATTCTCCCTCTACGATTCCGCTGGAGCCCTCGAGCGCATCGTGCGCCTCGCGGAGGAGCCACCAACCCGCACCGACACGCATCTCGAATCCTGGGTGCGCGGCTCCACCGGCGACCGCGAGCCCATGGACGAAGCCCAGGCAGCGGCCGCCCTGCGCCGCTACGAAGACATGCCCCTTCCCGAGCAGCTCCCGGCCTGGAGCTCGCTCCTCATCGCCGAAAGCGGCGAGATCTGGGCGCGGCGCTTCGCGATTCGCGGCGCCGAGGCGGTTGCCCGCGATGTATTCGGCACCGACGGCAGCTTCCTGGGCCAGGTCGTGGCACCCGCCAGCCTTCGCATCCAGCACATCGGCGACGGCAGGCTGACCGTCGTATCCACCGACGATCTCGGCGTCGAGCGCGTGGAGGTGTACGAGCTGCACATGCGCTGACGGTCGTCGATCCCCTGCCGCGGAGAAACGGGAGGGTGCACGCCCGGGGTGGGGTGAACGCCCGGGGCGCTACCTGAACGCCTGGAAGCGCTACTTGAGCTGCTTGGGGCGCACGTAGTATTCCAGGGTCCCGCTCGCCCCGGGCAGATCGGCCCAGCGGTCGATCTTGAACGAGAGGACGGCCAGGGCGCCGGTGGGATACTTGCGCTGCATTCGGGCGATCTTCTTCCTGCTGCCGAAAACGGAATGGCGCCAGGCGAATTCGGCGATGCCCGGGTTGTGCCCGACCACCGCCACCGTGTTCGCCTCGTCGTCCTGTCTGACCAGTTGGTTCAGGATCGCCTGCATCGACGCGTGGTAGAGCGCCCGCCGATGCACGACCGGTATCTCTCCAAGCTCCGGCACCATGCGTTCCCAGGTTTCCGCAGTGCGGCGGGCGGCCGAGCACAGTACCCGGTCGGGAACCAGGTCGTGGTCACGGATCCAGGCTGCAACGCGGGGTGCGGCCGCGCGGCCCCGTGGTGCGAGCGGCCGGTCGAAATCCGCAAGAGTGTAGTCCTTCCAGTCGGACTTGGCGTGGCGGAGCAGAAGGATCCTCTTCAAGGGCGGCGCTCAGCGGTGTTTTCGTCGCCGCCACCCGTACCCCGGAGGAGCGGGCGGCTTCGGAAGACGGAACGGGTTGTCGGGCTTTTCGGCGGTCGGCGGTTTCGGCTTGCGCGGCTTCTGCACGCGCGGCTTGTCGAACACGCCTCCCTTCCTTGTGATCAGCTTCCAGATCATGATGCGGGCTCCCTGGGAATGCGAGGGGATGCTACGCGAATACGGATCGCTACGACAGGGGCCGGCCCGCCGTTTCGATCCCCGACGCGACGGAGAACCGGACCTCGCGCGCTATGCATCTCCCGAAGGCAGTTCGCGATTCGCTTCCTGGATGGTCCCTCCCGTCGCTCGGCGCAACACCTGCTGGATGTCGAGGCCGAGCACCGACGCCAGCCCCTCGAGCGTCCCGTAGGCGCCCCGGACCCGCTGGTTCAGCGCATTGGAGACACCTTCGCCCTCCCCCCCGTCCATGACCACTAGGCGGTCGATATCGACCCCTTCCACTGCTCCCACGGCGATCTCCAGCAGCTCCGGCAACTTCTCGGCCATGAAGACGGCGAAGGCCGCATCCCCGCCGGTCTGGACCTCCGCGTAGAGCCGCCTGAGCACCTCCACCTGGGCCTTGCCGCGCTCCAGGATCGGTGCCGCTTCCGCCTGGGCGCGGGCGAACGCGGCCATCTTCGCGGCCTTGGCGGGCTCCACCACGTCCGCGCGCAGACGCTGTTCCTCGCGCTCGACCCGCTTCATCTCGAGGATCTTTTCGGCCTCGACCTCGGCTTCCTGCGCCTTCACGCGCGCGATCTTCTCGGCCGTCTCGCCCTGGCGGTCGAGCTCCGCCTTGCGGACGCGCAACTCGTTCTGGGCCTCGGCCACCTTGATGGAGGCGGCGGCCTCGCGCACCTGGGCGCGGCGGCGTGCCTCGGCCTGGGCTTCGCGGGTGTCCGCCTCGGCCTGCGCCTCCGCGATCTCGGCCGCCCGGATCGCCTCCGCCGACTTCTCGCGTCCGATGGCCTCGAGGTAGCCGCGCTCGTCGCTGACGTTCTGGATCTTGAGGACGTCCAGGTGAAATCCCAGGGACGCCAGGTCCTCGCCGGCGTCATCGGCCAGCGCCTTGGCGAACCCGAGGCGGTCTTCGTTGACGGCCTCGGGGGTGAGGGTCGCGAGCACGCCGCGCAGGTTGCCGGTCAGGGTGTCCTGGGCCAGTTCGCGCACTTCGTCCTCCGTCTTCCCCAGCAGACGCTCGACGGCGTTGTTGAAGACCCATTCCGGCTCGGAGGCGATCTTCACGTTGGCGATGGCCTCGACGCTGAGCGGGATGTTCCCCTTGGAGAAGGCGTTGTTGACCGAAACCTCGATGGGGATGGTCTCGAGGTTCATGTGCTGCACGGTCTCGATGATGGGCACCCGCAGCGTGCGGCCTCCGGAGATGGAGCGGTATCCCACCGCCTGCCCGTCGGAGGACGTGCGATTGCGTCCCGTGAGCACGGCGGCCCGGTTGGGCGGCACGATGACAATCAGGCTCTTGATGGTGATGATGAACACGATCATCGCCACCAGGACCACGAGGGCCATGGTCAGGGGTGCGGCCAGGAATTCCATTATGCGCCTCCTCTTGTGCCATTCCGGCATGGCGATCTTGTATCGTGCCGTACGTCATCCCGCCGTTCTCGCCGCGCGGCGTGACGCGGAACGCTTCCGTGGCAGCGGATCGGGATGCTCGGCTCGACGTCGTCAATCATCGATCAGCTTCATCTCCACCGGTACCACGGCGGCGATCCCCGACGCCATGCTGACCACCACCACCGATTGACCTGGACGGAGCGTGCTGTCCGGGGGACAGCTCGCGTCCAGTCGGGCGCGGATGCCGTGGCGCCGGTCGCCGCGCAGCACCCGTATCGAGCCCGGGCTCGCGGCCGTGATCTCGAGCGACACTTCCGCGGTCAACCCCACGAAGGACTGTTCCCCCAGCATGGTTCCGGTGTTTCCTCGCTTGAGGAACCCGAACGCGGCTCCGATGAGCGCGCCCGTGGCCAGCCCGGTCACGCCTGCGACGATGGCGGTCAGTCCTGGCCGGCCGCCGCCCCACACCAGATGCAGAAGGGTGCCGGCCGCACCGAAACCGAAGAGGGCGTAGATGATGGCCCGCAGCGAGAAGAGCTTCGCGACATCGCCGACGTCCCCGATGCCTAGATCCGCGTCTGCGTCAATGTCGGCGTCAGCTTCCAGAAAGTCGCCGAAGAGCGACAGCAGCAGGAAGCCGCCGCCCACGACGAGGCAGAAGATGTACGCAGCGAGCATGGACGGTCCTCACTCGGTCGCATGGCGAGGATCCGCGGCGCGGAGTCGCGCATGCCACAACGGCAGGGGCGGAAATCTACCGGTTTGCGCGCGAGCGGCGAAACCCCGCCGGCCCGGCCCGGCTGCGCGATCGGGCCCGGGCCATCGAGGCGCGGATTCCCGGCTACATCGCCGGCCGAGCCTTCAGCCACTGTTCCCACCACTCGAGCTGGACCCAGGTGCGGTGCACCATGCGCCAGGGGGTCCAGCCGCCGTGGTAGGACTCCGGATAGCGCACGAACTTCGCCGGGACCCCCTGCTTGTGCAGGGCGACGTACATCTGTTCGGCCTCTTCGATGGGAACCCGATGGTCGGACTCTCCGTGCACGAAGAGGGTCGGGGTGGTTACCCCGTCGGCGTGGATGATGGGCGAAGAGCGCAGCAGGTTCTCGAGCCCGCGCTCCTCCCAGGGAGGCCCGAAGAACTCGCTTTCCTTGGTGCGCGGGATGTCGGCGACGCCGTAGTCGCTCACCCAGTTGGAGATGGAGGCCCCGGCGATGGCGGCCGCAAAGCGGTCGGTCCGAGTGATGACCCAGTTGGTCAGGTAGCCGCCGTACGAGTAGCCGGTCACGCCCATGCGCCCGGTGTCGATGCGGTAGTTGTCGATGGCATGGTCGACGCCGGCCATGATGTCGTCGTAGTCGTTGAAGCCCCATCCGCCCCAGGTGCCCCAGCGGAAGTCCTCCCCATAGCCGGTGGAGGCGCGCGGGTTCGTATAGAGGACCATGTACCCCTGCGCGGCCAGCAGCTGGCGGTCGAAGGAGAAGTCGTTGCCGTACATCCCGTGCGGCCCGCCGTGCATCACGAGGACCATGGGGAAGTCGCCGCTCCCGGCCTCGTAGCCGCGCGCCGGCAGCATCCAGCCCTCCACCTCGGTGCCGTCGGGACTGTGGAAGATGAGGTTTTCGGGTTCGGAGAGGTCGAGTTCGGCCAGCAGCGCCGCGTTCACCTCGCTCAGCCGGGTCTCGGCGGCGCCCGATACGGGCGCGACATGGATGTCGCCGGGTTCGGTGGGGGTGGTGACCCGGTAGGCCATGCGCGAGAAGTCGGCCGAGAAGGAGAAGCCCGCCAGCCGGCGGTCGCCCCCGGTGACCTGTTCGACCGCGCCGCCGTCCACGGCCACCCGGAAGAGGTGGGTGTTGCCGCTCACGCCCGCCGAGAAGTAGACGTGTCCGTCCGGCGACGTGACGGGCCCGCCGGGGATCAGGTCCCAGTCGGCGGTCAGGTTGCTTCGGCCACCGCCGTCGGGGTCGAAGGCGAAGAGGTCGTTGGCCGCCCCGCGGTCCCTTCCCTCGCGGATGATCACGTTCAGCCCCTCGTTGCCGCGGACCACGATGCGGCGGCCGTCTGCCGACCAGGCGGGCCCGGAGTAGTTGTACTCGTCGTCGGTGAGGCGGGTGACGGCGCCGTCCAGGTCTACGGTCCAGAGGTCCGCGCGCTCGTAACTGAGCTCGTCGCGCTGGTGCGCGTCGGCGGTGAATGCGAGGCGCCGGCCGTCGGGGCTCCACGCCGGGCCGGCCGCGTCCACGCCCAGATCGGTCAGGCGGCGGGATTCACCTCCGGTGGCCGGCAGCACGTACACCTCGCGCGGGGGGGTGGCGGCGGGGTCGCGGGGGTCGGCCAGGTAGCCGCGGCGGTCGAAGCGGTAGTTCATCCAGTCGTAGGCGCGCCCGTCGAAGCGCTCGACCGTTCGGCGCTCGAAATCGGAGGCGTATACGGGCTCGGGAGCCGGCTCCGGCGGGGTCGGCCGCGTGAACGCGATCCACTCGCCGTCGGGGCTGAACACCGGCGACCCGCCCAGCCTCTCGATCTGGAAGGCCTCGCCCGCGGGCTGGTCCATGCGCAGAAACCAGGTGCTGCCGCCGCTCTCGCCATCGGGACCCGGGCGGTTCGATGTGAAGACGAGCAGGCGCCCGTCGGGTGACCAGCCGGGCCCGGAGGCGCTGAAGCTCGGGCTGGTAAGCCGCACCGGCTCACCGGCTCCCGCCGCGTCCGCGAGCCAGATCCCGCTGTGGCTCCGGTTCTCCTCTTCGAGGACCGATGTGATGACGAACGCGACCTGCGACCCGTCCGGCGAGATGGCCGGGCTGCCCGCGTTCTTCAGCCGGTAGTAGTCCTCGAGCTGGACGGGCCTCCGCTCCTGGGCGGCCAGCCCCGCGGCGAGGGGCGGTACGCCTGCGAGACCGAACGAGAGGAGCGACAGGGCCGCGGCGGCAAAGGCGAAGCGGCGCAGGACGAACACGGGACGCGGAATCATGGGATCCTCCGGGTGCGATGGACTTCCGTGCAATGTGAACGGCGCACCCGCGGGAGTCCACCAGTCGAAGCCCCTGGGGGGAGGCCGGACACGGCCGACTTGACCGCCGACGGGTGGTCCTGAATGCTAACCGCGTGGAGTGCCTCAACGGCTGATGCCGGCCGCGGCATCCAGGCACGGTCGGCGCTCAGTTCCACGGCCGGGTCGCGGGAACACCTCTCAGGACAGTGCACCAATGAGCGTTACGCAGAACGAGCCGGGCTCCTCCCGCACATTCCTCCGGTTCCCCGACTCATTGTGGTCCGCTCTCGCCACCGCTGCGGTTGTAATCGCCGCCGCGTGCGCGACCGATGCTCCGGAACAGTCCATGGCAGCTTCCGATGCCATGGCCGCGGAATCGGCTCCGAGCGTCACCGGCCCCGGCACCGGCCCGATGCTCGACCTGGAAACCGCGCTGTCCCTCGCCGCGATGCCCCTCTCCTGTGTGGACCGCCCCCACGCGCTGCGGCCGGACCGGGCCGGCTACCTGGACGACATCAGCTACACCCGGCGCCGCGACTTCGACCGGAACCGCGCCTTCTACGGCTGCTGGGACTGGCACTCGGCGGTGAACTCGACGTGGGCGATGGTGCGGCTGGTGAAGGAGATGCCGGAGCTTCCGGTGGCGCCGCTCATCCGCGAGAAGCTGAGGGACCATCTCTCCGAGGAGGCCCTCGCCGGCGAACTCGAGTACCTGTCGGACAACCCGTCCTTCGAGCGCCCCTACGGCTGGGTCTGGCTCCTCCTGTTGCACGGTGAGCTGGCGTCCTGGGACGATCCCTTCGCCGCCAGCTGGGCCGAGCGCCTCGAACCCGTGGTGAGCCATCTGAGCGACCGCCTCGTCGACTATCTCGCCGAGCTGGAACGACCGGTGCGCACCGGCGTCCACCCCAACACCGCCTTCGCCATCGCCACAGCCCTGCAGGCGGAGGAGATGGCCGAACGCCCCGCACTCCAGGAGGCGCTGCGCGCATCGGCCGAGCGCTTCTTCGGGGCAGACCGCAACTGTCCGGTCGCCTACGAGCCCGGCCGTTCCGACTTCCTCTCGCCCTGCCTGGAGGAGGCCGCGGTCATGGGCATGGTGCTGGATCCGGAGCCCTACGCCACGTGGCTCGGCGGCTTTCTGCCTCCGCTCGACTCCGACGAGTTCGAGCCGCTCCGCGAGACGAATCCGGCCGGCGCGCGGGAGGACGAGCCCCCCGAGGGCGGCGACGTGGTCACCAACGACTCGCTGAGGTCGGCGTACGGCACCTACTCCCACCTCATCGGGCTCGCGTTTACCCGTGCGGATGCGATGCTGCGCATTGCGGCGGCGCTTCCCGACGGGGACCCCAGGGCCTCCGAGCTGCGCGCGATGGCAACCGAACACGCCCGCACCGGCTACGCCACCATGTTCGACGCGGACTACGCCGGATCCCACTGGATCGGCTCGTTCGCGCTCAAGTACCTGGTTCTGACGACAGGAGGCTCCTCGCCATGACGCGTTCCCACATGCATCCGCCCCGCCGGTCGATCTGCGCCGACCCCCCTTCTCCCTTCGACCCCGGTCGCTCCGGCGCCGGAGTCCCGTCGGCTCCTTCCTCCGAGGCGACCCCTCCTCGCACCCGTCGTCCCGTGGCCCGTGTCCGCGCGCTGTTGCTTCTTGTCCCCGCCCTGCTCTCCACGGCGCCTCTTCACGCCCAGGGGACCGTCGTCACGCGAGCGGCCCCGGGGGACGCGGGCATGTCCGAGGGCGTTCTCGCCGGCGGCGTGGCGCTCTACGAGGAGGCGATCGAGCGTGGCGACCTCGTGGGGGCGGTGCTGCTCGTGGCCAGGGACGGCAAGGTCGTGCTGCACGAGGCGCTGGGGTGGCGGGACAAGGCGCGCGGCATCCGCATGGAGCCGGGCACCATGTTCCGCATGGCCTCCAACACCAAGCCGCCGGTGGCCACGGCCATCGCGATGCTGGTGGAGGACGGGAGGCTGGCCTACGACGACCTGGTGCGCGAACACCTGCCGTCCTGGGACAACTATCGCGCCGGCTTCATCAACATCGGCCATCTGCTGTCGCACGCCAGCGGGCTCCGCATCCCGACGCTCTTCCTGCAGCCCTACATGGAGCCGTCCGCCGAGCATCCGGACGCGCCGACACTCCAACTGGAAGCCGCCCGTTTCGGCGCCGTCGGTGCGGAGGCCATCCCCGGCACCACCTACAGCTACAACAATCCGGGCTACAACACCCTGGGCGCGCTGGTGGAGATCGCGTCGGGGATGCCGCTGGAGGAGTACCTCGACCAGGAGATCTACACGCCGCTCGGCATGGTCGACAGCTACCATCACGAGATCGACGAGAGGATGGACGGCAAGCTGGACCGAATGGGCGTCGTCTACTATGAGCGCGACGGCGAGGGCGGCTGGATGCCCGGATGGACCCCCGGCGATCCGCCCCAGGTCCCGTTCGTGCGGGCCTCGGGAGGGATGATCTCGACCGCTGACGACTATGTCGTCTTCTGTCAGATGTTTCTGAACCGCGGCGTCTACGACGGGAAGCGGATCATCTCCGAGGAGACCGTGGAGTCGATGACATCGCCGAAGATCCGCACCAACCCCGGTGCCGAGGGCCCGGCCCGCTACTACGGGTACGGATGGTCGGTTTCGGACGACGGCGTGTACTCTCACACCGGGTCCGACGGCACCGGTGCCTGGGTGGATCCGTCGACCAACCTGATCGTGCTGGTGTTCACGCAGACGCCGCGAGGCCGCGATCCGGTAGCGCGCTTCCGCGAGATCGTGAACCTGGCCATCGAGGGGTGAATTCCGAGCGCACGGGAGGAACGCCCAGGCATCGTATTTCGGCGCGTGTACCTGACGAGCTTTCCGAGAGGTTGGATGCGGCCGCCCGGCGATTCGAGCGACCTCGTGCTAGATTGGAAAGAGGTACGCGCGGAACTGCTCCGCTGAATCGATTCTGCCCCGCTCTCTGATTCCGAGACTCCCATGACTCAGCTTCGCCCCCTCTTCAGCTTCCCCCTCCTGATCCTCGTTGCCGCCTGTGCCACGGGGGAGGCGCGCGACGCGGATGGTGGCCAGGCGTCGGATGGCGCGCCGGCGTCGCACGACGCCCATGCCCTGCATGCATCCGGGGACGTGGCGGCCGGCGCTGCAGGCGAGGCAACCGCGACTCTGGCGGCTTCCCCCGCGCGCACCGGCGCCGAGGCCCTGCCCAGGGCGCTCGTCTACAAGACGCCCAGCTGCGGGTGCTGCACCCTGTGGGTCGATCACATGCGGGAGGCCGGTTTCGAGGTGGACGCGCGCAACCTGAACGACATCATCCCGATCAAGATCGACGCCGGCGTGCCGCCCCGGATGTCGTCCTGCCACACGACGCTGATCGACGGCTACGTGGTCGAGGGCCACATCCCCGCGGAGCACGTCAAGCGGCTGCTGGAGGAGCGGCCCGACGTCGTGGGCATCGCCGTTCCGGGCATGCCGATCGGGTCCCCGGGCATGGAAGGAATCGGTGCGCGCCCCTACCAGGTGCTCTCCTGGGATCGCGCGGGGAACGTCGAGGTGTACGCGGAGGTGGATCCGCGCCGCTGAGCGGCATGCGCTCCGTGGACGAGTCCGCGCGCAGATGAGCCCGAACTCATCTCCATCGGCCAGCGCCCTTTTTTCGCACCCTTGACAGCCCCGGACGGGGCATCACATTCTCACACAACTCATCGAGACCGGCCGAGGGACTGGCCCTTTGACGCCGGGGCAACCGGATCGTTTTCTCTGGAGAACGGTCAGCGGTGCCAACTCCCGCGGGTTCCCGTGATGGAATCCGAGAGATGAGTGCCTCGGTCGGTTCGCCGGCTGGCGCTTCCAGGGGTTGGCATCGCGCCCAACCTGTGGAGAGCCACGATGCAACCGACCACCTCCCCTCCCCGAGGATATCCGCTTCCGTACCCGCCTGCCCGCAACGGGAACGTTCCGGACCACCGCGAGCCCCCGCGCGCCCGCGCCCTGCCGCCCGCCCGCCGCGGAGCGGTCTACATGCGCCCCGGATGGAAGCCGGAGCTTGAGCCAGGGCTGAACGCCCGCTTCAAGGTTCCCTTCGAGGTCTCGGGACCGGCGGACGCCCCGTTGCTGGTTGCGATGGGCGGGATCTCGGCCGATCGGCACATCTCGGTCAACGCCGAAGACCGCTCCGAGGGCTGGTGGCGGAAGATCGTCGGCCCCAGGCTCGCGATCGACTCGCGTGAGTGGCGCATCCTGGGCATCGACTTCATCGGCGCGGGTGGCACCATCGAGCCCGCAGGGCGCGACGCGTCCCGCACGCAGTTCCACATCACGCCGGGGGACCAGGCGGACGCGGTGGTGGCCGTCCTGGACCATCTCGGCGAACAAGGGGTCCATCGGGCCGTGGGAGCCTCCTACGGGGGTAACGCCGCGCTGGCCCTGGGCATCCGGTATCCGCGGCGTGCGGAAGGGGTCGTCGCCATTGCGGCCGCCCACCGCCCCCACCCTCTCGCGACCGGAGTGCGCAGCGTACAGCGCGCGATCCTCGAGTTCGCACGCGACCACGGCCGGGAGGCCGACGGCGTGGCCATGGCGAGGGCGCTGGCCTTCACCACCTACAAGACCGACGCGGGGCTGGACGCGCGCTTCGCCTTCGAGGCCGACCTGTCGAGCGGCACGCCGGTCCACCCGGTGGACCGCTACCTGTGGAAGCGCGGACGGGCGTTCGCCGGGCGGTTCGATGCGAGAACCTACCTGACGCTGTGCGCCTCGATCGATCTGTGCGACCTGCGGCCCGAGGAACTGACGGTCCCCTCCTGGCTGATCGCCTGGGAAGAGGACAGGTCGGTGCCGCTCTGGCTGGTCGAGGAGATGCACCGCCGGGCGGGGGCCCGCTCGCGCCTTCGGGTGCTCCACTCCGACGGCGGCCACGACGCGTTTCTCCTTCACGCACGCGAGTACAAGGCCGCTTTGCGGGAGAGCCTCGGGCTTTCCGTCGGCCAGGAGGTATGACTGCAATGAACGGGAACTGTACGAGACACCACACGGATCACGGGGGCGGGGACAGGACGACCCGGCTGCTGGACGAAGCAGCGAACCCGCACCCTGCCCCCGCCACCAGAGCTGTCCAGGCCGGGCTCGCCGCCGACCCCGCCTACGGCGCGGTGATGCCCCCGCTCTACCTGTCCAGCAACTTCCGCTTTCCGGGACTGGATGAACCTCCCGCATACGACTATACCCGGTCCGGCAACCCCACCCGCGAACTCCTCACCAACGCGCTGGCGCAGCTGGAAGGCGGAGCGGGCGCCGTCGCGACTTCGTCGGGGATGTCCGCGGTGGGCGTCGCCCTCAACCTGGTTCGCGCCGACGACCTGGTGCTGGCGCCGCACGACTGCTACGGGGGCACGCACCGGCTGCTGGCGGGCCTCGAGCGCCAGGGGCGGCTGCGCGTGCGCTTCGTGGACTTCACCGACCCGGCCTCGCTCTCGGCCGGGCTGGAGCAGGAGCCGCGCATGATCTGGGTCGAGACGCCCAGCAACCCGTTGCTCCGCATCACCGACCTGGCCGCGGTGGCGCGCGCGGCCCGGCGCGTCGGAGCGATCGCCGTCGCCGACAACACCTTCCTTTCACCGGCCCTTCAGCGGCCCATCGACTTCGGCTTCGACCTTGTGGTTCACTCCACCACCAAGTTCATCAACGGGCACAGCGATGTGGTCGGCGGAGCGGTAATCGCGGCCGGCGACGAACTGTTCGAGGAGATCGCGTGGTGGACCAACGCCACCGGCGCGGCCCAGAGCCCCTTCGACAGCTACCTGGCGCTGCGCGGCGTGCGCACGCTGTTCGCCCGCACCCGCATCCACGAGGAGAACACCCGCGCGGTCGTCGACCTACTCGCGGAGTCTCCCGCGGTCGCCCAGGTGTACTACCCGGGGCTGCCCGCGCATCCCGGACATGAACTCGCCCACCGCCAGCAGTCCGGGTACGGTAGCCTGTTCAGCTTCGAGCTGGAGGGCGGGCGGCCCGCGGCGGAGAAGCTCCTGTCACGGCTCAGGCTCTTCACGCTGGCGGAGTCGCTGGGTGGCGTGGAAAGCCTCATCTGCCACCCGGCCAGCATGACCCACGCCGCCATGGACGAGGCCGCCCAGGCCGTCGCGGGGATCGGCAAGGGCCTCCTGCGCGTCTCCGTCGGCATCGAGTCGGCGGACGATCTGGTCGCGGATCTCAGGCAGGCGTTGTCGGCATGTCAGGTTGCCGTGCCTGGGTGTGGCGCCGATGACGCCGATGTCGTGCGCCTCGGGTCGGCTGCAGCGGAGCCCGGTCGCCGGCGGGCGACGATCGCGGGGATCGGCTGACAGGCCGGAGTCCGGGATGCGTAGCGATCCAATCTACGAAGATCCTCGTTGACATCCGGTGAAGCACTCGCTACACTTCCGACTACGAAGACCTTCGTGAAGCGGGGCGCCGGAGAATTGGCGCCCCAAGGCATGACTCGTTCAATCCAACGTCTCGCAAGGTTCTAAATGGACGACAAGGCGCAGGAATCGCACCGAAGCTCGCGCGAGTCAGCCGAAGCGGCGCGGGAACCGAATCGATTCACGCACCGCGAACTGGACATCATGAGCGTCCTCTGGCGCGAAGGCTCGGGGACAGTGGCGGAGGTCCGGGACGTTCTCGGGGAGGACGTCGGCTATACCACCGTCCTCAAGATGCTGCAGATCCTGGAGGGCAAGAACGCGGTTCGCCATGAGAAAGAGGGCCGGGCCCACCGCTACTTCCCCCTGGTCGAGTCCGCTGCCGCCGGCGGCAGCGCCCTGCGGCGCGTCATGAACAAGATCTTCCAGGGTTCCGCGGAACTGCTCCTCGCGACGCTGGTCGAGAACCGGAAATTCACCGAAGAGGAGATCGCGCGCATGCGTTCGATCCTGGACCGTGCCCAGGAGAAGGAGGAAGACCGATGATCATCTGGATGACATATGCCGCGGTGATCGGCGGTCTGCTGGCGGCCGGCGGGTGGGCCTGCGAGCGCCTGTGTGAGACCATGGGCTGGCCGCGGCGCTTTCCCTGGCTGGTCGCGCTCACGCTGGCTGTGGTGATCCCGCTCTCCGCGAGGCCGCCGGCGGCGATTCCGGAGGTTCCCGCGAACGCCTCGCCCGCCGTCGAACAAGTCATCGAAGCCGTGCAGAATCCGGTTGCGTCGGTCCCCGGCCAGATGCTCGACCGCATGGCGGCGATTGGATGGGGCGCCGCGTCCCTGGCCACGCTTGCCGTCTTCGGCGCGATCCTGGGCCTCATGGTCCGCTCGCGCCGCCGATGGCCCCGGCGGTCGGTGGACGGCGAAGACGTCTACGTCTCTGAGGGCTTCGGCCCGGCGCTGATCGGCGTGGCACGACCCTCCGTGGTCATCCCCGAATGGCTGTTCTGCGCGAGCGAGCGGGCCGGGAGCGTCGCGATCCGGCATGAGCGTGAGCACGCCCGCGCACACGACCACCTGACCCTCCTCTACGGCGCGATGATCGCCACGCTCTTCCCCTGGAGCCCGGCGGTCTGGTGGATGGTCCGCAACCTGCGCGGCGCGGTGGAAATCGATTGCGACCGGCGCGTCATCGCCTCCGGAGTCCCGGCGGACGACTACGGCAAGCTGCTGCTCGCCATCGGGGTGGGACAGCACCGGCGGTGGGTGCTCACACCCGCCCTCGTCGAATCCAGACATTCCCTCGAACGGAGACTGAAGGTCATGGCAGCGAAGAAGATGAAGTGGAGCCCGCTGCGCGCGGTGACGCTGGCCGGTCTGACCCTGGCGGCCGTGGTCATCGCCTGTGATACCAACGCCCCCACCGCCATCGACGATGCGCTCCTCGACGTGCTGGCGAACCCGGAGGCCGACGCCAGCGCGGACGGCTCCCTTACGCCGCGTGCCCTGGCCCAGCGGCTCGAGGTCGAGCGGCAGCTCAAGGCCGAGCGGCTCAGGCCGCTGATCTTCATCGACGGCGTGGACGTGACGGATTCGGACGGCTCGCTCGAGGCCGGCACCTACTCGGTCAGGACCAGCGACGGCGTCCTGTACTCGCCACTGAGTTCCCTGAACCCCGACGACATCGACCGGATCGAGATCATCAAGGGAAAGGCCGCAGCCGGTTTGTTCGGCGAACGCGCCGAGAACGGCGTTATCCAGATCTTTACGATCGAGCGCGAGGCGACTGAACCTGAGGCGCCGTCGGCGAAGGATGTGCCGCCGTCTGGCGACGCCGGCGCCACCCGCAAGCCGATTGAAATCGCCTACTTCGTCCAGTTGGGAGCTCCCGCCTTTATCTTGACCGCTAAGGAGCTATCGCTCGCCCCTTAGTCTTCCAACCATCCGGCGTGAACGGCACGGCTGGCCATGCTTGCCTTCTCGATTCAGAGGTCCGGCATCGCCAGCGGAGTCAGGGGGGGCTATTGTTGGCCTCTTGGCTCGTCATCGCTGTGAGGCAACGCCGACGTTGGGTGTTCACGCCCGCCCTCATCAAATCCAGACATTCCCTCCAACGGAGACCGAGGTCATGGCTGCAACGAAGATGAAATGGACCCCGCCGCGCGCGCTCACGCTTGCCGGTATGGCCCTCCTGGCGGCGGTGACCGCCTGCGATTCCGATGCGCCCACCGCCATCGACGATGCGCTTCTCGACGCGCTTGCGAACCCCGAAGCGGCGGCCAGCGCAGACGGCTCCGGCAATCCGGTCTCGGAAGCAGTGCGAATCACGGGCAACCTCGGAGACGGTGCCCCGCTCATCTTCGTCGACGGCGTCGAGCTCGAGGGGGGCAGCGCGTCGCTCAACTCCCTGAACCCCGACGACATCGAGCGTATCGAGGTCATCAAGGGAGAGGCGGCAGCCGGTTTGTTCGGCGAACGCGCCGAGAACGGCGTCATCCAGATCTCTACGAAGGAGCCGTCGGCGCCTTCGGGCCCGTAGCCCTCGTCCCTCCTACCGGTCCTGCGTGACCGGCGTCTTGTGGGTCCCCCACTTCTCGAACCACTTGCGCAGGTATAGCTGGGTGCGCAGGAAGTTGGAGGGCCGCGAGCTGGTGCCGTGCCACTCCTCCTGGAAGCGGATCATCACGGTGGGCACGCCTTCGTACTGGAGCGCCTGGTAGAACTCCTCGGTCTGGCCCATCGGGGTACGCAGGTCCATCTCCCCGGTCAGCAGCATGGTCGGGGTGGTCACGTTGCCGACGTAGAAGATGGATGAGCGGTCGATCCACTCCGCCGGATCCTCCCAGAAGGGCTTCTCGAAGGTGCGCGTGTAGCTGATGGCGTCCGAGGTGCCCATCGCCGACATCCAGTTGACGATGGGACAGTTGGCGGACGCGGCGGTGAAGCGGTCGGTGTTGCCCACGATGTAGCTGGTGAGGATGCCGCCGCCCGAGCAGCCGTAGACGAAGAGGTTTTCCTCGTCGACGTAGCCGCGCCCGAGCATCTCGTCGACACCGGCCATCAGGTCCGGGAAGTCGGCACCGGGATAGTCGTGGTTGATGGCGTTGGCGAACTCGGTGCCGTAGCCGGTGCTGCCGCGCGGGTTGGTGTAGAGCACCACGTAGTCGTTGGCGGCGTGTTCCTGGAAGGCGAAGTTGAAGCCGCCGTTGTACATGCTGTGCGGGCCGCCGTGGATGACGAGCATCATCGGGTAGATGCGGGACGGGTCGAAGTCCGGCGGCTTCACGATCCAGCCCTGGATGCGGAAGCCGTCCTCCGAGTCGTACCAGATCTCCTCCACTTCACCCAGTTCGACGTACGCCAGCACGTCGGCGTTCACGTCGGTGAGGCGTCGGGCTTCGTTCGGGCTGTCGAGGTCGAAGCGGTAGACGTCGCCGGGCTGATGGACGTCCGAGATCACCCCCACGCCCACGCCGGCGTCCGAGAACGACGACAGGCCGAACAGGTGCTCGCCCGAGGTGAGCTGCGTCACCCCGCCACCCACGGATACGAAGTGGAGCTGCGCGTATCCGTCGCGCCGCACGTTGAAGTAGAGCCCGCTGCCGTCGCTCGCCCACATCATGCCTCCGGCCTGGCGGTCGTAGTCCCCGGAGATGACGCGCGAGCCGGAGCCGTCCCGGTTCATCAGATGGATCTTCTGGTTGCGGTAAGTGTCGCGGTGGGCGTCGATCCCGGTATAGGCGATGAGCGAGCCGTCGGGTGACGGAACCGGGCCGCCGTCGGGGCCCCGCCTGTCGGTCAGCCGCCGGATGTCGCCGCTCGCCACCGAGACCGCGTAGATCTCGGACTCCTGCCAGTGCTCCGGGCGGTCCCAGTCGTCCTCCCGATATGACGTGAAGTAGATCTCGCTGCCGTCGGGGCTCCACTGGATGCCGGAGTGGTTCCAGTCGCCGTCGGTCAGCCGGCGCGCGGTCCCCCCCTCGGCGGGAACCACGAAGACGTGGGTCCAGCCGGTGTCGACGTATCCCTGCCGGTCGCGCCTGTAGCCGGCCCGTTCCACCACCTTGGGCTCGCGCACCCACTGGGCGCCCTCCGGTCGGCGCGGCAGCTGCACGCCCGCGAAGTCGGCCCGGTCGGCCACCCGGCTGGTGAAGGCGATCCACTCGCCGTCGGGGGACCACCGCGGCCCCGACGGCCCGTTCTCCAGGCGCGTGATCTGGCTGACCGCGCCCTCGTCGTCCATCCAGCGGACGAAGAGCTGGGAGCCGCTGGGCTCGCCGCGCGCGCTGAAGAGGATGCGCGTGCCGTCCGGCGACCAGCGGGCCCCGCTGCCGTCGATGAGGTGCCGGGAGCGGGAGCCGTCGGCGTTCATGATCCAGAGCGACGATTCGCGGCGGTCGGCCTGCTTGTCGACCCAGCCGCGCGTGTACACGATGCGCTCCCCGTCCGGGGAGATACGCGGATCGGACACGCTCTCCATGTCCAGGTAGTGCGTGAGCGAGAGCCGCTCCTGGGCGGCTGCGGGCGTGGCGACCGAGAAGATCGCGAGGACCACCAAGGCGATGGCCAACCGGGCTACGGTGCATGAACGTCTCATCAGATGCTCCTCCACTTCCGTTTACTCACTTCCCGGCACCGGAATACTCAGCATGTCGAGTGATTCGTAGTGTTGGGTAACTCATCGCGGATACTTGCTCTGTCCATTACATCAGCCCGGCCGCGGGAGCCGCCGTGACGCCGGCCCCTGCCCCGACCGTGACGCCGGCCCCTGCCCCGATTCTCCGTGGATGATCAGCTCCCGCTTCGGATACGGGATTTCCACACCGGCGTCGGCGAAGGCTGCGACCGCCCTCCCCGTGATCTCGTCGGCAATCCGGCGGCGGTTGCGGGCCTCCAGGATCCAGACGCGCAGCTGGATCTGGACGTCGGAGGGCCCGAAGCCGCGCACGATGACGAGGGGCTCGGGCGAAAGCTTGACCCCCTCCACCTTCTTCGCGGCGTCAATCAGCAGCACCTTGGCGCGGTCGATGTCGGACTCGTACGCCACCGAGAAGGGGATGCGCAGGCGAATGTCCTCGCCCGACATCGTGTAGTTGATGATGTCGCGCACCATGATCTGGCTGTTGGGCACGACGATCACCAGGTTGTCCGGGTTGCGGATCTTGGTGGCGCGCAGGCCGATCTCGATCACGTCGCCCCAGGTGCCGGTCTCGTTGGGCGCGCTCCAGAGCTCGATGCGGTCCCCGACCTTGAAGGGCCGGTCCATGATCAGCAGCACGCCGGCGATCAGGTTCGACAGCGTGTCCTTGGCCGCCAGGGAGAGCGCCAGACCCATGACCCCGGCGCCGGCCAGCAGCGGGGCGATGTTCAGCCCCAGCAGGTCCAGGGCCAGCACGGCTCCGAGCGCCAGGATGATGAAGCGGACGGTGCGGTTGATGAGGGGAAACGCCGTCTCGTCGAGTGTGGTTTCACCCTTGGCGATGACCCGCTCCTCGACCACGTCGAGGATGTCGCCGATGAAGCGGCTGAGCGGAAGAAACAGAAGCCCGACCCAGATCGCGAGCACCCAGTTCGCGGCCAGCGGCGCGTCCCCGGTCGCGTTGGGGATGGACCAGACCTGGATGATCCGCCAGGCGGCCCACGCGACGATCGAGAACAGCCCGGCGCTCAGCAGGAACTCGACGAAGTGGTCGTCGAGCCGGGTCTCGGTGCGCGTCACCCATCGCTTCTTCGCGCGGCCGAGAATCCAGCGGACAATGAAGTAAACGACCGTAGCCAGGACGATCGTCGCGACGGTGGGCATCCAGCGTGGAGCCGCGAAGGCGAGCGCGGCCCGCCACGCCGCGCCGATGTCGATGGAACCGAAGTTGAACCCCAGGAATTCCAAACCCGCCTCGCTCCGTGAAGAATCGGGTATGACCGACCCGTGAAGGGCCTAGCCTAATCGTTAGGTCGCTCGTATATCAACCGAACCGCCGGATCCCGGTCCCGGTCGTCCGCCCCGCATGCAACTCAAGTTCGCGGAACATAACCGGCAACCCCGGGCGGGACACCGGCGAAACGGGACTCCCCTTCCGGAGAACATGCCGATGACGGTGCGCGCTGTCGGGTCCGGCCCTTCGCTCTCGACCATCCGGTCCGTCCCCTGGATCTCTGCGCTCCGGTCCCTCCCCTGGATCTCTGCGCTCCGGTTCGTACCCCTCTTCGTCCTCCCGCTTGCGGCCTGCACGGCGGGCGGGGAGCCGGCCGACATCCTCATACTCGGCGGCTCGGTGATCGACGGATCCGGGAGCGAGGCGACGGCGGCCGACCTGGCGGTGGCCGGTGACCGCATCCGCTTCGTCGGAGACGCGGAAGGCGCGGGGATCACGGCGAGGGACACGGTCGACGCGCGCGGGCTGGTGGTCGCGCCAGGCTTCATCGACATGCACTCCCACGCCGAGCTCGACGCCGACCACGGGCGGGACGCGCGCGCCTTCCTGTACCAGGGCATCACGACGGTCGCGCTCGGGCTCGACGGGGGCGGCTCGGCCCATGTGGCGGACCGGCTGGCCCGGTGGACCGAGGACGGCATCGGGGTGAACGCCTTCCTGTCCGTGGGCCACAACTGGGTGCGGCGGCAGGTGCTGGGGATGGCGGACCGCGCGCCCACGGAAGCCGAGCTGGACGAGATGCGCGCCCTGGTGCGCAAGGGCATGGAGGAGGGCGCGCAGGGACTCTCTTCCGGGCTCTTCTACCTGCCGGGCAACTATGCCGAGACCGAGGAGGTCATCGAGCTCAACCGGGTCGCCGCCGAGTACCCGGGGGCGATCTACGACACTCACGACCGCGATCTCGGCGCGGCCTACCCGCCCTTCGGCTACCTCAAGTCGATCGAGGAGGGCATCCGCATCGGCGAGGAGGCGGGCACCAAGGTCATCTTCAGCCATTTCAACGCCCAGGGGGCCCATAACTACGGCCGGGCGCCCGAGGGGGCCGCGCTCATCGAGGCGGCGCGGGCGCGCGGGGTGCAGGTGGCCGGCGCGCATCACTCCTACACCGCGACCCAGTCCAACCTGCGCTCCTATACCATCCCAAGCTGGTTCGTGGCGGGGGGCGACACGGCGATGCTCCGGCGCTTCGACGACCCCGACACGGTCGAGGTGATCGACCGCCAGACGCGCGAGATGCTCGCCATCCGCGGCGGGGCCGCCCGGCTGCTGTTCGCCGACCGGCGTCCGGAACTGAACGGCAGGACGCTCCAGGAGGTGGCCGACGAGCTGGGGATGGAGCCCTCCGCAGCGGCCCGCCACATCCTGCGCGAGGGGAATGCGGCGGTGATGAACCTCGGCCTCTACGACATCGAGAACGTGCGCTACCTGGCGCGGCTCGACTGGATGATGACCTGCACCGACGGGCGCGATCCGGGGCCGACCCGGCCGATCACCCACCCCCGCGCCTTCGGGTCGTTCTCGAGGAAGATCCGCGACCTGGTGCTCGACGAGGGCCTCATCACCCTGCCTCATGCCGTGCGCTCCATGACCGGGCTGGCCGCCGACTTCCTGGAATGGCCCGAACGGGGGTATTTGCGCGAGGGATACTTCGCCGACATCGCCGTGCTCGAGCTCGACGCAGTTCGGGACATGGCGACCTACGAGGATCCGCACCAGTACTCGGAGGGGACCGTGCACGTGCTGGTGAACGGAGTCTTCGCCATCCGGCAGGGCGAGGCTGCGAAGGCGCTGGCGGGGCGGGCGCTGGTGCGCGGCGGGGCGGCTTTCGAGGCGGGCGCGCCCGATGACGGCTGAGCGGGCGGGGCGCGAGGTCCTCGTAACGCGCGATGCGGCGCTGCTTACGCTCACCCTCCATCGCCCGCATCGGCTGAACGCGGTGAACCTGCCGCTCTATGCGAAGCTGGTCGCGGAGCTGGAAGCTGCGGAGGCGGACGGCGGAATCCGCTGCGTCGTCGTGACCGGGAGCGGGCGGGCGTTCTGTGCCGGCGCGGACCTGAAGGCGCACGCCGAGCAGCCGATGACGGGGGAGGAACGGGAGCGCTATGTGCGAACCGCCCAGCGCGCCAACCACCTGATGCAGACGATGGGTACGCCGGTGGTGGCGGCGGTGAACGGGCACGCCATCGGGGCGGGGCTCGAACTGGCGCTGTCGGCGGATTTCGCCATCGTCGCGGAGGAAGCGAAACTCCGGCTGCCCGAGATCGCGCTCGGCACGTTCCTGGGAGGAGGCGTGGTCTACACGCTGGCCGAGCGGGTCGGAGTGCTCAAGGCCCGCGAGCTCGTGTACCTGGGCGACTTCTTCCCGGGAGCGGAAGCCGCCCGCATGGGGTTGGTCAACCGCGCACTGCCGGCGGACGAGGTGCTGCCCGCGGCGCGCGAGCTGGCGGCCCGCCTGGCGCGTCGTGCTCCCATTCCGCTGGCGGAGGCTAAACGGCTCATCGGGCCGGCCGGCAACCTGTCGCGCGAGCAGGCGCTGGAGCGGGAGCGGGCGGCGCTGGAGGAGATCTTCCGAACGGATGACTGGGCGGAGGGCGTGGCGGCGTTCCGGGAAGGGCGGGCTCCGAACTACCGGGGACGTTAGTCGCTGGCCGGCCGACTGTGAAATGACCCTTCGGCGCATCTTCGAGCCCGCTTCGATCGCTGTGGTGGGCGCCAGCGCCAATCCCACGAAGAGGGGCTACCAGATCCTGCGCGGGCTGGCGAGGTCGGGCTACCCGGGCCCGGTCTACGCCGTGAACCCGCGCGGAGGACGTCTCCTGGGACACGTCCTGCTCACATCCGTGGAGGCGCTGCCGGCCGGTGTCGATCTGGCCGTCCTGTGCACTCCCGCCGGGATGGCGCCCGCGCTCGTGCGCGCCTGCGGGGAGCGGGGCGTGGGCGGGGTGGTGGTGCTCGCGGTGGGGTTCGGCGAGTCGGGGAGCCGGGGGACGGAGCTGGAGGCCCGCCTGGGCGAGGCGGCGCGCGCGCACGGCGTCCGCGTGATCGGCCCGAACACCTCCGGGATGATGAACCTGCACCAGGGCGTGAATCTGATCGGCGTGCGCGATGTGCGGGCCGGGGGCATCGCGCTGCTGGTGCAGTCGGGCAACATCGCGCTCGGGCTCATGAACGAGATCGGCGCGCGCACGCGGGAGGGGGTTTCCGTGTGCTGCGGGCTCGGCAACCAGGTGGACGTCGGGTTCGGTGAGGTGCTCGAGTACCTGGGTGAAGACGAGCACACGAGGGCGGTGATCGCGCATGTGGAGGGCTTCACGGACGCGCGCGCGTTCCTGCGGGCCGCCGCGCGGGTCACGCCCCGCAAGCCCGTGGGGGCGGACGGCGGTGGGGGCCCGGGCGGCCCTGTCGCACACCGGGGCGGTCGCGGGTCCGTACGACCGCCTGCGGGCGGGGCTGGCGCAGGCCGGGGTGACCGAGGTGCGCCATACCGACCAGCTGGTCGCGGTCGCGCATGCGCTGGCGTCGCAGCCCGCCGCGCCTGCTGGCAGCGGGATCGCGATCCTCTCGGACGGCGGCGGGCAGAACACCCTGGCGGTGGACGCGATCACCGAGTCGGGGGCGCGGCTGGCGACCCTTGCGCGCGAGACCCGGGACCGGCTGAGGGAGGTGCTGGGCCCGGCCGCCGCGGTCGCCAACCCTGTGGACGTGGCGGGGGCGGCGGACACCGACCCGGGTGCCTTCGCGCGCGCGCTGGACGTGCTCGCCCCCGACCCGGCTGTCGGGATCGTCCTGGTGGTGGGGCTCTTCGGAGGCTACGGCATCCGCTTCTCCGACCGCCTGACCGCTCCCGAGACCGAAGCCGCCCGGGCGATGGCGGCCAGGATGCGCGCCCTCGGGAAGGCCATGGTTGTGCACTCCATGTACACCACCCACGACAGCCCGCCCCTGAAGGCCTTCGTCGATGCCGGCATCCCCGTGATCGAGTCGCTGGAAGCGGCGTGCCGCGCCACGATCGAACTCGAGCGCCGGTCGCGACGGGGGCGCGCATCCCGCTGGAACCCCGACGAGCTTCCTCCTGCGTCCGACCTGCAGGCCGGCCCGTCGCGGACCGCCTCGGCGACCCGCCCACCGGCGTCCGACCCGGCTGCCACCCTCCCGCCGCCCGGCGCGAACACGCCCGTCCCTCCACCCCACCCCGCGATCCGCGCGGCCCGCGAGGAAGGGCGGATCACGCTGACCGAAGTGGAGGCCCGCGCCCTGCTGGAGGCGGCGGGGCTGGCCTTCCCCGCCGCCGAGGTCGCCGACTCGGGAGAAGCGGCCGCCCGGGCGGCGGAGCGCTTCGCGTGTCCGGTGGCGGTCAAGCTCCTCTCCCGCCGGATCACCCACAAGTCGGACGCCGGCGGGGTGGTGCTCGACGTGGCGGACGGCGCCGCCGCCGCCCGCGCCTTCGCGGCCATCGTCTCAAACGCGCATGCCTACGCCCGCGCCGGGAACATCCCCTCGGAAACCTGGTCCGTACTGGTCACCCCGATGCTGCCCGCACCCATGGGCGAAGTGCTCGTCGGCGCATACCGCGATCCCCAGCTCGGCCCCATGCTCACCGTCGGCAGTGGCGGCACCCGGGTGGAGGTGCTGCGCGATGTCACCCATCGGGTGCTTCCCGTGCGGCCGCGGGACGTGAAGATGATGATCGGGGAACTGCGCGCCAGTCCTCTGCTCACCGGAAGCCGGGGCCATCCTCCCGTCTCCGTCGCCGGAATCGTCCAGGCAGCCGAGGCTGTGGCGCGCTGCCTCTCGACCTGGAGCGACGTCGCCGAAGTCGAGGTCAACCCACTCTTCGCGTACGGCGACCGCGCCGTTCCGGCCGACGCGCGCGTGATCCTGTCCGGTTCGTGACGCCCCGCGTACATCGAGCCACGAGATGTCCCGCCCTCGGAAGCCAAGGTTACACGCCCGGGAGCAGGCCCCGCATCTTGCCATCTTGCGAAGTGCACGCCCCACCCTCACCCCGGAGGCATCCATGAACAAGAACTTC
Source organism: BD2-11 clade cluster bacterium bin43 (assembly GCA_002238605.1). GTDB lineage: Bacteria > Gemmatimonadota > Gemmatimonadetes > Longimicrobiales > Gaopeijiaceae > BD2-11. Next base: position 9,548 of record MPMR01000009.1, on the reverse strand, counting down.
CTCATGGCCACGATCGCGGGCGGCGTCACCCTGTTCGTGCTGGGCTACCTTATCTACGCCGTGCTGCTGGCGGACTTCTTCGCGAACGACGCGATCAATCCCGAGCCCATCATGTGGGCGGTGACCCTGGGTCAGTTCCTTTCCGCGGCGTTCCTCGCCATCATCCTGGCTTGGAAGGGCGTCGCAAATGCGAAGGAGGGCTTTCAGGCCGGGGCGATCATCGGGGCCGTGATGGGTCTTGCCTACGGCCTGATGATGTACGGGACGATGGTAGGCATGCACACGATCGCGACCCTCCTCGGCGATACCGTGGTCTCACTGGTCGTCTACGGGGTCGGTGGCGCGGTGATCGCGATGGTGCTCAACCGGGGAGCCGCCGAGGCCTGATCCGGGCTCCGCACCCTGGTCGCCCGAAGCCCCCGGGGGGCCGAGGCCCGTCTACCGCGCGAACACCACCGCCAGCCGGCGCCGCAGCTCGTCCCGCACCGCCCGAAAAGCGTCCAGTCGCGCCCCGGGACGTCCCCGAACCGCGGCCGGGTCGGGCAGCCCCCAGTGCACCCGGTGCGCGTCCCCGAGCCAGACCGGGCACACCTCCTCCGCGCACAGCGTGACCACGGCGTCCACCGGGCGGACTACGTCGTCCACCCCCTTGGAGTGATGCCCCGAGATGTCGATCCCGACCTCGGCCAGGACCGCCACCGCGTGCGGGCGCACCGACGACGGCTCAGAGCCCGCGGAAGAGACCCTGACGCCGGCGGGCGCGAGATGGCGGGCGATCCCCTCGGCCAGCTGACTGCGTGCCGAGTTGGCCACGCACAGGAAGAGGATGTGCCGGAATCCCAGGTCGCGCAGCGCGTCCGCGTCCGAGCGCCAGCTCTCGCCCAACCCTGCCATCAGCTCCGTTTCCTCCTGTCCCGGCCGGGATCGTGGAAGTAGGATTGAACGCGCCTGCCCGGACAACCTCGCGAGGGTCCCATGCCGGCGCGAGTCGTTCATCCCACGCGTCGCACCCGCGAATGGTTCATCCCACGCGCGTCGTTCATCCTACCAATCGTTCATGCCACCAATCGTTCATCCCGCGCGGCGTTGTTCATCCCACCCATCGTTCATCTCCACCAATCGTACATTCCATGAGAAACGATTCCGACCGACGGGTTCGCCCTTGCACGCCCGTCATCCTCCCGGCAGCCCGTGGACGAACTCCTCGCGGCTCCGCGCCTCGCCGCTCTCGGTGCTTGCGCGGATTTGCTTACGGACTGCTGGGGGTGCTGGCCGCCTGCGCGCCGGCCCCGGAAGCGCCGTCCACCGCCGACCAAGCCATCGTGCAGACCGCCCTCCACGACTTCCGTGTCGAGGAGGTCGCCGATGGCCTGGTCCGCCCCTTTGCCATGGCCTTCACGCCGGAGGGCGATCTGCTGGTAACGGAGCGTCCGGGCCGACTCCGCATCATCCGAAACGGAGAACTGCTGCCCGATTCCGTGGACGGACTGCCCGAGATACGGGCCCTTGGACGCGGGGCGCGATCCATGGACGGATTCGAGCAGGCCGGCCTGCGCGATGTCGTCCTTCATCCGGACTTCGCCGCGAACCGTCTTCTCTACCTCAGCTACACCCGGCCCGGGCCCGATTCGCTGGGGAACATCGCGATCGCGCGCGGCCGATTCGCCGGCGACAGGCTGACGGAGGTCGAGGAGTTGTTTCACGCGGATGCGCCGGGGAACGGAACCGATCGCAGTTCGATGTGGGGAGGGCGGCTCGCGTTCGATGACGACGGGTACCTCTTCATGACGCTGGGAGATCGGCAGTGGCCTTCCGTGGGCGACCTGACGGCGCACCCCGCCCAGGACCTCTCAAATCACAACGGAACCACAATCCGGATTCATGACGACGGCCGCGTCCCCGCCGACAACCCGTTCGTGGACGTGCGGGGCGCGCAGCCGGAGATATGGACCTACGGCCACCGCAACGCCCAGGGGATGGCCACCGACCCGGGGACCGGCGACCTGTGGCAGAACGAGCACGGCCCGCAGGGCGGAGACGAGCTCAACCTGATCGAGCCCGGCCGCAACTACGGCTGGCCCGTTGTCGGCTACGGCGTCCACTACCGAACCGGCCTCCGAATCCACGCGGGCACGCAGCATGAGGAAATGCAGGCGCCGGCCCACGTCTGGGTTCCCTCGATCGGCATATCGGGGATGCTCTTCTACACGGGGGAAGCGTTCCCCGGTTGGCACGGGGATGCGCTGGTTGGAGGACTGCGCGGCCAGCGCCTGGTCCGGCTGCGCCTCGACGAGCGGCGGGTCGCCCGCGAGGAAACGCTGCTTCAGGACATCGGCCGCATCCGCGACGTTCGCCAGGCCCCCGATGGACTGATCTACCTGGCGATCGACGGCACCACCCGCGACATCGATGGCCCGCCCACCAGGATCGTCCGGATGGTGCCGGCGGGCCGGCGGTAGGGGCGCGTCGGCCGGGGATCTCCGGACGGGGACCTTCAGGCGGCGCTCCTCAGCGCGCCGGATCCGGGATCCGCGCCACGATCACGCGTACTTCGAAATCCTCCGCCCCGAGCTCAACGAGGAATGTCGTGCTCGCGCCTCTCTCCGTCGCGCGGAAGTCGTGGAAGCGCACGCCGCTTCCGGTCAGTTCGCCGCGGAATGGGCGGTTCACCGCCAGGTCCGCCCAGAGGACCGCCGTATCGTCGGATGACCCGGTTCGGGTCACTGGCCACGGGTAGTGCCCGGGGGCGTTCAGAGAGGGGGCGAACTCTCCGACTTCCGGAAAGTCATAGGACGAGAAGCGCGGTACGCCTTCCAGCAGGCTGTCCTCGGCCCCCGCCACCGACATGGCCACCGCGTGCCGGGTCAGCAGATCGTCGAAGGTCAGACCGCTGACGCGCTCGATGCCCGACAGACCCGGGGCGGTGAGCGAGTCGTTCAGCACGGTAACGAACGCCTCGTCCCCTGCGGGCGACGTGCCGGCCGTGCCGAACCAGTCGCGCAGGAAGCGATGATAATGCCAGCCGCTCCCGTACACGTTGCCCCGGTCCCTGGGTCTGAACGTGACCGCGTTGGGACGTTCGGTGAACCAGGCAAAGGCGGATGCGGTGCGGCCGATCAGGTTCACGATCCCGTACACTTCCGGATACGATCCGCTGATCCCCGCCTGCAGCATCTCGCCGGTCACCCGTTCGTGGACTGCCGGTCCCCCCGCAGCCTGCCACGCGAGGCGCGAACTCATTTCCTTGGCGATCTCGGCCGTGCCCTCCTCGATCCAGGTCGGATGAAAGTCGGGCGAGATCTCGCCCGCTACGCCCAGAGAATGCCGCACCCGCTTGTACAGCGAGCTGACGTGCTTGACTTCGTGGACGAGCCCGCCGAAGGCCCAGTAGCGCTCGCTGTCGAGTTGCGCGAACGCGCCGGCGCTCATGCGCACCAGCTCCATTTCGTTTGAGGAGGCGCACGTTTCGCGGGGCAGGGTATGGTCGCCTCCCCAGACGAACGCCTTGATGCCGTTGAGCGCCGGGTCCACCACCACGACGACCCGGCCATCGCCGTTCACGTCGCTCGTCCCGCCGAAGTAGCGCTCGATTACGGAGGCCCCGTAGTCCTCGTAGAAGGCGAGGATCCGGTCGGCGTTGGCCCTGGATATCCCCGTCGCTGCTTCTGCGTCTTCGTAGACGGCAATGTGGTCGTTCTCCGTGACCAGGCGGGCGCTCAGGGTGGCGTAGGCGTTGCAGCGTTCCCCTGGTTCGGCGGTGGGGTTGTACAGACGGAACATGCGCGTCGGCGGACTCGGCCCCGCATCCGCGGCCATGGCTCCCCGTACCTCGAAGGAGCGGTCGGGCAGAACCTCCAGCCGTCCCTCCATCGCGAGGCGCGAGAACAGCTCATCTTCCTGCTGCCGAATCTCCTGGTGGAGGGCCGCGTTGGCGCGCTCGACTTCCTGGATCGCCTGCATTTCACGCGCCGGGATGGTCTGGCGGAACGCTCGCGCGGCGGAGGCCCGGTGCACGACGGGCCGCGGCGCGGTGGCGGCTGCGGCCCCCTCACCCGCGGTATCGGTTTCGGCGTGCAGCGCCACCGGCATGATGGCGGTGCTCCCGCCGTCGGCTCCCGCCAGCGTGACCCGGTAGTACGCGCCCGCCTCGGGAGCGCGCACGTAGAAGCCGCATCCGCGGATCGCGTCCTCTTCCAGAATCCGCACCTCCCCCAGTTCCAGTCCCAGCGGAGCGTCGCAGGCGCGCAACGTGAACTCGCGAACCGCTCCCCCGCCCTCCGAGTCGGCGAGCCGCACCTGCACGACGGCGGTGCCCGTGTCCGTGGGAACGCCGCGGATGGTCCCGCGGGAATCGAACCGGAGCCCCGGGGGCAGGCTGCTTCCCGCGCCGAGGCTCCACTCGTAGCCCTGAGTGGAACCGCCGCGGGCGCGCAGACGGGTGAGGTACGGGAGCGTGAGCCGCGCCCGGGCGAGCGAGTCGGTTTCTATGGTCAGCGGCAGGCGTTCCGCGGTAGCCCGGAACTCCTCGGTGACGCTCCCCGCGGTGGCGGCCAGCGCATGCCGGGCGGCCGTGCCCAGCGTCCAGGTGGTCTGGGCGAGGCCGGCGGGGCTGGTGACGGCTGACGCCGGGGCCACGGAACCGCCTCCCGAAGTCACGGCAAACCGGACCTGAACCAGCCCGGCGGGATGGCCGTTGGCATCCGTCACGCGCACGACGGCGGCCAGAGGGAGCGCCTCGCCGATGAACCCCGCCTGGAGGTCGCCGGCCACCTTCTCGATCGCGCCCGGCTCCTGGGCCACGGTTACCTGAACCCGTGTGCTGAGCGTGCTCGAGGTGGCGGTCACCGTGGCCGTCCCCGCCGCGATCGCCGTGACCACCCCGGTGCCGAAATCGACCATGACCGTCCCGGGCCGGTCGCTCGTCCAGGCCACCCTCTGGCCGGACACCGGATCGCCGTAGTGGTCGACGACCTCCGCCTGCAGTTGCAGGGTCTGGCCGATGGCGGTCAGCGTGAGGTCGGCGGGGGACACCGTCAGGGCGGCGGGCATCCCCGGCGGCGGCCCCGCCGGCTCGTCGCCGCAGGAAAGCAGCACGGCGACGCAGAGGCACGCGCGAAGCGGGCGGGACAGCGCGAAGGGCAGTGACGGAAAGGCTCGATGCGGCATGGAACGTAAGATAGAATAACTTCGGGGTCGGGCACATTCGCCCGGTGCTCCCGGTACTCGGACCGGCAGCCCGCTGCGGTGAAATGGGCCGGAAGTCTGCCATTTTGGCATGGGGTCGCGAATCCACATCTTATGCGACCAATGAACTTACGGAAATCGTTGGCCGGATTCCCGCTATTCTGTTCCCGCTGATTGCGTTAGGAGGCCATGCGCCCGCGCTCCGCGAGAGCCTTCCTGAGCTTGTCCTCGTCGGCGCGCTGGTAACACTGAAGCACCGTCTGGGCCGTCTTCCAGCCTCCCAGCTCGCACAGCACCTTGAGGGGTTGGTCCATGAGGTCGCTAGCGAACTTCCGCCTCAGCGAATGCCAGCCGCGCCCCCGCTTCGGTTCCAGTCCGGCGAGCGACTCGGCCTTCTTCCACCATTTGGCGACCAGGCATCGGTGCATGCACTTCGTGGGGTTTTTCGGCGCAGGCAGCAGGGGACTGTCCCCGATGCCCGGGTTCCGCCTCCGTGCCTCATCGAGGACGACGAGCGCCTCGACGGTCAACGGCGTCCGGTGCTCGTAACCCGTCTTGTCATGTTCGCCGCGCCACCGGATGACTCCGGCTCCGAGGTCGATGTCCGCCCACCGGAGTTGGCGGATCGCGCCGATGCGGTGCCCCGTCTCGTGCGCCAGGACCAGCGCGACGCGGAAGCGCCAGTCCATCTCCGCCGACGCTTCCAGCAGGGCCTCGTACTCCGCGGCGCTGAGCAGCACCCGCCTTGGGTTCTTCTCCTTGGGCGGCTTGAGACCCCTCAGAGGATTCGCTTCGAGGAGTAGCCTGCCCTCCTCGTCCCTCGAACGCCCGGCCCAGTTGAGGACCGCGAGCAGGAACCTCAGGTCCCGCTCGACCGTCCGGTCGGACACGGGCTCGCCGCTTGGGCCGACCTTGCCCGCCCGGCGCAGCCGGATGAACCGGTCCCAGTCGCGCTGCGAGAGCGTTCCCGGCTTCCGGTCCCTGCCGAAGCACTCGAGGAACATCGCCATGGCGGCCCCGTCATGCCGCCGGGTGTGCCTGCCCTTCGCGGGCGTCACTTCCTCACCGTAGATGTCAAACAGCGTCTCCAGCGTGAGCGGCTCGGGCTCGGCTTCCGCCGTGCCGTTCAGGTCCGGGCCGACGAAGCCGGCGGCGAACTCGTCCGCCTGCTCCTTCGCCCTCACCCAGTCGCGGTGTTTGAGCGACCTCGTGAGCCTGCGCCCGTTCTCGCGCCACTCGATCTGGAAAATGCCGGTCTTCGGGTCAGGGAAGATCCTCACCCGGTTCCGGCCCCATTCGCCGGCGCCGTAGCTCCGCCGACTTCGTTTCGTGCGTGCCATCATTCGATTCCTCATCGTGATGGACTGCACGATCTGCGCATCGGAAGGTCGCATCTGGAGGGCTTCTTGACCAGTGTTTCGAGCTGCTCTTCGAAGCCGATCCCGAGGGCGGATTCGGCGCGGTACGGGGCCGTAGCGCGGGTGTCCAACCGACATTGGGGGCGACTGGACACGGAATCGCTCTTGGAATGGACAGCCCGCCGGTGCCGCAAGTCCTTGACCGCTTGGCGGTTGAGCCACGGACGCCGGGGTGTTCGTCGCACGCGGGAAGGTGTGGCCGTGACCGGAGCGACCCACCTCTTTCGATGCCTGGCGTGCCATCGAGAAGGTCAGCATGGGACACCCATGCCACCCTCCCCCGGCGGGTCGCTCCGGTCCAGCAATCCCGTGCGGGAAGGCCATTTGACACCGGGGACGGCCGCGTCCCGAGCCTGAAGGCGTCTGCTGCGGCCAACGCCACATCGGGGTACGGCCTTCAGCACGGCGCGGTCGGTGCGGAACGGACGCCGGGGATCGCCCTGTAAGGTTATCATAGTGAAGCGGCAGGACTTGGCCACATATCGCGCGAGGAGAAGAGGATGACCAAAGCCGACCTCGTTGAGCAGGTCGCCGATGCGGTCGGACCGCAAGTCACCAAGAGGGAGTGCGGGCTGGTGGTCGACGCCTTCCTCGATTCCGTCAAGGACGCGCTCGCGCGCGGCAACCGTATTGAGCTGCGGGGCTTCGGCACCTTCAAGGTGCGGCCCCGCAGGGCCCGCAAGGCCCGCAACCCCAGGACGGGAGAGGCGGTCGAGGTCCCTGCCCGCGACGTGCCGGTCTTCAAACCGTCGCGGCTCCTCTGCAGCCGGGTGGACCGAAGCCTTGAGGTGTCTGGGGCGGAAGAGCCCTTGGAGGCCGTTCACGAGCCATAGTCCGGCCGCCGGGGCCACGACGCGGCCCGCCCGTCGCCTCGTCGCCGAGAGAATCCCCGCCAGCGCCCCTGTCGGGAGGCACGGGCATCAGTTCCGCCGTGGGGACAATCGAGCCAACCAGCGAGGTGTTCACGCTGACCTTGAACGCTCCCGCTGTCTGCGCAGGAGACACGGTTGGGCCCGAGGCGCCCGGCCACGGGCGCGATTGCGGAGGGGGATCTGTGACCGCAGCGCGAAGTTCACAGGTGAGGCGACAGGCATGGCGGCTCACGGGGACACGAGATCGTCCGCGTCGAACTCCACGGTCTCTGCTCGGCGGACGGCACTCCGAACCCGAGGGAGGTGGTCCCGTTTTCGGGCAGGTCAACGCGCTCGGCCTTCGGATCGGCGGTATTGCATCCGGCCCTCTGGACGGTCACCCTGAGGAGTCTTGCAGATGACTGGGGCTGCCTGGCCCGAGTCGCCCGAAGTTGAGTGGATGCGGATGGAGGCAGCCGAGGGGCGAAGTGGGAAGGACAGTCGGACTCCCTGGGCGGCACCGTCGCTGGGGCAGCTCGATTCCGGAGCTTCGCAGAGCGATCACAGGAGGCGAGAAGAGGCATGGCGCTGGGGATTCGACCTTTCAGTTACGGTCTCCACGATGTTGGGACGGCATGCTACGCGTGGATCCAGCCGGATGGCGGCTGGGGCTGGAGCAACGCGGGGCTCGTCGTAGACGGCGACCAGAGTCTGCTGGTGGACACGCTGTTCGATCTCCATCTGACGCGCGCGATGCTCACCGGCATGCGCAGTGCGGAACCCGTGGCCGCGCGCAGGTTCGACAAGCTGGTCAACACCCACGCCAACCCCGACCACTGCAACGGCAACGAGTTGGTGGCGGAAGCGGAGATCATCGCCTCCAGGGCAGCAGCCGAGGAGATGGCCGCCGAAAGCCCGGACCGGCTGGCCGCGCTCATGCGCCAAGCCCCCGGCATGGGCGAGATGGGCCGGTTCCTCATGGAAGCGTTCAGCGCATTCGACTTCGACGGCATCACACAGACCCTTCCGACGACCACGTTCGAGGGCGACTACGTTACGCGCGTGGGCGACAAGCGCGTCGTACTGAAGGAGGTCGGGCCGTGCCATACCGTTGGCGATGTTCTGGTCTACGTGCCCCACGACAAGCTGATGTTCACCGGCGACATCTTGTTCATCGAGGGCCACCCGATCCTGTGGGTGGGGCCGGCCGAGAATTGGATCGCGGCCTGCGACCACATCCTTGGGTTGCCCGTCGAGGTTGTCGTTCCCGGCCACGGTCCGATCACCGACAAGCGGGGCGTCAAAGCGGTGCGCGACTACCTGGTGTATGTGAGGGACGAGGCGAAGGCCCGCTTCGACGCCGGTCTGAGCGTCTACGACGCGGCAATGGACATCTCGCTCTCCGACTTCGGCTCGTGGGGCGATGCCGAGCGGATCGTCGTCAACGTCGCGACTCTGTATCGGGAGTTCGGTTCGACCGAGCAGCCCGGCGATCCGTTCGAACTGATGGCGAGGATTCGCAGGGAGCGCGCTTGACGGATCGGGCGGCCTGAATTGGCGGCCCGGCGCTCACTCACGGGCGGGATCTTCATCCTGCCAACCTTCATTCAGGGCGGTGCGATCGGATCCGACGGTTGGTCGGCACTCGGAACCAGCAAGAGATAGCCATCCATGTCCGATGAGGCTAACATCGGCGCGCAATCAATGCGGTTCGGGTACGATGTAAGGGCGAAATATTGGCTCATGACGGCGAGATTTCGGCGGATGATCTCGGCGGTGCCTCGGGCCGGATTCCCCCGCTCGCGGAGTTTGGCGGTTGTCCAACCCCTCCAGTCAACAGGAGTGGAACCATGAACCCAATAAGGTGTTTCGCGGCAGGCCGCTCAGGGGTTCTGGCCGCCCTGCTCGCCGCGCAGTCGGCCCTCATGCTGGGCGCGTGCGAGAGCATTTGGCCTGCCGACGAGGATGTCATGACCGAGGCCGAAGCGAACGCGTTCGCGGGAGGACTCTACGATGGCAGCCTGTTCGACTTGGAGGACCTCCTTGCGCCCGCGGATCCCGAGGTCGCCTTGCCGGGCGTGCCCATCCCGGTGGA
>MPMR01000063.1 GCA_002238605.1 BD2-11 clade cluster bacterium bin43 | reverse complement strand
AACGTCGCGGAGCTTCTCGACGAAGCGGGGATCGGTGGAGAGCTTGAAGTAGCGCACCCTGTGGGGCTTCAGTCCGTGGGCGTTCCAGACCCGCCCCACCTGGCTGTGATGCAGCCCCATGCACTCGGCCATCAGGCGGGTGCTCCAGTGCGTCCCCCGCGGCGGCTTCTCCTCGAGCGTGCGGCGCACGACCTCGGCCTCGACCTCGGGCGTGATCGTACTTCGCGGCCGACCGGGGCGGGACCGATCCTCGAGTCCCGCGAGCCCCTCTTCGTCGTACCGGTCCAGCCATCTTTGCACGGTCGGCAGCGAGACGCCGATCTCGCGGGCCAGGGTCCGGCCTGGCAAACCTCCGGCCGAACCCAGGATGATCCGGGCGCGCTCCACGCGCCGCTGCGGGGTCGTGCGGGCTCGAACCCATCCCTCGAGCTCCTTGCGGTCCCCGGGTCGCAATCGAATCCTTCGCAGAGCAGGCATGCATGGAAGATAGCGGCTTCTCCATGCGTTAACCATGCCACTTATGCGACACTACACTAGCTCCCTGCCACCCTTCTCCTGGCCGTTCCGTTCTCCGAGAACCGACGTGGCGGCGGTTCGTAGGGGCCGGCCGCGACGGGCATCTGCATCGTCGCGATCTGATCGGCCAACCTCTCGACCACCGCCGGTGCGGCAAGAAAAACAGAGGTCCTTCCGCCAACGGTGATTCCAACCACCATGCAGGTCTCGCCGCACATCGTGCGCGCCCCCACCCACATGTCTGATGCCTGACGCCTGGTGTTGGTCTGCTGCTGAGCATCGCTCTGCACAGGTCCGTTCCCGCGCATGGTTGTACCCTCCTCTACCGTGTCCGTCTCAACCGCTTCGTTGGTCGTGCGAGCCCCGGGGACCATCGGACGCTTCGGGGCTCTGGCGAAATCGCACATGGCAGCCTCCAGCTTCGCGGGTGATTTTGACGGTTGCGAGGGAACGTTCTCCTCCTGCCTCGATTTGTGCGCCCGGCGCGGGCAGTCCGATGCCACTACGGCCTAGCCGATCGGAAGGGCCAAGCCTGTCCGGAGAGTCAGAACACGCTGCCTCGGCCCACTCCAGTACGGGTCTCCCCCTCCGATGGGGATGAGCCCGAGGGTGTAGAGCAAGTCGATGCTCGCATGGGCCCGGTCCGTCACCCCCACCGCGATTCCTCCACCCAGGGCGACCCCGAGATCCATGGCGGCTTCGATTTCGTCCTGTCCCCCGTCGCAGCTGCCGGCGGCGGTGACGTGCTCCGCTTCGAGCCAGCCCGATGCGTCGAAGTCGCAGGACACCTGGCTGGACAGCGTGGGGCCGACGAAGAATCGAACCGAAGAGCGTTCCCACGACGCCAGGGGCAACGTGGGCACGGCCAGCAGCGAAAACTCGAAGTAGTCGAGGGCCATGTCCACGGAGACCAGCGTGCGGTCGTCCATCGCGGTCAGCCGACCGCCCTTCTGCGAGTAGGCGACGCCAACCTGGAGGCCGAGGTGCCTGGTAGCGGGGATGTTCGCGGTCAAGCCCACGGACATTCTGGCAACGGACTCGGAGTGCCAGACCGATTGGGGGGAAGGGGCGTCGGCAGCCAGAGTCGACAGGTTCACGCCGCCGTTCAGGGAAAGACTGACCTGGGCAAGGGCGGGCGAGGTGGTGGAGAGAACGAGCAACATGATGATGGGAACGAGCGATCGTGGCGTCATCGGAAACTCCTTTCCGAGAGTGAACAGGCTAACGGGCTCTTGTATCAGAAGCGCTTGAGCGGCTCCTCGTTACCACCGGCGCCCCGGATGCGGGCCTCCGCTACGTTCTGCAGTCTTGTACGCGCCTTCCTCGTCGATGCGCGGGACTCATGTGGTTCATCCGGCTCGACGCTCAACCATTCCGACCAGGCTTCGAGGTCCGCCCCGAAGTCCTGGCCACTCACCTTCTTCAAGAGATCGATCGCGGATTCGCGCGTTGTCTCGTGCTCGGCGCCGACATGCGCAAGCAGAAGGTCCGGCGCTTCGCGGATCAGTTGCCTCCCGAACGCCGGCTCGATCCCGGTGGCGGCCAGGACCCGTAGAACCGTCGAGAACGCGTACGGATTCGTGCCGTCGAGCAGCGCCACGAGGGACGCCCGGGCGGCATCCCACCGGACCGCGCGCCTTTCCGCCGATCGGGCCCATCCCCGGAGAGCGGCGTCGGCGGCCGCCCCCACCCGCGCGTCGGGATCGATCATGGCAGAGATCAGCTCGTGCCAGGCGGCATCGTGGTTGTTGAAGTTGACCAAGGCACTCACCGCGGTGGCCCGCGCCGACCAGGAGGTGTCATTCGCGAGTATCTCATGGGCAAGCAGACGATCGTGCTCGCCATCCATCGCGTCGGTCAGTTCCCAGACACGATCGAGAGCGGTCGGATCGAAGCCGAAGGGCTCGGCGAGTTGCCGCACCATCTCGGGGGAGTTTCGAAAGCGCGCCAGCCGACTGGCCATGTACAGAGCTGCAAGATCCCCTTCGGCCACGGACTTCAGAGCCTGCCAGGGCTCGGGCAAGTCGATGGTCCCGCTTCCGGCCGTACGGTACCGGACCCGGGCAGGGTCTTCTACGCCGATGATGACCGTGTACCGTTGCGATCCGCGGTGGTCGGGGGAATCGACGTAGCCGCGAACGGCGGCATCGGCAAAGCCGAGCTGACCCTTCATGACGGCCGCGCAGGCGTGGAGGGGTTGGTCGGGAGTGATCTGCCGGATGGCCTCAAGCAGTTCCGACGCGCTCCAACGCTCCAGCCCGACGAATTCGACGGGTCCCTCAGGTCCGGCGAGTACCTGACCGGCACCACGTGACGCTGTCGCAGCAAGCAGAATCACCACGCAAAGAACTGGTCGCAGGATCGCCATGGTCGCACCTCCGTCTCTGGAGTGTTCGATGGTAGCCGCACGCCGGATGCATCAACATCCACCGCGGCTAGAGGTCCGCATCCCGGCGCGGTCCGAGCCCTACTCTAAATCTCGGCAACGCAGGTCGGCCCTTCATAGAGGGAAACCCCCGTAATCCATGACGGGAATCCCCCTCGAAGCCATGACGGGAAAATCCCCGCAACCCGACCCGCGAGCCCTGCGCCGCCTGGCGCTCAGGCTCCAGGTTTGCAGGTGACCGACGGATCGGCCAACGCCCAACGTGCGCACGGCGTACCCGCCTGTTATTCTGACGCTCGCGTGATTTCGTGCCGTGTGCCGCCCGGACTGCCAGAGGTGCCGCCTGCTTTCCCACGACGACCACTACCGGGCGGTGTTCGAGGCTTCTCCGGACGCCACGCTGATTGTGGATTCCGAGGGTCTCATCCTCGATGCCAATGAGCAGGCGGTGCGGATGTTCGGGTGGAGCCGCGAAGCGCTGACGGGTGCTTTGGTCGAGCGGCTTGTTCCGTCCAGCAAGCGGGGAGCGCACCTCGAACACCGGGCGCACTATGTCCGAC
>MPMR01000008.1 GCA_002238605.1 BD2-11 clade cluster bacterium bin43 | reverse complement strand
AACGGACTGCAAGGGACGATACGATTCGGCGATACCCTTGGAAATGGTTGTACAGTATTGTGTTACAACCGTACTGGCGTACCCTAATGGACTACACGGGACAATCGGTATCTAGTTCGGGCGGGATTGATCCGGTCAGTTGATTCCCGACCAGCCACAACTCCACGATGTTGCTCAGGCTTCCAAACTCCGCCGGAATCGTACCCGTCAGTTGGTTGTAGTAGAGGTGCAGCGCCTCAAGGTTGCCCAGATTGCCCAGTGCCGGCGGGATGGAACCCGTGAGGCTGTTCTCATCGAGGTACAGGATTTCGAGGCTGTCCAGGTTGCCGAGTTCAGGCGGAATCGAACCCGTGAGTCGGTTCCGGTAAAGACTTAGCCGAGTGAGGTTGGACAGGTTGGCGAGTTCCGAAGGAACCGACCCGGTCAGTTGGTTTTCGGACAGATCCAAAACCTCAAGATTGCCGAGGCCTCCGAGCTCCGCCGGAATCGAACCTGTGAGTTGGTTGGTGGACAGGTCCAACTCCTCAAGATTGTCAAGCGCACCGAGCTCCGTCGGAATCGAACCCGTCAGCAGGTTGCCGAAGAGGCTCAAGACCTCCAGGCTGTCCAAGCTCCCGAGTGCAGCCGGGATTGAACCGGTCAACTGGTAGTTGCCGGAGAGGTCCAACCGCTCCAGGTTGCTCAGGCTCCCAAGCTCCGCCGGAATCGGGCCGGACAGGTTGTTGTGGACCTGCGACAACTCTCGTACCCGGCCGGTCGCATCAACCGTGACGCCTTCCCAGTTTTCGATCAACGGTTCGGACATCCAACCGCCCTGGCTGTACCAGTCCTCACCCCCGGTGGCGCGATAGAAGGTTTCGAGGATCTCACGGTCCGTCAGGACACGACTCACCGCAGCTTGCGTCGACCCGTCCTGAAGCGTCGCGTGCGTCGTCGGTGCGACGGCTCCGGGGTTGTCCGGGGAACAAGCCCAAAGCATGGTCGCCGCCACCGCTACGCGGGCGCGGGAATGCCTCATCATTCGGCGGCCCTCCGGTCGAATCAGCAGTACTTGGTGTGTGAGGCGGTCGAATGTATCGGGGGTCGGGCCATGTGGACAACGGGCGATCTTGCGCCTGAGCCTGGCATCATCGTGTTACTATCATACGGCTGACCTGCTGCGTGTCGCTCCGATCGCACGTCAACGGATCGCGCGATATGATGGCCACGACAGGGTGTACGCGCGCCACCGATGGATCGGCGCGGGAGGACATGCCGAGCTACACGGCGACCCGCAGCAGCGGCGAGGCGCCGGGGAACCCACCACCCGTGAGGGGATCAACAATGCGCGCCGCAACCAGGGGATTCTTGCTGGCGATGACGCTCTTCGTGACGCCCTCTTCACTGCTCGCGCAAACCATACGCCGAATACTCGTCCGCAACGACCAATCCATGAGTCGTTACCGACCGCTGATCCGACTGTGCGCCCTGTTAGCGGTCGTGGCCCTGACCAAGGGATGCGGGGACGGTGACAGCCCTATTGCGCCGCCAGCGGATACGCCTCGTCCCACAACGGTGGTGGTAAGCCCGACCAGGGCGGAGTTCTCCGCGCTCGGCGCATCCGTTCAACTGACGGCGGAGGTGCGCGACCAGAGCGGCAACGCGATGTCTGGGGCGACGGTGTCGTGGTCAAGCAGCAACGCCTCGGTGGCGACGGTGGACGGGTCGGGGCTGGTGACGGCGGCGGGCAACGGAACGACGACGATCACGGCCAGCGCCGGGTCTACGTCAGGATCTGCGGTGGTCAGAGTCCTCGACTTCACGGGGCTGCTACAACGGTTCATCGAGCTGCACGGCATCGGAGCCGCGGTGTTGGGTGTCATGGAGCAAGGCGAGATCATATATGATGGAGCCGTCGGCTACATGGACGCTCAGCGCCGGGTGCCCGTACGGCAGGACATGATGATGAGGCTCGCGAGTGTTACGAAGCCCATTACGGCTGCCGCGATCCATAAGCTTGTGAGCGATGGGATGCTGGCGCTGAACGACCGGGTCTTCGATCTGGGGCAAACCGGAGGCGGGTTGCTGAAACTCGATCCATTCCCTCAACTGGGCGATGGGCGGCTGGCCGAAATTACCGTCTTGCACCTGCTTCAGCACCGGGGTGGTTGGGACCGGGACATCGCTCCGGACTTCGCGTTTCGGGAGATCGAAATCGCGGCAGCACTATCGGTCGTGAGTCCGCCGGGACGCGCGAACACTGTGCGCTTTGTCTTGGGTCAGCCCCTCCAGTTCAGTCCGGGTTCCAGGCGCGCCTACTCGAATATCGGATACCTTGTACTAGGCCTCATTATCGAAGACGTGTCAGGCAAGGACTACATGACCTATGTGCTTGAGAACATCTTCGATCCGCTCGGCGTTCCTCGAGGCGACCTCATTCAAGGGCGGACTTTCCCGAAGCACCGAAGCGTCCGGGAGCCTTGGTACGACGGGGTGTTCAGATGTCGGAACGTTTTCGACCCGTCGGGGCCTGATGTTCGGTGCCCAGAAGGAGGGTGGGACCACGAGGCTAAGATCGCCCATGGCGGTCTGGTGGCGTCCACGCGCGCGATATTGGCGTTTCTTGATGCCTTCGTCGTCTTTGGCGACGACATTGGTCGCCGCCGCGGAGGGCGAGAAGGAGCGGGGTGGTGGTGGTACCATACGGGAAGCCTCGACGGCACGAACACGCTGGCATTGCAACGCGGAAACGGGATCAACTACGTCGTTCTCTTCAATCGCCGGCTCCGACCATCCTCAGGTCCTAACTACGTAGACATGTTCCTGGAGATCCTTGACGCCGAACTGGCCGACAATATACGGGTACAATACATGGATGCGGAGGCTGTCGCCGGGAAGGCGGATTTCAACAGCGGCGACGTGCTTATTAGCCGGGGGATTACCGTCGGCGCAGGGCGGGGATCGCGATGAGGCCGGGCGGATCGCGTCCGGCTAGCAGTCCACTTGCGGGAATTAGGCGACCGCACCCGGCCGGTCGCATCAACCGTGACGCCTTCCCAGTCTTCTATCGATGGAGTGGACGCCCCTCCCGACGGCATCGCAATGTGCCGACAATGACGGCCATGCCGCGTAGGGTACAGCGGCACCATAGTCGCACTGTGAGCATTGCGCTGAACGCGCGGCATTCCGAGGTCGCGCCCCGAGGCTCCGAGTCCTTTCCTGCAGCTTCCTTACACCCCATGCTATTCTTTCTCGCGGTTTCTACTAAGCACCTCCCCGGTGCACCACCAAGGGAGACTTGAGGGATGAACCGAGCTGGGATCGGTGGCCGCGGGCCTTCTCGTGGGCATCGAGATGGAGTGAGCCCACAGCAGACCATCGTGCCGGTGCTTGCGATGCTGGCCATGGCAGGCTGGGCCGTCGCATGCGGCGACGGAGCCATAGAGCCCTCTCCCCCACCCCCTGAGGCGCGCCGCGCGACGACGGTGGCGGTGACGCCGGCGACCGCTGAACTGGCGGCGCTGGGTGCGACGGAGCAGTTCTCGGCCGAAGTGCGAGACCAGAATGGACAGGAAATGGTAGGGGCTGCGGTAACGTGGTCGAGCGCCGACGGTTCGGTCGCGGCGGTGGACGCTTCCGGGCTGGCGACGGCCGTGGGCAACGGCGCGGCGACGATCACGGTCGCGGCGGGTTCGGTCTCCGGCACCGCAGTCGTGGTCGTGATGCAGTCGGCGGATTCGGTCACGGTGTCGCCCACCACGGATACGATCGTCATCGGAGACACCCTGCGCCTCACTGCGGAGGCGTACGACGCGGACGGTCGGCGGGTGGAAGGCGCGGAGTTCAACTGGACATCGAGTGATGAGTCGGTCGCGACGGTGAACCCCTCGGGACTGGTGCATGGCATCGCCGAGGGCACCACAACGATCACCGGCACCGCGGGGAGCGCCCAGGGAACTGCCCGAATCGCTGTGGCCAATCCGAACTACGCTCCGCCTTATCGCGGGACCGCCTTTCTGGACCCTGATGTCATTGTTCCATCGGATCCGACTGATTTCGTGGGTCTCGAGCCGGCTGGCCGCGGCGAGCGGTTCGTCTACGACCGTCGGCACGGGTGGATCACAATCGAAGCCTACCTGTTCGACGTCACCTTCGCCAACGGGCTGTTTGCCGAGTTTCAGGTCAATCCGGAGTTCGGTACCTGGACGGAGGCCGAGGCGGTAGCCCGCGCTTACGCACCCGCGATCGGCCAGATTCCGGTTGCACTGCGGGAGGATATGGAAGCCGTCTGGATACACCGGGGCGACGAGCCGTTCGGCGGCGGCAACCGCTCCCTGCTCGTGCACGCGGATCGCGGCCAACAATACCGGGAACGTGAGATCCTCCCGGAGATTTTCGTACACGAAGGTGTCCACACGTCGCTTGATTCCGCGCATGCAGACGCACCCGGCTGGCTGGCGGCGCAAGCAGCCGATCCCACGTTCATCTCCACCTATGCCAGGGATCACCCCGGTCGCGAGGACCTGGCCGAGAGCTTCAGCGCCTGGCTGGCCGTAAGGCACCGCAGGGACCGCATCACCGAAGGCATGGCGGACACCATCACCTCGGCGATCCCCCACCGCCTTGCCTACTTCGACAGCCTGGAGCTCGACCTCTGCCCCGTCACTGGACGAGCGTGCGAGGCTCGGGTGATCGATATGGAGTGGGCCGCCGACTTCGTCGCGCGGCAGCATGTCGTCGATGTCATGAACGTCGGGATCCGAGTCGATCCAAACTGCACCGCCGACTGCGAAAGGACGCTCTTCCCGGGGGACGGACGGCGCGACCTGGGAGGTATCAAGGAAGCCACCGGAATCGACATGAGCATGACGAATCCAGGTCAGGGGAACTACCCGGAGCAGTTCAGCGACGGAAGAGTCGCCAACGTCCGTGTCGTCCGCACATATGAGGACATCGAGGTCGCGCGGCAGACCGGCGACTTTGCAATCATGTGGTATTTGCAGACCCGGCCGGCCACTGGCCGCTGGCAGCTCGGAGGGGACGTTGGAACCCTGCGTGATTGGTATGACCAGGGTTTGCGGGTCTTGCAGATCGCGTACGGCAGTCACCGGGAAGATGCAAGAGGGCCGGATGAGCGGCTCGGATACGGCGCTGGCGAGGGAGACGAGAACGGTGTCACGGATCTCGGCCGCCTGGCTATTTCCGAAATGAACCAACTGGGGATGGTCGTGGACTGTTCGCACTGCAACCGGCAGACGACGCTCGACGCGGCATCCATGTCAACGAAGCCGATCCTGGCGAACCACGCGAACGCCAAGGCTCTGACCGATGACCCCTACGAGCGCAACAAGACCGACGAGGAGTTGATGGCCATCGCGGCCACCGGGGGCGTGATCGGAGTCACACCGATCAGGCTCTTTCTCGACACCGACGGCGACGGCGTCACCGGCATGGACGACATGATCGCCCATGTCGAATACATCGCGTCGCTGGTCGGCATTGACCACGTCGGAATCGCGACGGACACATACGTGGACGGTTGGGAACCGAGTTCGCACCACTACGCAAGCGCTGATCTCGCCGCTCTCGATCGCTGGGTGCGGCTAACCGCCCGGCTGCGGGCCCGTGGCTGGAGCGAGGAGGACCTGGCCAAGTTGCTCGGCGGCAACTTCCTTCGGGTGTTTCGGGAAGTCCTCCGGCCGCAGTAGGGGCCGTGCGGGTGCTGGCCCCCTATACGATCTGGGCGTCGCAACGGCTTCGGTCTCGGGCAGCACGGTCGAAGTCGCCCGTGAGCACGCCGAAGCGGCACGACACGACGCGTTGAGCCGGAGCCTCCGCGGTTGCGGGAGGGCGGCATGGGCCTGCACATGCCGAACCGCCCCGATGCCGCACTAGGCATCCCAAATGGCCGGGTCGCTCCCGTCCACGGCCCGGAGACCCGGATCGGCACCGGCGATCTGCGGGCCGTGGCACAACCCCAAGCTGTCCAGCGACTTGCGGAACCCGCGTTCCGCACAACACGGCGGCATTTCCGTGCACAAGCACCCCGATGTCGTTTTCACACCTCCATGACCGGAACGCTGCAGAGCCGTTCGTAAGGAAGTCAACCCGTAACGAAAGTCCTGTTGTCCGCCGTGTCCGATGTTGTCCAAGAAGGGACGCGGGAGGCTGGACCCCGCCGCCAGCGCCTCACCAGAACACCCGCGTCGCGCTCCCTGCACATCCCGCCAAGGCAACGGAACGCGACGGGGTGACCGGCCGGTCCTTCTTGCCGGCTGTTCTCCGGCGACGGTAATCTCATGCGTATGAGCCGATGTTTCGCGCAATGGTCACGTTTATCAAGTGTTTCGTGACACGTCCGGCGCGCAGCCGGTGGAATAGGAGCCTGGACGCCGAAGCCGGTGGGGCGAGGAGAAACGGACATGCAATCGAGAGGGCTCCCGGAGGATGGTCGGGCAAAAGTGCGGCGTGCGCACATTCTCCGGAAGCGGGGCGCCGGAAGGCCGGCACGGTTGAGCGCGGGCTTCGCTATCTCGGCCATCGCCGGGATCGTCATGCTGGTCCTGTCCTGCGGCGATGGCGCTGTCGAGCCCGCTCCTTCGCCGACTCCCGTGGCCACCACGGTGGTGGTCAGCCCAACCTCCGCCACGCTGACGGCCCTCGAAGAAGCGGCCCGGTTCACCGCCGAGGTACGCGATCAGAACGGGCAAGTGATGGCGGGGACACCCATCGCCTGGGCGACCAGCGACGCCTCGGTCGCGGCGGTGGACGGCTCCGGGGTGGTGACGTCAGCGGCGAACGGGACCGCAACGATCACGGCGACGGCAGGCTCCGTCTCCGGCGCGGCGGCAGTTACAGTGGCCCAAGTCGTGAGCGCCGTTGCGGTGTCGCCCTCTGCGGACACGCTGGTGGCGCTCGGCGACTCCGTGCGTCTGGTGGCGGAAGCGACCGACGCGAACGGTCACGGCGCGGTGGCGGCGACGGAGTTCGTGTGGGCGTCCAGCGACACGGCGGTCGCAAGCGTGGGTTCGTCGGGACTGGTGACGGCGGCGGGCAACGGGAGTGCCACGATCACAGCGAGCGCCGGGTCCGCGTCGGGGTCTGCTGTAGTCGCGGTGGTGTTGGCACCCGCCCCGGTGCTTGCTGATTCGTTGTCGGTGCGCACGGTATACGCGATCCCTAGGAATCGTGAATTCGTGCAGGCTTACAGCGACTCGGTGGGCGCTGCCCTTCATCACCTTCAGGTCTGGTACAGGGACCAGATGGATGGGCTCACGTTCGCGCTGGCCGACACGATCCCCGATGTATGTCGACTCTCAGTAAGAGATGATTTTCTCACGGTCCACCCTGGCGGCGCGGGCGAGCGGTGGGATGCGGCGCTAGAAGCTGTGTCAGGGTGCGGGCCAAAGCACAATGACGAGGCGTTCATCTGGATCGTGTACTTCGACGTTGACGAGCCTTGCTGGACGGAGGAGCGCCCGCAAACGCTCGGGAGGGGTGGCGACGGACTCACCATGCTAGGTCGGTGGGACTTGCTCGGCCTGACGGATCGCAGCAACTCTCTCCCATGCGGGCATGGCGGGCAACCTCACGGCCGTTGGGTGGGTGGCCTGGGTCACGAGTTGGGTCACGCCTTCGGCCTCCCTCACCCTCCAGGGTGTGAGGCAGAGGCGCCGACCTGCGACAAGGAGGCGCTCATGTGGGTCGGCTATGCCTGGTGGCCGGATACGTACCTGCGTCATGACGAGAGGGCGATACTGCGCGGGTCGCCGTTTTTCGAGGAACGCTGAAGGTGAGCGCCGGGACCGGCCGGTCCCGGTACCTGCCCCCCAACGTTGGACCCGCGGGGGATGGCAAGCACATCGCGTACCTCCAGGATCCGGGATGAGTGGCGGCACCTTGACGCAGAGTTGTTCGACACCCTGATGAAGCTGATCGGCGACCGGCGGTCAGTCGCGGACATCCAGGAGTCCGGCGTTCTTGGCGATGCGGTCTTTGCCGCCGACCGCCTTCTGGTGGCCGAGATCAAGGTCCAGGATCGCGAGCACTGGCGGAACCGGTGGTTCAGCCGGGTCAAGCGGCAGCTGGCCGGCTGCGATCTCGTCTTCGCCGACCCCGATAACGGGCCTCGTGTCCGACGACCGTTTCAGGCCCACGAGAAAGGAGAATGCGAAGCGAATCGCCCGAAACGCTAGATTGAAAGGTTCTTTGGCGGCCTTGGATCTGGATGACCCGGCATCACCCTTGAGCCGGAAAAGATCAGAGTGAATCGGCGCCAGCACGGGCTACCCGCCCCCCATCTCCCGCAAGAACTGAGACGCCTCCTTCATGTAGCCGTAGTACGTCCTTGATCTTGTCATGGTTAACGTCTTGCGCGCACGCGTGATTGCCACGAAGCAACTTCTTCGTTCCTCCTCCACTTCCTGGCTGGTCGCTCCCTTCTTCAGAGCCCGATAGAACGGAAACACCTCCTGGGCCATGCCG
Organism: BD2-11 clade cluster bacterium bin43; assembly: GCA_002238605.1. Taxonomy (GTDB): domain Bacteria; phylum Gemmatimonadota; class Gemmatimonadetes; order Longimicrobiales; family Gaopeijiaceae; genus BD2-11. The sequence continues at coordinate 152,301 of MPMR01000008.1, read as the reverse complement.
ATCAGGTAGACATGCTTGAACTCGAGGCCCTTGGCCGCGTGTACCGTCATGCACCGAAGTGCGTTCGGTCCAGGTGCCGGAGTCTTTGGCGACAGATCCAATTGCTGCAGGTAGGTATTCAAAGGCACACGCGCCCCGTACTCGGTGATGATGTCGTGGTGCAGGGCTTTCCAGGTTGTGACTTCCTCGTCGGTCAATTCGGCGCGGTCGACCCCGTTCCATGATCGCCATCCCTGGTCGAGGAAGGTATCGACAATCTCCGGGAACATCAGCCGATCCACGAGATCGGTCCGGATTTGCTTGAGCGCTCCTTTGGTACCGCTGGCGGCAGCCGCTACGTCAACCCAGGCCCGCAGGAAGTCACCTCCGACGAGTGCCGCCGCGGCCCGGACGCCACTCGGGTCGATGGCCACGCCAGTCAGCCCTTCCCATGCCAGGCAAATCCTGCGGAGGATGACCCGGTCATGCCGGGAATTGGCCAACCGTAGTGCCTCCACGAGAACTGCCAGGACGGGCGAATCGAACTCGCTCTTCTTGCGAGGCAAATACGCTTCGAGCCCTGCTCTCTCGAGGGTGTCCGCGGCACCTCGGATCAGCTGGTTGGTTCGGCCGAGGACAACACATTCAGAGGGCCGAAGTCCGCGTTCCCTAATGTCCTTTGCCACGAACGCCGCCTCCCTCCCAGGTGACGGGAAATCGGCAAATCGCACGGCTCCACCGTAAGGACTTCCCGGATCATGTACTGAAAGGGCCTTCTTGGCGCTGAATCGCTGTTTGTTGTGTGAAATCAGGCGGTTCGCGAGTGCGATAATCGCAGCCGGGCAGCGGTAGCTCTCCGGTAGCTGAATGCCCTTCAGATCGTAGTCCCGGCGAAGGTCTCGAAAGCGCTTTGGACTAGCACCGTTCCATTGGTAGATGATCTGGTCGTCATCCGCGACGACGAACAGATTGTGGTCGCTGGCGGGCGCGACGAGTCGCAGAAGATCGTACTGTGCCATGTTGGTGTCCTGGAATTCGTCGACACAGATGTGCGTCCAACCCAGGCGAACCACGCGCGCCACGGCCGGCTTTGCTCTGAGGAGCCGGGTTGCGAAGTAGAGCAGGCTCCCGAAGTCGAGCCGGTTGGCCTGAACCAGAGCGCCGCAGTAGCGTCGAAAGAGTCGTGGGAGCCATGCGGGAGTGTTGGTCAGCGAGACGGACTCGCCTGTGCCCGGGTACGATTCGGAGAATAGCCGATCAATGAGTTTGAGGACGTTGTTCCGATCCGGTGGCAGTTCCCACCCACCACCCGGCAGGTCTTTGATGACCTCTTCGAGGATGGCAATCCGATCTTCGTCCCGAGTCAGCGGACGGAAGTTGGGCCGGATTCCCAAATGGCTTCCGTGCTGTCCGAGAACATCGGCCGCAAAGGAGTGGAAGGTGCACAGCTGGGCTCGGTCGCTGCGCTCGCCCAGGAGCTGGTCCACCCGCTCACGCATTTCCGCGGCGGCCTTGTTGGTGAAGGTAAGGGCCAAGGCCGCCGCATCCCCATCCTCTTCGAGCAGCCGAGCCACCCGTAGCGTCAGCACCCCGGTCTTGCCGGAACCCGGGCCGGCCAGCACGAGAAGCGGTCCATCGTTCCACTCCACGGCGCGGCGCTGATTCTCGTTGAGATTCTCGAAGGTGATCATTGCGAGCCAGCTCTCGCGAGGGAAACGACCTTTTGCAGCACGCCGCGGATCTCCGCGGTGACTCCAGCCTCGCCAAGGGCCTCCATCTCGAAGGCGATATCCGCGGCGGCCCTGGTCTTCTGGTTCTTCCGGTGTCGTTGGTACACCTTGGCGTAGCCATTCGCCTTAAGGTGTTGGCTCACTCATCGGCGAATACAAGTCGCCGCCGGAAGCTAATACCTCGGGTTCAGCAGACCATCAGCGGGTCCGAGCGCTGTTCGCGTGCACCACTCCCTCCCTTGTCCCCGCCACCACCCCACCGGCAACCTCCACCCGACCCCCCGACCCCCACCCACCCCGCAGGAGACCCCCAATGCGACAACCCTCTCCACTCCCGGAACGAATCGAACTTGCGGTGATCGTCGTCATTTTCGTGGATCTGGTGCTCCAGACCGCGGAGACGGCGGACGCCATGGCCGGTGCGGAGACGTTTTTCTTCTGGGCCGGTGTGGGGGTCTGGTCGCTCTACACGGTCGAGTGGTGCGTTCGCATCCGGCGGGCGGAGGACTGGAAGAAGTACGCGTTCAGCTTCATGGGGGTCGTGGACTTCCTCGCGATCCTGCCGCTGTGGGCGTTCACGGGATTCGATCTGAAGGCGCTTCGTGCCTTTCGCCTGTTTCGCATCTTCGTCTCGACGGCGAAGCTGGCAACCCACACCAACGCCGTGGTCAAGCTCGCGAGGGCGTTCCGGCACGCCATGGATGAGGCCGGTGCGCTGTTCGCGGGCACGAGCATCGTGGTGTTCACGGCCGGGTTCGGCATGTACCACCTCGAGCGCGAGGTGCAGCCGGAGGTCTTCGGATCGGTGTACGATGGCCTGTGGTGGGCGGTGGTCACGCTGACGACGGTGGGGTATGGCGACATCCAGCCCGTGACGGCCGGCGGTAGAATCCTGGCCACCGTGGCGATGTTCGCCGGGATCGGGGTGATCGGGTCGGCGTGCGGGATCATGGCGGATGCGCTGCGGGAGGCCAGCGCCGACGAGCAGGCGGCGTAGGCGGCGGGCAGGGGCGGCCCCGGATGCCTGCCACCGGCCCGCCGCGAAGGGTTCCGAGTTCCGTGAACCAGGCCATGCCGGCCAGCTGGACCTTCACCGCGCCTGCAGCTGGAAGCACTGCCGTCCGGTGCCGTGTGTCCACAGGTCCCGGGGCTTGAACTGCCGAGTGACTGGATCGCCGACCCGGATCCTGGTCGCTGCATGGCACCCCTGGCAGCTCATCTGAACGGCGGGAGGGATGGTGGTCGCCTCTCCGGGTACCGAAAGGGACTCCCCATCGAAGGTTGCGCACACCTTGTAGCGCACGCTGTCGATCGCCTGGTACTCGTAGGTCTCGGAGCTTGCAGGATCGCGGGTGTTGATCCTCAAGCCGGGTGCGGCCGTCAGATCGTCCAGGGACGCCGGCAGCCGCGAATGTCGAGACCAGTAGAGATTCGTGGCCGCCGCGATTTCGTGCAGGTCCGCCACGCGCCGGTCGTCGATGCGGCGCTCGCGCTCCTGCGCGGGAGGTCCCAGGAGTACGAGCCCGAACGCCACCGCCGCGACAACGGCCGCTCCCGAGGCTGCCAACGCGATGTGTTGCGGCGAGAGTTTCATTCTGCCACCTGCTCCTTGCGCACGTCGCGCAGGAAGTATCCGAACAGCAAGCCGGTGATCGTTCCGACAGTGACGACCTTCAGGGCGAACCGGACCGTCAATTCGCCGCCGAGGAGGTTGTAGACGATGCTCGTGACCACGCCGATGAGGGTGGCTGCACCCAGGAAGAGTGACAGGTACGTCAGCGATTGCCGAACCCGTGAAAGCCGTCGACCCGGGTCTTTCCGGACAGCTCGATCGTTCGTCCAGAAGACGAAGGCGAAGACGGGGAACGTCGCGACGAGAAAGGAGATCGACCACCGTATCGCCTCTCGCGTCGCGGCCAGGGCGGCTGCCGGATCCAGGGAAGGATCGGGAAACGCCTGATGGATGAACGCGAAGATGAGGCTCCCCAGGCTGACCGCGCTGCTGTACAGCGTGCCGAAGAGAACGAGGTAGACGAAGGCTTCACGAGCGGAGAGGTATGGTGCGGGGCGGGGGACGGGGATCGGAAACGCGACGTCGGCGAAACCGCCCAGGGCGCGTCGAACCTGATCTTGAGGCCAGCCGGCCTCGAGAAGCACCTCCTTGAGTTGCCCTCGAGGTAGGCCCCGTTCCAGGCCTGCCTTCAGGAATCCGGAAATCTGTTCGTTGGCGGACATCTGGCACTTCCTCCTTTGAGTGGTCGCTCCGAGTCTGTTGACGCAGCCGGTCAGAGCCCGTACACGAACGAGATGGCGCCCGAGTAGGACGCGATGTCGCTGAGCGCCAGACCGAAGGTCGCGGGGGTCCTGCCATCTGCGAGCACCGGCCCGTGGCTTCGCACCAGGTCCCATTTTCCCGATTTGCGGACATCGCGGTAACGCGCATAACGCCACCGAAGCACGATGTTGAATCGGTCGTTCGCATCGAACGCCAGCCCGCCGATCAGGTTGGTTCCGAGGGTCGATTCAGCCATAGGGAGCGACATGCGGTCGGCCGTGCCTGCCGCTCGCATCTGCCATGCAGGAACAACTGTGTCCATGGCGGGGGCGACGCCCCCAGTGGGAGCGAACCCGTCGGCGAGCGTGCGCCGGACCCGCAGACCCTCGAAGGCGAGAATGACGGTGGAGATGCCGCCTCCGGCGCCCAGGAACGGCGTGAAGCGCGACGAATTGCTGAAGTCGAGGAGCACGTTCACGAACAGGTCGCTGACGCTGAACCCCGATATCCGGGCTTGAGGCTGTTCGACCGCGCTCCACTCATGCCCCCTCTCCTCCGCCAGCTGCCCGGCGTCCGACATCGGCGCCGAGGTTCCGCCCAGCACTGTGTTGCTCAGCTCCGCTTCCACGCGGAGCCTGCCGCGGGAGTACCCCAGGGCGAGAGCGGTTGCGCTGGTCATGGTCTCCGCTCCCCGATCGAACTCCATCGTCGCGAACACGCCGGGTGCATATCCGGAGCATGCAGGGTCGCGCGGGACAGTGGCCGGATCGGGATACAACAGCCGGTCACAACGCGTCGGCTCATCGATGCCCTCCATTCGGGCCCGCATGGTCAACGCATCCGAGTCCCCGAAATCGCCCCGCAAATAGAAGCCGTCTCGCCCCTGAGCGCTCGCCGCCACGGGGACGGCGAACCAACCTGCGGCGACCAGGACAACCGCCGCCGCGAGGCGAGCGCAGGTGGTGGGGCCTGCCTCCAGGAACCGGGCAATCTGCTCGTTGGCGGACATCTGGCTGTTCCTCCCCCGGGTGGATCGATGCGAGTCTGTTGACGATGTCAACATAACCGGTGACGTTGACGCGGTCAACATTGCTGATCACGTCTGATGCGATCACCTTTGGGCATGACCCCCGACGGCAGCGCGTATCACCACGGAGACCTGCGGGCGGCACTGCTTGCGGAAGCCGCTGCGATGATCGACGAGGCAGGGACTTCGAGCGTGACGATGCGCGCGATCGGGCGGCGTCTGGGCGTGTCGCGGTCCGCCGCCTATCGCCACTTCGCAGACAAGTCCGCGCTCCTGGTCGCGGTTGCCGCTGCCGGTTTCGACCGCCTTCGAGACCGCTTGGAGGCAGTGGGCGCGGGAGCCCCTGGAGCAGGGATCGAGCGGCTCCGGCAGGTCGGTGAGGAATACGTGCGGTTCGCGCTCGAGAACCCGGGGCACTATCGCCTGATGTACGGCAAGGAAGCGGTTACCCGCGAGGACCGACCCGAGCTCCGCGAGGCCGCGAACGCATTGTTCGACGAACTCGTGCGCATCGTCCAGACCCACCAGCGGAGCGGAACGATCGAGCGACGGGATCCCCACCTGCAGGCCTACGTGGCATGGGGTGCCGTGCACGGTCTGGCGTCGCTGCTGATCGAGGGACAGATCCTCACTGCCGTGGATGCCGATGAGCTGATCCGGCAGACCACCTCGACACTCCTGGACGGGATGCGAGCCGGTCGACGCCCCACATGACACCCAGTGCTCCTGCAACAGCCGAACGAGGAATGAGTATGTCGAACAATGATCCCGGGAACAGCCACCGGACACCGACCCGCTCGAACGGCGAATCGCGCGCATGGCTCCCTCGGCTCGCTTCCCGCGCTGGCCTCTTCGCGTCTTTGACTCTCGCCGTCACGGCCGCCTGCGCGAGACCGGTCGACGACGCCGCGAGCGCCGACGCCGCCGGCGGCCAACCCGCTTCCGCCACCCGGCCCGGCGCCGCCACCCAGCCCATCGAGGCCGACCACTTCGTCCCTTCGACCCCCGAGAACGTGGCCTGGGGCTGGTTCCCCATCGACAAGGAGCCGGTGCTGCGGATGCAGTCCGGGGAGACCGTTCGCGTCAACACGCTGACCTCGGCGGGGGCGGGCCAGGACGAAGAGCCGGTTGCCTTCCTCACCGGCCTGGGCATCGCGCGGGAAGAGATCCACCAGGACGTGCTGGACTTCTGGGCCTCGCGCGACGGACGGCTTCGTGACCGGCAGGGGAGCCACATCATCACCGGCCCCATCCATGTCGAGGGCGCGGAGCCCGGGGATGTGCTGGAGATCGAGATTCTCTCCGTCGAGACGCGGGCGAACTGGGGCATCAACAGCACGGGCGCGCGCAGCGGCGTGTTCTCGACCTCGTATCCCGGCTTTCGGGAGGGCGACCCGGCGCTGGACATCCCGCCGGAGAGCGGCCGCCACGTGATTCACACGGGTGAGGTGGACGGCGTGGAGGTCGCGTTCCTCGCCGACGACATCCACGTGCCGCTCGAGCCGTTCCTGGGCATCCTGGCCGTGGCGCCGGATCCCGTGATGGGCCAGCCCGGCGTGACCGCGCCTGGCGTGCAGGGATCGACCCCGCCCGGAGCCTTCGGGGGCAACCTCGACGTGAAGCACCTCAAGGCCGGCACGACCGTCTACCTGCCCGTGTTCCACCCCGGGGGCCTCTTCTACGTGGGCGATCCGCACGGCGCACAGGGCGACGGGGAAGTGAGCGGCACCGCCATCGAGCAGTCGCTCACCGGCACCTTCCGCCTCGCCGTGCACAAGGACCGGTCCATCGATGCGCCGATGGCCGAGAACGACGAGCACTACATCCTGATGGGCATCGATGTCGACCTGGACCGGGCAACGCGCCACGCCACCCGGGCCGTCGTCGACTTCCTGGTCGAGGAAAAGGGCCTCACGCCGGCGAAGGCGCTGTCGCTGGCGAGCATAGCGGTGGACTTCCGCATCAACGAGGTGGTGGACATCACCCAGGTCGTCTCGGGATTCATCCCCAAGAGCGTTTTTCTGCGGTAGGCGGCTACGCGGTTGTGGCCGACCCCTTCGGGATCGGGCCGCCGTTCGAGGATGCCCCGTCTTCGACGACCAGCCGCCTGCCCAGGTGCCTCAGAGCCTTCTCGACCTGCCGAATGTGAGACCGGTGCCCAGGGTTCATCAGCTTGCGGATCGCGCCCTCGCTGAGACCCATGCGTGCGGCCAGTCCGACCTTGGAAAGCTCCTGCTCGCGCATCGCCGTGTAGAGCGAGAGTTTGGCCGCCACCACCAAGGGAACTGCAACGATGATTTGTCCCGATAGCAGTGGCCCCGGCGTCGGGATGTCCTCCCGGGCACGAACGTAGGCCCCAAGCGCAACCGCCAACGCGTCTTCCGCCATAGCCAGTGCTTCGACCTGATCGTCGCCGCAGGTCAAGGCTTCAGGCACGTCCGGAAACGAGACAGAGAACCCGCCGTCCGCCTCAGGGGTCATCTCACATGGATAGGCGTACCGCATCAGAAGTCCTCCTCGCGGATATCCAGTTGCTTCAACATGGCTCGAAGGGTGCCACGCTTCAGTTCGCCGCGCTTCACGACCGTGCGACGCCCTCCGAGGTAGAGCAACCCATGGCTTCCCTTGCCGCGGCTGGGATCGAAGCGTACCTCCAGGTCAGTCCGTCTGGCGTATCGTCTGGTCCGCCTCACGAACTGAGCCCCGGTCACCGGTCAATATCGTACCGAAAGGTACGAAAGTCGAGAGCGATTCTGCCTGCCACGAACGCCTCCCTGATCCCAACGTCTTGCCGAAGACACCTGCGGAAGAAAGCTGATGCTGGGGGTGGGGCGTGGGAATGGCAGAATGGGATGCGTTGACGCGCGAGGCGTCCGCATGACGGATCGCGGTGCGGATTGGAACTGCTGCGCGCGAATCGGAAAGAAGAGGGTAGACGGCATCTCGCGAATCCTATGCAACACCACAGAGCGAGTTCCATGAGTCGCAACTCGACATCCCTGCACCTTCTCAGCACCATCCCGGCAACCCCCGACCAGGTCTTCGGAGCCTGGACCGGCAGGAAGAAGATGGAGCGCTGGACGCATCCCGACCCGAACGCGGGCGTAGAGGTGGATGTCGACCTGCGCGTGGGCGGGCGCTACTCGATTTGCCTGGAGGTCGAGGACGGTCACGTGACCGCCCACGGCACCTACCGCGAGGTCGATCCGCCGCGTCGGCTGGTTTACACTTGGAGCTGGAAGGAGCCGCATCCGATGAGAGCGGAGACCCTCGTGACGCTGGAGTTCGCGCGGGCCGAAGGCGGCACCGAAATCCGGCTCTCCCACGACGGCTTCCCGACGGTCGACGACAGGGAAGGGCACGAAGTGGGATGGAACATCTGCCTGGAGCGGCTTGTGGACCTGATGAGCGAGCGATGACCACAGTGATTCACCGGCCTGCCGGCCACAGCGAGAGGGCCACATGCCTATGCCCGCGGACGATCGGACCGGGATTCGTGGCGCTCATCCGGGCGTCGGGGACGGTTGCGCTGCTCGCCCGGGCGTGTAGCAGGGCCGCACTGCTCTGTGGTGCTGCTGCCATGGCCGCACTCCTCTGCGCCTCACCCACGCCCGCCGCGACCCAGACCACCCCCAAGGTCCTCCTCATCGGCATCGACGGGGTGCGGCCGGACGTGCTCGCCGAGGTCCCGACGCCCAACATGGACGCGCTGGCGGCGAGCGGGTGGTACACGGCGGAAGCGCGCACGACCACTCCGTCGGTGAGCGGCCCGTCGTGGTCTTCGATGCTGACCGGTGTGTGGCCCGAAAAGCACGGGGTCACCGACAACAACTTCACCGGCCGCGACTACGACGCCTGGCCGAGCTTCCTGACGCGCGTGGAGCAGGAGCGCCCCGCTCTGGCCACCTTCGCCGCCCTGGACTGGCTGCCCCTCGCGGAACTCGAAGGCGGCGATCCTGTGCTCCCGCCTTCGGTCGATACCCGGGTCGTGCTGGACGGCTACGACCTGGGCTGGGCCGAAGCCGATGCCGAACTCACCGCGCAGGCCGTGCGCCATCTCGCCATCGCCGACCCCGACGCCATGTTCGTCTACCTCGGCAACCCCGACGAGACCAGCCACCAGCACGGCTCCATCGGCGCGGAGTACCGGGACGCGATCGCGCTCGCGGACCGGCATGTGGGCATGCTGATCGAGGCTGTCCGGGCCCGCCCCGGCTACATGAACGAGGACTGGCTCGTGCTCATCAGCACCGACCACGGCAGGCGCGCGGACGGCGGCCACGGCGGCGACTCCCTCGAGGAGATGACCATCTTCATCCTTGCGAGCGGCTCCGACACCGCGAACTGGCCGCCCCCCGGACGCGCATTCATCGTGGACGTGGCCGCGACGGCACTCGATCACCTCGGAATCGGAATCGACCCGGGATGGGAGCTGGATGGAAGACCGCTGGGGCGGCCACGGTAGCCCCTGCACGGCGGGCAGCTCGACAGGAACATCACGGCGCGACCCAACTTGCCGCGATGTGGATCCGTCCTATGACGCGGCAGGGACCTCCACCAACCTGACCGACGTCTGTGGCTCCGGAATGGGATCCCCGTGTTCTCGCATAGCGTCCAGGTGGAAGGCGACTGCCTCGCGAATCAGCTTCTCCGTTTCCTCCTGAGAGTCCGCGGCAGCTACGCATCCGGGAAGGTCCGGGACGTAAGCGGAGTAGCCGTGGTCGGTTCGCTCAATGACGATGGCGTAGGTCACGGTGCTTCTCCTTATCGAGTCCGGCCTGCTTGAGAATACTCTTCTAGGTTCCGGGGGCCAAGTCTTTGCTCCTTCTGCCTGCAATGGTGACGGTTCCGGGCTTGACCGGGTGCCAGTACTGACGGTGGCTTCCACGCGTTCTTGTCAGGAACCAGCCGTCGGCTGTGACCAAGCGTATCGCATCTCTGACCTTGGGCATCGTTCCCGGATCTCTGGCCTGAAGAGGGAGCCGAGCCGGATCTCGTGTGAACCATCGAGCTCCATCCGGCACCTACCGGCAAAGGTGACCCCGGTTGCCGGGCGAACGAATGGCTGGATGGGACTACCCGACGCGGAGCGAGATTTCCCCGGGAGAAAGGCGTTGACAGCCGTTCGAGTCCGGCTACACCCCGACCGTCAACTGCGCGGTGAACCCCGATGACGGGTTCCCGGTCATGGTGGCGAGCTGCTGGTCCACACCATCCCTGAACACGCCATCGCTCGCGAGCGAAACGCGCTCGAGGGTGTCGACGCTGCCCTCGTATCCCTGCGTCGCGTACGCCGCGTTGCAGGCATCTTCCGGGAATGCCAGTTGCGAGGTCGCGATCTTGTTGCGCGCGTCAGACGCGGCGGCGAGACTCGGGTAGACCTCGAAGTGGATGTGGGGCCAGCGGCCCGGGTAGCAGCCCGGGAAGACGGTCGTAAACGACAGGCTCCCGCTCGAGTCGCTCTCCTGGACGCCGCGCAGATAGTTCTGCTGAGTGGCGCCGCTCGAGTAGAGCGAATAACGGCCTTCCCGGTCGCATTGCCACAAGTACACCGCCAGACCCACCGCCGGCCCGCACCCGTTCCGCCCATCGACGAGTTGCAGAGTCACGGTGAGCGGCACGCCGTCGGCCACCCCGGAAAGACCCGCGAAGCTCGACCGGATGTCCGAACGGACCACCCCGGCCTGGCTCAGGATGTCGGGTCCGTTCGAGCCATTGGCGGGAAAGGGGCCCGCGGTCTCTTCGGGGATCGCGTCGCACGCGCCGTCGCCATCGCCCTCGCCGACCCCGAGCACGCCGTCAGAGCATCCCAACAGGTATAGCGCGCTCATTCCTCCGGCGGCGAGCCGGAGCATGTCGCGACGCCCGATCCGGGCTCCCGTCAGCTTCAGGTCCTCGTGCAACCCGCCGTGATCGTTGTGTACCACCGGTGTCCTCCTGGCCAGAGCTGGCGATGCCGTCCCGAAATCTTCCGCCGTGGTCTCTCGGTCAACCCGCCCGAGCCCCTTCGGCCCTCATCGGTAGCTCTGACGCTTTGCCTTCGGGGTCGGTTGCCCGGGACGCGAGATGGTTGCCCCTGGAGCGCGAGATGGTTGCCGACTTCGTCCCCGGGAGCGTGCTCGGTGCGGACGAAGAAGGGCGCGCACCACGAGACGCACAGCTCGCGGGCCATGGTATTTCGCCCGTTCTCGGACGCTTAACCCATGGGCAGGCAACGGCCACGACCCGGCACCGGCACCGCAAGTCACGAATCGGGTCTTCGGAGCCTCGAATCAAGCCTTCGGGCTTCGAAACCTTCGGGCCGGCGCAACGTAAGCGAGCCCGGGCGCGAGCGCGTGGCAACCAATATGAGGAGGATAGTTGTGGTGACTATACCGGTTACAGTCAGAAAATCAATTCAACTGCCTGCGGGACATCCCGCATCCCGCAGCCTGTTGCTGGCCGGATTACTCGCGGGCGCCCTCGCATCCACTTCCGCGCCTCTCGCTGCCCAGCAACTGCGCTACCACCTCCGTCCCTCCGTCACCTGGACGGAGTGGGACGAGTCTCTCGGCCTCGGCAAGGCGCGCTCCCTGGGCGGCTCCGCGGGACTCGGGTTCGGGGAGTACGTGGACCTGACGGCCTTCTTCCGGAAGAGCGACTCCCGCCCGACCCACCTGTCCCGCCTGCCGTTCGCGGCCGGCATGCGGACGCCGCCGCCCGAGCAGTTGCTGGATATCGCTTCCTACGGAGCCGAGGTATCCGTCGGACTCGCCAGGGGCTCCCTGGTGCCCGTGCTCATGGGTGGAGCGGGCATCCTGCGGTTCCGGCCGGAGGCGGGCAGCGACCTCCGGCGCGTCCAGCTCAGGTACGGGTTGGGACTTCGAACCCGGGTGCTGGGTTTGTTCGACGGCGAGGTGATGGTGGCGCGCAGCCGGTACTATCTCGATCCACTGGAGCTGGCCGTCCCCGTGTCCGTGGGAGATCCCGCGCTTCCCGAGGATCCGGATGCGGGCGCCCTGCGCCGCAACCTGGCCATCCGCGTCGGGCTGATGCTGCAGCTCGGCGGGCCGGACTACACTTCGTGGTCGAACCGGTATCGAGCCGGCGACCGCGACTACCGGCCCATGTCGTCCGGCGCCGCCGTGTCGTTCGAACCCTTCGGCGGCGCACAGGCATTCGATCCCGGTTTCGGCATCGACGATCAGCCCATCGCCGGCTTCCGCGCGGGCTTCGAGGTCGGTCCCCTCGTCGGGCTGCGCGGCTTCTACTGGCGGGGCGTCGACGACCGTCACGCCTGGGAGGAGGGGATCAAGGGGTACGGCGGGGAAGCGCAGTTCAACCTGGGAGGGCCGTCGCTGTTCTCGCCCCATCTGCTGGCCGGCGCCGGCAGGATGGAGTTCGGCCCGGACCTGGCTCCGGATGCGGCGAGCGTCCCCTCCGATCGCACGGCGCTGATCGTTGGAGGGGGCGTCGATCTCGGACTGGGCCGGCATCTGCGGCTGACGGCGGCCGCGCGCGACTACATCATGTCGCGCCCGGACCTCGATGCCGCCGCCGTGGACTTCGAAGACGTCAGGGATCCCGGCGACCTCGTCCACAACTGGCAGCTGTCCGCCGGCCTGAAGATCCTCGTGGGGGGTAACCGCGGCCGCCGCCGTCCGGACCTCAGCCGGGGCGACCTCGCGGAGATGGAAGACCGCCTGGCGGAGCGAGTGGACGCGCGCCTGGACGAGATGGCGAGGACGCTGGAGGAGACGGCTCGCGCCGATGCTGCCCCCTCGGTCGAGGCCCGGCCCGAGGATGTGCCGGCGATGACGGTTGAGCCCGGGTTCGCGCCCGCGCCGACCGAAACGGAACCGGCGCCCGCGCCAATCGAAGCCCCGCCCGAGCCCGTGCCGACCGAAGCCGAGCGCGTGCCCGTGCTGACTGAATCCGAACTCGCCCCCATGGAACCCGACCTCGATCATCCTGCACAGGTCTACGGCGACAGCCGCCTCGATCCCTCCCTCGGCTTCCCGGCCCGCGAACTGCGCCCCTACACGGGCGTCCTGGGAGGACCCCATACCCAGTGGATCTTCGGAGTTGCCGCGGACTGGGGCCCGAGCGATCACCTCGGGGCGTTCAACGTCGTCCCGGAAGCGTCCGTCTCCCTGGGGCAGGGGAAACCCAGCTGGATGGTGGCCGCCAACCTGCAGTACCGGCCGCCGTGGCTCTACCAGCGCGACACCTGGTGGATCAGCCCGGTCACCTCGTTCGGCTTCGGGGTGCTGAACCAGGACGGCTCCGAACTCGTGGTGAACGCCTCCTGGGGCGTAAACCTCCAGCTCTCACGCGTGCGCGCCGCCTGGGGCGAGCCCCTGAATCTCTACATCGCCCATCAGGGCATCGATCTGTTCAGGAAGGAGCGCCTGATCGTGGGGATGAGCGTGGAGCGGTGAGCGCCTCCAGGCGAATCGTCGAGCCATTCCGCCCAGGCTTCGGAATCGGCTCCGAAGTCCTCGCCACTGACGGCCGTCAGGAGGCCCAGCGCGGATTCCCGTGTGCTCTCATGCTCGGCGTCGACGTGCGCCAAGAGGAGGTCCGGCGCTTCCCGGATCAGCTGCCTTCCCAACGCGGGTTCGATCCCGGTGGCGGTCAGGGCACTCACAACCGCGCCGAACGCGAACGGATTGGTGCCATCGAGCACCGCCAGGAGCGGCTCCCGGGCCCCCTCCCAACGGACAGGGCGGACGTTCTCCATCCGGCCCCAGCTCCGGAGAACCGATATTGCGGCGTTGGCGACCCACGCGTGGGGATCGATCGCCGCAGAAACCAGGTCGTGCCAGGCGGTATCGTCCTCGCCGAAGTTCAGGAGGACGGTCGCCGCGATCCCGCGCGACATCCAGGACGCGTCGTTGGCGAGTATCTCCCGGGCCAGGCGCCGATCCCGCTCGCCATCCAGGGCCGCGAACAGTTCCCAGACGGGCTCGATGGCGGCCAGGTCGGAGTCGAAGAGGCTCGCAAACTTGCGCGCGGTCTCGCGATCATGTCTGAGATCGAACAATTCCCTCGCCAGGTACAGAGACCGAAAGTCCTTGTCGGCTAAGGACTTCAGGGCCTGCCAGGATGCCGGCAGCTCGATGGTCTCGCTTCCGACGGTGCGATACCGGACTCGAGCCCGGTCTTCGATGCCGATGATGACCGTGTATCGTTCGGACCTGGATGTAGTCGACTCGAGATAGCCGAAGACGCCGGCGTCGGCGAAGCCCAGTTCACTCTTCATCGTGCCCGCGCAGGCGCCGAGGGGCTGGCCGGGCGCGGTCTCCTGAATCGCCTCCAGCAACGCCGACGCTTTCCAGCGCTCGAGCCCAATGAACTCGACGGGTCCCTCCGGCCCCTCGACGACCTGACCAACGCCAGGTGACGCCGTCACGGCAAGAAGAATCACCACACGAGAAATGGATCGCGGGAACGCCACGGTTGCACCCCCTTGAAGTGCTGATGAACAGCCACCCGAACCGCCGCCTCCCCATTCCGTCGCCGTCCGCCCGTTTACCAACTCGCCCGGCGAGGCGCACTGTACCGCTTCCGTGGGCATACCATCCACCCGGTATGTGGGGTTCCTCAGCCGTTATCGGCTACTTCGGCGGCGGCGCTCCGTCACACGCCATTCCAGTGGTCAAGCGGCTCAGGACGGCAGCTCCGGACGACATCGTCAGTGAAACGGCTCCAGGTGACCCGCCATCGCGGAGTCATAAGTCTTCCCGCGTCGACTCCTGGTCGATGTCCCTCATGTGTCCCAACAGCTGTCGGCCATCAACAAGTACTACGGACGGAATGAAACCCCACGTCCCCCTTGTCGAGAAGGAATTGCCAAACAGCAAGTCTCCCTGGGGCCCATGGTCCAGGAGTTGGTACCATCCGTCGATGGTTACCCGACGACGGGCGCCGTCCGATCCGTATGCCGTGATCGAAGTCGTCGAATCATCCTCCTGCACAGCCCACAGCATGAAGCCGTCTACCAGTGCGAGTCCTGCTGGGAACGGAGGTTCCGCTGCGGTGACTTTGATCGTCCCCGACTGCAGCATCTCCGCCCTCTGCCCGTTGCCAAGAGGATCCAGGGTGACCTCTTGGAGTACTTCGCCATCACAATCGATACGAAGAAGACGAGGACGCCCAGCCTCTTCCGTGTACACCAACAGCCCGGACGCGTCTCCGTGGCTGAACCATGTGTGATGTGTCCTGCTGTTCAAACGTGACGGGGCGAAGACGAGGAGAGTGTCAAGCGATCCTCCCGGCATGATCTCCCCCAGGACGGCAGCAGCTTCCGGCAAGGTGGCCCGTGTCACAACGAACAGTCGGCCTGAACAGGCTTCCACGGCTCCCATCGCTACGTATGCGGTACGCCGGGAGAATGCAAGCAACCGGCCCTCTCGGTTGAAGCGAGAGACTCCGAGTCGATCGGTGAGGACGAAGCCGTCACCACCTGCGGTCGCCATCGAAGACGGACGAACGGCTTCGCCAGGTCCTTCGCCGACCGAGACCAGCGCCTCCAGGAACTCGCCATCGCGCTTGAACACGCGAATCCATGGAGGCGAAGCATCGAGGATAAGGACATCCTCTCCATGAATGACCGCGTCGCGGGGCCTTCGCAGAAGCGACAGCCAACCGGCTTGCTCCACTTCCCCGAACGTCGAAATCACTCCGACGTCATCCCACGTCAGAGCCGCTTGCGCCTCAACCCAACCCTTCTCGGAGGTACAGGATGCAATGCCAAGGAGACCGGCGACCATCACGAACAAGGGCAACGAAGAGCGGTATCCCAAGAGCGCCCTCCTCAGGCATTCATGTCGCCATCACAAGCGAAGCGGGTGGGATTCGCAACCGAGGGGCCACGCAGCGGCGCCGAAGGTGAGCCGACGACGCGAAGCACCTGGAGGCCCAACCCTGGGTTCGCATCACAGGTTGCCCTGCCGCCGGTCCGAAAGACGACCGGGGTGGGATTCGCAACCGAGGGGCCGCGCAGCGGCGCCGAAGGTGAGCCGAGGATGCGAAGCACCGGAGGCTCAACCCTGGGTTCGAATCACAGCCCCTCCGGGCACGGGCTCCGCCCGCGAGCGGAGGGGGTGGGATTCGAACCCACGTGGGTCAAGACCCGCCGGTTTTCAAGACCGGTGCAATTAGCCGCTCTGCCACCCCTCCATCTCCGCAAGATAGAAACCCGGGCCACCCGCTTCAACGCCGGACGAAGCCCATGTGTCCTTGCAAAGCGTAAAGCGGTGCGCGAGGCGGGGCGTCTGCGTGGGCGAAGCAAGCGTGTGGGGCACGGGTGGGGGAAGAGTGCCGAGGGAGTGGGAAAACGCAGGCGCCTCGCTTCCTTGCCGCGCCGCCACCCGAACCTTCGATTCACAGTGTTGTCCGAGTGTCCCAACGTGCGCAGAACGTCTCCGGAATCCGGCGGGAGGGCCGAATCATGAAATTCCTGTGCAGTGCGATGGTAGCGGTGTCCCTGATGCTGCTGGCGGTCCCCGTCAGTGGCTTCGCGCAAGAGAACGACCCGACCCTGGAGGAGTGGCAGGTGCCGTGGGAGCAGAGCCGGCCCCGTGATCCGTACGTGGCCCCCGACGGCCGCGTCTGGTTCGCCGGCCAGCGCTCGCACTACGCCGCGGTCCTCGACCCCGAGACCGGCGAGATGGAGAAGTTCGACCTGCCGGACGGCGCCGGCCCGCACACCGTGGTCGTGGCCGACGACGGCATGGTCTGGTACACCGGCAACCTGGTCGGCAACCTCGGCCGGCTCGATCCCGGGACGGGCGACATCGAGATCTTCCCCATGCCCGACGAGCGCGCCCGCGACCCGCACACCTTCGCCTTCGATGCCGCCGGCGACCTCTGGTTCACCGTCCAGGGCGGCAACTTCGTGGGCAAGTTCTGGAAGGAGAGCGGAGAGGTGCGGTTGGTCGAGATGCCGGCCAACCCCGGCGCGCGCGGCGGGTCGACCCGCCCCTACGGCCTGAAGATGGACTCGCAGGACCGGCCCTGGGCGTCGCTCTTCGGCACCAACCTGCTGGTCATGGTCGACCCCGAGAGCTTCGAGCCCACCTACTTCGAACTTCCCGAGGGTTCGCGCCCCCGGCGGCTGGTCATCGACTCCGACGACATCGTCTGGTACGTGGACTACGCGCGCGGCTTCCTGGGCCGCGTCGACCCGGACACCGGCGAGGTCACCGAGTGGGCCAACCCGAGCGGCGGCGATGCGCGCCCCTACGGCGTCGCCATCGACAACGACGACCGCGTCTGGTTCGTCGAAACCGGTGTGCAGCCCAACATGTTCGTGGGCTTCGATACGCGCACCGAGGAGTACATCAGCTCGGTGGCGGTGGAGAGTGGAGGCGGGACCATCCGCCACATGTACTACGACCCGAACACCAACGTGGTCTGGTTCGGCGCCGACACCAACACCATCGGCCGGGCGGTGCTGCCGCCTTCGCGGCCGGTCAGCTTCTAGGCGCCCGCGGGACGCGGAACGGATCGGCCGGGCCGGCGGGGAGGCCGGCCCGGCCGGTCGCGTTTTACGTATTTTGCGTAAAATGCGTAATTTGCGTATAGCGAACCGGTGGCTTCTCGCCGGCGCGCTTGCCGGGGTAGCCGTTTCCGGTGCGGGAGCATCCTCCGCGGGCGACTCCAGCGCCGGCGCGCTTGCCGCGAGCTACGCCCTCTCCGCGAGCCCTGCCCTTGCGGCGGCTCCGGCCTTCGCCGCCGCCGGTGCCAGCACCCCCACGCTCCGCGTCCCCATCCCCCACGCCGACGGTCCGCCCCTCGCGCGCACCGGCGGCTTCGGCGAGCTCACCTGCATCGAGTGCCACCTCGACCTCGAGCTCAACGCACTGGGCGGCGCGCTCCTGCTCGACGGCGTGCCCGCTTCGTTCACACCGGGCGCGGTCTACGTGGTTACGGTGATCGTGGAAGGGGAGGGGATGGGGAGCGCCGGCTTCCAGGCCGCAGCGCGCTTCCAGGAAGGCGAGCGGACAGGCGCGCCGGCCGGGCGCCTGGCTTCCCTGGACGGCCGCACGGTTGTCCGTAGCGAGGGCGGCGTCGACTACATCAACCACACGGTCGAGGGGAGCCAGCTCGGTCCGGGCGATGTGGCCAGCTGGAGCTTCGAGTGGGTGGCGCCAGAGGAACCGTCGCCGGTCGTGTTCCACGTGACCGGCAACTCCGCCAATGGCGACAACTCGCCGCTCGGCGACCTCATCTACACGGCGGAAGCGGTGGTGCCGCCGGGCGGCTGACACGGCGCTTCGTCAGCGCGCCAGCGCGAGCAGCGAATTGTCCAGCTGGCGTTCGATGTCCACCAGCGGCGCCGTGTACTTCCCCGAGAAACAGGCGTCGCAGAACGGGCCGAACTCGTCCACGGCCTTGGTCATCCCCTCCAGCGAAAGGTAGCCGAGCGAATCCAGCTTGAGCTCCTCGCGGATCTCGTCCACGGTGTATCCCGAGCCCATCAGCTCTTCCTTGCTGGGCATGTCGATGCCGTAGAAGCAGGGGTTGCGCACCGGAGGGCTGGCGATGCGCAGATGCACCTCGGCCGCGCCCGCCTCCCGCACGAAGCGCACCAGGCTGCGGCTGGTGGTGCCGCGCACGATGGAGTCGTCGACGAGCACGATGCGCCGTCCCGCCAGCACCTCGCGTACAGGGTTGTACTTGATGCGCGCCCCGAAATCGCGATCCGCCTGCGAGGGACGGATGAAGGTGCGCCCCACGTAGTGGTTGCGCAGGAGGCCGAGCTCGAAGGGCATGCCGGTTTCCTCGGAGTATCCCAGCGCCGCCGAATTCGCGCTGTCCGGGACGGCCACCACGGCGTCCGCCTCGACCGGATGCTCGCGCGCGAGCTGGCGCCCGAAAGCCCGCCGGGAGCGGTCCACGCTGGCCCCCCAGATGCGCGAGTCGGGGCGGGCGAAGTAGACCAGCTCGAAGATGCACGGCGAGGGACGGGGCGCGGCGCGCAGGCTGCGCAGCTTCTCGACCTTGCCGCCTCGAATGCGCAGCAGTTCGCCCGGCTCGACGTCGCGCACGTACTCGGCATTGACGATGTCGAAGGCGCACGACTCCGACGCCAGGATGTGACCCCCGTCCTTGCGCCCGAGCAGGAGCGGGCGGAACCCGCGCGGATCGCGCACGGCGTAGAGGGCGTCTCCCACCGTGATCACGAGCGAGAAGGCGCCCTCCAGGTGAGCCAGGGCGTCGTCCACCTGCTGCTCGACGTCGCGGTGCCGCGAGCGCGCCATCAGGTGCACGATGACCTCCGAGTCGCTCGAAGTCTGGAAGAGTGCGCCCTCGTGCACCAGCCGGTCCTTCAGGTCCAGGGCGTTGGTGAGGTTGCCGTTGTGCGCGATGGCGAGCGGCCCGTTCGCGTAGCGCGCCACGATGGGCTGGGCGTTCTCGCGCAGGCTGCCCCCGGCCGTCGAGTAGCGGACGTGGCCGACCGAGGTCCCGCCCGGGAGGCCGCTCAGCTTCTTCGCGTTGAAGACGTCGGAGACGAGCCCGAGGCCCTTGGTCACGCTCGCGCGCCCGGCCCGGTCGATCGAGTAGATGCCGGCGGATTCCTGTCCCCGGTGCTGGAGCGCGTAGAGCCCGAGAAAGACGAGTTCGGCGGCGTTGTCGATGCCGCTGACCGCGAAGATGCCGCACTCCTCGCGGGGCCGGCCCTCCAGCAGCGCACTCGAGATGTCCTGCGGGCCATGAGGGCGCGACCGCGGTTCAGCCTTGCCGGCCAGCGGAAGCGATTGCTGTGTGGGCTTCATGTGCCGCCTCCGGGCGCCGGCAGTTCGTGGATCCATCGCCGCTCCCATGCCGGGCGTGTTTCGTCCACGGGCTGCCATCTCCTTCTACTGTGCGTCCATGCGCTCGGGCAGAGCCCCGAAATACACCGCACCCACCTCCCCGATTTCCGCCTCGATGCGAGCGTCCGCGCTCTCCACGACGAAACTGCCGCCGATTGCTCCGACCGTGCCGATCTCCGTGCAGGGCACGCCGTACCGATCGGCCAGCCGGCGTACCCGGTCGAGGCTCGCGGGGTCGCACGAAACCACCACGCGCCCCTGGGCCTCTCCAAAGAATAGTGCGGTAGAGGGCAGCGGGTCCGCCAGTCGCACGTGGATGCCGACCGGGTTCTTGCCGTCATGCAGCGCGCTCTCCGCCAGCGCGCACGCCAGGCCGCCCTCCGAACAATCGTGCGCCGAACGGAGCAGCCCCTCGCCGATCATGGCCAGCAGCGCCTGCTGGAGCACGCGTTCCGCGAGCAGGTCCACCCGCGGGGGCTTTCCGCCCACAATGTCGTGCATCGCGTACAGGTACTCGGAGGCGCCAAGCTCGTCGGTGTTGCGGCCCAGCAGCACGATGACATCGCCCTCATGCCGGAACGCGTGCCGGGTGACGCGCTCGAGGTCGTCGATGATGCCGACCATGCCGATGACGGGCGTGGGGTAGATGGGCGTCCCGCTGGTCTCGTTGTAGAGCGAGACGTTGCCGCCGGTCACCGGGGTCTCGAAGAGGGCGCAGGCCTCGGCCATCCCCAGCACAGCCTCCCGCAGCTGGTAGTAGATGTGCGGCTTGAGCGGGTTGCCGAAGTTGAGGTTGTTGGTCACCGCCATGGGCAGCGCCCCCGCGCACGCCAGGTTGCGCGCGGCCTCCGCGACGGCGATGCGGGCGCCGGTGCCGGGCTCCAGGTAGGTGTAGCGGCCGCTGCAGTCGGTGGTCACGGCGATGCCGCGCGGCGTGCCGCGCACCCGCAGGACGCCCGCGTCCCCTCCGGGCTGGACCACGCTCGCGGTGCGCACGGTGGTGTCGTACTGGTCGTGGATCCAGCGGCGCGACGCGAGGTTGGGGGAGGCGAGCAGGCGGAGGAAGTCGGCGGTGCGGTCGCCCTCGCCGCCCGCGTAGGGCGACAGGTCCATCTCCCTGAGCGCGCGCACCTCCTCGCCCTCGATGCCCGCGCGCTCGTAGGTCGGGCACCCCTCGGTCAGGGGCATGGCGGGGATGTCGGCGACCGGGCGTCCGTCCTCCAGAATGCGGAAGCGTCCATCGGAGGTGACGTGGCCCACCTCCGCCGCCTCCAGCTCCCACTTGTTCAGGATCTTCCGGACCTCGTCCTCCCGGCCCTTGTGCACGACCACCATCATGCGCTCCTGGCTCTCGGAGAGCAGGATCTCGTACGGCGTCATCCCCGGCTCGCGCACCGGTACCAGCGCGGTGTCGATCACGACCCCGCTCCCCGAACGCCCCGCCATCTCCGCGGCGCTGGAGGTGATGCCCGCGGCGCCCATGTCCTGGATGCCCACGATGTGACCGCTGCGGATCAGCTCCAGGCTGGCCTCGAGCAGCAGCTTCTCGGTGAAGGGATCGCCCACCTGCACCTGGGGCCGGCTGGCGTCGGAGTCCTCGCCCAGCTCCTCGCTGGCGAAGGTGGCCCCGTGGATGCCGTCGCGACCGGTGCGCGCGCCCACCGCCATCAGCGTATTGCCCTCCCCGTGGGCCTCGCCCCGGATCAGCTGTTCGCGCTTCATGATGCCGAGGCACATCACGTTGATGATGGGATTGCCCTCGTAGCCGCGGTCGAAGTAGGCCTCGCCGCCGAGGTTGGGGATGCCCACGCAGTTGCCGTAGTCGCCGGCCCCGCGCACGACGCCGTCGAAGAGGTAGCGCACGCGGCTCGAGTCCAGGTCCCCGAAGTGGAGCGAGTCGAGGACCGCGACCGGGCGGGCCCCCATGGTGAAGACGTCGCGCAGGATGCCGCCGATTCCGGTGGCCGCGCCCTGGTAGGGCTCGACCGCGGAGGGGTGGTTGTGCGACTCGATCTTGAAGGCGAGCGCGTATCCGCCGCCGATGTCGATCACCCCCGCGTTCTCTCCCGGTCCCTGGATGACCCAGGGCGCTTGGGTGGGCAGGAGCCGGAGCAGGCGCTTGGAGTTCTTGTACCCGCAGTGCTCCGACCACATCGCCGAGAAGACGCCGAGTTCGGTGAAGGTCGGGGTGCGCCCGAGGTGGCCGACGATCCTGTCGTGCTCCTCCGGCGAAAGACCGTGGTCGGCGACGAGCTCCGGCGTGACTTCCGGGTCTCCGGGACGTGGCTCGGGCGCTGCGGGCGCGCTGCCGTTTCCTCCGGCCGCGGGCGCGATCATGCCACCCTCTCCCGCGCGCAGTGCGCGACCAGGGACTCGAAGACGCCGAGCCCGTCGGTGGAGCCCAGAACGCCTTCCGCGGCCCGCTCCGGGTGGGGCATGAGCCCGAGCACGTTGCCGGCGGCGTTCATGATCCCGGCGATGTCGTTGGCGGAGCCGTTGGGGTTGCCGCCCTGCCCGCGCGCTCCCTCGCGCGTGGTGTAGCGGAAGACTACGCGCTGGTCGGCTTCGAGGCGTTCGAGGGTGGCCGGGTCGGCGATGTAGTTGCCTTCGGCGTGCGCGATCGGAATGCGCAGGACCTGGCCGGGCCGGTACGCGCGGGTGAATGCGGTGTCGGCGGTCTCGACCCGCACATGCACGTCGTGGCTTCGGAACTTGAGCGAGTCGTTGCGCCGGAGCGCGCCCGGAAGCAGCCCGGCTTCGCACAGGATCTGGAAGCCGTTGCAGATGCCGAGCACGATGCCGCCGCCCCCGGCGTAGCGCTTCACCGCCTCCACGATGGGGCTGAAGCGCGCGATGGCGCCGGCGCGCAGGTAGTCGCCGTAGGAGAAGCCGCCCGGAAGCACCACCAGGTCGGGGTCGCCCAGGTCGCGCTCGCGGTGCCAGATGAAGCGCGTGTCGACCCTCATGACCTTGCGCAGCACCTGCAGGCAGTCGTAGTCGCAGTTGGACCCCGGGAAGGTCACCACCACCGCTCTCACGTCGCCGCCTCCGGCTGCGCCGCATCGCGCGCGACTTCGATGGCGAAGTCCTCGGTCACGGGGTTCGCGAGCAGCTTCTCGCACATGCGGGTGGCCCGGGCGGCGGCCTCGTCCGGCGAGTCCGCTTCAAGCTCGATCACGAGCAGCTTGCCGGCGCGGACCTCCGCGACGCCGGCGAAGCCCAGGGAGTCCAGGGCGTGCTGGATGGCCTTCCCCTGCGGGTCCAGCAGCCCGCGGCGGGGGGTCACGCGGATCTCGATGGCGTACAGGCTCAAGTTGTGTCCTCCGTGCCGTTGTCGTCCTGGGGGTCGGTCCGCCGCCGTCGGACGAGCCGATTGCGCCTGCGGGCGCGGTAGCGGGGTCCGAGGCCGCCGTAGTCGAGCGGCCGGACATCTTCCTCGTCTTCGGGCTCATCTTCATCCTCGTCCTCGTCCACTTCGAGGAGAGGGTCGCGCTCGGGAAGCCGGTCCAGGAAGCCGATCGCCACCGACTTCAGAAGACCCCAGACGGCGTATCCGAACAGGACCGGAAAGAAGTAGTAGCGGGGGGCGGCGATCGCGGCGACGATGGCGGCCACGGCGATGGCGCTGTTGATGCGGGTTCTGGGCGTGCGCAGCCCCACGCGGGGCATGCGCGCGTAAGGGACGTGGCTCAGCATCAGCGCGGAGAGCAGCACCATCAGGATGCCCATGATCTGGGCCCACGGAAGGGTGCTCAGATACGCCTCGAAGAAAGCGGTCTGGGTGAAGGGGTAGGAAGTCGCCAGCATCATCCCCGCGGCCGGCGACGGCAGCCCGTGGAACGAGCGTTTCGCCTCTCCGCCCTGCTCCACGTTGAAGCGTGCCAGGCGCACCACCACCGCGGTCACGAAAAGGTAGGAGAGCAGCCAGCTCCAGGAGCCGTCGGCCCAGTAGAGCTGGTACATGACCATCGCCGGGGCCACGCCGAAGCTGACCGCGTCGGCCAGCGAGTCGAGCTCGGCGCCGAAGCGCGATCCCGTGCGCGTGAAGCGCGCCATGCCGCCGTCAAAGGTGTCGAGGATGCCCGCGAACACGATGAACCAGGCGGCCCACTCGTACGCGCCGCGGGACGCCATCACCATGGCGAAGACGCCGAAGAAGACGTTGCCCAGGGTAAACGCGGAGGGGATGATGATGATGCCCCTCTGGAAGCGCCTGCGGCGCGCGCGCTTGCGGATCATGGGATCTGCTTCATGCGAAGCCGGGGCCCCTGTACTCGGCCAGCGGCACGCCCACCAGCCGCTGGAAGATGTCCAGGTAGCGGGCGGTCGACTCCTCCACGATGCGGTCGGGAAGGTCGGGTGGGGGCGGCATCTTGTCCCAGGTCGTTTCGTGAGCCAGGTAGTCGCGCACGGGCTGCTTGTCCAGCGAGGGCTGGCCCCTGCCGGTCGCGTAGTGTTCGGCCGGCCAGAAGCGCGAGGAGTCAGGGGTCAGCACCTCGTCGATGAGCAGGAGCCGGCCATCGCCGTCCATCCCGAACTCGAACTTGGTGTCCGCGAGGATGATGCCCCGCTGGCGCGCGGTCTCCGATCCGGCGCTGTAGATGCCGAGCGAAAGGTCGCGCAGGGTCTCCGCCATGGGCGCCCCCAGCAGCTCCACCACCTGGTCGTAGGTGATGTTCTCGTCGTGGCCTTCGTGCGCCTTGGTCGAGGGAGAGAAGATGGGCGGGTCCATGCGGTCGCTCTCGATCATGCCGGGGGCGAGGGGCTCGCCGGCGAGGGTGCCGCTCCGGCGGTACTCCCGCCATGCCGACCCGGTGATGTAGCCGCGCACGATGCACTCGACCAGGATCGGCCGGGTGCGGCGCACCAGCATCGCCCGGCGCGCCCAGGTGTCGACGCTGTCGGCCAGCTCGGGGACCCGGTCGATGATCTCTTCCCGCCGCACGGCGAGCAGGTGGTGGTCGATGCCCCCCTCGGCGCCCGGCACCGGCGAGCGGGCGGAGAAGCGCGCCAGCCACCACGCGGTCAGCTGGGTGAGCACTTCGCCCTTGTGGGGCACGGGCTGGGGCAGGACCACGTCGAAGGCGCTCACGCGATCGCTCGCCACCATGAACAGGGTGTCGGGCCCCGCCTCGTAGACGTCCCGCACCTTGCCGCGGTGGAGGAGGGGGAGGGGGAGGGTGGAATCCACGATGGTCGTCACGTTGTCGTCGAGCTCCATGGCTGAGGTGGGGTCAGACACGAATATCGGGGGCGTCCAGACGGGCGCGGGCATCGGAGCCGAGACGGTCGATGACCGGCTGCGCGAAATCGTCCAGAAAGCGCTCCACCTGCTCGGGGGCGCGTCCGATGAAGCGCTCGCCCCGGAGAAGGTCGGCCAGCTCGGACGCACCCAGGCCGAATGCGTCGTCGCCGGCGATGCGGGCAATCAGGTCGGGGTCCCCGCCTTCCTCGCGAGCCTTCCGGGTGGCCGCGTGGGCGTGACGGCGGATGCGCTCGTGGAGCGCCTGGCGGTCGCCGCCGTCCCGGGTCGCGCGCATGAGGATGGTCTCGGTGGCCATGAAGGGGAGCTGCTCGTCGAGTGCGCGGCGGATCACCGCTTCGTTGACCACCAGCCCGGATGAGACGTTTTCGACCAGAACCAGGATGCCGTCGAGGGTCAGGAAGGAGTCCGGAATGCTGACGCGCCGGTTTGCGGAGTCGTCGAGGCTCCGTTCCAGCCACTGGGTGGCCGCGGTGAACGCGCCATCCTGATACAAGGTGATGACGTGGCGGGAAAGGGCGCAAACCCGCTCCGCGCGCATCGGGTTGCGCTTGTAGGGCATGGCCGAAGAGCCGATCTGGGTGTCCTCGAAAGGCTCCTCGACCTCTCCCAGGTGCGACAGCAGGCGCAGATCGTGGCCCATCTTGGACGTGGACGCGGCGGTGCCCGCGAGCGTCGCCAGGAGCGCGGCGTCCACCTTGCGCGGGTAGGTCTGACCGCTCACCGGGTAGCGCTGCTCGAAGTGCATGCGCCGGGCGACGGCGTCGTCGAGGGCGTCCACCCTGGCGGAGTCGCCGTCGAAGAGGTCGAGGAAGGACGCCTGGCTGCCGGTGGTGCCGCGCACACCCCTGAACCGGAGCGAGCCGAGGCGAAACTCGATCTCCTCGATGTCGAGGAGGAGGTCCTGGATCCAGAGCGTCGCCCGCTTGCCCACCGTGGTGGGCTGGGCGGGCTGGAAGTGGGTGTAGGCCAGCGTCGGGAGCGACCGGTAGCGGCGCGCGAAGCCTGCCAGCGCCTCGACGCAGCGCACCAGCCGGTCGCGGATCAGGGTGAGGGCTTCGCGGTGCAGGATCAGGTCGGCGTTGTCGCCCACAAAGGCGCTGGTGGCGCCCAGGTGGATGATGCCCCGCGCGGCGGGCGCCACCTCTCCGAAGAGGTGGACGTGCGCCATCACGTCGTGGCGGAACCGGCGCTCCAGCTCGGCGGCCCGGTCCAGGTCCAGGTCGTCGGCCCCGGCCCGCATCTGGCGCAGCGCTTCCCCGGGGATGTCCAGCCCCAGCTCGCGCTGTGATTCGGCGAGCGCGATCCAGAGCCGGCGCCAGGTCGTGAACTTGCGCGCCTGCGAGAAGATGCGCTGCATCTGGCGCGAGGCGTAGCGTCCGGAAAGGGGATGCACGTAGCCGCCGGAGGCGGACTTCCCCGTGCTGGATGCCCCGGCCGCGGCCGCGCGGCCCGGACTGCTAGAGGTCACGTCCCAGTTTCTCCCAGTCGGCCAGAAAAGCGGCCAGCCCGAGGTCGGTCAGCGGGTGGCGGATCAGCTTGTACAGGACGCCCGGCGGCAGGGTGGCCACGTCCGCGCCCATCTCCAGCGACTCCACGACGTGGCGCGGATGCCTGAGGGAGGCGGCCAGGATCTCCGTCTGCATGCCGTAGTTGTCGTAGATGACGCGGATCTGGCGGATCAGCTCCATGCCGTCGTGGGAGATGTCGTCCAGCCGTCCGATGAAGGGCGAGATGTACGCGGCCCCCGCCTTGGCGGCGAGCAGCGCCTGAGGAGCGGAAAAACACAGGGTGACGTTGACCGGGATGTCGCGCGAGCTGAGCTCGCGGCACGCCACCAGGCCGTCCTCGGTGAGGGGCACCTTGACCGCGATGTTGGGGTGGATGGCGGCCAGCCGGGTGCCCTCGTCGATCATGATCGCCTTGTCCACTCCGACGACCTCGGCGCTAACCGGGCCGTCGATGGCTTCGCAGATCTCGAGGA
This sequence comes from BD2-11 clade cluster bacterium bin43, assembly GCA_002238605.1. GTDB lineage: Bacteria > Gemmatimonadota > Gemmatimonadetes > Longimicrobiales > Gaopeijiaceae > BD2-11. The sequence goes on along the minus strand of MPMR01000008.1, from coordinate 125,239 downwards.
AGATCTCCATCGGGTCGCGGTCGCCGGCCACCTTGGCCAGCAGGGAGGGGTTGGTGGTTACGCCATCGATGAGGCCGGCGGCGGCGGCGCGGCGGATCTCACCCAGGTCGGCGGTGTCGAGGAAGATCTTCATGGGTGGTTGGCGCTCCCTGCGGGTGGGCGGTCGGTGTCGGAATCTAACAGGGCGAGGTCGGCGAACGGGACGCTTCGCGGGGATCGCGGACGGGCGTCGGCCGGCGTCGCGGCGTCGTCTGTTTCTGTCGCGGCAGCGTCGGAGACCGCCGAAGTGCGCGCGACCGTCTGCGCCGGATAGCTCACTCGACGCAGGAAGAGGCCCGTCGCGGGAGCGGGCGGCGACGTGACGAGGCCGTCCCGGTTGCCCTCGAGCATCGCGCGCATGTCGTCGAGCGGCCGGCGGCCGCGGGCGATGTCGACCATGGTGCCCACCAGGTAGCGGACCATGTGGTGCAAGAACCGGTCGGCGACGATGGTGAACTCCATGCCGAGCTCCCAGGCGGCCCAGCGCGCCTCCGTGACGGTACAGCGGTCTCCCCGGTGTTCCTGGCCGGCGCGGGCGAAGGCGGCGAAGGACTTCTCGCCCGGCAGGAGCGCGGCAGCCGCGTGCAGGGCCTCGACATCCAGGTCCGCCGTGGTCGAGGCGGTGTCACCGGCGAGGCGCGCGAGAGGCCAGCACCACGCCCGGTGGAAGGGCGAGCGGGCCGCCGCGGTGAACCCCAGCCGGTATCCGTACTCGCGCGCCGTGGCGTCGTAGCGCGGGTGGAAGGCGGGCGGAGCGGCCCGGGCGTCCGCCACCCAGATGTCCCCGGGCAGCCTGGCGTTGAGCGCCCGCCGAAGGGTGGCGGCGGACCAGCGCCGCGGCAGGACGAGGGCGACCACCTGGCCGGTGGCGTGCACCCCCCGGTCGGTTCTGCCCGCCGCCGTCACCGCGCGGTGCTCGCCGGTAAGCCGCTCGAGGGTGGCCTGCAGCTCACCCTGCACCGTGCGCACTTCCGGCTGCTTCTGCCAGCCGAAGAAATGGGTCCCGTCGTAGTGCAGCGTGAGTCGGAAGCGGCGTTGTCCTCGGGCCATGACGCGGGGAAACTAGGATTTCCGGAGGCGCAACTCAACATCCGGGCTCCATTCTGCAGGCTCCGGTGCCATCCCGGGGATTCCCCCGCCCGGCCTCGCCCGTCCCGTGCGACGGGAGGACGGCGCAAAACTTCCATCGCCGCGTTGACCCCGTACGGCCCGCCTGGTACCATCGCCCGCGTTGACCGGGTACGGCCCGCTTGGTACCATCGCCCGAGCCCTCTCCCGCGCCGCCGCCGACCCGGACACGACCATGACCTCCGAAACGAAGCTGGACCTCACCCCCCTCATTGGCCGGGTGTCCGAAGGCGCGAGCCTGACCGCGACGGAGGCCGAAGGCGCGTTCGCGACCATCATGTCCGGGGAAGCGACCCCCGTGGCGATGGCCGCCTTCCTGATCGCGCTCCGCACCAAGGGGCTGGTTCCGTCCGAAATCGCCGGCGGCGTGCGCGCGCTTCGCGGAGCAATGCGTCCGGTGAAGTCGGAACGGACGCACGAGCTGGTCGACACCTGCGGCACCGGGGGCGGCAGCGTACGCACCTTCAACGTGTCCACCGCGGCCGCTCTGACCGCGGCGGCGGCCGGCGTGCGGGTCGCAAAGCACGGCAACCGCTCCTTCACGTCCCAGAGCGGGAGCGCCGACGTCCTGGAAGCGCTCGGGGTCCGCATCGAGCTGACACCGGACGACATGAGCCGGGTGCTGGCGGAAACCGGAATCGTCTTCATGTTCGCGCCGCTTCTGCATCCCGCCATGCGCCACGTTGGTCCGGTGCGCGCGGAACTGGCGGTCCCGACCATCATGAACCTGCTCGGGCCGCTGACCAACCCGGCCGGGGTAACCCGCCAGCTGGTCGGCGTTTCCGACCCCTCCTGGCTGGAGTTGATCGCGCCCGCGCTGCGTGAACTCGGCCACCGCCGCGCCCTGGTGGTCCACGGCGAGCCGGGAATGGACGAACTGAGCCCGGTGGGGACCACCACCGTGTCCGATCTTCGCGACGGCGAGATAACCACCTACCCCGTAACCCCGGCCGACCTGGGTCTGGAGCCGGAGAGCCTGGAGGGTCTCGCCGGCGGAACTCCCGGCGAAAACGCGGTCGTGATCGTGGATGTGCTGGAAGGCCGCCGCCGGGACTCGGCGCGTTCGTTCGTCCTCGTCAACGCGGGCGCCACCATCTACGTCGCGGGTCTGGCGGACTCCCTTTCGGAGGGGGTTGCCATGGCGGCCGAAGCGATCGACCGCGGGCTCGCGACCAGCAAGCTTGCGGAACTCCGCGAAGCCACGCGCGCCCGCGGCACCTGAGGCGCGCGCGCCTCAGTACCCCGCCCGCCGATCTGCCCACGTCGTCCGTCCCGGTCAGCGACGACAGGCATCGCGATCCTCAAGCCGGCCGATTCGCGCTCCGGCGGGACGGGGCCGGAATCGAGCGGGCGTGCGCGTCATCCGTGCCCCGCGAAGGAATGGTACGCCGTCCGGCCCGCAGTTTTCGCCCACCAGCACCACTTCCGTGAAGTCGCCCTTCAGTCTGCCTACCGCAAACGGAATCCTCATTCTCGCCTCCCTCCGGCCGCGGCCGGTCAGGTGACCGAACTTCGGCCCGACTCCCCAGGAGCCGGCCCGTCTCGGTCGATTATCCGTGGATCAAGCCTCAATACTTCCGAATCACGCCGACCACGACCCCCTGGATCTGGACATCGGCCGCGTCGACGATGATCGGCTCCATTGCTTCGTTGGCCGGCTGCAGCCGGATCCGGGAGCCCCGCTCGCGATAGAACTTCTTGACGGTGGCCGAATCGCCGCCGACAAGGGCGACCACCGTTTCCCCTTCATGGGCCACCTGTCGCGCGCTGACCACGATGTAGTCGCCGTCGCGAATCTGTTCGTCGATCATCGAGTCGCCCTCGACCCGCAGGACGTAGCTCTCGGCGCCGCTCGGAACCATGTCCTGGGGAACGGACAGGGTTTCGTTGTCCTGAACGGCCTCGATGGGCATCCCCGCGGCAACGGCTCCGAGCAGCGGCAGCGCGAAGACGCCGGCACCCGTCTCCCGGTGCACCATCTCGATGGAGCGACTTTGGTTGTAGGCCTTCCGGATGTAACCCTTGCGCTCCAGATTGCTCAGGTGTTCGTGGACCGTGGCCAGGGAAGCGTATCCGAAGGCATGCGCGATTTCCTCGAAGTTGGGCGCGTATCCCCACTCGTCCAGGTAGCCTTCGATGAAGTCCAGGATCTGTTTCTGTCGCTTGGTCAGGGGCATCGAATGCACGCTCCGCGAAAGTGATGACCGAACAGGACCCGAATAACTTACCCGAAGGTATCCCGAAGCGCAAGATGCACCCCGAAAGAACCGGAATCGCATCCGTCCCCGGCGGCCGACGTCCCTTCCCGCGCGCATGAATATTCTCGACCGCATCGTCCGCACCAAGCGCAGCGAAGTCCGGGTTCTGAGGTCCGCGCGGGCGGAGTTGGCGCGGGCCGCCCGTTCGGCGCCTCCACCCCGCGACTTGCGCTCCGCCCTGAGAAAACCGTCGAGGGAAGTGGCGGTCATCGCGGAGGTCAAGCGGCGTTCCCCGGGGGCCGGATCCATTCGCGAGGATCTGGATCCCTCCGATCTGGCCGCGGAATACGCGCGCTCGGGCGCATCGGCCATCAGCGTGCTGACGGATCGCACGTACTTCGGAGGCGGCCTGGACGATCTGAGCCGGGTGTGCGCGAGGGTGCGGCGGCCCGCTCTGCGCAAGGATTTCCTGGTCGACCCGGTTCAGCTCGACGAGTCGCGCGCGGCGGGAGCGGACGCGGTCCTGCTCATCGTGCGCATCCTCGAGGATCCGCTTCTCGGGGAGCTGCTGAGCGGGGCGCGCGAGCTCGGGATGGCCGCGCTGGTGGAGGTCCACGACGCCGCGGAGCTGGAGCGGGCGCTCGCGGCCGGCGCCGACGTGGTGGGGATCAACAACCGCGATCTGAGCACCTTCCGCTCGAGCGTGGCCGTCACGCTGGAGCTGGTTCGCCGCATTCCGCCGGACGTCGTGGTGGTTTCGGAGAGCGGCCTGGCGACCCGGGAGGACCTGGCCACCGTGGGTGCCGCGGGCGCGGACGCCGTCCTGATGGGTGAGGCGCTCCTGCGCAGTCCGCGCCCCGGCGACGCCGTGGCAGCCCTGACCGGCGTCCGGGGCGGACCGCGCGCCGCCGCCGCCACCGGGCGGGACGCGCCGCCCGCGACCGCTGCCCGTCCCGTCCCGTCCCCCCCCCCCCGCCCCCGCCCGGCCCGCCCCCCCCGTCGGCCGCCCGGCCACGCCTCCCTCCGCCCAATCCGAACCGCCCGCGACCGCCGGCGTCCCCGAACCGCCACCTCCCGCCACCGGACCCACCCAGGTGCCCGAGGTGAAGATCTGCGGGATCACCCGCCCGGCGGACGGCCGCATCGCCGCCCAGGCAGGCGCGACCTACGTGGGCACCGTGCTCACCCCCGGCTTCTCGCGCAGCGTTGACATCCCGACCGCTCAGGCGGTGGCCGAAGCCGCCGACCTGCCACTGGTGATCCTCCTGGTGGACCCGACCCTCGCCGAAGCGGTGGCGGCGGCGCGCGAGACCGGGGCCTCCGTGGTGCAACTGCACGGCCGCGAGGATCCCGACACCGTCTCCCGCCTGCGCGCGAGCGGCCCCTGGACGGTGTGGAAAGCCGCGCCCGTGCGCGACGAGGCGGACGCCCTGAGCGCGCTCGACCGGTACGGAGACGCCGCCGACGGGCTCCTCTTCGATGGCTGGCACGAGAAGCTGCCGGGCGGCACGGGTACCCGCTTCCCATGGCGCAGCCTCGCCGGAATCCGCGACCGCTTCGCCCCGGAGCAGCGCTTCGTGGCCGCGGGGGGCCTCAACCCCGGCAACGTGGCGGAGGCCGTGTCGCTCCTGCGTCCGCACGTCGTCGACGCCAGCTCCGGAGTGGAGCGGCGGGTGGGCGTGAAGGATCCCGCGAAGGTGCACGGCTTCGTGCGCGCCGCGCGCGCCAACGGAGGTGGCTCGTGACCCCGGGTGCACGCACGGCCGGGGACCGCTTCGGCCCGTACGGAGGCCGCTACGTCCCCGAGACCCTCATCACCGCGCTGGACGAGCTCACCGCGGCCTACCGGGATGCCTCGGCCGACCAGGGCTTCGCCGCGGACCTGCGCGTCCTGCTCGAGGACTACGCCGGCCGGCCCTCCCCCCTCTACCGCGCCCCCCGCGTCGAGGAGGCCATCGGCGCCGGACCCGTCTACCTCAAGCGCGAGGACCTCAACCACACGGGCGCCCACAAGATCAACAACACCCTCGGGCAGGCGCTGCTGGCGCGCTGGATGGGCAAACGCCGCATCATCGCCGAGACCGGCGCCGGGCAGCACGGGGTGGCCACCGCGACCGTGTGCGCGCTCTTCGACCTCGAGTGCGTGGTCTACATGGGGACCGAGGATGTCGAGCGCCAGGCGCTGAACGTCTATCGCATGGAGCTGCTGGGGGCCGAGGTGCGTCCGGTGGATTCGGGTTCGTGCACGCTCAAGGACGCCACCAACGAGGCGATCCGCGACTGGGTGACCAACGTGCGCGACACCCACTACATCATCGGTTCCGTGGTGGGGCCCGATCCGTTCCCGCGCATGGTGCGCGATTTCCAGGCCGTCATCGGGGAGGAGACGCGGGCGCAGCTGGAGGCCGCCGAGGGCAGGCTCCCCGGTTCGGTGGTGGCGTGCGTCGGCGGGGGGTCCAACGCCATGGGCATCTTCCACGCCTTCGTTCCCTTCGGGGATGTGCGGCTGGTCGGGGTCGAGGCGGCAGGCGAGGGGCTGGACAGCGGCCGGCACTCGGCGCCCCTGGCCGCGGGCAGGCCGGGCGTGCTGCACGGGTCGCTGAGCTACCTGCTCCAGGACGCGGACGGGCAGGTGGCCCCGGCTCACTCCATTTCCGCCGGCCTCGACTACCCGGGCGTGGGACCGGAGCACTCGTGGCTCCTCGACGAGGGCCGTGCGGAATACGTGACGGTCACGGATGATCAGGCGCTGGCCGCCTTCCACCGGCTCTCCCGGCTGGAGGGCCTCATCCCGGCGCTCGAGAGCGCGCACGCGCTGGCGCACGTCTTCGAAGCGGGGGCGGAGCTGGCCCGCCACGGGCCGGTCGTGGTGTGTCTGAGCGGCCGCGGGGACAAGGATGTCGCGCACGTGGCGCGGCTGTCGGGGGCCGAGACCGATGAGTAGCAGGCCAATGCCGGAGGGCGTCGAGCAGCTGCCAGGCCGGGAAGCGGGCCATCGCCCGGGGGCGTTGTGCCCGAAGGCTTCATCGCCGGGGAACCGATGAGCGGCGCGTCCTTCGCGCAGTGTTTCGCGCGTTGCCGGGCCGACAACCGGGCAGCGCTCATCCCGTTCCTGACCTGCGGTTATCCGGATGCGCCGCAATCCCTGGAGCTGCTGCAGGGGATGGCGGGCGCAGGTGCGGACATCATCGAGCTGGGGATCCCGTTCAGCGACCCCCTGGCGGACGGGCCCACCATCCAGCGCTCGTCGTTCCAGGCCCTCGAGCGGGGGATGACCACCGAGGGCACGCTGGACGTGCTGCGCGCCTTCCGCGCCGGGCACGATACGCCTGTCGTCCTCTTCAGCTACCTCAACCCCATCCTGCGCTACGGCGTGGAGGAGTTCGCCCGCGCGGCAGTGGAGGCCGGCGCCCAGGGCCTGCTCCTGACCGACGTCCCGGCGGGCGCGGATCCCGCGCTGGAGAGCCGGCTTTCGGCGCACGGGCTCGACCTGATCCGCCTGATCGCCCCGACCACTTCCCCCGAGAGGGTCGCCGCCATCGCCCGGGCGGGCGCCGGGTTCCTGTACTACATCTCGCGCACCGGGGTCACGGGCGCGCGCACTCGGCTGCGCCGCGCGCTGGGGCGGGAGGTCCGGGCGGTGCAGGGGCGGGTCGGAGGCATCCCGGTCGCGGTGGGATTCGGAATCTCCACCCCCGAACAGGCGGCCGACGTGGCTGCCGCGGCGGAGGGGGTGGTGGTCGGCAGCGCGCTCATCGACCACTGCGAGCGGGAGGGCGCGGAAGGGGTGCGCGACTTCGTCGCCGCCCTCAGGGAGGCGATGGAGCGGGACGGTCCGGATCGGTCACTCTAGCAGCGCCCGAGGGATCGTATCTTCTACTAGATGTTTAGTTGACAGGCCAGTCTTCCCCTCCACATCGTGCTGAGAGCCCTCTTCTGTGAAGGGAGGTAGCACCGTGGGCCGTGCGCTGGTAGCGATTCTGATGACGCTCTCGATAGGCGGATGCGGCGAGGGTCGTACTGGAATCCGACGGACGGTTTCGATGTCTTCGACGCGGACGGTCGATGGATCTGTCACGTCGATACACCCGAGAGCTGGGCCGCACGCCCCTACCCAGGGACGATGGATCCGTACTTCAAGGGCGACACGATCTGGGCTGTGCTCAAGGACGAGCTTGACGTCCGCTACATGGCAAGGTTTGAGGTCGAGTGGCCCTCGCCGGGCTAGTGTCGCGCGGCCGGAGGCCCTCATCCATGGACTGCGAGGCTCGGCACTTGGCCGCACAGATGTAATGCAAACACTACAATATGTAATGGGAACATTACTTTCTCCGTGATTTCCGGCCTCGCGACCGCGTTTTCTCGAGCGCATCCCCGTCCGGATCCACCCTCAACCGCTCCGCCACCTCCGCATCCGGGCTCACGAACACCGTCTTCTCGCGCTCCAGGGTGACGGTGCCGGGCCGCGCGCCCCTCGGCTTGCGCACGTACTTGCGCCGGGTCCAGTCGACCGGGACGGTGGCGGAGGTGCGGGCCTTCGAGTTGACCGCGGCCAGGACCGCGGCTTCCTCCAGGTCGCGGGGCGCGGGGCTGCCCTCGCCGCGCCAGCGCAGGATCACGTGCGCGCCGGAGGCGTGGCGGGCATGCAGCCAGACATCGTCCGGGTCCGAGTGGTGGAACGTCAGTTCGTGGTTGCTCGCCGCCCCGCGGCCCACGCGGATCTCGGTTCCCGCCGAACTGCGAAAGCGGTGGTAGGGAAGGCGGGCGGGAGCCTGCCGCGATCTCGACCCCGGAGCGGGCAGCCCCAGCCGCCGCTCCAGTTCCCCGGCATCCACCGACCCGGCCGCCACCTCCTCGGAAAGCGCGTACCAGGCGGCCAGCCGCGTGCCTGCTTCCTCGATCTCGGCCGGGAGCGTGGCGGCGGCCCGCTCCACGCGCGCGGCGCGGGCGTAGTAGCGCGCCGCGTTTTCATGCGGCGCCAGCGTGGGGTCGAGCGAGATGCGGATGGTGCCGCCCTCGAATTGCTCGAGCGACACCCGGGCCGCCCCGCGCGGGATCAGCTTCATCCTCGCGAGGAGCAGGTCTCCGATCCCCCGCATCCGGACCGGGTCCTCAAGCCGGGCGAGTTGTTCCTGCAGGCGCACGATCCGGCCCTCGGTGGAGCCGATGCGCTTCTCCAGGGCCGACATCACCTCGGACGGCACCAGGCTCGCGTGGGCAAGCGCCTCCGACCCGTCCGTCAGCGCGGCGAGGAGTGTCTCTCTCGCGCTGCCCTCCATCCCCGGAAGGGGATAGGGATAGGGCTGGAGCCCCTGGTCCGAGGACAGCAGCCGGGGGTCCGGATCCTTGAGATCGCGCCATTCGCGCCAGCGCTTCCAGCCGTCCTCGTCTCCGTCATCCAGAAACACACGCGCGTTCATGCGCGAAGTGTAGGCGACGTTGCGGACCAGGGTGGCCATCCGTTGGGGGGGCTCCACGTCCTCGAACAGTTCGAGCCATGAAGAGAGCGACATCGGACGGCTGGCCCCGCGGCGTTTCGACGGGCGCGGCAGCTCGTATACGGCGCCCGGCAGCAGCTCGCGCGCGCCGGAGCGGCGTCGTCTGAGCACGCTCCGGATGCGGTCGTCGGGGCCCTCGGTGAGGATCGCGTTCCAGCGGCCCGGCGAGAGCTCCAGCACCAGCCGTGTGCGGCGCGTCCGGCCCCGCAGACGCGTGACTTCGAGCAGGATGGCGCGCTCGTCCGCGGGCGCGGAGACGTCGCGCACGATTCCCGCCAGTGGAACGGCGCCCGCCGGGGGCGTCGCCTCGTCCATGACGGCGAGCCCCGTGGAGGCCGGGTGCAGAGCGAACACGACCGTCCTTCCCCGCAGAAAGAGCGCCACCCGGCCCGCGCCGCGATCCAGATGGACGGCGCGCGTCCGTCCTGCGCGCAACTCCCGCCGGAGCGCACGGGCGGTGGCCGCCACCAGCAGACTGTCCCATTGCATGACCGCAAAGCTATCGGCAACCGGGAGTGAACGCGCCCTCGGCGGAGAAGGGTCGGGGTCCGGAAGGCGCTCGCCGGGGTTGATTCCTTCCGGCCCCATGCGCAATCTACTGACCTGTATGGCTGCTCCCCGGAACCATCCTCTCGTCGTTCGCGCCGCCGACGGGCTTCTCCCCTCCTGGGCGCGGGCGGGCGACTCCCGGCGCCGGCACATGACCCGGGTTTCGAACCTTATGCGCGAATGGGCAATAGAACGCGCAGAATGCGAAGACGAAATCGTGCGATGGGCGGCGCTGGGGCATCTCCACGATGTCCTGAGAGACGGCGATCCCGCCGAGCTGCAGGCGATGGTGGACGATGAGTTCGCCGACCTCCCGGGGAAGCTGCTGCACGGCCCCGCCGCCGCCGGCCGGCTCGCCCGCGAGGGCGTCGGGGACGATGGCCTGCTGTGCGCGGTGGCCTTCCACACCCTCGGTCATCCCGCCCTGGACACCGCGGGCGTGGCGCTCTACACGGCGGACTTCCTCGAGCCCGGCCGCGCGGTTCGGGCAGAGTGGCGGAGGTCGCTCCGGCGACGCATGCCCGCCGAACTGGACGAGGTCGCCCTCGAGGTGGCGGGCGCGCGCAGCAGGCACCTGCGGGGGCTCGGCGGTTCCGTCCGGCCCGAAACCGACGCCTTCCTGGAGCTGCTGAGGGTGCGGGCTCATGGCTAGGCTGCTCCGCGGGCTCGCGCTGGTGGCCGTGCTCGGCGGACTGGCGGTGCTGGCGGGCTCCGCCGCGCTTCAGTGGTGGGAGCCTCCCGAGACGACCCCCGTGACCGCCGACGTGATCGCAAACCCGCGCGAGCGGGTGCGCGTCGAGGTACTCAACGGGGGTGGGGTCGCGGGGATGGCGCGAACGGCCACCGAACTTCTGCGCGATGCCGGCTTCGACGTGGTCGAATTCGGCAACGCCGATGCGTTCGACCGGGACAGCTCCGTCGTGCTGGCCCGGCTGGGACGCGTCGACCTCGCGTCGATGGTGGCGGATGCCCTGGCCATCCCCACCTTCCACGACGAGCCGGACTCGACCGCCTACGTCGACATCACGGTGCTGCTCGGGAGCACCTGGGATCCCTCCGTCGTGGCGGCGCGCATGGCTGAACCCGCGCAGGACACGATTACGGTACCCGCGCCCGAGCCGGGCTGGCGCGGTGTCCTCTCGCGTCTCAGGGAGTGGGCGGAAGGTCTGAACCAGGCGGGGAACCAGCAATGAGCAAAAAGAAGCGCAAGCCGAGCCGGCGAGCCCGGGCGAAGCCCAACCAATCCGAAGGGACGCTCGGCGAATGGCTGCGCATCCTCCTCATCTGGGGTGGCCTCTTCTTCCTGATCCGTTCCTTCGTCCTGCAGACCTTCGTCATCATCTCCGGTTCGATGATGGACACGCTCCTGCTGGGCGACTTCCTGGTGGTGAACCGGGCCGCGATCGGCTCGCCCATCCCGGGCACCTCGCTTCGCATCCCGGGCTACTCGAGCCCGAAGCGCTTCGACATCCTCGTGTTCGATCCACCGCACGAGGAGAACATGATGCTGGTGAAGCGCCTGATCGGCCTGCCCGGCGACACGCTGGAGATGCGCGACAAGACCCTCTACATCAACGGGTCGGTCGCGAATGAGCCCTACGCACAGTACAACCCGGCGAGCGGGGACCACTCGGACATCCGCATGACCTGGCAGACGCCGTTCCTGGTGCCCGGAGAGGATGCGGACTCGTATCGCCCCAGCCGTGACAACTGGGGTCCCATCATCATCCCGGGCGACAACTACTTCATGCTGGGCGACAACCGCGACGAGAGCCAGGATTCGCGCTACTGGGGGCTGCTGGAGGGCTGGCGGCTCGAGGGCCGGGCCATGTTCATCTACTACTCGTACGAACGCGGCGCCATGACGCCCTTCCCATGGATCCGCCGCATTCGCTGGGACCGCATCGGGGACCGCATCCGCTGACGCGGAGAGAGGGGCGAGGGGGTTCGGCGCGGCTCATCCGCCCCTGGATCGCCAGCTGCCGTCGGGTCACCGGGCGGCGCCCTCGCCTCGCGTTCCGGGACCCCGGACGTTCTACCCGGTGAGCACCGCCAGCCGGCTTGCCCGCAACTGCCCGCACGCCGCGTCGATGTCGCGCCCGCGGGGCTCGCGCACCATAGCCGCGACTCCGCTCTCCTCCAGCTTCCTGCGGAACGCCTGCACCCTGGCGGGCACGCTCGGACGCCACTCGGGCTGGTAGGGAATCGGATTGAACGGGATCAGGTTCACAAAGGCGTGGATGTCGCGCGCGAAGCCGGCCAGGGCAGGGATGAGCGCGAGGGCGTCGTTCACCCCCCGGATCATCGTGTATTCGAGCGTGATGCGCCGGCCGCGCACCCGCCGGAATCGTTCCAGGGCGGCCTTCACCTCGGGCAGCGGATAGCGCTTCTCCAGCGGGATCAGCTCGCGGCGCAATTCGGACTCCGGGGCGTGCAGCGAGAGAGCGAGCCCGAACTGCTCCGGGCGCTCGGCCAGCGAGCGGATGCCGGGCACCACGCCCACGGTCGACACCGTGATCCGGCGCGCACCGACCTCGTAGCCGCCGTTCAGGATGGTGAGCGAGGGCAGGACAGCGTGCGGGTTGGCGAGCGGTTCGCCCATCCCCATGTACACGATGTTGGAAATCTCGCCCATGTCCCGTGCGCGCGCCCACCGCCGGGAGGCGCGGTACTGCGCCACGATCTCGGCCGCGGTCAGCTGGCGCCGGAAGCCCGACCAGCCGGTCGCGCAGAAGGTGCACCCCAGGGGGCAGCCCGCCTGCGACGAGATGCACAGGGTGAGGCGGGAGCGGGTGGGGATCAGCACGGATTCCACCAGCTCGCCGTCCCACAGCCGCCACAGGTGCTTCACGGTGCCGTCGCGCGAAACCGAAACGCTGGCGGTGGCGGGCTCCTGCAGACGAAAGGCCGCGGCCAGGGCATCGCGTTCCTGCGCGGGCAGGTCGCTCATCTCGCCAAAGCCGCGCGCATCGTTGCGGAACACCCAGCGTTCGACCTGGCCGGTACGGAACTTCGGTTGCCCGCGTTCCCGGAAGTGGCGACGCAAGGTTTCGCGCAATTCCGCCGGGACCAGGCCAAGCAGGTCGGGGCGCTCGTCGCCGTTCGCTTTTCGCACCATGGCCGTCCCGGGGGGAGTCACCGCACGCTCGTTCTCAGGCACCGTCCGGGAAACAGGCGAAGTCGCTTTGCTTGAGCCGGGGGCGCACGCCGACTAACTTAGCGCGATTTCGCAGGAGAGGGGTTCTCTGTTCCCCTCCGTCCCCGCTCGCGAGATTCTCGACGAGCACTCCCCGCATGTCCGAGTCATCGGATTCTACTCGCTCTCATCCCAGGCTTACATGACTGATCCGAAGCTGGAGCGTACTTTCTGGCGGTCGCGCATGGCGGGAAGCCTTCGCGAGCAGGACGCGGGCCGCACGCACCACCTCGCCGGCTGGGTGCATCGGCGCCGCGACCTGGGAGGCATGGTGTTCATCGACCTGCGTGACCGCTCGGGGATCGTGCAGGTGTCCTTCGGCCCCGACTGGACGGAGCCGGAATCGTTTGCCGCCGCGGGGAAACTGGGCGCCGAAGACGTGATCGCGGTGCGCGGCGAAGTCGTGCGGCGGCCCCCGGAAGCCCGCAATCCCGATATGGCGACGGGCGCGGTGGAGCTGCAGGCCACGAGCTTCGAGCTGCTCGGAGACGCCGACACGCCTGCCATCCCGGTGCACCAGAACCCGGGGGAGGAGCCTCCGGCGGAGGAGCTGAGGCTTCTGCACCGGCATCTTGACCTGCGGCGCACACCCATGCAGGCCGCACTGAAGCTGCGTCACCGGCTGGTGCTCGAGACCCGCAACTACCTCGACCGGCTGGGCTTCCTCGAGATCGAGACCCCGATCCTGACGAAGCCGATGCCGGAGGGAGCGCGCGACTTCCTGGTGCCCAGCCGGGTGCACCCGGGAGAGTTCTACGCCCTGCCGCAGAGCCCGCAGATCTACAAGCAGGTCCTCATGACGGCGGGGTTCGACCGCTACTTCCAGATCGCGCGCTGTTTCCGCGACGAGGACCAGCGCACCGATCGGCAGCCCGAGTTCACCCAGATCGACGTAGAGGCCTCGTTCATCGCGCCGGAGGATCTCCTGGCGTGGATCGAAGGGCTCATGGTCCGCCTTTCGGAGGTGGCCGGGCTGGGTACCCCGGCGCCCTTCCAGCGCCTGCCGTACCGGGATGCCCTGGAGTGCTACGGAAGCGACCGTCCCGACCTCCGCTTCGGGCTCGAGATCGAGGACTGGTCGGAGCCTTTCGCGGATGTGGACTTCCGTATCACGCGCGCGGCGCTGGACGGGGGTGGGCGCGTGCGCGGACTGCGCGTCCGGGGAGGCGGGTCGCTCTCCCGCAAGCAGGTGGGGAAGATCGAGTCCGCCGCGAGGAAGGCCGGTGCGCCCGGACTGCTCTGGGTGAAGCGCACGGAGGGCGGCGGCGCCGGCCCGCTGGCTCGCTTCCTTGCCGAGGGGCACTACGACGCCCTGGGCATGCGTCCCGGCGACCTGGCGCTCGCCGCCGCCGGTGCGGACTCCGTCACCTCGCCGGCGCTCGCAGCGGCGCGGCTGCGGGCGAGGGAAGTGGCCGCCATGCCCCACGACAGGGAACACGCGTGGGCGTGGGTGCTCGACTTCCCGCTGTTCGACCCGCTTCCCGGCGGAGCGGGGATCACCTTCAACCACCATCCCTTCGTGATGCCGGCGGAGGCCGACCTGCCTCGCCTGGAGTCGGCTCCGCTGTCGTGCGGGGCACGCGCCTACGACCTGGTGTATAACGGTGCGGAGCTGGGGTCCGGCAGCCTGCGCATCCACGACGCGGCATTGCAGGAGCGCGTGCTTCGGGTGCTTGGGCTGGGCGACCGCCAGATCGCAGAGCGCTTCGGCTTCCTCCTCCAGGCGCTGCGCTCGGGCGCCCCGCCGCACGGAGGCATCGCCCTGGGGATGGACCGCATCGTCCAGCATTTCGTGGGAGCCGCAAGCCTGAGAGACGTGGTCGCGTTCCCGAAGACGACCGCGGCGCGGGCGCTCTTCGAGGCCGCGCCCGGACGTCCGGGAAGAGCGGAGCTGGAGGCGCTGAAGCTCGCATGACCCAGACCATGGTGGAGCACCGCCTCGATACGGAAGGAGCCGATCCGCTCCTGCTGGCCGGCGTCAACGATGCCAACATGCAGGGACTGGCCCGTCTCTTCGGCATCCGGGTGATCCTGCGCGGTGACCGGCTGCTGCTCTCGGGCGCGCTCGAGGGTGTGGAGAGGGCCGTACCCGTGGTGCGCCACATGATTGAGCTGGCGCGCATGAGGGTCTCGTTCGACCCTTCCGACATCGCCCGTTTCGCCGAGGAGCGCGCGACCGGCAAGCCGTCCGCGGCCGCCGACGCCGGTGAGCCGTCCCGCATCGCGCTGCCCGGGTCACGCCGGGTGATCAGCCCGCGCTCCGAGGGACAGCGGCGCTACGTCGAGGCCATCGACCGCTTTGAAATCGTCATTTCGATCGGTCCGGCCGGAACCGGCAAGACCTACCTGGCCGTGGCCAAGGCGGTCGAGGCCCTCTACCGCAAGCGGGTCCGGCGCATCGTGCTGGCCCGCCCGGCGGTGGAGGCGGGAGAGAACCTGGGCTTCCTCCCCGGCGACCTGCAGGAGAAGGTCGACCCCTACCTGCGGCCGCTCTACGACGCGCTGGAGGACATGATGCCGTCCGAGCGCGTGCGCCGTGCCCTCGACGATCGCACCATCGAGATCGCCCCGCTCGCCTACATGCGCGGCCGAACCCTCTCGGACGCCTTCGTCATCCTGGACGAAGCCCAGAACGCCACCCGGGCCCAGATGAAGATGTTCCTGACCCGGCTGGGCCTGAACTCGCGGGTGGTGATCACCGGCGACAAGACCCAGATCGACCTCCCCAGCCGGGCCGATTCGGGTCTGCTCCAGGTGGAGGACATCCTCCGCGAGGTGAAGGGTATCGCGCTCGTCTATCTCGACGCGGTCGACGTCATCCGCCATCGCCTCGTGAAGCACATCATCCGCGCGTACGAGAGTGACCCCTCGGAAGGGGAGCCGGGGTGAAGCTCTGGCGCGTCCTTTCGAGCCCGCCCGAGCGCCTGTGGCCGGAGGCGGTCGTGCACCACGGCGTGCGCGTCGCGATGCTCCTCGGACTCGCCCTCATCGTGGCCGTCGGGTTCCCGCCCAACCCTCGCGTC
Source organism: BD2-11 clade cluster bacterium bin43 (assembly GCA_002238605.1). Taxonomy (GTDB): domain Bacteria; phylum Gemmatimonadota; class Gemmatimonadetes; order Longimicrobiales; family Gaopeijiaceae; genus BD2-11. Next base: position 109,608 of record MPMR01000008.1, on the reverse strand, counting down.
GCGGACGTGAGCGGCTACGAGGCCGGGGTGGTCGCGACCGACGACCTGATCGCCGAGGTCGAGTTCGCGGTTCCAAAGTCCGCGACCGAGCTGGAGCGCGACCGGGCCGCCGCGGTCGCCGCCGTGCCGATGATCTACCGCTACCGCCCGGAGGCGGGGGATTCCACCGCCGACGCCCTCAACCGCTTCTTCGCCACGGTCGAGGAGATCCTGGGGCGGGAGCCGGCCGCGCTCGATTCGGTACTCGCGGCGGAGAACATCGCCGCAACGCCGGCGCTGGTGGAGATGCTGCGCGACCCGGCAGTCCGCGAAGCCATTCACCGGGCCGGGCTGCGCGCCGCGCGGGAGCTCATCCCCGGCGGTGTCGTCGACGCGACGACGCGGGACTACCTGGGTGACCGCATCACGGTACTCGAGGAGGGCGGCGAACGGTTCGTCCCGGCCGCGGGGCTGCTTACGGCCACCGACCTGTACAACCGCTCCGTGGAACTGCTCCCCCCGGATGCTTCCCCGGAGGCGACCGAAATCCTGCGTCTGCTGCTCATCCGCTTCCGCGAGTTCAGCTACCTGCCCAACCAGGAAGCCACGGCGGCCGGACGCACGGCCGCCCGCCAGTCCGTCGTCACCACGCGCGGCAACGTGCTTGCCGGCGAGGCCATCCTGCGCGCAAACCAGCAGGTCACGGAGGAAGACCTGGTCCGCCTGCGCGCCTACGAGCAACAGCTGCGCACCCTCGGGCTGCTCGGCGCCAGCGCCACGGGGTTCCTGCCGTCCCTCGGGGTATACCTCCTTCAGGTGCTGCTGCTCGGGATGCTCTGGATCGTGCTTTGGGCCTATCGCGGCGAGGTGTACACCAACTTCCGCTGGATGCTGCTCCTGGCCCTGTTGCTGGCCACCTACTTCGCTTCCGCAATCGTCATTTCCCGGGTCGCCATCTTCCCGCCCGAGCTGCTCCCCATAGCCTTCGTGACGCTTTCGGTGGCGGTGGTGTGGGACGGACGCCTCGCGCTCATGCTTGCGCTGGTGCTGGCGGCCGTCACCGCGTCGCTGACGCCGTTCCAGGGCGTGAGCGTGATGGTGACCACCATGGTCGGCGGGGGGGCGGCGGCGCTCAGCGTAGGCGTGGTGCGCCGGCGCTCGCAGAGCTGGACCTTCATCGCGATCATCGCGGCATCCTACGCCTGCGTCACGCTCTCTCTGTGGCTCAGCCGGATGCAGCCCGCCGCGGGGGTGCTCCCCTCCATCGGCTGGACCACCGGAAACGCCATCGTGAGCGCGGGCCTGGCGCTCCTTTTCGTGCCCGCCTTCGAATGGTTCACGGGCGTCACCACCGATCAGACCCTGCTCGAGTTCGCGGATCCCAACCGCACGCTGCTCAAGCGCCTGTCGATGGAGGCCCCGGGGACCTACGCCCACACCATCAACGTGGCCAACCTGGCGGAGGCGGCGGGCACCGCCATTGGCGCCAACGGCCTTCTGTGCCGGGTGGGCACGTACTACCACGACGTCGGCAAGGTGCTCGAGCCGCAGTATTTCATCGAGAATCAGCACGGGGGCGTCAACCCGCACGACCGGCTGGAGCCGTCCATCTCGGCAGCCATCCTGCGTCGCCACGTGGTCGAGGGACTCCGGCTCGCCCGCCAGGAAAAGCTGCCGCCAGCCATCTCCGCCTTCATCGCGGAACACCACGGCACCCAGCGCATCGGCTACTTCTACGGCAAGGCGCTGGAGCAGGCCGGGGGAGAGGACGTTGACGCAACCGAGTTCCACTACGCCGGGCCGAAGCCGCAGTCCAGGGAGACCGCGGTGCTGCTCCTGGCGGACCCCGTGGAATCGGCGTCGCGCACCTTGCGCGATCCAACCCCGGAGCGCATCCGGGCCATGATCGACGCGATCGTCGACAGCCGCGTGGCCGAGGGCCAGCTGGACGAGGCGCCGCTCACCTTCGCTCATGTCTCGCTCGTGAAGGAGCAGTTTGCGACGGTGCTGGAGGCGATGTATCACCGCCGCGTCGACTACCCGGAAACGGAGCACATCAGCAATCCCGCCGCTGACGCCGCACCGCCCCGTGGCGGTGTGGACGCTCCCGCCACGCCCGGCGACGATGAGGACCGAGCCGTCTCGGCCGGCGATGACGACGGAGCCATCTCGGCCGACAATGACGACGGAGCCGCGCTGGCCGGCGACGATGACGATCCGGCCGTGGCCGCGGAGGACCCGGCCGCCCCGTCCTCCCCCACCGCCTGATTCCCCCCGGGGAACCGTGACCGGGCCCGAGGTGCTGGTCGATGTCGACTTCGCGGCCGCGGCCGAAGCGGGGGCATGTGCGAAAACCCGGCTGGGGCTTGCCCGGGCAGTACGCGCGACGCTCGCGGACGAGGGAACGAAGCACGGCGAGATCTCGCTCACCCTCGTCGGAGACGACCGCATCCGGGACCTGAACCGCGACTACCTCGACCGCGACCGGGTCACCGACGTGATCTCGTTTGCCCTGCACGGTCCGGGCGAGCCCCTGCTGGCCGACATCTACATCGGATACCCGCAGGCCCTGCGCCAGGCGGCCGAACTCGGCCTGTGCGCGCACGAAGAGCTGGTGCGGCTCGCGATCCACGGGACCCTTCACGCGATGGGGTACGACCACCCCGAGGAGGATCGCTTCGCGAGCGACTTCTTCCGCCGCCAGGAAGCGCTGGTGGAGCGGGTGCTTGCCGCCGGGGACGGGTCGCGCGAGAATTCTCGCGCCTCGTCGAACCCGCCCTGATTTCCGGACCGGACACCGTGTCGTCGCAAGAGTCGCTCGCACTCCGCAAGGAGGTTCTGCTGGCCGCGATCGCCGAAGGGAAGATCGCGAAGGCGAACCATACCCTGGCGAAGCTTCATCCCTCGGATGTGGCCGACGTCCTGGAGTCGCTCTCGGACGCCGACCGCCTGGTGGTCCTGCGCGCGCTCCCCGCCGAGCTGGCCTCCGAGACCCTGGCCGAGATGGAGGAGGACGAGCGCGCGGCGGACCTGCTCGCGGCGATGACCCCGCACCGGGGCGCGAAGCTCCTGAGCGAGCTCGCCGACGACGACGCCACCGACCTGGTGGCCGACCTGCAGCCCGAGGAGCGGGCCCGCATTCTGGCGGAGATGCCCGTCGAAGAGGCCGGCGAGATCCGCGAACTGCTCGCCTACGCGGAGGAGAGCGCGGGCGGCATCATGACCGCGGCGCTGGTCTCGGTGCGCGAGACCCTCACCGCCGGCCAGGCCATCGAGGAGGTTCGCCGGCAGGGCAGGGAGGTGGAGGACTTCTACACCGTCTACGTGGTGGACGGCGGCGAGCGGCTGATGGGAACCGTCCCCCTCGACGACCTCATCCTGGCCGAACCGGGCGACCCGGTATCGTCGCTGGTCGAGCCCGTGGTCGCGGCGGTGCGCCCGGACGAGGACCAGGAGGAGGTGGGGCGCCTCATGGCTCGCTACAACCTGCCCACCCTGCCGGTCGTGGGGCCTCGGGGAAGGCTCGTCGGCCGCATCACCTTCGACGACGTGCTCGATGTCATGGAGGCCGAGCAGACCGAAGACATCCTGCGCTTCGGCGGGGTCTCGGACGAAGAGTCGCTGGGGGCGAGCTGGGTGGCGGCGGTGCGGACCCGTCTTCCGTGGCTGGTGCTGAACCTGCTGACCGCGACCGCGGCCGCTCTGGTCGTGTATTTCTACTCCGATACGGTGGAGAGCGCCGTAATCCTCGCGGTCGTCATGCCCGTGATCGCGGGGATGGGCGGGAATGCGGGGTCGCAGGCCCTGGCGGTGACGGTCCGGCGGCTGGCGTTGCGCGACGATGTGGGCGCCGACCCCCGGGCGGTGGTGGGCAAGGAAGTCCTGGTGGGGCTCGTTAACGGGGCCGTGCTCGGAGGCATCGTGGCCGGCGCGAGCCTGCTCGTGCCGGGAGGCGATCCGCGTCTCGGGCTGGTCGTGCTGGTCTCCATGTGGGGCACGATGCTGATGGCGGGATTCGGCGGGGCCTTCATCCCGATGCTGCTTCACCGCATGGGATTCGATCCGGCGGTCGCATCCTCGGTCTTTCTGCATACGACGACCGACTTCCTGGGCTTCATGCTCCTGCTGGGTCTCGCCACCGCCCTCCTGATGTAGCCGATTATTGGACGCCCCGACCGAGATCCCGATCGACGGACATTCGCTCACGCTTGAGGCGGTGGAGGAAGTGGCGCGCGCGGCCCCCGGCACGCTGCACCTCTTTCTGGACGACGACGCCGCCGGGCGCATGCGGGCCTCCCGGGCGACGATCGACCGGCTGATCGGCTCGGGGGAGCCGGTTTACGGCATGACCACCGGGTTCGGGCGTCTCGCCGAGGTGGTGATTGCCCCGGAGGACCGGAGCGCCCTGCAGCACAATCTCATTCGCAGCCACGCCTCGGGCGTCGGCGAGCCCCTCCCGCGCGAGTGCGTGCGCGCCATCATGCTGTTGCGCGCCAACGCTCTGGCCCGCGGGCATTCGGGGTGCCGCACCAGGCTCGTGGAGCGCCTGCTGCACATGCTCGACCGCGGAGTCCACCCCGTCATCCCGGAGTTCGGGTCGGTCGGTGCGAGCGGCGATCTGGCTCCCTTGGCGCACGTCGCCCTGAGCCTTCTGGGTGCGGGGCAGGCCGAAATGGGCGGCGAGCAGCGTGCCATGGACGAAATCCTTGCCGACGTCGGCCTGGCGCCGATCGAACTGGGACCGAAGGAGGGCCTCGCGCTCATCAACGGAACCCAGGCGACCACCGCACTGGGGGTTCTGGCGCTCCTGGCCGCGGAGCGGGCGCTGGACACGGCCGAGGCGAGCGGCGCGATGTCGGTGGAAGCTCTCCTGGGGACGCCCGAGGCGTTCCGGCCGGAGATCCAGGCCGCGCGCCCCCACGCCGGGCAGGCGGTGTCCGCCGCCCGTCTGCGCGCGCTCATTGCGGGATCCGAGATTCGGGAGTCGCACCGGGTCGGAGACCCGCGAGTCCAGGACGCCTACTCGCTCCGCTGCATCCCGCAGGTGCACGGGGCGGCCCGCGCCGCACTCGGCCATGCGCGCGGCATCCTCGAGGTGGAGGTGAACAGCGCGACCGACAATCCCCTCGTGTTCCCGGTGGCGGAAGGGCGTTCCGGCGAATCCCGCGAAGTCCTCTCCGGAGGAAATTTCCATGCCCAGATCGTGGCGCAGGCACTCGACCTGCTCGCGATCGCGGTGGCGGACGTGGCGTCCATGTGCGAGCGCCGCGTCGAGCGGCTCATCAACCCCGACCTGTCGCTCGGGCTGCCCGCGTTTCTTGCCCGTCGCCCGGGGCTCGAGAGCGGCCTGATGGTCGCGCAGGTGGTGGTCGCCGACCTGCTTTCGGAGATGCGCGTCCTGGCCCACCCGGCGAGCGTCGACTCGGTGCCGACCAGCGCCGGCCAGGAAGACCACGTCGCCATGGGGCTCGCGGCCGCGCGCAAGGCGCGGCGGGCGGTGTCCTGCCTGGAACGCATCCTGGCCGCCGAACTCCTGTGCGCGGCGCAGGGCATCGACTACCGGCGTCCGCTGCGTTCGAGTGACGCGGTCGAAGAGGTTCACGCACTCGTCCGCTCCCGGGTTGCGGCGCTCGCGGGCGACCGGTCGCTGACCGCGGACCTTGAGGCCCTCGCCGACCTTGTGGCCTCGGGCGCCATCGCCGGCATCACCCGAGGCGCAGGAGGAGGCTCATGACCCGTACGCAGCAGACCCGCGCCGTGCGGGCCCCGAGGGGAACGCGCATCTCGTGCCGCGGCTGGACCCAGGAGGCCGCTCTGCGCATGCTCATGAACAACCTCGATCCCGAGGTCGCGGAGGCCCCCGACGACCTGGTGGTGTACGGCGGCACGGGCAGGGCGGCGCGCTCCTGGGACGCCTTCGACGCCATCGTGAGCACCCTTCGCGACCTCGCCGACGACGAGACCCTGCTCGTCCAGTCCGGAAAGCCCGTGGGGGTCTTCCGCACCCACGCCGAGGCGCCACGCGTCCTCATCGCGAACGCCAACCTGGTCGGCAACTGGGCGACATGGGAGCACTTCCGGGAACTGGAGCGGCGCGGCCTTATCATGTTCGGGCAGATGACCGCGGGGTCGTGGATCTACATCGGCACCCAGGGCATCCTGCAGGGCACCTACGAGACCTTTGGCGCGCTCGCCCGCAAGCACTTCGGGGCGTCTCTGCGCGGCAACTGGGTGCTGACCGGGGGGATGGGAGGCATGGGCGGAGCACAGCCGCTCGCCGCCACCATGAACGAGGGGGCCATCCTGTGCGTCGAGGTCGACGCCGAGCGCATCGAGAGGCGTATCGCGACCCGCTACTGCGACCGCATGACCCACGATCTGGACGAAGCTCTGGAGTGGGTGCGCGGCGCGGCGCGGTCGGGCAGGGCGGTTTCGGTCGGGCTGGTCGGCAACTGCGCCGAGGTCCTTCCCGAACTGGTGGCGCGCGGGGTCACCCCGGATGTGGTCACCGACCAGACTTCCGCGCACGACCCGCTGGGCGGATATGTCCCGGCCGGCCTCTCCCTCGCGGAAGCCGCGCACCTGCGCGAGGCCGACCCGGAGGAGTACCAGCGGCGCTCGCTCTCCTCCATGCGCGCTCACTGCGCGGCCATCGTCGCGATGCAGGAGGCCGGGGCGGTGGCGTTCGACTACGGCAACAACCTGCGCGGGTTCGCCCGGGAGGCCGGGCTGAAAAACGCCTTCGCCTATCCCGGGTTCGTGCCCGCCTATATCCGCGACCTGTTCTGCGAGGGCAAGGGCCCTTTCCGCTGGGCCGCGCTTTCGGGCGACCCGGCCGACATCCACCGCATCGACGATCTGGTGCTGGAGATGTTCTCCGGCGACGAGCATCTGTGCCGCTGGATCCGGCTGGCCCGCGAGGAGGTCGCGTTTCAGGGCCTTCCGGCGCGCATCTGCTGGCTCGGGCAGGGGGAGCGGGCGCGTTTCGGTTGCGCCATCAACGACCTGGTGGCCAGCGGGGAGGTAAGCGCACCGGTGGTCATCGGCCGCGACCACCTGGACACCGGGAGCGTCGCCTCCCCCAACCGCGAAACCGAAGCCATGCGCGACGGCAGCGACGCCATCGCCGACTGGCCGATCCTGAACGCGCTGCTGAACACCGCGTCGGGGGCGAGCTGGGTGTCCTTCCACCACGGCGGCGGGGTCGGCATCGGCTACTCGCTGCACGCGGGCCAGGTCGTGGTCGCCGACGGCACGCCCGGGATGCGCGCACGAATCGAACGGGTGCTCACCAACGATCCGGGCATCGGGGTCGCGCGCCACGCCGACGCCGGCTATCCCGTGGCCCTCCGGACCGCCCGGCACGAGGGAATCCGCCTCCCGATGCTTGAATAGCCGCGCGGTCCCACAGGCCCATTCCATCGCCCGTGCTTCGCCCGCACATTGATTCATGACGACGGGCGGACAGGTGGGGCGCGAGGGTGAAGCCATGGCGGCGCGCTATCTCGAGGACGCGGGCTGGACCGTGCTCGAGCGCAACTATCGCGCCGGCCGCAACGAAGTGGACCTGATCGTGGGACGCGGGCGCACGGTGGCCTTCGTGGAGGTCAAGGCGCGGCGGGGAGATGGCTTCGGCCACCCGCTCGAGGCCATCACGGCACGCAAGAAGGGCGAGATCGCCAAGGTCGCCCGCGCGTGGTTGCGGGCCCGCGGGGGGTTGCGGGGATTGTCGCTGCGCTTCGACGCGGTGGCGGTCCGGTTCGGCGCCACGCGCGATCCGCCGGAAGCACCGCGCATCGAGCATGTCCCCGATGCGTGGCGCCTGTAGCCGCGGCTCGGGATCGATCCATCCGCCCGAGTGCCGGAGAGGGTTCGGCAACGGCTGTGCGCAACCCTGCTTCCGCTTGACGCGCGGCACCCCCGAATCCAGATTGCTGCGTGCCCCAGGTCCGCAGAGCGAAGACCCACCGAACCCCGTCAGGGCCGTGCAGGCAGCAGCGGTACGTGCGGCGATCGTGGCTGCGGCTCACCTGGGGCATTCTCATTTCTCCCGCCGCTGAACCCGCGTGTCCCATACCGCGCTAGCCCGCAAGTACCGTCCCCGGCGCTTCGCCGAGGTGGCGACCCAGGAACATGTCTCCGAGACGCTGCGGCGGGCGGTACGCTCGGGGCGCGCCGGCCACGCCTATCTCTTCTGCGGTCCACGGGGCGTCGGCAAGACCACACTGGCGCGCGTGCTGGCCATGTCGCTCAACTGCCCCGCGCGAGGCAGCGAGGGCGAACCCTGCGGGACGTGCGAGAGCTGCTCGCTCATCTGGAGCGGCCGCACATCGCTGGATGTCGTCGAAATCGATGCGGCCTCCAACCGGGGCGTCGACGACGCCCGCAGCCTGCGCGAGCGGGCGATGTACGCGCCCTCCGACGAGCATCGCTTCAAGGTGTATATCGTCGACGAGGCGCACATGCTCACGCGCGAGGCCTGGAACGCCCTGCTCAAGATCCTGGAGGAGCCGCCTCCGCGGGTGATGTTCATCTTCGCCACCACCGAGCCCCAGCGCATCCAGCAGTCCGCATCGCCCATCCTTTCGCGCTGCCAGCGGTTCGACTTCCGGCGCGTCGGGGTGGCCGACATCGTCGCCAGGCTCGACCAGGTGATCAAGAGCGAGCAGGCCCGGGCCTCCGCGGAAGCGTTGCGCATCATCGCGCGCAAGGCCGATGGCGGGATGCGCGACGCCTTGTCCCTCCTCGACCAGGTTCTGGCGCTCACCGGGGGCGAGGTCGCGGCCCGGTCGGTGCGGGAGGTGCTCGGTCTGGTCGAGGAGGAACGCTTCCTCGAACTCTTCGACATCATCATCGGGCACCGCCACCGGGACGTCTTCGCCTTCGTCGAAGCCCTCGTGGACGAGGGATACGACCTGGTGGAGTTCTATCACGGCCTGGTGGAGAGCCTGCGCCTGCTCCTGCGGGTCCGCCTGGACGGCGAGGGATCCGTCGATGCGGGAAGCGAGTACCGCGCCGCCCTGGAGGCACGCGCACGCGACTTCGAAGCCGCCGATCTGGTGCGCATGCTGGCGATGGCGGCCGATCTCGAGTCCCAGGGAAGCCTGAAGCGGGTGAGCCAGCCGCGCGTACTGGTTGAACTCCTTCTGCTGCGCCTGAGCTACCTGGATCGCACCGTCCGCATCGAGGACCTGATCGAGGGGCTCGGGGGCGCGCCCGCACGCCCTGCGGCGGACCCGGAGCCGGCCCCGGCCCGACCCGCATCCGGGTTCCGCCCGAAGGCCGGAAGCAAGCCGCGAGCGGCGGCACGCGCAACAGCCTCCGCACACCGTGGTTCCAGCGCTCCACCAGCCTCCGGCTCCTCCCGGCGCGCCTCCGGGCCTCAACCGGCCGGACCTGAGCCTCAACCGGCCGGAACCGGGCCAAAGCTCGCCGCCTCCGAGCCCCTGCCCGGCGAACCCCGGCACGCTTCCTCCGTCGCCGCCTCGCCGGCCCCGGAGCCGGTCACGCCTTCCGTCACCGCCGACGCGGATCCTGCTGCGGCGTTCGCGCGCTTGCTTTCCAGGGGCCGGGGCAAGCTGCGCGGGGGCCTGACCACCGTCCTTCGGGGCGCCCATGTAGAGAACGCGGGAGAGCGCGGACTCCGTGTAGCCCTTCCTCACGGCATGACGCGCGAAGACCTTCCGCCCAACTCCGTCCCTTCCCTCAGGAAGGCGCTGGCCGATCAGCTCGGCTACGCGCCGGAGATCGACTTCGGCGAAGGCCGGAACGAGCGCCCTTCCGGACCCCGCGCGGTGTCTCCGCAACAGGTACGGCAGGAGCGTCTCGAGGAGCTGGTGGAGCGGGAACCACTCCTGGCACGGGCGGTAGAAGCATTCGACCTCGAATTGGTGGATTAGCGCGCCTACACACCTTCGCCTTGAGAATCACTCGATGAAAGATCTGCAGCGGCTCATCCAGTTGGGACAGCAGATGCAGAGCCGGGTTACCGAGCTTCAGGACAACCTGGACCGCCACGAGCTGAGCGCGTCCTCCGGCGGAGGCATGGTTACCGCGGTAGTGGACGGCAAGGGTACCGTGCGGAGCATCACGATCGAGCCTTCGGCGGTGGATCCCGGCGATGTCGAGATGCTCGAGGACCTGGTTCTCGCCGCGCTGGCGGAGGCGCAGAACAAGGCGCGCCAGCACTACGAGGGCGAGATGAAGAAGATGACCGGCGGGTTTCCGATGCCGGGACAGCTTCCCAAACTCTTCTAGTACCCTGTCCCCGCTGGCGGACGACCGGGCGGGCGGCGGGCGTCAGGCAGACTTGCGCGGGAAGCCTCGGTGTCGGTGATCGACCGGGTCACCGGCGAATTCTCCCGGCTCCCGGGGGTCGGTCCCAGGACGGCGCTCCGCCTGGTGCATCACCTGCTGCGCACGGGCCCGGAAGAATCCCGGAGACTTGCCGCCGCCGTCGAAATCCTGGCGGAGCGCGTACGTCCCTGTGCCAGGTGCGGAAACTTCGGCGACGAGGAACTCTGCGCGATATGTTCCAATCCGCGCCGCGACGCCTCCACCATCTGCGTGGTCGAGGGGAGCTTCGATGTCGGGGCGGTGGAGCGCACCGGAAGGTACGGGGGGGTGTACCACGTGCTGGGCGGTCGCCTGTCCCCGCTGGACGGGATCGGGCCCGAGGAGTTGAACCTGCGGGCGCTGTTCGAGCGCATCCGTTCGGCGGAAGGGGAGGTGCGCGAAATCATCCTCGCCACCAACCCGCGGGTTGAAGGCGAGGCGACGGCGGTGTATATCGAACGTCGGCTCAGGCCGATGGACCTGAGAGTGACGCGTCTCGCCACGGGCGTTCCGGTGGGCAGCGACCTGGAATTCGTGGATGGGACGACGCTCGCACAGGCACTGGAAATGCGCCGTGAAATGTAGCGACCGGAATCGGCGCCCGGGGGAGGGAGCCAACAGATGAACAGGAAGCTGAAGAAGGTGGGGCTGGTGGCGCTGCTGGTCGTGGGGGTCGCGGGCGTCGCGGTCCTGGTCGCGCACGACCAGATGACCCGACACCAGAGGGACCTCTTCAGCCCCCGGGTCTTTCGCCGGCTGGCGGCTCTGGGGCACATGGCGCGCGCGCGCGCCTCCGTGAACACGGTAAACCTGCTGAGGGACTACATGGCCTGGGAGCCCCGCAAGCTGCTCCGCGACCGGGCCCGGGCCATCGAGGCGCGGATGGAGGGCGAGCTGGCGGTTCTGGAAACCGGACTGAGCGAGAAGATGGCGTGAACCCATGCCGATGACGAACTACGCCGGCCGGGAGATCCACTGCAAGATCCTCTACTACGGGCCGGGGCTGGGAGGCAAGACCACCAATGTCGAGTACGTACACCGGCGCGTCGATCCGCGAAACCGGGGCAAGCTCATTTCCCTGGCCACCAGGCGGGGCAGCACCCTGCTGTTCGACTTCCTGGCCCTCGATCTGGGCGTCGTAGGAGGCCTCCGGACCCGCTTCCACCTCTACACGGTGCCCGGCCAGGCCTATTTTGAAGGCAGGCGCCAGCTTCTCCTGAAGGGCGTGGACGGGGTCGTCTTCGTCGCGGATTCACAGATCGATCGCGACGAAGCCAACGCGGAGGCGATGCAGAGTCTCTACGATACCCTGGACGCGGCAGGGTACGATGCCTCCCGTCTCCCCTTCGTGATCCAGTACAACAAGCGCGACCTGCCCGACATCCTTCCGGTGAACGAGTTGCGCGCACACCTGAACCCGGCCGGCTTGCCCGATTTCGAGAGCGTCGCCACGGAGGGCAAGGGCGTCTTCGAGACGCTTGCCACAGTGAGCAGGCTGGTGGTGAAGTCGCTTCGCTGAGGTCCGGCAATGGCGAGCCAACGGAATCTTCCCAACATCATTACGCTTTCGCGGATCGCCGTCTGTCCCGCGATCTTCTTCCTGGCCCTGTCGTCCGACGGCACGGTCCTCGCGGCCACGTTCGGGCTCTTTCTGGCGGCGGCCCTGAGCGACGTGTGGGACGGCTACCTGGCGCGTAAGCACAACCTCATCAGCGACCTGGGCAAGCTGCTGGACCCCATCGCCGACAAGCTGCTGATGGCGTCCACCCTCGTGCCCATCTATATCGTCTCCCACCGTCCGGAGGGAGGAGGCGAGATCCCCTGGTGGGGCGAATTGCCCCTCTGGGTGCTCGTGGTGCTCTTCGGGCGCGAGCTGATGGTGACCCTTCTGCGGGGCTTCGCCGTGCGGCAGGGGGTGGTGATCGCCGCCGACCGTCCCGGCAAGTACAAGGCCCTCCTGCAGAACGTGTTCATGGGAGCCGTGCTCCTGTGGTACGCCCTGGTCCGCTTCGCCGAGCAGGAAAGCTGGAGCGGGACCATCTGGGATGCGTGGGTCCACTTCCACGGCGCAGTCATCGGCCTGACCCTGCTGCTTGCGCTGGTGCTGACCATCTATTCGATGGGGTTCTACTTCTGGCGCAATCGGGGCCTGGCCGGGAGCACCCGCTGACGCGCACGGCGCCCCCTCCGGCCAGCTGCGCCATCGTCGCGGTGGGCGACGAACTCCTGGCCGGCTTCACCGTCGACACGAACGGCGCCTGGATGGGCCGGCGGGCGGCGAGGCTGGGACTCCCGGTGCGGGCGAGGTTCGTTGTCGGCGACAGTGCGCGGGATATCCGGGGGGCGCTCGCGCGCGCTCTGGAGGTTGCGGAAGTCGTGCTGGTCACGGGGGGCCTGGGTCCTACCGGCGACGATATCACGCGGGAAGTCGTGGCCGAGGCGCTGCGCAGGCCCCTTCGCCTGGACGAGGCTCTGCTCGAGGACCTCAGGACCCGATGGGCGACCTGGCGCGGGACCCCGCTTCCGGCGGGCAACGAGCGCATGTGCCGGGTGCCCGAGGGCGCGCTGGTTCTTCCCAACCGGGTCGGGACCGCCCCGGGGCTGGTGCTCGACGTGGAGCGACGGATGGTCGTGCTCCTTCCCGGCGTGCCCGCCGAGATGCGCGGGCTGTTCGACGAGGGCGTAGCGCCGCTGCTGCGCGAGCGGCTGGGCGACCGCCTCCTGGCCCTCGTCCACCGCGTCTTCCACACCACCGGCATCGCCGAATCCTCGCTCGCCGAGCGCATCGACGCGGGGCTTCCCGAGGATGTCGGTCCGGTGTCCATCGCCTTCCTGCCGCGGCTCACCGGAGTCGACGTTCGGCTGAGCGCGCGCGCGACTCCGGCCGATCCCCGCGCGGCCCGGGGGCTCGATCGGGTTGAGGCGCTGGTGGAGCCGATTCTGCGGAGGTACCGCTACCCGGCCGAGAGCGGGGACATCGTCGAGTGCATCGCGGCGGAAATGACGTCGTCCGGGCGCACGCTCGCAGTGGCGGAAAGCTGCACGGGAGGCCTGGTGTCGCGGCGCATCACGGAGCTGGCGGGATCCTCGGAGTATTTTCTGGGCGGGATGGTCACCTATGCGGACGAAGCCAAGCGCGCTCATCTGGGGATCTCCGGCGAGCTGTTGGCCCGAAACGGGGCGGTGTCCGAAGAGGTCGCGCGCGCCATGGCCGAGGGAGTGGCGCGGGCCTTCGGCGCCGATGCCGGGCTGGCCGTGACCGGGGTTGCGGGACCGGGCGGGGGATCGGCGGAGAAGCCCGTCGGCACGGTCTGGTACGCGGTCCACCTGGACGGCCGCACCCGGGCGCGCCGGAGCATCTTTCCGGGGGCGCGCGGCGCGGTACGCGAGCGCAGCGCCCAGGCGGTGCTGGCGCTTCTGTACCGGAAGCTGCGGGGGCGCTGAGTCGCCGCCGGTCCGGACGCTTCCCGCGATAACCACTACCGGTAGTGGTATCCCCACTACAGGTAGCGTCTGCCGGCGGTGGGCCGTGAAGATGGCGCGCCACGCGGGCACCGTCCGCACCGCAGAGCGATGTGGTCCGGAACGGGATGCTACGCCGCGTAATTGCCGGGAGGAGTTCGCCTGCGCGCTAGCGCAGCCAGTCCTCCAGGGCGGTGGCCAGATCCGTTCCGGCGTCCCGGTACTTGACGATGACCGGCGCATAGAGCGACAGCCCCTGCGCGAGGCCCCACTCCCGGGTGACCGCCCGCCCGCCGGGGACGACCACGGCGTCCTCGGGAATCTCGAGCGGCCGGGAGGGACCGGCGCGATACACCTCCTCGCGCACGAGGTCGAAGACCGGCGTCCCCCGGGTCAGGACGACCCCCGCGGCCAGGACTGCGCCGCGACGCACCACCGTCCCCTCGTAGACGCCCGCGTTGCCCCCCACCAGCACGTCATCCTCGATCACGACCGGGGCGGCTCCCACGGGCTCCAGGACGCCGCCGATCTGGGCCGCCGCGCTCAGATGCACGCGTTCGCCGATCTGGGCGCACGAGCCTACGAGCGCGTGCGAGTCGATCATGCTGCCGGCTCCCACCCAGGCGCCCACGTTCACGTACATGGGGGGCATGCACACCACCCCCGGACCGACGTAGGCCCCGCGGCGGACGGCCGAGCCGCCGGGCACCACCCGGACGCCCTCGCCAGCGGCGAAGCGGCGCACGGGCAGGTTGTGCTTGTCCAGGAAGGCGGATGGGGATTCCGGATCGACCGGACCGCCGCCAGGGGCCGCGACCGGCGTGATGCGCCCGCTGCGAAACGCCACCAGGATGCCCCGCTTCACCCAGGGTACCGCCGTCCATGAGCCATCGTCGTCCTTCACCGCGGCGCGGAGCGAACCCGCCTCCAGGCGGCCCAGCAACTCGCCCACGATCTCACCGGCGGCCTCCGGAAGAGCCTCTCCGGCGGGCCAGCCATGGAGCGCGTCGATGCGCTCCTGCAATGGACTCATGCGCTCCTGCCATGGGCTCATGCGCTCCTGCATCGGGCTCATGTCCCCTCCGCGGCCCGCACGGCCGCCCTGACCGCCTCGCGATTGGCCTCGGCGAGCGGGGCGAGGGGCAGCCGGACCCGGGGATGCATGCGGCCCATCATGCCCAGCGCCGCCTTGACCGGAACCGGGTTCGACTCCACGAACGCCACCCGCATCCAGTCGGCGAGGCGGTAGTGCAGGGACCGCGCGCGCCGCAGATCGCCGCACGCCATTGCGCCCGCCAGCTCGGACATGGCGCGCGGGGTGGCGTTGCTGACCACCGAGACCACCCCGTCGGCGCCGAGCGCCATGAACGGGACCGTCATGTAATCGTCCCCCGACAGCAGCGCGAATCCGGCCGGCCGGTGGCGGGCGATCTCCGCGACCTGGCTGCAGCTGCCCGCGGCTTCCTTGGTCCCCACGATGTTGGGGTGTTCGGCCAGCGCCAGGGTGGTGGCGGCGGCGATGTTGCTGCCCGTGCGCCCCGGGACGTTGTAGAGCACGACCGGGCAGGGCGCCGCGTCGGCGACTGCGGTGAAGTGCTCGATCAGCCCGCGCTGCTGCGGGCGGTTGTACGGGGGCGAGACGTGCATGAGGTGGGTGACGCCCGTCGACGCGATCCTGAGCGAGAGCTCGATCGCCTCGGCCGTATTGTTCGATCCCGCTCCCCCCATGACGGGGACGCGTCCGGCGGCCTGCTCGACGGTGACCGCCACCACCCGTTCATGCTCCTCGACCGACAGCGTCGCCGTTTCCCCGGTGGAGCCCGCCGGTACCAGGAAGTTGACGCCCTGTTCGATCTGCCAGTCGACCAGCGACCGCAGCGCCGCCTCGTCCACCTCCCCCGATTCCCGGAACGGCGTCACCAGCGCCGTTCCGCATCCTCCGAGCATCTCGTGTTTCACCCTGCCTCTCCCGCGAGAAGGTCTCGCATGGTGTAGACGCCCCTGCGACCGACCAGCCACGCCGCCGCCCGCAGCGCGCCCTCCGCGAACACGCCGCGGTCGCGGGCTTCGTGGCGCAGGACGAGTCGTTCGCGGGGACCGTCGATCGATATTTCGTGTGTGCCGGGAACGTGCCCGGTGCGGATCGATGTCACGGGCGAGTTCCGCCCCAGCCCCTCTCCCAGCGATGTTTCGATGGCGATGGCCGTGCCGGACGGGGCGTCCAGCTTGCCGGCGTGATGGGTTTCCACCACGTGCGTGTCGAAGCCGCCGACGCCGGCGAAGAGTGCGCCCGCTCGGTGCGCCAGCAGCTGGAGGGCGACCGCCCCGAAAGAGAAGTTGGGGGCCCACAGCAGACCCCCTCCGCGTTCCTTCACCAGGGCGGTGACCGCGGGCAGCTGGTCGGACCATCCGGTCGTGCCCGAGACGACGGGACACCCCGCCTCCACGCACAAACGAATGTTGGAGGCCGCCGACGCGGGCGCGGTGAATTCGAGCGCCACGTCGGCGCCGGCGAGGCGGTCCCGGGCCGCCGCCCGGCGCGATTCCAAATCACGGCGCCCCAGCTGCGCCAGCACGTCGAAACGCTGCGACCGCGCAAGCGCGTCGATCGACCGGCCCATCCGACCGGATCCGAGGATCACGATGCGGAGGGCAGGGTCGGTCACGGCACCCGGTTGAACGCGCCGGTCACCCGCCGCCACGGGCTCTCCGCATCTCCACGCTCCTCGTTCGGCCCGACCTGCGATTCCGCGCCGGCGCGACGTGCCACGCCCTCCCTCCGCCGTCTTCACGTTCGTGCTCCCGGACGAACGGACACTGTCCGGGGGGAATGCCGGAATCTACCCTCTGGAACGCTGGTCGGTCCCCCGGGGTGGCGCAAAACCCGCCCACTGGACATCTCGTTCGGTACCGGGGTATCCTTGCGAACCCGAAGCGCAATCGACGCCTCAACTCGAATCGAGAGAGATGAGCCCGAACACTTCTGACAACCACATTGACCAGGCGTCCGAAGCCGGTTCCAAGCACCTGCGGGATGAATTCGAGCCGAGCGCATCGCCGAATGTCGCCCGGGCCGATGCCCCCGGACCCGAGACTTCCCGGGATGACGGTTCCGCGGAGAGCGGTCTGCGGGACGAAGCCGACGGAAAGGCATCCCAGGCCGACGCCGAACCCGCGGCGGACTCCCGGGGCGAAGACGAACCCGCGGCGAACTCCCCGGACGGGGACGAACCCCTGGCGGACGCCCCGGACGGGTCCGGCCGGTCCAGGGGGCATCTCGAACGCGAGATCGACCATCTCAACGACCGCCATCTGCGTCTCGCGGCTGAATTCGAGAACTACCGCAAGAGAGTTCGTGCCGAGAAGCGGGAAACCTGGGCGCGCGCCCAGGCGGATCTGGTTCGGCGCCTGGTGGATTCGGTTGACGACCTTCAGCGGGTCGCCCTGCTGGATCCGAAGACCGCGTCCGTGCAGGACATCGTGGAGGGCGTCGACCTGGTGGAACGGAAGCTGCTGCGGGCGCTTGCGGATGCCGGTCTCGAGGTGCTCGATCCGGCCGGCGAAGACTTCGATCCGAACGTCATGGAGGCCGTCATGATGGCCCCCGCCTCCTCGGAGGAGGAAGACGACACGGTGGACATGGTGCTGCAGCGGGGATACCTGCTGGAGGGCCACCTGGTGCGGCCCGCGCGCGTCAGCGTGCGCAAGCACGACTAGAGCGGCCGCGGTCGATGTCGCCGGCGACGAAGGACTACTACAAAGCCCTGGGCGTCTCGGAGAAGGCGACGCCCGAGGAGATCAAGAAGGCGTATCGCCGGCTGGCGAAGCGATACCATCCGGACGCCAACCAGGGCGATTCGTCGGCGTCCGAGCGGTTCAAGGAGGTAGGCGAGGCCTACGCGGTCCTCTCCGACTCCGCCAAGCGCAAGCAGTACGACCAGATGCGGCGTCTGGGCGCCTTTGGCCTGGGCGGCAACCGGCGGGGGCCGGCATCCCCGGGCGCCGGGCCGGCGGGGACCGGGCAGGGATTCTCCTTCGACGATCTGGGCGGACTCGGCGACCTCTTCGGCTCCATTTTCGACCGCGGAGGCCGAAAGGCCACCCGGGAGACCTCCACCGGCCCGCGCAAGGGCAACGAGGTCGAGTACGTGGTGGACATCGACTTCGAGGTGGCGGTGACGGGCGGGCGTGTCACCATCACCGTGCCCATGACCGAGGAGTGCGCCACCTGCGGCGGCAACGGGGCCCGGCCGGGAACCGTCACCACGCGCTGCAAGGAGTGCTCCGGAGCGGGCACCGTCTCCTTCGGACAGGGTGGATTCGCGGTGAAGCGACCCTGCCCGGCGTGTCTGGGGCGGGGCAGGATTCCCACCGATCCGTGTGACGCCTGCAAGGGGACGGGAACGCTGCGCCAGAACCGCAAGATCGAGGTTGCCGTGCCGCGGGGCGTGGACACGGGCTCCCGGGTGCGGTTGAGCGGCCAGGGCGAGCGCGGCGCCAGGGGAGGGGCTCCGGGCGACCTGATCATCACCTTCAAGGTGAAGCCGCATCGATTCTTCCGGCGGGAGGGGCGGGACATCCACGTCACGGTGCCGCTGAACATCGCGCAGGCCACTATGGGTACCCGCATTCGGGTCAAGACCGTGCACGGCAAGAGGGTCGTGCTCAAGATCCCGGCCGGCACGCAGCCGGGCGCGCGGTTTCGCGTGCGTGGACACGGGATCCGGAAGGGGTCGCGCGTAGGCGATCAGATCGTCGAAATCCAGGTCGAGGTCCCGGAGGCCCTTTCGGACGACGCCCGGGAAGCCATCCGCCAGTTCGCCGAAGTCGCCGACCTCAACTACTGAGCGTCATCAGATGCAGCGCATGATTCGCGACGGATCGTTTCGCAGGTGGGAAGCCTTCGCCACCACCGGCCGCCACGGGCTCGCGCACCCCGGGCGCGTGGTCTTCCGCTGCTGTTCGGATCCCGCCAGGCGCGCGAGGGTCGCGGAGATTCCGGCGGGGAAGGCCGGAGCGGAGGCTCTCGTCAACGGCGCGAACGATGGCGAACTGCTCCGGCTGCTGGAGGGGGCCCAACCGCTGGACTGACGCGGGGGGGTGCCTGCTGACCGACCCCGGGAACTCGGGGGCGGGTTCGTCCCGCGTCCAGCCGATCCGCTAACGAAGAGCGGGCCGATCCGCCCGCGCGCGGCTGGCGGCGGCCTCCGCGAGTCCATCCGCGGTTCCGCCCGCCATGGCCGCGGTGGCGATGCGTCCCCCGCCGAGGATCCGGCCGGTTCCGTCGAAGAAGACCGCCGACTGCCCGGGCGTGACCGCGAGCACGGGCTCCTCCAGTTCGAGCTCGAGACCGTTGCCGGCGTGCTGAACGCGGCCGGGCACCGCCGGGGCCCGGTAGCGCAGCTGCGCGCGCACGACGGTTCCGTCAGACGGTGGCCGGGCCGTGAGCCAGTTGAGTTCGCCAACCCGCAGCTCGCGGCACTCCAGCGCCTCTCTCGCGCCCACCACCACCTCCCGCGTGCCCGGACGGATTTCGACCACGTACACCCTGCGGTCGAAGCCACCGCCCAGTCCGCGGCGCTGGCCCACGGTGAAGGAAGCGTAGCCCTGGTGGCGGCCCACGACCCGCCCACGGGTGTCCACCAGGTTGCCGGGCCGGAGCGCGTCGTGGCGCTCGCCGAGCCGGTGCCGCAGCAGGTCGCGGTAGTCACCGGTGGGCACGAAGCAGATCTCCTGCGACTCGGGCTTGGCCGCGGTGACGAGGCGGAGTTCGCGGGCGCGGGCGCGCACCTCGAGCTTGGTGAGTTCGCCCAGCGGGAACCTCAGGCGCGGCAACAGCGCGCGGGGCAGGCCCCACAGGAAGTAGGACTGGTCCTTGGCCGGGTCGCGTCCCCGGAAGAGAGCCGTCTCGCCGTCCACGACCCCGGCCCGCACGTAGTGCCCGGAAGCCACGGCATCGCACCCGAGCAGCGCCCCCCGTCGCAGAAGATCCCGGAACTTGGTGTTGGAATTGCACCGGACGCAGGGGTTGGGTGTGCGACCGCGCGCGTACTCCGAGACGAAATCGTCGATGACGTCGCGGGTGAACTCCTCCTCCACGTCGAAGACGTAGTGGGGGATGCCCAGCGCGTCGGCGACCCGGCGCGCGTCCATGATGCCGTCGAGCCCGCAGCAGGTGCGCGACGGTCCCGGCTCCTCCTGGTAGCAGAAGGTCTTCATGGTCGCGCCGATGAGCTGGTGGCCCTGCTCGGCCAGCAGCGCGGCCGCCACCGAGGAGTCGACCCCTCCGGACATGGCCACCAGGATCCGCTCGGCGGACATCCTCAACCTCCTCGTGCGCCGGCGAGCGCGCGGGCGCGGTTCACGATCTCGATGGTCCGGCACGCGGCCTCGCTGACCTCCGCGGAGGTGGTGGTGCGACCCAGGCTGAAGCGCACGGAGGCCAGGCCCTCTGCCCCGTCGCCATAGAGGGCGCGCAGCACCGGGCTGGTGGTGGTGCTCCCGGACGCGCAGGCCGATCCGCCGGATACGGCCACTCCCGCCAGGTCGAAAGCGATCACCAGGGGCGCGGCGTCCAGCCCGGGGAACCCAAGGTTGAGCAGGTGAGGAGCTCGCTGGCCTTCCGCGCCGAACACGCGCGTGCCGGGGAGCGCATCGACGATGGCTGCCTGGAGGCGGTCGCGCTCCACTGCCAGCCGCTCCGCTTCCTCGGTTTGTTCCTCAACCGCCAGGGTGAGCGCTTTCGCCAGACCCACCGCCCCCGCCACGTCCTCCGTCCCGGGCCGCAGCCGCCGCTCCTGCCCGCCTCCGAAGAGAAGGGGGGCGAGCTTCACGCCGCGGCGGCGGTAGAGCAGCCCCACCCCCCGGGGTCCGCCGATCTTGTGCGCGCTCATCGAAGCCAGGTCGAGTCCGGCCCGGCCGAAGTTCACCGGCACCTTGCCCACCGCCTGGACCGCGTCCGAGTGCACCACCACCCCCGCCGCCCGCGCCCGGTCCGCAACGCGCGCGACCGGCAGCACCGTGCCGACCTCGTTGTTCACCCACATCACCGAGAGCACGCACGCGCCTCGCGACAGCGCGTTCGCCAGCCCGGCCTCTTCGAGGTCGCCCGTCGGGTCGACGTCGACGTGCACGCTCTCCCCGCCGCGCGCGGCCACCTCGTCGCACGCTTCCCGTACAGCGGAATGCTCAATTCTGGTCGCGATCGTGCGCGGCCGTTCCCCCGCGGCCACCGCGACCGCGGCGCGTCCCAGCACGGCCATGTTGTCGGCCTCGGTGCCGCCCCGCACGAAGGCGATCTCCGCCGGCTCGGCCCCGAGAGAGCGCGCGCATTCCGCCCGTGCGCCCTCTAGGGCGGCGCGCGCCTGCCGTCCCCACCGGTGCGCGCTCGACGGATTGCCGAAGGCGCCGGAAAGGTGGGGACGCATGGCGTCCAGCGCCTCCGATCGCAGGGGCGTTGTGGCGGCGTGGTCGAAATAGAGGGCGGGGCGGTCCATCGGAGACGGTGTCGGCTGCTGATGGCGGGATGAGTTCCAGCGCCTAACTTTAGCCGCCCCGGGGTTTCGATTGAAGGTGCGCATCCGAACAGGGACTCGCCGATGAGCCAGGCACGACTTCCCGCGGGCCCGCCGGCGCGGTTCCGCTCGACCGTCCACGGGACCGTCTTCGCGGGCCGCGACCGGCATCTCGACGCCCTCAGCCCCGGCGACGCGCTGGTGCTCATCCCCGATCCGCCGGATGGCGGCCAGGCCGTGGTGTGGGTGCATCTGCCCGCGGGCGATCCCGTGGGCTACCTGCCTCCCGAGATCTGCGGCTGGCTGGGCCCCTGGCTGCGGGCGGGCGGACGCACCCGGGCGACGGCCCTTCGCGTCGGGAACGATCGCGTGCCGAGCTGGCGGCGGCTGGTGGTGGACGTGCGCTGCCTCGGCGGAGACGGGCAAGCCGCATCCGGCGCGTTGCCGGCCATCTGATGCGCGGACGGGCCGGCCAACGCCGTCAAGCGAAGCTGGAAGGCCTGGTCGGGCGCGCAACCGCGGCCCGGCTGCCGCCCCGAAGCCCTCCTATTCGAAGCGCAGCGCCCTGACCGGCGTCATGCGTGCGCCCCGCAGGGCGGGGAAGAGGCCAAACAGCATCCCCGTCACGATGGCGGAGGTGAGCGCGGCGATGATCGACCAGAAGGGGATGGACGCCGGAATCGGAGTCCTGGCTTCGATGAAGTCCGCGAGGCCCGCGCCCAGCGCCAGACCGAGCGCCCCTCCCAGGAAGGTCAGCACCGACGCCTCCACCAGGAACTGCCAGAGGATCTCGTTTCGCGTGGCGCCAACCGCCTTGCGGATGCCGATCTCACGTGTCCGTTCGGTCACGGAGATCATCATGATCCCGATCACGCCGATCCCTCCCACCAACAGCGCCACCGACGAAAGGGCGATCATCACCAGGAAGAAGGCAGCGGTAAGCTGGTTGAACGACTCGACGATCTGCTGGGACTCGACGAGGGCAAAGTTGTTGTCGTCGGCCGGACCGAGCCCCCGCATGGAACGCAGGACCGTGGTGACCTGATCCTTGGCCTGCTCCCGGCCGAACAGTTCTCGCGGCACGATCGTCAGCATGAGGAAGTTGAAGCGATTCCTGGCCTTGAGTCGCTTCTCAGCGGCGGTCCAGGGGAACACCGCCCAGTGATCGATGGTTTCGGCGAAGATGTTGTCGTCCGCCCGATAGACCCCCACTACCCGGAACAGGGGGCTGACGGACCGCCTTCCCGCCGTCACCCGAACGTTCCTGCCAATGGGATCGCGCTGGCCGAAGAGTTCCTCGGCCAGCCCGGGTGAAATCACCACCACGGCGCGGCCCTGGTCGACCTCGGTGGGCACGAAGTTGCGGCCCGCAATGAACTCACCCGGTTGGGCGGCCGTCCAACCGGCGGACATCCCGTTGCCCTGGAACGCCCGCACCCGACGCCCCTCGAACGAGAACGTCGGTGAAAACTCGAAGTTGACGATCGCCTCGGAGACGGCCGGGAGACGCTCGATCCGGTCGATCTCCTCGTGGGTCAGCTCCGGACGATCCCACCAGGGCGGGCGACCGCTGCCGTCGCCGACCAGACGGACATCCGTGAAGTCGAAGGGGGTGAGATAGAAATTATCGGCTCCGCCGGCTTCGAACGGCGAGAGTATGCTCGAACGGATCCCCGTGATCATCGCGGCCATGGTCACGACCACGCCTACCCCGATCGCCACCCCGGTGATGGTCAGACCGGCTCGAATCTTGGTCGCGCGAATCGCCTCCAGCGCGATGCGGATGCCCTCTTTGACGGTATTCAGCTGCGCTCTCATCACTCGTACCTCAGTGCATCTACCGGATTGAGCTTCGAGGCCCGCGCCGCCGGATACACGCCAGCCACGACCCCGACCGTTATCCCGAGCGCGACACCGAGCCCGATCCAATGGGGCGCCACCGCCGCCGGCAGAGGCGACACGGCGCGAACGACCATGGTGAGCGCGATTCCGATGCCGATGCCGACCAGCGCGCCTACCGCGGACAGGGTGGCCGTCTCGATCAACACCTGGATCACGATGTCACGCCGGCGTGCACCGATGGCCTTGCGCACGCCGATTTCCCGGGTCCGTTCCATGACCGAGACCAGCATGATGTTCATGATCACGATGCCGCCCACGACCAGCGATATCGAGACCAGTCCAGGTAGCGCCACGAAGAGCACGCGCGAGATGTCGTCCCAGAAGCTGAGCGCTTCTTCCGCGGTCTCGAGGTTGAAGTCATTCTCCTCGCCGGGCCGGAGGCCGTGGCGCGCGCGCATGATTCCCTCGGTCTCCGAGGTAGCCTCCCGCAGCAGTTCGGGGCTCGCGGTCTGGATCACGACGCCGTCGACGACATTTCGCGGATTCACCATTCGCCGGATGGGTGAACGGGCCGGGGCAAGCACCATGTTGTCACGCGACAGCCCCAACATGGAACCCTGTTCCTCAATGACTCCGACGATGCGGAAGGGGAAATCCCGGATCCGCACCTGCGCACCGACCGGTTCCTCATCCTCGAAGAGCAGGTCCGCCGTGCTCTTGCCGAGAACCACGACAGCTGCGCCGCGGTCGGCTTCCTGTGCGGAGAACGGCCGGCCCCGCTCGATGTCGTACGCACGAATCGTAAAGATCTCCTCGGAAGCTCCGAAGAGGAGCACGTTCTCGACCTTGAGTCCTCCCGGACCTTCTACTTCCCCCTGAGCGATGGACTCGACCGCGATCGTGGCCGGCGTCTCGAGCCGCTCGCGAATCGCGTCCGCGTCATCCATTTCGATGCGCGGGCGGCGGGCCGCGCGGCGCAGGGAGACCGGGTCGCCGTCCACGATGTTGGGTCTGCTCCGCTCGAGCGTCACGGTGTTCACACCGAAGACCATCGAGGAGAAATCCTCCCGGATGTAGCGGTCGATTCCTTCGACGATGCTGACCACCACGATCAGGAACATGATTCCGACGATGACGCCGAGGAGGCTGAAAAAGCTCTTCAGCTTCTCGCTGCGGATGTAGCCCAGCGCCAGCCGTACGCCTTCCCAGAGTTGCATGACCGCCTCAGGCCTGTCCGCGGATCACGAGGCCGGCTCGTCGGGCTCTACCGAAGCGCTGTCGGTCCGCACTTCCTCGCCATCGTTGAGCTCGCGAATACGCTGGTAGGGGCCGCTCACCACCGTGTCGCCCTCGGAGAGTCCGGAGAGCACCTCGAAGTACTCCTCTCCCGCGATCCCCACGGAGACGGGAACGAAATGCGCCTCGCCGTCGCGTACCACGAAAACACCTTCCTCATCGCCCTCGTCTTCCGCGCGCGCGGAAGACGATTCCGTCGCACCGTCTCCGGCTTCCCCGGCGCCGAGCTCCCCATCGCCGTTCGAGTCGTTCGCGTCCGCTTCCTGCCCCGAGCGATCCCGAATCGTCAATGCGATGATCGGAATCGCCAGGGCCTGGTCACGGATTTCGGTGACGATGTCGGCGGTGGTCGAGAGGTCCGGACGCAGTTCGACCGGCGGGTCCTCCAGCGTGATCACCACCTCGAAGTCGATGGTGGGGGTCTGGCCCGTGCCCGCCGCGCTGGACGGGGGGCGGATGGCGGAGTTCCCGATCTCGGTCACGGTCCCGGCGAACTCCGTGTCCGGAAACGCGTCCAGCTCCAGGGCGGCGCTGTCGCCGACGCTGATGTCAGGCACGTCGGTTTCGTCGACCTGCATGACCGCCTCGATCACCGACAGGTCGCTGACGGTGAGCAGCAGGCTCCCCGGGTTGTTCATCGTGCCCACGATGGCGGTCTCGCCGAGCTCGATGTTGAGCCGGGTGACCTTGCCCGAGATGGGAGCCCGGATGGTGGTTTTGGAGAGGCGATCTTCCGCTTCGGTGAGCGTCGCGCTCGCCTGGTCCACGCCGTGCTCCGCGGCGGTGAAGAGCGCCTGCGAGACTTCGACCTGCGTCGCGGCGTCGTCAACCTGCTGCCGGCTGACGAGCGTCGAGTCGCGCGTCCAGAGCCCCTGCATGCGGTCGTACTCGCGCGTCGCCTGGATCAGGCTGGCGTTCTGCTGGGCCGCCTGCGCCTCCCGCTGCGAGAGCGCCGCCCGCGACTGGGCCACGGCGGCCTGGAACTGGGTCTGGTCGATGCGCAGAAGTATTTGCCCTTCTTCGACATCGTCGCCTTCGTCGACGTTGAGTTCCACGATGCGGCCGGAGACATCGGAGCTGATGTCGACGGTGCGGCGCGCGCGGATGTTGCCGCTGGCCGTAACGATGGCCTCGAGGTCGCGCCGGCCTACTTCCTCGACGCGCACCTGGGTGCCGTTGTTGCGGGACTGCAGCGTGGTCAGCACTCCGGCGACCACGAGGACGGTTACCACGAGCACGCCGATGGCGATTTTTACTCTAAGCGTCATTTGGATGTTGTTCCAGAAATGCTGTCCAGGATCCTGGGCATACCTGCCGTCCCGCCTCCCCGTGCATCCCGACAGGCGTCAAGGCCGTAGCCTCGCGCCCACCAGTGCTTCGAGATCGGCGAGCAGATCATGGTAGGAATATATGGCGGCGACGCGTTCGCGGTCGGCCTGGGCCATGACCGTTTCCGCCTCGACGAGGTCCAGAAAGCTCGCGGAACCGACGCGATACTGCTCGGTGGCCAGGCGGAGCTGCTCGGCCGCCACGGCCTGGTTGCGCTGCTCGATGAGCTCGGTCTCATGCGCCGTCCGCACAGCCGCCAGACCGGAGGCGATCAGCGCCCGCAGATCCAGTTCCGCGCCCCGGCGGCGATGGCGGGCGTCTTCACGCGCGGCACGCGCGCTCTCGACCTGCAGCTGCCGGCTGAAGCCCTGGAATACGGGAACGCTCACCGTCAGGGATGCCCTGGGCGGCTGGCGGGTGAAGTCGAATGGGAACGCGCTGTTCTGCGCGGCGATGGCCTCTGCCTGATCGGGCGTAAAGACGAACGCGTTGCAGTCCTGCATGGGAAGAGGATCGACCAGGCGCCCGTACACCTCATTCAACAGGTGACACTGCTGGCGTTGACCCGTGACCCGGGCCCGGGACTGGCTGATCAGCGATTCGACGCTGGACGCTTCGCGCGTGAACCCGCTCAGACCCGCGCTGAGCGACAGGGACGGGTAGTAGGAGGATTGCGCCATCTTCACGTCGCTCGAGGCAACGGCCTCGTTGGCCCGCTCGGCGATGAGCCCTGGATTGCGTTCGAGCGCCATCGCCACCAGCTCCTCCTCGGACCACACCGGCTCGCGGACCTCGAACGCGCTCACGACGGTGAATTCCTGCGGCACCTCCGCTCCGAGCACGACCAGCAGCGCGATGCGCGCGTTGCTCACCGCGAATTCGGCCTGCAGCAGGGTTACCTCGGCGCGGCCGACCGAGACCTCCGCCTGGCGCACGTCGCGCGGGGTCGCGGTTCCCACCTCCAGCTGCCCCTCGGCCAGCCGCAGGTTGAAGCGGGCGCGCTCCAGTTCCTGCTGGGCGAGCAACAGTCCCTCCTGCTGGCGCAGGACGTCGAGGTAGCGAATGGTCACGTCGCGGACGAGGTTGGCCTCGGCCTGGTCGATGAGCGCGACCGTTGCGTTGCGGGCCGCCTTTTCGCGCCCCGGCCGAAACAGCGACTCGGCGGCGATGGAGTAGCTGAGCCCCGCGTTGTAGCTGGAGAAATAGTACGAAGGCTCGTCGCCGAACCCCAGCTGGCTCGTCGTAAGGCTGCCGAACTGCTGTTCACCTCTTCCCTGCCAGGAAAGGCTCGAGCTCAGATTGGCGAACGGCAGCAGGTCGCCGTAGGCGGAACGAACCGCCCAGTCGGCGACGCGCGAGTCGTTGCGAACGGACTGGAACGAGGGGTTGTCGAGCCGGGCTATGCGGATCGCTTCGTCGAGTGTGAGGCGGGAAGGCACTTCCTGGGCCTGCAGGGACTTCCCGGAACACATGAGAAGCGTCAGGGCGCACACTGCGGCTGGGATCATTCTGAACACGGATGGTCTCCCCTGGGTGACTGTCGGTCCTCGGCCTGACGCGGCCGCGGGACATACGTGCCCCTCCGCGGAGGGGTTTCATCGTCGACATCGATGGTTGCAGGAGCCGGAACACCCACCGATGCCGCGAGGCCGGACGGGGACGGATGTCTCACGGCCCGGGGCGGGCGACGCGGGTGGCGGACGATCCCGTGGAGTTCTCGAGAACCCGCAGGACCCTGCCCGCCGCGTCATGCCATGCCTCCCAGAGCATGGCTCCGGCACGTATCCGGTAGTGTCGTGCCGTTATCGTCTCCGTACCGATGCGCACTTCCCCGGTTCCGGCAAGGGTCAACTCCGCCTCCGTCTGAAGTCCGTCGCGCGGAACGATGACCGGCACCCGCGAGCGACCGGGGTCGGTTCCGGGCGCCAGAAAGTGAAAGTGATGCGCGACACCTCGCTCGAGGATCCTGGTGCCCGGCGGGGCCCGGTACTCCTTCACCTGCTCCCCGGCATCGGATGTAATGCGCGACTCGAACCGGGTGCCGCGCAGTTCGAAGCCGATCTGTTGCGCTCCCTCGCCCCCGACCTTGTTCTGATAGGCGGACGGCATCCACCCGGCGCCCGTCAGCTCCATCAGAATGTCCATCGTGCTCGGACCGCCGGGCAGCATGGTGCGAATCTGTCCGGCGGCGATGACGCGGGTCTCGTCCCCGGTCCCCACCTGACGGATCGAGAAGGTCTCGCGTCCTACGACCTGTCCGTTGACGGCAACCTCGAATTCGCCCCGGTCCAGGATGGTCACCTGGGCGCCAGCGCGGTGCACCGGAAGGGATCCGCCAAGGGTGAAGAGAAGTACAGGGAAGAGAATACGCCGCACGGGCGAAACCTCGTTCGCGAGTGATCGAAACGACATCGCACTACACCCCAGCAAAGGGACGGATCCTGCGAGCCGATTCCCGGAAGTCACCGATCCGCAGAACCGCGGAGCTCGCGCGGGCTTCCCGATCCGGCCTCACACGCGAGCACGCCGCTTCCGTGGTGTTGTGGCTCAGCGTGGCGGCGCTGGCGGTATGGACGCGCTGGTCCGCTCCCGCCTGGCTGCTGGCGAGTGCTCTGGCGGGTGCTCTCGGCGCGCTCCACACGCTCTCCCGCGGTTCGGACCGCCATCGCTGGGTGCTCGCCGCCGCCCTCGCCCTTCTGGCGGGGATGGCGAGCGGGCTTCTCGGCTCTGCGCGGTTCGGCCAGGTCGCGGGCGACTGGGACCGTTTCCGCAGCGGAAGAGAGGCCCGGCTGGAAGCGGCCCTGGACGAGCGCTTCGAGGCCTTGATCGATCGCGGGACAGGAGCGGTCGCTCGCGTCGCCTCCCGGGAATTCGATGGAGAGACCGCCGGATACTGGACGTTCCTGGAAGAAGTGCGCCGCGAAGCCGATGTACAGGCGGTGGCCGTATTCGACGCGCGAACCGACCTCCTGGCCTGGGCGGGCAACCACCAGGGGGTTGTGCCCCTCGACGCCCGTTCGGGCTGGGACCGGTACGTCTACGGGCAAGGCCCCGTGTACACGTACCTGTATTTTACCGAACGCATCGGCGCGAGCGGCGCGACCGTGGTGGCCGCCGCGCTGCTGCAGAGCGACATGCCTCCGGACGTCCCCGATGAGGAGTCCGCGTTTGCCACCCGCTTCCAGTCCGATGTGGGAAGGGCGATCCGAATAACGCACTCCGAACAGGCGACCGGTCCTGCCATTCGCGACTTCAACTGGCAGGGAAGGACGCTTTTTTCCATCTCCTCCGAGGAGCTGACGCAGGGAGAAGCCTTCGAGTCGGTTCGGAGGGCATGGAGCCGCGTGGTCGCCGGTCTCGCGGTGACGGCCTGGTTGCTGCTGCTCATCGGCCTGCGGGGCACGCCACATCACGCGATCCTGGCCGCCGCGACCCTGGCCCTGCTGGCGACAGTGCTTCCATTCGGAGATCTGCTGGGTGTTTCCGGTCTGTTCTCGCCGGCCGGCTTCCTCCTTCCCGGAACGACGGAGGGAACGCTCGGGCGCGTGCTGGCACTCGGGCTGGCGGGGGCGTTCATCGCGGGACTGCTGCCCCGGAGCGCCCGCGGGCGCAGCGCCCCCCTGGCCGCCGCGGCCCTGGCCGGAATCTGTTTCGCCGCGGTGGTCCACTGGTTCTCGCTGGCGCCAACGACATCGCAGCTGGGGGGAAGCGCGGACTACTGGGTGTTATACCAGTGCGCCCTGACTTCCGTGCTGGTCATCGTGGCCGCTCTGGCGCTTCGACTCGCCACCCGGCCATCGCCGGCGTCGGCGCGACCATTCCTTGTCGCAGCCGGCCTGCTCCTGGCGCTGGTGCTTGGGCTGCTGGTGAACGTCGTGTCCCTTGGTTCACCACCCACCCCCGCGTGGGCGGGTGCTCTGTGGGCGCTCCCGGTAGCCTTGATCGGACTGGGCCTTCAGCCCGCCACGACCTGGCGTGGCTCGGTCACCTCGGCGGCGGCCGCCATCGTGCTTGCCGCGAGCGCAGCCCTGCCGTTCACCTGGGGCGGGCGCGTCGCGTCGCAGCTGGAGGTTGCCGAGGAGCGCCTTTCCACCCTCGGAAACCAGGTGGATCCCTATCTGCAGTTTCTGCTCGAGGGTTTGTCCGAGAAAACCGATTCACTCCACCAGAGCGGAGCCCGCGGAACCGGGCTTCTGTACGGCACTTGGCGGGCGAGCGGTCTCGCGCAGGAGGGCGTCGCCGTCTGGATAGACCGCTGGACCCCCGGTGGGCTGCCCAGCGACGCGCTGCGCATGGGCGTCTCCGGTCCCCGACCCTCGATCGTGGACGACTATCTGGACGAAGCCGCGCTGGGCGCCACCGTCCTGCAGCTCCAGTCGGAAGACGTGCACTACCTGGGCCTGGCGGTGCTGCCGGACCGATCGATCATCACGGTTGCGGTCCCCCCGCGGCGAGGGTTCGGCACGGCTCTCTCACCGGACGTGCCGTTCGGGAGCGAGCAGGCGGACGCCGGAACCGTGACGCTCATGCCGCTCAACGCGGACGACCCGGTTCCGGCGGAAGGGGCCCCGCTGTGGGAGCGAACTTCGGAGGGATGGCGTGGCGAACAGACCATCCTGTTCCCCGAGGGGTGGTATAACGCCCACTACGAGGTGGAACTCCCCGGCACGGCGGTGCTGGTGGCGGGAACCGTGCTCGTCCTGCTGCTCGATCTGCTGATCGTGGCCGGTCTGTGGAGCATCGGCTGGTGGAGCAGCCGCGGGCGCCTGCGCCCGCCGATTCGCCTGGGACCCGGGGCCGGACGCAGCTTTCGGGTGCAGGTCACCTTCGCCCTGTTCCTGTTCTTCCTCATCCCCGCCTTCGCGTTCGCCGCCATCGCCTCTCGCACGCTCGACAGGGCCGTGGTTCGAACGGCCGAGGCGCTGGCCGACCGCGCAGTGGCGGACGCCGCCGAGAGTTTTCTCGCGGTACAGGGCCAGGTCGGACTGCTGCCGACCAGTACCGGCACGGTCCTCCTTCTCTATCAGGACGGAGAGCTGATCCGGAGTTCCCGGCCTGCGTTCCTCGAGCTGGGTGTGCAGTACTCGTGGCTGCCCGCTCAGGTTCATCGTTCGCTTGCGGATGGCGAGGCGGTGCTTGTGCACGCGACCGCGCGCCGCTGGGGTGGCGAATACGCCCTGGCATATCGACGACTTCAGACCGGACAGGTGCTGGCCTCGGCGGCCCCGCTTGATGCCGGCGCGACGGCTTTCCAACAGAACGATCTGATCCTTCTGCTGGCGTTCGCGGTCGTCACCGGGATCGCGCTCTCGCTGGGTCTCGCACTCCTGGTGGGCCGCCGGCTGGCCAACCCGATCCGCACCCTCCGCCTGGCGTCGGAGCGAGTGGGGGAGGGGAACCTCGAGGTGCGGTTGCCGGAGACGCGGACCGATGAATTCGGCACCGTGTTCCTGGCGTTCAACCGAATGGTACAGAGGCTGCATCGGGCCCGCAGCGCCCTGGTGCGCACCACCCAGCGCACGCAGGCCATCGTCGACGAAGCGGCAACCGGGGTGATCGCGCTGGACCAGGCCGGGGCGGTCACCCTGGTCAACCCGCAGGCCCAGGCGCTGCTGGGAGCCTCGGTGGGGCCCGGAGAGCCGCTGCCGGCCACCCCGGGGCTTGCGCGCGATCTGTCGCGCTGGGTGGAGCGCTTCTATCGCGACGGGGGCGAGGGGGCCGACCACGAATTCGAGTTGTCCGGCCCCGGACTTGTCTCCACCGCCCCCGGTTCCCGGGACTCTTCGCGCAGGGTGCGGGTGCGGGCACGGCGCATTACGCGCGACGGACCCTCGCGAGGCGTCGTGCTCAGCCTGGAGGACGTGACCGACGAGTTGCGCAGCGAGCGCATCGTGGCGTGGGGGCAGATGGCGCGCCAGGTGGCCCACGAAGTCAAGAATCCGCTGACGCCGATCAAGCTCAGCATCGAGCATGTCCGTCGAGCCTGGCAGGACCGGCGGCGCGACTTCTCGGCGATCCTGGAACGCAATGTGGAGTCGATCCTTAGCGAGATCGATCGGCTCGCCGAGATCGCCCGCAGCTTCTCGCGGTACGGCTCTCCGAGGAAGGCGAGCGAGCTCCCCCTGGAAGGCGTGCGCCTGGACGCGGCCGTGGAGGAGATCCTCGCGCTCTACCAGAGCAACGAGCAGGGGATCGTCATCCACACCGATTTCCCTCCCGGCCTTGTCCCGGTCCGTGCCCGGGAATCCGAGTTCAAGGAGGTCCTGATCAACCTGCTCGAGAACGCGAGAGAAGCCGTCAAGCCCAGCGGCCGCGTCCACATCGGAGCCTCTGCCGGTGACCGCAGCGTGTGCCTTCAGGTGAGCGACGACGGCCGCGGCATCGAACCGGAGTTGTTGGGGCGCATTTTCGAACCGAGGTTTTCCACCAGCTCCACCGGCACGGGTCTCGGCCTCGCGATCGTGCAGCGGCTGGTGCGTTCGTGGGGCGGCCGGGTATGGGCGGAAAGCACCCCCGGGGTCGGCACGACGATGTCCATTCGCTTCGTGGCCTGGGAGCCGGCTCCGGGCACGCTGGTCTCCGCCGCCGGCACTGGACGGGCCGTGCCCAACCCGCAAGATTAAAGTGCGGACCGGCCCGGAGTCGGCCGGGTTCGCGACCACCGCCCGCACATCACCCCGATCCCCGACACATCATCCCCATCCGAGATTCCGCCACCGACATATTCCGCTCCCCCGAGCAATCCCTGGGGACCGGACCCCCACTCGCGCAGCTGGATCCCGGCGAAATGCAGGCCTGGGTGGTGGCCAGGAGCGAAAAGATCGTCGCCCGCTGGCTTTCCGAGGTCACCAAGCGGCTCGAACGGCGGCCGCGACAGCTGGTCGAGCTACTCGGAGACTTCTACGAGACCTTCGTCGGAATCCTGCCCGAAATCCTGGGGCCGTACCGGCGCCGCGTGCGGCCCGTATGGCAGGAAGCGGCGAACCTGTACGGCCAACTCGCGGCCGAGCGCGGGTTGGTGGCGGGTGAGGTCATCGAGGAGTTTCAGGTTCTTCGGGTGTCGCTCATCCGCGTCCTCTACGCTGAGCCGCTCATGCCGCCGGACGTCGTGCCGGGGATGCGCGAAGTGCTGCGCCTGAACCGGCTTGTGGACCAGGGCGTCACGCATGCGTCCATCGGCTACACCGACAGCCTGGTTTCCGCGCTGGTGGCCGGTCCGGGGGTTCCGGAATCGGTGACCGAGGAACTGCTCACCCGGGTCGCGGAGCGGCTCCACGCCATCCGGAGCGAATTCCGCGACATCGTGGGAAGCGACCGCGGCTGAAACTCATGCGACCATCCGACGCCGGCCCCCCGGTCCCGCCTGTTTCGGGTCCGGGAGACATGCCTCCCGAGGAATTCCTGGTCCACGGCCGGCACATCCTCGAATGGATCTCGGAGTATCTCGGATCGGACGGACGATATCCGGTTCTGGCCCAGGTGCGCCCGGGCGAAGTGCGCGCCTCCCTGGCACCGTCGCCACCCTGGGAGGGCGAGGCCTTCGAGCAAATCCTGCGCGACTTCGAGGAACAGGTGGTTCCGGGCCTCACGCACTGGAATCATCCGGGCTTCCTGGCCTACTTCGCCAACACGGCCTCCTCTCCGGCCATTCTCGGCGACCTGCTGGCCACGGCAGTCAACGCGAACGCCATGATCTGGAAGACGTCTCCCGCCGCAACCGAGGTGGAAGGCGTGACGGCGGACTGGCTCAGGCAGCTCCTCGGCCTTCCCGGGGACTTCGCCGGATTCATCAACGACACGGCTTCGCACAACACCCTGTACGCTCTCGCGGCCGCCCGCGCCCGGGCGTTTCCGGAAGCAGGCGAGGACGGGCTTCATTCACTGCCGGCGGGCAGGATCTACGCCTCGGAGCACGTCCACTCCTCCATCGACAAGGCCGTCGTCACTCTCGGTCTGGGCCGACGGGGCGTGCGCCACCTTCCCGCCGACGGCAGCTACCGGATGAAGCCGAAAGCCCTGCGCGCCGCGATCGAGGAAGACCTGGCCGCCGGGGTGCGTCCGGTGGCGGTGGTGGCCGTCGCCGGCACAACGTCCATCGCGAGCATCGATCCGCTGCCGGAGATCGCCGACATTTGCCGGGAGCACGGGATCTGGATGCACGTCGACGCCGCCTACGCGGGCGTGGCCGGCATCGTTCGGGAGCTGCGCCCGCTGCTGGCCGGGTGGGAGCGCGCCGACTCCATCGTGCTCAATGCGCACAAATGGCTCTTCACGCCGATGGACTGCGCGCTCCTCTATTGCCGGCGTCCCGAGGCTCTCGCCGACGCGTTTTCCC
The DNA here is from genome assembly GCA_002238605.1 of BD2-11 clade cluster bacterium bin43. Classification (GTDB taxonomy): domain Bacteria; phylum Gemmatimonadota; class Gemmatimonadetes; order Longimicrobiales; family Gaopeijiaceae; genus BD2-11. The sequence goes on along the minus strand of MPMR01000008.1, from coordinate 75,516 downwards.
TGGTCCCGCCATACCTGCGCACCCGCGAAGCGGATGAGGCGCGTGACCTGATGAACTATGGCGTGGCGCTCGGCCGCAGCTTCCGCGCCCTCAAACTCTGGTTCGTGCTGCGCTACTTCGGCGGCCGGGGGCTTGCGGAACGGCTTCGCGAACATTGTCGCCTCGCGCGCCGATTCGCCGGGTGGGTACAGTCCTCGGACCGGTGGCAACTGATGGCTTCGACGTTGCTGGGGCTGGTCGTCTTTCGCTACCGGGATCCGGGGCTGGGACCCGACCGGACCGACCTGGCCAACGAACGCATCCTCGACGCGGTCAACGCCTCCGGGGAAGTGTTCCTGTCGCATACGGTCCTGGAGGGGCGCTACGTCCTCCGTCTGTCCGTGGGCAACCTGCGTACCCGGCACGAACATGTGGAACGCGCGTGGCGAAGGCTCGAACTGGAGGCGGCGCGATTGGGCTAGACGCGCCGCCCGCGCGCCGTTGCGGCCATGTCGCGGGCTCGTTATCTAATGGGGGGTTTTTTCCCGGGCAAGCCGTCTGGACCGGCCTCCGGGCCCCCGAGAGCACATCCTGACATTCCAGCGGAGAGGCGGATGAAGGTCTGCGTATTGCGTGAGAGCCGCGCGGGAGAGCGCCGGGTGGCGCTGGTTCCCGCCGAAGTCGGCGCCCTGGCGAAGATGGGCGTCGAGGTCGCGGTGGAGACCGGTGCGGGGGAGGAGGCCTCCTTCCTCGACGATGCCTTCCGCGAGGTGGGCGCGTCGGTGTGCGAAAGCGCCGCACAGGCGCTGGAGGGCAGCGACGTGGTCGTGAAGATCAATCCGCCCTCCACCGGCGCCAACGGAAGCGCCGACGAAATCGCCGCCCTGCCCGAAGGCATCGTGCTGATCTCGTTCGTTTCCCCGGTAGCGAACCTGGAGCTCGTACGCCGACTGGCGGACGCCCGCGTAACGACGCTGGCCATGGACCAGGTGCCTCGCATCACGCGAGCCCAGAAGATGGATGCGCTCTCCTCCCAGGCCACCGTGGCCGGGTATCGCGCCTCGCTGCTCGCGGCGACCCACCTGGGCAAGTTCCTGCCCATGTTCATGACCGCGGCGGGAACCATACCGCCCGGCAAGGTCCTGATTCTCGGCGCCGGCGTGGCCGGACTCCAGGCGATCGCGACCGCTCGCCGTCTTGGCGCCGTGGTCGAAGCCTTCGACATTCGTCCCGCGGTCAAGGAGCAGGTCCAGAGCCTGGGCGCCAAGTTCCTGGAGGCCGAGCTGGACGAGTCCGCCGAGGACGAGGGCGGCTACGCGCGGGCACTGTCGGAGGAGAAGCATCAGCAGGAGCTCGAGCTCATCGGAGGGCGGCTGCCCGACACCGACGCGGTCATCACCACCGCCAACATCCCCGGCGCGCGGGCGCCGGTGCTGATCACGGCGGCCATGGCGGCGACCATGCGTCCCGGATCGGTAATCATCGATCTTGCGGGCGAATCGGGTGGAAACTGCGAGCTGAGCGAGTACGGCAAGGTGGTGGTCCGCGACGGGGTGATCATCGTCGCCCCGGAGAACCTCCCCAGCGAGCTGCCCACCCACGCCAGCCAGATGTACGCGCGCAACGTGACCTCCTTCCTCCAGGACATCGTCGAGGACGGGGAACTCAAGCTCGACTTTGACGACGAGGTCGTCTCCGGCTCGTGCGTGACCCACGATGGCGAGGTCGTGCACGCCCGCACCCGCGAGCGTCTGTCGAGTTGACCGCGACCACGTCCGCAGCCAGCCGGTCTCCCGTGCCCCGGATTCCGGCGAACCGCTTGCCCCGTCCGGCCGCAGCGCGGCCATGTGCCCGTCCGGCCGCAGCAGCGGCCATGTGCCGGCCCCCCGGCAACCCCAACCCAGCGGAGAACCCATGGGTGAGTTGATGATCGGTCTCTATGTGTTCGTTCTGGCCGTAATGGTCGGATTCGAAGTCATTACCAAGGTGCCGCCGACGCTGCACACGCCACTCATGTCGGGAGCCAACGCGATCTCCGGAATCGCCGTCGTCGGCGCCCTGGTGGTCGCGGCCCGTGCCGACGACACCACTGCGGCCGTACTCGGCGTCGCGGCGATCGTCATGGCCATGATCAACGTCGTGGGCGGTTTCATGGTCACCGACCGCATGCTGGAGATGTTCAAGCCGGGTCGGAAGAAGTAGCGCCGGCCCGAGGCTCGTGCCGGCATAGTTTTCCACCATCCCGCATGAATACCCGGATTACTGAGGAGTCACGGTGAATCCCGATACCCTGATGCAACTCGTCTATCTTCTCTCGGCCACGCTCTTCGTGTTCGGGCTCAAGCGCCTTGGCTCGCCCGCCACTGCCCGGCAAGGCAACCGCATGGCCGCGCTCGCCATGCTGATCGCCATCGTGGCGACCCTGCTCGAGCAGGAAATCCTGAGCTGGCAGCTCATCGGCCTCGGTGTCATCCTGGGATCGGTCATCGGCGCATTCGCCGCGCGCACCGTCAAGATGACCGACATGCCGCAGATGGTCGGGATCTTCAACGGCCTCGGGGGCGGTGCCTCCGGAGTGGTGGCGGCAGCCGAGTTCTTCCGCCTGGGCGGAGGCGACCTCGGCCTGGAGGCGGGGATCACCATCCTCCTGTCGACCTTGATCGGGACCGTGACGCTGTCGGGCAGCTTCATCGCCTTCGGCAAGCTGCAGCGCTTCATTTCCGGGGCGCCGCTCACGTTCCCCTTCTCCAGAACCCTGAATGCCGCGCTCTTCGCCGCGATTCTGGTCATCGCCGCGATGCAGGTAACGGGCGAGGCCACGGTTACGATGTATCTGGTTCTCACCGGGCTCGCCCTCGTGCTGGGGGTCCTGCTGGTCACGCCGATCGGCGGCGCCGACATGCCGGTGGTCATCTCGCTCCTCAACTCGTACTCGGGGCTTGCGGCTTCGGCGGCCGGGTTCGTGCTCGGCAACATGATCCTGATCATTTCCGGAGCGCTGGTGGGCGCCGCCGGCCTGATCCTCACCAGTCTCATGTGCAAGGCGATGAACCGGTCGCTGGCCAACGTCGTCTTCGGCGCGTTCGGCGCGGCCGATTCCACGGGCGCCCAGGTCACCGCCGGCGAGGGCAAGACCGTGCGGGACGTGGATGCCGAACAGGCGGCCATGGTGCTCGCCTACGCGCAGTCCGTGATCGTGGTCCCGGGCTACGGGCTCGCGGTCGCCCAGGCGCAGCACGACATTCGCAAGCTCTCCGACCTGCTCCAGGAGCGCGGCGTGGAGGTCAAGTTCGCCATCCATCCGGTGGCGGGACGCATGCCGGGCCACATGAACGTGCTTTTGGCCGAAGCCGACGTGCCCTACACGCAGCTCTTCGACCTCGACGAGATCAACGACGAATTCCGGACGACGGACGTGGCGCTTATCGTGGGAGCCAATGACGTGGTCAACCCCGATGCCCGCAATCCGGATTCCGTCATCGCAGGAATGCCCATCCTGGACGTGGACGAGGCCCGCAGCGTCATCGTCATGAAGAGGAGCCTCAGTCCGGGTTTCGCGGGGATCGACAACCCCCTGTTCTATCTCGACCGCACGATGATGTTCTTCGGGGATGCCAAGGGCTCGATGGTGGACCTGGTGCGCGAGACCAAGGAGGTCTAGCGGCGCGGGAACCGCCGCCGGCCCGAAGCGCGCGATCTGCCCGGCGCATGGCACGATGTATGCAGTCTGTTTCTCCGGTGCCTGCCGGGACCATCACCGGTGAGGCGCGGGTCCCCGGTACGCGGGAGGTGGCACATGCGCGGCGTGTGCAGGGTTCTGGTGCAGTTGGCGGCGATCACGGCCCTCGCGGCGAATGCGCACGCGCAGGAGGCACCCGAGGAACTCGTCCCGCAATGGTTCCTGGGCATCGGCGGAATCGTCAGCGAACCCCGGGGACATTTTGCCGAGTCCGTGGGCACGGCGCCTGGCCTGGCGCTCAACGTGCGCTACAGCCCGTCGGGGGCGTCGGGATTCGGCCTGCGCGCCGACTTCGGCTTCATCCGCTACGGATCCAATACCCAGCCCGCCTGTTTCAGCGTTACGGTGGGGTGCCGGATCCAGCTGGACGTGGTGACGGCGAACGACATTCTGCTCTTCAACCTCGGCCCCGAGTGGGTCCTGCCGGGCGGACCGGTGAGGCCGTATCTGGCCGGTAATGTCGGACTTGCCCACTTCTACACGCACTCGTACGTGAAGGGAGTGGATGAGCACGACGAGGACGGCTTCGGCGAGACCACCAACTTCAAGGATTCCTCGCTGGCCTGGCGCGGGGGTGGCGGAATCCTGGTAAGGCTGGCACGTCGAGAGGTCTTTGTGGACCTGGATCTGGCGGCGTTCTACCATCGCAACGGGGTGGCCCGGTATCTGACCGAGGTCGACATCGAGGATCTCCCCGGCGGGGGCATCGACATGTTCCCGCGGCGGGGCGACACCAACTTCCTTTCTTTCCGCCTCGGGGTCTCGTTCGGTCTCCAGAACCGGGATCCCTACTAAGTCCCGGCCGCCGGCAGCCGGCGATCGTCCTGCCCGTCCGATGTGAAGTTGTCATATATCGTCAGTAGACGACAGTATATGTCACTTATAGCTTCCCGGCCCGGCATCCGAGCAGGTGTTCCCATCGTGCCATGGGGACGCCCCCGCAACGTCGCCACCTTTCTCCGGCGCGGGGACGGTCCCCGCCGTCCGGGACCACGTGAGGCAGGCTGCGGGGGGCGATGTTCACTCAGGTCCGATCGGCCGCCCTGAACGGGGTCGACAGCTTTCCGGTCAGCGTCGAGGCGACCCTGTCGTCCGGCCTGCCGGCGTTCTCGATCGTCGGCCTGCCGGCGGGGGCGGTGCGGGAAGGCCGCGAACGGGTGACGGCCGCGCTCGCGAGTGCCGGGTTTCCGATCCCGCACCGCCGTCTCACGATCAACCTGGCGCCGGCCGACGTGCCCAAGACCGGCAGCGCCTTCGACCTTCCCATTGCGATCGCGGCTCTGGTCGTGGCCGGGCACCTCCAGGCCGAGGAAGTCGACGGTCACGGGTTTGTGGGCGAGCTGGGACTCGATGGCGAATTGCGCCCGGTGCGGGGAGCGCTCTCGATCGCACACGGCTGCCACGGGCTGGAGGGTCTCGTGGTTCCCGACGTAAACGCGCGCGAGGCGGCGGTGGCGGGGGCGGTCGAGGTGATCGGGGCGTCCTGTCTGCCGGAGGTGATCCGGCATCTGACCGGGGAAGGTCCCATCGCCCCGGCCAGAGTGGACGGCCTGGCTCTTCTGGGGGGTGGGGCGGCGGACGCGCCGGATCTGGCCGATGTCCGGGGCCAGGCGCATGCGAAGCGCGCCCTGCTGGTGGCGGCCGCGGGAGGGCACAATGTGCTGCTGAGCGGCCCGCCCGGAGCCGGAAAGACCATGCTCGCACGGCGGCTGTCCGGGATTCTGCCGCCGCTTGGCCTGCGAGAGGCGGTGGAGGCGACCAAGGTTCACTCCGTAGCCGGACGGCTGCCCTCCGGCGAGGCGCTTCTCACGCGCCGCCCTTTCCGCTCCCCCCACCACACCATCAGCGACGCGGGGCTGGTCGGCGGCGGCCGCGTGCCGCGACCCGGCGAGGTAAGCCTCGCGCACCAGGGGGTCCTCTTTCTCGACGAACTCCCGGAGTTCCGCCGGCACGTCCTCGAAGCCCTGCGCCAACCACTTGAAGACGGAACGGTTACGATCTCACGCGCCAGTCAGGCGGTCACGTATCCCTGCCGCTTCACCCTGGTCGCCTCGATGAATCCGTGTCCGTGCGGGTTCCACGGTGACGGTTCGGGGCGGTGCTCCTGCGGCGAGCCCACGATGCGCCGCTACCGGAATCGGGTTTCGGGGCCGTTGCTGGATCGCGTCGACCTCCATGTGCACATGCCGGCCGTGCCGGTCGGCGAACTCGAGGTGCGGGAAACGGGGACGTCGAGCCGCGAGGTGCGTGCCCGGGTCGCGAGCGCCCGAGGCCGGCAGCAGCAGCGGGAAAGCCGGAACGGAACCGCTCCGTACAACAGCCGGCTCGGACCGGAGGGGATGCGACGCTGGTGCATGCCGGGGCCGGAAGGCCGCCGGCTGTTGCGCACGGCCGTGCGCGCGCTGGGCCTCTCGGCGCGCGGCTATCACCGGATCCTGCGCGTGGCCCGCACCATCGCCGACCTGAGCGAAAGCGAGCGCGTCGGTGCACCGCACGTGGCGGAGGCCATCCAGTACCGGAGCCCGCTCGATCAATCCGCGGTGGGAGGCCGGGTCGATGCGGAGAACTAGCCTGACCCTGGCCCAGGCCTGGCGACCGGCGCTCCGCGGGCGAGACCCTATTTTGCCTTCGCCCGCGGCAGGACGATGCTGAACTCCGTGTACTCGCCATCTTTCGTGTCCACGGCAAGCTGCCCTTCGTGTTCGCGCACGATCTCGTGTGAGATCGACAGCCCCAGCCCGGTGCCCTGAGTCCCCGACTTGGTGGTGAAGAAGGGGTCGAAGATCTTGCGGACGACGCTCTCGGGCATGCCGGTGCCGTTGTCTCGAATCCTGATCCGCACGGCGTTGCCCTGCCCTTCGGTGGACACCAGGAGGGTGGGGGAGTACCCGCGGCCTTCCGCCTTGCCGCGCATCTGAGTGGCCTGGCAGGCGTTGGTGACGATGTTCAGGATGACCCGGCTGAGGTCGCGGGCGATGCCGTCGACACGGCCCGCATCCGGGTCCAGTTCCCGGGTGATGGTCACGTTGAAGGTGGCGTCCGTGCCGCGCATCCCGTGGTAGGCGAGCTTGGTGTATTCCTCCACCAGCAGATTGATGTCGATGGACTCGATCTGACCGGCCTCGTCACGGGAGTGGGCCAGCATGCCGTCGACGATCCGGTTCGCGCGGTCGCCGTGCTCCTTGACCTTGGAGATGTTGAGCTGGAGATCGCCCAGGATCTCATCCACGATTTCGGTCAGCTCTTCATCCCCCGCCGCGGTGAGCGGCCCCGCGCCATCGCCGTTGCTGCTGCTCTCGTCTTCGAGCCCGAGTTCTTCCCGCAACTCGTCGATCAACTCGACGGAAAGCGCGGCGAAGTTGTTGACGAAGTTGAGGGGGTTGCGGATTTCGTGCGCCACGCCCGCCGTCAGGGCCCCCAGCGACGCCAGCTTCTCCTGGGTGATGACCTGTTCCTGCGTGCGCCGAAGCTCGTCCAGCGTGCTCTCGAGCTCGGCGTTCTTGTCCTGGACCTCGGTGGCGAGCGCTTCCACCAGGTTCAGACGCTGAACCTCGATGGCGTGCTGCCGGAAGACCTCGAGCGCGCCCGCCATGTCGGTGACCTCGTCGTTGCCGGCGATCTCGAGCTTCGCTTCCAGTTCGCCCCTGGACATGCGGCGCATCACGTCGGAGAGGTGGCGCAGGCGGACCAGCAGCCGCTCACCGAAGAATTTCCAGCCCCCGAAGACGGCCGCCAGCACGGCGAGGACGTTTACCGCGAGAATCGTCCACCAGCCGATCTGCAGCAGGGTGGCCGACCGGTCTGCCGCCTCCTGGGTGGAGATCTCCGCGTTCTCCACGAGCGGCTGAACGAGCGCGAGCAGGTCGTTGGTGATCGCTTCGTTAAGGGCCAGATACTCCTCGGACTCGGCCAACTCGGCCAGCTCGAGTGTGCGAATCGTAAAGATCCCGTCCGCGGCCGAATAAAGGTCGCCCAGGGCCTGGAAGGAAGGCCTGAACAGTTCGGTCGTCGCGGGTTGCAGGTCGTCGAGGGCATCCTCGAGGTCGCCCATCGCCGCCGTCACTCTCTCGCGGTTCGTCTGCAGCAGGCCCGGGTCGTCCTGCGTGAGCGCACGCTGGATGAGGACGGAAACCTCGTTCTGGGTCGCCTGATAGTTGAGCAGCCCTCTGTACTGGTCCAGCTCGGCGGGCGCGTTTCTGGCGGAAATCGGCGCAGGCTGGTCGGTGAGCTCCCGCAAGCCCGTCTCCATGAAAAACTCCTGATCGTCGATCTCGATGACCAGGAGGAGTTCGGTTCCCAGCGTAACCTCCAACACCTCGCGTTCCAGCTCGCTCACCTGGGCCCGATAATTCATCCGCCGGGCCACCGATTCGCGGATGAGGTCGATGCTCTCGACAAGGGTCGAGGCGAGCCGGACGACCGAGTCCTGCTGTTCGCCCTCCAGTCCGGCACCCGTCATTTCCCCGATGCGGGTGCGCAGGAATTCCTCTTCCCGCGCCACATCGAGGTCGACCAGCTCCAGGTCCTCCGGCGTATCGGCCGCGATCAGCCTGGGCGAAGCACGCACCAGTTCCGAGCTGCTGCGAGCCACGTCGAAGGCGGCGATCATCCCCGGCATGTAGGTGCCGGTGACTTCCCGCTGGCTCGCGTTGACGATCGTCATGAGACCCAGGGCCAGCAGGCTCGCCACCAGAGTCAGGGTCACGCCCCCACCCAGCCCCACCCAGATCTGGCTCGCGATCCCGAAGCGGTTCCCCGTGGCTGCGCGAATCTTGTCGCCCCATCTGGAGGGCAGCTTGGCCAGAACCCACTCGAAGGTGGAATGGATTCTGGTGTCCAGACCCTCCTGCACAGGGGGAGTCATCGCGACAGCCGCTCCATGGCCCGGAAACGGCCCGCCTGGATCCGGGTCAGGAACACGCGGTCGGATCCCTGGTTGTCGCGCACGCCGTACTCGACCTCGAAACCGCCCAGATCGAGGGGCCCTGCCTCGCGCAACGTCTGGAGGAAGCTCTCCCGGGTCGGTTCGGGGCCGGTCCTGTCCAGTCCCTCGACGATCAGGAGTCCCGCCAGGTAGCCTTCGAGCGAGACGAAGCCGGGGCTCGCATCCGGGTCCACCACTTCCAGGGCCTCGTGGTAGCGGGCCACGACGGGAACGGAGGTGTCCTGGGGGAAGGGGACCACCTGCGTGACCACGACACCCTCGCCCGCCGTCCCCAGCTCGTTCAGCAGCGCGTTGCTGCCCACGAACGAGATGTTCACGAAGATGGCGTTCACGCCGATGCGGCGCGCCCACCTGATGAACGTGGCCGCGGGCTGATAGGCGCCGATGATGATCACCGCCTGGGGGTTGCCCTCCCGGATGTCGAGCAAAGCCCGTTTCACGGCGGTGGTGTTGCGGACGTATGCGCCCTCGGCGACCAGCACCATGTCGCGTCTTCCCAGCGCACGGCGCACGCCGGTCAGCCCGGCGTTGCCGTAATTGTCGTCCTGGTACAGGACCGCAAAGCGCGTATAGCCCAGGTCCGTCGTGAGGCGCTCGACCATCTCCTCGGTTTCCTGGAAATAGGACGCGCGCAGGTTGACCACGAAGTCGTGCCGCTCCCGCAGGAATTCCGCTCCCGTGAACGGCCCGATGTAGGGTACGCCCCCGGCGGTCGCGACCGGTTCCGCCGCGGTGGAGGTGGGAGTCCCGACCGCGCCCACCAGTCCGAACACTCCCTCGGCGATGAGCGCGTGCGTGTTGTCGGAAGCGGCTTCGGGCTCGTATCCGTCGTCACGCGAATGAAGCCGCAACATCCGGCCCCGAACCCCGCCCTGCCGGTTGGCTTCCTCGAACGCGGCGAGTATCCCGAGCCTCATGTTCGATCCGAGTTCGCTCGTGGGGCCCGTGAAGGCGGCCGACTGTCCGAACACGATCGAGTCCGGAAAGACGCCCTCCGCTTCGGATTGAGCTGGCAGCGGCGAGGCCGGGAGGAGGCAGACCGCGATGGCCAGGAATGCTCCGAACGCGGCGTAGCGAGGCTCCCGGGCATGGGTCGCCGGTTCCCCTCCCCGGAACCCTGTCCCGCGTCCCATCAGTCCCCTCCGTATCGGAGCGCCAGGCAGGTCAGGTCGTCGGATTGGGGCGCGCCGCCCGCGTGCTCGTGCACGGCATCGACCACCCGGCGCGTCATGTCCTCGGGGTTGGTGCCGGCCGCGTTCCTCAGGACGTCCAGCAGCGTGTCGTCCCCGAACTGGTTTCCAGCCTCGTCCATCGCTTCGGTCACGCCGTCCGTGTAGAAGAAGACGACGTCGCCCTCCTCCAGTTGCATCGAGTGTTGCTGATAGGGAAACTCGTCGATCACGCCGAGGACGATGCCGCTGTCCCCCGGCAGCCAGGTCACCTCGCCCGACGGCTTGACCAGACAGGGGAGGTTGTGGCCTCCGTTCACGTATTGCAGAAGCCCCGATGTCGGATCGAGCACCGCGTAGAACATGGTTACGAACATCGATTCCTTGTTCTGTTCGTAGAGTAGCTGGTTGACCTCGGTTATACACTTTACAGGCTCACGTTCGCCAAGGGCGGATCCCTTCACCAGGGTCCGACTCACCATCATGAACAGCGCGGCCGGCACCCCCTTGCCGGAGACGTCCGCGACCACCACGGCAAACCCGCCGTCCTCTACCGGGAAGAAGTCGTAGAAGTCACCGCCCACTTCCTTGGCCGGGGTCATCCATGCGTACAGGCCGTACCGGGGATGCTCCGGGAAGACCTTGGGCAGAATCGAGTCCTGCATCTGCGCCGCCACCCCGAGCTCCTGGCGCAGGGCGACAAGCTCGTCGCGAGACCGCAGGGCGTCACGCATCACCTGCAGGTGCCGGATCGTCTTGTCGATCGTGGTCTCGAGATCGTCGAAGTTGATCGGCTTGGTGAGAAAGTCGAACGCGCCGCGGTTCATGGCGGTGCGGATGTTCTCCATGTCGCCGTACGCCGTGACAATCACCGCGCGCAGGTCCAGGTCCAGGGAGTTGATCTGGCTGAGAAGCGTCAGCCCGTCCATCTCCGGCATGTTGATGTCCGACAGCACCATGTCGATGTCTTCCTGCTGGTTCAGCTTGTCCAGCGCTTCGACACCATTGCTGGCGAACACGAGCTCGATCTCGCGCCGGCGCACCTTGCGCCGGAACTTCTGCCTGAGCAGAAGCTCGAGATCCGGCTCGTCGTCCACCACAAGAATCTTCTTCATACGTCCTCCCGGGAGGGCAGGGATCCCGATTCCTTCCGCTGGGCCGGCGTCGGTCCGGCGCGGGAGTCTGATCGGGCGTTGGCGTCGCCCAAAACTACTCGTTGCGAGCCCGTTGGCAACAACGAACGTTGCTTGCCTGCGTCCCGGGATTGCCGGAGGTCCGGTTCTGTTTCGCTTCGCTTCCGGGTCATGGCGGTCCCGGACCGTCGAGGGATGCGCAACCGAGCCTTCCGTGATAGGTTGTTAGGCCGGCAAATCCGGGGGCGTCAGCAAGCGGAATCAGTCGGCATTGATGCAGGCGTGGAACAGAGGAGAATGGCGTAGTCGTTGGCGACACAGCGGCGGAACGACACATGGATGTCACGCTCGGGATTGATGTGGGGACGGACCAGCACGAGCCTCGCAGGGTCGTGGAGGTTTTTGAGCGCTTTGCCACGGCCAACGGCGTAAGCGACGTCGTGGTGCAGAGGTTCTGTCTGGCTCTGGACGAAATCCTCACCAACGTCATCTCATACGGCTTCGAAGGAATACGCGGGGAACCGAGGGTCCGCGTCGACTTCGGGTTGGGGGACGACCTCCTGGTAATCCGCATCGAAGACAACGGCAGCTCCTTCAATCCGCTTGCCGACGCACCGCTCCCGGATTTCACGCTGCCCGTGGACGAGCGACCGATCGGTGGGCTCGGAATCCACCTTGCCAAGAACCTCGTTCACGACATATCCTATCGACGCGAGAAAAATCGAAATTGTCTTACCCTCACACAGCCGCTGTAGGCGCGACAGGGGATCCAAATCGGTGAAAGTCACAGCCAGTCAGTCCGGGGACGCCGTGATCGCGGCCGTAAGCGGCCGCGTTGATTCGGTAAACGCGACCTCCTTCGAACAGGAGTTGAGCAAGGCCATGGAGGGCGGTTCCAGCCGTCTGGTCGTGGATTGCGGCGAGCTGTCGTACATCAGCAGCGCCGGCCTGCGCATTCTCCTTCTCGCCTTCAAGAAGACCCGTGCCCAGGGTGGGGGAGTCGCGCTGTGCCAGGTGCAGGACCACGTCCGGGAGGTTCTTGAGGTCAGCGGGTTTACGCGAATCATGACGGTCCGCGACACCGTCGAGCAGGCGATCGAGAGCTTCTGAAGGATTACGGGAGCCGGGGCTCGACGCAGCCACCGGTCCCTGCTGGCGCGACGCGCTTCCTGCTGGCCGGTCCCTTTCCCCATCCAGGCGCGTAGCCCGCGCGCTTTTCCTTCGCTCCGGCGGCGGTTGCCGGGCACCCGGTTCTCTCGATTTCGGTGCCGGCTAGAAGTACGTGAACGCCTGGACCTTGAGCGACAACTCGGTGCGGTCGCGCGATGAACGGTAGATGTCCAGGTTGGTGGATATCCCGTTCTTTCCGAACGCGTACAGCATGAATCCCGGGGTGATCGTGAGGCCCGAAAAGTCCTCGCCATCGGCATCCGCGGTGGTGGCCCAACTCAGGCGCAGCAGGGGCTCGATGGCTTCGAATCGGGCGGTCTCCGGCAGCTGAGCATACCAGAGCCCCATCGCCTGAAGCGCCGTGAACGGGGTATCCTGGCCCACCTTCCAGTTCCGCCCCCGGATGGCCCCCAGCAGCAGGTGGCCTCCATCGCGCCACGTGCCTGCCTCGAACTCCAGACCGTACGCCGGGGTCCAGGCCGACCCGTGGTCGAAATGGGTCTCGTCGAATGAGGCGTAGGCTGCGAAACGGCTGGCGTCGGTGAGGTCGAAGGACAGCTGGGTGGTGGTCGACTTCCAGTTGTTCACATCCCGGTTGTCGATGCCCTCCCCGTTGGTGAGCGTCACGCGATAGCTCGCGCGGCTGCCGAGGCGGCCCGACATCAGCAACCCGGGCTCGTACCCGTTCAGGCCGAGCCGGAACGCCAGGTTGCCGAAAGAACAGACCCCGCCGATTCCCGGGCAGTCATCGACGCCCGACACCCTGGCGTCGCGTTCGATGAGGGGCAGGTCGGAGTTCGGAACCAGCCAGAAGTAGGAGATTCCGCGCTTGAACTGACCCATGTTGAGGACGAAGGCTTCCGAGAAGTTCAGCGTGAGCCATGCGTCCAGCACCGTCCCCCCGCGGAGGGCTTCGAACTGGAGGCGGCCGCCGACGAAGTCGTTGTAGCGTCCGTCCAGGGTGATCCAGGCGCGCCGCATGGAGAACGACGAGACGGCGCCCTCGGCGCTCGGCGCCTCGTACTGCGCGTGCACCCGCGCATCAAACGAAACGCTGGAACCGCCATAGGACCTGAACGGCGGATTCTGGGCTTCAAGGGAGGTGGCGAGAAGACCGATGGCCACCAGAAGGACGGCGACGGGCGCCGTCCCGCACGACCGCGACCGCCCGGTCCTCTTCGCCTGCCGCCGGTCCCGCTGAACGCTGCCGCGCGCAGCCGTCTCGACGCCGGCGCTTCTCGCTGTGTGCATCGTCATCGTGGTCTCCTCGATGTTGTGCGGAACCGGTCCTGCGGCATCTCCGGTGCCCCGTATCAGAAAAGGCCGATCACCCTTCCGGTGTCGGCATCGAGGTCGACATCGTAGAAGGACGGGCGGGTCGGGAGGCCCGGCATGGTGCGCATCTGCCCCACCAGGGGGTAAAGGAATCCTGCTCCGACGGACGCACGCACATCCCGGATGGGCAGCCTGTATCCGCGCGGCACGCCCTTGCGCCGGGGATCGTGGCTGATGCTCAGGTGGGTCTTGGCCATGCATATCGGCAGGTCGGAGAAGCCCTGGCGCGTGAAGAGATCGATTCGCTCATCGGCGAGCGGCTCGAACTCGACTCCGTCAGCACCGTAAACCTCTCTTGCGATAATCTCAATCTTGTCGCGCACGGGGAGGTCCAGCGGATACAGAAAGTTGAAGTCGGACGGCTGCTCGGTGGCGCGCACCACCGCCTCCCCGAGCGCCACCGCCCCGGACCCGCCCTCGGCCCAGTGCCTGGACACCACGGCGTCCACCGCCCCCGCCGCCCGCGCCGCCTCGATCACCAGTTCCACCTCCGCGTCGGTGTCGGTCGCGAAATGGTTCACCGCAACCACCACCGGCACTCCGAACTTGCGGGCCGTGGCGATGTGGTGCTCCATGTTGGCGCAGCCGCGGCCGAGCAGCTCCAGGTTCTCCTCGGTGTAGGCCCGGTCCAGCGGACGTCCCGCCACCACGGGCGGCCCGCCCCCGTGCGTCTTGAGGGCCCGAATGGTGGCGACCAGCACGACTGCGTCGGGCACGAGTCCGGAGTATCGGCACTTGATGTTGAAGAACTTCTCCATGCCGATGTCGGCTCCGAAACCCGATTCGGTGATGACGTAGTCCCCGAGCTTGAGCGCGATGCGGTCGGCGATGATGGAGCTGTTGCCGTGCGCGATGTTGGCGAAGGGACCCGCGTGCACGAAGACGGGCGTCCCCTCGAGCGTCTGCATCAGGGTGGGCTGGATGGCGTCGCGCATGAGCACGGCAAGCGCCCCCGCGGCCCCGATGTCCTCCGCGGTTACGGGTTCCCCGCCCGCGGTCGCGCCGATCACCATCGCGCCCAGCCGCCGCCGCATATCGGCCAGGTCGGTGGTCAGCGCGAGAATCGCCATGATCTCGCTGGCGACCGTGATGTCGAAGCCCGTGTCGCGGGTGAAGCCGAACTCGTCCGGTCCCTGGCCCACGGTGATCTCGCGCAGCATGCGGTCGTTGGTGTCCATGACGCGTCGCCACGTGACCGTGGCCGGGTCGATGCCCAGGCGCACGAAGCGGCTGCGCTCCTCCGGCGTCATCTCGTCGGGATCGTCGGTGGCGATGCCCAGCCTTTCCTTCCGCACCTGCATGCCTCGCGCAAAGAAGCGCCGTCCGTCGCGTACCGGGAACAGGCGCTCGAACAGCAGTTCGTCGCTCTGGCGGGATTCGTGCAGCATCCTGATGTCGATGGCCGCCGCCAGCAGGTTGTTGGCCGCGGTGATGGCGTGGATGTCGCCGGTCAGGTGGAGGTTGAAGTCCTCCATGGGGATGACCTGGCTGTACCCACCGCCCGCGGCCCCGCCCTTGATGCCGAAGGTGGGCCCCTGACTGGGCTGGCGGATGCACGCGACGACGCGCTTGCCCAGGTGGGCGCCCATGGCCTGGGCCAGTCCCACGGTGGTGGTCGTCTTGCCCTCGCCAAGTGGAGTCGGGGTGATGGCGGTGACGTCGATGTACTTGCCGTCGGGGGCGCCGGAGAGCCGTTCGAGTGCGGAAAGCCTGACCTTCCCCTTCCAGGACCCGTGCATCTCCAGCTCCTCGCTCCCGAGGCCGAGCCGCGCGGCGATCGAGGCGATGGAGGTGAGCGGGGCTTCCTGCGCGATCGCGATGTCTGAGGGGACGGGCGAGCGAATCGTGAGCGACGTACTGCGGCCGTGATCGGTCATCGGTTGAAGTATTCCATGGTTTCGGGGCGCTGGCGTGGGACGCCGCGGGATTCCTCGCGCAACAACATCGGCGTTCCGCGCGGGTGCGTCAGAAAGATCCCCCCGGCGGGGTGATTTGGGAATAGGCACTGATGGTGAGCCGTGGCGGGACGGTGATTTCCTTGATTCGGTCCTGCGGTTGCCGGTACATTGATTGCCGCTTGGCGACAAGCGCCGCGTAGCGACGCGTTCCCGCAACAATCTCCGGCCACCCACGCCTTCGAGTCCCGCATGCGACTTTTCATCGCGCTGAATCTGTCCGATGGCGCGAAGGAAGGCGTTTACGACGCGGCTCGACCCCTCAGGGAAGCGGGTCTGCCCGTGCGTTGGCTGGATCCCGCCACGTACCACCTGACCCTGAAGTTCCTGGGCAACCCGCACCCGGACCTGACGCCCCGCGTGTCGGCGGCGATCGACGAGGTCGGGGGCAAGAGCCGGCCTTTCTCGATGGAGATCCGTGGTTTCGGCGCCTTTCCCACGATTCGCCGCCCAAGGGTGCTTTGGGCGGGAGTCGAACCGGTTCTCGCCCTTCGCTGTCTCAAGCAGGACGTGGAGTGGGGGCTGGCCAGCCTGGGCTTCAACAGGGAAACGAGCGCCTTCCATCCTCACATCACCGTGGGCCGCGCCAGCCCGGAGACCGGCGCCGGCGCCTTCAGGGGACTGGACGCGCTGGTTGCCGATCTCGGTTTCCGCCATCGCATCGACGTGACCACCGTGGAGCTCATGCGCAGTCACCTCTCCCGCGCGGGGCCGCGCTACAGCGTCCTGTCCTCCGCGGCGCTCAAGCCGGCGGAATCGGCGCAGTCCGGCGCCCGATGACCACGATCTCCGCGAGATTCCCGGTGCTCCGCTCCTGACACGGCCCCATGGCAACCATCCTCATCGTCGACGACGATGCCTCGGTCAGTGGCGCCCTGCGCCAGGTCTTCGAATACGAGTCGCACCGCGTGATCGTCGCGCCCAACGGCCCCGTCGGCCTCGAGCGACTCGTCGAGGACAACCCCGATGTCGTCTTTCTCGACGTCAAGATGCCGGAAATGGACGGCCTGGAAGTCCTCACGAGGATGCGGAAGCTGGACTCCCGTACCCCCGTGATCATGATCAGCGGCCACGGGAACATCGATACCGCCGTGGAGGCCACCCGCAGGGGCGCCTACGACTTCCTGGAGAAGCCCCTCGACACGGCACGCCTCTTCGTCACCCTGCGCAACGCACTGGACATGCACGGGCTCAAGCGCAGCGTCGAATCGCTTCAGACCGAGGTGGAGAGCCGATATGAAATCGTCGGCTCCTCGCCCCAGATTCGTCAGATGCTGATGCGCATCGAGAAGGTGGCTCCGACCCGGGCGCGCGTGCTCATCACCGGCGAAAACGGCACGGGGAAGGAGCTGGTGGCCCGGGCGGTGCACAGGCTCTCGGACCGGCGCGACCGGCCTTTCGTGGAAGTGAACTGCGCCGCGATCCCCTCCGAGCTCATCGAATCCGAACTCTTCGGCCACATGAAGGGGTCCTTCACCGGCGCGGTGGCGGATCGCGCCGGGAAGTTCGAGCAGGCGGACGGCGGCACGCTCTTCCTGGACGAGATCGGAGACATGTCCTTCGCGGCCCAGGCAAAAGTGCTGCGCGTCCTCGAGGAGGGCGTCGTGGTCCGCGTGGGAGGCTCCCGGCCCCTGCGGGTGGACGTGCGCGTCATCGCGGCCACCAACAAGGACCTTGCGGAAGAAATCAGGAACGACCGGTTCCGCGAGGATCTCTACTATCGCCTCAACGTCGTTCCCATCGAACTTCCTCCGCTCCGCGAGCGACGGGACGACATTCCCATGCTCGTGAAGCACTTCACCACGCTGATGGTGCGGACCGGACGGGCATCCCGAAAACACTTGACGGAAGGTGCGCTGAGGCGGCTCAAGGGGATGGACTGGCCGGGCAACGTACGCCAGTTGCGCAACGCCGTGGAGCGCTTCCTGATTCTGTCGGACGGCGACGAGATCCGGACGAAGGACGTTCGAGTGCTCTCGGGAGGCAGCCCGGGCGCGGTCGTCCGAGAACTGCTGGCCTCTCCCTCCTTCGCGGATTTCAAGGACCGTGCGGAGCGGACGTTCATCGAGCACAAGCTGCGCGAGCACGACTGGAACATCACCGAGACCGCCCGGTCGGTGGGCATGCCCCGCTCCAACCTCTACAAGAAGATCAACAAGTACGGGCTGGAGCGGGAGTCGTGAGACGGTCGGGGGACGGGCCCGCAAGGGGCGGGGATCCGTTGCGGACCGGGGACGGAGCGAAGGATGACGGACGCGACGCCGGGCCCGCGGCGGGGGGACCCGTGAAGTCGCTGGCCCGGACGGCGTGGGAGTGGTGCCGGTCGGTTCTGATCGCATTCGCGCTCTTCCTGGTCATCCGGGCGTTTGTGGTGGAGGCCTTCAAGATTCCCACCGCGTCCATGGAAAACACCCTGCTGGTGGGAGACTTTCTGGTGGTCAACAAGGCGGTGTACGGCGCCGGGGTTCCGGGGACATCGCTGCACTTTCCGGCTTTCGCGGCACTCGAGCGGGGCGACGTCATCGTGTTCACGCCTCCGCACGACTCCGGAAAGAACTATGTGAAGCGCGTGGTCGGGACGCCGGGGGATGTGCTGGAGATGCGGGCCAAGAAGCTTTACCTGAACCACCTCGCGCATGACGAGCCGTATGTCCGGCACGTCGATCCGAGGCGTGACGAGTTCCACCCCGACATGGGGTGGCAGGCGGATTTCCTCACCGACGGCCGCGATCCGGCGTCCTACCGGCCGACGCGGGACAACTGGGGTCCGATCCGGGTTCCGGAGGACAGCTACTTCGTCCTCGGGGACAACCGGGACAACAGCGAGGACTCACGCTACTGGGGGTTTGTCGACCGGGATTCGGTGCGCGGACGGCCCTGGTTCGTCTACTATTCCTTCGACCCGTCATCCGATGAGGAGGCCGCGTGGCTGAAGGAGGTGCGCTGGGGCAGGATCGGCGGGCTCGTCCGCTAGCCGCGGCGGAGATCGCTGGTTGACACCATGCGGCCTCTCTGATACCCTTGACTGCTTTGTTGCCCTACTCCGTGGAACTCGACGCGAGGGCGAGGCCGCGGAGGGACGTCTCCCCGGAAAATCGCGGGTGAACCGTACGTGAAGACATATACGCCCAAGGCGAGCGACATCGAGCACCAGTGGTGGGTCGTCGATGCGGCGGAACAGCCATTGGGGCGCCTCGCGGCGCAGATCGCACGCGTGCTGCGCGGCAAGCACAAGCCCATCTTCACGCCCCACCTGGACACGGGAGACAACGTGGTGGTGATCAACGCCGCCCGGGTGAAGCTCACCGGCAACAAGGCCGCGCAGAAGACGTACTTCCGTCACTCCGGCTATATGGGCGGCGAGCGCCATATTCCCTTCAAGACGATGCTGGAGCGGTATCCCGAGCGGGTGATCGAGCGCGCCGTTCGCGGCATGCTCCCGAAGGCGCGGCTGGGTCGCCGGCTCCGGCGGCGGCTGCGCGTCTACGCGGGAGCCGAGCATCCCCATCATGGGCAGCGTCCGCGCCCACTAACGTTCTGAGGTCAGGGGTTCATTGCCATACGTACAGCAGATCCAGGCGGTAGGCCGGCGCAAGACCAGCGTCGCGCGCATCATGCTGCGGCCGGGGACCGGAAGCTGGCTGGTCAACGGCCGGGAACTGGACGACTATTTTCCGCGGCTGGTGCATCGCAAGCGCGCCACCGAACCGATGCAGGTCGTTGACGCCGACGCCCGCTTCGACGTTGTTGTTCGCGTGCACGGAGGCGGGGTGACCGGTCAGGCCGACGCCATCCGCCTGGGCGTGGCGCGCGCGCTGGTGGAAGAGGACGAAGACGCCCTGGGCCCGCTTCGCCAGGGCGGGTTCCTCTCACGTGATCCGCGCAAGGTGGAGCGCAAGAAGCCCGGCCGTCCCAAGGCCCGCAAGCGCTTCCAGTTCAGCAAGCGATAAACCCGACGACTGCCTGGAGACGCATGGAGCAGGTTTCTCTGAACCAAATGCTTGAGGCCGGGGTCCATTTCGGACACCAGACTCGCCGATGGAACCCCAAGATGCGCCGCTTCATCTTCACGGAGCGGAACGGGATCCACATCATCGACCTGCGCAAGACCTTCGACCGGCTGATCGCGGCCCAGAAGGTCGCACGCCAACTGGTCCTTGCGGGCGAACGCCTCCTGTTCGTCTGCACCAAGCCGCAGTTGCGCGGAATCATCGAAGAGGACGCCGCCCGGTCCCTAAGCCTGTTCGTGACGGAGCGCTGGCTGGGTGGCATGCTCACCAACTTCCAGACCATCAGGCGCCAGATCCGCCGCCTGAAGGAACTGGAGCGGGGGCAGGAGGAAAACGCCTTCGAGTTCTACACCAAGAAGGAGCGCCTTCTGCTCGAGCGGGAGCGGGTGAAGCTGGAGAAGTACTTTTCCGGGGTGAAGGACATGACCCGGCTCCCGGGTGCCGTCTTCGTGGTCGACGCGCGCCGGGAAGCGATTGCGGTCAGGGAAGCCCACCGACTCGGCATCCCGGTCATCGCCATCGCCGACACCAACGCCGATCCGGACCTCATCACCTACCCGATTCCGGGGAACGACGACGCCATACGCTCGGTCAGCCTGATCAGCGGCGCCATCGCCGAGGCGATCATCCAGGCCAGGGAAGAGGTGCCGGAGGAGGAACGCCGTCGGGTGGAGGACCTGGAGGCCACGACGTATTCGACGGAAACAGGCGAGAAGGCGGCCGCGGTGGAGGAGCACCCGCGCCGGCGCGCGCGCCGGCGGCCCCGTCCGGGCGTCATCGTCGGACGCCAGAAAGGCGGCGGTGCCGGGGATTCGCCGAAGCGAGTCAGGAAGGCCCGTGTGCTGGTCAGAAAGCCGGAGCGTGATGAGGCCGAATCGCCTTCGCCCGAAGCGCCCGCAAAGCCGTCGACCGCCAAGGAAGCCGAACCGACGCCGTCCCGGGTCAGGCGCGCGCCTCCCCAACCGGTTACGTCCCGGGCCAGCTGACCCTCGTTCCGGCCAATGCCGGACAGCGAAGTACAGTCCAGGGTCGCGGGGAAGGGTCATCACCGGGTCCCGCGCCCCGCAACTCCGAAACAACCACCAGGCGGATACTGCACATGACGATTCCCGCAAAGATGGTGAAGGCCCTGCGCGACCGTACCGGCGGGGGCATGATGGATTGCAAGCGCGCGCTCGAAGAGACCGGTGGGGATCTCGAGGCCGCGGTCGACCTCCTCCGTGCCAGAGGCGCGGCGAAGGTTTCCAAGCGGGCGGGCAGGGACACCAACCAGGGAACCATCGGCAGCTACATCCATTTCGACCGGAGGGTGGGCGTGATCGTCGAGGTCAACTGCGAGACGGATTTCGTGGCCAACACGGACGACTTCCGGGCGCTGGCGAAGGACGTCGCCCTCCACATCGCCTCCCAGGATCCGATTGCCGTGCGCGCGGAGGACCTTCCGCAGGACGTGGTCGAGCGTGAACAGGCAATCTACCGGGAGCAGGTGCGCACTCAAGGGAAGCCGGAACGCATCCAGGACATGATTGTCGAGGGCAAGCTCAAGGCCTTCTACAAGGATCAGGTGCTGCTGGAACAGCCCTTCATCAAGGATACGGCCCGGACCATCGGCGAACTCGTGACCGAAGTATCGGCGAAGACGGGCGAGAAGATCGAAGTCGCCCGCTTTTCGAGGTTCGCGATCGGGCAGCGCGGCTGACGGCGAACGCCTGCGGGACGATGAGCGGCTCGCCGGAATTCCGATACTCCCGGGTTCTTCTGAAGCTCTCCGGCGAGGCTCTCGCGGGAGAGGAGGGATTCGGCATCTCGCCCCCGGTCGTGGACCGCCTCACCGACGAGATCGGAACGCTCGCCGAACTGGGCGTGGCCCTCGGCATCGTCATCGGAGGCGGCAACATCGTGCGCGGGGCGCTGGCCAGCCGGCAGGGCATGGACCGTGTCACCGCCGACTACATGGGCATGCTCGCCACCGTCATCAACGCCCTGGCGCTGCAGGATCTGCTCGAGCGCAAGGACGTAACGACGCGCGTGCTGACGGCTTTTCGCATGGAAAAGCTGGCGGAGCCCTACATTCGCCGCCGAGCGATTCGCCACCTGGAGAAGGGCCGGGTGGTCATCTTCGCGGGAGGCACGGGGAACCCGTATTTTTCCACCGACACCGCGGCCGCCCTTCGAGCGATCGAGATGGAAGCCGACGTGATCATCAAGGCCACCAAGGTCGCCGGAATCTTTACGGCCGATCCTCTCCTGGATCCGAACGCGCGATTCATCCCGAGCATCAGCTTTCAGGAAGTGATCGCCCGGGAGCTGGGGGTCATGGATGCCCCGGCAGTGTCGCTCTGCAAGGACAACCAGCTGCCCATCATCGTACTCAACCTCGGCGATAGAGGCGCGGTCGGGGCCGCCATCAGGGGGGAGCGCATAGGCACGTTGGTTTCCTGACCGGGTATTTGCTCTCCGATCAACACCACACGCGGACGGGAGGCTGTCATGGGACTCATGGAGGAACTCACGGAGCGCATGGACGCCGCGCTCGATGCTGCCCGGCGCGAGTTCGCGACGGTTCGAACCGGCAAGGCGACCCCCGCGCTGCTGGACAGCGTCCGGGTCGACGCCTACGGGGCCAGCATGCCCCTGAACCAGCTCGCGACGGTGGTCGCGGCCGACGCGAGCCTGCTGGTGGTGCAGCCGTATGACAAGTCGCAGCTCGCTTCCGTGGAGAGGGCGATCATGTCGGCGAACCTCGGACTCAACCCATCCAACAACGGCAACCTCATCCGCGTACCGATTCCTCCGCTCACCGAGGAACGACGCCGGGAATACGTGCGCATCATCCACAAGATGTCGGAGAATGCCCGGATCTCGATCCGCCATGCGCGGCGCGCGGGCAACGGGGAGGTGAAGCGTCGCATGAGGGAGCACGAGATCAGCGACGACCAGGGTCACCAGATGATGAGCGAGATCCAGAAGGTCACCGACCGCTACGTGGCTTCTCTGGACGAGCTCATGAAGGCCAAGGAGGGGGAGGTCATGGCCATCTAGCCATGAAGTCCAACGTGCCGGCCCGGATTGACATGAGTGGTCCCATACCCCGTCACGTCGCCGTCATCATGGACGGCAACGGGCGCTGGGCCCGGCGGCAGGGTCTGCCCCGCAAGTCGGGGCACGAGGCCGGGATGAGCGCAGTACGCACGACCATCGAGGCTTCGGTCGACGCCGGCGTCGAAATCCTTACTCTCTTCGCGTTTTCCACCGACAACTGGAATCGTCCATCGGAGGAAGTTTCCGCCCTCATGTCGCTCCTGAAGGCGTACGCCGAGCGGGAGCGCTCGGAGCTGGTGGAGAAGGGCGTCGAAGTACGTGTGCTCGGCACCCTGGCCAGAATGCAGGCTTCCGCGCGCGGGGCCGTGGAGCGCATCATGCGCGAGACCGAGGGGGGAAGGACGCTCAGACTCAACCTGATGATCTCGTACAGCGGAAGGGAAGACATCCTGACCGCGGTCCGCCGGCTGGCGGCGCGCGTCAGGGCCGGAGAGCTGGAACCCGACGAGATCGACGAAGCGTGCCTGGAGAGGTCGCTGCTGACGAGCGGCATCCCCGATCCCGACCTCCTCATCCGGACTTCCGGAGAATGCAGGATTTCCAACTTCATGCTGTGGCAGATTGCCTACTCGGAGATCCACATCACCCCCGTGCTGTGGCCCGACTTCTCCAGGGACGACTTCCTTGCGGCGGTCCTGGACTACCAGCGCCGTGACCGCCGCTTCGGCCGGATCACTTCAGCCTGATGGGGATGGCCGATCTCTCTCGCCGCGCGCTGGTGGCGGTGGTCGCCCTGCTCTTCGTGCTTCCCGTCATCTATCGGGGCGGGTGGCTCATGGGCGCGCTTGCGGCGGCGCTGGCCATGCTGGGCGCCCGCGAGTTCTGCCTGCTGGCACGGCGTACGGGGGTTCGGCCCTTCACCGGAACCGCCATGGCCGTCACGGCGGCACTCGTCCTGGCGGCGACGGCGGAACCATTTTTCACCGGTTTCGCCCCGCTCGCGCTGACGGTCCTCATGGGGGCCACCGTCGTGCTCTTTGTCGCCGCCGTGCGTGCGCGCGATGTGGCGGACAAACCGCTCGCATCCGTGTGCGCCACCCTCACGGCGGCGCTGTACGTGGGAGGCGGGCTTTGTTTCGCCGTGCTGCTGCGCCACCTTCCGGAGACGGGTGTGGCCGTGAGGGCCGCGGCGCCGCTCGAGGGCCCGTTGCTGCTTCTCTTCCCGCTGGCGGTCACCTGGGTCGGCGACGTCGCCGCCTACATCGTGGGCAGCCTTTGGGGGCATCGCCATCCTTTTCCAACCGTCAGTCCGGGCAAGACGGTGGAAGGCACGGTCGCGGGCATCCTGGCTGCGGGGACGGCGGGCCTGGTCTTCGCGACCGTGGCCGCCGAGCCCTTCCTCCTGCTGGGCGTCGGACCGTACTGGATCGTCGGCATTGCGCTGCTGATCGGTACGGGGGCGCTGGCCGGCGACCTGGCCGTGTCCCTCCTGAAGCGCGAGGCCGGCGTCAAGGACGCGGGATCGCTGCTGCCCGGCCACGGCGGCGTGCTCGATCGTCTCGACGGGGTGCTGGTGACGCTCCCGCTCGCCTACGCGGCGCTTCAGCTCGCCGGCTCGGTGTCGCCATGAGCCGGATGGTGATTCCTCCAGCGCAGGGTCCCCGGACGTGATACGGGTTGCGATCCTGGGATCCACGGGGTCGGTCGGGCGCAGTGCGCTCGAGGTAATGGGCCGGCATCCGGAGCGCTTCAGCGTGGTTGCGCTGGCCGCCAACCGCTCGGTCTCCGTGCTCCGCGAGCAGGCCGCGCTCCATCGCCCGCGCCGGGTGGTGATCGCCGATCCCGGCGCGGAGAGGCTCGACCTCCCCGGCGTATCCTCCGCCTATGGCCGGGAGGCTCTGGTCGAACTGGCGGGGTACAGCGATGCGGACGTGGTCATCAATGCGCTGGTGGGGGTTTCGGGCCTCGAGCCCACCCTCGCCGCGCTACGGGCCGGCAAGCGCCTCGCACTGGCCAACAAGGAGTCGCTCGTGGCGGGAGGCGCACTCGTCGACGAGACCGCGCGGTCGGGGGGCGGTGAACTGGTCCCGGTCGATTCGGAACACAGCGCCATTCTCCAGTGCCTTGCCGGAAGCGACCCCCGGCATGTGGCCCGTATCGTGCTGACCGCATCGGGCGGTCCCTTTCGCTGCTGGAACGCGTCCCGAATGAACGACATCACGCCGGCCGACGCGCTGCGCCACCCCACCTGGAACATGGGTTCCAAGATCACCATCGATTCGGCCACCCTCGCGAACAAGGCGCTGGAGGTCATCGAGGCACATTTCCTGTACCGGATGGAGTATGAACGCATCGACGTGGTCGTTCATCCGCAATCGATCATCCATTCCTTCGTGGAGTTCACGGACGGATCGGTCGTTGCGCAACTCGGCCTTCCCACCATGGAGCTGCCCATCCTGTACGCGCTGACGCACCCGGAGCGGATTGACGACGGCCGGCTGCGCACCTTCAGTCCTTCGAGCCTGTCGGATCTCACGTTCGAGGCGCTCGACCGGGCCCGGTTCCCTCTGTTCGAGCTGGGTGTGCAGGCGGGTTGCGCCGGTGGCTGGGCGCCGACGGTCTTCAACGCGGCCAACGAGGTGGCGGTCCACGCATTCCTGGAAGGCGCGCTGCCCTTCCGGGAGATGGCGGCGGTGGTGGGCGCGGCGATGGATCGGACTCCCCCGGGAGAAATCAGGTCGGTCGAGGAAGTGCTCGGCGTGGACGCCGAGACCCGGGACGTCACCCGGGAATCCATCGCCGCGGTGGTCGCGTAGGGCCGCGCGGCTGACGAGCGGGCGCATACAGGGAGAGGGATGATGGCGTTGCTGGCGACAATCGTTGTCCTGGGCGTTCTGATCCTCGTGCACGAACTGGGTCACTTCTGGGCGGCCAAGGCCGTGGGCGTAAAGGTCCTGCGCTTCTCGATCGGGCTTGGGCCGCGTGTCCTGGGCTTCCGGCGCGGCGACACGGAATACGTGATCTCGGCGATTCCGCTGGGCGGCTATGTGAAGATGAGCGGCATGGCCGACGAGGTCATGGACAAGGTGGAAGGGGGCGGCGCGGAGGTGCGTCGCCGGGCCGATCCCACCGACTTCGACGGCAAGCCGGTGTGGGCGCGTGCGCTGGTGCTGTCGGCGGGCGTGATCATGAACATGATCTTCGCCTTCGCGGCGTATACGACGATTGCCGCGGGATGGGGCCGTGCCGAGGCCGACGAGACCCGGCTCGGCTACGTGGACATGGAGCTTCTTCCTCCGGGCGCGGAACCGCTGGCCGGGCTTCCGGTGGGCGCGCGCATCACGCGCGTGGGGGAGCGTGACGTGAACCATTGGGGCGATGTACGGGACGGGTTCCTGTCCGCACCGGGCGAGACCATCACGGTCGAGACCGAAGCTCCGCGCGTGACCGTGTCGGTGCCGGCGCCCGGGGACGCCTTGGCGCGCGAGCGCCTGGCATTGGCTCTCGACTACTGGATCGAGGCCGAGGTGCTGGATGTCGAGCCCGGGATGCCCGCGGCGCGCGCGGGGCTTCAGCGGGGAGATCGCGTCCTCGCGGTGGACGGCATCGCCGTGGAAAACTGGGCGCTGTTCCGGCGGGAGATCATGCGCCGTCCGGGTAGCACGGTCGATCTTCAGGTGGCGCGCGACGACGTCCTGATGGAGATCGCGGTGCCCCTCGTGTCGCGTGAGGAAAGAGGGCCCGACGGCGAGATCAGGACGGTGGGTCAGGTTGGGATCCTGGCTCCGGTGCCAGCCGCCGTGTACGTGCCCGTTCCCCTGACCCGGGCGGTGGTCATCGGATACCGGGAAACCGTGGGCACGACCCGCATGATCCTCGGCTTTCTGGGCGATCTCGTCACCGGGAACGTCTCCCCGCGCAACGTCGGCAGCATCGTCACCATCGGAACCCTGTCGGGCCAGGCCGCGGAAGCGGGACTCCAGACTTTCCTGCGCTTCATGGCCCTGTTCTCGGTGAACCTGGCGATCCTGAACCTGCTTCCCATTCCGATACTGGACGGAGGGCACCTCGTCTTCCTGGGGATCGAGGCGGTCAGGGGCAAGGCGCTCAGCCTGGAGCAGCGGCTGCGCTGGAGCCGGGTCGGTTTCCTGGTGCTCATGGGGATCATGGTCTGGGCGCTTTCCAACGACATCCTGCGCGTGCTGGGGTTGTGACGTCGAACCGCTCTCGGGGCGGAGCGGGGAACCGCAGCCTCAGAGAAACGACAACTGCTCGGGACCGCGTTCCCGGCGCAGGGTATCGACGCAAAGGACCTCCGTAGGTTCATCCTGCCGGGCAACGTCCAGGAAGCCCTGGTATCCCGCCTTCGCCAGCGTCCGCGAGACTGTGTCGCGCGCCAGTTCGGGCGTGTTGCACTCGGCGGAGAGGTGGGCCAGCAGGATGCCGGCGAGACGGGGGTGGAGGAGATCCAGGGCAAGACGGGCCGCCGCGCGGTTGGACAGGTGTCCGTGACTGGATGCGATGCGCGACTTGACCGCGGCGGGGTAGGAGCTCCGGTGGAGAAGCGTCTCGTCGTGGTTGGCCTCCAAGACCAGGAAATCGCAGCCCGCGAGTGCGTGTCGGACGATCGCCGTGGAGCGGCCGAGATCGGTCGCGACGCCGACGCGGATACCGGATCCGACATCCACCAGGGCGATGGCCACGGGATCGGCGGCGTCGTGGACGGTCATGAACGGTTCCACGCGCAGGTCCTCGACGCCGAAGGCGCGCCCGGGCCGATACTCCACAACCCGTTCCGATCCGCGGAACAGACGGTCGCACGCCCTGCGGGTAGCTTCCGTGAGACAGACGGGCATGCCGTGGCGTCGCGCCAGCACGCCGCTTCCCCGGGTATGATCCCCGTGTTCGTGCGTGAGGATGATGGCCGAGAGCTCACTCGCCTCCGCTCCGACCAGCCTCAGGCGCCGCTCGGTCTCGCGCGCACTGAAGCCGGCGTCGACCAGCACGGTCGCGCGCCCGGAGCGGACGAGAATCGAGTTGCCCTTGCTTCCGCTGCCCAGCACGCAGATCTGCACGACGGCCCCGGACGCCCCGACCTAGTCGGATCCGGCCACACGGAGCCAGGCACGCTCGAGAACGGCCCGCATCTCCGGGGTCAGCGGCACCCCTCGGCGATTCATCACGCGCGCCGCGGTGTCCAGAAAGCGGTCCAGCCGAAAGTGTGGCGCGTCGCGGGCCGTTCCCCATCGAAAGGGCGGGAGATGGCGCGTCGGAGTTCGGGCCCCGAACAGGTTGCAGCCCGCCCCGATCACCGCCCCGGTGTTGAGGAGGGTTCCGATTCCCGTCTTGACATGGTCGCCCACAAGGCAGCCCAGCTTGAAGAGGCCGGAAGGCACGGCGCCTTCGCCGGTGCGGACCTGAACCTCGCGGTAGTCGTTGCGAAGGTCGCTGTTGGTGGTCATCGCGCCCAGGTTCACCCACCGGCCGAGGTAGGACCGGC
This sequence comes from BD2-11 clade cluster bacterium bin43, assembly GCA_002238605.1. GTDB lineage: Bacteria > Gemmatimonadota > Gemmatimonadetes > Longimicrobiales > Gaopeijiaceae > BD2-11. The sequence continues at coordinate 47,539 of MPMR01000008.1, read as the reverse complement.
CGACAAAGCCGTCGTGGGCCTTGTTGTCGTAGCCGAGCAGGACGCTTTTTTCCACGTCGCCCCGGATCTTGCATGCCGGACCTACATAGGAGGCGCATACCCGTCCGCCGAGGATGGTCGTGCCCGGTCCCACATACAGCGGGCCCTCCAGGCGGGCCGGTCCGCACACGCGCACGTCCCCGCCGAGGACGATCGGCCCCGGCCTCGTGTCCAGCAGCACGCCCGGTTCGACCGCCGCACCGGGGCCGAGCGTGATGGGACCATCTCCCAGGAGGTGCGTGCCGGGCGGGAGGGAGGACCTCGATGGCGGGATCGCGGGATGGTCCGGATGCGCCCCGGCGTGCCGCTCGGCGGTTCCGCCTGGAGGGGCGGCCGGCAGGGGCGTGAGCGCCGCGCCTTCCAGGTCTTCACGAAGCTGCCGGGCTGTCCGCGCCACCAGCTCCCAGACTTGTTCCAGGACGAACCCGTCCAGCTCAACCCGGATTCCCGTGCGAGGGGCCGCAGCGGGATCGGCGAGATGACGCGCGTGGGGAAGCGGGACGCCGGCGGGGAGGCTCCATCCGACCCTCGTGCCGTCGATGCACAACGCGGCCGGGACCGGAGGCAGCTGCCGCGGGGGATCCCGCACGACGGCTCGGCTGGATACCAGGATGCGGTGGTTGCGCGAACTCACCTCGGACGGCGCGAGCGCGGTGGGCCCTTCGTCTTCCCGGAAACCGGCGAGGTGAGCAGCCGCGAGGTGGCCGCCGTACTCCACGTCCCACGCACGGGATGCCCGCTCCCAGAAACGCAGCGCTCCGAGCACCAGCTCGGCTACCGGGCGGGTCAGGGCAAACGGTTCCCACTGCCGGGCGCGGGCGTCGTCGAACAGGTAGAGCCGGGTGGTCACGTCCCTTCCGGGGCGGACGACGACGGCAAGCGTTCCAGGAGGCGTTTGAGTTCGCGGGAATGCTCGCGGGTCGTGACCATGGTCGCGCCCCGCGCCGCGACCACCACCAGGTCCGTCACGCCGAACAACACCACGGGCCCGCCTTCGCTGTACGCGATGTTGTCGTCACAGTCGACGAGGACGACATCTCCGGCGGCGATATTCCCGCTTGCATCAGGCCGTCGGGTCCGTGCCAGCGCCTCCCAGCTGCCCACATCGTCCCAGTGAAAGGTCGCCGGAAGCATGGCGCACGCCTGGCTGCGTTCCAGCACGGCCTCGTCTACGCTCACCGCCGGCGCCTGGCGAAAGAACCCGTCCACATCCCCGGCTTCGAGTAGCGGAATCAGGGCGGCGATGTCGGGAGCGTGCGCCCCGAGTTCCTTCAGGAACACCGATGCCCGCCAGACGAAGATGCCCGTATTCCAGAGGAATCCCTGGCGAATATACTCGGCGGCCCGTCGAGCGTCGGGTTTCTCGTGAAAACGCAGCACGTGCCGGGGAAGCTCGCCCGCCCGGCCGTGGGCGGGCCCGTCCATGACGTCCCCGGGCTGCAGGTAACCGTACCCGGTGTCGGGGCGATCCGGCTGAGCCCCGATGGTCAGGAGCACACTCCTGCCGGCCGCGATCCGCACCGCGCGCGCGACCAGTGACCGGAACGCGGTCGAGGGGTGGATGTCATGGTCCGAATGCAGTGAGACGATCACGGCGTCGGGATCGCTTCGCCACGCGCGCCAGGTCGCCCAGGTGAGCGCCGGGGCCGTGCTGCGTTGCTGCGGCTCCCACAGGAAGGAACCGGGAGGCACCTCCGGGAGCGCAGAGGTCAGATGTGGCTCCAGATGCCGTCCCGCAACGAGCCGCAACTGGGCAATCGGGACCAGTTCCAGTGCGCGCGAGACCGTGTCGGCCACGAGGGGGCGGTCGGAGACCAGCGGCAGGAACTGCTTGGGGCGAGCGGGGGTGCTGGCGGGCCAGAAGCGGGTACCGGCGCCACCCGCGAGGATGACGACCCGGAGGTGGGGGTCGTTGGGGGTCACCGCCGCTCGCTGATGCGGGTCAGGATGCACACGGAAACTTACCCGGGGCACAGTGTAAAATCAACGGAATTCGCCGCTCCGGGGTTGACCCCATGGAGCCGCCGGGGTAGTCTTGGCGCGCTCCGTGAACAGGTTGTCAGCTCGCCGGACCCAGCCCCTTCTTCTTGGTCACAAGTCGTTATGCGTTCGCTCGGGATCATCCTCCTTGTCCTTTCGCTGGTTGCTACCGCTGCGTGCGGAAGAGATCCTTTCGCGCTCGAGTGGATCGCGTCTGCCGACACCGTGCGTCTGTATGCGATCTCCCGTCCCGAGCCGAACGTCGAAACCGGTTTCGACTTCGGCTCCCGGCGGTCGGTGCGCATCGAAGCCCCCGCAACCACCTCGTCCTGGGATCTGGCCGTGGATGTCGAAGGCGGCCGGGCCGTCTTCCTGACCCCTGGATTCTTCGGCGTCGATTCGGACGCGGCGCTTGTGGAGCTGCCCGACGAGAACTTCGACGACATCGAGGAAGCCCCCGAGGACGATGACGTGTATATCGAGAACGAGGCCGTGCCCGTGAACCTCGAGAGTCTGTACGTGGTGCGCACGCGGCGCTTGCGCTCCAACTACGGGCAGTTATGCAACCACTACGCGAAGCTGGTTCCCCTGGACGTGGACCCTGTGGAACGCACCGTGGTCTTCGTGTTCGACACCAACGGGATCTGCAACAGCCGCAAGATGCAGCCGGACGTCTTCCCCTGAGCCCTCTCATCCCTTACACCCCCTCTGGACCATGCTCGACCTGCGGATGATTCGGGCGCAGCCGGATCTGGTTCGTGCCGGACTGGCGCGGCGCGGCATCTCGGGCGGGGCAGCCCGCGTCGAACACCTCCTCGCCCTCGACGAGCGGCGCCGGTCCGCGATCGGAGAGGCCGATGAGCTCCGGGCGCGCCGCAACGCCGTTTCCCGCCGCATCGGCGAACTGAGGCGAAGGGGTGAATCGGCGGACGATCTGATCGTCGAAATGCGCAGGGTGGGCGGCCGCATCGACGCGCTGGGCGAAGTGGTGGAGGATGCCGAGGCGCACATCCGGAACACCCTTCTGGAGCTGCCCAACCTGCCGCTCGCCGAAGTGCCGGATGGCGGCGAGGAGGCCAACGCGCTGGTCCGTAGATGGGGAACGAAGCGGCGCTTCGATTTTGAGCCGAAGCCACACTGGGAGTTGGGGGAACGGCTGGGGCTCCTCGACCTTGCGCGCGGGGCCCGGATATCAGGTTCCGGGTTTCCGGTTCTCACGGGCCGCGGCGCGCGCATGCAGAGGGAACTGATCGGCTACATGCTCGATCTGCATGTCCGGGAGCACGGCTACACCGAGGTGCGCGTACCCTACATGGTCAACCGCGAGAGCCTTACCGCCACGGGCCATCTCCCGAAGTTCGAGGAGGATGCATACGTTACCACGCTGGACGACCTCTGGCTGATTCCCACTTCCGAGGTGCCCCTCACCAACATGCACAGGGGCGAGATCCTCTCCGCGGACGAATTGCCTCTTCGCTACACCGCCTACTCGCCCTGCTTCCGGCGCGAAGCCGGCGCGGCGGGCGCGGATACCCGCGGCCTCCTGCGCGTGCACCAGTTCGACAAGGTGGAGCTCGTGCGCTATGAGACTCCCGAGCGAAGCCGGGAGGCACTCGAGGAGATGACCGCGGAGGCCGAGGTGATTCTCCAGCGTCTGGGGCTCCGCTATCGCGTACTCAGCCTGGCCACGGGCGATCTGGGCTTCTGGTCGGCGATGACCTACGATCTGGAGGTCTGGGCCCCGGGCGTGCGCCGTTGGCTGGAGGTGTCGAGCGTCAGTACGACCACCGACTACCAGGCGCGGCGCGCGAGCCTGCGTTACCGGCCCCATCCCGGCCGGAAGCCGGAATTCGTACACACACTGAACGGTTCGGCGCTCGCTCTGCCGAGGCTGCTGGTCGCTCTGCTGGAGAACGGCCAGGGAGAGGACGGGAGCGTGACCCTGCCGGAGCCGCTGGCCGAGCGACTCGGCGGCGGTCGCCTGCTTCCCTGACGAGGCGGCGGGGCGGGTGTCGCCGAAACGCTGGTACGTCGGACTGGCGGCGCTCTTCGTGGCCCTCGCCGGCTGGTATCTGCTCTACACACAGCAAATCGTGCGCGCGCTGCGGGCCGACAGCGAGATCTTCACGCGGATCTATGCCGAGGTCATGGAAGGCCTGACCGACCCGGGGGAAGGCAGTTCCATCCAGGCTCTCAGGCGGCTTCAGCTGCTGATCACGGATTCGGGCGTGCCGTTCGTGATGACCGGCCCCGGCGATACGGTGCTGGCAGTCGAGAACCTGCCCTTCGAAGTGGATCTCGGCACCCCCGCCGGACAGGAGCAGGTGCGGGGCTACATCGCCACGCTGGACCAGCGAAATCCTCCGGTCGGCACTCCCGATGTACAGCACATCCACTACGGCCCACCCCCGATCCTGACGCGCCTGCGCTGGATTCCATGGCTTCAGGCAGGGGGGTTGGCGCTCGTCGTGCTCATGCTGGCGGGACTGGTGCGATACCAGCGGAGGGTGGCCGGAGAACGCGCCTGGACGGTGATGGCGCGCGAACTGGCGCACCAGCTGGGTACCCCCATCTCTTCGCTGCACGGCTGGGTCGAAGTACTCAAGTTGCCCGGGCCCGAGCGGCCGGGAAAGCTGTCCGAGGGCGAGATCCTGCACGAACTCGAAGATGACGTGGAGCGGCTTGAACGAGTTACGCGCCGTTTCGAGTTGATCGGCCGCGAGCCCGCCCTGGGCCAGGTCGACCTGACCCGGGTGCTGGCCGAACTGGAAGGCTACTTCCGTTCCCGCCTTCCCAGCGTGGCGTCGGAGGTGGAACTGGTGGTGGATGTTCCCTCCGATCTGCCGGCGGTCAGGGGTCACCACGTCCTGCTCAGCTGGGCTCTCGAGAACGTGCTCAAGAATTCCCTCGACGCCCTGGCCGGGCGCGGAGGCAGGATCTCGATCACATGCTCCGGGGCGGGTACGGGTTGGGTGGACGTGCGCATCGCCGATTCGGGCCCCGGAATCGATCCCGCCGTCCGCGACGACATCTTCGAACCCGGCGTGACCACCAAGTCGAGCGGCTGGGGCGTGGGGCTCACGCTGGCGCGCCGCATCGTGCAGGGCGTCCACCGCGGGAAGCTCGAACTGGTGTCCGAATGGGAGCCCGGCGCGACCTTCAACATACGTCTCCCGTCCGAGGCCTGATGCGGTGGATCATCTGGAGGGACTGAACCCCCAGCAGAGGGCCGCCGTGCTCCATTTCGAGGGGTCTCTCCTGGTGCTCGCCGGCGCGGGCACCGGGAAGACGCGGGCGCTCACCTGCCGGATCGCCCATCTGGTGCGCGAGCACGGGGTGCCGCCGCATCGCATCCTCGCCGTCACCTTCACGAACAAGGCGGCGGGCGAGATGCGCGAGCGCGTCGCCAACTATCTGGGGGAGGAGCCCAGCGGCATGTGGCTCGGCACCTTCCATGCCCTCGGCGCCCGGCTTCTGCGCATCCACACGGCCGAGGTCGGCCGGACGGCCCCGTTCACCATCTTCGATGCCGAGCAGAGCCTGAGCCAGGTCAAGCGGGCCCAGAAGGCCGTCCGCGTCAACCCGGACCGATGGAATCCGCGATCGGTGCAGGGTGTCATAAGTTCCGCCAAGAACGTGCTCATCGGGCCGCAGCGGTTTCATGACGAGAACGCCGACGGGGCCGATCCGCTGGCGGCGGCAGCGGCGCTGGTCTACCCCGAGTATCAGGCCGCGCTGGCGCGCCAGAACGCCTTCGACTTCGACGACCTGCTGATGAAGCCGGTTGAGCTGCTCGAGTCCCGTCCGGACATCCTGCACCGGTACGCGGACCGCTTCGCCTTCCTGCTGGTGGACGAGTACCAGGACACCAACCATGCGCAGTTCCGGCTGCTGGACCTGCTGGCCCGGCTCCACGGCAACCTCATGGTGGTGGGCGACGACGATCAGAGCATCTATGGATGGCGGGGGGCCGACATCCGCAACATCCTCCAGTTCGAGTCTGTCTTCCCCGGCGCCCGCGTCGTCCGGCTGGAGCGCAACTACCGGTCCACGGGGCACGTCCTCCACGCGGCCAATGCCGCCATCTCCCACAACGTTGCCCGCAAGGAGAAGACGCTGCATACGCGCCGCGCGGACGGGGAACCGTTGAGCGTTCTGCACACCGCGACCGAGATCGATGAGGCTCGCTGCATCGCCGACGAGACGGAGTTGCTGAAGCAGGCGTGCGGATGGCCGTACGGGAGTTTCGCCGTCCTCTACCGCACCAACGCCCAGTCGCGCGCGCTCGAGGAGGAATTGATGCGGCGCTTCATCCCCTACCAGATCGTCGGGGGCGTGCGCTTCTATGAGAGACGCGAGATCCGGGACGCGCTGGCCTACCTGCGGCTCATCTCCAACCCCCGGGACGAAGAGGCCTTCAACCGCATCGTCAACTATCCGAAACGCGGCATCGGCACGATAACCCGAGGCCGGCTGAGGGCATGGGCGCGGGAACGCGGGGTGTCGCCGCTCGAGGCTGCGGCGGAAGCGCATGCGGTCGACGGCATCCGGCCGTCCACAGCACGCATGCTGCGGCGCTTCGCGCGCATGATCGATCGCTGGCGCTCGCTTGCCCGGGAACGCAACGCGGGAGAGGTCACGGAGGCGGTGGTCACCGAGCTGGACATGCGGGAGCTGTTGCGCAGGGAAGGCCCGGAGGGTGAGGACCGGGCTGCGAACGTGACCGAGTTGATCGCCGCCGCCTTCCGCTTCGACCCGTCGGAGCACGACCTGGGAGAAGAGGAGGAGACCGCGGGGGCCAGCGAACTCGACCTGTTCCTTCAGCACACCGCCCTGGTCACCGGCATCGACGCGCACGACAGCGGCGCCGACGCGGTCACCCTCATGACGCTGCACAGCGCAAAGGGGCTCGAGTTTCCCTGCGTCTTTCTCGCCGGGATGGAGGAAGGACTGTTTCCGCTTTCGCGAGCACTGGAGCTGCCCGAAGAGCTGGAGGAGGAACGGCGGCTTTTCTACGTGGGGATCACGCGGGCCGAGGAAAAACTATATCTCAGCTACGCGGCGCGAAGGTGGCGGGCCGGCGAGGGAGTGACCTCCAGGCCATCGTCGTTCCTGGACACGATCCCCGAGCGACTGGTGGAACACCGGCGCTCCTCGCGACTGCAGGTCTACCGCCGCCCCTGGCGCGGGAGAAGCAGGTACAGGGAAGGCGGGCATGGTCGCGGGTCCGCGGACCGGGGTCAGGTGTATCCGGATCCGGATCCGTCCGGATACGACGATCTGAACCAGGACGCCCCCCGCTACCGGCAGGGGGAACGCGTGGTGCACCGGACCTTCGGCTGCGGATCGATCCTGGAGGTGTCGGGCTTCGGTCCGGATCTCAGGGTGACTGTGGATTTCGACGACGTGGGGAAGAAGAAGATGGTCGTGCGTTTCGCGGGTCTGGAGAGGGCGTTCGAGTGAGCGAGCCGCGTGTGCCGGAGCCGGGCGTAACCGTATCCATTCGCGAGATTCACCGGATTGCGGCGCTCGCGCGTCTCCGTCTCGAGCCAGGGGAGGCGGAACGCATGGCGCGCGACATGAGCTCGATCCTGGAACACATGGCGGTGCTGGGTGAGGTCACGGCGCTGGAGCCGTCCCCGGCGTCCGGCGTTCCGCGGATCGAGGATGCCGCGTGGCCCCGCAGCGAGGACCCCGGCGGCACGGGCTCTGCGGCCGAAGGGGATGAGACCATGCCGGATCCGCTCGAGCGACCGCTCTCGCACATGGCGCCGGACTGGCGGGACGGCTTCTTCGTCGTCCCCCGGCTTCCGGGGGTGGCGGGTTCATCGGGCGAACGGGACTCGCCGTGAGGGAGAACTCGAACGGGGTGGCGGCGCGGGCCGCGGAGGTCCGGAACGGGCAGCTTGCTCCGGACTCGATGGTCGCGGAGGCGCTGGAGGCGTTGGGGGCGTGGGAGTTCGGCGCATCTCCGCTGAACGCCTTCATCGCCCTGGATCAGCGCGCGGGTCGGGAACGTGGTCCGCGCGACGGAGCGCTCGCGGGAATCCCGGTTGCGGTCAAGGACAACCTGGCCACGGCCGATTTCCCCACCACCTGCGGCTCCCGGATCCTGCAGGGATTTCGCTCCCCCTACGAAGCCACCGCCGTGCGCCGGCTTCGCCGGGCGGGGGCGGTCGTGCTCGGCAAGACCAACATGGACGAGTTCGGCATGGGATCGTCGACCGAGAACTCGGCCTTCGGCCCCACGCGCAATCCCTGGCACCCGGAGCGGGTTCCCGGGGGCAGTTCGGGCGGGTCGGCGGCGGCGGTGGCCGCGGGCATCGTACCGGTGGCGGTGGGCTCGGACACGGGCGGTTCGGTTCGCCAGCCGGCTTCGTTCTGCGGGGTGGTCGGGATCAAGCCGACCTACGGGCGGGTGAGCCGCTACGGTCTGGTCGCCTTCGCCTCCTCTCTCGACCAGGTGGGCGCCCTCGGCCGCACCGTGCGCGACGCCGCAGCGCTGCTCGAAGTCGTGAGCGGCCGCGACCCGCGCGACGCCACCTCGGTCAACCGCCCCGTGCCGCCTCTGGCGGCGGCCTGCGATCGGGGGGTGCGAGGCCTGGTGGTCGGCGTCCCGCGCGAGTACTTCCCCCCACGCCTCGACCCGGTGGTGCGCCGGCTGGCGGAGCGGGCCCTGAGCGCACTGGAGGCGGCGGGCGCGGAGGTGCGGGACGTGTCCCTCCCTCACACCCGATACGCGATTCCCGCCTACTACATCATTGCGCCCGCAGAAGCCTCCTCCAATCTCGCCCGCTACGACGGTGTCCGCTTCGGGCGCCGATGCGGGGAGGCGGATTCCACCGAGCGACTGTATGAACTGTCCCGCTCCGAGGGATTCGGCACCGAGGTCAAGCGCCGCATCCTGCTCGGCACCTACGCGCTGTCGGCGGGCTACTACGACGCGTATTACGGTCGTGCGCAAGAGGCGCGGGCCGTCATCGCCCACGATTTCGAGCGGGTGTTCCGTGACGGCGTGGACGTGCTTTTCACGCCCACCTCGCCGACCCCGGCCTTCAGGTTGGGAGAACGCATCCACGATCCCTACCAGATGTATCTGTCCGACATCTTCACCGTGCCCGCCAACCTGGCCGGGGTGCCCGCACTGTCCGTGCCGATCGGGCTGGCGGAGGGGCTTCCCGTGGGAGGGCAGCTCATGGCGGCGCACTGGCGGGAGGACACGCTGCTGACCGCGGCCGCGGCCATCGAGGCCGAACTGGGGACGGTGGGACCTCCACCGGTTCCGGCCGCCGGCCGTGCCATATGAACGGTTCGCCGCTGGAGGCCGTGATCGGCCTCGAGGTCCACGTGCAGCTCGACACCGGGCGCAAGCTGTTCTGCGCGGACTCGACGGCGTTCGGGGCGCCTCCCAACACTTCGGTGTGCCCGGTCTGCCTCGGGTTGCCGGGTGCGCTGCCCGTGCTCGACCCGGGAGCGGTCGATCTTGCGCTGCGGGCCGCACTGGCGCTGGACTGCACCATCCACCGAACCTCGATCTTCGCCCGCAAGAACTACTTCTATCCCGACCTGCCCAAGGGATACCAGATCTCCCAGTTCGAACGCCCCCTGGCCACCGGTGGAGTCGTGGAGCTGGACAGTGGCAGGAGGGTGCGGATCCGGCGGGTGCACATGGAGGAAGACGCCGGAAAGTCGCTTCACGACCGCTTCGCGTCCGCGACCGCCGTCGATCTGAACCGTACCGGCACACCGCTGATCGAGATCGTTTCGGAGCCCGATCTGCGTTCTCCCCGGGAAGCGCGCTCCTGCCTGCAGCTCCTCAAGCTGCTGATGGAGTACCTGGAGATCTCCGATTGCAACATGGAGGAAGGCAGCCTGCGCGTGGATGCGAACGTGTCGTTGCGCGAAAAGGGAAGCGAGCGCCTCGAAGCGAGCACGGAGGTCAAGAACCTCAACAGCTTCTCGGCCGTGGAAAAGGCGCTCGGCGTCGAAATCGAGCGCCAGACCCGGATTCGCGCCGGGGGAGCCGCCGTGATCCGCCAGACGCTTCTCTGGGATGCCGCGGCGGGCGACGTGCGGGTCATGCGGAACAAGGAGGACAGCCAGGACTACCGCTACTTCCCCGATCCCGACCTGCCGCCTCTCGTCCTCCCGGCCCAGCGCGTCGCAAGGCTCCGGGCGGGTCTGGGAGAGTTGCCGCGGGCGAAGCGCGAGCGCTTCCGCCGTCAGTACGACCTGCCCGCCTACGACGCCGGCGTGCTTACTTCGTCCCGTGCGCTCGCGGACTACTTCGAGGCGGTGACGGCTTGCGGGCGGCAGCCCAAGACAGTGTCCAACTGGGTCATGGGACCGGTGCTCAAGATCGTGAAGAGAGGAATCGGCCACCTTGCCTCTCCGGGGCTGGCGCCCGCGCGTCTCGCCGAGCTGATCGCACTGGTCGACGGCGGGACGCTCTCCGCGCCGGCCGCCAGGACTGTTCTCGCCGGCATGGCGCGCACCGGTGACCCGCCCGCAGCCATCGTGCAACGGGAAGGGCTCACCCAGGTTCGCGAAGACCAGGTGCTGGAGGGATGGGTGGCGGACGCGGTGGCGGCGCATCAGAGGGAAGTCGCCCGCTACCGCGGAGGGGAGACGCGCCTCCTCGGCTTTCTGATCGGCCAGGTCATGCGCGCCTCCGGACGCAAGGCGGACCCGCGTCGCGTGAACCAGCTGCTGCGCGCCGCGCTGGACGCCGATGCCGACTGAAGCGACCGGAATCCCGCCCGCTCCTTCCGGTCACCGATCCTTGTCGTCCGCTACCCGTTCCTCCGCGGGCGGCTCGGGTCCGTCGTCCGGGCCGGGGGCGCCGAGGGGGGGGCGGGGCTCGCCGTCTGCCGCCTCCCCCCGGTCTTCTTCGTCCGCCGGGGGCGGGGGAGGGGGGGGGGGCGGGGCTCGCCGTCTGCCGCATCCGCCGGCTCTTCTCCGTCCGGCGGGAGCGCGGAAGGTTGGGCTTCCCGCCTGTTCTCGAAGGCGCGCGCGCCCGCACCCACCCCGCGGATGGCCGCAGCCGTCGTCAGAAACGTCTCTTCGGCTTCGGCCTGCACCACTTCCAGCAACGCGTTGAACTCGTCGATGCGGGTCTCCATGTGCGTCGAAGCCTGCCGCAGCCGGTCGGAAAGCGTCCGCACGGAACCTGTCAGATGGCGGGTTTCGTCGCGCAGGGAGCGGGTGATGGCATCCACATTGTCGACGACGACGACGGCCCGTTCGAGCACCGGCCGGCTCCGGTTCTCCATCCGGCGCGCGATGGCGGTGAGGCGGCGCCCGTGCACGTCCAGGCGCCAGAGGAACACCAGCAGCGCCACGGCGCCGACGGCGGCCAGCACCACAAGGGCCAGGAGGCCCCATTCGCTGACATTCGCGATCCCGGAGGGCGCGACCATGACCAGAACCGTGTCGCGCGCCGGTTCCTGCCCCGGCACGCCGGCGGGCGGCATGGCGGATGTCGTCCAAACGGCTGCAATCATCGTATGATCGGGAGCGGCAATGAAGGCTCGAGAATCTGCCGGGTTTCGTCGGGGAACGCTGCACCGAAGCGTGCATCCAACGTATTTGCAATAGCTTGTAGAATCATGTGTTCCAGTAACTTAGCGCGTGCGCGGCCAGTGCTGCAAGAACCTCCATGCACGTCCTGATCCCGCTGGCCGGGGCGTCGGCGACGTGGTATGTTGGCGCGGCGATGCGACCTGGGGCCTGACAGCCGCCGGTCCCCTCAATCTACCCTTCCAACCCCACCTCATGGCACACTTCCTTGTCGAGGGCGGCCACTCCCTCAGCGGGACCATACGGCCGGCAGGAAACAAGAACGCCGCTCTTCCCGCGCTGGCGGCGACGCTTCTGGCGACAGAGCCCGTCACCCTGGAAAACGTCCCCCGCATCAAGGATGTGGAGGCGTTGGCCGCGATCCTGCAGGCCCTGGGCGCGGAAGTGTCCTGGGAGGGGCCGAACGTGGTCACCGTGGATGCCGGACAGGTCAGCGACGTCCGTCCCCCGGGCGCGCTCGCGGAGCGCATCCGCGCCTCGATTCTGCTTGCGGGCCCGTTGCTTGCGCGCTTCGGACGTGTGCTGCTTCCTCCTCCCGGGGGTGACGTGATTGGCCGGCGTCGGCTGGACACTCACTTCATGGCGCTCGCGGCGTTGGGAGGGAAGACCCGTCTTGGCAGCGAATTCGAGATCCACGCGTCCAGGCTGGAAGGCGCTTCGATGTTCCTGGACGAGCCTTCGGTGACCGGCACCGAGAACGCCGTGATGGCGGCCACGCTCGCCGTTGGCCGCACCCGGATTCGAAACGCGGCGGCCGAGCCGCACGTCCAGGACTTATGCCACCTGCTGAATGCGATGGGTGCGCGCATCCGCGGGATCGGCACCCATGTTCTCGATATCGAGGGCGTCGGGGAACTGGGCGGAGCCCGATACGGAATCGGCGCCGACCACATCGAAATCGGTTCGTTCATCGGCCTCGCGGCGGTGACGCGAAGCAACCTGGTCATCGAGGATGTCCCGATCGAGCATCTGGATTCGACCTTGCTGGGGTTCCGGCGTCTCGGCGTCGAGTGCGAGCCCGATGGCGGGTCGCTGGTCGTCCGAGGCGATCGCGAGCCACGCATCCGATCGGACGCCTTCGGCCACGTGCCCAAGATCGACGACGGGCCCTGGCCGGCGTTTCCCGCGGATCTCACCTCGATCGCGCTGGTCACGGCCACGCAATGCCACGGCACCGTGCTGGTGTACGAGAAGATGTTCGAGTCTCGCATGTTCTTCACCGACAAGCTGGTTTCCATGGGGGCGCAGATCATCCTCTGCGACCCGCATCGAGCGGTCGTGGTCGGCCCCGCGCAGCTGCGGGGTGGACGCCTTGAGAGCCCCGACATTCGCGCGGGCATGGCGATCCTGCTGGCCGCCCTGGCTGCCCGAGGAACCAGCGAGATCCGCAACATCGCCCAGATCGAACGCGGCTATGAGCAGATCGACGAACGCCTGCGCCGACTCGGAGCGCACATCGAGCGGGTGGGCTGACGGTCCGCGGACGACTCCGCGAAGGCCGGGAGGATTCGTCGCGGGCTGCTGGCGACCAGCCGTCAGCGGTGTTGGGCGCAGGGACGCGGGACCAGGCTGGCAGACGACATCACGCGCAGGGAGGGACACAGTGAGCAAAGAGGGAGACGACGGAGACCGTCGCAGGAGAAAGGGGATTCGCGAGGGGCTGAGCCAGGGGCTCGGATTCCTCTCGGCGCTCAAGGACGCCATCGAGGAAACTCTGGCCGACACCCGCGAGCAGAGCGGGCCGAACGCCGAAGCGGCGCGCGATGCGGTGAAGGGTGCGTTGTCCCGGGCGCAGGCCGCAGCCGAGACCGCCCGGGACCGTCTGGATTTCGTGACCCGTCGCGAAATGGACCAGATGCGGGAGGCGGTAGAGCGCCTCGCTGCCAGGATCGAACGCCTGGAGCGGAGAGACCCGACCGAGTGACCGGACACGGGCCGGCTGAGAAGCCGCGCGGGCGACTCCGAAGCCTTGAAAGGGGGTGGACAAACCCTTATTGTTCAGGGTCCGGGCGGGTCGTCGGCCGACGACCTTGGGAGTGGGGAGCCAGTGGCCCCCGCTTTTTTTTACCCGGCAAACCGGGGGCGCCGCATGAGCGGGCCACCCGTGACATGATCCCGATTGCACGGGACGGGCGGACGAGCCGCGTGTTTCGGCAGGGGAAACGGAGTCGATGATAGCGAACTCGGGCCAGATAATCGCGGCATTCCGGGACATGGCCGCCACCAAGAACCTGTCCGTGGATGAACTCAATGAGTTGATCCAGGACGGCATCATGGCCGGCCTCGCACGCATCCACGGGCCCAACGTGCGCGCGGAGATCGACGTGGATGATATGAGCGGGGAGATCGACATCGTCGTTCTCAAGCGGGTTGTGGAGGAGGTCGAGGACGGTTCCGCGGAGATTTCCCTGGAGGAAGCCCGCTGGGATGACGACGCCTTCGAAGTCGGGGACCTCATGGAGATCCCCATGGACTTCACCGAGTTCGGGCGCAATGCGGTGATGGCGACCAAGCAGCGCATCGTCCAGCGTATCCGCGAGAACGAGCGCGACCGGATTCGGGAGGAGTTCGCGGACCGCGTGGGCGAGCTGCTCTCGGGTGACGTGCAGCAGATCGAGCGGGGCAAGGTGGTGGTGATGCTGAACCTCGCCAAGGATGCGGACGCCATCATCCCCTGGAAGGAGCAGAACCCCCGGGAGCGTTTCCGCCAGGGCGACCCGATTCGCGCGGTGTTGAAGAAGATCGAGGAGTCCCCCAAGGGGCCTCGGCTCATTCTGTCGCGCGCGGATCCCGTCTTCGTGGAATCCCTCTTCAGGCTCGAGGTGCCGGAGATCTACCAGGGCATCGTCGACATCCGGGAAAAGGCCAGGGAGGTCGGCGGCAGAACCAAGATCGCGGTCTCGTCGCGCGACGAATCCATCGATCCGGTGGGCGCGTGCGTCGGGCTGAAGGGGTCCCGCGTCCAGGCCGTGGTTTCCGAGCTGGGGGGCGAGCGGATCGACATCGTGCCATGGCATCCCGATCCCGAGGTGTTCGCGCGCAGAGCACTCGCGCCGGCGCGAGTGGCCAAGGTCATCAGCAACTACGACAACCAGGTGATCACCGCCATCGTGGACGAGGATCAGTTGTCGCTGGCGATCGGCCGCAACGGACAGAACGTTCGCCTGGCATCGCAGCTGATCGGGTGGCAGATCGATCTCTACGGCTCTCGCGAGTGGCTTGAGCGGGGAGCGGACAACGCCATCTTCCCGGATGCCGAGGAGAACTACGAGACGTCCGATTTTCCGCTCTCGGAGCTGGAGCTGCCCGGCGATGCGCTGGAAGCGCTGGGAGCGGCGGGATACACCACGTTCCTCCAGATCATTAACCTTGAGAGGGGAGAGTTCCTGGCGATACCGGGACTCTCGATCGATGCCGTAGACCAGATCGTCGCTCTGATCGACGAGTTGACCGTGATCGAGGGCGAGGAAGACGCGCAACCCGAAGCTTTTCCGGACGAAGAGCACACAGAAGATCAGGGAGTCAGGTAGCCCGGCAGAGACGGGTTTCGGTCGCCGGGCCAGGAAGGCCAACCAGGGAGGAAGTCCAGGAGCATGCGGGTGTTCGAGCTAGCGAGAGACTTGCGGGTCTCGTCGCGGATGCTGTTGATGCTGCTGCGGAAGATGGGCGTAGCGCTGCACGGGGACAGGGATCTCGTGCCCGCCGACGACGTCTCGCGTCTGCTTGCGCGCATCGAGCGCGAGCGGCGACAGAGCGGCTTCGGGACCCGTGAAGCGGTGCAGGCCGCGTTGGAGGATGTCCGCGCGACCCATGTCCGGCGGAGGCGCAGCCGCAGGCGGATCAGGCGCACGGCGTCCGGCGGGGCCGAGGTTGCGTCCGTAGCGTCTGCGGTTGCGGTACAGGAGAGCGCGGGCGCGACGACGGAAGCAGCGGATGCGGCGCCGGCGCCCGGTGGGGAGGTGGACGGGTCGAGCGGTCCGCCGGAGTTCCTGCCCGGAGCGGTCGCCGCAGTGGCGTCCTCGGGCACCGGGGCGGAGGAGCTCGCCCAGGGCGTCGGTCCCGGAGCGAGGCACGCATCCAACGGTGAAGCGTTGCCCGACGACTCCGCGGCATCGCGTCCGGACGTTTCCGAGGCCGGAGCGGAGTCGCTCCCGGATGGCCCTGACGACCTCGGCGGCGAGAGTGGAGCCACCGATGGAGAAGATCCCGCGGCCGTAGTTGTCCCCGAACCGTCGCAGGCTGCGGACGTTGGCGGCGAGCCGGCGGCACGGCAGGACGAGGGCGGATCCGCCTCCCCTTCATCCCCGGCCGACCATCGGGACACGGTCTCCGCCTCACCGTCCGGGAGCCAGGCCGACGCCTCGGCCGGCGACGCCGGAGCTTCCCCAGACGCGCTTCCCGACCCAACCGACGCGCAGCCCGAGGCGGCGGCTTCCTCCGACGCCGGCCGTGGGGCCGCGGCCGGCGAAGCGGACGTAGCTCCGACGGAAACGTTCCCGGCTCCGGCCCGGCCGAAGCTGAAGTCGGCACGCAGCCAGGGCCCCGAGGGTCCCGTTCGTGTGGTGCGCAAGTCGCCCCGCCTGGCTCCCGCGGCCAGCGCCGGTCCCGGAGGACAGGTGCGCATCCAGGCCGAGGGCTACGGGCCGGACGGAAGACGCAAGAAAAGGAAGAAGGGCAGGAAGCGCCAGCGGGTCGACCAGGGCGCGGTTCAGCAAAACATCCAGCGAGTGATGGCCGAACTGAAGGGCGGGGGCCGGCGCCGGCGCAAGAGCCGTGACCCCCGTCCCACGGTGGAGGAAAAGGAGGCGCGCAAGGAGGAGGCCCGAAGGGAGGAGGAGCGCAAGGCCACCACCGTGCGCGTCAACGAGTTTCTGACCGTAGCCGAGCTCGGAGAACTCATCAATATCTCTTCGACCGAACTCATCGGCTCGGCGTTCAAGAGCCTGGGCCTCATGGTCACGATCAACCAGAGGCTGGATTTCGACCAGATCGAAATGCTGCTCGAGGAGTTCAATTTCACCGCGGTGCGGGAGCAGGAGTACGGCGCCGCCGAAGAAGACGACCTCGAGGACGAGGACGATCTCGCGGATGTGATGCCGCGCCCGCCGGTGGTCACGGTCATGGGTCACGTGGACCACGGCAAGACGAAGCTGCTCGACTCGATCCGAAACACCAACGTCGTCGCGGGCGAGTCCGGTGGCATCACACAGCATATCGGCGCCCATCACGTGGAAGTGGACGGCGAGCGCTCTCTCACCTTCCTGGATACGCCGGGCCACGCCGCCTTCACCGCAATGCGCGCGCGGGGCGCCGACGTCACCGATATCGTGATCCTGGTGGTGGCGGCGGACGACTCCGTCATGCCGCAGACCATCGAGGCGATCTCGCACGCTCGAAACGCCGGCGTCCCCATCGTGGTGGCCATCAACAAGATGGACCTTCCGGCGGCGAACGCCGACCGCGTCAAGCAGCAGCTCCTCAACCACGACGTCACCGTGGAGGACTTCGGAGGCGACGTACTGGTGGCGCCGATCTCCGCGCGCGACGGAACCGGAATCGACGAGCTGCTGGAAAAGGTGCTGCTCCAGGCCGAGTTGCTCGAGCTGAAGGCCAATCCGAACCGCGACGCGACGGGAGCCGTGATCGAGGCCAGGCTGGATATCGGGAAGGGCCCCGTCGTTTCCGTGCTGGTTCAGCGCGGCACCCTGCGGGTGGGCGACGACTTCATCTGCGGCAAGTTCGACGGCCGGGTACGGGCGTTGCTGGACGAGCGCGGGGGAGTGGTGGAAGAGGCTGGCCCCGGGATTCCCGTACAGATTCTGGGCGTCAAGGGCGTGCCCCAGGCGGGAGATACGCTGCAGGTCATGGAAGCCGTGCGCGCGTCTGAGATCGCCGGCACGCGGCAGCGTCTGGAGCGCGAGAAGCTTCTGCGCATCAAGGATCGCGGGATCAGGCTCGGCGACTTCTCCCAGATCCTGTCCGCGGGCGAAGTGAGCACGCTTCCGCTGATCATCAAGGGCGACGTGGACGGCTCCGTACAGGCGGTGTCGGACACGCTCCAGCGACTCAGCACCGCGGAAGTGCAGGTGGAGATCGTCCACCGGGCCGTCGGGGCCATCAACGAGGAGGACGTCCTGCTGGCGCGTACCGCCGGCGGCGTGATCATCGGCTTCCGAGTGCGTCCCAACGTCAATGCCCGGCAGCTGGCCGAGCGTGAAGGCGTAGACATCCAGATCTACGACGTCATCTACGACGCCGAGAACGATGTGCGCGCCGCTCTCGAGGGCATGCTCGCCCCCGAGCGCCGTGAAACGGTCGTGGGAAGCGCGGAGGTGCGGGAAATCTTCAGGGTTACGAAGGTGGGCACCATCGCCGGCTGCTATGTGAGCGAAGGGGTCGTGGAACGCCAGTCGACGGTGCGTCTGATCCGGGACGGCATCGTCGCGTACACGGGGGAAATCGGTTCGCTCAAGCGGTTCAAGGACGACGTGAAGCTGGTCCGCAACGGGCTTGAGTGCGGGATCGGAATCGCCAACTTCAACGATGTCAAAGTGGGTGATGTCATTGAGTGCTTCGTGGTCGAAGAGGTCGCACGCACCCTGGCCGGAAGCGCCCACGCGCGATGAAGCTGCGGGCGGTCCGGCGGCTCGCCGGCCGTGGTGATCGGGGCGATCTCCTGGGACCTGCTGCTTCCGGGCTGCGTGTCCCTCAAGGACAAGCGCCGCGTCGTCCGTTCCCTGAAGGACCGCATGCGCCACCGCTTCAACGTCGCGGTCTCGGAGACCCATATGCGGGAGCTGCACGCGCGAGCGGGTCTGACGGCGGCCTTCGTGTCCACGGAAGGGCGTCATGCCGAATCGATTCGCGGCCACCTCGCCGGCTTCGTGGAAGCCGATGGGCGCGTCGTCGTACTGGCGGTCCGCGACCCCCTGGCCTGAAGCTCGCCCGGGTTCGCATGGAGGTCGGCGTAGGCGTCTGGTTCCTCGGCCCGGGCTTCTGAACGCACATGGCTCGACGGCTTGCGCGGGTGAACAGCCAGTTGCAGCGGGAGATCACGCGCATCCTCCGCAGCCAGGTGCGCGATCCGCGCGTGGGCACGCCGGTGGTTACCGAAGTCCGGGTGACCTCCGATCTCTCGTTCGCGCGGGTCTTCGTAAGGCTGGCCGGCAGCGACCGGGAACGAGATCAGGCCATGAAGGGGCTCGCGGCTTCGGCGGCGTTCATCAGGGGATCGCTGGGCGCGGAGCTGCACATCCGGCGCGTACCCGAACTGCGTTTCGTCGAAGACACGTCGCTGGAGCACGCGGCGCGTATCGAACAGATCCTCAAGGAAGTGCTTCCCCGCGACGGCGACGCCGGGAAAGGGGAGGAGACGTGAGCCGCCCTCGCGACGGCGTGCTGCTGGTGGACAAACCCGTCGGCCCCACTTCCCACGACATTGTCCGGGGAGCGCGCGCGCGCCTGGGCCTCCGGCGTGTCGGCCATGCCGGGACCCTGGACCCGTTCGCCTCCGGATTGCTCCTGCTCTGCCTCGGCCCGTCAACCCGCATTTCCCAGTACCTGTCGGCGTTGGACAAGAGCTACCTGGCGACCGCGCGGCTTGGCGTGTCGACCAGCACACACGATCTGGACGGGGACGTCGTGGACGACAGCCCCCGTTGGCGTGAACTGGACGATGGCACCGTCCGGGACGCCATCGAGGCGCTCCAGGGACCGGTCCTCCAGGTTCCTCCGCGCTATTCCGCCAAGAAGGTGCGGGGCACCGCCGCCCACCGCCGCTCTCGTCAGGGCGAGATGGTGGAGCTCGAGCCGGTTCCGGTCGAGGTGCACGAGGTCGGAGAAATCGACTGCGCCTTTCCGCTCGTGACTTTTGAGGTTCGCTGTTCTTCAGGGACCTACGTTCGGGCGCTCGCGCGCGATCTCGGGATGGCGTTGGGGACCGGAGCTCACCTCACCGCGCTCAGGCGGACCCGGGTGGGCGCGATGAGCGTCCGCGACGCCGTGCCTGCAGGCGAGTTGGGCGAAGAGGTGCCCCGGTCCGCGCACCTGTCCGCCGCGAGAGCGCTGGCGCACCTGCCAGCCGTGCGCGTGGGCGAGGAGGATGCCGCCCGACTGGCGTGCGGTCAGGCCGTCGAGCCGACCCTCGAGCCGGTGCCCGATGCCGATCCGGTGGTGGCGCTGGAACGGGGCGCCGTGGTCGCCATCGGGGTCGGTCGGGGCGGGGTGCTGAGACCGCGCAAGGTTTTCCGGTGACGGCAACCGGCCGCCCGGAAGGTCGCTCCGCGGGATCGGCCCTTCCCGCGCTCGTTCCGCGCTGTGAGCGGGGGAGCGTCGTCACGGTGGGGACGTTCGACGGCGTCCACCCGGGCCACCGGGAAGTGCTGCGGGAGATGAGCCGGCGAGGCCGCCGCACGAGCAGACCCAGCGTCCTGGTGACCTTCCGTCCGCATCCGCTTCAGGTCCTGAGGCCGCAGGACGCGCCACGGCTCCTGACCACGTCGAGCGAGAAGAAGGAGATTCTTGCGCAAACCGGCCTCGACTACGCCGTGTTCCTGCCGTTCACGCGAGCGCTCGCCCGATATACGCCCAGGCGCTTCGTCGAGGAGGTCCTGGTCGCGCGCATGGCGGTGAAGGAGCTCGTGATCGGCTACGACCACGGCTTCGGCCGGGGGCGGTCGGGAGACGCGGACACTCTGGATGCGATGGGAGCGGAGCTGGGGTTCGGCGTCCAGGTCGTACCGCCCGTCGTGGCCGGAGGCGGCCCCGTGTCCTCGAGCCGGATTCGCAGGGCCCTGCTGGCGGGCGACGTGCGCGCGGCGCACACGGGGCTGGGACGTCCGTACTCGCTGCGCGGCGTGGTGGTGCGGGGTGACGGCCGCGGGCGGCGCCTGGGTTTCCCCACCGCGAATCTCGAGATCCGGGATTCCCGGAAGCTGATTCCCGGCGAGGGAATCTATGCAGTGCGCGCGAGGCTGCCTTCAGGGACGCGGGACGGAGCCCTGCACATCGGACCGCGCCCTACCTTCCCCGGTGCGCGAGCCACGATAGAAGTCCATCTTCTCGACTACAATGCCGATCTCTACGGAGCCGAACTCCAGCTGGACCTCATCGAACGGCTCCGTGAGGTGCGGCCCTTTGCCAGCGTGGCGGAGCTGATCGGCCACATGAACGAGGATGTTCGGCGTGCGCGCCGCATCCTGGCAGAATACCGAAACCGCGATTCTTCTCCCCAGACCAGATCCCGGATGGCACCATGACCGAACTGACCTGGCAGACCTGCGAACCCTGCAGGGCGGGAGCGCCCCCCGCCAGCGACACCGAAATTGCGGCGTGGCGTCCACAGATTCCCGACTGGGAGATCGTCGAGCGCGAGGGCATTCCCCGTCTCGAGCGCGTCTTCTCCTTCCCGGACTTCGTCCAGGCCCTCTCGTTCACCAACCGTGTGGGCGCGCTCGCCGAGGAGCAGGGACACCACCCGGCCCTCCTGACGGAATGGGGACGCGTCACTGTTTCCTGGTGGACCCACAAGATCCGCAACCTCCATGTGAACGACTTCGTCATGGCCGCCAGGACCGACGCGGTTTTCGGTGAAGGCTGAGCCGGCCGGCCCGGTCCGGGGCGCGCGCCTTGTAGCCCCCACCCCTTATCGCTAGCTTTGGTCGCCGTTTACAAGTCAGTGGGTTCGCGCCCGGGCTTCCCTTGTAGCGTTCAGACTCTTGAGGAGGCGTTCCCGCGATGGGATTCGTAAAGGAAGAAGTCATCCGAAAGTACCAGGTTCATGATGGTGACCGGGGCAGCGCCCCCGTTCAGATCGCGATCCTGACCCACCGAATCAATCATCTCCAGGGTCACTTCCGCGAACACAAGAAGGACCATCACAGCCGCCAGGGTCTGCTCAAGATGGTGGGCAGGCGAAGGCGGCTCCTCGAGTACATGAAGCGGACCGACCACGAGAAGTACCGCGAACTCATCGCGGACCTCGGTCTCCGCCACTAGGTCAGAGCATGCTGAAAAGAATCGAGCGACAGTTTGCAGGACGCACCCTGGTCCTGGAGACCGGGCGCATGGCGAGGCAGGCCCACGGGTCCTGCCTCGTTCGTTTTGGCGACACCATGGTTCTGTGCACCGCGACGGCGCAGACCAGGCCCACCCATCTTCCCTTCTTTCCCCTTACGGTCGAGTACCGCGAGAAGACCTACGCCGGCGGCAAGATCCCCGGGGGCTTCTTCAAGCGGGAAGGCCGCCCGGGCGAGAAGGAGATCCTGGCTGCGCGCTCCATCGATCGCCCCATCCGCCCGCTGTTCCCGAAAGGGTACATGAACGAGACCCAGATCATCTGCTACATCCTGAGCGCGGACCAGGAGAACGACGCGGACGTCCTCGGTCTGATGGGCGCCTCGGTCGCGCTCAACATGTCGAAGATCCCGTTCCACATCCCGGTGGCGTCGGTGCGCATGGGCCGAATTCAGGGCGCCTGGATCGTGAATCCCACCTTCCAGCAGCTCGACTACTCCGATGTCGACCTGGTGGTGGCGGGATCCGCGGAGGCGATCACCATGGTCGAGGGTGCTGCGGTGGAGGTGCCCGAAGAGGATCTCCTCGAGGGGCTCGCCGCGGCCCACGGAGCGATCCGCGAGTTGGTGGCCATGCAGCGTGATCTGTTCGCGGACGCCTGCGAGGAGGAAATGACTTGGACCAGCGTGGAGCCGGCCCGTGAACTGGTCGACCAGGTCGAAGCGCTCGCCGGGAAGAGGGTTGCGGCTGCGCTCGAGATGGAGGAAAAACAGGCGCGTGCGACGGCGCTGGCCGAGCTCGGAGACGAGGTGGCCGGCCAGCTGCAGAGCGACGGGACCGAGAGCGACGAGGCCCGCGCCGCCGTGACCGGAGTCCTGCGCAAGCTGGAGAAGCACCACGTGCGTGCGCGCATCCTCGGTGAGGGCAAACGCGCCGACGGGCGAGGAGTGGACGAACTCCGCGAACTCGGGTGCGAGGTGGGGGTTCTGCCCCGACCGCACGGATCGGCCCTCTTTACGCGCGGGCAGACCCAGGCTCTGGGCGTGGTGACCCTCGGCACCTCGCGGGACGAACAGCGCATCGATTCGATCGATACGCTCGAAGAGACCACGAAGTCGTTCATGCTCCACTACAACTTCCCGCCCTTCTCGGTGGGCGAAGCGAGGCCCATCCGCGGGACCTCGCGGCGTGAAGTGGGGCATGGAAACCTGGCCGAACGCGCCGTTCAACCCCTTCTTCCCGACTACGACGATTTCCCGTATACCATCCGCGTGGTCTCCGATGTCCTGGAGTCGAACGGTTCTTCGTCCATGGCCTCCGTCTGCGCGGCTTCGCTGTCGCTGATGGATGCAGGGGTTCCGCTTCGTGCCTCGTGTGCCGGGGTCGCGATGGGGCTGGTGAAGGAGGGAGAACGCTTTGCGGTCCTCACCGACATCCTGGGGCTCGAGGACGCACTGGGCGACATGGACTTCAAGGTGGCCGGGACGCGCAAGGGCGTCACCGCAATCCAGATGGACATCAAGATCGAGGGGCTTGATCTGGACATCATGCAGCAGGCGCTGGGAAGGGCGCGCACGGCGCGGCACCGCATCCTCGACGCCATGGATCAGGCGCTTCCCTCGGCGCGCACCGACCTGTCCCAGTACGCTCCCCGCATCATCTCCGTCTCGATCAACCCTGAGAAGATTGGTGAGATCATCGGTCCTAAAGGAAAGACTATCAGGGCGATACAAGATGAAACCGGAGCCAAGATCGACATCGAAGACTCCGGGGTGGTGAAGATCGCCGCCGTCTCGGGCGAAGCCGGCGTACGCGCCCGCGAGATGATCGAGGCCATCGCTCAGGAGCCCGAGGTCGGACGCATCTACGAGGGTCCGGTCAAGAACACCACCACCTTCGGGGCCTTCATCGAGATCTTCCCGGGCACCGAGGGGCTTTGCCATATCTCCGAACTGGCCGAGGGCCGTGTGGGCAAGACCGAAGACGTTCTCAAGGTCGGGGAGATGACGCGGGTCAAGCTGCTCGCCATCGACGAGAAGGGCCGGCTGCGTCTCTCCAGACGCGCGGCGCTTGACGACAACACCCGGGGCGGAACGTCGTCTCAGGCGCGCCGGTGACACCTGCCCGCCACCGCCGATCCCTGCGGTCCGCCGGACCGGTCGCTTCGGCTCCGGCAGCCCCGCCCACGACCCTGAACCGGGACCGCATGGCGGTCACCACGCTCGCGTCCGGCATCCAGGTCCTGAGCGAGTCGATTCCGGGGGTTCGCTCCGCGGCCGTCGGCGTCTGGGTTCCACGGGGCGCCGCGCACGACCGAGAGGAGGTTCTGGGGGCAAGCCATCTTCTGGAGCACATGGTCTTCCGGGGAACGCAACACCGTTCACGCGAGCAGATCGCGCTCGCGCTGGAGAGTCTGGGCGGTTCCCTCGACGCCTTCACGAGCCGGGAACACACGAGCTTCCAGGCCCGCGTGCTGGATGAACATCTGCCCCAGGCGCTCGATGTGCTCGCGGACCTGGTGCTCTTCCCCAGGCTCCTCGACGAGGACCTGGAGCTCGAGCGGCACGTCGTGCTCGAAGAGATATCCACGATCGAAGATGCCCCCGAGGACTTCGCCTTCGAGTTGCACGGCCGGCACCTGTGGGACGGGCATCCGTACGGGGCGTCCATTCTCGGCACCCGTGAAACCGTGTCGGCGATCGAGGGAGATACCCTGCGGGATCTGCACCGGGGGCGCTACGGCGCCGCGGGCATGGTCGTTGCCGCCACCGGCAACGTGGCGCATGACGAGGTCGTTGAGCTGGCGGCGCACTACTTCGGCAGCGCGGCCCACGGTGCTCCCGCGGCCCCGGTCGCCGAGCCGCGATCGATGGAGGGAAGGGAGGTGCATGTCCGGCGGGAGACGGCCCAGACCCACATCGTGGCCGGCACCGTAACCCCTCCCAGAGCCGACGCAAGGCGATACCCGCTGGTGCTGCTCGCGGCGGCGATGGGCGGCGGCATGAGCTCCCGGCTGTTTCGGCGCATTCGCGAGGAGCTGGGGCTGGCCTACTCGGTGTACACCTTCCAGTCCTTCTACTCGCGCGCGGGGATATCCGGGATCTATGCGGGCACCCGTCACGACGCGGCCTGCGAGGTCACCGGCGCCATCAGGGAAGAGCTGGCCACCGTCGCCCGTGACGGCCTTTCGCGCGACGATCTCGACCAGATCAAGAGTCAGGTCAAGGGGCAGATCATGCTCTCCCTGGAGAGCCCGGGCGCGCGCCTGTACCGGCTGGCGGGGTTCGCCCTGCACCAGGAACCCTTCACCACGCTGGACGAACTCCTGTCGCGCATCGACCGCGTGACGGAAGCGGAAGTCGCCGAAACCGCGGCCGAGTTCTTTCATCCCGACCGTCAGTGCCTGCTTCGCCTGGGACCCTGAAGCCGCACCGCATGCTCGCAGCCCGCGGACTGCCGGAGCCATGCTGATCGGCGTTCCCGCCGAGCGCAAGACGCATGAGTACCGGGTCGCTATGGTTCCGGCGGGTGTGGAAGCCCTCGCCCAGGCGGGCCATCAGGTGCTGATCGAGAAGGGCGCCGGTCTGGCCAGCGGCTTTACCGACGACTTCTACCAGCGGGCGGGCGCGCAGGTGGTGGACAGCGCGCGTGAGCTGTGGGCGCGCGCCACGATGATCGTGAAGGTGAAGGAACCTCTCCCGGAAGAGTGGGCCGAAATGCGCGAGGGGCAGATCGTCTTCACCTATTTTCACTTTGCGGCGTCGGAGGCCCTCACCCGGGCGGTCAGGGCGTCCGGCACGGTGGCTATCGCGTACGAGACGGTGGCCACGGAAAAGGGCGCGCTGCCCCTGCTTACGCCGATGAGCGAGGTTGCCGGCAGAATGGCGGTGCAGGAGGGCGTGCGGCACCTGACGCGCCCGTCGGGCGGCAGCGGAATCCTCATCGGGGGTGTGCCGGGGGTCATGCCGGGCAAGGTGCTGATTCTGGGTGGCGGCGTCGTGGGTACCCAGGCGGCCAGGGTGGCCGCAGGGCTGGGAGCGCGTGTTTCCGTTCTGGACACGTCACTTTCCAGGCTCCGGTATCTGGCGGACGTGATGCCTGCGGGCGTCCATCCCCTCTATTCGACGCGCTACGCGGTGCGCAAACAGTTGCGCGATTCGGACCTGATCATCGGGGCGGTGCTCCTGCCCGGCGCCCGGACCCCGTTCCTGGTGTTTGAGGAGGACCTGGCAACCATGCGTCCCGGGTCGGTCATCGTGGACGTATCCGTGGATCAGGGCGGATGCGTGGAGACCATTCGGCCAACCACCCATGAAGCCCCCACCTACGTGCTCAACGGCGTGATCCACTACGGTGTCACCAACATTCCGGGCAGCGTGCCCCGAACGAGCACGCTGGCTCTGACGAACGCCACGCTGCCCTGTGTCCTGGAGCTGGCGGACCGGGGCTGGCAGGATGCCTGTCGCCGCAATCCTGCCCTTGCCCGTGGTCTGAACGTGGTCCGAGGGGAGGTTGTTCACGCCGCGGTGGCGGATGCCTTTGGCATGCAATACACGTCGCTCGAAAGCTGTTTCTGACCCGTGTCGGGAGACGGAGGCCCATCGACTACTCCCCCGGAAGCAGACCCCGAATCTTGCTCCTGATCACGCCGCAACTTAAGATGCGGGGGCTTTCCGGGGGTTGGCCGGAGTCCGTTTGCCTCTTGGACGCACATCTACCCTAAACTATCGTAAAACAAAGAGTTAGAGTGCTTTTTTCAAGTTGGTTCAAGCCACGCCGAAGCCTCGTTCCGGTCCATGACATTGCAGTGGACCTGGGAACCGCCAATACGCTCGTATACGTCCGGGGCGAGGGGGTTGTGGTGAACGAGCCCTGCGTGGTCGCCGTGGAAACGAACTCGCGCAAGATCCTGGGGATCGGTCTCGACGCCAAACGCATGCTCGGACGCACCCCGGGGGACATCGAGGCGATTCGACCCCTTAAGGACGGCGTGATCGCGGATGTCGACATCACCGAGATGATGTTGCGTCACTTCCTGAAACGAGTCACGTCCCGGCGCATGTTCCGGATGAAGCCGCGTGTGGTGGTGGGCGTCCCTTCGGGCATCACCGAGCTCGAGCGGCGCGCGGTCCGCTCGTCGGCGCTGATGGCGGGCGCGAAGTCGGTGTACATGGTGGTGGAGCCGGTCGCCGCCGCTGTGGGCATGGGCCTTCCCATCGAGTCGCCGACCGGCAACATGGTGATCGACATCGGGGGCGGCACCACGGAGATCGCCGTGATCTGCCTTTCCGGCGTTGTCGCCAACTCCTCGATCCGCGTGGGCGGCGACAAGATCGATCACGCGATCGAAGACTCCATGCGCAGGCATTACAAGCTGCTCATCGGAGAATCCACCGCCGAAATGATCAAGATCCAGATCGGCTCCGCCTTCGATACCGGCGAGGAGCAGGAGATGGACGTCAAGGGTCGGGATCTGGTCAGCGGGATGCCCAAGATGATCCGCATCGGCTCATCCGAAGTACGCGAGTGGATCCAGGAGCCGATCAGAGCCATCGTGGACGCCGTGCGCCGCGCGCTCGAGTCGACGCCCCCGGAGCTCTCGGCGGACATCGTGGACAGAGGTCTGCTGATGACCGGTGGCGGCGCGATGATCCAGGGCCTCGACCAGCTGATCACGTTCGAGACCAACCTGGCCGTGCATGTTGACGAAGACCCTCTGACCTGCGTCGTGCGGGGCGCGGGCCGGATACTGGAGGATCTGCACACGTTTCGTAAGATCCTGACGGCTTGACCGTTGATCGGCCACCGGTTTCCGGAGTGGTCGAGGCAGCAGCGCAGGCCCTGAGCCCGTGCGGGTGGGGTTGATGCGGGAATACGGCGGTGCCAGCGGTAACGGACTGCGGAGACAGTTCCTCCTGGCGGTCGCCTGCCTGCTGGTCGGCTTGTTCTTCTACCTGATTCCCACGGGG
This sequence comes from BD2-11 clade cluster bacterium bin43, assembly GCA_002238605.1. Lineage (GTDB taxonomy): Bacteria > Gemmatimonadota > Gemmatimonadetes > Longimicrobiales > Gaopeijiaceae > BD2-11. Next base: position 19,958 of record MPMR01000008.1, on the reverse strand, counting down.
CCCCAGCAGAGCATCGCGTCCGGGATTCGCCTCACCCTCCTGCGCCCGTTCGTGGACATCCGGAGCGCGCTGACCGCGGCCCGCTCGATAGGGCGCGAGGCGGACATGCTGCGGGCAGAAGTGGACTCCCTGCGCGCCTGGGTTGCAAACAACGCGCCGGCGATAGAGGAGAACCGGCGTCTGCGCGTCCTGATCGGACTGGCGCCGCTGGTGGAGCGGTCTTATCGCGCGGTGAGCGTGCACCGCCCGGGGAACCTGGGTTCCCAGAGCACGATCGTGCTCGACCTCGGCTCCGAACAGGGCGTCCATGCCCTGTCCCCCGTCATCACCGCCGAGGGGCTCGCTGGCCGGGTTCTCGAAGCCCACCCTTCGCTTTCAATCGGCATGGACTGGTCGCACCCGGACTTCCGGGCCTCGGTCATGTCGGAGGACGGCGAGCTGTACGGCATCGTCGCACCGGAACCGGCCACCTTCGGGGGAGCCGAGCGACTCATCCTGACCGGCATTCCCTATTTCGACGTCCTTGCGGACGGCACGCTGGTGGTTACCAGCGGACGCGGGGGTGTCTATCCGCGCGGCGTGCCCGTGGGCCGGGTCGGAGGTCTGGCCGAGGTCGAAGAGGGATGGCACCGGAGTTACTGGGTGTACCCGACGGTACATCCCGCCTCGGTCACGCACGCGCTGGTCGGCGTTTCCCACGGACCCGGACCGGAGGGCGAAGCGGACCTGTCCAGCCTGTTTCCGGCAGGAACGTCACCGATCCCGGACTCCGCCAGCGAGGGCGGGCCGGGCAGCGCGCCTGCTACCGACGGCAGTGGCTGAGCGTCCGCTTAGCGGCACTCCGCGGCTCGGCATCGGGTCGGGCGCGGCCGTGGCCCTCACGCTGATTCTGGTCTTCTTCCATTTCGTTCTGCGGCTCGGCCTGGGGGTGGGCGCCGGAGCGCCTGATCTGTTGACCGTCGCACTCCTGCTCCACGTTCGCAGGGTCCGATCCGGCACTGCTGCATGTGTCGGCTTCACCCTTGGCATGCTGGAGGACGCGTTCACGCTCGTGGCCTTCGGCGCGAACACCGTAGCGATGACCCTGGTGGGCATTCTGGGCGTGCAGACCCGGGCGTTCTTCGTTTCCACCACGTCGCTTTCCTTCCACATTGTCTACTTTGTCGCCGGCAAGTGGCTGCGCGACTTCATCCACTGGATCCTGCAGCACGCGGCCGGGGTCAGGAGCGGGTTCATCGAACCGATGGTTTTCGCCGCGGTGCCGGCGGCGCTCTATGCCGCCCTGGTGGGCGTGCTCATCGTGAGGCTTGTCGGTCCTTTCAGCGAGAGCGAGTCATGAATCAGTTCCAGGTGCCCAACCCAGGGGCGTCGCGGCGCACCCGCATCGCCATCATCGGACTCATGACGCTCTTCGGAGTTCTCACCGTCGCCTTCTTCCGGCTCCAGGTGCTCGAGTCCAACACCTACGAACTTCGCTCGGACTCGAACCGGCTCCGGCCGTTCCCCATTGCGGCTCCCCGCGGGGCCGTCTTCGACCGGACCGGCCGGGTCGTTGCGAGCAGCGTTCCCGGCTATTCGCTGCACGTGTTCCCTTCGGCGACTTCCGGCGTCATGGAGACCACGCTCGAACGCCTGCAATCGTACCTCGATCTGGACGATGCGAGGATCGAGCTGCTGCTCGAGCGTGCCCGACGCGAACCCTATCAGCCGCTTCTGGTGGAGGGCGATGCCGATTTCGATCTTGTCTCCACGCTCGAGGAGCACCGCGCGGAGTTGCCGAACGTCGTGGTCCGGATGGATCCGAAGCGCCGGTACCAGGCTGCGCGGGCGGTCTCCCACCTGATGGGGTATGTGGGCGAAGTCACCGCAGATGAATTGGAGCAGGAACAATACTCCGAGTACTCGCAGGGCATGACGGTGGGCAAGGAGGGGGTGGAGCGGCAGTACGAAGCCCGGCTTCAGGGGAAGCGCGGCCTGCGCTATTCGGAAGTCGACGCGCTGGGCCGGGTCGTCAGCTCTCCTTTCGGTCAGGTCGTGGAGGCACCCGAGCCCGGGGTGGATATCCACCTCAATCTCGACCTGGATCTGATGGAGTGGATCCACCACATCTTCCCCGATTCCATGCGCGGCGCCGTAGTGGCGCTGGATGTCGAGGATGGCGGCGTCCTCGCGCTCTACTCGGCTCCGACCTTCGACCCCAACAGCTTCGTGGGTGGGATCGAACCCGACCAGTGGGCATCTCTCAACAGCGACCCCGAACAGCCCCTCTTCAATCGCGCGGTTGTGGGACGCTACGCCCCGGGGTCCACGTGGAAGCTCGCGGTCGCAGCGATCGGGCTGAAGCTCGGCCTTGTGGAAGCGAACGAATACATGCCGCGGGGGTGCAGCGGAGCGATGTTCGTCGGCAGCGCCAGGTTCCGTTGCTGGGAAGAGTCCGGCCACGGAGCGCTCAATCTCGTGCAGGCCATCCAGCACTCCTGCAACGTCTACTTCTACCAGCTGGGCCTCAGGATCGGGCTGGAGCGTCTTCTGGCCAACGCGAACGAAATGGGCTTTGCGCGCCAGTGCGGCATCGACCTGCCCCGCGAGTCTCCGGGGGTGTTTCCGAGCGATCTGGGCTTCTGGGAGGAGCGGTTCGGGTATCGCGCGGTGGAAACGGAGGTATTGTCCCTGGCGATCGGGCAGGGACCCAACGACCAGACCCCCCTGGGGATCGCTCAGTTCTACCTCGCCATGGCCCGGGGCGGTCAGGCTCCCGCGCCACGGATCCTGCACGGGGAGGAAGCGGGCGACACCTGGGACATCGGGATTTCAACGGAGCAGGGCGAGGTTCTGATGGAGGGGCTCAGGCGGGTCTTCATGCCGGGAGGCACGGCGCATCTGTCCTCGGTCGAGCACTGGGAGCTGCTGGGCAAGTCGGGCACCGCCCAGAACGCACAGGACCCGCAGCGCAGCCACGCGTGGTTCGCGGCAATGGCGGGCCCCCGGGAGGAGCAGCCGGAGATCGTCGTGGTCGTGCTGGTGGAGCTCGGGGAAAGCGGATCCATCGTGGCGGCCCCGCTCGCCGCCAAGTCAGCGGACTACTTCCTGCGCAAGCGCTACGGCATCCCGACCGATACCATCCAGACGCTGCGCGAACACCTGATGACCGGCACGCCTGCTCGCTGGGCGAACTGGTGACCCTGCGCACCCCGCCGGAACTCATCCCTTGAAGACCCTGTTCTCGCGCTGGGCCCTCGACAGCCGCCTCATTCTCGCCTTGCTCGCGCTCTCCCTCTTCGGCGTGGCGATGATCTATTCGACGGGCCAGCTCAACGTGCCCAGCCCCGTCGTCGAGGGTGCCTGGATCCGTCAGCTGGTCTGGTTCGTGTTCGGGCTGACGGCCTTCACCGTCATTACCCGCATCTCCACCAACTGGATCGAGTGGGTTGCGGTGCCCGCCTATGTTCTGGCGGTAGTTCTGTTGGCCGTCACGCTGGTCGTGGGCACCGGCCGCGGCACCGCGACCGGAGTAACGAGCTTTCTGCAGTTCGGGGGCTTTCAGTTCCAGCCGGCCGAGGTCGCCAAGATTGCCACCATCCTCGCCGTTGCGCGCCTCATGGCGTCGCGCGTGGAAGCGCCCGGACATGGTTCCCGGAGATCATGGCAGCTGGCCGACGTGATCGCGCCCTGCGCGCTGGTCGGGCTCCCTCTGCTCCTGGTGCTCCTCCAGCCGGATCTGGGGACCGCGATGGCCTTCGTGGGCATACTGATTGCGGTGCTGTTCTGGTCCGGCATCCCGCTGACCTACCTGTTCCTGCTGGTGAGCCCGGCCATCGCGCTGATCCTCTCCTTCAACACCTGGCTGTTCTCGGCGTACATGGTGGCGCTCATCGGGCTGCTCTATCTGCGGCGCTCGCGCCTCTACACTTTCGAGTACGTGGCGGTGCTCGTGTTCAATCTGGCCGTGGGCACGGTCGCGCGGCTCCTCTGGGACTCGCTGGCCCCCTACCAGCAGAACCGGGTGCTCGTGTTTCTGGATCCCGGTCTCGATCCACGGCAGGCGGGCTACCACCTGGTCCAGTCGAAGGTCGCCATTGGCAGCGGAGGGCTGACCGGCAAGGGGTTTACGCTGGGCACCCAGAAGCGGTTCAACTTCTTGCCCGAGCAGCATACCGATTTCATCTTCGCGGTGATCGGGGAGGAGTTCGGCTTCGTGGGCACGCTGCTGGTCCTGTCCGGCTTCGCCTACGTCCTGCTCCGACTCATCCGCATGGCGACCGGAGCCGGCAGTCACTTTGCAAGCTTCGTCCTCTTCGGTATCTTCGGCGCCTGGATTACGCACGTCTTCGTGAACACCGGAATGACCGTCGGGCTGGTCCCGGTCACCGGCATTCCCCTTCCGTTCATCAGCTATGGGGGTTCCTTTCTGCTGATGTGCTGGGTGGCCGCGGCGCTCGCCGTGCGCGTCGCCCGGCGGGACTGAGGGGTCGCGCCATCCGCGCGGCCAACTCGAGAGCAACGCCGACGAAAGCAAGCCATGGCCTGGTTCAACAAGCCCAAGAAGCCGTTACGCGCGCAGGACCGGCGGGATGTTCCGAGCGACGTCTTCAAGAAGTGTCCGGGCTGCCGCGCGATCGTCTATCGCGAGAAGCTCACCCAGAACCTCTCCGTGTGCCCGGAGTGCGAATTCCACTTCAGGTTCGGGGCCTCGGACTACCTGCGACTGCTGCTGGACGAAGGCGCCTTCAGCGAGGAGCACGCGGGGCTGGCCAGCGCCGACCCCCTGGGTTTCGTCGACTCGAAGCCCTACACCGCCCGGGTGCAGATGGCCGAACAGCGTGCGGGACGACCGGAGGCCATGGTGGTCGGTTCGGGCAAGCTGGATGGCATCCCGGTGTCGCTGGCGGTGATGGATTTTTCCTTCATCGGAGGATCGATGGGATCGGTGGTGGGGGAGAAGCTGGCCCGCATCATCGCCAGGTCACTGCGCGAACAGGTCCCCCTGGTCGTCGTGAGCGCCTCCGGCGGAGCCCGAATGCAGGAAGGAATCCTGTCGCTGATGCAGATGGCGAAGACGGCAACGTTGCTGGCGAGGCTTCACGAGGCCGGTCTGCCCCACATATCCATCCTCACCAATCCGACGGCGGGCGGGGTGACCGCCTCCTACGCCATGCTGGGCGACGTCAACCTCGCGGAACCCGACGCCTTCATCGGGTTCGCGGGGCCTCGCGTGATCGAGGAGACGATCCGGCAGGAGCTGCCGGACGGGTTCCAGAGATCCGAGTTTCTGCTCGAACACGGCATGCTCGACTGCGTCGTACCGCGCAAGGAGTTGAAAGCCACGGTGGCACTTCTGCTGCGGCACATGTGGGCGGGGTGGAAGCCCCAGGGCTGAGGCCAGCCGGCGCGCGGCCCCACACCCTCCGGAGAATGTGGCGTTGAAGGCCGGGGCTCCCGCGACGCACGAGCTGTTCCCGCGGCTTGGGCATGGGGTCAAATGGGGTCTCGAGCGCACCCGGGCCCTGCTTGCGGCCCTGGGCGAGCCACAATGCGCCTATCCGTCGATCCACATCGGCGGGACCAACGGCAAGGGGTCGGTTGCGGCGATGTGCGCCGAGGTATTGCGCGAGGCCGGCCTGCGCACCGGGCTCTACACGTCCCCCCACTTGTGCGACTTTCGCGAGCGCATCCAGGTCGACGGCCGCCCGGTCGCGCCGGATGCCATGACGGGGGTGGCGGCCGGGCTGCACGCGGCCGTCGACCGGATCGGACCCACCTTCTTCGAGGCGACCACCGCTCTGGCGTTCGGTGTATTCGCCGATCGGGAAATCGACATCGGGGTGGTGGAGGTAGGGCTGGGTGGGCGTCTCGACGCGACCAACGTGATCGTCCCGGCAGTGACCTGCATCACCAACGTGTCACTCGACCACGCGGACTACCTGGGCACCACCGTGGAGGACATTGCCCGGGAGAAGGCCGGGATCATCAAGCCGGGTGTCCCGGTGCATACCAGCGAGACCGCCGGACCCGTCCTGGACATTCTGAGGGACGGGGCGAAGCGGGCCGGCGCTCCCTTCCACGTGCTCGATCCGGTCAGGGACGTGCGAAGCCTGGAGCTCTCGGGGGCGGGCACGAGCTTTCGCATGTCTTCCGCCGCCTGGGGGGAGCTCGATCTGTCGGTGCCCCTGGCGGGAGGGCACCAGGCGACCAACGCGGCGCTCGCGGCGCGGGCGCTGGAGTCGCTTCCGGAGGAGTTGCGGCCCGCTCGGCAGGCGGTCGTGCGGGGCCTGGCGCGGGTGAGCTGGCCGGGTCGGGTGCAGTTGGTGAGGCAAGGCGGCACAACCTGGGTTTTCGACGTGGCGCACAACGTCGCCGGAATGGAAACGCTTGCCACCACCCTGCGGTCGATCGGTCCGCCGCGGCCGATCGTGGTTCTTGCCGGTATCCTGGGGGACAAGGATTGGGGGGGCATGCTTCCGGGCCTCCTCTCGATCTCCGACGCGGCTGTCCTGACCCAGCCTCCGTCCGCACCCCGGGAACGGAGGTGGAAGCCCGAGCAGGTCGCGGCTGCGCTCGCACCACGGTTCGCGCTCGAGGTTGAAGCGGACTTCGGCCTCGCCCTGGCCAGAGTGGCCGAGTGGGCGGACGGCGGCACGGCGGTGGTCACGGGGTCCTGCCACACGGTCGGCAGCGCCCTCGGCGAGCTGGGTATCCGGCCATTCCCGACTCCTCTCCCGGTTTGACGCATCGGGTGAAGCGCATAGATTCGCCGCCATGCCTAAAAACAAGAGTTTTCCCAGACTTCCGGGTTTTCGAGACTTCGCACCGGAGGCCCTGGCCGAGCGGGAGCACGTATTCAGAAGCTGGCGCCGAGTGGCGCGCCGCTACGGCTTCCAGGAATACGACGGGCCTCCGCTGGAACCGCTGGAGCTCTACCGGGAAAAGAGCGGCGACGAGATCGTCGGGCAGCTGTACGCCTTCGTCGACAAGGGTGGGCGCGAGGTGGCGCTGCGCCCCGAAATGACGCCGTCGCTCGCCCGCATGCTCGGTGAGCGCAGCCGGGCCATGGCCAAGCCCATCCGCTGGTTTTCGATTCCCCAGCTGTTTCGCTACGAGCGGCAGCAGCGGGGGCGTCTGCGGGAGCACTTCCAATTGAACGTCGACATCCTCGGCGAACCCCGGACGGGCGCGGACGCCGAAGTCCTGGCGGTTGCCGTCGACGCCCTTCGCGAGTTGGGCCTGGGACCGGACGACTTCGTGGCTCGCGTCTCGGATCGCCGCCTGTTGTCGGCGGTTCTTGCCGCCCTGGGCGTGCCGGCGGACCGAATGGCCGCCACCTTCAGCGACATAGACAAGTACGAACGGGTGGGCGTCGACGCGACGCGCGAGCGGCTGCGGGCGTCCGCCGGACTGGCTGGCCGGCGCGTGGATTCGCTTCTTGAAATCCTCGACGGTTCCGGGCTCGATGTGGTCGAGGAACTGCTGGGCGAACGTGAGGCCGTGGGCGCCAGCCTCGACGAACTGCAACGCTACCGGGCGGACCTGACGGCGATGGGCCTCGCGCCCTTCCTTCGCTTCGACCTCCGCATCGTGCGCGGCCTGGCGTATTACACCGGCATCGTGTTCGAACTCTTCGACCGGAAGGGCAAGCTGCGCGCCATCTGCGGGGGAGGCCGCTACGACCAGCTGCTCCAGCGGGTCGGCGGCGAACCCCTTGCCGCAGTGGGATTCGGAATGGGAGACGTGGTGCTCACCGAGTTGCTGCGCGACAGGGGACTGCTCCCCGACGTCGCCCCGTCGATGGACTGGTTCATCGCCAGCGTATCTCCGGCCCAGCGCCTTCTGGGACGGGAAATCGCCCATGTCCTGCGGGAGGCGGGATCGACCGTCGCCTATGCGCTCGAGCAGCGTCCGGTGCGAAAGCAGCTCGCCATGGCCGCCAGGCAGGGAGCCCGCAAGGTCATCCTGCTGGGCCCGGAAGAGACGGCGAGGGGGGTGGCGGTGATCCGCGACATGACGCACGGCACACAGCACGAGGTCTCCCTCGCCGACCTGCGTCTGGGCAGCCTGGCATCATGACCGCTCGCGGGGCGGGCCGGCACCGGGCGTGGAGGATCGTTGCCGGGTCTGTGGCGTGCCTTTGCGCCGGCGCCTGTGCTCCCGACCGTCCACCCGAGGCGCGAGAGGGCGCGGCACCCGCTTCCGCGCCCTCCGCGGCCCGTTCATCCTTTGGCGCCGACGCCGCCGAGGCGGTCTCCGTCATGCTCTTCGACGAGGTGCCGGATCCGGTGCTCGAGCGTCGGCTGACCCTGCACCTGCTCGCCCGGGAGCCCGGCGGGCGCGCGGAATTCAGCCGGACCCTGCGGGAATTGTTGCCCCAACGGGCCGCTCGCGATTCCACCCTCGTGGCCATTCGCGCGATCGTCTACCACGCGGCCGTGCCCTCGGGAACGAACGAGGGGGACCTGGTGCCGGTGGCCTGGGGTGAATGGATTCCGCTGGAAGGGTGGTACGGCGAGGTGGGGACAGGGCGGGGAACGGGCCACCGGGTATACTTCTACCATGGAGCGCCCCCGGAATGGTAGCCGACGGCAACAAGGGGGTGCGCAGGGACATGGCCCGCGCCGTGCGCCGGCTCAACATCCTCGAGTACTTCATTCTGGCCGCGGCCGCGGCAATGTCGCTGGGCGGGGGGGCGCTGGTGGCGCTGCTCCTGAACGAGTTGACGGGCGCGCCGTTCCGGATATCGTGGTTCGTCTCCTCGCTCCTGCTCTTCAGCGTTCCCGGCTTCTTCGTATTCCGCCGAGAGAGCAGGCGCGAACCTTCCCGCGGCACCGCGGGCCACCCCCAGGATCAGACAAATGGCTGATGACAAGCGGCTGACGCCCCGAAGCGAGAGCTTCTCGGCCTGGTACAACGATGTGGTTCAGCGCGCGGAGCTCGCCGACTATTCGCCGGTACGCGGATGCATGGTCATCCGACCCTGGGGATACGCGATCTGGGAGCTGATGCAGCAGGGACTGGACGGCCTCTTCAAGGAGACCGGCCACGAAAACGCGTACTTCCCCCTGCTCATTCCGATGAGCTTCATCGAGCGCGAGAAGGAGCATGTCGAGGGCTTCAAGCCGGAGCTCGCGGTGGTGAGCCACGCCGGCGGCAAGGAACTGGAGGAGCCCTATGTGGTGCGCCCGACCTCCGAGACCATCATCTACTCGATGTACGCCAAGTGGGTGCAGAGCTACCGCGATCTGCCCCTCCTGCTGAACCAGTGGTGCAACGTGATGCGCTGGGAGCTGCGCACCCGGCTATTCCTGCGCACTTCGGAATTCCTCTGGCAGGAGGGCCACACCGCCCATGCGACGCAGGCGGAGGCCGAAGAGGAGGCCCGGCGCATGCTGGGGGTGTACCGGAAGTTCCAGGAGGACTGGATCGCGATGCCCCCGGTCAGCGGGCTCAAGAGCGACTCGGAGAAGTTCGCGGGTGCGGTGCGAAGCTATTCCGTGGAAGCGCTGATGCAGGACAATCGCGCGCTCCAGGCGGGCACCTCCCACTTTCTGGGGCAGAACTTCTCGCGCCAGTTCGGCCTCACCTTCCAGAGCGAGGAGGGGCGCGAGGAGTACGCCTGGAATACGTCCTGGGGCGTTTCGACGCGCATGGTCGGGGGCATGGTGATGACCCACGGCGACGACAGCGGGATCGTCGTGCCGCCGCGCATCGCTCCGGCGCAGGTCGTGGTAGTGCCCATCTGGCGCACGGACGCGCAGCGCGCGCTGGTGATGGAGGAAGCCGACCGCTTCCGCGAACAGCTGATCTCCGCGGGGGTGCGCGTGCGGGTTGATGCGCGCGACCACCTCAATCCGGGCGCCAAGTTCTACGAGTGGGAACGCAAGGGCGTCCCTTTCCGGGCCGAGATCGGGCCTCGCGACGTGGCGAAGGGGCAGGTAGTGCTGGCCCGGCGACTTCCGTTCCCGGACGGGAAGCGCAAGCGCTTCCTGGCGCGCGAGGAGGCCTTGGCCACGCTTCCCGCTCTGCTCGACGAATTCCACGAAGACCTGCTCGAGGGCGCCCGCGCGCGCCGCGAGGCCAACTCCCACCGGGGGATCTCGGATATCGGCGAGCTGAAGGAGATTCTGGAGGGCGGAGGTGGCCTGGCGTACACCGGATGGAGCGGCGACCCCGACGTGGAGGAGAGGGTCAAGCAGGCCACGAAGGCCACGATCCGGGTAATCCCCGACGACGAGTTCGCGTCGTCCAGCCGGCCGTCGCGGTGCATCGGCGGCGGCGCTGCTGCAATGGAGGTGGCGTGGGCGCGGGCATACTGAGGTGACCCCCCTGGCTCGCTCGGGTGGCGTGCTCCACTGCGGACCGTTCGCCCTCGACGACATCGCTGCTCGCTTCGGGACCCCGCTCTACCTCTACGATGGCGCTCTGCTCGAACAGAGATTCCGCACCTTCAAGGCCGCCTTCCCGGGCGCCCGCCTGCTTGTCGCGTACTCGGTCAAGGCCAACGGAAGCCTGGCGCTCCTCAACCGCCTGGCCCGACTCGGTTCCGGCGCCGACATCGTGAGCGGGGGCGAACTGGCGCGTGCTCTCGAGGCGGGGATTCCGGCGGAGCGGATCGTCTTCGCCGGAGCGGGCAAGAGCGAGGAGGAGCTGGACGCCGGGCTCGATGCGGGCATCTACGGCTTCAACGTCGAGAGCCGGGAGGAGCTCCGCCTGCTTGAGCGAATCGCGGCCCGGCGGGGTGTCCGGGCCCGCATCGCGCTGCGCGTGAACCTCGACATCGCCTCGCCCACGCCTCACGAGTACACACGCACGGGGCACGCCGGCACCAAGTTCGGCATTCCCGTCGGCGAAGTGATGGACCTCTATCGCCGCGCGGCCTCGCGGGCGGCGCTCCAGGTGGCGGGAATCGCAGTTCACATCGGGTCGCAGATCGTGGACATCGAACCCTACCAGCGCGCCGCACGCGGGCTTCTCGCCCTGGAGCGAGCGCTTTCCGATGAGGGCATCCCGCTGGAATACGTCGATCTGGGTGGCGGATTCGGGGTCGCCTACGGAGACGAACCCGAGATCGATCTCGCCCGTCTCGCCGCGGCGGTGCTCCCTGCCGTGATCGAGCGCCGGCTCCGGCTGATCCTGGAACCGGGTCGCTTCATCGTCGGTGAAGCCGGCACGCTCATCGTGCGCGTGCTATACCTGAAGCGCTCCGGGAACAAGACCTTCGTAATCACGGACGGGGGCATGACCGAGCTGCTGCGCCCCAGCCACTACGGCGGCTATCACCAGATCGAGCCGGTGCGCACGCGTCCGGGCGCTGCGGTGGTGGTGAGCGACGTGGTGGGTCCCGTGTGCGAGGACGGCGATTTTCTCGCGCGGGACCGCGCTATCGAACTACCATCCGCAGGCGACTTGATGGTGGTGAGGACAGCCGGAGCCTACGGTTTTGCCATGGCCTCGAACTACAACAGCCGCCTGCGTCCAGCGGAAGTGCTGGTTGCCGACGGCGGACTGCATCTGATCCGCGAGCGGGAGACTTTCGCCGACCTGGTTCGCGGGGAGAGGATCCCGTCATGACCTTCATCAAACCGCGCGACCGGGTGCTGATCCTCGATTACGGATCGCAGTTCACCCAGCTCATCGCGCGCCGCGTCCGCGAGGAGCGGGTCTTCTGCGAGATTCACCCGCCGACCCGGTCGCTGGAGTGGATACGAAGCTGGGCGCCCAGCGCGATCGTGCTCTCGGGCGGGCCGTCATCGGTCTACGAGGACGATGGCCCGGGGGTGGAGCCCGAGCTGCTGCACATGGATGTTCCGGTACTGGGGATCTGCTACGGCATGCAGCTGATCGCCGAGCTGGAGGGTGGACGGGTGGAGCGCGGCAAGCGCGAATACGGGCGAGCCGAACTGCGCCTGGCGGAAGCCGATGGCCTGTTCGCGGGATTCGCGCATGCAGATCCCGTGACGGTCTGGTGTTCCCACGGCGATCATGTCGACCGGCCTCCGGAGGGATACCGCGTCGTTGCCTCGACGGAGGGCCTTCCGGTGGCGGCGTTCCGGGCCGAGGACCGGTCCATCTACGGAGTGCAGTTTCATCCGGAAGTCGCGCACACCCCGGAAGGGGACCGGATGCTGTCCAACTTCCTCTTCCGCGTCGCCGGCTGCCGTCCCAGCTGGACGGCGAGCGCGTTCGTCGAGGAGAGCATCGCCGCCATCCGCGAGCAGGCCGGAGGCCGCTCCGCCATCTGTGGCCTTTCCGGGGGCGTCGATTCCTCGGTCGCCGCGACCTTGGTGCATCGGGCGCTTGGCGACCGCCTGACGTGCATCTTCGTGGACAACGGACTGCTCCGAAAAGGCGAACGCGAGGGCGTGGAGCGCACCTTCCACCGACACATGGGGATGGAACTGCTGGTCGCCGATGCGCGCGAGGAGTTTCTGGCGGGGCTGGCGGGGGTTGACGATCCCGAACGCAAGCGCCGGATCATCGGCGAGATCTTCATCCGCGTATTCGAGCGCACGGCGCGCGAGGCCGGCAAGGAGGTGTCTCTGCTCGTGCAGGGCACGCTCTACCCGGACGTCATCGAGTCCCTCTCGGTGCGGGGACCGTCCGTGACGATCAAGACCCATCACAACGTGGGCGGGCTCCCGGACGACATGCCGTTCGAGCTGATCGAGCCGCTCAGGGAACTCTTCAAGGACGAGGTCCGCAGGGTGGGGCGGGAGCTGGGCCTCCCCGAGGCGTTCGTGGCGCGCCATCCCTTCCCGGGACCGGGCCTTGCCGTGCGCATCCTGGGCGAGGTCACGTGGGAGCGGCTGGAGGTGCTGCGCGAAGCGGACGCGATCTTTCTGGACGAGATCCGTGCCGCCGGACTCTATGACGAGATATGGCAGGCGTTCGCGGTGCTGCTGCCTGTGCGCTCGGTCGGCGTGATGGGCGACGCGCGCACCTACGACTGTGCGGTGACGCTGCGCGCCGTGACCTCGCGCGACGGGATGACAGCCGACTGGTACCGGTTTCCGCCGGACGTGCTCGCGCGTGCCTCCACCCGCATCATCAACGAGGTCGCGGGGGTGAACCGCGTGGCCTACGACGTCAGCTCCAAGCCCCCGGCCACCATCGAGTGGGAGTGAGGAGGACGCGCATCCCGCTCCCGCAGGAGTCAGGACGCCGGAGCGGGCTCCTCCGTGCGCAGGGACCGGAGGGTATCGTCGATCTCGGCCCACACCTCGACCATGAACTGCACCCGGGCCCCGTGGGCGTCGACGTACTCGAGCAGGTCGGCCTCGGTGACCCCCTTCGCCTCCAGGATCTCCGCCTTCGCCTCCGGACTGACCCGGCCATCGGGTGAATGGAGCGCCGCCAGGCGCAACTCCACATAGGTGCCTACGAAGACGTCGCGGGAGATCGTCCCCGCAACCTCGGGCGCCTGTTCGCCACCGCACGCGAGCAGGAGACACAGCAGGCCGCCTCCCAGAAGGTTGCCCACGCCGCGCGCCGTCATCCGTCTCATGCCTCGCTGGCCTTTCCGCTGTTGGCCGCGCGCCAGAGGAGCAGGCAGAGCCCCACGAAGATGAGCGTGCCGACCAGCTCGGAGAATCCGGGGAAGAGGCCCGCGTACCACTCGTGGCCCACGATCCACTGGCTGGCGCGCGAGGGATCGCCGGTCACCTGCGTGACCACGTAGATCGCGCCTCCGATCAGCACCCCCACCAGCGCCGCCCCGGCGATCAGGCCGGAGCCGAACAGGACGCCCCGCTCGCGCTGCTCGGCCAGCCGCTCTCCGCCGCCGTCCGGGCCCGCGTAGCGAAGGGTCAGCGCGCGCCGCATCATGCCTCCCACGAAGATCGGGGTCATCAGCGAAACCGGCAGATACAGGCCCACGGCAAACGCCAGCGACGGCAGCCTGAGCCCGAACTCGACGACGGCGGCCAGCGCCATGCCGACGATGACGAACATCCAAGGCAGGGTATCGGCCAGAACGCCGTCCACCACCAGCTTCATCAGGTTTGCCTGGGGCGCCGCCAGCTCCGCGCCTCCGATGCCGTACGATTCATTGAGCACGATCAGCACTCCGCCCATCACCGCCGCGCTGGTGATCACCCCGATCAGCTCGCCGATCTGCTGCGAGCGCGGGGTGGCTCCCAGGAGGAACCCGGTCTTGAGATCCTGCGAGGTGTCCCCCGCGATGGCCGCCGAGATGCACACCACCGCGCCCACCGCCAGCACCGCGACCTTGGAGGCGGCGGTACCGTCGTTCAGCCCCAGCCCCACCCAGATCAGCGAGGTGAGCAGCAGGGCGGCGATGGTCATCCCCGACACCGGGTTGGACGAGGAGCCGATGAGCCCCACGATGCGGGAGGAGACGGTGACGAAGAAGAAGCTGAAGAGCACGATCAGGATCGCGCCCAGCAGGTTCACCGGGACGCCCGGCCAGAGCCAGAGGGCCACGGCCAGCAGCGGCGCGAGGGTGAAGACGAAGCGCATGGACAGGTCCCGCTGCGTGCGCGAGGTCGCCCCGCCACCGCCGCCGATGCCGCCCAGCCCGAGCTTGAAGCTTTCGATCATGGTGGGCAGCGACTTGAGGAGGGTCGCGATGCCCCCGAAGGCCACGGCCCCGGCCCCGACGTAGCGAATGTAGTTGCTCCAGATCTCCGCGGATCCCAACTCCGCCATGGGAACCGTGCCCGGGTACACCACGTCGTTCCCGCCCCAGGCGTTGATCACCGGGATCAGCACCAGCCAGGCCAGCGCGCTTCCCGAGAACATGATGGTGGCGATGCGCGGTCCGATGATGAACCCGACGCCCAGCAGCTCGGGAGTGAAGTCTCCGCCGATCTGCGCCTTGGCCGGGAGAGGCGCGGACGGCGACTCGTTCCACAGCGAAAGCCCGCGGGGGTTGGCGAGCGCCTGATAGACGGCGCCGACGCCGAGGCCGGCGAAGAGGAGGCGAGCCTTGCCGCCGCCCACGTCCCCCGCCACCTGCACCTCGGCGCACGCGGTGCCTTCGGGATAGGGCAGCTTGCCGTGCTCGCGCGAAATGAGGTAGGAGCGCAGGGGGATCATGAACAGCACGCCCAGCATGCCGCCGAAGAGCGCGATCACCGTGATCTGGGTGACGCTGACCAGGATGGCCGGATCCTCGCGCGCCCAGAGGAAGAGCGCGGGGAGGGTGAAGATGACTCCGGCGGCCAGGGATTCTCCCGCCGACCCCACCGTCTGCACCATGTTGGACTCGAGGATGGTGCCGCCCCAGATGCGGAAGATGGCCACCGCCATGACCGCGGCCGGAATCGAGGCGCTCACCGTGAGCCCTACGCGCAGCCCCAGGTAGGCGTTGGCCGCCCCGAACACGATGCCCAGAACGGCTCCGATCAGCACCGCCCGGGGCGTGAACTCCAGGATTTGCTCGCGCGCGCCGACGTACGGGCGGTACTGGTCGCCCGGAAGGGTCTCGTAGGCCTGGGGAGGGAGCCCGCCGCGGGGCCCCGGGTCGACTGTCGGCATTCTGTCTCCAGCCACGGTTGCGCGGAACCCGGGCAACGTGGATCGCGTCTTCTCGGCTTGTCAAGCGCGCGAGCGGCGGACGCCGAGCCGGCTGGAACTGGCTACACCGCGGCCTCGCGGGATGGTCCGAAACTTGAATTTCACAGGGACGACGGATGCCCCGGGAGCCCCTGCGCGGGTGGATGGAGCGGGGGTTCGGCATCGAAGTCTGCCAAAATGGCATGTGGTGGCGGATTAGGATCCTGTTGCGGGCTTTGAGGTTAGGAGCCTGGCGCGCTGGATTCCCGCTATTCTGTTCCCGCCAACTGGATCAGGCGTGTATGCTCCGGCGCTCTTCGAGCGCCTTCCTGAGCCGGTTCTCGTCGGCCCGCTGGTAGCAACGGAGGACCGTCTGGGCCGTCTTCCAGCCGCCCAGTTCGCAGAGCACCTTGAGAGGCTGGTTCATGAGATCGGACGCGAACTTGCGTCGCAACGAGTGCCAACCCCTCCCGGGCTTCGGCTCCAGACCCGCGAGCTTCTCGGCCCGCTTCCACCAGACGTATGCCCGAATACCGCTCAGACACACCGACGGATCAGTCGGCGCGGGCAGCACCGGGGTGTTCCCGATCCCGGGGTTCCGCTTCCGGGCTTCCTCGAGTGCGGCGACCGCCTCGGCCGTTATCGGCGTCCGGTGCTCGTAACCGGTCTTCTCGTGCTCGGCGCGCCAGCGCACCACTCCGCCCACAAGGTCGACATCTGACCATGGAAGCTGGCGGATGGCACCGATGCGGTGCCCCGTCTCATGCGCGAGCACGAGCGCGACGCGGAAGCGCCAGTCGACCCGCCGGGACACCTTCAGAAGCGCCCGGTATTCCTCGTCGGAGAGCACGATCCGGGTCGGATTCTTCTCCCTGGGCGGCTTGAATCCTCTCAGGGGATTCGATTCGAGGAGGAGTCTTCCCTCCTCGTCTCTCGACCGCGCGGCCCAGTTCAGGACCGCGAGCAGGAACCTCAGGTCGCGTTCGACCGTCCGGTCGGACACGGGCTCGCCGCTCGGGCCGATCCTCCCCGACCGCCGCGCGGCGATGAACCGGTCCCAGTCGCGCTGGGAGAGCGTTGCGGGCTTCCGGTCCCTGCCGAAGCACTCGAGGAACATCCTCATCGCGGCCCCGTCGTACATCTGGGACCGCTCGCCCTTGGTGGGCGTTACCTCTTCACCGTAAATGTCAAACAGCTTCTCCAGGGTGAGCGGCTCGGGTTCAGGCTCCGCCGTGCCGCCGCGTTCCAAGTCGATGAAGCCAGCGGCAAACTCATCCGCCTGCTTCTTCGCCCTCACCCAGTCGCGGTGCTTGAGCGACCTCGCAAGCCTTCGCCCGTTCTCGCGCCACTCGATCTGGAAATTGCCGGTCTTCGGATCCGGGAACACCCGGACCCGGTTCCGGCCCCATTCGCCGGCGCCGTAACTCCGGCGGCTTCGTTTCGTGCGTGCCATCGTTCGATTCCTCCTCGAAGATGGACTGCACGATCTGCGCGAAAGGAACTTCGCGGAGATAACCCGTCTCCGCCAGCCGGTCGCCACCCGCGCGGGCCAGACCGCGGTTGAGGAGGCGCTGGTCACGGCCCCCGGCGAGCGAGACCGGGGGGATCACTTTCGTTCGACGCTGAACGGCCGAGCAGGCCGGGACACATGCTTTACAGGTCGGGGCTCGCGCGCCAATATCGTGGCGGAATCCCGAACGGCATCGAAACACGGGGAGGTCCCCCAATGGAGCCGCGCAAGATCACCGACGCGGTACGCGGTGAGATCATCGCACGCGCGTGGGACGGCGAGACGTTCGCGCACATTGCTCGGGATCTCGGCGTGTCGTCGTACCAGGTGGGAAGGATCGCGATGCGCGAGGGCGGCTTCCCCTACAGAGCCGAACTGATCCGGTTGCAGCGCGATGCGATCTGCGCGGCCTACGAGGATAGCGGCAGCACGGCGGAGGTTGCGAAGCGGTTTGCGCTTTCGGAACAGGCCGTCTCGAACACGCTGCACGCGCGTGGCGTCCGGACGCGAAAGCCGAGGCGGCGGTAGCGGTACCGGGCCTGATGAGAGCCGCGTTGACACTACTACTGCTTGCGGTCGCGTGCAGCGACGGATCCGAGATCACGCCTCCGGGGCACGATCGCACCGCGAACGGCGACTGGTCGGGTTCCGCTGGACCCATGACCGTGCGGTATTCGTTGAATGAGGCGGACGGGACGATCGCGGGCCGCCTAGAGTTCGTTGTGGTCAACCAGGTTGAGGGCAACGGGTCGGTCCGGGGTTCGCGGGTTGGCCAACGCATTGAGTTGCGGGCTGACGACGCTGACTTCGTGGAACTCGTTCTAGACGCACACATGGTCGGCAGCGCCACCTTCGGCGGCACCCAGCTCGGTGACCGGATCGCGGGCGAGTTCGCCTTCCAGGGTGCCGGGACTGACCCGGAGAGCGGCCGTCCGTTTGCCGTCGAGATACAGCCCGGCCCCTTGCCACTCACCCTCGTGCGAGTCCGGCGGTAGGAAGGACCAACACTCCGCCGAGAGTGTTGCAATCGACCAGGAAAGGCCGCATTGCGATGGCGTCAGGTTCGGGTCGAGTTCGGTGGCGCTCCAACGCCTGATGTCCGCGTCGACCGCGGGCCAAGCAGACGACCCGCGAGTTGCGACTACTTGTACCGATACGTGATGCGGTCCTTCGACAGATCGTAGGGAGACATCTCGCATTTCACCCGGTCGCCCTCAAGCACCCGGATGTAGTGCTGGCGCATCTTCCCGGAGAGATACGTGTGGATCTCGTGGTCGTTCTCCAGCCGGACCCGGAAGGTGGCGTTGGGCAAGACCTCGACGACCGTCCCTTCGATTTCGATCGCCTGTTTTGCCACGGACGGCCCTCCCTATCGTGGCGGAGGAGGCGCCACGTCCGTCCAACCTCCGGGACGCGATGGCGTCGCGCAAGCGGCGCGCGGGCCGACCGGCGGGCTGCGGAGAGGGCAGGCGGGAGGCACGGCCCCGGGGGGTGGACGATGCGCGAGCAGTGCTCGGCGGGGGCAGCGGCTCACCGAGTGTGTGAACGGGATGGGTCGGTTGAGAGCGAGCCGCTCAGGTATGTGCCCACGCGAAGGCTGCCCACTTCCCGGTCTCTCCCAACCGCCAGATGTTTGTTCCGCGAGACAAGCCAAGACGCGTTCCCACCGGATGGCCGGCAGCGCGGGAGTCAGGCGACCGGCACGAAGGCGATTCGTGGATAAAGGGGGTCAACGGCGTGGAAACCTCCGCTGCGTTGTTGAAAACGATCCGTGATTCGTCGTTCGCCTCGCGGGAGGTCAGGCGGAGATCCCACTCGTGACGTCACCAGCGCACGGTGAGGACCGAGGAAACGTCGCGACCCCAAGCCCACAGGGGATGGGTGCTGACAATCCAGGTTGCAATGCGAAAAACCGGATATCCTGCCAGCACGGTGGCATCGTCCTCGCTCGCTGGATCCGCCTCCGGCCCCTCCAAGAGGAACACGTCCCCCTTCCCGGTGCTCTGGACGATGACTGTAGTGCCATGCGGGATGCCCTCAAGGATGTTCCGGGGCTCCCGGGTCACCTGAATCCGCGTTCGCTTCATTCAATGCGCGTTGTGCATCAGTAATCGGAGTGCCGGAGACCATCCTCACCCGGTTCCGGCTGGGCAGCGGAACTTCGCGTCCAAAGGGCTGCCTGACCAGTGCCGCCTTGTCCAGCACCAAGAGCCACGCTGCTGTGGCAGGGGATGCGGAACGGTGGAGGGGCCGCTGGCGAGAGTTGATCCGCGTCTGGAACTCTGCTGGATCGCTCGGGACATCCGCTCGCGGAACCCGCTTGACGCCGCGAAGGACGTTCTCCCGATTTCAACCGGAGTGACAAGCCGCTTGGACAACGGGAGCCTACATGCGCAGCCAGTTCTTCAACCACGGGCGACCGCGCTGATCGCCCATCTCAGGGGACGCGAGAGGACACTGGAGGCCTTCGGCTGGACCGGACGCCGGGCCGAGTGGATCGCCCTGGCCTGCCTGCACGGCGGCGTCTTCACCCGCGCGCAGTGGACGAGTTTCCTGGGTTGCCACCCTGAGAAGGTGCGACGCGCCGTCCTCGCCCTCGTCGCGCAGGGCCTGGCCGTCGAGGAGGCCCCGGCGGCCGGCATCGACGGAATCGGCCGCGTGTGCCGGATCCGCGCCCGCAGGGTCTACCGGTCGCTCGGAGCCGAGGAGTTCTTTCGGCGGCGCCGGATCACGTCCAGGGCCGTGCTCATGCGTCGGCTGCTGGCGCTCGACTACGTCCTCGACCGTACCCGCTTGCCGTGGCTCCCGACCGAGGCCGAGAAGGTCGCCGCGTTCGAGGCGCTCGGAATCGAGCGCCGGGTCCTGCCCCAGCGGACCTACCGGGGTGCCGCCGGGAACATCCGCCGCCACTTTCACCTCGGCCTTCCGCTCGCGTTGGACGCCG
>MPMR01000030.1 GCA_002238605.1 BD2-11 clade cluster bacterium bin43 | reverse complement strand
GGCTTCTGGAACAGCATTTTCACCCCAAAATAACCCCTTGACCCCCGATTTGCAGCATAACTAGCCTTCTCGTAGTTCCATTACGTCATTGATGACAACTACTTATGAGATTGTGGACGAGAACTAGACTAGGCGCCGCGTGCGATCGAGGCGGTGAGTCCGGGGTCTGCCCCTCCTCGACACGCCCCGGCCGGTCAGCGCACCATCAGCCCGCGTCCTCCCCTTGCCGCTGGCCGAGTTCCGTCTCCAGGAGCAGAAGCGCCGACTTGTTCTCGCCCGCCAGGCGCAGCCGGTCGACGATGTCGGAGGCGATCTTCTCCTCCTGCACCTGCTCGTTGACGAACCACTGCAGCATCACCTGGGTGGGATAGTCGGCCTCCTCCGCCGCGAGACGGTAAAGATCGCCGATGAGCGCGGTCACCTTGCGTTCATGGGCCAGCGCCGCCTGGAACACCTCCAGGGGTGAACCGAACTCGGATGGGGGAGCGTCGATTCGGTCCACCGTGACCCGTCCCTCGCGATCGTTCACGAAATCGAAGATGCGTAGCGCGTGCTCCCGTTCCTCATCCGATTGCACTCGCATCCAGCGTGCGAAGCCCGGGAATCCGGCCCGCTCGAAATGCGCGCTCATGGAAAGGTAGTACTGGCTCGCGAAGAACTCGTGCGTGATCTGCTCGTTGAGCGCCGCCTCAATTCTGTCTCCAATCATCTGCGTTGTGTCCCGTGGGTTGGTGAAGAAGGCTTGTTCCGCGTGTTCAGTACCCCAGAGCCCTTCCCCCGCGCCGGGGATCGGACCACGCGGTGAGCAGGTCGTCCAAGACGACGATCATCTGGACGTCGCCGGAGAGCCCCCCTCGTTCGACTACGACGTGACCGAGCGCCTCCAACCGCGAGACGGTCTCCGGCGGGAGCGCTCCCGCCTCGTAGAAGATCTGGTCGGGCAGGTGCTGGTGGTGGACCCGCGGCGCCTGGACGGCCTCGACGACATCCATCCCGAAGTCCACGACGTTGGAGATCGTCTGGAATACCGTGGTGATGATGGTCGCGCCACCCGGGGTGCCGGTGACCATTCCCAGTTCGCCGTCCGGCCCCAGGACGATGGTCGGCGACATGGAAGACAGCATCCGCTTCCCGGGCTCGATGGCGTTGTTTTCGCCTTGCACCAGGCCGAACTGGTTGGCGGAGCCGGGTCTGGCGGCGAGGTCGTCCATGTCGTTGTTCAGAATGAAGCCCGCCCCGGTGACGGTGACTTTGCTTCCGTACCAGGAGTTCACGGTCCTGGTGACCGACACGGCGTTGCCATCGGCATCGACGATCGAGTAGTGGGTCGTGTTTTCGCCCTCCTCGGGGACCGTAGCGCTCGGAGACGTCCCGGTTGCCGCCGGCGCACCCTCCAGTCCGGGGCCGACCTCGGAAGACGGAGTGGCCGCGTCCAGAGAAATGGTCGCTCCCCGCTCCCTCGCATATGCCGCCGACGTCAGGCGCTCCAGCGGCATTTCCACGAAGTCGGGATCCGCCAGGTAGTGGTTGCGGTCGGCGTAGCCTCGACGCCAGGCCTCGGCGTGCAGATGGATCGTCTGCGCCGACTGCCAGCCCAGGGAGGCAAGATCGTGACGCTCCAGGATCCCGGCGGTCTGCGCCATCGTGACGCCCCCGGATGACGGCGGCGGCATCGAGATGACCGTGTGGCCCCGGTATTCGAACGCGACGGGCTCGCGCCAGACCGCCCGGTATTCGGCGAGGTCCCGGCGGGTGAGGATGCCGCCGCCGCGTTCCATCTCGGCGAGGATGAGGTCGGCCGTTTCCCCGCGGTAGAAGTCGTCGCGGCCGAGATCGCGGAGGCGCCTCAGAGTCCGGGCCAGGTCCGGCTGGCGGAGCGTGTCCCCGACGGCGGGCGGCTGGCCCCCGCGGGGCAGGAACTGCTCCGCCGAGGCCGGAAAAGCCTGAAGGGCCGCCACCATCGCGTCGCCCAGAGAGTTCAGGAAGCGGGGCCGCACCGGGAAGCCTCCGGCAAGCTCGATCGCGGGATCCAGGAGCGTGGCCCATTCCAGGCGGCCGAAGCGCCGATGGACTTCCCACATGCCGTCGACGGTTCCGGGCACGCCGACGGAGAGGTGGCCGACGACGACATCGTCCGTGACCTCGCCGTCGTCGTCCAGGTACATGTCCCGCGTCGAGGCGAAGGGCGCGCGGGCGCGGAAGTCGAGAGCCGCCGTTTCGCCGTCCGCCGTCCGAAGCACCAGAAACCCGTCACCCCCGAGGTTCCCTGCTTCCGGGTTGACCACTGCCAGCGCGAACATCACCGCGACGGCGGCGTCCATCGCGTTCCCGCCGGACCGAAGGACGTCGACACCGACCTGGCTGGCGAGTTCGTCGGTCGAGACGACCATCCCGCTGGTCGCGGTGACCGGAGGAGGTGTATCCCGGTACCGCCACGACTCCGGAAACGCGGGCCCGGCCGCCGGCGAGGGGTCGCCGCAGCCGACGCAGGCCGCGAGCGCCAGACCGAGCACCGCGTGCAACAGCAGCAGCGGTCGCGCCGGAGGGCGTCGAGGACCACCGCCGCCGTGCGCGTCGCCGTCCTGTTCGTAACCGGCGACGGCTGCGGGACTCCGCGCTCCCTGGGGGATGCGGGACCGGGGCCTGTCGAACGGCGGAGCTCTCATTCGTTCTCTCCTCCGGGTATTCGCCGATGCCTCCCTGCCCGGGCGATCTCAATGTACCGATCTTCCGATTCCGGACCAGAGCGCGACGCGACCGGAGCGACGAAGCCGGAGTAGCGACGAAGCCGGAGTAGCGGCGAGCCGGAGAGCGTCCAGGCCGTGCACC
Source organism: BD2-11 clade cluster bacterium bin43 (assembly GCA_002238605.1). GTDB lineage: Bacteria > Gemmatimonadota > Gemmatimonadetes > Longimicrobiales > Gaopeijiaceae > BD2-11. The sequence continues at coordinate 49,445 of MPMR01000030.1, read as the reverse complement.
CGATTCGATTCGTGCGTTTCTTTACTCCGGCCGCCCGCGCCTGTAGCTTTCTTGCTCCCCGCCTCCGGCGTTTCAGTTGAAACCCCGGAGAGCGCGGAGCGCACGAGTGAGGATCGCTGGCGGGTTCGCCTGCTGGAGGAAAGTCCGAGCTCCGCAGGGCAGGGTGCCGGGTAACGCCCGGGCGGCGTGAGCCGACGGAAAGTGCCGCAGAGAGCAGACCGCCGATGGCCCTCCGGGGCACAGGCAAGGGTGAAAGGGTGCGGTAAGAGCGCACCGGGCCGCTGGCAACAGGGGCCGCATGGCAAACCCCACCCGGAGCAAGGCCGAATAGAGGACGAGGAGTTGCCCGCTCCGCCCGAGTCCCGGGTAGGCCGCGCGATGCCGGCAGCGATGCCGGTCCCAGATAGATGATCCTCCCCCGTCTTCGGGCGGGGACAGAACTCGGCTTAATCCGTGCGCTCCGCCGCGGGGGAGCAGCGGTCATGGCCGCGACACGCGCCCGTAGCTCAGCTGGATAGAGCGCTGCCCTCCGGAGGCAGAGGTCACAGGTTCGAATCCTGTCGGGCGTATCCTTCCTCCCGGGCCATCCCGGCCCCGGGGATCACCCGTAGCGCCCCTCGATGTAGTCGGCGGTCTGCCGGTGCTGCGGATTCAGGAAAACGTCGTCGGTGGGGCCGTGCTCGATCACCTTGCCGATCAGCATGAACACGGTCTCCTCGCTGGTACGCCGGGCCTGGGCCATGTTGTGGGTCACGATCAGGATCGTGAACTCGCCCCTCAGCTCCCGGATCAGCTCCTCCACCGCCTCGGTTCCCTTCGGATCGAGTGCGGAGCAGGGCTCGTCCATGAGCAGCACTGCCGGTTTCACCGGGAGCAGCCGCGCGATGCAGAGCTTCTGCTGCTCCTCCAGCGAAAGCTCGGTGGCCAGGGCGTCGAGCCGATCCTTGACCGTGTCCCAGAGCAGCACCTTGCGCAGGGCTTCCTCCACCAGTTCCTCTCTGCCGGAGCGCGAGACGCGCTGGCCGCGGGCGTGCAGGCGGTGGCCGAAGCTGATGTTGTCGCGGATGGAGAGCGGCAGGGGATTGGGGCGCTGGAACACCATGCCCACCTGCTTGCGCACCTGGACCAGCTCGACCTCCGGCGCATAGATGTCCTGGCCCAGGATCTCGATGCTTCCGGTGGTACGCACGTATCCGAGCCGCTCGGTCATGCGGTTGCAGCTCCGCAGCAGGGTGGATTTGCCGCAGCCGGACGGGCCGATGAGAGAGGTGATAATGCCCTGCCGGATGTCCAGGTTCACCTCGAAAAGGGCCTGGAAGTCTCCATACCAGAGGTTGAGACCGCGGGTCGCGATCGCGGGAGGCGCGGAAACAGCAACCGACTCAGCCAAAGCGTCCCTCGATGTAGTCGTGCGTGCGCGGATCCTTGACGATGCCGCTGAAGATGCGCGCGGTGTCGCTGGTTTCGACGTGCTCGCCGGTCAGGAAGAACGCGGTTCGGTCTGCCAGGCGCCTCGCCTGCTGCACCAGGTTGGTCACCAGCACGATCGACATCTCGTTCTTCAACTCCTTGAGCACGTCCTCGATGCGCATCGTGGTGACCGGATCGACGGCGATCGAGAATTCGTCCAGGAGCAGAAGATCGGGTTCCTGCGATAATGCCCGCGCGATGGTGAGGCGCTGCTGCTGGCCTCCGGAGAGCAGGCTTCCGAGCGAGCGCAGGCGGTCCTTCACTTCCTCCCAGAGGGCGGCGCGCCGCAGGCATCGTTCGACGATCACATCGAGCTCGCTCGCCTTGCGCACGCCCCGCAGCCTCGGAGCCAGGGCCACGTTCTCGTAGACCGTCAGCGGGAGCCCCACCGGGAGCGGAAAGACCACGCCGATGCGGCTGCGCAGGGCGTAGACGTTGCGCACGCGGCGGATGTCGCGGCCATCGAAGGTGATCCGGCCCTCGACCTCCATCCCGGGAATGAACTCATCCATGCGGTTGAGGGCGCGCAGGAACGAAGTCTTTCCCGAGCCCGCGGGACCGATGATCCCCAGGATCTCGTTCCGGCGAACGGAGAGATCCAGTCCCCGCAGCGCCACGTGGTTCCCGTAGCGAATCCTGAGGTTTTGCACGACCACCTTCGGGAGCGCGTCGGCCGGGGCTGCGTTTCCGTTCGGCGCCGGGCCCTCTACCACTTCTTTCTCCCGCGCACGTAGACGCGAAAGCCGATGGAGAGCGCGTTCATCGCCAGCACCATGGAGATCAGAACCAGCGCCACGCCGAAGGGCAGCGCGTCCGGCGCGTCCGGCACCTGGGTGGCGATCACGAACAGGTGCAGCGACATGGCCATGGTCTGGTCCAGGACGCCCTGGGGCAGGAAGGGAAGGAAGAAAGCCGCGCCCGTGAACATTATGGGCGCGGTCTCTCCCGAGGTTCGGGACACCTCGAGGATGACTCCCGTGAGGATGCCGCTCACGGCGTTGGGCAGGACGATGCGGCGGATCGTCTGCCAGCGCGTCGCGCCCATGTTCCAGCAGGCCTCCCGAAAGGCCCGCGGCACCGCCTGCAGCGCCTCCCGCGTGGACACGATGACGACCGGAAGAGTCATCACCGCCAGGGTGAGGCTCGCGGCCAGAATGCTGGTCCCGAAGCGGAAGAAGAGCACGAACGCTCCCACCCCGAAGAGAGCGTGCACGATCGACGGAACCCCCGCCAGATTGATGATGGCGAGGTTAATGGCGCGCGTGAGCCAGTTGTCGGGCGCGTACTCGCTGAGGTAGACCGCCGCCGCCACCCCCACCGGTACCGAAGCGACCAGCGCGACCGCCACCAGCCACACGGTCCCGACCAGGGCAGGAAAGATGCCGCCGGCGGTCATGCCGTCGACCGGCGCGGTGGTGAGGAACTCCCACGAGATCACGGGGCCGCCCCTGACCACGAGCAGGGTCATGATGATCACCACCGGGAGGATGAGCAGCGCCGTCATCAACCCGAGCAGATTGCGCACGAGCCACTCGACCCTGCGGTCGCGCGCGTTCAGGGAGGTGCCCGCGAACAGTTGCTCCGAGGCGCTCGTCATGGATTCGCCCGCTGGCCCTTCCTGCGGATCCCGCGCATGATCGTGTCGGCGGTCAGGTTGATCGCGAAGGTCACGAGGAAGAGCAGGATGCCCAGCGTGAAGAGCGCCCTGAAGTGATCGGAGCCGACGGCCGTCTCGCCCAGTTCCGCCGCGATGGTGGCCGTCAGGGCGCGCACGGAGTCGAACACGCTGTCGGGGATGTTGATGGAGTGACCGCTCGCCATGAGCACGACCATGGTCTCGCCGAATCCGCGCCCCACGCCCAGCAATACCGCCGCCACCAGGCCGTTCTTTGCCGCCGGAATTACGACCTTGCGGATCACCTGCCAGCGTGTGGCGCCCAGCGCTTCGGCCGCCTCGCGATAGCCGTCCGGAACCGCCTTGAGCGCGTCCTCGGCGATGGTGGTCATGATGGGCGCCGCCATGAGTCCCAGAATGACCCCCGCGTTGAGGACGTTCAGCCCGATGGGCACTTCGAAGATGTCGATGATGAGCGAGTTCATGATGCTGAAGCCGATGAACCCCCACACCACCGAAGGGATGGCCGCGAGCAACTCGACCAGCACCTTGAGCAACTCGCGCACCCGGCCGCGGGCGAATTCACCGATGAAGATGGCGGCCGCCAGCGAGAACGGGATCGACACCACCATCGCCAGCCCCGTGATGCTGGCCGTTCCCACGATGAGAGCCAGCGCGCCGTAGGTGGCATCCAGCACCGATGTAGGCCGCCATGCGATGGACCCGAAGAACTCGCCCGCATCGAATTCGGAGAACACGAATCCGAGCCCCTCGCGCGCAATGAAGACGAAGATTCCGCCGATGAAGAGGATCGCCGAAGTGCCGCCGATGAAGACGAACACCGTTACGGCGCGGTCGAGGTACCAGGCGCGGCCCCGGTGGTCGAAGTCGCGCGAGCGGTCGAGCGCCTGGTTCATTGAGCGTTGATCAATTGACCGTGTGCCTGGCTACTCCACGCACTGGGTGGGGATCGCAGGGGTGTATCCCAACTCCAGCATGATGCACTGGCCGGTTTCGCCCAGCACCCAGTCGAGGTATGCCTTCACCTGGCCCGCGGGATCGCCGGAGGTGTACATGAGCAGGGGCCGTGAGATCGGGTAGCTGCCGTCGAGCGCGCTCTCTATGGAGGGAGTGACGCAGGCGTCGCCGGGGCTGCCCATCACGCAGGGCATCCTGACCTCGGGGATCGCGTAGGCCATCCCGCTGTAGCCGATCGCGCAGGGCGTCTGCGCGACGAGGTGCACCACGTCCTTCGAGCCGTGCATGTCGTGGGATCCGAGCTTGAAATCCTCGTTTTCCAGGACCGCTTCCCGGAAGTAGGCGAAGGTGCCGGAGTTGTTCTGACGGCTCACGCGCACGATTTCGTCCGAGTCGCACCCCGGTATGGTGACGTCGAGCTGACTCCAGCGCTCGAGTGGGCCGCTCGCTCCGTAGATGCCCGCCAACTGCTGCAGGGTGAGCTGACCGACCGGATTTTCCGCATGAACGTACACCGCCAGCGCGTCGTGCCCGACCAGGTGCTCGACGGGGTCGTTCCCGTTCGCACGGGCCGCCTCGATCTCCCGCTCGGTCATCTTGCGGCTTGAGTTGGCAATGTCCACCGTGCCGTTGATCATCGCCGAGATGCCGGTTCCGGAGCCGCCTCCCGAGACGGCCACGGCGACTTGACCGTCGACGGTGCTGTACGCTTCCGCCCACGCCTGGGCGACGGTGATCAGCGTATCGGATCCCTTGTTCTGGATGACCGCGCGGGCGTTGTTCCCGGCGTTGCCGCCGCATGCGATGACAAGGACCGACACCAGTGTGGACATGCTACGTCTCATTCTCGGTTCCCCCTGAGGATGATGCTCCCGTTGCGGATGATCGCCGGGTCCGGACAGGCCGGTTCCCGCAAGCCGGGAAGTTGGACAAGAATAACCTATCACGAGGGGAGGGCGGACCGGTACCGCCCAGCGGAACGCGGGACGCGACTGTTACGAAAGTGTTGCCTGCCGGGGCGTCGAGGGCGAGGTCGGCCCCGCGCGCACCAGCCTCCACACGCCTATCGTCAGCACCGGCAGCACGTAGACGGCCAGGAAGACCCACGTCATGGTCCCGTAGCCGCGCGCGATCAGGTCGATCAGGCCGAACTGGGCGATGAGGGCGCCGCCGGCAAGCAGGCTCACCCCGATTCCGGTGCGCAGGCCTGCGGGCATCTTCTCCTGGCCACGGGCGTAGACCGCCGCGACGCGCTCGTTCACCGCGTGGATCATCCCCGCCCCGGTTTCGATCAGGGTTCCGAAGAGCGCCAGCTGGAAGGCGAGCTGAAACCAGCGCATGCCGAGCGTCTCGAGCAGCGCGTTCGCGGGGACCGTGCGGTCCAGGATATCCGGATACTGTCCCGCCATGGCGAGATAGAAGAGGAGACCGGGGATGATGGCGATCGGGCCGGCAAGCAGGCCCGCGGAGACCGCCTCGCGGCGGGTGCCGACGTGCCGCATCACGAAGAGCAGGCCGGGTATGGTGGCGAGGTTGTAGGCGGCGTAGCGCACTCCGGCGACCAACCAGCCTCGGCCTGCCGGCACGCTGGCGAAGCTTGCCGAGATCTCGCCTCCGAAGGAGACGAAACAGAGGATGAAGAAGAGGATGAAGACGGCGTAGAGCACGAAGGACCAGCCGGCGAAGAAACGCTCGATGGTCCTCGAGCCGCGGAAGACCAGGTACCCGATGGCGGCGATCATGCCGAGAACCCCCGCGGCGTAACTGATGCCGAAGGTTTCTTCGAGGATGCTGCCGGCCGCCGCCGCGATGACCGCGAGCACCAGCATCAGGAAGGCCAGGTACGCCGCTTCGTAGGCCACCCACCAGCGCCCGCCCAGGAGGCGGCGGAAGAAGGTGCGGTAGTCGTAGGTGGAAAAGCGGCGGGCGAAGTCGAAGGTCACCGCGCAGGTCAGGCTCCAGATCACCGTGGACACCAGCAGCATGGCCATGAGCCCGCCGCGGGGACCCTGCGTGAGGAAGAACTCCACGAGTTCGCGTCCCGTGCCGTAGCCTCCGGCGATCACCACCGACTGGAAAACGAACCCCGGGAGCAGGTAGCGGCGGAAGAAGGAGCGCTGGCTGGGGGTGCTCACGATCTGGTTCTCCGGGGCGAAGGCCTGCGGGGCCACGCGGGCGGCAGTGCGAGCCCTGAGCCTACCGGGGCCGGGTCCGCAGGGCAAACCGGAACGGGCGCGCCGGGCGGTTCGCCATCAAACATGGCATGACTCTTGCATTAAACGTTTCATCAACCGGACCTGGCTGAAACCGGGCGCGCGGTAGTCGCGTAGACCACGGGAGACAGGGGGAGTGGGATGAGTGCGGAAGAACGAATCAGGCATCTGGGCAGGGCGGCATCGAGGGCGGAGGACGAGGGGAGGTACCGGGAAGCCCGCAATCTGCGGCTTCTGGCGCGTGACGCTCGGCCCATCTCTTCCTTGAAGGACGTTCCGAACATTTCCCTGGCCGGTTCGAGGGAATGAGTATCGGCTGAGTCGCGATGTGGGGTGGGGTGGTGAGCCCCCGGCCCGTTTGCACGGGTTCGGGGGCTCTGGCGTTGTCGGAGGGGTCGCCGGAGGCCGATTCAGGGCCGGCGGGGTGGTCAGCTCTCCCCGGATCCGGGCTGATCGGCCGGATGATAGGGCGCGCGCAGCGCCAACGGGGTCTCGCCCTTCTTTTTCGCCCTCAGGTTCAGCATCTCCACCAGCACCGAGAAACCCATCGCGAAGTAGATGTATCCCTTGGGCACATGGTGGCCGACGCCTTCGGCAACCAGCGACATGCCGATCAGCAGAAGGAAGCTGAGCGCCAGCATCTTGACCGTCGGGTGACGCAGCACGAACGCACCGAGCGGCTCGGCCGAGAGCATCATCACCCCTACGGCGATCACGATCGCGATCACCATGACCGGCACATGCTCCGCCACGCCCACCGCGGTGATGACCGAGTCGAGCGAAAAGACGACGTCCAGCAGTATGATCTGCGTGATGACTCCCGCGAACGAGGAACCCCAGCGCGCCTTGCCGGCGTCCTCGGTTTTTCCCTCGGTTCCCTCCAGCCGATGATGGATTTCCGTCGTTGCCTTCATCAGCAGGAACATCCCGCCGGCGACCAGGATCAGGTCGCGCCCGGAAACGGCGTGGCCGAATACCGAGAAGAGGGGCACGGTCAGGCGCATCCAGAACCGTCAGCGTTCCCAGCGCGATCCAGGCTTCGGGAGAGGCGATCCATTCCATGGGAGCAATCCGGCGAGGGGGCGTTTATCTTGAGGGGACGAAGGTTTCGGGGCGGCCCCTGGCCGCAAAGCTAGAATCGCCGTGGCAAGGAGCAAGGCCGTGAGATCGAGGACGGGAGATTGGCGCGTGGTCGGAGGGGTGCTGGCCGGTCTGGCGGTCGGCGCGTGCGCGGGCGACGACGAGGCAGGTGAGCCTTTGTCCGGCTCGTCCATGGCCGCGGGGTCGGCCGCGGCGACCATCACCGAAGGCGACTTCCTGGAGCGGGTGGCGATCCTGGCCCACGACTCCATGCGGGGCCGGGCCACGCCCAGCCCGGAGATCGAGGAGGCCGCCCGCTGGATCGCGGGAGAATTCGCCGCGATGGGGCTCGAACCCGGCGGAGGCGGCGGCGGGTTCATCCACCGCTACTCCTTCCGGCCGGGACGAGTCGATGTCGACCTCGCGCCGGTCGACGCGCCCAACGTGGCCGCCGTGCTGACGGGCAGCGACCCGGAACTGCGCGGCGAGTACGTCGTGTTCAGCGCCCACATGGACCACGTGGGGGTGCGGGAGCCGGACGCGAGCGGGGACAGCATCTACAACGGCGCCGACGACGACGCCTCCGGGACGGCCGCGGTGATCGAGATCGCCGAGGCGTTCGCCGCGCTCGAAGAGCCGCCGCGGCGGTCGACGGTGTTCCTGCTGGTGAGCGGGGAGGAGCGGGGCCTGCACGGAAGCCGCGCCTATGCCGAAGAGCCGCCGGAACCGGTCGCCTCGGGGCGCATGGTGGCCAACCTCAACATGGACATGGTGGGGCGCAACTGGCCCGACACCATCGTGGCCATCGGCAAGGAGCACTCGGACCTGGGGGCGACCCTGGAACGGGTGAACGCGGCGCATCCGGAGCTCGGCATGACCGCCATCGACGACCTGTGGCCGGACGAGAACTTCTACTTCCGCTCGGACCACTACAACTTCGCGCGCAACGGCGTCCCGGTCCTCTTCTTCTTCAACGGAACCCACGAGGACTACCACAGGCCGAGCGACGAGGTGGAGCTGATCGACGCCGAAAAGGGCGCGCGGCTGGCCCGGCTCGTCTTCTACCTGGGGCTCGAGATCGCAAGCGCTCCCGAACCGCCGCAATGGAATCCCGAGAGCCGGCGGATGATCGTCGAGATGATCGAGAGCCGGCAATGAGCGTCAGGCTGATGGCGCTGGAAGACTATCGGGAGTACCCCGTCCGGGAGATGCGCGCGCGTGCACGCGCCTTCCGGGAGGAGATCCGCCGCCGGCGCACCGTGCGCGACTTCTCGCCGCGCCCCGTGCCGCGCGGGATCATCGAGGATTGCCTGCTGGCCGCCGGTTCCGCCCCCAACGGCGCCAACCACCAGCCCTGGCATTTCGTCGTGGTGAGCGACCCCGAGGTGAAGAAGCATATCCGCGAGGCCGCGGAAGAGGAGGAGCGGGCCTTCTACCGGGAACGGGCGCCGGAGGACTGGCTGCGGGCGCTCGCACCCCTGGGCACCGACGAGCACAAGCCCTTCCTGGAGGTAGCGCCCTACCTGATCGTGATCTTTGCCGAGAGCTACGCGCTGCTGCCCGACGGCACCCGCCGCAAGAACTACTACGTCACCGAGTCGGTCGGCATCGCCACGGGCCTGCTCATCACGGCGCTCCACCACGCCGGACTGGCCTCGCTCACCCACACGCCCAGCCCCATGGGCTTCCTGAACCGCATCCTGGGCCGGCCGAAGAACGAGCGCCCGTTCCTGCTGCTCGTGGCGGGGTATCCGGCGGACGACGCCAGGGTGCCCGTCATCGACAAGAAGCCCCTCCGGGAGATCGCGACCTTCAGCGGGTAGCGAACGAACCACCAGGCGGCGACCGACCCCGGCGGGGGCTCGGCCACACCTGTCCCCGGCCTCCGGCAAAGGCCCGGGTTCGGCTGAACGAAGCCGCGTGGCAGGTCGGTGGTCCGGCCACTCGCTTTGCAGGACGGTCTTGGATAAACTCCGCCCATGGGCGCCCGCCCGGCGCGGACGCCCGTCAACGGTTCCACCCGCCCAACCGGACGAGGCACAATGGGACGCCTGGATGCAGACACAGGACGGGACTCGGCGGAAATCCGCGCCTTCACCAAGGCGATTCTGAGGGACCTCAAGGCCCTCGAGAGAATGCTCTCCCAGGGCATGATCGAGTCCGGGGTGCGCCGCTTCGGCGTGGAGCAGGAGTTCTTCCTGGTGGACCAGGGCTGGCGCCCGGCCACCGTCGCGCTCGACGTGCTCGAGCATCTTCCGGCGGACACGTTCACCACCGAGCTGGCGCTCTTCAACCTGGAGGCCAACCTCCAGCCCAAGCTGCTCACCGGCCGCTGCTTCTCGGCCATGGAGGTCGAGATCGAGGAGCGCATCGCACAGGCGCGCGCCGCCGCGCAACGGCAGGGGGCGGACGTCGTGCTGTGCGGCATCCTGCCTACCCTGGGCAAGTCCGACCTGTCCATGGACAGCATCACGCCCATGCCCCGCTACTACGCCCTCAACGATGCGCTCAACCGCATCCGCGGCGGATCGTCGTACCGGCTGCGCATCGAGGGGACCGACGAGATCTTCGTCGAGCACGACTCGGTGATGGTGGAGGCGTGCAACACCAGCTACCAGGTGCATCTTCAGGTTTCCGCGGAGGAGTTCCCGAGCTTCTACAACGTGGCCCAGCTGGTGACCCCGCCCGTACTGGCGGCGTGCGTCAATTCCCCGCTTCTCTTCGGCAAGCGCCTCTGGAACGAGACCCGCATCGCGCTCTTCGAGCAGTCGATGGACACGCGCAGCGCGACGCCCCACCTGCGTCAGACCAGCACGCGCGTGCGCTTCGGCGAGCGCTGGATCAACAAGTCGGTGACCGAGCTCTTCGAGGACGACATCGCCCGCTTCCGCGTGCTCCTCACCGGAGAGGTGACGGAGGATCCCTTCGAGGTGCTTGCGCGGGGCGGCGTGCCCCGGCTCCCCGCGCTGCAGCTGCACAACGGCACGGTGTACCGCTGGAATCGCCCCTGCTACGGGATCAGCGAGGGCAAGCCGCACCTGCGCATCGAGTGTCGGGTGCTGCCCTCCGGTCCGACGATCATGGACGAGGTGGCCAACTCGGCCTTCTGGATCGGTCTGGTGCTCGGGGGCGCCCGGGAATACGGGGACGTCGCCAGCCGGGTCGACTTCGACTACGCCAAGTCCAACTTCGTGGCCGCGAGCCGCAGGGGCCTGGATGCGGGTTTCCACTGGCTCGCCGGAGAGACCGTGAGCGCCCGCGATCTCCTGCTCGGCGAACTGCTTCCACTGTCGCGGAGCGGGCTCGAGGAACTGGGGATCGAGCAGACCGAGATCGACCACTATCTGGGCATTGTCCAGGGTCGTGTCGAGTCCGGCATGACGGGTGCGACGTGGCAGCTGAAGTCTCTGCGCAGCATGACGGGGAAAGGATCGGTTGCCGAGCGCATGACCGCGCTCACCTCCGGCATGGCCCATCGGCAGCGGGATCCACGTCCCGCGCACACCTGGGAGCCGGCCGAGATCTGGGAGGCGGGCGGTTGGCGCTACAACTACCTGAAGGTCGAGCAGTACATGGTGACCGACCTCTTCACCGTGCACGAGGACGAGCCCATCGAGCTGGCCGCCTTCCTGATGGACAAGCAGAACATCCGCCACGTGCTGGTGGAGAACGACGACCACACGCTGGTGGGCCTGGTGTCGTACCGGGCGATCCTGCGCATGGTCGCCGCGTCCGGAGCCCCGGGCACTACGGAGTCCGATCCGATCCGCACCATCATGGCCTCCGACGTGGTCACCGTGGAACCCGAGACCTCGACCCTGGAAGCGATCGGGATCATGCGCGAGAAGCGCGTCTCCGCCCTCCCGGTGGAAAAGAACGGCAAGCTGATCGGAATCATCAGCGAGCGCGACTTCCTGCCCATCGCCTATCAGCTGCTGGAGGAGAAGCTGGAGGAGGTCTGAGGGCTTGGGGTTTGGGGATTGCATTGCAATCAACGCAATCACTCCATACCTTGAGCGAGAAGCTTCGTTGCATCAGGTCATCCATCCGCAGTGAATCAAGGCACCTACCGGTAATTGGGCGAGGCACCCGTGGCGAGCATTACCATCCGGAATCTGGAGGAAGGAGTGAAGACACGACTTCGGGTAAGGGCGGCCGAGAACGGACGTTCGATGGAGGCGGAAGCACGCATCATCCTGGGCAGAGCGGTCGCTCGCTCGCCGTCACCGGCGAATGGGTTGGGCAGCGCGCTCGTGGAACTGTTTACGCCACTGGGTGGCGCGGACCTGGATGTCCCGCCACGCGAGCCGATGCGCGAGCCGCCTCGATTCGACTGAGACCGCCGCAGCGATGGTGATTCTCGATACGAACGTCGTCTCTGAACTCATGCGTCCCAGCCCCGAACCCGCCGTCGTCGCCTGGTTGAACGCCCGCCCGCCCCGCGATCTCTTCGTTACTTCAGTGACGGAGGCAGAGGTTCGAGCGGGCATCGCCTTCCTTCCTCGGGGGAAGCGCCGCAGGGGGCTCCTCGAAGCTGCCGATCGCGCCTTCGGGGAGCTGTTCGAGGACCGCGTGCTGCCGTTTGGCCGTGAAGCCGCGCGCGCCTGCGCAAGCATCGCCGCGGAGCGACGCAATGCGGGCCGCCCGATCTCCCAGATCGATTGTCAGATCGCGGCGGTCGCCCGTTCCATGCGCGCGTCGTTAGCGACGAGGAATGTCCGGGACTTCGATGGAGCCGGCATCCGCGTCCTCGACCCCTGGGAGCATGGTGCGTGATGCGAGCGCGGGCGGGGTGGCCATCCGCGATTCCGGACCCTCTACCGCAACCTCAGATCCTGATGTAGATCCGGCGCCGGTGCAGCAGCCAGGCCACGGTGAGCCAGAACGCAACCTGCGCGAGGGCAAGGGCGAGCGAGCCATTGTAGTCGCCCGCCCAGGACTGGAAGCCGTTGCGGAAGATCCAGTCGTAGAGGGATGAGGCGTCGGTGCCGGGCGCGGGTAGCCGGGCCATCGTCTTGGCGGCGATGCCGGACGCGACGAAGATGGCGATGGAGTTCATGCCGCAGGCCGCCAGCGGCGCGCTCCACGCCCCCCGCCACCTTGCGACGTCGAGGATCCAGTACATCGTGCCCAGCACGAGGAGCGCGGTTCCGGCGGTGAAGACCACGTAGGAGCTGGTCCACAGGTTCTTGTTGATGGGGAAGACGACGTCCCAGGCGAGACCCAGCGCGACCATCGCCGCGCCCGCAATCCACATCTCCCCGGCGAGTTGGCGGCCGGGGCGTCCGCATCGGAGCCGTTCCCCGCAGAAGATGCCGAGGAGGCAGGTGGCGATGGCGGGGAAGGTCGAGAGCAGCCCTTCCGGGTCCCAGGTGCCCGACCACAGCCGTCCGGGCATGAGGATGCGGTCGATATGGGCGGCCAGGTTGCCGTCCGGCGAGAGGTCGCCCGGTGCGGAGCCGGAGACCGGCACGAGCATCAGCACGGCCCAGTAGCCCAGGAGGAGCGCGGCTGTCGCGGCCGCCCTCCCGCGGGCGGAAGTCCACAGGTACAGCCCGGCCGCCGCGAAGTACACGAGGCCGATGCGCTGGAGGACGCCGTACAGGCGCATCTCGCCGAAGTCGAAATCCGGGATCGCGCGCATGGCGAGACCGATCGCGATCAGGATCAGCGAACGGCGGGCCACGTGCCGGAACAGCCCCGGCCGCGCGGCTCCTTGCGCAAGGCGGCGCCCGAAGGAGAACGGGATCGCGACGCCGACGATGAACAGGAAGTACGGGAAGATGAGGTCGGTGGGGGTCCAGCCGTGCCACTCGGCGTGGGCGAGCGGCGCATACACGTAGGCCCAGCTACCCGGGTTGTTGACCAGCACCATTGCCGCGATGGTCAGGCCCCGGAACGCGTCCAGGGAGAGGAGGCGGCCGGAGGGGGAGCTGGCGTCGGGCATGTGAGGCCGTGCTACCCTGCCACCTCCGCGAACGCGTCCCCCATCTTCTGCAGCGCTTCCTGCAGCTCGTGCGCGGGCGGGCCGAAGCCCAGGCGCAGGTAGTGGTCCATGCCGAAGTGGTCGCCGGGCACCACCAGCACGGACTTGTCGGCACGCAGCTTCTCGGCCAGCTCGCTCGAGTTGACGGGGGCGTCGTAGCGGACGTAGCAGATGGCGCCCGCGTCGGGGGGGTGGTAGCGGAAGAGGCCGTTGTACGACTCCATCCACTCGGTTACCAGCGGCAGGTTGCGCCGCAGGATGGCGCGGGTGCGCGCCAGGATGCGGGCGCGGGCTTCCGGCGCGAGGGTGGCGGTCGCCAGGACGTCCGACAGGGTCGCGGGGGTGATGGTGGTGAAGTCGGTGCGCGCCCACAGGGTCTCGGTGATGTCGGCCGGGGCGACGATCCAGCCGATGCGCAGCCCGGGCATCCCGTACGCCTTGGAGAGCGAGTTGGTCACGATGGTGCGCTCGTACTCGCCCCACATGGAGGGCGTGGTGACGCCGGAGATTTCCGCGCCCTGGTAGACCTCGTCGCAGAGGATCCAGGCGCCCGCCCGTTCGGCGGCTTCGACGATGCCCCGCCGCGACTCGGGGGTGAGGCACGCGCCGGTCGGGTTGTTGGGGTTGGTGATCAGGATGAAGCGCACGTCGTCGTCGAGGATGGCGCGCAGCTGGTCGAGGTCGGGTTGCCAGCCGGTCTCTTCAAGCAGTTCGAAGGGGCGCACCAGGCCCCCGAAGTTGCGCACCAGCCCGGGCACCTGCATGTAGTTCGGGACCATGACGGCGGCGGGGGCGCCCGGCTCCATGAGCTGCCAGCAGGCGGCCATGTTGGCCTCCGCGCCCCCCGTGGTGACCACCACCTCGTCGGGCGCGACGTTGTCGTAGAGGGCGGCGATGCGCTTCCGCAACTCGTCCGATCCGTTCGACTGCCCGTACCCCAGGCTCGACGCTCCCAGGTTCTCGATGCCGGTGAATTCGAGCAGTTCGTCCAGCGAGAGCGGGTCCACGCCGCTCTCGGAAAGGTTGTAGCGAACGCGGTGCTCGAAGACGGACTGCCAGCGCTCCATCTCGAATCGGTCGAGCTTCACGGGCATGCCTCCATGGGTTTCGGATGTGTCAGCGGACCCCTATCAGGCCCCGCACCGATTCAATGAGCGCATCGCTGTCCCAGCCGATGCCGTGCCGGAAGACGATGCTCGTGTTGCGGATGTGCCCGTCCGCTTCCGCATCGCCCTCCACGACCACGAGATCCGCGCGCTTGCCGGGCTCCACGCTTCCCACGTCGTCGTAGATCTCCAGCACGCGGGCGCCGTTGGCGCTCATGATCTCCACCACCTCGGGTGCGGTGAAGCCGGCCTCCAGCAGCAGTTCGAAGTTGCGCTGGTCGCCCAGCCCCGGAGGCGCCGCGCCGTAGCCGGTTGGATCGACGCCCGCCGCCAACAGGCCTCCCGCCTGCACGAAGGCGTACTCGTAGTCCATCGCCACCCGCAGCAGCTCGGGGGAGAGGCCCATCCCGGACCCGGGATCGGCGGCGCGGATCCGGTCGAACTGCGCCCGGACGTCGTCGGCCACCTCGGGCGCCAGTACCTCCCAGACCCGCGGATCGAGAGGGCCGCGGCCCGGAACGGAGATCTCGTAGACCGCGAGCGTCGAGGTCATCGACACATCGTTGTCGACCATGTCGCGGAAGGTCTGCTGCACCTCCGGTCCGTTGACGTCCAGTTCCCCATAGGTGTTGCGGAACCCGGGCGGGCACTCGTCCGGCTGCTTGGAGGGATCGTATTCGCTGTTGGCGAAGAGGCCGTGCTCCAGATTGTCGATCCCGAGCGCCACCGCCTCTCTGTAACCCACTGAGCAAAGATGCGCAGTGACGTTTATGCCGTGGGCGTGGGCTTCCTCGATCGCCGCGCCCAGCTCGGCCCGGCTGATCCAGGTGTACGCCTTGAACCAGCTCACGCCCTCCTCCGACCAGTAGCGCACCACCCGACGCGCCGACTCCGGCCCGTCCAGCTGCGCCATGGTCCGGCTCCCCTGCTGCCCGGTCAGGTAGGGTCCGGTCACGAAGATGGTCGGTCCGACGGCAAGCCCGGCGTCGATTTCGTCACGAAGATTGATCTCCTCGTAGGGCGAGCGGGCACCCGTGGTGCGGATGGTGGTCAGTCCGGAGGCCAGGTAAAGGCGGGGCGCGCTGAAGGAGAGCTGGGCCGACCGGCCGCCGGCCGCCGTGTAGAAGCTGTGGTTGTGCAGACCGATGAGCCCGGGCATCACCGTGTGCCCGGACAGGTCGAGAACCTCCGCGCCGTCGGGCACCTCGACCTCCCCGTCGTTCCCGACCGCCGCGACGCGTCCGTCCGCGATCACCACGGTCTGCCCGTCGCGCGCCGGCTCCCCGGTGCCGTCGATCAGCTTCACTCCCGTGAGCGCGACCGGATCGGCGTCCACGGCGACCAGGTCGGGGAACTGCCCGGCGACATCCGCTGCCGGTTGGGCTGCGGGGGATTCCGGGGCCGGTGCTTCCGGCTCCTGCTGTGCGGGCGCCTCGCACGCCGCGGCCAGCGCCACGAGGGCGACGGGCAGAAGCGTGTTCGCGAATGGGACATGCCGCTCGTGTGGATCTCTCATGGGTCCTCCTCCCACATGATGTCGTTCCAGAGGATCAAAAAGGCGGGGCTGGCAGCCTCCGCACAATGGCAGGTGTTCGGAATGGCGGCGGCGCAGGGTCGGCGCTGGCGCGAAACGAGGCCCCCGGCCCGGGGATCACGGCTCGACCTCGAAGACGAACTTCATCCCCGTCTCGAGGTGCTCCGCGATGTGGCAGTGCACCATCCAGCGCCCGGGGTTGGAGAGCTCGAGCAGGATGTCGGTGGTTGAGCCGGTCGGTAGCAGCACGGTGTCCTTCCACACGAGGTTGTCGTTCGGGACGCCGTTCTGCGAGAGCACCAGGAAGCGCTGGCCGTGGATGTGGAGCGGGTGCTGCATGGCGTGGAAGGCATTGCGGTCGTTGTGCAGCCGGATCCTGACCACGTCTCCCACGCGGAAGCGCCAGCGGATATCCATGTTCTCGCGTCCGCTCCCGGGATCGCGCAGGATCCAGCGCGCCTGGCCGCCGTCGCTCGCCCAGTTCATGACCGGCATCGTGCCGCTCCACTCCACCGGGTTGAAGTATGCCCAGTCGTAGAGCATCGACTGCTCGACGGGGCGCGGCAGGTCCTCGACTTCGAGGGTGAGGTCGAGCGAATGGTCGACGGGGCGGTCGAAGTGCTCGCGGTAGGCGTCGATGTCCCGCGTGACATCCGCGTTCTCGCGCATGGTCGCGAAGGCGTGCGCGTGATCGAGCGGGGTGGGCTCGGGGTCGACGACGACCCTGCCCATCACCCGCGACTCGCTGAAGAAGACGCCTTCGCGGTGACTGATGGCCTGCACCCGGTTGGAGAGCACGAACTCGCCGGCCTCGTCGAAGCGCACCTCGACGACGTAGCGCTCGGCCGGGGAGATGACGACGCTCTCGGCCATCACCTCCCGTTCGAACCTGCCCACGTCGGAGGCCACCACCTTGACGGGCAGGGTGCGAACCGGAGCGTCGAGGCCGGCCACATCGGCCTGATCCGCCCGTGAGAACGACAGGTTGAAGGTGCGGGTGTTGGACACGTTGGTGAGGAAGAAGCGCACAACCTCGCCCCGGCGGGCGCGCAGCGTGTAATCCGGCTCGCCGTTGATCAGCAGGATGTTCCCGAAGCGGCCCATGAGCGCGTAGTTGCTCGAGCTGTCGCCGAAGGGCACGACGCCGTCCTCTCCCAGCAGGAGGTCGTCCAGCATCAGCACCTCTTCCTGGTTCGCCGGGCCGTAGTAGTCGGGGCGCGGCGAGTCAACCAGCAGGTTTCCGTAGAGGCCCAGCTCCTGCTGGATGTCCTCGCGGTGATGGGGGTGGTACCAGTAGATGCCGGCGTCCGGGAAATGGATCTGGTAGCGGAAGGTCTCGCCGGGCTGAACCGGGTCCTGGGTGACTCCCGGCACGCCGTCGAAGCGGTTGTCAAGGCGGATGCCGTGCCAGTGGATGGCCGTCGGCAGCGGGGTGCGGTTGGTGAAGTTGACGAAGATGGTCGCGCTCTCGGGCACCTGGAGGAGAGGGCCCGGCTGCTGCCCGTTGAAGGCCAGCATGACCACCGCGCGGCCGCCGATGTCGCGGCGGACGAAACCGGCCTCGAGGTCGAGTGTGCCGCCGTCGCCCAGCCGCACCAGCTGGCGCGGCCGGACCGGCGGGAGGTCCTCCGGCGCCGGAGCTTCGGGCAGGTAGGCGTCCACCCGCGGGCGGAGCGCCATGATGCCCGGCAGCATCGGCAGGCCGGGGTACATGGGGGGCAGGCTCCAACCGGATCCGTCCGTGGCGCCGGCGTGGTCATGGGACATTCCAGCCGGAGCGCGGAGTGCCTCGGGAGCCTGGGCCAGCAGGTCGTGGGCCTCCATCAGGCTGCTGGGGGAGCGGCCGCGCATCACCAGGCGCCCCTCGCGCTCCGTGGCGTCGGCGGAGGTCTCCGCGGTGATCAGGATCAGGAACTTGTTGAAGGAGATGCGGCCGAGGCGATTGCGACCGTTGCCCACCGGTCCGAGGCGGATCACCGGATCCAGCGTGGGCGTGGTGGCCCAGGCGACGTACGACTCGTAGGGGCCGAGGTCTGCCGGGTCCGGAAGCCCGCGGAGCCATGCGGTCAGGTTGTGGACGTGACGTCCCTCTGCGGTCACGGTCACCCCGAAGGGGCCGGGCACCCTGCCCAGTTCCATCACGCCCCACGCCTCCCGCGCGGCGGAGGTAGCGTGCAGGTCGAAGCAGAAGAGATCCGTGGGCGTCTGTCCCACGGGCGAGGCAGCGCCGCCGGCCAGCCGGGCGCCGCGGGCTCCCGCGGAACAGAGGCTGGAGAGGTCGGCCTGCTGGGGCGCGAGCGCCGCGGCGCATCCCGGCAGGAAGCCGGCCAGAGCCACCGTGGTCACCGCCGCCTGCAACAGGTCGCGCATCTTGTCCCGCGCCTCCAGGTGCACTCGTAGTTCCGGTTTGGGTTCCCGGGCGAATGTTCCATAATATGGGCGCCCGCCGCGCACGCGAACGGATGACGACCCACGCCCCGGGAGACGGCCGTGAAGATTGGGGAAGCGCACTGGTACGACCTGACCGCCGCCCGCATGTCGCGGCGCGACTTCGTGAGGATCGGCCGCGATGTGGCCGGCATCGTCGCGCTGGGCTCGCTGGGCGCCTGCCGGGGCGACCGCACGGCACGCCTGGCCGTCTCTCCCTTCCCGTCGGGGGTCGCGTCCGGCGATCCGGACGCCGGGGGGGTGGTACTGTGGACGCGCCTGTCGGCGGAAGGGATGCGCGACGCGGGTCTGG
This sequence comes from BD2-11 clade cluster bacterium bin43, assembly GCA_002238605.1. Classification (GTDB taxonomy): domain Bacteria; phylum Gemmatimonadota; class Gemmatimonadetes; order Longimicrobiales; family Gaopeijiaceae; genus BD2-11. The sequence continues at coordinate 30,723 of MPMR01000030.1, read as the reverse complement.
CGGCCGAACCGGTCGCGGTGCGCTGGGAGGTGGCGGCCGACGAGAGCTTCTCGCGCGTGGTTCGCCAGGGCACCCAGCTGGCGGTCCCCGAACTGGGCCACTCGGTCCACGTGGAGGTGGAGGGACTCGAGCCCGACCGGCCGTACTGGTATCGCTTCATGTCGGGAGGCGACCAGAGCCCGGTCGGCCGCACCCGCACGCTGCCAGCGCCCGGCACGCCCGCCGACCGGCTGCGCTTCGCCTTCGCCTCGTGCCAGAACTACGAGCACGGCTACTACACGGCCTACCGCCACATGGCCGACGAGGAACTGGATCTGGTCTTCCACCTCGGCGACTACATCTACGAGGTGGGATACGGCGACAACCTGGTGCGCGCCCACGAAGCGGGCGAAGTGTTCACGCTCGACGACTACCGCGCCCGCTATCTCCTCTACAGGTCCGACCCCGACCTGCAGGCCGCCCACGCGGCGTTCCCGTGGGTGACCACGTTCGACGACCACGAGGTGGACAACAACTGGGCGTCCGACGTGGCCGAGGACGACCAGTCGCCCGCGCAACTCCGGCTGCGCCGCACGGCCGCCTTCCAGGCCTTCTACGAGTTCATGCCGGTGCGGCGTTCATCGATGCCCAGCGGGCCGGACATCCAGGTCTACCGGCGGCTGCGCTTCGGCGGCCTGGCCGACCTCCACGTGCTGGACAGCCGCCAGTACCGCTCCGACCAGGCGTGCGGCGACACCAATGGGCCGCTGTGCCCGGAGGCGCTCCAGCCCGGCCGCACCATGCTGGGGACGGAGCAGGAAGATTGGCTGTTCGCGGGCCTGGCGGAGTCGGAGAGCCGCTGGAACGTGCTCGCCAACCAGGTCATGATCGCCCGGCTGGAGGGCTCCCGGGACGGTGAACCCACCGTCTCGATGGACCGCTGGGACGGCTACCCGGAAGCGCAGGACCGGCTGCTCTCCTTCCTGGACCGGACCCGGCCGGCGAACCCGGTCGTCCTCACCGGCGACATCCACAGCAATTGGGCGGCGGACCTGAAGGCGGACCCGCGCAACCCGTCGTCCGGCATCGTGGGTGCCGAGCTGGTAGGCACGTCCATCAGTTCCGGCGGAGACGGGCAGGACACGCGTCCCGGGACCGGCGACACGCTTGCCCGCAACCCGCACATCCACTTCTTCAATGCCCAGCGGGGCTACGTTCGCTGCGCGGCGACCCCGGATCGCATGGTCGCGGACTACCGGATCGTCCCCTACGTCACCGAGCCCGGGGCCCCGGTCGAGACGCGCGCTTCCTTCGTGGTCGAAGCCGGCCGGCCGGGCCTCCTGCCGGCGTGAATCGGTTGCGAACCCGAGCCTCGGGCCACCGCCTTCCCGCCGCGGGCGAGGGCATATGTCACCAGCCCGTGCGCGCGAGGTCCGAATCACGTTACAATGACCGGTCGGGCACCGCGCGGCCCGGAGAGACTTGTTCCATCTTGCCGAAGGAGTTCGCCATGCGAGCCAGCGTCGTCCATTCGACCATCCTGAAGACCGGTGCCGCCGCTCTGGCGCTCGCCCTGGCGGTCGCGCCCGCAGCCGGCCAGTGGACGCCGATGAAACCGGGCAGCGACAACATGGACGTGCTCGGCCACGTCCCCCTCGGCCCGCAGCTCAGCATCGCGGACATCGAGCTCGAGCAGGAAATGCACCGTCCCTACGCGTACGTCGCGCGCATGGTCTACGGCGAGGTCGGTCCCAAGGGCACCGACATCATCAACCTGGAGGATCCCGAGAAGCCGGAGGTGATCTACCGCTGGCGCATCGAGAACCAGGACCTGCACCAGCGCACCGGCGGAATGGACGTCAAGTACTTCAAGCTCGACGGGCGCTACTACGTGGTGCAGTCCCTCCAGTTCGGCCAGGGCGGCCCAAACCCCGACCTGGGCGCGGTCATCCTGGATGTCACCGGGCTTCCCGATCCCACCACCGTGCGCGAGGTGGCGCGCATCCGGGAGCCCGAGTTGCCGGGGGGCTTCCACAACATCTTCATCTACAAGCATTCCGACGGCCGCGTGCTGCTCCTGAGCACGGTGCGCGGCCCGTTCGCCCACGTCTACGACATGGCGAAGGCCGTCGACGGCGATCCCTCGGATGCCCTGGCGGGACGGATTCCGGTTCCCGAGTCCCCGCTCGGGCAGGGCAGCGGGCGCGGCTATCACGACTTCTACGCCGCGTATCATCCCGACACCGGGCAGGATCGCTTCTACGGCGGCGGCACCGGGGGCTACTACGTCTACAACATCAGCGACCTGGACAACCCGGAGCTCGTGGTCACGATGACGGGCATCAGCGGCGTCCGCTCCGGCCACACGTTCACGCCCAGCCCGGACGGGCGTTACGTGATCGCCGAGACCGAGTACCAGTACGCGCCCCTGCGCATCTTCGACCTCCAGCCCGCGCTCGAGGGCACGCAGACGAACATCAGCCGGCCCATCTCGGCCTGGACGGCGGACTGGCAGAACCTGGTGCACAACCACGAGGTGCGCTGGCCCTACGTATTCGTCTCCGGCTATCTCGACGGGCTCCAGATCTTCAGCCTCATGGATCCGGCCAACCCCGTCACCGTGGGCTACTACGACACCTACGTCGGCTCACCCAACGCGCGCGACTTCCGGACCCCGGTGTTCAATGGGGCCTTCGGCGTGGACGTGCGCAACGAGGACGGGCTCATCGTCGTGAGCGACATGAGCACCGGTTTCTGGACCTTCCGCATGGAGGGGTTCAACGGCTGGAACGGCGAGGACTGGGGCATGCCGGACATCTCCAGCGTCCAGAAGTGGGACGAGATCCGTCCGCGCCCGGTAAGTCAGGAGCCGTGATCCGATGATGGGCGAGATGCTGACCCTCGCGCTGCTGGCAGGCCTGGCCCCGGGCAGCGGGGATCCCTCACCGGGGATTCCTCCGGGGACATGCGCGTTGCCGGAGGCCTTCGGACCGGGCAAGGCGGTCCACGCGCCACTGCCCGCATCCGCCGCCCCGGTCGAGGCGCCCGCCTACTACGCCTTCCCGGTAGTGAGCACCCGCAGGCTCCCGGGCACCGGGCTCGCGGCGGGCCTGGGCGAAGTGACCTTCGCCGACTCGCCGTTCGGCGTCACCCTGGCGGAGGACGGCAGCTACCTTCTCGACGTGTGGCTCTCCGTGGAGCGCCTGATGGCGCCCCGCGAAGGCGTCTATGTGGGATGGCTGACGACGCCGGACCTGGACCAGGTCGAGCGCATCGGTCCGCTTGCGGACGGCGGGCCGCTTCGTGGCCGGGCCCGCTGGAACAAGTTCCTGCTCGTGGTCACGCTCGAACCCGCGGACGATCCCGAGGCCGCCATGTGGACGGGCCCCGTCGCGTTGCGCGGCATGTCCCGCAGCGGGCAGATGCACACCATGGCGGGGCACGGCGCCTTCGAACAGGAGAACTGCGCCGCCTACGGCTACGATTGAGACAGCCGACGCCGGTGCGCCCTCTCCACGGACTGCGAATCCTTCTCGTCGCTGCCCTCCCGGGCTTCGGGACCGCTCTGCCGGGCATGATCGCCGCCCTGCCGGGTGCCCTCGCGGCCCAGGAACACCGGATGATGGGCCACGGCGAACACGGCGAGGCGGGCGGCTGGCGGATGCCGCCGATGTCGGCGGCCATGCCGATGGTGCCCGGACTCGAGAACGCGCTCCCGCCCGTGCGTCCCTTCCTGATCGGCGACGGCATGGATCCGGCGATGTTTCCGGCGGCCGAACCCGGCCGGCGGGTCGTGGTGGCCGATGGGGACACCCTCGACATGGACGTGTCCGTGGTCCGGCGCACGATCGGCGGGCGCGACTACGCCATGCTCGGATATGACGGCCAGTATCCGGGTCCTCTCATCCAGGCGGACCGGGGCTCGCGCATCATGGTGCGGGTGACCAACCGCATTCAACTGCCCACGACGGTCCACTGGCACGGGATACGGCTGGAGAACCGCTTCGACGGCGTCGCCGGGCTCACCCAGGACCCCATCGCCGAAGGCGAGACCTTCACCTACGAAATCGACGTTCCCGACGCCGGCATGTTCTGGTACCATCCGCACATGCGCGAGGATGTCCAGCAGGACCTGGGTCTCTACGGGAACCTGCTGGTCGTGCCGCCGAACCCGGACTACTACGGCCCCTCCCACCGCGAAGAGCTGCTCCTGCTCGACGACATCCTCATCGACGACCAGGGCCTCATCCCCTGGGGCGAGGAAGCGCCGACGCACGCGCTCATGGGACGCTTCGGCACCGTGATGCTGACCAATGGGGTCGACGACCACCGCATCGAGGTGCGCACCGGCGAGGTGGTCCGCTTCTACCTGACCAACGTCGCCAACACCCGCACCTTCAACGTCCGCTTCGGGAACGCGCGCGTGAAGCTGATCGCGTCCGACGTGGGCAAGTTCGAGCGTGAGACCTGGGTGGAGAGCGTGGTCATCGCGCCCGCCGAACGCTATGTGGTGGACGTGCGCTTCCCGGAGGCCGGCGAGGTCGGCATCACCAACACGATCCAGGCCGTGAACCATTTCCGCGGCACCTTCTACCCGCACGAGGACACGCTCGCGGTCGTGAGCGTGAACGGTCCCGAAATCGACGATGAGGTCGCGCAGGCCTTCGATGAACTGCGCGAGAACCGCGACGTGATCGAGGACATCGAGCCCTTCCGCGCCCTGCTGGGCAAGCCGGTGGACCTTGAGCTGGTGACCACGGTCCGGGTACGGGATCTTCCGGTGCCGATCGTGGCGTCGATGGAGGCGGACACCTTCTACGTGCCGCCGGTCGAGTGGAACGACGGCATGCCGATGATGAACTGGCTCTCGACCGGCACCCAGGTGACCTGGATCCTGCGGGAACCGGCCAGCGGGCGGGAGAACGGGGACATCGACTGGCGCTTTCGCGTGGGCGACGTAGTGAAGATCCGGGTGTTCAACGACCCCGAGTCGTTTCATCCCATGAACCATCCCATCCACATTCACGGGCAGCGCTTCCTGGTGACCGAGCGCGACGGCATCCCCAACACCAACCTGGTGTGGAAGGACACCACCATCCTTCCGGTCGGCTCGACCATGGATCTGCTGGTGGAGATGTCCAATCCGGGATCGTGGATGCTTCATTGTCACATCGCGGAGCACCTGCACGCGGGAATGATGTTCGTCTTCGAGGTTACGGAGGAGTAGTGCCGCCGATGTCATCACGCATGTCGTTCGCCGCCGTCGCATTGCTGATCGTGGGGTGTGCAGCACCGCCGGCAACGCCGCCCTCGCCTCCGGTTCCGGGGTCCGCGACGGCCGGGACGCCGGCCCCGGGCGACGCGCCTCCGGCCGCGCAAGGCGTACCGGCGACGCAGACTGCTGCCAACGACGCGGCAGCGCCGGAAGGGGCGGCGTCCGGCGACGCGGCTCCGGCCGCCTTCTACACGGAGCCGCAGGCGCGCCGCGGCCAGCGCGCGTTTCGCCAGGTGTGCTCGGACTGCCACTATACGAGCGAGTTCAAGGGCCCGGTATTCACGGACGTCTGGGCGCGCCGCACCGCCCGCGATCTGTACCGGGAGCTGCGCCGCACGATGCCCGACGACAACCCCGGAGGGCTGCCGCGCCAGACCTACGTGGACGTCATGGCGTACATCCTGGAGTTGAACGGCTATCCCGCCGGTCCCGACGAGCTCCCCCCCGATGATGAAGTCCTGGGCGGCTTCAGGCTGACGCCGCCGGTGGGACAGGGTCCCGGGCGTTGACCGGTCGTCCCCTGTTTCGGTAAACTTCTCGGCTGTCGGCCGTTCGCCCGGGAATGGCGGTGGCCGCACCCGGACCAGAGTCTTCGGAGCCCACGGAATGAAAGAAGGAATTCACCCGGCGTATCACCCGGTGGTGTTTCAGGACGCATCCAACGGTTACGCGTTCCTGACCCGATCGACCGTCAAGAGCGACAAGACCATCAAGTGGGAAGACGGGAAAGAGTATCCCCTGGTCAGCCTGGAGATCTCGAGTTCGTCGCACCCGTTCTACACGGGCACCCAGCGCATGGTGGACACGGCGGGCCGCGTCGAGCGCTTCCAGCAGCGCTATGCGCGTCAGATGCGCAAGAAGTCCGGCGCCGGCGAGTCGGACGCGAAGTAGCCGGCCGGCGATGGCAGGCGACACCATCTTCTCCCGGATCGTCCGACGGGAGATTCCGGCCGACATCGTCTACCAGGACGACCTGGTGACGGCATTTCGCGATGTCGCGCCAGCCGCGCCCACGCACGTGCTGGTGGTGCCCAACAGCATCATCGCCAGCGCGCGCGACGTCACCGGCGACGACGAGCCGGTGCTGGGCCGCATGTTCGCGGTCGCGGCGCGCATCGCCCGGGAGCAGGGTATCGCGGAAACCGGCTACCGGTTGATCGTGAACTGCGGCGAGGACGGGTGCCAGGAGGTCTACCACCTCCACATGCACCTGATCGGGGGGCGCCCGCTGGGGCCGATGCTCACGGGTTCCCGGGGCTCGTCCGCCCACTAACACTGGAGAACGACCCGAAGAGGGTGTAGCTTTCTCAACTCTCGCGCGAAGGAGAGGCGACTCAAGGAAGGCGGCAAGGTGGCAAAAAGAGGAAAGATCGAACAGAACCTGAAGCGCGCAAAGCTGATCGAGCGCTACGCGGAGCGCCGTCGCGAGCTTCGGCAGATCATTGCCGACCCCGACAAGTCGACGGAGGAGAAGCGCGAGGCCCAGTGGGCGCTGCGGAAGCTGCCGCGCGATTCCAGCGCGACCCGGTATCGCAACCGCTGTGGCACCACGGGGCGTCCGCGCGGCCACATCCAGAAGTTCGGGCTCTCCCGCATCGCATTCCGCGAGTGGTCCCTGGAGGGGAAGATTCCCGGGGTCCGCAAGTCCAGCTGGTAACGCCGGGTCCGGGCAGCCAGCGGCGGTGGCATCTCCCGCCGTCATCGCCGACGAACTCGGCGCCCACGTCTCGGTAGCCGGAGGCGTCGAGCACGCGCCTGGACGTGCGCGGGACATCACCGCGCTCAACCTGCAGCTCTTCACCAAGCAACCGAACCGCTGGGCCGAGCCCGCGCTCCCCGGCGAGCGGATTCGCGCCTTCAGGCGGGCCCGCGCCGACGCCGGCATTCGGTGTGCCGTCGCCCACGATTCCTATCTCATCAACCTGGCGTCCCCCGATCCGGGCCTCTGGCGCCGGTCCCTGGACAGCTTCCGGGCGGAGTTGGGGCGCGGGCGTGAGCTGGGTCTGGACTTTCTCGTCACGCATCCGGGGAACGCCACCGACGGCGACATCACGAGCGGCATCGCCCGCAATGCCGCGGCTCTGGCGGAGGCGCTGGACGGGTGTCCGGACGGACCGCCCGTGCTGCTGGAGCTGACCGCGGGGGCGGGCACGTCGGTCGGAGGACGGTTCGAGCACCTCGCCGCCATCCGGGAGGGCGTGGGCGCGCCGCTCGACCGGCGCGTGGGCGTATGCGTCGACACCTGTCACGCGTTTTCCGCCGGGTACGATCTGGTCGGCGACTACGAGGGCGTCTGGCGGGCCTTCGACGGCGAACTGGGCCTGGAGTTGTTGGAGCTCTTCCATCTGAACGACTCGAAGCACCCCTTTGCGTCCCGCCGCGACCAGCACGAGATGATCGGCCGGGGAACGCTGGGCGAGGCCCCCTTCCGCCGCATCATGAGGGACGCTCGTTTCCAGGACGTGCCCAAGCTGCTGGAGACGCCCAAGGGCGACGACGTGGTTTCGAACGACCGGCGCAACCTGGCGCTCCTGCGTTCCTGGCGCACGTGAAGGGAGCGCGCTTGAAGGCCCTGGCTCGCGGGCCCGTGCAAGCCGGGCTTCTCCATCTGGTGTTGATGGCGCCGCCGGCGCAGGCCGCGGCGCAGATTCCGCTTGCCGTGGAGGTGCGAGGGGGCGGGGTGTATTCGACCCCGTTCGCCCGGGGCAGGGCCGTGGTGCCGGCCGAACTCGAGGCGGTGGCGCGCGACCTGGAGGTGGGCCCGCGGCCCGCGCCGGTCGTGGAGCTGGCCCTGGTGGGCCGGCCACGCCCGTCGCTCGTGCTCGAAATCCGTTCCGCCGTGAGCATCGCCGACGTGGCCGGGGAGGGTGGGGGGAACGCCTGGCCCGCAGGCCGGATGACCGCCGTCCACATCATCGGCGGGCTTCGGTTTCCGCTGTCGCCGCTACCGGGCGTGGACCTGCGCGCAGGCGCCGGCAAGGTGCTGTACCTGAGCAACGACGTGAATCTGCTGGAGGGGAGCGGACAGACGGGCGTGCTGCTGTCCGGCGGATTCGGGGTTCGCCTTCCCGGCCCCTTCCCCGCGTTCGGGGTGGCCGAGGCGCAGTGGCACGAGTTCGATGCTGCTCCGCTGGCTGAAGCGGGCGCGGCGGCGGGCGCGGTAACTCGATTCCTCGCCTACCTGGCCGTGCCGGCGTGGGGGACGCCATGAACCCGCGGCGGGGAACCGGATCGACGTTGCGGATGGCATTGGTCGGCGCGGCGTTCGCCACCGCCTGCGACAGCGCCATCATCCCGGCCCTTCCGGGCCCCTACGACTTCCGCCTGGCCGTCTACGGCACCGACGGTCGCGCGCGCCCGCGAACCTTTCACTGGGACCGGGGCGCCGTGGTGCCGGTGTACGTGGTGCACGAACAGTCGGGCGCCGGCGACCTGCGGCAGGCCTTCCGGCGGGCCGCGCGGGCCTGGCGGTCGGCCGCGGTGTTCGGCGAAGTGCGGTTGCGGGAGACCACCGACCTGGGCGAGGCGCGCGCGGTGCTGCGCTGGCACGATGCGGCGGGCGTCCTCTCGACTCCCATGACGTGCGTGGGGCCGGTGACGGGTGCCGCCTCCACTCTCGGGTGCCTGAACGACCCCCGCGACGCGCTGCGCACCTGGCCTCGCCGCGACGGCGAACCCTCGCAGGTCATCTACCGCGTGGTCATCCGCCGAACCGACGACCAGGAGTTGCTCGAGCGGCTGGTGATCCACGAGATGGGACACGTGCTGGGCATACTCAGCCATTCGCCGGATCCGTCCGACATCATGTGGGCGGGCCCGGACCTTCCTCCGGCGCCCACCGCGCGGGATCGAAGCACGTTTCGTTCCCTCTACATGACGCCCGTGGATCTTCCCGTCGAGCTGCCGTATCCCGGAGAATAGCGCGGCGACGGCTACCCCCGACTGTTGGAACATCGTCACCGTTGACTCGACTACCGCATTCCTGTACCCTCCGCGATTCATCGAGGCCGGTCGAGCGTACGGGCCCGCAGACGCCGGGGGCGTTCCCGGACGCCCGCCAGTGGGATTCTCCCCAATGCCCGAGCCGACGGATGGCCTGTTCGCCCCGGAGACTGAAGTGAGCGCTCACCCATTGAACCCACGCCTGCCGGTGGCCGTGCTGGGGGCCACGGGAATCGTCGGCCAGCGCCTGGTTCGCATGCTTTCCGGGCATCCTTCGCTACGGCTGGCCGAAGTCGCCGCGTCGTCGCGGAGTGCCGGTCGGCGCTATGCGGACGTGGTGCCCTGGAGCCTGACCGGCCGCATCCCGGACGGGGCCGCAGGGCTGCCCGTACGCGCCGTTGGCGACCCACTGCGCAGCCGGCTGGTTCTTTCGGCGCTGCCGCGCGCCGTCGCAACCGACCTGGAACTCGATCTCGCCCGCGGCGGCCACGTCGTTTGCAGCAACGCCTCCGCGCACCGTCAGCGCGCGGACGTGCCCCTGATCGTGCCGGAAATCAACGCCGGCGATCTGGCACGGACCAGGTCCCAGCCGTGGGTCGCCGCGGGAGGCGCGCTGGTGACCAACCCGAACTGCGTCGTCGTCGGAGTTGCACTGGCGCTCGCTCCGATCGAAGGGAGCTTCGGGATCGAGGAGGCGACGGTGGTCACCCTGCAGGCGCTCACCGGTGCCGGGCTACGCGGCACGGCCGCGGTGCAGATGTCCGGAAACGTCGTTCCCTGGATCTCGGGCGAAGAGGAAAAGATCGGGCCCGAACTCAACAAGATCCTCGGCACCCGAATCCGGGTCGCCGCCAGCACGAATCGGGTGCCCGTGCTCGATGGTCACATGGCTCATGTCTTCCTGAAGCTGCGGACGCCGGCACAGCCGGAGGAGGTCGAGCGCAGCCTGCTCGACTACCGCCCGTGCCCGCCCCTGCCCGAGTTGCCGACGCTCCCGGAACGCCCCATCGCGGTGCGCTCCGAGCCCGACCGGCCCCAGTCTCGCCTCGACATCGGCGCCTCGCGCGGCATGGCGGTCAGCGTCGGTCGCGTTCGTTCCGCGCCCCCGCACGATCTGGCTCTCGTCACCGTGGTGCACAACGGGGTGCGTGGCGCCGCCGGGGCGTGCCTGGCCAACGCCGAGCTGTGTGTCGCCCACGGGCTGCTCGAGCGCGGCGAATCGAGGGCCGGCGGCTGAGCGTTCGCAGTCGAACGGCTCCGCGACCGCAGTCGAACGGCTCCGCGACCGCCGGCGCGAGGACGTCGTTCGGCGGCTGTTGGACAAACATGATCGGCATCGCTACTTTTTCCTTGCGTTTCGGAGGCCAATCGATAATTGAGCCAACACAATGAGGCCGGGACTGGCTCTCGCGCCGGACGCAATGCCCCGGAACCGGGGACTGCGGAACTCGCGGGGAGGTCGCCAAGGATTCGTACCCGGGCTTCAAATATCTCCTCCGAAATGTCGGGAGGCTGGCGTCCGACGGGGCGCCGGTCTCCTGTTTTTCTGATGGCCGTCCTCGTGTCCGCAGCGGGAAGGGAAAGATGCCGCGGGTAAGGATCACGCGGAGGATGCACTTCTGCGCCGCCCACCGGCTGCACCGGCCCGAGTGGTCCGACGAGCGCAACCAGGAGGTGTTCCGCAGTTGCGCCAACCCCAACTGGCACGGCCACAACTACGAGCTGGACGTGACCGTGGAGGGACCGGTCGACCCGGACACGGGTTACGTCCTGGACCTGAAGCGGTTGCGCGATCTGGTGCAGGAACGGGTAGTCGCCGAGGTGGACCACGCCAACCTGAACCTGGATGTCGACTGGCTGGACGGGACGATTCCCACCACGGAGAACGTGGTCGTGGCGATGTGGCACAGGCTGCGCGAACGGATGCCCCCGGAGGTGGAGCTGGTGAAGCTGGTCCTGTGGGAGACGCCGAGGAACCGCGCGGAGTACTCGGGTGAGTAGCCGCGAAGTGGAACTCCTGCGGGGGAACGGCCCCGGCCCGGATCGCGAGGGAGCATCCGGGTCCCGCCCGGCTTCGCTGGCACAGGCCTCGTTCGAGGAGCTGGTGGCCGAGATCATCCGCCGACTCGGCGAGGATCCCGACAGGCAGGGGCTGGTGCGCACGCCGACCCGGGTCGCGCGCTCGATGGAACTGTTCACCAGCGGGTACGCGCAGACGCCCGAAGAGGTGATGACCGGAGCTCTCTTTCAGGAGAGCCACCAGAACATGGTGCTCGTGCGCAACATCGAGATGTATTCCCTGTGCGAACACCACCTCCTGCCATTCTTCGGGAAGGTCCACGTGGCCTACATCCCGAACGGGCGCATCGTCGGACTTTCCAAGACGGCGCGCATCGTGAACGTCTTCGCCCGCCGGCTCCAGGTGCAGGAGAGGCTGACGGAGCAGATCGCCCAGGGGCTGTGGGATGTGGTGCGCCCGCAGGGCGTGGGCGTGATCGTCGAGGCGCACCACCTGTGCATGATGATGCGTGGCGTCGAACAGCAGAACTCCTCGACCCTCACGTCGGCGATGCGGGGGTTGTTTCTGGAGGATCCACGGACCCGCGAGGAGTTCCTCGCCCTGGCGCTGAAGTCGGGGAAACTGGACTGATGGGAGAACCCCGCGGGCGATCGGCCGTCCTGGCCGGCTGCTCCGCGCTGGTGACGGGCGCGACCAGCGGGATCGGCGCCGCATGCGCGCGCCTGCTGGCGTCGGCCGGGGCGGAGGTCTTTCTGGTGGCGCGGCGGCGCGACCTGCTCGCTCGCATCGCAGGCGAGACCGGCGCGCACGACCTTCCGGCGGACCTCGCCGACGCTCGCCAGCTGGAGGCCATGTCGGCGGAGGTGTCGGCGCGCCTGGGCGGCTCCCCCGACATCTTCGTCCACGCGGCAGGGGTGTTTTCCCTCGCCCCCCTTCACCAGACGGGCGTGGCGGATCTGGACCGCAGCCTGAGCGTCAACCTGCGAAGCGCCTTTCTCCTGGCACGGGCCTTCCTCCCCGACATGCTGCGGCGGAACCGAGGGCAGATCGTGCTGGTGGGTTCGGTGGCGGGACGTACCGCGTTTCCCGACAACAGCGCCTACTCCGCCTCCAAGTTCGGGCTGCGCGGCATGCACGAGGTTCTGCGGGAGGAAACCCGCGGAACGGGCGTGCGGACCTCGCTGGTCGAGCCGGGAGCGTGCGACACTCCGCTCTGGGATGCCATCGACCCGGAGCGGCACCCCGGGCTTCCGCCGCGCGACGCCATGCTCGAAGCACGGCAGGTAGCCGAGGCCATCCTGTTTCTGGCCACCCGCCCCCCCACCGTCCAGATCCCCCTTCTGCAGATCGAACGCGCGTGACGTGGGCGAACCTCGTCCGGCGCCGCCGCTGAAGACGTGAATCCGCAGCTCACCGAGCGTCTGATCTGTCCGCGTTGCGGCCCGCGCTTCGGCCTGGTTCTGCGTGCGGACCAGGTGGAGGAGGGAAGCGTGGTCGACGGCTTTCTGGGCTGCTCCAACTGCCGCGTGCTCTATCCGGTCGCGCGCGGCGTCGCGGATCTTCGTCATCCTCCGCGCTCCCGGACCCATCGACGCGCGCGCGCCGTCCCTCCGCCGACGGCAGACGCCTCCGCACCCGAGACGCTGCGCCTTGCCGCGCTGATCGGCGTGGCCCGGGGTCCCGCGCTGATCGCGGTCGCCGGGAACCTGGCCGGCCGGGCGTCCGGGCTTGCGTCCCTGCTTCCCGACGTGGAGGTGGTTGCGCTGGCCCCGCGGTTCGACTTCCGGCCGCCTGGCGGCGCGAGCTGGCTCATGGCATCCCAAAGGCTGCCGCTGCGCGACGGATCGCTGGCCGGCATCGCCCTGGCGGGGTCGTGGGCCGAACCTCTGCTCGACGACGCTGCGCGATGCCTGGCGCCAGCCGGGCGCATCGTCCTCCTGGGTGCCTCCGCCGATGGCGAGCAGGCCTTTCGCAGCCGGGACCTCAAGGTGCTGGCGAGCAAGGAGGGCGTGCTGGTGGGGCGCCTCGACTAGCGGCCGACGGTGTTTGCTTCGCACCTCGGCTGCGGATAGTTTTCGCAGCCACTCGCACTTTCCGATCCCCATCCTCCATCCCCCGCACCGACGTACCAAATGGGTTGGATTAAAGGTCTTTTCCGGGGCTCCGGCCCGGACAAGACAGACTACCATGAGGATGCGCGTGCCCTCGTCGAGGAGGGCAAGTACCAGGACGCGCTGAACTCCTTCAATCTCGCCTTGAAGGAGTCTCCCGGAGACCCCGTCATCCTGCAGGAAATCGCCATGGTCTACACCCGGATCGGGATGTCGGACGAGGCGGCGAAGACCTATCGCCACGTATTGCGCAAGCATCCGGATACGGCCGGGGCCCACTACGGGCTCGGGTTTCTGCTGCGGCGTGCCGGACAGAAGAGGGCGGCCGTCGATCATCTCAGCACGTTCCTCGCCAACCCTCCCCGGGGTCCCGAGTACGAGCAGCACATCTCCCATGCGCGCAGCACACTGGCGACTTTGAAGCGTGAACTGGAGCAGGGGGCTGCAGATGGGGATGGATAGGGAGGCCCGCCTCTCCTGGCTGGGCACGGGGCGGGCCTACGAGGGTCGGTCCGGGGCTGGCGATCCGGCCATGACCATCGATGGGGACGGCGCGCGCGGGCCTTCTCCCATGGACACGCTGCTGCTGGGCGTCGCGGCGTGCATGGGGATCGACATCCAGGAGATTCTGCGCAAGTCGCGGGTGCCGCTCGAGGAACTGGATTTCGTCGTCCGGGGTTCGCGCGCCGAAGATCATCCCCGCCGCTACACCCGCATCGGCCTCGACGTCGTCCTCTCCGGACCCCGACCCGAGGACTCCGCGCGGGTCGAGCGCGCGGTCGAGCTGTCGCGCGACAAGTATTGCAGCGCCCTCAACTCGCTGCGCAGCGACATCCGGATCACGACCCGCATCCGGTATCGGACGCCGGCTGCCGCGCCGGGGGCGCCGTGAGCTCCGCCACGCTCACCAGCCTGTTTCTGGAGGCGGTCGAGCGATTCGGCAGCGCAACCGCGCTGAGGGCTCCGACTGCCGACCTGACCTGGTCGCGGATCTCCTACGATGAAGTGTTCCGCACCACCCGGATGGCCGCGAGCGGGCTGCGCGCACTCGGGATCGGGCGCGGGGAGGCGGCGGCCATCCTTTCCGCCAACCGCCCCGAGTGGGCGCTCGCCGACTACGCCTGCCTGTGCGCCGGCGTCCGCGACGTCCCGATCTATCCCAGCCTGACCGCGCCCCAGATCGCCTACATTCTGCGAGACTCGGGCGCCCGGGCCGTTTTCGCCGAGGACGATGTACAGCTCGCGAAGCTCATGGAGGTTCGGGACCAGTGCCCCGAACTCCGCCACATCATCGTTTTCGATGCCCCCGGCGAGATGCCCGAAGGCACCATGGCATGGCGCGACTTCGTGCAACTCGATCCCGTCGGCCTTAGCGAAGAGGCGTTTCGGGAGGAGGCGCTCGCCGCGCGGCCCGAGGCGGTCGCCACCATCCTCTATACCTCGGGCACGACAGGCCATCCGAAGGGCGTATTGCTCACCCATGCCAACATCGGCTCGAACGTGCACGTGTCCCGGACGCTGCTCGACATTTCGGACACCGACACCACGCTCAGTTTCCTGCCCCTGTCGCACGTCTTCCAGCGCATGGTGGACTACGTCTTCTTCAGCGTGGGGTGCACCATCGCGTACGGGCGCGACATGACGACCGTGGCCGAGGACCTGAAGATCGTGCGACCGACCGTGGCCGTCTCGGTTCCCCGGCTGTACGAGCGGGTATACAACGCGGTAACCGGAGCGACGGGCGTGAAGGGGCTGCTGGTGGGCTGGGCGTCGTCGGTGGGGCTTGCGCACGCCGACGCGGTGCTGGAAGGCCGCGATCCGGGGTGGTGGACGCGGGTCCGCAAGTCCCTGGCCGACAAGCTGGTGTTCAGCAAGCTGCGCGCGGCAGTCGGCGGACGGCTGCGTTTCTTCGTAAGCGGCGGCGCACCGCTTTCGCCCGGCATCAACAGGTTCTTCTTCGCCGCCGGGCTTCAGATCCTCGAGGGATACGGGCTGACCGAGACCAGCCCGGTCACCAACGTGAACACCTTCGAGAACTTCCGCATCGGGACCGTCGGCAAGGCGGTTCCGGGCACGGAGATCCGCATCGCCTCCGACGGGGAGATCTGCATTCGCGGGCCGCAGGTCATGAAGGGATACTTCAACCGCCCCGAGGACACCGCCGAAGCCATCGACGAGGAAGGGTGGTTCAAGACCGGCGACATCGGCGAGTTCGACGAGGACGGCTATCTCCGCATTACCGACCGCAAGAAGGACATCATCGTCACCGCCGGCGGCAAGAACATCGCGCCACAGCCGATCGAGAACCGGCTCAAGCTCGACCCGTACATCGACCAGGCGGTCATGGTGGGCGACCGGCGCCGTTTTCCCGCTCTTCTCGTGGTGCCCGACTTCGAGCAGCTGAACCGTTGGGCGGCCGCCGGCGAGATCGACGCCTCGGACCTCGGGGCGCTGCTCCGGGATGCGAGGTGCCAGGAGTTTCTGGGGGGCAGGGTCAAGGCATCGCTGGCGGACCTGGCCAGTTTCGAGACGCCCAAGAAGACGGCCTTCCTGGCGACGGCGTTCACGATCGAGGACGGGACGCTGACCCCGACCCAGAAGGTGCGGCGACGTAGCGTGGAGGAGCGCTACGGTGCGCTCATCGAGTCGCTGTACGACGAAGCGAACGTCAACCGCGACTACTTCGCGGGCTGAGCGGGCCTTTCTCGAGCCGGGAGAGCGTCGGGTGTCGGATGCGCACCGGGTGGTGCTGGTTTCCACGCCGGGAGCCGAAGCCGGACGGCAGTTGGCCCGAGTCCTGGTCGAGGAACGGCTGGCGGCATGCGGGAGCGTGGTGCCGGCGGTGACGTCGGTGTACCGCTGGCAGGGCGCGGTGGAGGAGGAGGAAGAAGCGCTGGTGGTGCTCAAGACGGCGGCCGACCGGGTCGAAGCGCTCACGCGGCGGACGCGCGAACTGCATCCCTACGACGTCCCCGAGATCCTCGCTCTTCCCGTCTCGGCCGGCAATCCCGCGTACCTGGAATGGGTGATCGAGGAGACGCGCGCCGCACCGTCCCGGGGCGCCGAAGCGCAGACCTGATGGACAGGCTTCCCCGCGGGGCCCATATTGATGCCGGCAAACCGGGGGATTCGACTCCCCTGTTCACGAACTTCGAACCGCTCGCGCGAGGGGCAACATGAGCTGGGTGCCTGGCGGCTACATCTTCACCCACGTGGTCTTCTGGGGCGTGGTGGCGCTGGTCGCGGTGGGGACCAACGCGGTCGCGATCATGATGGTCACCGGTCTGATGCTCCTTCTGGTGCCCGAGTCGCTCAGGCGCTGAGAACTCCCCGGAGGAGAAACGAATGCTGCTCCTGAAGATACTGGGCGGCGTCCTCGCGCTCGCGCTCGGGGTTTTCCTGGGACTCTCCTTCGGACGCGGCCCCACCGTGGAAGAAGTCGAAGAGCGGATGGGCAAGAACCTCCCGCGGGAGCGGGCCACGCGCCACTTCACCTTCCTCGGCCTGATGCAGAAGAAGCAGGAGCGGGCGTCGCACCGACGCCGTCAGCAGAGCCGGGGGCCGTTCGACCTCTCCAGGTAGGCCAGGCTACCCCCCCGTGGCCCATCAGCCATCAAGCATGGCGACCGCCTTCGCGACGGCCTAACCCACCAGCCGGGTCACGAGCACCAGCACGGTGCCGATGATGCCCCCGAGCACGTAGCCCAGGCGCACGATCAGCTTCAGTTCCCGCTCGGTCACCCGGCGCACGATCTCTTCCATGCGCGAAGCGGGGAACGCCAGCACCTTCTCCTCGACGCGCCGCGCCACGTCGATCTGCCGAACCAACGCGGGCACCTGGGCCTGCAGCCATTCCCAGACCGGTGCGCCCAGTCCCTGCTTGAGGCGATCGGCTGCACCGTCGGGGAGCCAGCGCGCGGGCACTCCGATGGGGCGGTCGAGGACGGTGTCGACGAGCTGGCGGCCCGCGCCGTCGATCAGGCGGGCGGCGGCGTCGCTGCGGGCGAGCGAGACCAGCCCGCCGGCGATCGAAGCGGGAGGGACGCGCTCCAGCACCTCGCCCCAGCTGCGCGCACCGGCTTCGTGCAGCGCCGTCTCGAGCTTGCCCACCAGGAATCTGCGTGTGGCGGGATCGCGGGCCGTCGAGGTCACCCAGTTGGCCACGGTCTGGCGCGCCGCCACCACGCTCTCGCTGTCGGCTTCGCCCAGCACCAGGTGGACGGGACGGCGCAGGAAATCGACGACCGCGTCGTTGATGCCGCGCGACATGGCCGCCTGGACCGCGGGGTCCTTCAGCATGCGCGCGATCTGTTCCGCCCCTTCCTCCCGGATCGCGTCCAGGACCCGTTCGACGGTGTCCTCGGTGATGACCAGGCGCGCCACCACCCGCTGGTGGAAACGCAGGTCGCGCATGAAGCGCTGCAGCAGGTCGTTGATGCCCCGTTCGAAGCGGGCGCGCGCCCCATCGTCCTCGAGCAGGGAGCCGAGCCGGGCGATCGCCAGCGGCAGGTAGTCCGCGAGCCCCCGTTCGAACGCGGCCACCATTCCGGGCGGAATCGTCTGCTCGAAGGTCTTTTCGGGAGAGAGCAGCGAGCGGGCCGCCGAGGACAGGTAGTCGTCCACCGCCCGGTAGAAGCCGTCGCTTCCCAGCGTGCCCTCCATCCATCCGTCGAGCGCGGATGCCAGCGCGGCGCTGCGGGCAGGCGTGAGCGCCCCGCCGATGGGCACGTCCGAGAGTGCTTCCACAATCGACCCGGCGCGGTCCTCGACCGCCCGTTCGAACTCCACCGAGTCGAGCCAGGACGCGATCTGCTCGCGGACCCTGACCGCCGAGTGGTGCAGCGCCGATTCCACCTCGGGCAGGATCGACGCGGGCAGGATCTCCCGGAGGGAACCGCGCTCCTCCAGGAGCAGCACGTCCACGAACGCGCCCAGGCGCCGATCGAAGGCGCGCCGGAACTCTTCATCGGCGAACGTCCGCTCCAGGTCGGATTCGGTGAGCAGGCGGTTGCCGACCGTCCGGCCGACGGCCGCGGCCAGGCGCGGCTGGTTCTTGGGGACCGCGCCCTGCAGGAAACCGATCTTCCGGCCACGCACGCGCAACGGCTCGTACGGGTGGAAGAGCATCCAGATCGCGATCGAGTTGGTCAGCCCGCCCGCCAACGCACCGAAGGCGATGGTGAGCAACGGGGCGATCAGGTTCTCGAACAAGGGGTGATGCGGCTCAGGGTGTGCGATGGTAGAGGATGCCGCGCACCCGATGCGGGATGGTCTCGATCGTGATCGAGCCTTCCACTTCGGAGATGGCGATCACGGGCAACTGCGGACCCGGCCCCTCCCCGGCCTCCATGTGCGTGCTCATGGCCTCGATTCTACCCGTCAGGTCGGCGTCGGGCGACTGGAAGCGCCACGCAACCGGAACGTCGCGGCGGGCCGGTTCGAACGCCCTCGAGCGGGTCGCCGTCACGACCACGTCCGGCCAGTCGAAATTGCGCGCGCGCAGCGTACCCCAACCCTGGAAGGTGGAGTCGGCGGCCGCATCGAACGGTCCTCGCAGAAATACATGGATGTCCTCGGAGATCAGAAGCGCCCAGCTTCCGGGTGTCGCGTCCGAGGCCTGCCGGGCAAAGGAAATGTCGACCAGCGTTCCCGCGACGGCGTTCTCGGACAGAACCGTCGAGGCGCCTCTCACCTGGATCAGTTCGCCGGGACGACTGCTCCATCCCGCCAGCGCGTCCCCCAACCACATCTCCAGCTCCCGGCCTGCGCTGCGATAGAGGAGGGCGGTCAGCGCATCCCGTTCCGCAACGATGATGCGGATGCCCTCGTGCGGGATGATGCGCCATGGAGCCCGGACCGGGGGGGTCTCCCAGGAGGACTGGAAGAAAGCGTCCCACACTCCTCCGCGCGCCAGCCAGATGCGCGCCTCCCTGTCGATGGCGTCCGCGCCGGTGTCCGCCGAAAACGACCAGGCAACCACCAGCGGGTTTTCGTCCTCCAACGCAAAGAAGGCCAGATGGCGCTCGTACCGGTTGCCGGCGAGCGAGTCCAGCGGCGCGAGGGCCGGGTCTTCGACGCGCGCGCTGCCGGGGCTCCCGGGCTCGGCGGCGCATGCGACGGTCACCATGAGCGCCGCCGACAGCAGCGTCCGCGCCGCCCTCATCGGGCCGGGACCGGAGCTTGACGAAACGCGGTCTCGACCACCACGTTGCCGCCCGGGACGAACCCCTTCAGGACGCCCATCCATCCCCTCCTCAGAGTAGCTACCCATGGAATACAATCCCGACCTCCCCTTCTACCGGCGGCTGCACTGGCAGGTTCTTGCCGCGATGATCCTGGGTTCGATCGCCGGAGTCACCTTCGGCGAAGCCGGCGCCGAGGCGATCGGCTGGATCGGCGAACTGTTCATGCGGCTGCTGAGGATGATCATCGTGCCGCTGGTGCTCACCTCGATCGTGTCCGGAGTGGCGTCGGTGGGAGGAGGCCGGGCCGTGGGCCGCCTGTTCGGCAAGACGCTGGGATACTACGTCGTGTCGAGCTTCCTCGCCGCTACGGTGGGGCTCATGATGGTCAACCTGATCCGGCCGGGCGTGGGATCCAGCATCGTCGAGGCCTCCACCGATCCCATGCTGGTCGACACGCCGGACTCGTTCATCCAGCTGATCCTCGACATCGTGCCCATCAATTTCGTGGATGCGGCCGGAACCGGGGACATGCTGGCGATCATCTTCTTCTGCATCGTCTTCGGCGCCGCCATCACGACCCTGCCGGAACGCCCCCGCGTCATCGTTACCGACATCTTCGACGCCTTCTTCAAGGCGATGATGGCCCTCACGTCCGGCATCATCAAGCTGCTGCCCATCGGTGTCCTGGCCCTCATCACGAGGATGGTGGGCACGACCGGATTCGAAGCGTTCGGAACCCTGGCCAAGTACGTCGCGACGCTCGCGTCGGGGTTGACGATTCACCTCTTCATCACCTTGCCGCTGGTGCTGTACTTCGGAGGGCGGCTGGCGTCCGGGCGCCCGATCTCACCGATCGTCCACTTCCGCAACATGCTCGAGCCGCTCCTGGTGGCCTTCTCGACCAGTTCCTCGGGCGCGACGCTTCCGGTCACCATCAAGACCGTGCGGGAGAAGGTGGGCGTTTCCAACAAGGTGTCGTCCTTCGTGCTGCCCATGGGCGCCACGGTGAACATGGACGGAACGGCGGTCTTCGAATGCGTCGGGGCGCTCTTCATCGCCCAGGCTCTGGGCGCCGACCTCAGCTTCATGACGCAGGCCACGGTCGTACTGACCGCGCTTCTCGCGTCGATCGGAGCGGCTGCGGTGCCTTCGGCCGGCCTTGTGGTCATCTTCATCGTTCTCGAGGCCATCGGGCTTGGCGGGAACGCCGACGCCGCCCTGATCGTCGGGGCCATGCTCGCGATCGACCGCCCGCTGGACATGGCGCGTACGGCGGTCAACGTCTACAGCGATTCGTGCGGCGCCGCCATCATCGCGCGCTCGGAGGGCGAAGAACACGTGGATGCCCAGGTCGCCGTCGGATGATGCCGGGGGGACGGGCTAGCGCCGCTCTCCCCGTCTTCCGCCGCGTCGACCCCGTGAACGGGATCCCCGTCCGCTGCCGTGGCGGCCGGAGGCCCGGCTCCCTTCGGCGGCGGGCGGTCCGGCATCGGGCGCGGTGCCTTCGGCGGCGGGTGCCTCGGCGTCCGAGCGGCCCTTTCCGCGGTAGCCGGGACGCCGGTTCGAACCGCGGCCTCCCCGCCGCGCATGAGCGCGTCGAGAACGGAGTCCTCGCCGGCCGGCGTTTCGCCCTGGCGCGTGGGAACTCCGTCGGCCGAACCCGGTCCGATCGCGATCGCTTTCAACGGCGGGTCCAGCGACTTCCACCGGCGCGGAGTAATCCGCCGGGGGCTCGGGGTCCCCGCCGGCCTCCTCGGGGAGAGATGCTTCGCGGACCGGAGCCGGGGGCGTCCGGGGCCTGGTGAGTTTCCGGTCCAACGCGGCGATGAACGCGCCGATGAGCCGCGTGTTGCTGCCGAAGTCCCCCAGCTGCCTGGAGCGCGAAGTCGAACGGAGATCCACCCGCGTCTGCGCCAGCTCATCGAGTCCGATGCGGATCACCACGTCGCTCGCGCGGCGGGAAAGGTGCCCCCGCGTAAGGGCTTGGATCACGCCTTCCTCCTCGTCCCACCAGCGGGCATGCCAGCGCGGCAGCTCACCTCGAACGAGGTCGAGGGCGGCATCCCAGACGTGAGCGAAGGGGATGGCATAGGTGCGGCCCACGAGACGCCGATCGGCGGCGTCGGCCGATGTGCGGGCGGAAGCCGCCACAAGCGCGCGCTTCAGACGACCGGCAAAAGAGAGTTCCTGGCTCAGCCTTTCCCTCCTGGGAGGCCCCGTTCGCGAAACAGAGGCAACTCGCAACGCATAATCTTACGTTGGCGCGCGTACGAATTCCATTCCACCGGCCGGTTCCACGGAATGCGGCAGATTTCTCACCGGATTACTGCATGAAAGCCGTCATCCCGCTTGCGGGCAAGGGAACGAGGCTGCGGCCCCACACCCATCACCTGCCCAAGGCGCTGGTGCGCGTGGCCGGGAGACCGGTTCTCGCCCATCTGCTTGATGGCCTTTTGCGCTTCGGGGTCACGGAGATGGTGTTCATCGTCGGCCATCTCGACGAAGTCATCCGCCGGTACATGGAGGACGCGTATCCGGACCTGCCCGTCCACTACGTCGTCCAAGCCGTGCAGGACGGGACCGCGGGCGCGGTCAAGCTGGCGCAGCCGTTCGCGGCTGACGAGCTGCTGATCCTGTTCGCCGATACCCTGTTCGAAGCCGACCTGTCGCCGGCGCGAACGCTCTCGCCGGAGTGGAGCGCGGTCATCTGGACGAAGGAGGTCGAGGACTATTGGAAGTACGGCGTCGTCGTAACCGACCGGGACGGCGCCATGACGCGGATCGTCGAGAAACCGGAGCAACCCGTCTCCCGCCTCGCCAACATCGGCCTCTACCACATCCGCGATTCCGCCCTGCTCTTCGAGGGCATAGATCACGTGCTGGCTTCGCCGAAGAGCTCATCGGGGGAGTACTACCTGACGGACGCCTTCCAGTACATGGTGGACCGCGGCGCGCGCATCCGCACGGCGCCGGTGGACTCCTGGCACGACTGCGGCAGTCCCGAGGGGTTGCTCGGCACCAACCGCCATCTGCTGGAGGCCGGGGGCGCGGCGGTCTCGCCCAGCGCCCGGTTGAGAGACTGCTCGCTCTCCGGGCCGGTGCTGGTGGAGGAGGATGTGGTTGGCGAGGGGAGCGTCATCGGTCCCAACGTCACGCTCGAGCGGCGCGCGCGAGTGGTCGGCAGCCGGCTGGCAAACACCATCGTGGGCGCGGGAGCGCGCGTGGAGGGAGCGCGCCTGGACGGGTCGCTGGTCGGCGCGGGAGCCGTAGTGCGGGGTGTGGAGGGAAGGGTCAACGTGTCGGCCCACTCGCTGGTTGAGGCGACGGGGGCGAACGAAGGTTCCTAGTCCCCTGGCAACGGACCGAGGGGCGACCGCCCGTCGCGCCGCGGTCAGGCCGTGCGTCTCGCGCGCTCCACGGTCGTACACCGCTGCCCGAGCCGCTGAGTGCGCAGGAGAGCAGGGTCGTTTCTGGCCGTGCCACCGCGAACTGCTCGCCGATACGAATTGGTTCGGCATCGAGCGGTGCGCCGTCATGGCCGGGATTCGGGACATGGATGCCTTCGATGCTTGCTTGGCGGACGAGTCACCGGTACTCTCCATCGAAACCGAGTGCTTAGAAGGAATCTGTCTTGGTGGTTGGGATTGGTTCCAATGCCAGAACTCGCTATGAAGTGCATCTGTTAGACTCCCAGATCAGTGGTGACTGAAGGGGACGTGCGCCAAATGAACGGCGGGTTACATTCTCTGAGGGTAATCGCGCGTCAACTGATTTCCCTAAGCGCGTTGGTCCTTTGCACCCCTGGGGTGATGGGTGCGCAGGCCATGTGTTCGACACCATGGCGGCTGGATGAAGTCCTGCGAATCGGCTCTTTGGAGGGCACAGATCTCGTCACCAGCGTTATGGATCTTGCGATCGGTCCTGATAGCGCCCTCTACGTCGCTCAAGCCATGGTGCCCGAGATCACGGTGTTTTCCCCCGATGGCCGGGTGCTTCGTCGGATCGGGCGCGCGGGGCAAGGGCCGGGTGACATCCAGTTCGCGGGCCTCGGTGTGGGGTGGATCGCGGACACTCTATGGATATCCGACCTCAATCGGATTCAGCTGTTCACCACTGACGAGCGCGTACCGGAGGAGGTCATCCAGTTTTCCGTGAGTGTACCCGAAGAAGGATCGCGGTTGACCCCGGGCCGAATGCTCGCGGATGGAACGCCCATCGGTAGGCGGGTCATCACCGATGGGCGGGCCCGGTTGTCTCGAGGAGCTAGCCCCGGGCTCGCATTGCGCCGCCTCTCACGATCCGGAGAGGTTCTCGACACCATCGCCATCATGCATTGGCCGGACAACGCCGTACAGAATGAGAGGGACGCGAGGCTGTTTCCGGGGATTCACCCGCTGCGCGACCTGCCCCTGATCGGCCTCAAAGAGTACTTGACGGCTCTTAGACCCGATGGTACCGCTGTAGTCCAGATCGGGAAAGTGCATGAAGACGCGACTCCACCGACCTTTGAACTTCTGGTGATTTCGATCGGTGGGGACACGCTCCTGCATCGAACCGTCGAGTACGCGCGGCGCGAAGTCAACTCTGCGATGGAACGCCGGCTGGCGGACGAATACGCCGGTTGGAGGGTCGGTGATTACGCGCCCTCGTCGCTCTCCGCGCCTCAACTGACTGAGGCAACGCTTGAGCGCAGGCGCCGTGCCGCGCGCGACGTTTTCCGGGTCCCGGAGCACCATCCTCCGGTCAGGCAGGTCGTGGCTGGAACGGACCGAACGATCTGGTTGCTGAGAGAGATGCGCGAGGACCGCGTCGACGTCTGGGAGATCTACGGTTCGGATGGCACGCTGGAGGGGACAGTAGAGATAGAACAGGGCCGCGGTTCACTAAAGCCTTGGCACCCTCGTTTGGCCATTGTCCTCGCGAGCCGCGACGAGGTCTGGGGAACCACGTTCGCCGAGTACGACGTGTCGTACCTCCACCGGTACCGCGTCGATCGGACATGCGCACCGTAGACAGGTCCCTCACTACATGTGGTTAGGGAGTGTGTCCTGACCTCGCGATTCCTGTTCTATAGACGGCTTGGGAGGGTTGGTGATGGCTAATATGCTGGATCGGCTGAGCTTTTCGCGGGCGGGGGCCAGGGGTCATGTACCCGTGCCGCTGGAGGAGTCAGCCGTTGTTGTAACGCTCGACGAAGGCCCCGGTCACCCCGCCCATCGCCTTCCCGGGCCGATCCGCTTCGGTCGCTAAGCTCCCTGCACGGAGCGTCCCGAAAAGTGTCAGATTTGGGTGGGCCATTGACAACTTGGTTGCGAAGTCGGGCTTGGTCCACCTGGGCCCGCCCCCATACGCCATTCGGAGCCGCCTTCCCGCCATTCCGGCCCGCTGGAATCAGATCTGCTGCAAGGGCGAGGAACCAGATCGTCCAGTCTGTGCTTCCGCTTATCAAAAGGGACACCCCTCAAGGCCCATTCTGACCAATACGCTCAGTCCGGCAGGTCCCAAGAGAGGCACCGGTGATTTCGTAAACCCGCACGTACTCCACCTCCATCGCATCCTTCCAAACCCC
This sequence comes from BD2-11 clade cluster bacterium bin43, assembly GCA_002238605.1. Classification (GTDB taxonomy): domain Bacteria; phylum Gemmatimonadota; class Gemmatimonadetes; order Longimicrobiales; family Gaopeijiaceae; genus BD2-11. The sequence continues at coordinate 5,642 of MPMR01000030.1, read as the reverse complement.
GGTCAATCTGCCATCTCTGATATCCATCAACCGAAACGCCGCCGGGAGCGCGAGGGAACCACAATACCTCCCGTTAGTCCCTGCCATTATGTGCCACAGAACTTCTCGACGAAAATCCCCTGCAAACTCCTTGATCCACACGTCGCCCTCACCCGAAACGACCAACTCTTCGAATGCAGGTCGCCGTTTGGGTTGCTCGGCCACTGCCATGGAGCGCCGAAAAGCAACTTCCCGCTCCGGAAAAGGCAATTGCGAAACGCGGTGGTTGATCCATTCCTCAATTTCCCATTCTTCAATGGTAAAATCGATCGGTCCGAGTCGAAAGATTGCGACTGGTCCGGTGTCAAGGCGTGTGACGAGAATCTCGAACTCGTCCGCAGTTCCCAGATACAAAAGTTGTTCCGACACTCCAATGGTGGTCTGGCGCCCGAACGGAGCCATTCCTAATGTTGTCGCTTCACCGAAACGACCAACGACAACTTCAGTGCCGGGAAGGGGCCCAATAACATCAGATAGCTCGCCCGTCCGCTCATATCGGAAGGCTCGGTAGGGAAAGCGGCGTCGTCCCGGACTACGGTTTCCCCCGAGCAATCGCCCAGACCATGCCGTCCCCACGATAACCGTGCCATCCTCGACTACATGCAGCCCCCAGAGTCGGTTGTTACCTTCCGTCTCCAACTGGGTCGTGCCGGCCAGTTTTCCTGCAGCATCGAACACGGACAAACGCATCAATCTGTTGTCGAGCACAAGAATACTGTCACCTGCCAGTCGCGCGATCCCCACAATGTTTCGAAACTCTCCTGGCCCTTCACCATCCCGCCCGACGGAGACGGTCTCGCCCCCGGCAAGCGTCATTATCCGGACATCCGATTCCTCAGCAACCGCCATCCGGTCGTTGTCCAGCAGCGCAATATCTCGAACTTCAAAGAAGGGCTTGCCAGCATCGGGAGTGCCTATGTTGGCAAACTCACGCGGATTGGCCAAGGGCTTCCAATGGAGTGGATGAGAGGAATAATGGTTGTCATAAATGCGCACACCTGCACTATCGGACGCCGTGTACAGCCAACGACCACTCTCGACCTCAGAGCATGCGACGATTCCAATCCCCGCCAGTACACCGAGATACCAGGCGAGGTTGATTGGACTTCTCCACAGGTTCCTAATGGTCATCACGAAAGCAGCCTCCCCCCTTACGCTGGCGCGCCTCTGAGCTGAGTGCCGACGGTGGTGCCCCGGCGGGGGTGTGTGCGGCGCCATTGCCCAAGTGGCCCGCCCATCCGCAACTTCAGGAGATCCAGCACGGCAGCGAAGTAACAAGTCCAACCTGCGCTCAACGTTTGGGCACTTGGCGTGATGTCCACGTTCCGCGAAAACCACGCCCTCTCCCAATAATGGGATGCCCCGTCTACATTCGCAACCGCTTGGTTTCCGCCAGCGCTGTCCGCGTCCCGGTTGTCACTCCGTCGCGTCGCTGCAAGGGACTTCGACCACGTTATTCGTGCCTGGAGAAAGGATGCTGACGAGTCAATCGGGTACAACGCCTCGGTCAACAACGGACTCGGCAAGCTTACGCTGCAACAGCAATCGAAGTTCGCTCGCTCTGGCGGGAGGAGGGAACTGATGCCTCGCGGGGCTAAGACTTGGCCCTACCCCTTCATCAGGTAAATTGGAGTTGCCCCTTACTGGGGAGACACGTCATACTTTTAACAGCGAGATGGCCTAACCTAACCCGAGAAAGGGAATAGGACTCATGCGTAGCGCGTTGGTGGTGGCTCTATCGACACTTGTGCTCGGCGGGTGCGATGAGGAGACTCTGGACTCATCGCGGCGGCTGGGTGACACGACGTTCGTTTTCTCGTCGTCACCCCGGCGAGGTGCGGCGTCTCTTCGGGAGATTTCGCGATTGGGCATGATGGACGGTCCACCAGAGTATTTGCTTGGCATGTTCCCGATGTTCACGGTCGGCCCAGGCGGTGATCTCTTCGTAGCTGATGGTGAGCTACGACAGTATGATACCGACGGTAGATATGTCAGGACGATCGCACGCCGCGGCGCAGGGCCCGGGGAGGTTAGGGCGGTGGCCGGCATGGACATCTCCGCTGACGGACTGCTGGCCGTGCTAGACTTCGGCAATCGCCGGGTCAGTGTCTTTTCCTACGATGGCAATCTCGTCCGGGAGATCAGGTATCCGTCGCTCGGAAGACCCGGATACGGACGGGATGTCATCCGATGGGACGCCCAAGGTCAACTCTGGATTGCACTCAACCCACCTCGAACCGGTCCGGACACGTTAGAGGTGCGGCAAAGACCGTTGTTCGGCCGACTGATCGACCACGAAGAAGTAGGGGATACCGTTTTCCTGCCCACTCGCGCCTGGGAGGGCTGTGAGCGGCGACTCCCGGTTTACGCTGGAGGGTTCTTCGAGGACACGCGCATCCCCCACATGCCCTTCGCGCATTGGACGCGGAGCCGAACAGGTACACTAGCCTTCGGGTGCTCGGCCAGCTATGTGATAGACATCGCAGAGCCGGAGGAGGGGGTGACGCGGGTGTCGAGGGCATGGGATCCACCGATGAGGACAAGCGAGGAGACCGAGTACTACTCCGAGGTGTTCCGTCGTCCGATCCCACGCCCACCCGGAACCGAGCTCGCCAGGCTGCCACCGATCCCGAACTTTCCGCGGGAGCGTCCGGCTTTCCTTCGACTCTGGTTTTCGGAAGAAGGTCGCATGTGGGTGTGGCGAGGAGCCGTAGGCTGGAGCCGCGCTACTACCGAGGAGGAACGGCAGCAATCGCCGTCACTACCACGCGTGATCTGGGAGTACTGGCATGCAACGGATGGCTTCGATGTCTTCGATGCGAACGGTCGGTGGCTTGGTCACGTGAACACACCGGAGACCTGGGACGCAGACCCCTACCCCGGAATCATCGATCCGTACTTCAAAGGCGACACGCTCTGGGCAGTGGTTAAGGAAGAGCTGGATGTCCGCTACATAGTAAGGTTCGAGGTTGAATGGCCTTCGCCCGGCTAGTGTGACGTTGGAAGCTTGTGAACGGGACGAGCGCCCTCTAGACAGACGGCTTGGGCTTGAACCGTTGTCGTCATGCGCTGCGGGTCAGCTCGCAAGGCCAAAGAGTCCAGGAGGGGGCCGGACCAGCGGCTGCGGAAGCAACACGGCCTTACGCCCCTGGGGCTGACGACCCTGTACCTTCCGTGGGCGAAGGCGTGATCCCGACTGAGAGCCCGGTGCGGGAAATCCGCACGTCGGGTTCGACGAGCAGGGGCTGGAAACGGACCTATGGGAGACGAACTATGCACCGACGCGAAAGCGTGCGGCAACCACCACCGGGCCGTCCGCACGCTGCCGGACGTCGCGGACGCGGAAGAACTCGTGGGAAGTGCCGGTCCCGGAGCTCGTCAGGTCAACCCTCGGGTCGGGATCGATCGTCCACAGACTAGAATCGCCCCAAAGCGGTCTCAGCGCTTCGACGATTCTGACACCGGCGCTGTCTCGCTGAACGACCGGGGACGGAACCGAGTCCGGGACAGAGCACGAGACGAGACCGGACAGCAGGAGAAACACTACGAAATGGAGAGCCGATCTGGCTCGAGGCAACGGACGCCTCACGATTGCTGGTGGACGGTAAGCGGGCGCGTTTGCTAGCGTGGCCAACGCCACAGTAGCGCGGGGATCAGCGCGACGGGCCTGCGGGCGGTGCGTTCCATGAAATCATAGGTATACGCCCTGATCTCTGAACCGCTGGAGAATACCTCGACCAAGTAAAGCGCCGAAGTCGGGAACTGTTCCAGCGCGTCCAATCCCCCAGGGGCGTAGACCTCATCGATGTAGACGGTTGGCTCGCCCACACGCCCTCCTCTCGCGACGCAAAAGTGCGCGGATTCTCCCATGGGGCAAGGCATCGTCCGCACAAAGGTGTGCCGATCCAGGAATTCGAGACCGGTTTCGGCACCCGAACTTAGCAGCGCCTCCTTATCGAAGGCACGAAAGAGTCCCCGATGAACGGAGGCACTTCCCAGCCGTGAGCGTAGGCGCGTCTCCATGGTCTCGATGTTGCGGGCCACGGCCGTAATGCCGTCCAGCATGAAGGGCTTGGGTGTCAATCCCACCTCGACTACTTCGCCTTCACGGCCAGTAACGGCTACGGCCACGGCCTTCGCTTCGTAGCCGATTTGCTTGATCGAGACCACTTGGGGCCCCGCGGTCACGTCCTCGACCAGGAAGACCCCGGAGGAATCGGCTAGGACCCCGTGTCCCTCCGCGCCAACCAGGACTGCTGCACCCGGTATCGCCAGTCCGCTCACGACATCGTAAACGATTCCACGCATGCGCACCGGCTGCGGAGTGGAGAACACCGTGACACTATCGAGCAGCAGGGGCCTTGGAGTCAGCGGGATTTCGAGGAAGCCTCCGAAATCGTCGGTGAGCTTGACGGTCAACCGCCACGCCTCGTACCCGAACCGGGTCACGGAGATGACGTAGGTTCCACTGGGCACGCCGTCCATCGAGAATATGCCGTCGCCACCAGAGGCGGTCCGGCGTTGCTGTGGGTCCAGAAGTACCGTGGCACCGGAGATCCCGTCGCCTGTGGCCACGTCGTAAACCACGCCCTGAATCCGAACACCTGTGGGAGCCTGATCAGGCTCCTGGGCAGGAACCGATGCGGCAAACAGGAGGTGACCGAAAACAATACAAACCAGAACGTTCGTTCCGCACAACATCCGACGGACGTCTCGGAGGACCGGACCGCATCGAAGCACGTGCCGGAGCGGTGGTTTCCTAAAGGCAGAGATCGGCACCGGGAGATTCACGAAACGCTTCCTTGGCTCTCGGTAATTCGTCGTCGCTCGACCCAAGCGGCCTCAACTCCAGACTGCCCGGTTAGCAACCGCGAGGGCACCGTCACCTGTCCGCAACCTGCTCAGAGGTCAGGGGCGAGTCAAGCTGTGGGCCAGCCCGGTGGGCAAGCTCGACACTTGACCGGGGCCGCGCCAGCGTTTCCGCCAAGCACTCCAACTGGTCAGCGGCCCGCACCGTCCTGCCCTTCTGTACTCCGAGACATCCACTGCCTCCTTTCCCTTGGCCCCCGGATGGATGGCTAAACTACTGTCCAGAGAAATCGGGGGCACTATAAAGGAAGAAGTCCATCAAGTTCTGTATGATGTCGTGCAGCGTGTCGCAGATCTGGAGAGAATTGTGTCTAGAAGGGGAGGAACAACTTGATGACCGAGGAGCGGGGCCAAGGACACGTCCGCTAACTACGGCGGCAGGACGCGGGAGAAGGTCGCACTCTGGCCGCGCTACGGTATCGCCCGGGGAAGCCCCGACGGAAGAGGGGTGCACATAACATCTGAGGGGCGGGTCGGTCGGCCCCCGCCACCCGGCACTGAGAGTGGGTAGGGGGGGATCGGGGATATCTTTCTTGGCTGAGTGGATCAGCCGACTGCGGAACCGGCAAAGGGGCGCGTGCCCGAACGGCCCAAGAGAGCTGCCGCAGGATATGACCCCCGAATCCTGGACAAGCGACGTTTGTGAAGTTGACCTCTGGAAGGGTGCTGCGCAGGGTAGACCTGGCAGACCGGAAGGAGGTTGTCATGGCGAGACGGAGGTACACGCCGAAGCT
>MPMR01000007.1:30000-167913 GCA_002238605.1 BD2-11 clade cluster bacterium bin43 | reverse complement strand
ATGACGAATCCCTAGAGTCGTTTGTTCGTGACACGATCAGCTCATTGCGGGAGATTCAGCAAGTAACAGAAGCCGTCGTTGGTGCGGCTGCGGTGGCGCTTCGGGCCGCGGAAAGGGCTGCGGAAGGTGATGATTCTCGTCCCGAGGTTTCTCGCTTCGTCGAGAACTTGGAAGCGGCGACAGCCAAGGTGCTGAAGCAGCAAGATGGATGAATTTCGGCGGCTTGTACCTGCCCCCGCTTTCACGAGGCTGGGCGCAGGCTTCGCTACCTTTGCGGAGCAGCAGCCGATGAACACCCCTTTCAGTGCTTGGAACAATCATGTTTTCGTGGCGGTTGGACATATGGACTTGATGCGACCGGGATTCCCGCCATTCGAGGTACATCTTCCGGCTATTTCAGAACGCTGGAGTGAGACCCGCTCCAACGGCGAGAATGGCAGATCGTGCAGTCCTAGTTCAACTTAGACGACTCCTCGCCGTGATTCGCGCTTCCGTGAGTCTGCCAAAATGGCAGACTCATGATCTGCCAAAATGGCAGACACAGCTTGCGTGACCAGAGGGAAAGGAACATCAGATGATCGAAGTCGACCGTTTGACGGTGAAGGCGGCCGAGGCGCTGCGGGCCGCTATCGTGGATGCCACGCGGCGTGAGAGCGCGGGGGTCTACGGCATCCACCTCCTCGACGCCCTTCTTGGCCAGGAGGAGGGAATCGTCACGCCGATTCTGGACAAGATCGGCGTCCCCGCCGCCGCGGTGGGCGCGCGGGTGCGGGCCGCAATCGACGGACTCGGCCGCGTCTCGGGGGGATCGGAGCCGCGCGTCAGCCGCGATCTCGCCCGCGCGTTCTCCGCGGCCGAGGGACACGCCGCGGACCTTGGGGACGACTACGTGTCGACCGAGCACCTCCTGCTCGGGCTCACCGTCGAGAAGGACGATGCGGGCGAAATCCTGCGGGGGGCAGGCGCCACGGAGGAGCGCGTGCTGGAGGCGCTGTCGGCCGTCCGCGGCAGCCACCGGGTCACCGATCAGACTCCGGAGGACCGGTACCAGGCCCTCGCGCGCTACAGTCGCGACCTCACCGAGCTGGCGCGGCGGGGCAAGCTGGATCCGGTCATCGGCCGGAACGCCGAAATCCGCCGGGTGATCAAGGTGCTCGCGCGCCGCACCAAGAACAATCCCGTGCTCATCGGCGAGCCCGGGGTGGGGAAGACCGCCATCGCCGAAGGCCTGGCCCAGCGCATCGTGGCCGGCGACGTTCCCGCCGCGCTTGCCGAAAAGACCTTCCTCTCCCTCGACATTTCGGCCATGCTCGCCGGAGCCAGGTACCGCGGCGAGTTCGAGGAGCGCATGAAGGCGGTGCTGAAGGAGATTACCGATGCCGAGGGCCGCTTCGTCATGTTCGTCGACGAGCTGCACACGGTCGTGGGCGCCGGGGCGGCGGAAGGGGCGGTGGACGCCGGCAACATGATGAAGCCCCTGCTGGCGCGGGGCGCGCTGCGCATGGTCGGGGCGACCACCCTCGACGAGTACCGCAGGCATGTCGAGAAGGACCCTGCCCTGGAGCGGCGCTTCCAGCCCGTGTACGTGGCGCCGCCGTCGGTCGACGACACCATCGCGATCCTGAGGGGCCTCAAGGAACGCTACGAGGTGCATCACGGCGTGCGCATCCGCGACGACGCCCTGGTGGCGGCCGCGCGGCTGTCCGACCGCTACATCGGCGGCCGCTTCCTGCCCGACAAGGCGATCGACCTCATGGACGAGGCGGGCAGCCGGCTCCAGATCGAGATCGACTCCCTGCCCACCGAGATCGACCAGGTCGAACGGCGCGCCATCCAGCTCGAGATCGAGCGCCAGGCGCTTGAGGATGAGCACGACGATCCCTCGGCGCGGGAACGCCTGGAGCGCATCCGCATCGAGCTGGCCGAGCTCAGGGAACGCAGCTCCAGCATGAAGGCCGGGTGGCAGGCGGAACGGGACGCCATCGACCGGCTGAAGACGCTAAAGGAGGACGCGGACGCGCGCCGCACCGAATCGGAGCGCGCGAAGCGGACCGGAAACCTGCAGCGGGCGGCCGAGATCGACTATGGCGAATTGCCGGCGCTCAGCACCTCGCTCAGGCGGGCGGAGGAGCGGCTTGCGGAGCTGCAGGCGGGCGGCACCTGGCTGCGGGAGGAGGTGGACGCCGACGACATCGCCGCGGTGGTGGCCGAGTGGACGGGGATTCCGGTGGCGAGCCTGGTGGAGTCGGAGCGGGACCGGCTGGTCAGGCTCGAGACGCTGCTGCGCGGGCGCGTGATCGGACAGGATGAGGCGCTTTCCGCCGTCTCGAATGCGGTACGCCGTTCACGGGCCGGCCTCCAGGATCCCGACCGGCCGGTGGGCTCGTTCATCTTCCTGGGTCCGACCGGGGTGGGGAAGACCGAAACCGCGCGCGCGCTGGCCGAATTCCTCTTCGACGACGAGCGGGCGATGGTGCGTCTCGACATGTCGGAGTACATGGAGAGGCACGCCGTGTCACGGCTCCTGGGCGCGCCTCCCGGCTACGTGGGCTACGACGAAGGCGGCCAGCTGACCGAAGCGGTGCGCCGGCGACCACACGCGATCATTCTGTTCGACGAAATCGAGAAGGCGCACTCCGACATCTTCAACGTCCTGCTGCAGATTCTCGACGACGGCCGCCTGACCGACTCCCAGGGGCGCACCGTCGACTTCCGCAACGCGGTGATCATCATGACCTCCAACCTCGGCAGCCACTACATCCTGAGGCACGCCGGGAGCGATCCCTGGGAAGAGGTGGAGGCAACGGTCACGCAGGAGATGCGGCGACACTTCCGTCCCGAGTTTCTGAACAGGGTGGACGATATTGTTCTCTTTCGCCCATTGGACCGCGCCTCGATCCGCGCGATCGTTGATCTGCAGCTCGCCCGGGTGGAAACGCTGGCCGGCGAACTGGGCATCACGCTCGAGGTGTCGCCCGAAGCCCGGGAGCTGCTCGCGAAGGAGGGCTACGAGCCCGCGTTCGGCGCGCGTCCGCTGCGGCGCGTGATTCAGCGTCTCATCCAGGATCCGCTAGCCATGTCGCTGCTCGAGGAAGATCCCGGGAAGTCCGCGACCATTCGCGTCGTTCCCGCGGCCGGCACGGGTGGCGTGGCCCTCGAGCGGGCATGAGCGGGGGAATCCGGCGGGCTGGCGGAGTCCTGGCCTGCTGCGCGGCGGGCTTGCTCGCCACGGGGTGCGCGACCCGTTCGCCGCTCCCGCCGTCGGCGGAAGATCCCGGTCCCCTGCGCGCCGCGGAACGGTTTCTGGACGCGGCCAACCGACAGGACCTCGACGCGCTCGCGCACGCCTTCGGAACCCACCGGGGCGCCATCGCCGATGCCGGCGGGGGGCTGGGCTGCGGACTCCGCAGGGTTGCGTCCTGGCTGGGGGCCGCCGACCGCTGCCCGACCCGGCAGGAAGTCGAGGTGCGCATGCACGCCATCGCGGCGGTGCTGCGACACGACGGCTACGAGGTGACCTCCGCGGAGCTTGTCCCCGGGCGGGATCGCCCCGTCACCCGGATCTCCGTGGCGGTGCGGCGCGGAGAACGGATCCATCGCGATGTCGGGCTGCTTGTGATCCGAACTTCGTCGGGGTGGCTGGTGGAGTCCGTCGAGCTGGAGAAGATCACGGGGCGTTGAGAGGCCGCGCGCGCTCGACCAGTTCCACCAGCGCCCCGCCCGTCCCCTTCGGGTGGAGGAACGCGACCAGTCCACCGTGCGCGCCGGGCCTCGGAACCCGGTCGATGGGCCGGAATCCCGCGGCGGTCAGACGGTCGAGCTCGACGCGCACGTCCTCGACCCGAAACGCCACGTGATGAAGGTTCGAGCCGCCGGCTTCGAGGAACCTCGCGACCGCGCCGCCCCGGTCGTGGGGTTCGAGCAACTCCACGGCGCCGACGAAGCACACGTCAATGCCAAGGTCGGGCAGGGATTGGCGAGGAGAGGCCCGCTCGCCCGTCAGGTTCTCGAACAGCGCCGCCGCCTCCTCGATCGAGTGGACGGCGATGCCCACGTGGTCCACCGGGTAGCGCAGCGGGTTCGATGAGGGATCCACGAGCCTCTCCGCGGGGTCGGATTCCATGACCGGCCGGGATTCGGTTATACTTTGGGGAAACCAGGGGAGCAGGGAAGGGCGATGCAGCGCTTCCGCTTCCATCGTACGAACAACCCGGGACCGGGATCAAGGAGATCAGCCAGGATGAGCGATCGAGTTCTGACGGTTACGGACGAGAGCTTCGCAAACGACATAGAGAGCAGTCAGGGACTGGCGATGGTGGATTTCTGGGCGACCTGGTGCGGCCCATGCCGCATCGTCTCGCCCATCGTCGACCAGCTCGCGGACGAATATGGTGAACGGGGGGTGACGGTGGGGAAGGTGGACGTGGATACCAACCCGGCCACCTCCGCCCGCTTCGGGGTCCGCTCGATCCCGAGCATTCTCTTCTTCAAGGACGGCCGGCACGTCGACACCGTGATCGGCGCCGTCCCGAGGGCTCACCTTGAGGAGAAGATCGAGGCGCACCTGTAGTTCGGCGGCGCGCGCGGGGTGGCGACCCTCTACCTCGTCAGCACCCCCATCGGAAACCTCTCCGACCTCTCCGCGCGTGCGGCCCACGTGCTCGGGGAGGTAGAGCGCATTTTCGCGGAGGACACGCGCAGGACGGGGAAGCTGTTGCGGCACCTCGGCGTAGAGACGCCGCTCACCTCCCTGCATCGGCACAACGAAGCCGCGCGCGCGGGGAGCGTTCTCCAGTGCCTGGAGTCGGGACGGGATGCAGCCGTGGTGAGCGATGCCGGAACCCCGCTGGTTTCGGATCCGGGCGCGCGCGTGGTGGACGCCGCGCTGGAGGCCGGGCACGACGTGGTGCCGGTGCCGGGGGCGTCCGCGATCCTGGCCGCGCTGGTGGGATCGGGGCTTCCGGCGAACCGTTTCGCCTTCCTCGGATTCGCGCCCCGCAAGGGTCGGGAACGGCGCGCTCTGGTGCGGCGGGTGGCTCACTCGCGGGAAACCACCGTGCTCTTCGAGGCCCCGGGTCGGCTTTGCCGCCTCCTGATCGACCTGGAGCACGCGTGCGGCCCCGACCGCCGGGTGGCGGTGGCGCGCGAAATGACCAAATTGCACGAGGAGTTCGTGCGAGGAACCCTCGCCGAGGCCCGCGCCCATTTCGCAGAGCGCGCGCCCCGGGGGGAAGTTACGCTGGTGCTGGACCGTTCTCCGGGGGACGAACCCGACGAATCCGCCGCCCGCGAACTGGCCGTTGAACTGCTGGCCGGGGGCGCACGGCCGAGCGAGGCCGCACGGGAGCTGGTCGCGCGGTGCGGGGTGTCTCGCAACCGCTCGTACCGTATCGTACATTCAACCGTTGCGCGACGCCGATCGGAGACGGAACAGACGCGCCCCGCAGGCTGACGGGGGCGATCACGCGGGAGTGGTGCGGGAATCCATGCTGAAGCCGATCGTTCTCCCGGTCCTCGCGGTCGTGCTTGCGGCCGTCACGCCCGTCGATTCGACGCTCACCATCGCGCGCCTCCAGTACGACGGGGGAGGCGACTGGTATGCGAACCCGTCCTCGCTGGCCAATCTGCTGGAGCGAATCGCGGCCGACACCGGGTTGCCCGTCGCGGATCGCGAAGCCACCATCACCCTCCGTGATCCTGCCCTGCCCGACTACCCCTACGTCTACATGACCGGCCACGGAAACATGAGTTTCTCGTTGGAGGAGCAGGGCGCGCTGCGCGATTACCTGTTGGGCGGGGGGTTCCTGCACGTCGACGACAACTACGGCCTCGACGAATCCTTCCGCCGGGAGATCGCACGCGTCTTTCCCGGCCGCGAACTCGTGGAAATCCCCGCGGATCACCCCGTCTTCCACGCCTTTCACCTGCTCCCGGAGGGCCTGCCCAAGATCCACGAGCACGACGGGGGTCCGCCCCAGGCCTTCGGGCTCTTCGAGCGCGGCCGGCTGATGCTCTTCTACAGCTACGAAAGCGATCTGGGGGACGGATGGGAGGATCCCGAGGTGCACGAAGATCCTCCCGAGACCCGCGAGCAGGCCCTGCGCATGGGCGTGAACCTGTTCGTCTACGCGATCACCAGGGGGGCCTCCTGAACCCGGCGCCCCGCCCGAGCGTCCGCGGCGCGTTCGACGCCGTACGCGGCCATGTCGGCACCCGCTTCGGGATGGCGGGGGCGCTGTGGGCGACCGTTCCCGTGGCCGTCACCCTGATGCTCGCCTGGTGGCTGGCGGGTGCGGCCGGGTGGCGGCAGGGCAGCGCTGCGCCGCTGATCCTGGACGGAATCGCGATCGCCGCGGTCGCGGTCCTGGTCGCGTTGCTGGTCCGGATCCGGCGGCGCTGGCTCGACGAGGCCGGGGTCGCCGCAACCATGGAGGAGGCGGCCGGCCTCGCCCGCGGCGTGGTGCGCGGGTCGCTCGAGCTCTCCCGTTCGGTCCCGCCCGGTGTATCGCCGGCGCTGGCGCGCCGTGCCGAAGCGCGGGTGGCGGGGCGCCTCACGTCCCCCGCGCCCGTGCTGGCCGGGTCGCTTCACCGGCGCAGCGGACGCTGGATGCGTCTCGGGCTGGGTGCGCTGGTGGTGGCCAGCGTGCCGGTCATCTCCGCGTGGGTCGCGTCGCCGGAACGGTCGCGGCGCGCCTGGTCGGGACTCGCGGCCCCCTTCGGGGTGGTGGCGAGCCCGCGCTATGCTCCCCTGGAGGTCCGGCCCGGAGACATCGAGATCTCCCGCGGGTCGGACGTGACCATCGAGGTCGAGGCGATGGGACGCCTCGAAGTTACCCTGCACTCGCGCGCGCCGGGCGACGTGCCGCGCGCCGACACGCGCGAAATCGGCGGCGGCGTCGCGTCGTTCAGGTTCAGCGCGGTGGAGACCGCCTTCGAGTACTGGGCGTCGGCGCCCGACGGGAGCACCAGCGAGCGCTACCGGGTCACTCCGGTGGATCCGCTGTTCGTCGCCGACCTGACGCTGGCGCTCACCTTCCCGCCCCACAGTGGCCGCTATGCGGAGGAGTACCGGGGGGCTGCACCCCCGCTGAGCGTTCCGATGGGCACCCGCGTGCGCGTGGAAGGGCGCGCCAGCCGCGAACTCCAGGGCGCCAGCCTCGCCGTCGAGGAGCCGAACGGGCCCACGGTCGCGCTGCAGGTCGACGGCCCTCGCTTCCATGCCGACTGGACGCCGCGCGCCGGGGGTGTATACCACTGGCACCTCGTCGACGCGCGCGGCGGCGGCCCGGAGATCCCGCCCGTCCCGCTCGACATCACCCTGGTGCGCGACTCTCTGCCCGCCGTCGCCATCGTCTTTCCCGGCCGCGACACCGTCCTGCCGCTCTCCATGGAGCAGCCGCTGGTCGTCCAGGCACGAGACGACTACGGCCTCACCTCGGTCGAACTGGTCGCCTACCGGGTGCGATCCCTGGGTGCACCCGAGGATCCGGTCGTGCGCAGAATGGGGATGGCGGGCACGCGCAGCGCGCTCGTGCGCCCCCTGCTGGACGTCTCCGACTGGGGACTGCTCGCCGGCGATGTGATTCGCTACCGGGCGCGCGTGGTGGACAACGCGCCGTCGCCGCAGATCGGCGAGAGCCCGGAATACGTGCTGCGCATGCCGGAGGCGTCCGAGCTTCGCTGGCAGGCTCAACAGATGCTCGAGGACGCGGCGGCCGAGGTCGAATCGCTGGCTGAGCAGGCGGGAGAAGCGGCGGAGGAGACCCGCGAACTCGAGCGCCGCAATCAGGCGGAGCGCGCCGAGGAGCGCAGAAATCCAGGCACGCGGGGAGAGGAGGAGCTGAGCTTCGAGGAGCAGGAAGAGCTGCGGCAGGCGCTCGAAGCGCAGGAAGAGCTGGCGGCCGAGGTGGACTCACTGCGGCAGGAACTGGAGGAGGTCTCCGAGTCCATGCGCCAGGCGGGGCTTCCGGATCCCGAGTTCAGCGAGGAGATGGAGGAGCTTCAGCGTCTTCTCGAGGAGATGATGCCCGAGGAGGTGCGCGAGCGCATGGAGGAGATGGCGCGCAACTTCGAGGAGATGGACGAAGGCGAGTCGCTGGAGGCGCTGGAACGGCTCGCGCAGGACCAGGAAGAGTTGCGCCAGCGTCTGGAGGAGTCGATCGAGCGCTTCCGCCGCGCCGCCACCGAGCAGGAGTTGCGCGCCGCCGAGGAGGAGGCCGCCGAGCTGGCACGAAAGGAGGACGCGCTCGCCGACGCGATGGAGGAGGGGGACACCCTCGACCTGCGCGTCCGCCAGCAGGCCGACCTGGAGCAGCAGACGGAGGCGCTCCTGGAGCGCATGGAACAGGCGCGCGAGCACCTCGAGGAACTGGACGAGCAGGAGGCGGGGGAACGGGCGCAGGCGGCCGGAGAACGGACGGACGAAGCGCGCCGGGACATGGCCGAAGCCCGCGAGCAGGCCGAGGCTGGAGAGGCGCAGTCGGCTGCACAGGAAGCCAGAGAGGCGGCGGAAGCCCTCAGGGAAGCACAGGAGGCGCTGGCGGAGGCGCGCGCCGAGATGACGGAGACCATGGACGATGCGGCTCGTCAGGCGCTCCGGCAGACGGCGGAGGATGCCCTCTCCCTCGCGCGCCAGCAGGCCGAACTGCGCGAGCAGATGCGCCGCGCGAACGCGGAGCAGCAGGCCGCAATGCGGGCCGACGAGGCCTCGCTTCTGCGCGGCGTGCGCAACATGGCCGAGAACCTGAGCGCCGGCTCGCGCGCCTCCGGCCAGGTCGACCGCGAGGTCAGCACCGCCATCGGCGAAGCCATGGAGGCCATCAGCGAGACCCTGGACGCCCTCGACAGCCGGCGCGGGTCGACCCCGTCCCCGACCGCGACAGCGGAGGCGGCCGTGCGGGCGCTCAACCAGGTCGCGCTCCAGGCCATCGCAGGCGCCGGGCAGGCAGGGCAGGACGCGGCCTCCGGCGGAGCTGGCGAGATGCAGGAAATGCTGGAGGCCATCGCCCAGCGTCAGGGTGATCTGATCATCCAGACCGAGGAGCTCATGCCGATGCAGCTGGGTGAGCAGGCCCTCGCCAGGCAGATGCAGCAGCTTGCGCAGGGCCAGGAATCGGTCGCCGGCGAACTCGGTGATCTGGCTCAGCAGCCGAATTCCGAAGAGCAGGCGCTCGGCGACCTCGACGAGCTCGCGCAGGAAGCCGCCGCTCTCGCCGAGCAGCTCGCCATGGAACGCCTGCGTCCGGAGACCATCGAGCGCCAGGAGCAGCTCTTCCAGCGTCTGCTGGACGCCGGACGAAGCCTGGAGCGGGACGAGGAGTCGGAGGAACGGGAATCCGAAGTCCCGGGGGAATTCGAGCGCAACGTGGTCGCCCCTCTCGGGGAAGAGGATATGAACGCCCTCCGGTTCGAGCTTCCCGCCGCGGATGTGCTGGGTCGCCTGCCTCCGGCTCAGAGACGCCTGGTGATCGAGTACTTCGAGCGCCTCAACCAGGCCGCAACCATCCCGCCCGCGGGAGGCGGGTCGTGAACGACGGCGCCCGCCGGACCCTGTCCGGAGCGCGTTCGCTCGTGGTGGGCCTGTCCGGAGCGCTTTCGCTCGTGGTGGGCCTGGCACTGGCGCCTGGCGCCGCGGATGGCCAGTTGTCCTCGAACGAGGAATCCAGGTTGCTGCGCGAGGCGGCCCGCGCCGAGTCGGCGGGAGACTATGCCGCATCGGTCGAGATCCTCACCTCGCTGTTGCAGGAGCGGCCCGCATCCTCGGGGGCCATCTTCGCCCTGGAGCGGGTGCTGCGGGCTCAGGGCCGGGTGTCGCAGGTGCTCGACGCCATCGACGCGTTCCTGGCGGTCGACCCCGTGTCCACCGGCCCCCGCTACCTCAAGCTGAGGATTCTCCTGGAGGTCGATTCCCTGGCTGAACTCCGTTCTGCGGCCGAGTCCTGGATCGCGCAGAACCCGGCCTCGCCGGATTCCTACAGGGAGGTCGCCCGGGTGTATGAGCGGGCGTTCGGAGGCGAGGAAGCTCTTTCCGTCCTTCGGCGCGGACAGAACCGCGTCGGTGGCGGAGTTCTCGCGGTGGAGGCGGGAGATGTTCTGCTTCGCCTCGAGCGTCCTCGGGAGGCGCTCATGGAGTGGGCGCGCGCGCTCGACGGAGCGGACGTCCAGGCGCCCGGGGCGTTGCGACGGATGGTCCGCACCAGCGGGGAGAACCCCGGGCTGGCACCCGAGGTGGTTCGTGAGCTGGCGGCGCAAGGCGCGTCCGACGCGCGCAGGCGGGCGGCGATCGAGATCGCGCTCGAAGCTCGTCTGCGGCCGGAGGCGCGGCGTATTGCGGAGGAGGTTGCGGGAGAGCTTGCCGAGCCGGAGCGGCAGGGCTTCCTCAACGCGCTGCTGCGTCTCGCCGAAGAAAAGGACGCCGATCAGCTCGCGCTGTGGACGCTGCAGCAGTTGCGCCGGGAGGCTCCGAGGGGCTCACGGGCGCGCACGCTGGACCGGCAGATCGCCGTCACCTCGCTCGTGGCGGGCGATACCGTCCGCGCGCTGGAAGCCAGGGGGCGGTACGCCCGCGGTCTACCCGAACGATCGCCGGAACGGAGGCGGGCTCTGGCCGAGATGATCCGGCTGGAGACCGCGACCGGCGCTCCCCTCGAGCTGCTGGATCGCTTCACGGCCTTCCGCCAGGAGTTTCCGAACGCGCCTGAAGCCGACGCGCTGGCGGTCGCGCTTTCGGAGCGCTTCCGAACCGACGGCGATCCGGAAACCGCGGCACTGGTGCTGGAAGGGGTTCCGGGTCCGCTGAGCGCGCAGGAGCGCGCCTGGTTGGCGCTCGAAGCGGGCAACCGGGAAGGCGCCCGGGTCAACATGATGCTCGCCGCGGCGGGACTCCCCGCCACCGAGGCCACCGCGATCGTGCAGCTGGTCGGCATCCTGGACCGGGTCGGCGAGCAGGCGGCCGCGCTGGCCGGGAGAGCGTCGATTGCGCGCCACCGGGAGAGTGCGGCGGCGGCGTTCGCGCTGTTGAACGGATTGGTGCACGCCCTGCCTCCGGAAGACCAGCCACCCCTCTTCGCCCTGGCCGCCCGCATCGCCGACGAGACCGAGCAGCAGGGCGAGGCGGCACGCCTGCGGGAATCCCTCGCCGCCACCTTTCCGGAGTCGAGCGAGGCGCCGGAGGCCATCCTGCAGCTGGCGCGCTACCGGGCTGCCAGCCCCACCGGCGTGCCGGCTGCCATCGAGTTGCTGCAGGAACTCATTCTGGCCCGACCCAACAGTGCCGTCGTGCCGGTCGCGCGCCGCGAACTGGAGCGCCTGAGAGCGGGAGGAGGATTATCGTGAAGTTCTTCCACTGGCCGGCGCGCGTAGCGTGCACGATCCGAGCGGGGCTGCTCGCGGCCCTGGTGCTCGCTCCGCAGGCCCTGCGGGCCCAGCATCTCCTGGTGCCGATGGACCGGGACCAGGACGATCACCTGAAGGCCTACGGACTCACCTACTGGAGCCTCGAGCGCGGAGCGACCGCAGAGTGGCTGCTCAACTATCGCGACGGCTCCTTCCTTCTGCCGGACAGGCAGGACGTTCGCCGGGAAGCGGCGTTCCGCGGCGTCAGCATCGAGCCGGTGAGCGCCGCCGACGTGGCCGCGATGCGAGCGGTGATCGCGCGCTCGAACATGGAGTCGGTGATCCTCGAGAAGGCGCCCAGCATCGCGATCTACACGCCCGCCAACACGACGCCCTGGGACGACGCCGTAACCATGGCGCTCGAATATGCGGGCATCACGTACGACAAGGTGTGGGATCCGGAGGTCCTGAACGGAGATCTGGAGAACTACGAGTGGCTCCATCTCCACCACGAGGACTTCACGGGACAGTATTCCAAGTTCTTCATCACGTACGCGGGAGCTCCGTGGCTGCAGGAGGAAGTGGCCCGCAACCAGGAGGTGGCCACCGCGTTCGGGTATCCGCACGTGCCCGCGCTCAAGAAGGCGGTGGCGAGCACGATTCTGGAGTTCGTCGAGGGAGGCGGTTTCCTCTTCGCCATGTGCTCGGCGACCGAGACGCTCGGCCTGGCCCTGGCGGCCCGGGAGGCCGACATCGCGGCGGCGTTCGCCGACGGGACCCCACCGGCCCTCGACGCCTCGGCGCACATGGAATGGGACCGGGCGCTGGGGTTCATGAACGCCGAAGTGCAGCTCTCGCCGTCGGTCAACGCCTTCAGCGACATCGACGGTCACCAGGTCAACACCCCCTGGCGGGAAGAGCTGGGGGCGTTCTCGCTCTTCGAGTTCTCCGCCAAGCTGGATCCCGTGCCCTCGATGCTGACGCAGAGCCACGAGGACGTGCTTTCCGACTTCTACGGCCTCACGACGTCCTTCCGCATCGACCGCGTCAAGCCGGGCGCCATCATCCTGGCACAGGAGGGCGGATGGGCCAAGTACATCCACGGAAACCGTGGCGAGGGAACCTGGACCTTCTACGGCGGGCACGATCCGGAAGACCCCGAACACCAGATCGGCGATCCGCCGACGGATCTCTCGCTGCACGCCAATTCGGGCGGTTATCGCCTGATATTGAACAACGTCCTCTTCCCGGCGGCCCGGAAGCAACAGCGCAAGACCTGACGCCGGCTGCAGGGAGGATCATCCTCCGGAACTCCGCCCCGTGACCCCCGAGCGGCCCCGGCCCGACCTCGTTCTCGCCCCCGAGGCCGCGAGGCGCATGCGCGAACAGATTGCGCGGGCGGGCGGGCGCGAAGTCAGCTTCCTCGCCACCGTGACGCCCGAACGGGTCATCGTGGACCCCCGCACGGTCGCCCGGGGGAACCGTGCCGCCGTGCTCGCCGCCGCCGGCGACGCGCGCGCCGGCGAGATCATGCTGCACAACCACCCCTCCGGACTCCTGGAGCCCTCCGACGCGGACCTTCACGTGGCCGGACGCCTCTACGAGCAGGGCCTCGGCAGCGCCATCGTCGACAACCCGGCGAGGGCGCTGTACGTGGTGGTGGAGCCGCCGCCGCCGTCGTCGCTCGAACCCCTGGACATACCCGAGATGGAAGCACTGGCCGCCCCCGGCGGCGCTCTGTCGCGTCTGCACGAGCGCTATGAGGATCGTCCGGGGCAGCGTGCGATGCTGGCGGAGGTGGCGCGGGGATACAACCAGGATGGGGTCACCCTGGTGGAAGCCGGCACCGGCACCGGAAAGTCGGTCGCCTATCTCCTGCCCGCTGCCCGCTGGGCGATCCGCAACAGGGAACGCACGATCGTCTCCACCAACACCATCAACCTGCAGGAACAATTGGTCGCCAAGGACCTTCCTCTCGTACGCGAACTCCTGGGAGAGGACTTCCGCTGGGCGTTGATGAAGGGCAGGGGGAACTACATCTCCATCCGCCGCGCTCATCTGGCGGCGGAGAGCGCGGCCACCCTCTTCGGGGAGGACCGCACCCGCGAGGTCAATGCGCTGCTCGACTGGATCGCGGCCACGGAGGACGGATCGCTTGCCGATCTGGCGACTGCCCCGTCCCGGGAGGTATGGGAAGAAGTGCAGTCCGATTCCGACATCTGCCTGCACGCCCGCTGTCCCCACTTCCAGTCCTGCTTCTACCAGCGCTCACGACGGGTGGCGGCATCCGCGGACGTGCTGGTGGTGAACCACCATCTTCTCTTCTCCGACCTCTCCCTGCGCATCGTCACCGACAACTTCACCCAGTCCGCGGCGCTGCCGGCATACCGCCGGCTGATCCTGGACGAAGCGCACAACGTGGAGGACGCCGCCACCAGCCACCTGGGCGCGAGCGTCAGCCGGAAGGGACTGGCCGCCACGCTGACCCGCCTGGAGCGTGTGGCGGGGGTGGTGCGGCGCAAGCTCGCCGGCCTTCCCACGGTGGCCGAAGACGGTGCGCGGTCGGAGGGCCCTCTGGCGGGTCCGGCCGCCAAACCGCTTCTGGACCGCCTCACCGACCGGGTACTCCCGTCGCTCAAGGAGACGCGCGCGCGATTCGAAGCCTTCTTCCACATCCTCGATGAGATGGCGCCCCTGCCCGGAGGCGTTCGCGTGAGGCTGGGCTCGGAGCAGCTCCCGGAGCCCATCGACCAGGAGCGGGTTCACAGGAACCTCGATGCGCTTCTGGACGCACTCGCGGGGCTGACGCGCGAGCTGTCCGAGCTCGGCGCGCGCATCGAGCTCACCGACGAGTGGCGCGAACCGCTCGAGGGAAGAGTCCTCGACCTGCGGAGCATCGAGCGCCGCCTGAACAATGCGTCGCGCAGCCTGCGCCTCGTCCTGGATCCGGCCGAGGAGGGACAGCGATACGTCCGCTGGGTGGAGCAGAGGAATCTCCGGCGTGGAAAACACCGCAACCTTCATCTCGCCGCCGCGCCCATCGAGCTGGCCGAACTGCTCAGAGAACAGTTGTTCAAGCGCGTCCGCACCACCGTGCTTACCTCGGCGACGCTGACCACGCGCAAGGACTTCGGCTTCCTGCGCGGACGTCTCGGGCTCGCGCGCGACCCGGCGGATGCGCCTGCCCTCAAGGTCGCCGAAGCACGCATCGAATCTCCCTTCGATTTCGCCGCGCAGACACTGCTCTGCGTCCCGTCGGACCTGCCGCGGCCCTCGTTCGGCGGTTCGGCGGGAAGCGCCTCGTTCAATCGTGCGACCGCCCGCGCCGTTGCGGCACTCGCCGACATCTCCCGGGGAGGACTCTTTGCCCTCTTCACCTCCCACCGGGCCCTGCGCGCGGTAGCGGAGGCGCTGCGGGCGGGGGGAGAGGGACGCTGGCCCCTGCTGGTGCACGGAGAGGACGACCGCTCCCGGCTTCTCTCCCGCTTCGTCGAGGCCGGCAACGCGATTCTGCTGGGCACTTCCTCCTTCTGGGAGGGCGTGGACGTCCCGGGCCGGCCCCTGCGCGCGCTGCTCATCCAGAAGCTTCCGTTCAGCGTCCCCACCGATCCCGTCGTCGAAGCACGCATGGAAGCCATCGAGGCGGCCGGAGGGAATCCGTTCCAGGAGTTGATGCTGCCCCAGGCGGCGCTTCGCCTGCGCCAGGGTTTCGGTCGCCTGGTGCGCTCGCGCCGGGACCGCGGAGCCGTAGTGCTCCTGGATTCGCGAATCGTCAAGTACCGCTACGGCCGCTACCTCCTCGAGTCGCTGCCGCCGGCGCCGCTCGCCCGGGGGCCCTGGCGCCGCATCGAGGAGCAACTGCGCGCGTTCTACGCCTCCTCCGGCGAGCCGGGGATCGCGCGTCGGATGGGATAGGGGACAGTCCGGCCACCGCCGGCAGTTTTCCCCCCGCGGCCAACCCGGTACATTACCAGCGTTCGCGGTCTTCCCTTCACGCGACAGGGGATCGGCCTCTGCGCGGCACCCAAATCGGGCCCGGATTCAATGAAACGGATCGCCGGCATTCTCGTCGCAGCCTTCTACGCGGTCATCACCTTCCTGGCCTTTGGCCATTCGGTGGATGGATGGGCCGGCGGACACGCCGACCTGGGCTTCTGGTGGGCCGTGATCGGTGGCTTCCTGGCCATCGCCGGACTGGGGGCATTGATCGGCACGCTCCTGCACACGCGCCGGAGGAACCGCCTGCCATCGGGCGGTTAGAAGGCCAAACCGCGCGCGGGCGCTGCCTCGGGCGGGTTCCGATGTCCCGACCCCTGTTCACCTCAGCCACTGAAAGCACGGGCGCGTCCACATGAGCCTAAAGCGTACCCCGACCAAGATCGTGTGCGTAGGAAAGAACTACGCGCTCCACGCACGGGAGCTGGGCACCGAAGTTCCCCCCGAGCCGATCATCTTCCTGAAGCCGGTTTCCTCCCTTCTGGCCTCCGGCGAGACCATCCGGATGCCGCCGTGGGCGGGGCGCGTGGACTACGAGGGAGAGATCGCGCTGGTGGTGGGGAAGCGTGCCCGCCGGGTCGCGCGCGAGGACGCATGGGACGTGGTCGACGCCATCGTGCCGTTGAACGACGTGACCGCGCGCGATCTGCAGCGCAGGGACGGACAATGGACCCGCGCCAAGAGCTTCGACACCTTCTGCCCGGTGGGTGAACCGGTCCCGGCTGCGGACGTGGATGTGGGAGAGCTCGAGGTGATCACGCGGGTCAACGGGGGCGTGCGCCAGCACGCGCATGTGAACACGATGGTGTTCCCGATCCCCGAGCTGGTCCGGTTCATCACCGCGGTCATGACCCTCGAGCCGGGAGACCTGATCGCGACGGGCACGCCCGACGGCATCGGCCCGCTTGCGCCGGGCGACCGGGTCGAGGTCGAGATCCCGGGCGTGGGAACGGTCGCCAACCCGGTGGCGGTGGAGGAGGTCGATTCGAGCTGATGAGGGATGCGCCGCCGGCCCGCTCGATCGCCTCCTCCGGGGCGCCCCGGTGGGTGCGCTGGGTCGCGGCAGCCATCTCCGTCGCAACGCACGTGATCGTGATTCTGATCTACCCGAACTGGAAACCCGAGACGGCCCCCCCGGCCGCACCCGTGCCGGTCTTCGTGCCGGCCAGCCAGGACGGCATGCAGGTGGTGCAGCTGCTCGAACTCGACGAAGCGACTCCGGAGCCTGCTCCCGATCCCGAGCCGGAGGTGGCCCCCGCGCCCGAGGAACCGGCGCTCCCGGAGGATGCGAACCCCGGGGTCATCGTGGCCGACGTCGAGGTCCCGGCCGGCGACCCGCGGACTGCCGCCGAGAGATTGCGGCCGTTCATGAACAACCCCGAGGTGTGGCGTCCCATCGACCCGGCGCTGCTCGACCTCACCCTCGAAGAGCGCGCCCGCTTCCAGATGGCCGCGGTCCTCGACCTCTGGATCGACTCGATCACGACCGCGGAAGCCGCCCGGGTCGCCGCGATGGACTGGACCTATACGGACGGAGACGGCGGCCGCTGGGGATTCTCGCCAGGCAAGATCCATCTGGGCAACATCACCCTCCCGCTTCCCTTCAACTTTGGTCCCAACCCGTCGCGCATCAACGAACTGCGTGAACGCGACTGGGAATGGATGGAGCTCGAGCGGGGCGCGATCGCAGCCGCCGTCGAGCAGTCCTGGAAGGATCGCCAGCGCGCCATTCGCGAGCGGGTGGACGCGGAGCGCGCGGCTGCGCGCGGGGATTCGGTGCGACGCCCGCCGGGGACATGACCGACCTGAACCTGCCGCCCCGTCTCGATCCCGGCACGATCGAGCCTCGCATCTACCGCCGCTGGCTCGACGGCGGGTACTTCCGCATGACCGCCGAGCGGGCCCGGGAGCAGGGTACCGAGCCCTTCGTGGTCGTCATCCCGCCCCCGAATGTGACCGCGGTCCTGCACATGGGGCATGGGCTCAACAACACCATCCAGGATGTCCTGGTGCGGTGGCGCCGCATGCAGGGCAGGGCGGCCCTGTGGGTCCCCGGCACCGACCACGCAGGCATCGCCACCCAGAACGTGGTCGAGCGCCAGCTCGCCGCGGAGGGCAGGACCCGCCACGATCTCGGCCGGGAGGCGTTTCTCGCGCGCACCTGGGAATGGATCGACAGGACCGGCGGCCAGATCCTCGAGCAGCTGCGCGCGATCGGCTGTTCCTGCGACTGGGAGCGCACCCGCTTCACACTGGAGCCGGCGCTGAGCAAGGCCGTGCGCACCGTATTCGTGCGCCTCTTCGAAAAGGGCCTGGTCTATCGCGGCGAGTACATCGTGAACTGGTGTCCGCGCTGCCTGACGGCGCTTTCCAACGAGGAAGCCGAGGGGCACGAGGTCGAGGGGACGCTCTACGACCTGCGCTATCCTCTGGAAGAGACGGCATGGGGACGCGCCGCCGAAGCCCGGGCGCTGGGCGGTTCGCTGGGCCGCGCGGACGATGGGTCCTGGTACCTGACGGTTTCCACGACCCGCCCCGAGACCATGCTCGGCGACACCGCCGTAGCCGTGAACCCGGCGGACGAACGATATGCCGCATTGATCGGCGCACATGCCGTGCTCCCGCTGGCCGGGCGTCGCATCCCGATCGTCGGCGACGACTTCGTGGATCGCGACTTCGGCACCGGGATGGTCAAGGTCACCCCCGCGCACGATATCAACGATTTCGAGATCTCGCGCCGCTCAGGAGCTCCGCTGCTCAACATCCTCACCCGGGACGCGCGCCTGAACGAGAACGCTCCTCCGGCCTTCCGCGGGATGAGTCGCGGGGAAGGCCGCCGCGCGGTGCTGAAGGCCCTGGAGGAGGCGGAGCTGTTGGCGGGCTCGAAGCCGCACGTGCACACCGTGCCCCGCTGCTATCGCTGCGACACGGTGGTCGAACCCCGGTTGAGCAAGCAGTGGTTCGTGCGCATGAAGCCGCTCGCGGAACCCGCGCTCCAGGCCTCGCGCGACGGCGTCGTGAACTTCATCCCCGCGCGACGCCGCAACGACTATGAGAAGTGGATGGAGAACATCCGCGACTGGTGCGTCTCGCGGCAGCTGTGGTGGGGGCACCGCATCCCGGTCTGGTACTGCGGGTGCGGCAACGTCTTCGCCGCCCTGGAGGACCCGGATGCCTGCCCGGCCTGCGGCTCCCGGGACCTGGAGCAGGACCCCGACGTGCTGGACACCTGGTTCTCGTCCTGGCTCTGGCCCTTCTCGGTGTTCGGCTGGCCCGAGGAATCCGATGATCTCCGCGCCTTCTATCCCGGGCATGTGCTCTCCACAGCCCCGGAGATCCTCTTTTTCTGGGTCGCCCGGATGATCATGTCCGGCTTCGAGTTCATGGGCGAGACGCCCTTCACCGAGGTGTATCTGCACGGCACCGTGCGCGACATCACGGGGCACAAGATGTCCAAGTCCCGCGGCAACGGGATCGATCCGCTCGAAGTGGTGCGACGCTTCGGCGCCGACGCGCTGCGCTATACGATGGTGGCTGAATGCGGGGTGGGAGCGGATATCCGGCTTGATCACACCGATCTGGAGGCATCGTTCGCCCCCGGACGCAATTTCGCCAACAAGCTCTGGAACGCGGGCCGCTTCACGCTTGCCAATCTCGGAGACGAGCCGCCGCCGCGTCCCGAAGATGTGGAGGCGGACCTGGAGCTGGCCGACCGCTGGATGCTGTCGAGATTGTCGGTCTCCTGTCGGGAGGTGACGCAGGCGCTCGCGGCATTCCGGCTGCACGAGGCTGCGGAGCGGCTGCGCCAGCTCTTCTGGGGCGAATTCGCCGACTGGTACCTGGAGATGGTCAAGCCTCGCCTTCGCGGCGATGCGGGCGAAGCCAGCCGGGAGGCGGCCCGGGCCACGCTGGCCCACGCCTTCGACACCGTTCTGAGGCTGCTCCATCCCGTCGTCCCCTTCGTCACCGAGGCGCTGTGGGAACGATTGCGATTGCCCGAGGGCGCCGAACGCGCTCCCGCGCTGATGGTGGCCCCGTGGCCTGAAGCGCAGCCGCGGTGGGAGGCTCCCGCGGTGGAACGGGAGGTGAGGGCTCTGCAGGAACTCATCACCGGGGTGCGTCGCCTGCGCAAGGAATACGGGGTCCGGGAAGGCCGGCGGGTGACGATCGTCCTCACCGCCGTGCCGTCCGGGTTCGCGGAAACGCTGGCCGCCGGGGAAGAGGCGATCACGCGACTCGCGCGCGTGAAGTCGGTGATGCTCGACGGGCGGCCTCGCGGCGTGGGCGCGCATGCGATCCTGCAGAACGGCGCCGAAGTCTTCATTCCGCTCGAGGGGGTAATCGACCTGGAGCGCGAACGGCAGCGCCTGCGAAAGGAGGTAGCCCGCCTGGGCGGGCAGATGAACGGGGCCCGGCGCAAGCTGGCCAACCGGAACTTTCTCGAGCGCGCTCCCGAGCGGGTTGTGGCCCGCGAGCGCGAAAAGCTCGCCAGTTTCCGCGAACAGCACGACAAGCTGCAGGAGAAGCTGGCGGCGCTGGCGGACCGGTGAGCGCCGCGGTCGGCAACGGGTCGACAGCGCGGGCGTCCCTGCTCCTGCCCGCTCTGCTCGCCGCGCTGATGGCCGGCTGCGCGCGCGAGGCAACGCCTCCCGGCGGCCCTCCCGACCGGCTCCCCCCGATCGTGATCCTGAGCGAGCCGGATACCTTCTCCACCGTGGAGCCTTTCCGTTCGCCCGTGACCCTCCGGTTCAGCGAGCGCATCAGCGAACGGCCCAGCGCGGGCACCCTGGATCAGTCCGTGGTGGTGTCGCCGGCATCGGGCGAGGTGCGGGTGTCACACGGGCGCGAGGGGCTCACGGTGCGCGTGCCGGGCGGATTCGAGGCCGGGCACGTCTACCGCGTGACGGTGCTGCCGGTCATTCAGGACATGTTCGGCAATTCCCTTCAGGAACCGTTCGAGCTGTTTTTCTCGACCGGGCCGGAGTTCACCCCCAATGTCGTTGCCGGCTCGGTCATCGACCGGCTGACAGGCGAGCCGCTCCGTGACGCGCGGGTGGATGCGGCGGTCGCCGGAAGCGACGTGGTGCACACCGCCGTCACCGACAGCACCGGGATCTTCGCCCTGCGCTACCTGCCTGCCGGCGATTTCGTGTTGAGCGCCTACCTCGACCGCAACCGCAACGCCCAGGCGGACTTCACCGAACCCCAGGGGACGCGTCCGGCACTGCTGGACGGCGACGGCGAGGCCGCCGACACCGCGATCGTGCTCGAGGTGGCGCTGCTGGCCCGGGACACCACGTCGGCCCGGCTCGCGCGCGTCATCGTGGACGACTCGATCAGCCTCAGCGTTTCTCTCGACGACTACCTGGATCCGGAACTGCCGCTGGACGATGTGCGCGTCGTGGTCACCTCCGACAGCGTAGAGGCGCCCCGGCCCCTCGCCGTCCTCCATCCACACGAGGCGGAAGCGTATCGGAGCGCGCTGGCGGACAGTCTTGCACGGGAACAGGCGGTCCGGGACAGCGTGGCGCAGGCCCGGGCGGATTCGGTGGCCCAGGCGGAAGCCGCCCCGGGGGATACGACGGCGGCGGCCGATCCCGAACTCACGCCTGCGCCGGCGGAGGCGGAAGCGGCAGCGGACCCACCACCGGCACCCGCGGAACCGGGGGCGGGGGCAGCCGAAGAGGTGGACGGGGGACGGCCCACAGCTCAGCAGACCTTCATCGTCATTCTGGACGGAGTGCTGGTCCCCGAGATTCCGTACGAGGTCGAGGTATCGAACATCACCAACATCAACGGCGTGGGTGGAGGAGGGGGAACCGTCGAATTCAGCCGCCCCGCCCCGCCGCCGCCGCCCGAGGACACCGTCCAGGCCGAGGCGGACAGTGTTCCACCGGATACCATCCCCGCGGCGGCCCCGGACGGCACGCCCCCTCCCGTCGACACGGCGGGACGCGACACCATCCCGGCGGCGGAGGCCGCGCCCGCGGAAGCGACGCCCGGCGACACGGTGACCGTCCCGGCGGACTCGGCCGCGCGCGACACCGTTCCGTCACTCCCGGCCGACTCCGTTGGGAGGGACACGATTCCCCCGCCGGCCGCCGACTCCGTGAGCACGGACACGATTTCCCCGCCGGCCGCCGACTCCGTTCGGAGGGACACGGTATCGGCACCACCCGGAGATTCGTTGCGCCGGGATACGGTCTCGATCCCTGCGACCGCGGCTCTTCTCCGGCCCGGCAGGAGGGGCCGGATGCCGCCGGCACGGAACCGGTTCTCCCGTCGCCCTCCGCGTCGCGCGATCCGATGACCGACCCGCGCCGCCATCTGCCCGGCGTCGACCGGGTGCTGGCATCCACCGCCTTCGCCGCGCTGCTCGCCGAACATCCGCGCCAGCGGATCCTGCATCATCTGCGCTCGGCGCTGGACCATGCCCGGGAGGACCTCGCGCGCGGAACCGACGGTCCGCCCCCGCGCATCGGCGATCTCGCCCGCGAGGTCGAAAAGGCGCTTGCCCTGGACCGAATCCCCTCCCTGCGGCCGGTCATCAACGCCACCGGCGTGGTGCTCCACACCAACCTGGGCCGGGCGCCCATCGCGCCTGCCGCCCGCTCGGCCATGGCACGCGCCGCGCGCGGGTACGGCAACCTGGAGTTCGACCTGGAGCGCGGGAGCCGCGGATCGCGCTACGTGCACTGCGTACAACTGCTTCGGGAGCTCACCGGAGCCGCGGCCGCGCTCGTGGTCAACAACGCCGCCGGCGCGCTGGTGCTGGGCATGAACACGCTGGCTGCGGGGAAGGAGGTGGCGGTCTCCCGGGGAGAACTTGTGGAGATCGGGGGCGGCTTCCGAATCCCCGAAATCCTTGTCCGCAGCGGGGTCCGGCTGCGGGAGGTGGGCTCCACCAACCGCACCCGCATCGCCGACTACGAGGCAGCCTTCGACACGGGCGATGTCGCGGCGCTGCTCAAGGTCCACCGCTCCAACTTCCGCATCGAGGGGTTCACCGAGGAGGCCGGCGTCGCCGAGCTGGCGAAACTGGCCGACCGCCTGGGAGTCCACTTCTTCCACGACCTCGGCACCGGCCTGATGATGGATCCCGCCGCACTCGGCCTTCCGGGAGAACCGCGGGTGGCCGACACCCTGGCGAACGGCGCGCACGTAGTCGGCTTCTCCGGCGACAAGCTGCTGGGGGGGCCGCAGGCCGGGATCCTCGTGGGGCGGAAGGAACCGATCGCGAACATGAGGCAGAACCCGCTCTGCCGCTCTCTGCGCGTCGACAAGGTGACGCTGGCCGGGCTGGAGGCGACCCTGCGTCTCTACCGGGATCCCGGACGCGCCCTGAGGGAAATCCCGGCGCTGCGCATGATCGCCTCCTCCCCGGAAGAGCTGCTCGGACGCGCCCGGCGCCTGGCCGCCGCGCTGGAGGCTCGGGGCGTGGAAGCCCGGGTGAGTCCCGGGAGTTCGCTCGTGGGAGGCGGAACCTGTCCGGGGGTCACCCTGGACACGTTCGTAGTGGAGCCGACAACCGGCGCACGGTCCGCGTCCGCCGTCGCTCGACGCCTGAGACGCGGCGAACCCTCCGTGCTCGCGCCCGTCGAGAAGGACCGCCTCGGTCTCGATCTGCGCACAGTCGAGCCCCAGGAGGAAAACCTGCTCGTGGAGCGCCTGGTTCGAGCATGTCTTCCGGACATCGATTGAAGGCGCGATCTTGTACAGGACCGCCAGCCGCCGGTGCGGGCGCCGGAGAAGTTGCCGGCAGGGAAGGGGAACACCGGAGCGCCAGGCGGGTTTTTCCGACTTGATCCATCGGTCGGCCGAGCCGCACCCTCAGGAGCAGGACCATGCAGATTACTCTGACGCCTGAAGCCACTACCAAAATCACGCAGTTTCTGGAAGAGCTCGACTCCCGGTCCCGGGCCGGGCTTCGTGTCGCCGTGCTTCCGGGCGGATGCTCGGGCTTTCAGTACGGCCTCAACATCGAAGAGGCGCCCGAGGACGACGACGAAGTGCTGGAGCTGGACGACTTCCGGGTTTTCGTCGACCCGTTCAGCGCCCAGTACCTCGAGGGCGTGCAGATCGACTATGTGTCCAGCATGATGGGACAGGGCTTCAGCTTCTCCAACCCACAGGCCGCGGGCGGATGCGGGTGCGGAAGCTCCTTCACGGTCTGATCACGCCCCAGGTCCGAACCGAGCGCCCCAGGACCACTGCAGTGGACAGATCACGCAGGTGATCCGTCTGCGGACCTTCACCGGCGCGGACGGCTTCCAGCAGAACGCGTGGCTGGCCATCTGCGACGCAACCGGCGAGACGCTGGTCATCGATCCCGGCGCGGCGGCTCCGGACATGTGTCGCGCGATCGAGGCCGACGACCTGGACGTCAAGGCCGTCGTGCTGACCCACGCCCACCTGGATCATGTCGAAGGGGTGCCCGACATCCGTGCCGTCACGGATGCCCCGATCTTCCTCCACCCGGCCGACGCCTTCCTCTACCGGGCCGCGACCGAACAGGCGACGGCGTTCGGGGTGCGCGCGCCACGGCTGCCGGCCGTCGACGAGCAGCTCGCGCACGGGGATGAACTCGGCTTTGGACGGTGCGCGTTTCGCGTGCGCCACGCCCCCGGTCACTCCCCCGGTCATGTCGTGCTGGTCAATGAGGACGAGCGGGTCGCCGTCGTGGCGGATGTCGTGTTCGCGGGGTCGATCGGGCGCACGGACCTTCCGGGGGGAGACATGCAGCAGTTGCTGCACTCGATTCGCCAACAGGTGCTGACGCTCGCCGACGACACCCGTCTGCTCACCGGGCACGGCCCCGAAACCACGGTGGGATGGGAGCGCCGCACCAATCCGTTTCTGATGCCCTTCCAGGGAGGCGAGTTCGTGTGAGCCTGCCCGTGGCGGTCTTCGCGTCGGGTTCGGGTTCGAACCTGCAGGCCATCCTCGACCACCACGCCACCCTCGATGCACCACCCTGGCGCGTCCAACTCGTCATCAGCGACCAGGAGGACGCCAGGGCGCTCCGGCGCGCTCATCGTAGCGGGATCCGGTCACGCTTTCTCCCGGTCGCGGGACGATCGTCCGGCGATGTCGCCGCGGAGACGCTGGACATCCTGAGTTCCGCCGATATCGGGTTCATCGCGCTCGCGGGCTACCTCCGGCTCATCCCCGCGGACGTCGTCGAGGCCTTCCGCGAGAGGATGGTCAACATCCATCCCGCGCTCCTCCCGGCCTTCGGAGGGAAGGGGATGTACGGGATGCGCGTGCACGAGGCGGTGCTTGCGTCGGGCGCGCGGCTCACCGGGCCCACGGTGCACTTCGTGGACGAGGAGTACGATCGAGGCCCGATCGTCGCGCAGTGGCCGGTGTCGGTGCGCGCAGGCGACGACCCGCATGCGCTCGCCGCCCGGGTGCTTCGCGTCGAGCATCTCCTCTATCCCCGGGTCGTGGACCATCTGAGCCGTGCTCTCGCCCGAGGGCGCCGGCCAACGCCCTTTTCGCCGCCCGGAACCGCGTTCCTGGCGAAGTCACAGGCCGGAGCCGATGTCGCGCGCTCGATTTCCGCCGGTTTCACCGGCGATTAGCGTCAGTCTTGCACGCCATGGGGGAGCGAACATGACTCGAAGACGAGCGCTGCTGAGCGTATCGGACAAGAGCGGGATCGAAGAGCTTGCCCGCGGTCTCGTCGGCCGCGGATGGGAGATCGTCTCGACCGGGGGAACCGCGCGAACCCTCGTCGACGCGGGGCTTCCCGTCGTACAGGTGGCGGAGGTCACGTCCCACCCGGAAATGATGGACGGGCGGGTCAAGACGCTGCACCCGGCCATCCATGCGGGGATCCTGGCCCGGAGCGGGCGCCGCGACGACGACGACGCCCTCGCGGCACGGGGCTACGCGCCCGTGGGCCTGGTGGCGGTCAACCTCTACCCCTTCCGGGAGACCGTGGCGAAGGGCGGCGTGTCGGTGGGCGACGCGATGGAGCAGGTGGACATCGGCGGACCCGCCATGATCCGGGCGGCGGCCAAGAACCACGCCGACGTGTGGGCCGTCGTGGATCCCGGCGACTACCCGCGCGTACTCGCGGCCCT
The DNA here is from genome assembly GCA_002238605.1 of BD2-11 clade cluster bacterium bin43. Lineage (GTDB taxonomy): Bacteria > Gemmatimonadota > Gemmatimonadetes > Longimicrobiales > Gaopeijiaceae > BD2-11. The sequence continues at coordinate 142,495 of MPMR01000007.1, read as the reverse complement.
CGACCGGGAAGGAGACGGCCGCGCGCTTCGCCGGGAGTTGGCGGTGAAGGTGTTTGCACACACGAGCGCGTACGATGACGCCGTCGCGGAGTGGCTGGGGAACGCCGCCCGGGAGGGCAGGGGAACCTGCGTGGACGCGGAGGAGCCGGCCCCCGCAACGGGCGAAGCCGGAATGTTCCCGGTCGACCTCGCCTTGACCGCCGAACTGGAGGATGTTCTGCGCTACGGCGAGAACCCGGACCAGGAGGCGGCGTTCTACCGCTGGCGCGGACACGCGGGCGTGGGACTGGCCGGCCTCGAGCAGCTGCACGGCAAGGCGCTTTCGTACAACAACTACCTCGACCTCGACGGCGCCCTCCAGTGTCTCGCTCCCTTCGCTTTCTCGGCGCGGCCGGCCGTGTGCATCGTCAAGCACACCACGCCCGCGGGGATGGCGCTCGCGGAGACACTCGAAGAAGCCTACCTGCGCGCCCTGCGAACCGACCCTGTGAGCGCCTTCGGGTCCGTGATCGCGGTGAACCGGCGCGTCGATGCCGCCACCGCCGCGCGGATGTCGGAGCTCTTTGTCGAGTGCCTGGTTGCGCCGGCCTTCGACGACGGGGCGATGAGGATCCTGACCCGCAAGCCCAGCCTGCGCCTGCTCGCCATGCCCGGCGAGCCGGTCGCTCGCGACGCCCTGCCGCTCGACCCGGACCACATCGACTGGTGGCGGGAGGCTTCACCCGGGCACCGCGCCTCGGCCGCGTTCCTCGCGGCGCACGCCCGCCTCCCCGAACCCAGAACGCTGCGCACCGTGTCCGGCGGCCTGCTGGCGCAATCGGCGCCTCCGCCGCCCTTCTACGGGCTGGGAAGCGCAGAGTGGCGGGTCGTCACCCGGCGCGCCCCGTCCGCGCGCGAACTCGACGACCTCGACTTCGCCTGGTCGGCGGTCGCGGGGGTGAAATCCAACGCCATCCTGCTCGCGCGCAGCGGCGCCACGCTGGGCATCGGCATGGGGCAGGTGAGCCGGGTGGACGCGTCCGAGCTCGCGGTCCGAAAGGCCGCCGCCGCCGGCCTCGATCTGTCCGGCTGCGCGCTGGCCTCGGATGCCTTCTTCCCGTTCCGCGACGGCGTCGACGCGGCGGCCGCGGCCGGGGTGCGCGCGGTCGTGCAGCCGGGCGGTTCGGTTCGCGACGAAGAGGTCGTTGCCGCCGCGGACGAGCACGGGATCGCGATGGCCTTTACGGGAAGGCGGCTCTTCCGGCACTGACCGGAGGCGGTTTGCCGGCCGGCCGGCCGACCCTGACGGCAACAGGAGCTGCCGCGCCGGTCGTGGTCGGGGGGACCGCCGCCCCCGCCTCAAGTCCCGAATACGTCCAGTTTCAGGTACGTTATCCGCCCCGCGATCCCGTAGGGCGACTCGGGTGCGTAGTTCAGGGACCAGAGCTGCGCCACATGGTCGTCCGGGAGCCGCGCCGGCAGCTTGTCGAACAGGTTGTTCGCGCCCAGCCCCACCCGGATCCGGTCATCGATCGTGAAGGTGATCTCCACGTCCGCGAGGGCCGCTCCGCTGATCCCGGTCGGAACCTCGAACACGGTCGGCACCATCACCGATCCCATGTGCCGCATGCGAACCCGCGCGCCGAAGCCCGAAGCCCACCTCACGTCTCCGCTGAAGGCGATGCGCGTCCCGGGCTGAGCCTGAGTGATGAGCATCGTCTGGGTATCGCGGATGAAGTAGGGGTTCCGGTTCGCGGTGATTGCGGTTTCGTTCCGGTGCAGGCTGGCCGAGAGATCGGCGGCGCCCCAATCCATCCCCCGGAACCGCCAGCCGGCGACGACGTCGAACCCCCGGGTGCGGGTATCGATCGCATTGGTCCAGAACGCCACCGCGTCGACCGGTCGGCCCTGGAACTGCGCGTTGCCGCGCAGACCGTGCTCCGCGGTGAGCCCTTCCGTGAGCGCGATCGCGTCCTTGACCGCCACGCGATAGTAGTCGGCGGTCAGCTGGAACCCGTTCTCGTGCGCAAAGACGAGACCTCCCGTAAGGCTCATGGACGTCTCGTGGCCGAGCGAGCACGCTCCGAAATCCTCGCAGGCGATGGGATCTCCCTCCGGGAGAAACCCGTTGCTGCTGAGCCCCCCGCTGCTCCCGACGAAGCCCAGGGTGTTGAATCCGCGCTGGGGCAGGCTGGGCGCCCGGAACCCGGTCGAGACCGCGCCCCGCAGAGCGGGTCCCGATTCCCCCAGTTCGAGCCGGGTCGCCAGTTTGGCGGTAAGGGAGCTGCCGGCGTCGCTGTAGTTCTCAAAGCGAAGAGCCCCTCCCAGTGCAAGCGCCTCGTCCATGGGCTTGATCTCCGAGTCGGCATACACCCCCACGCTGAGGCGATCCCGCTCGCTCTCGAATGCGGACTGGGGGCTGTAGCCCGGGTATCCCTGCATGCCGCAACTCGCTACCTCCGATCCGTCAACGTTCAGCTCGTGGGCGGCCGGAAAACTGCCGGCGGTATTGGCCGGCCCGCAGCCGTAGCTCACGGGATCACCGGCTTCCATCCAGTAGCTCTCGCTGCGCAAGGCGGCCCCCACGGCCAGCAACCCCGGCGTCGAACCCAGTTCCAGGTCACGCTGTGCGTCCGCGTTCAGGTGCAGCTGGCGGAGGTTGAGCGTTCCGCTGTGGGCCGACCGGGGACCGGCCGCGGCAGCGATTTCCGCGGACGAGGCTGCCGGATTGCGGGCGAGTTGCGCCGCGGCATAGGAGGGGTTGATGGAGTTGGCGACGTCGAACGAGAAGGTGCCCTGGCCGAAGCCGGCGCCCAGCTCGGCCGACCAGGCATCGAACTCTCCCCGGAGTCCCCCTGCCAGCGAAGCATCCGTGAGGTCGGATTCCTCGGTCGGAAAGAAGCCGTCGGGATACACGTAGGAGACGTTGCGCGGCACCCAGTCCGCCTTCCGGTACAGCCCGTCCGACACCGCGCTGCGGCGCGAAAAACCCCCGAAGGCGAAGAGCTCCATCGTCTCGCCGACCGGCAGGGCCGCGTTGGCCATCACCGCGCCGCCCTCATAATCGGGTTCGCCGTTGCGCGACAGGTACATCACCTTGCCCCCGTCCGCACACGGCGCGTAGCCCGGATTCGGGCCGAAACAGGTGGGCGCTTCACCGCCCCTCTGGCTGGGCGTCTGCCGCGAGTATTCTCCCGTGAAGTTCAGGTATCCGCCGCGCTCTCCGAGGGCGAGCCCCACGTTCCCGGAAGTCGACAGTCGTTCCCCGTCTCCGAAGGAAGTCCGGCCCAGATAGGTGGACCAGGTCGAGCCTGCGGCATCGTCCTTGAGAACGACGTTGATGACCCCCGCAATGGCGTCCGACCCGTACTGCGACGCCGCACCCTCGCGGAGGACTTCGATGCGCTCGATGGCGTGAATCGGGATGGCGCGCAGATCCGTTCCGGTCGTGCCCATGCCCAGCATGCTGAGAACCTTGGCAAACGCGATCCCGTGGCGGCGCTTGCCGTTGATCAGCACCAGCACCTGGTCCGGATTCATCCCGCGCAGCGTCGCCACATGGAACGCCGCGCCATCGCCGACCGTCAGTCGCGTCGAGTTGAATGATGGTGCAACCTTCGCCAGCGCCTCGCCCAGATCGATGTCGCCCAGGCGCGACAGCTCCTCGGACCCGTAGATGTCCACCGGCACCGGAAGCAGCACCGGATCCTGGATCTGCGCCCGGGAACCTACCACGACCAGCAGGGAGTCACCGGCGAGCACCGTGTCCGGGGGCTCCTGCGCCATCCCCGGAGATACGCCGAAGGCCTGGAGGAAGGACGCAACCAGCAGCGCCGGCGCGGCGCGAGCCGATGGCCGACGAGGAGGGCCGGGACCGGCGCGCGGCCAACGGGAGCGGATCCGCATCAACAAACCGGCCATGGTATTCTCCGGCACAAGCGCGTGAACTGCGTCCGATGACGCACCGCCGGGCTCATGATGGAAACGAGCGTGCATTGCGGCAAGGCTCCGCCCGGCGCCGGGCCGCAGCGCGTCTGGTCGTCGGCTACGCGGCTCTTGAGTGCCGCGGCGTGCCGCGACGGTCACGGATGGTGCCGGTCTCGCGATGTTGTGCAATCAGTCGGGTCAGTTGGGCACGCGAGAAACCTGTCACTCGGGCCAGGAATGTCTTCAGCAGGCTCTTATCGCGTTTCCTGAGATCGTGGTATTCGAATCGGTCCAGTGTCCTGCGGATGAAATCGTATATGGATTCACGGCTGTCCGCCTGCAACTTCGGGGCGTCGGCAACTTTCAGGAAACGACGGACCTGGTCGAGAGTGCGAATACGTGTAATGCGGCGCATCACCGTTCACTCCTCGTGGTTCAGGGATGTCGGGGAGCCGTATTTCAGGCTCACTATTTTCAAAATCGGGCTCATATTCCCGGCAGAGGTTTTCGAGATGCCGAAAGTGATACCCGCACAGTCTGGTTCAGTGCCCGAAGCTGGTTCAGTGCCTCGGGGACTGAGCCCTGTCACAGGCTGTTCCTGCAAATGCCGTGCCGAATCATGGATCCTGCCATGCCGCCGAAACCCCGGGCGCTCTCCGCCACGCCCCCTTGCCGCACACCGCCTTGCGGCATAGTCGGGATCAGCCGGGTTCGGAAGACGCCGCCGCCAGCGGTCTCCCGCGTCGAGCGATCTCCCTTCAGGGCAGGGTTCGCGAGCCGCGTCGGGAAGGTGTTGCCGGCCTGTCACGCACCAGCGTAATCGGCTCGCGGGGATGCTTCGCGGCGGGTTGACCGGGTCGGGGCGCATCGGTAGCTTTCTGCCACCCGGATTCCCTGCGACACCCCCTGCACACGCGGGCGACTCGATGTCGGACGCCTACCTCCCGATCCTGCTCATCTTCGGGGTCTCCGCCCTCAACGCGGTCTTCATGGTAGTGCTGTCGCACATCCTCAGTCCTCGCAGGCCAACTCCGGAGAAGGCAATGCCTTACGAGTCCGGAATGATCCCGCTGGGCGACACGCGGACTCGCTTTTCGGTCAAGTTCTATCTCGTCGCCATCAGCTTCATCGTCTTCGATCTGGAAGCGGTCTTCCTCATCCCCTGGGCGGTCGAAATGCGCGCGTTGGGATGGAGCGGATTCGTGGCCGCTTCCATCTTCGTGGCGGTGCTCACCGCGGGGCTTGTGTACGAGTGGAAGAAAGGAGGCCTGGATTGGGACTGAGCGAACAACCCGCTGAACGCCTTCCCGTCGCTTCCTCGCCGCCGGGCGGGGTCCTCGGCGCGGGAACGCCGACCTTTCTGACCACGCGGCTCGACTTCGTCGTCAACTGGGCCCGCCGCAACTCGCTCTGGCCCATGCCTTTCGGCACCGCGTGCTGCGCCATCGAAATGATGGCGGCGGCCGCCAGCAACTTCGACCTGGCGCGCTTCGGGATGGAGCGCATGTCGTTCAGTCCCCGCCAGGCCGACGTGCTCATCTGTGCGGGGCGGGTACCCTACAAGCTGGCGCCCGTCCTGCGCCGCATCTGGGACCAGATGCCGCAGCCCAAGTGGGCCGTCTCGATGGGCGCGTGCGCCTCGTCGGGGGGCGTGTTCGACGTCTATTCGATGGTGCAGGGAATCGACACCATCATCCCCGTGGACGTCTACGTGCCCGGTTGTCCGCCGAGACCGGAGGGCCTCATTTACGGGCTCATGATGATTCAGGAGAAGATCCGCGAGGAGCGCCTGAGCGAGCACGGCACTCTGCGCGCCGAGGACCCGGCGGCGGTGGCCCGCGCGCGCGCCGACGCCGAAGAGGTGCTGGCGCTCTCGGGACCCTTCGGCAATTCGACCCGGCAGAACCGGGTGAGCGGGCCCACCGGGTCAGACGCCTCCGACCGGCCCGACGACCGCATTCCGTGACCCGACCGGACCGCGACGGAATGCCCGCGTCCACGACCGTCGAGGCTCTGCGCGCGGCGTTCCCCGACGCCGTTGTCCGCGACCTGGTGCAGTCGGGGGACCAGCAGGTGGTCTACATCGATCCTTCGCGCAACGCGGAAGTGCTGGACTGGTTGCGCACGGACCCCGGCGAGCGTTTCAACCTGCTGGTCGACGTAACCGCGGTCGACTACGGCGACGGACGCCCGCTCGAGGTCGTCTACCAGCTCTGGTCCATACCGCACCGCAGGGCGTTGCGGGTAAAGTGCGAACTCCCGCTTTCCCGCCTCGCGATCGCCTCGGTGACCGCGCTCTGGAGTGCGGCCAACTGGCTTGAGCGCGAAGTCTACGATCTGTTCGGGATCGAGTTCAGGGGGCACCCGGACCTGCGCCGCATTCTCATGCCCGAGAATTACGCCGAAGGCCATCCCCTGCGTAAGGACTTCCCGCTGCGCGGCCGTTTCTCCCGCGCCGAGCAGACCCGGCGCGCCCTCTCCCAGGACATGGAGCAGTACTACATGCCTGACGAAATGGAGGGACGCGGCGCTCCCCAGCTGGTCCCGGCGGACGAGTCCGCAACCTCCGGCTCGGGAAGCCAGGGCCGATGACGCGTCGGACGGTGGAGATCCCGGTGGGCCGGGGCGCGGAGATGGGGATGGACGCCCGGCCCGCGATGGGACCGCTGACGCCCGTCGATGTCGCGGAGCCCGACATCGGTTCCGAGCAGATGCTCATCAACATCGGGCCGCAGCACCCCGCCACGCACGGCGTGCTCAGGCTCATCTGCGAGCTGGACGGGGAGACCGTGGTGTCGGTCACGCCGCACATCGGTTACCTGCATTCCTCCTTCGAGAAGCTGGGCGAGTACCGCACGTACAACCAGATCGTGCCGCTCACCGACCGGATGGACTACCTGGCGCCGCTGATCTACAACTGCGCCTACGCCATGGCGGTCGAGAAGCTGATGGGCATCGAGGTAACGGAGCGCTGCAAGGTGGTGCGGGTGATCTGCCTCGAGCTGGACCGCATCTTCTCGCACCTGCTCTGGCTGGGGACCACCGCCATCGACGTCGGCGCCTTCACTCCCTTCCTGTACGCCTTCCAGGAACGGGAGCGCATCTACCAGCTGCACGAGGAGCTCACCGGCGCCCGCATCACGACCTCCGCCACCCGCGTCGGGGGCATGATGTCGGACCTGCCGGCGGGCTGGGCGCAGGGGGTGCGGGACTTCATCGACACCTTCCCCCGCACGCTGAACGAGATCGACTCGCTGCTCACCACCAACGCGATCCATCAGGGCCGCACCATCGACATCGGCGCCATCGGCCCGGAAGACGCGATCGACTGCGGTCTGACCGGTCCCAACCTGCGCGCCAGCGGGGTCGACTACGACGTGCGCAAGGACCGGCCCTACTACGACTACGAGACCTACGACTTCGAGGTCCCGGTGGGTGAGAACGGCGACTGCTACGATCGCTACCTGGTGCGCATGGAGGAGATGCGCCAGAGCGTGGCCATCCTGCATCAGGCCCTGGACCGCCTCCCCGACGGTCCCATCAACGTCGAGGACCCGCGCGTCAGCCTGCCGAGCAAGACAGACTGCATGAACGACATGGAGTCGATGATCCACCACTTCAAGCTGATCATGGACGGCATCAACGCGCCCGCCGAGGACTGCTACTTCGCCGTCGAGGGTTCCAAGGGCGAGCTGGGCATGTACCTGGTGGGCGACGGCGGACCCAAGCCGGTGCGCTGGCGCATCCGGCCGCCCTCCTTCGTCAACCTGTCGGCCATCGCCAGGCTGGCCGAAGGGCACCTGGTCGCCGACCTCATCATGATCAACGCGAGCCTGGACATCGTGCTCGGCGAGATCGACCGATGAGCGGTCCCGCCCGCGCGCCGTTCCGCAACCCCGGGTGGGCCGGCAACGTGGGAGAGTTCGACCTCTCCGAAGCGGACGTGCGCGGCACCGACTTCGTGGGCGAGCGACCCCTCGACGGCGGGCATCCCTCGGTTGCTCCCTCGTACCCCTACATGCTTCCCGGCAAGGATCCGGGCGCGGTCCTGTTCGAGGGCCCGTACCGGGAGAGGTTCGAGAAGATTCGCTCACGCTATCCCACCGCGCGCGGCGCCCTGCTTCCGACGCTGAACCTGGCCCAGGAGTTGCGCGGCCACATCTCCCCGGAGACGATGGACGAGGTGGCGGCGCTGCTCGGCCTGCCGATGGCCGAGGTTCGCGGGACGGTCACCTTCTACACGATGTACAACAAGCGGCCGGTGGGGCGATTCCTCATCCAGGTCTGCACCAACATCAGCTGCAGCCTGTGCAAGGGCGAGGAGGTGCTCAACGCCTTCCTCCGACACACCGGCACCGAGCTGGGAGAGACCTCCCGGGACGGCGACTTCACCGTCATCGAGGTGGAGTGCCTGGCCGCGTGCGGCTTCCCGGTCGCCGTGCAGATCAACTCCCGCTACTACGAGAACGTGCTGCCGGACGACGTGCCCGCGCTCCTGCAGCGTCTCAGGGAGCACGGCGAGTAGATGGCCTACCCTTACGTGCATGCCAGCGAGGTGCGCGTCATCTCCCGCAACTTCGGAGATCCTGCCGCGCGCACGCTGGAGGGCTACCGCGAGCGGGGCGGATACCGGGGCCTGACACGTGCCCTCGAGATCGGGCCTGCCACGGTCATCGACGAAGTGAAGGCGTCCGGACTGCGGGGCAGGGGAGGCGCGGGCTTTCCAACCGGGCTCAAGTGGAGCTTCATGCCCAGGGCCGCGGTCAAGCCGCACTATCTGCTGTGCAACGCCGACGAATCCGAGCCCGGAACCTTCAAGGACCGCGAGCTGATCCGCTGGGATCCCCATCAGCTCATCGAGGGATGCCTGATCGCCGCCTACGCGATGGGTTCGCGGCACGCCTACATCTACCTGCGGGGCGAGTTCTTCGAGGCCAGCCAAGTCATCGCGCGCGCGCTCGAGGAGGCGTACGGAGCAGGATTCGCGGGTGCCGACATCCTCGGCTCCGGAACCCACATCGACGTGACCGCCCACGTGGGCGCGGGCGCCTACATCTGCGGGGAAGAGACGGGGCTCATGAACTCGCTGGAGGGCCGGCGGGGAGAGCCGCGCGTGAAGCCGCCCTTCCCGGCCGCGGTGGGCGTGTATTCCATGCCAACCACCATCAACAATGTCGAGACGCTGGCAGCCGTGCCCCATATCGTCGAGCACGGCGGCGAGTGGTATCGGCAGTGGGGCACCGACAAGTCGCCCGGCACCAAGCTCTTCTGCGTGAGCGGCCATGTGGAGAAGCCCGGCAACTACGAGCTTCCGCTGGGCTTCCCGATGATGGAACTGATCGAGGACGTGTGCGGCGGCGTCGCCGAAGGGCGGACGCTGAAGTCCGTGATTCCGGGCGGCAGTTCCGTCCCGTTGATGGATGCGGAGGATTGCCGGGAATGCACGCTGTGCTACGAGGGGGTGGAGGCCGCCGGCTCGATGCTCGGCTGCGCTTCCGTGATCGTGATGGACGACCGCACCGACATCGTGCGTGAAGTCCGGCGCATGGTGCAGTTCTACGCGCACGAGTCCTGCGGCCAGTGCACGCCCTGCCGCGAGGGCACCTCCTGGATGACGCAGGTCCTTCGTCGCATCGAAGCGGGGCGGGGCTCCGAATCCGACCTGGACACCCTGCTCGACATGAGCGCCCAGATGACCGGCACCACCATCTGCGTCCTCTCCGATTCGGCGGCGGCGCCGGTGGTGTCCTCCATCGAGAAGTTCCGGGACGAATACCTGGCCCTGATCCACCGGGGCGAGAGCGCGGAGGTCGCGTGAGCACCGTCACCCTCACCATCGACGGCCGCCAGGTCACGGTCCCCGAGGGCACCAGCCTGCTTCACGCCGCCCAGGAGATCGGGGTGGAGGTGCCGCACTACTGCTATCACCCCGCCCTGTCCGCGCCCGCCCAGTGCCGCCTCTGCCTGGTGGACGTTGAAGGCGCCCCCAAGCCCATGCCCTCCTGCGTCACACAGGCCCAGGACGGCCAGGTGGTGCGCACCGACGACGGGCTGGCGCGCGAGATGCGCAAGGGCGTGCTCGAGTTCTACCTCATCAACCACCCGCTGGATTGCCCGATCTGCGACCAGTCCGGGGAGTGCAAGCTGCAGGACTATGTCCACTCCGAAGGCCGGGCGCACGGGCGTGGGATCGAGCCCAAGCGCGTCTTCGGCCGCGACGACTTCGGAGGCGACGTCCTCTTCTACGGCGACCGCTGCGTCATGTGCACGCGCTGCGTGCGCTTCATGGAGGAGATGGCGCAGGATCCCGTGCTGACGGTGGTGGAGCGGGGCGACCGGGCGGTCATCGACACGTTCTTCGAACAGGGGCTGAGGGACTCTCCCTACGCGGGCAACATCGTCGACATCTGTCCGGTGGGGGCGCTGGTCTCCAAGGACTTTCTGCACAAGGCGCGCGCCTGGGACCTCGACCACACCCCGTCCGTGTGTCCCAACTGCTCGCAGGGATGCAATATCGACATCCACACCCGCGACAACGTGGTGCATCGGCTCAAGCCCCGCGAAAACCCGGAGGTCAACGGCCACTGGATGTGCGACTACGGCCGCGGCCGTTACGAGTGGATGAACCGCGGCGACCGCATCGAGGAGCCGTTCGTGCGCGGGGACGGCGGCTGGTCGGCGCCCGGATGGCACGCAGCTCTCGCTTCGCTGCGGGAGCGGCTCGAGGCATGCCGCGGACCCGTCCGGGCCGTCGCTGCGGCCCACGCGTCCAACGAGGATCTGGCGGCGCTCCGGGAGCTCATGGACCGTCTCGGCGGCGGCGACATCGTGTACCGCTCGCCGAGAGCCCCGGACGAGGTCCCGTTGCCCGGCTTCCCGGTGCTGACCCGCCGGCGCGACCTGGCGCCCAACACCCGCGGCGCCGAACTGCTGGGGCTGCGCCGGGTGGGGAGCGACGATGCCACCGGAGGGCTGGAAGAAGTGGCCGCGGGCGCCGGCGCGCTGATCGCGCTGGCCGACGAACTTGCCGATCAGCCGGAGGACTTCGGCTCGCGGGCGGAACTCTTCGTCTACCTCGGAGCCCACCCGGCGCCGGCGGCCCGCAGCGCGCACTTCGTGCTCCCGGTCACCACCTTCGCGGAGCAGGAGGGGACGTTCACCAGCGTGCAGACACGGGTTCAGCGCTTCGAGCCCGCGCTCAGGGCCGCCGGACACGCCCAGCCGGCATGGCAGGTGCTCGGGTCGCTGGCCGCTTCCCTCGCGGGAAGACCGGCGCCGGCGAGCGCGTCGGAGGTGTTCGACCGGCTGGCGGCGGGCGTACCGGAGTATGAAGGGCTCAGCTACGACCGGATCGGCGCGCGGGGTACGGCCGTGGACCGTCCCGCGGCCCTCGCGGGAGAACGATGAACGAGCTCTCGCCCACGGCTTCCCTGATTGCGGCAGCCGTCAAGGTGCTGGCCGTCTTCACGGCGCTGATGGTTGCGATCATGTACGCCACCTGGGCCGAACGGCGCATTTCCGCCTTCATCCAGGATCGTCTGGGGCCGAACCGGGTGGGCCCGTTCGGGCTCCTGCAGCCCATCGCCGACGGGCTCAAGAACATCATCAAGGAAGAGACCAACCCGGCCACCGCATCGCGCTTCTTCTTCGTTATGGGCCCGATGCTGTCGATCATGCCGGCGCTCGTCACCTTCGCCGTGATTCCCTTCGCCGCCCCGCTTCCCACCCCGTGGGGAACCGTGGACATGATCGTCGCCGACCTGCCGGTGGGGGTGCTCTACATCCTCGCCATCGGCTCGCTCGGCGTGTACGGGATCTTCCTGGGCGGATGGTCCTCCAACAACAAGTACGCGTTGCTGGGCGGGTTGCGCGCCTCCGCCCAGATGGTGAGCTACGAGGTCGGCCTGGGGCTCTCCCTGATCCCGGTCATGATGCTGGCGGGCAACGTCACGCTCACGCGGATGGTGGCCGATCAGCAGCTGGGCCTCTGGTACGTGCTGCCGCTGTCGCTCGGCTTCCTGCTCTTCCTGATCTCGGCGTTCGCGGAAACCAACCGGCTGCCCTTCGACATGCCCGAAGCCGAGTCCGAGCTCGTAACCGGCTATCACACCGAATACTCGTCCATGAAGTTCAGCATGTTCTTCATCGCCGAGTACGCGCACGTGATCACCGCCTCGGCGCTCATGGCCACGCTGTTCCTGGGGGGTTGGGACATCCCCTTCTGGACGGGAGACAATTTCATCCCGTACGAGGGCGGGCTCATCTCCGGCTTCACCGCCGCGGGCGAGCCAATCGCGGCACAGCTGTCCATCTGGACCACGCTGCTCACCCTGGGCGCCTTCATGCTCAAGACCACTTTTTTCGTGGTCCTCTACATCTGGGTGCGCTGGACGCTTCCGCGCTTCCGCTACGACCAGGTCATGCACCTGGGGTGGAAGGTGATGTTGCCCACGGCGCTCGCCTACGTCATGCTCGTGGGCGGCACCATCCTGGTGCTGGATCAGCTGGGCGTGTCCGCCGGACCGGGCTTCGGCCTGGCGCTGACCGCAGTGAGCCTCGTCGCCACCGGCATGTTCGCCCTGTACCTCGACCGCGGCCGGATCATCACCGGAGCCGCGCCCGCCGGACGGGCCGCCCGCGCGGCGCCGGCCGCCCACCCATGATTCCCGGGGAGTCGCCATGGCCATTTCGGTGAAGCTGGTGCGCAGGCCGGAAGCGGCCCGGAGTTCGTACCTGAGAGCTGCCCTCAAGGGGATGTCGCTGACCTTCCGCCACATGGTGAATCCCCGCAAGGTGACCCGCAGCTATCCGGAGGAGCCTACCGAACTCCACGCCCGCTGGCGCGGCACCCACCGCATGGAGGTGCACGCCGACGGGCGCCCCAAGTGCGTGGCCTGCGGCCTCTGCCCCACGGTCTGCCCGGCCAACTGCATCCGCCTGGTCGGCGGCGAGGACGATCAGGGCAACCGCTACCCCATCGTCTACGAGATCGACGAGTTCCGCTGCATCTTCTGCGGCATGTGCCAGGAGGTGTGCCCGGTGGAGGCGATCCACGTGGGCCAGCACTTCGAGAACGCCGAGTATACGCGCGAGCGCTTCGTCTACGACCTGGACCGCCTGATGGAGCAGGAGCATCCGGTCACGGCGCTCTGGGATCCCTCCGACCCCGCATCGGAGTGAGGGGATGGAGCTGATCCTCTTCTACGTCTTCGCCGTGACCGTGGTCGGCGGAGGCATCGGGGTCGTGGCGAGCCGGAATCCGGTGGCCAGCCTCATGTTCATGGTGGTGTCGCTGGCGAGCGTAGCCGGCATCTTCGTGCTGCTGGAGGCTCATTTCCTGGCCGCCATCCAGGTGATGGTCTACGCCGGCGCCATCATGGTGCTCTTCCTGTTCGTGATCATGCTCCTGAACCTGGGGCACGACTACAGGGACGACCTCGTGCGCGGACTCTACGCCGTGTGCGCCTTCGTCGTCTCCGGAGCGCTCTGCGGCCTGCTGGCCACCCGGTTCGGCGGCGCGGAGACGAGCCCGCTGTACGAGAGTTTTCCCGGCGCGGCGGCGATGGACCTGGAGCTGGCCGAGCGGGGCGCGGTGTCGCTGATCGCGCGGCCGCTCTTCCAGGAGTACGTGGTTCCCTTCGAGATCACCGGAATCCTGCTGCTTGTCGCCGTGGTGGGGGCCGTCGCGCTGGCGAAGAAGCGGGTATGAGGAGCGCCGCGTGCTGACCGAAGCCCTGACCACCAGCGCCCTGCTGTTCGTGATCGGCACCTTCGGCGTGCTGGTGCGCCGCAACGCCATCATCATGTTCCTCTGCATCGAGCTCCAGCTGAACGCGGTGAACCTGGCCCTGGTGGCCTTCTCCCGGTACGTGGGCGTCGAGGGACAGGTCTTCGTCTTCTTCGTCATGACGGTGGCGGCGGCGGAAGCCGCGGTCGGGCTCGCGATCATCATCTCCATCTTCCGGCACTACCGGACCGTCAATGTCGACAACTTCAACCTGCTCAAGTGGTAGGTAGATGACGCTCGCGCCGCTCTCGAGCCTCATCCAGGAAAGCACGCAGCCGGCAGCGTTCGAGCCGGTGCTGCCAGGGCTCATCGTCCTGCTCCCCCTGCTGGGCTTCCTGGTCAACGGCGTCCTGGCGATGCGCGCGGGCGCACGGGCGGCGATTGCGGTGCGCGCGGGCGCCGACGGGTCGGAGCATCAGGACGACGGGCACAAGCGCTGGGTGACGCTGGTGGGGCCGGGGGTGGTCGGGCTCTCCTTCGTGCTCGTGCTGCTCAACTTCGCGGGGATGTTCCACGCGGACCTGCACGATCCGGTCGTGGTGAGCTACTGGAGCTGGATGGTCACCGGGGCACTGGAGGTGGACGCGGCGCTGCAGCTTGACCAGCTCAGCATGATCATGATGCTGGTGGTGACCGGCGTCGGCTTCCTGATCCACGTGTTCAGCGTCGGCTACATGCACGACGACCCCGGCTACGCGCGCTACTTCTCCTACCTGAACCTCTTCGTCTTCTTCATGCTGGTGCTCGTCCTGGGGGCGAGCTTCCCGGTGATGTTCGTGGGATGGGAAGGGGTGGGGCTGTGCAGCTATCTGCTGATCGGCTTCTGGTTCCAGGACCGCGAGAAGTCCGACGCCGGCAAGAAGGCGTTCATCGTCAACCGCATCGGCGACTTCGGCTTCCTTGTGGCGATGTTCCTGGTGTTCACTACCTTCGGCACCCTGGCCTTCGCCGAGGTCTTCCCCGAGGCCCCGGCGCTGCTCGAATACGGAGGAGCCACCGTCACCGCGATCACGCTGTTCCTCTTCCTGGGGGCGGCGGGCAAGAGCGCCCAGATCCCGCTGTACGTCTGGCTGCCGGACGCGATGGCCGGCCCCACGCCGGTCTCCGCGCTGATCCACGCCGCGACCATGGTGACCGCGGGCGTCTACATGGTGGCGCGCACGTCGGTCCTCTTCGCGCTGGCCCCCGTGAGCAGCGCGGTCGTGGCCACCGTGGGCGTGCTCACCGCGCTCCTGGCCGCGACCATCGCGCTCGCGCAGTACGACATCAAGAAGGTGCTCGCCTACTCCACCATTTCCCAGCTGGGCTACATGTTCCTGGCGGTCGGGGTGGGCGCCTGGGCCGCGGGCATCTTCCACCTGATGACCCACGCCTTCTTCAAGGCGCTTCTGTTCCTGGGGTCGGGCGCGGTGATTCACGCGATGCATCACGCGCTGCACGGCACGCACAGCCACGCCGACCCGCAGGACATGCGCAACATGGGCGGGCTGCGCGCCGCGATGCCGGTTACCTGGATCACCATGTGGATTGCGACCCTGGCCATCGCGGGGGTCTGGCCGCTCGCCGGGTTCTTCTCCAAGGACGAGATCATCTGGTACGCCGGCCTGGCCGCCTCCTCGAGCTACCCGGTGCTCTTCACGGTCCTCTGGGTGCTCGCACTGGCGACCGCGCTGCT
The DNA here is from genome assembly GCA_002238605.1 of BD2-11 clade cluster bacterium bin43. GTDB lineage: Bacteria > Gemmatimonadota > Gemmatimonadetes > Longimicrobiales > Gaopeijiaceae > BD2-11. Next base: position 127,127 of record MPMR01000007.1, on the reverse strand, counting down.
GACCGCCATCTACATGACGCGCCTCATGGTGATGACCTTCCACGGCGCCAACCGCACGGGACGCGAGGAGGCGCGGCACCTGCACGAGGCGCCCCGGGTGATGACCATCCCGCTGATCGCGCTGGCGGTTCTGTCGGTCGTGGGCGGGTGGGTCAATGTGCCGGAAGAGGTGGCCGCTTCGGTCCTCGGGCTGGCGGGGGCGCTCCCCACCTCGGAATGGCTGCACCACTGGCTGGAGCCCGTCACCGCCGGCGCGACGGAAATCCGCTATGAACACCTGGGAGAGCCCGCCCACGCTGCGCCGTTCGGCGGCGGCGAGGTGCTGTGGGCCGGACTGTCCACGCTGGCCGCGCTGGCGCTGGTGCTGTTCACCGCGCGTGCCGCCGCCCGCTGGAAGGTGGCGCCCGCCGCCCAGGCCGCCGCGCCCGCGGGTTTGAAGGGCCTGCTCTTCAACAAGTGGTACGTCGACGAGTTCTACGACCGCTTCGTGGTCCAGCCGGTCCTCGCGGCCTCGCGCTTCTCATGGCGGGTCATCGACACCGTCCTGATCGACGGCGCGGTCAACGGGCTCGGGCTGGTGACCCGGGCCGGAGGCGCCTTTGTGAGCCTCTTCCAGACCGGACAGGTCAACACCTACGCCCTCGTCCTCACGCTGGGAGTCCTCGCGATCGTGGGCTTCGTGGTCTTCCAGGGAGGCCCGCCATGACGAGTCTGCTGGAAGCGGTCGCGTTCGACTCCTGGATCCTGCACGTGCTTGTGTGGGGGCCGATGGCGGCGATGCTGCATGTGCTGCTCGAGCGCCAGGAACGATCCGGGCACATCGCCTTCGGCTGGACGCTCGGGCTCTTCGTCGTCAGCCTCGGCCTGTGGGGATCCTTCACGGTTGGGGATCCGGGGTTTCAGATGGCGTCGAGCGTGCCCTGGATCGAGGCCTGGGGCGTCCACTACGCCCTCGGCATCGACGGCATCTCGCTGTTCATGGTGCTTCTGGCCTGCTTCACGGCCCCGATCACCATTCTCGGCTCGTTCCGCTACATCACCCACCGCCAGAAGTCCTTCTACGCCCTCATGCTCCTGCTGCAGACGGGCATCATCGGCGTCTTCACGGCGCTGGATCTGATGCTTTTCTACGTCTTCTTCGAGCTCACCCTGGTCCCGATGTACTTCATCGTCGGGGTCTGGGGCGGCAAGCGCCGCATTTACGCGGCGGTGAAGTTCTTCCTGTACACGGCGGTGGGGTCGCTGCTGATGCTGGTCGGCATTCTCTACCTCTACGCCGCGACCGCGGGCGCCGGAGACGGATCCTTCGCCTATCTGGACATCCTCGGCGTGCCGCTCTCAATGCGCGAGCAGCTCTGGCTGTTCGCCGCCTTCGCGCTCGCATTCTCGATCAAGGTGCCGCTGTTCCCCTTCCACACCTGGCTGCCGGATGCGCACGTGGAGGCTCCCACGCCGGGCTCGGTGGTGCTGGCCGCGATCCTGCTCAAGATGGGCACCTACGGGTTCCTGCGCTTCCTGCTGCCGTTCTTCCCGGCCGCCTCCCAGCACCCAACGGTGGTGACCGTGATGCTGGTCCTCGGCACGGCCGGCATCGTGTATGCCGCCTGGGTCGCCGCGGTGCAGCCGGACGCCAAGAAGCTGGTGGCCTACACCTCCGTGGCCCACATGGGCTTCGTGGTCATCGGCATCTTCGCCCTCACCGTGACCGGCATCCAGGGGGGGCTGGTGGTGATGATCTCGCACGGCATCTCCACCGGGGCGCTCTTCCTCATCCTGGGCATGCTGTACGAGCGCCGCCACACCCGCCTGACCGGTGAGTTCGGGGGGCTCGCGCGGGTGGCCCCCATGCTCTCGCTGGCTCTCGTGATCACCGCCCTGGCAACCATCGGGCTGCCCGGCACGAGCGGCTTCGTCGGCGAGTTCCTGGCGCTTCTGGGCACCTTCGAGACGCATCCCGTCACCGCCGTCATCGCGACCAGCGGCGTCATCTTCGCCGCCTACTACATGTTGCCGATGGTGCAGCGCGTGCTCTTCAACGAGCTGGACCGGGAGGAAAACCGGTCGATGCCCGACCTTTCCCGCCGGGAGATCTTCATCCTGTCGCCCATGGTCGCGCTCATGATCGTGATCGGGGTCGCGCCCACGCCGATCCTGGAACGCATGGAACCGAGCGTGGACGCCATCCTGGAGCGCGTCCACATGACGCAGCCCGCCGAGGAGTCGGCCGACTCATGACGCTCGACTTCTCCACCCCCGCGCACTATCTGCTGGCGCTCCTTCCCGAGATCGTGCTTTCGGTCTGGGGGACGGTGGTGCTCCTGGCCGGCGTCTGGAAGGGAGGCGGTGCGACATCCTCGTCTCGATCGGGTTCCGGTGATCTCGCGGTCCTGGCGATGGTGGGCGTGCTCGCGGCAGCCCTGGCAAACGGGTGGCTGTACGGGCTGACCCCGGGGCCGGGAAGCCCGATGATCGCGGTGGACCGCTTCCATCTCTTCGCCAACTGGATCTTCCTCCTGGCGGCCGCCCTCGCCCTGGCCATCTCGCCCGCCTACGTGCGCCGGCAGCGGCTGCAGGAGGGAGAATTCCACGCCCTGGTGCTCTTCGCCACGGTGGGCATGATGCTCATGGGAGGCACGCGCGACCTGATCGTCATCTTCCTGGCCCTTGAGGTGATGTCGATCAGCGCCTACGTGCTGTCCGGCTTCAATCGGCGCGATCCGAAGTCGGCGGAGGCGGGGCTCAAGTACTTCCTGCTGGGTGCTTTCTCGACCGGCTTTCTGCTCTACGGGATCGCGCTGGTGTACGGAGCCACGGGCAGCACCAACCTGGGGCTCATCGCGCTGGCGATCGGTTCGGGCGCGGCGGTGGCGGGGCTGCTCCATGTCGGCATCGCGCTGCTGGCCATCGGGTTCGCCTTCAAGGTTTCGGCGATCCCGTTCCACATGTGGACGCCCGACGTGTACGAGGGTGCCCCTTCGCCGGTGACGGCGTTCATGTCGGCCAGCGTGAAGGCAGCTGCGTTCGTCGCCTTCGCCCGCGTCTTCCAGGTCGGCTTCGGAGGCATCCCCGAGAGCTGGTACGCGATTGGCTGGTGGCTCGCGGCGCTCACCATGGTGATCGCCAACGTGATCGCGCTGGCTCAGACCAACGTGAAACGGCTGCTGGCCTATTCCAGCATCGCCCACGCCGGCTACCTGCTGGTGGCGATCGTGGCCCTGAACCAGAATGCCACCGCGGGGCTGCTGTTCTACCTGCTGGTCTACACCGCGATGAACATCGGCGCCTTTGCCGTGGTCCTGTGCGTCTCCGGGCACAGCGAGGAGCGGCTCGGGATCGACCGCTATGCCGGCCTGGGAGCAAGGCACCCCGCGCTGGCGGTCTGCCTCACCATCTTTCTCCTCTCCCTTGCCGGCTTCCCGGGCACGGGCGGCTTCATGGGCAAGATCTTCATCCTGCAGGGCGCGGCCGAGGCCGGACTCTGGACCCTTTCCGTCATTTTCGTTCTCACGACCGTCGTGTCGTACTATTACTACCTGCGGATCGCATGGTACATGTGGATGCGGGACGGCGCGGGCTCCGGCGAGGCGGATCCGGTGACGGTCCCGCTGACCATGCGCTTCGCGATGGGCGCGGCGGTCGCGGTGGTCATCGGGCTGGGCATCTTTCCGGGCGGCGGCGTTGACTTTGCCCGCGCGGGTGCGGAAGGCCTCCTGACCGCCGGGGCACTCCTCCTCGGCGCCGCCCCCTAGGGATGAATGAGGCGCGCTCCCGCGCTGGCGCGCGGCGGCGGATCGCCCGGCATCCGCGAAACATCAGACGGCACGCAACCAACTTCTGGCCTGTACCGGTTTTGAGCTTTTCTTCCGAAATCTTCCGGCAATACGACATTCGAGGCATCGTCGGCGAGACCATCGATGCCGACGTGGCGCGCGCCACCGGGAAAGCATTCGCGACGACCGTCGGCGAACGTACCGGTGATGCTCGACCCCGCGTCGTGGTCGGGAGCGACAACCGTCCCAGCTCGGACGGCCTGGCCGACGCCCTCTCGCACGGGATCTGCTCGGCGGGCGGTCGCGTGATTCGGCTCGGCACCGTGCCCACGCCCGTAACGTACTGGGCTGAACGGGAGCTGGAAGCGGACGGCGGCGTTCAGATCACCGGCAGCCACAACCCCGCCGAATGGAACGGCATCAAGATGACCATCGGGGGGCGCCCTTTCCACGGCGACGGGATTCAGGAACTGCGCCGCCGAATCGATGAGGGAGGGGCGGCTCGCGGACCGGGCTCCCAGGAATGCGTGGAGGTGCTCGACCGGTACGTCGCCGACATCGCCGGCCGGTTCGAGGGAATCGATCCGCTGCGGGTGGTGGTTGATTGCGGCAACGCTTCCGGGGCGCTCACCGCAGTGCCGGTGCTGGAGGCGATCGGAGCCGAAGTGGTGCCCCTCTATTGCGAGTTGGACGGGACCTTCCCGAACCATCATCCCGATCCCACGGTGGACGAGAACATCGTGGACCTGGCGGCCAGGGTCCGCGAGACCGGAGCGGATCTGGGCGTCGGCTTCGACGGCGATGCCGACCGCATCGGGGTCGTGGACGAGACCGGTACGGTGGTTCGCGGAGACATCCTGCTCCTCCTCTTCGGCCTCGAGGTACTCGAGCGCCGGGGTCCCGGCCAGAAGCTGGTCTTCGACGTGAAGTGCTCCCAGGCTCTGCCGCGCGTGTTCGAGGCGGCGGGGGGCGTCCCCGTGATGTGGGCGACCGGGCACTCGCTCATCAAGGAGAAGATGCATGCTGCCGGAGCCATCATCGGTGGCGAACTCTCCGGCCACATCTGCTTCGCAGACGAGTTCATCGGGGTGGACGACGCCGTCTACGCCGCATGCCGGCTCCTGCGCCTGCTGGCTTCGTCCGGACGCTCCCTCTCGGCGCTGGTGGCGGACCTGCCGCGCTATTCGTCCACGCCCGAATACCGTATCGAGGTGGCCGAGCACATCAAGCGCGACATCGCCGAAGCCGCGCGCGAACATTTCTCCCGGAGCCACGAGGTGATCGCAGTGGACGGAGCGCGCATCCTCTTCGACGGCGGCTGGGGTCTGCTGAGGGCATCCAATACCCAGCCTGTCCTGGCGGCACGCTACGAAGCCGACACCGATGCCCGCCTGGGGGAGATCCAGGGCGAGGTCGAGGACTGGCTCAGGGCCAGGGGCGTCGATGTCTGAGGCGCGCCCTCGCCCGTGGCGCGGTGGCCGGATTCTGGTCGTCTCGATCGCGGCCGCCACTGCGGTTCTCGTGCTGGCGCGCGAGGCCATCGACCTCTACGTCGAAATCCTCTGGTTCGGGGCCAACGGCTATCTCGACGTCTTCTGGACGCGGGTGCTGGCACGCTGGGGCGTGCGCATCCTGGTCATGCTGGCCGTCGGTGCGATGGTCTACGCGAACGTGCGCCTGTTCGCGGTCGCGGTGCGCGCGCTCAGGATCCGCAGGCGTTTCGCCAATCTGGAGATATCCGAGAGAATCCCCGGCGTCTGGATCTCGCGCGGCACGCTCGTCATCTCGGTGCTGGCGGCGCTCTGGTTCAGCGCGGTGGTCCCCCCTGAAGCGGGGCTGGCGCTGCTGCTCCTGCTGCGAGCCCCCGCGTGGGGGTTGAGCGACCCGATCCTGGGGCACGACCTGTCCTTCTACATCTTCGCCCTGCCGGTGATGAGCGGGATCGTCGCGTTCGCGCTCCTGCTGGCCTTCTTCCTCTTCAGTCTGTCGATCGCGATCTATGCGGCCACCGGCGCCCTGCGCCTGACGCGCAAGGGGGTCCGGCTGGAAGACCTGGCCCGCCGGCACCTCGTCCTTCTGGTCACGACGTTTCTGGTCCTGCTGGCCGTCCGCTTCCAGATCGCGCGCTACATCCTTCTGCTCGACGGCAACTCCGGCGTGCAGGGGCTGTTCGGGTTCACCGACGCGGTAGCCCGCCTGCCCTCCCTGACGGCCCTCGCGGTGGTCGCGCTGGGCTCGGCGGCCTTGGTGGCGTGGGGCGGCGCGCGGCGCAAGGTCGTCCCGACCGCGGCCGGGCTGGGCGGCATGGTCGTGGGCACGCTCGTGCTCGCCCAGCTCTACCCGGCGACCGTGCAGCGCTTCCGCGTCGAGCCCAACGAGCTGGAAAGCGAAACCCCCTTCATCGAGCACAACCTCGAGTTCACGCGCATGGGGTTCGGGCTCGACCAGCTGCAACGTGAACGATTCGACTACCGCGGGACGATCGAAGAACCACGCGCGACGGCCGCCGCCGCCCAGTTCGCCGGAATCCCGGTGTGGACCCCGGGCGCGCTCCTGAGCACGTATCGCCAGCTGGAGGCCCGCTTCCGCTACTACGAGTTCAGCGACGTCACCATCGACCGCTACCGCGGACCCGACGGCGGCCTGGTGCCGGTTGCGCTGGCCGTGCGCGAGATCGAGCCCGGCGGCATCGAGGACCGCAACTGGCAGAACCTCCATATCCGCGAGCGCTACATCGCCGGAATGGGCGCCGTTGCCAGCGCGGCCGAGGAACACACCCCCGAAGGCCGGCCGTCGACGATCCTGTCCGCCATCCCTCCCGAGTTCGCGGAAGGCGTGGCAGCGCCCGAGAGACTGCGCCTGGTGCGCCCTTCAGTGTTCTTCGGCATCCGCCCACAGGCCTACGCCATCATCAATCCGACCGCCGAGGCCTTTCTCGACCCCGAGGGCGCACCCGGTCAGGCCGGGGTGGACTACCCGGAAGGCATCCTGCTCGATTCCTGGCTGCGGAAGGTGCTCCTGGCGCTCCGCTTCCGTGACGCGAACCTGCTGTTCGCCTCCGAGGTCTCGCCCCGGAGCCGTTTCGTGTTTCGCCGTCAGGTGACGGCGCGGGCGCGCGATATCGCCCCCTTCCTGCGCTTCCCCCAGGCGCCCTATCCGGTCGTGCACGAGGGCCGCGTCGTGTGGATGCTGGACGCTTTCACGGCAACCCGTCACTTCCCGCTCGCGAGCGCCTACGAACTCGAACCGCGGTCTCCGGTGAGCTATGTGCGCAACAGCGTCAAGGTCACCGTGGACGGGGTTACCGGGCGAGTCTCCTTCTACGTGGTGGACGAGAACGACCCGCTGCTCGAAGGCTACCGGCGCACCCTTCCGGGCCTCTTCCAACCCATGGAGGAGATGCCTCCCGGGCTCCGCGAACACATTCGCTATCCGAGCGAGCTGCTCCGCCTGCAGGGCCGGGTGCTGTTCCAGTATCACCTGGAGACGGCCCCCTCCTTCCACGGCCAGGAAGACGTGTGGGCGCCCGCCACGGAGCTCGCCCAGGGCACCAATCCCGTCCCCTACCGGCCCGAGTACGGCATTTTCCGTCTGCCGGGTGAACAGGAGCCGGAGTATCTGCTGACCACCGCCTTCGTCCCCGCGGGCCGCCAGAATCTGACCGCGCTGCTGGTCGCGCGCAGCGACGGAGATCATTACGGCGAGCTCCTCCTGTACGACGTCCCGGTCGAGGAGCAGGTCCCGGGTCCCCGCCTGGTGGAAGCTCTCGTGGAGCAGGATCCCTCCATCTCCCAGCAGCTCTCGCTCTGGCGCCAGGGGGGAAGCGAGGTCTGGACCGGCCATCTGCACATCGTTCCCGTGGACGGCACGCTGATGTACATGGAACCGATCTTTCTGGCCGCCGAATCGGACGCGATTCCCGAGCTGCGCCAGTTCGTCGTCAGCGACGGCCGCCGGGTGGCGATGCAACCGACCCTGGACGCCACCCTCGCCGCGCTGGCCGCCGTGACCCCGCCCGAGGAGGGAACGACCGCCGACCCCCCGGACCTGGGCGAGTTGCGGGACCTGGCAGCCGACACGTCGACCTGGCCAGCCGACGCCCTCGACCTGCTCGACCGCGCGGAGGAGGCGCTCAGGGCAGGGGACTTCGCCGGTTTCGGCGCGCACCTGCGCGAGTTGCGCGACCTCCTGGAGCGCTTCGAAGACCAGGCCGGGTCATGAGTCGAGGCGGATTCTTGATCGTGAACCGATGCCCGGGTAACTTGGCCGGTCGCCCCTTCCGGCGCCCTTCCGCAAGCGCCCTCGCCGGGCGGATCGTCGCGATGGCTTCCTCCTTCCTCCCGGAGCAAACCGAATGAACCTGCACGAGTTCCAGGCACGGGAACTCTTCCGCGGCGCGGGCATGCCGGTGCCTCGGGGCCGGGTCGCGACCACGCCCGGGGAAGCCGCGACGATCGCCGTCGACATGGGCGGTGCGGCGGTGGTCAAGGCCCAGGTGCACTCGGGAGGCAGAGGCAAGGCGGGAGGCGTCAAGCTGGCCGGCACCCCGGAGGAGGCCGAAGCCCACGCCCGCGCCATTCTGGGGATGACGATCCGGGGGCTCATCGTGCACAAGGTCCTGCTGGTGCCCCTGGAGAAGATCGCGAGCGAGCGCTACGTCGGCATCCTGGTCGACCGGGCCGTGCAGGCACCGCTCTTCATGGTGTCGCGGGAGGGGGGCGTGGATATCGAGGAAGTCGCGGCCACCAATCCCACCGCCATCACCAGGCTGCGCGTCGACCCCGGCTTCGGCCTTCTGCCCCACCAGGCGTACCGGCTGGCTCGAGCGCTCTTCGACGAGCCGTCCCTGGTACGCCAGTGTTCGACGGTGCTTGCGCAGCTCTACCAGGTCTTCGTGAAGAACGGGGCATCCCTCTGCGAGGTGAATCCCCTCATCGCCACGGAGTCGGGGGAGGTCAAGGCCATCGACGCCAAGGTCACGATCGACGGCAACGAGCTCTTCCGCCGGCCGGAACTCGAGTCCCTGCGCGACCTGGACGCGGAGCCCCTGGCGGAGACGCGAGCCCGCGCTGCCGGTCTCAGCTTCGTGAAGCTCGACGGCAACGTGGGGTGCTGCGTCAACGGAGCCGGGCTGGCGATGGCCACGATGGATCTGGTCAAGTACTACGGCGGCGAGCCCGCCAACTTCCTCGACATCGGCGGGTCGTCCAACCCGGACAAGGTCGTGGCGGCGCTGGAGATCATCACGGCCGATCCCAGCGTGCAGGTCATCCTGTTCAACATCTTCGGCGGCATCACGCGCTGCGACGACGTGGCGCGCGGAATCGTCGAGGCAACGAAACGCGCCGACATCCGCGCACCCATCCTGATCCGCCTGACGGGCACAAACGAGGCCGAAGCCCGGGACATCCTCGCGGCCGAGGGCTTCTCCGCCTTCACTTCGATGGACGAGGTCGTGCGGGCGGCAGTGAAGAGGGCGGCTGCGTGACGCTCCTCATCCGGCGGCAGCCCCCGCAGGCTTCCCTACCACAACACACGGTCCCGCTCCATGTCGATCTTCGTTGACGAATCCACGCGCGTGGTGGTCCAGGGCATCACCGGCCGCGACGGATCCTTCCACACCGGCAGAATGATCGAATACGGGACGCGCGTGGTCGCGGGGGTCACGCCGGGGAAGGGGGGCCGGGTCGTCCAGGGTCCGGGAGGCGCGTGCGTGCCCGTCTTCGACACGATGAACGAGGCGGTCGGGGAATCGGGGGCGAACGCCTCCGTGATCTACGTGCCTCCCCCCTTCGCCGCGAGCGCGATCATGGAGGCCGCGGAATCGGGCGTCGAGTTCATCGTCTGCATTACCGAGGGCGTCCCGGTGCTCGACATGACGCGCGCCTACGCCTTCGTCGCCGACCACGGCGTGCGGTTGCTGGGACCCAATTGCCCGGGGGTGATTTCGCCCGGCAAGGCAACGGTCGGCATCATCTCCGGAGACATCGTGACCTCCGGTCCGGTGGGCGTGGTGTCGCGCTCGGGCACGCTCACCTACGAGGCGGTCGGACAGCTCACCGGGGCCGGCATCGGCCAGACCACCTGCGTCGGCATCGGCGGAGACCCCATCATCGGCACCACCTTCATCGACTGCCTGAAGGCCTTCGCCGAAGACGGAGAGACGCGGGCGGTCGTGATGATCGGCGAGATCGGGGGCACGGACGAACAGGAGGCAGCCGAATTCGCCGGCCGCAGTCTCGATTTGCCGATCGTGGGCTTCATCGCCGGCCAGACCGCGCCCCCGGGCCGCCGCATGGGGCATGCGGGCGCCATCATCAGCGGTTCCTCCGGGACCGCGGAGGAAAAGATCAGGGCGTTTCGCGAGAATGGGATCGGGGTCGCGCGACGGCCGGTCGACATCGTGCATCTCACCCGGGAGGCCCTGCGATGAGCCTGACGCTCGCCATCATCAAGCCCGACGCGGTCGCTTCGGGAAACACGGGGGCCATCCTCGCCCATCTGGAAGGGGCGGGCTTCCGCATTCGCTGCCTTCGCATGACGCGGTTGTCGCGGGCGCAGGCGGCCGCCTTCTACTCGGTGCACCGGGAGCGGCCCTTCTTCGATTCCCTGGTGGCCTTCATGACCTCCGGCCCCATCGTGCCCCTGGTGCTCGAGGCCGAGAACGCCGTGCCCCGGTTTCGCGAGGCCATCGGAGCCACCGATCCCGCCGAGGCGGCGCCCGGCACCGTACGCGCGCTCTACGCGGAGTCGAAGGAGCGCAATGCCGTCCACGGGTCCGATTCAGATGCCAACGCCGCGCTCGAGATCGGTTTCTTCTTTTCGCGCCACGAGAGGCTGGGCGTCGCATCGCGTTGACGCGGCGCCGTGCGCGACGCTAGCTTTTTACGCTATGCTGCACTTGAACTTGAACGCGCTCGAACGCACGGGTACGCTCCAGTTGCGAGCGGCTTGCCCGGCCGCCGATTTCGCCCTCGGGAGACCGGGTCCGGAACTGTCCGAGCCCGTCCGCGTGGCGCTGACGGCGAGATCAATGGCTGCGGGCCAGGTCATGGTCCAGGGAAGGATGTCGACCACCCTGGCACAGGTGTGCCGGCGCTGTCTGGAGCCCGTCGCGCAGACCTTCGCGCTGCCGATCCGGTTTGTTTTCATCCCCGACGATGAATTCGACGGCGGGGATGACGGGGAGGTGCATACTTTCCCTGCGCATCTGGCCGAACTGGACATCGCCGGTCCGCTGCGGGAGGAATTCGCGCTCGCGGCGCCGATGTACGCCGAATGTCACCCCGACTGCCGGGGACTGTGTCCGGCGTGCGGCTCAAACCGAAACACGGCCCGGTGCGAGTGCACCGCACCGGATGTCGATGCCCGATGGGAGAAGCTTCGGGCCCTCACGAATCACTAGAACGAAGAAACCATGGCCGTCCCGAAGCGTCGTACCTCCAAGCAGCGGCAGCGCAAGCGCCGCACGCATCATCGAGCCGAACCCGTCGCGGTCTGGAACTGCCCGCGCTGCGACGATCCGCAGATCCCGCACCGCGTGTGTCCCACCTGCGGCTACTACCGGGATCGTCTGGTCATCGAAGTCGAGCTGGACTGACCACGCCGGCGGCAACCGGTCCACCATGAGAATCGCGCTCGACTCCATGGGCAGCGACGGCGCCCCCGCGACCGAAGTCGCGGGAGCGCTGCACGCACTGAAGCACGGAAACGGGGACGTCACCGTCGTTCTCGTGGGAGATCGCGCGCGGATCGCGGCGGAACTTGCCCGGCAGGGCGCCTCCGAAGGCGGGCGGCTGGAAATCGTCCACGCACCGGAGAAAGTCTCCCCCAACGAATCCCCCGCGGCCGTCGTGCGCCGCAAGCCCGGCTCGTCCCTCGTGACCGGGATCGGGCTCCACCGAAGGGGCCAGGTGGACGCCTTCGTCAGCGCCGGACCCACGGGTGCGGTGATGGCGGCGTCGGTGTTTCTGCTCAAGCGGCTGCCCGGAGTGGACCGGCCCGCCGTAGGCACACTCATGCCCACCACCAGCCGGGCGCACATGCTGATGCTGGACGCCGGCGCCAACGTCGACTGCCGTCCCCAACACCTCCTGCAGTTCGCCTTTCTCGGCCACGTCTATGCACAGGATCTGATGGGACGGCAGGAGCCCCGCATCGGCCTGCTGAATATCGGTTCCGAGCCGGAGAAGGGGGACGAGCGTACGGTCGAAGCCCACCGGCTGCTCAGCCGGAGCGACCTCAACTTCATTGGCAACGTCGAAGGCCGCGACATCATCCATGGCCGTTGCGACGTCCTGGTCACCGACGGATTCGCCGGCAACGTGCTTCTCAAGTTCTACGAGTCCGTCGCGGGGTTCGTGATTCGGGTGATGGACCGGGAGCAGGAGCGCATCCGCATACCGCTGGACCGCTCCACGATCGAGATCCTCGACTACGCCGAATACGGGGGGGCGCCGCTCCTGGGAGTGAACGGGGTGTCCGTCATCTGCCACGGCAGATCGCCCCCCAAGGCCATCAGCAAGGCCATCGGGGTGGCGGCCAAGGCCGTAGGAACATCGATGATCGGCCATGTCGCCCGCTATCTGGCTGAAACCGCGGCCCGCATCCCATGACCTCATCCCGGCCCATTACCGAAGTCGCCAGCACGGGACGGTATCTCCCGGATCGCGTCCTCACCAACGAGGACTGGACCCGCATGGTGGACACCACCGACCAGTGGATCGTCGAGCGCACCGGCATCCACGAGCGCCGCATCGCAGGCCCCTGCACCTCCGTGTGCGACATGGGCGTTGCCGCGGCGGAGCAGGCGCTCGAGCGGGCGGGCGTGAGCGCCGGCGACGTGGACCTGGTGCTGGTGTCGACCGCGACGCCGGACAGGCTGCTGCCTTCCACCGCGTGCGACATTCAGGCCCGGCTGGGGGCCGACAAGGCGGCCGCCATGGACATCTCCGCGGCCTGCACGGGCTACCTCTACATCCTGGCCCTGGCGGAGGGATACATCGCCAGCGGCATGGGCGAGGTGGTCCTGGTGGTGTCCACCGAGAAGATGACGTCGATCATGGACTGGGAGGACCGGTCCACCGCGGTGCTGTTCGGGGATGGAGCGGGCGCCAGCGTGATCCGTCCCGCAACCGGCGACCGGGGGATTCTCGCCAACGACATCCGGTCCGACGGGAAGCTCGCGGACCTGCTTCAGAGACCCGGCGGAGGGGCGCGCCGGCCCTTCGACGAATCCGTTCTCGCGGATCGCTCCCACCTGCTCCTCATGGAGGGCCGGGAGGTCTTCAAGAACGCCGTGCGCGCGATGTCGAAGTCGGCCCGCCTGGCGATCGGGCAAGCCGGCTGGACGGCGGACGACGTCGATCTGCTCATCCCCCACCAGGCCAACATCCGCATCATCGAGGCGACCGCCCGCTACGCGCGCGTCCCCATGGAGAAGGTGTACGTCAACGTCCATCGCTATGGGAACATCAGTTCCGCGACCGTTCCGGTGGCGCTCGACGAGGCGCTCGAGAAGGGGCGCATCGGGCCCGGATCCAACGTCCTGCTGGTCGCCTTCGGGGCGGGTCTGACATGGGGCGCCACCGCTCTTCGCGTGTAGCGGCCTCCAACGTCGATCGTCATCCGGTGTCACTGGCTCTCCTCTTCCCCGGACAGGGGTCGCAGTTTCCCGGGATGGGACGTGACCTGGCAGCCTCCTATCCTGAAGCTGCACGGGTCTTCGAGCGAGCGGACGACATTCTCGGGTTCCCGCTATCGCGCCTCGCCTGGGAAGGACCCGAGGACCAGCTGCTGCAGACGCACAACGCACAGCCCGCGATTCTGGTCCACTCTCTCGCAACCCTCGCGGTCCTGAGGCCGCGACTGGGACCCGTCGACTGCGCCGCGGGCCACTCGCTTGGGGAACTCTCCGCGCACGCAGCCGCAGGCACCCTCGGATTCGAGGACGCCGTGCACGCCGTGCGGCGCAGGGGCGAACTGATGCGGGAGGCCGGACGCGCCCGCCCCGGGGCCATGGCGGCCATCCTGGGCCTGGGGGAACCCGAAGTGCGCGAAGTGTGCCGCGGCGTGTCCGGGAAGGGGCTGGTCTGTGTTCCGGCCAACTTCAACGCCCCCGCGCAGATCGTGGTGAGCGGGGATGCCGGGGCCATCGGCGAGGTCCTGGTGCGCGCCAGGGAAGCCGGTGCCCGGCGGGCCCTGCGGCTGGCCGTGTCCGGCGCCTTTCATTCGCCCCTGATGGCCGCGGCGGAGGAGGGTTTGCGGAAGTGTTTCCGCAGCCTATCTTTCGGACCGCCCGAGTTTCCGGTCTTTTCGAACGTGACCGCCGGGGCCGTCCGGGATCCCGGCCTCGCGCGTCGGCTGTTGGTCCGGCAGCTCACTTCCCCCGTATTGTGGTCCCAATCGGTGCGAGTCATGGTCGAAAGCGGTGTGGAGCGGTTCGTCGAGATCGGTCCCGGGTCCGTGCTGTGCGGATTGAGCCGGCGCAACGCCCGGGGCGTCAGCGCCGTCTGCGTGGGCACCGCGAAAGGCGTCCGGAAGCTGTTTCCCGATCCGGTGGCGGCAGGGAGCGGATCATGAGCGGCGCACTGGACGGACAGACCGCCCTGGTCACCGGCGGATCGCGGGGCATCGGGCTCGCGATCGCGCAGGTCCTCGCGTCAGACGGGGCCCGGGTGGCCATCGTGGACATCGACGAGGACGGGGCGGCCTCCGCCGCGGCTCGACTCGAGGGCTCCGGTCACGCCGGCTACCTCTGCGATGTCGGAGATCCGCGGCAATGCAGCACCACGGTCGCCGCGGTGGCGAAGGCCCAGGGGGTCGTCACGATTCTGATCAACAACGCCGGCATCACCCGGGACAATCTTCTCCTGCGCATGAAGGACGAGGACTGGGATTCGGTGATCAAGGTCAACCTCACGGGGGCCTTCAACATGACCCGTGCCGCATGCAGAGGGATGATGAAGCGCCGATCCGGCTCCATCGTCAACATCAGCTCCGTAATCGGCCTGATGGGCAATGCCGGTCAGACCAACTACGGGGCATCCAAGGCAGGGCTCGTGGGGCTCACCAAGAGCGTCGCCCGGGAGCTCGCCAAGCGGGGCGTGCGCTGCAACGCGGTCGCTCCCGGCTACATCGCAACGGACATGACCGCCGACCTCGACGAGCGCACCACGCGGGAGCTGGGGACGCGCATCCCGATGGGCCGGCTGGGGGAGCCTTCCGACGTTGCCGACGTCGCGCGGTTTCTCGCTGGACCGGAAGCCCGGTACATTACCGGTCAGGTCCTGGCCGTCGACGGCGGCATGGCGATGTAGCCCGATCGTTCACTCATTAATGGCGGGAGACCGCAACATCACGAAGGAGCAATGAGATGGCGGACAGCATCGAAGGCCGGGTGAAGGACATTATCGTCACTGAACTCGGTGTCGAGGAGGAGCAGGTCACGAGCGAGGCTTCGTTCATGGAGGATCTCGGGGCCGATTCACTCGACACCGTGGAACTGGTGATGGCCTTTGAAGAGGAGTTCGGAATCGACATTCCCGACTCCGACGCCGAGCAGATGCGCACCGTGGGCGACGCGGTCGGCTACATCCGCAAGGCCGCCGGATCCTGACTCCTCTGCGCGGGAGAGGCGCCGGACGGCGCGAGGACACATGAGCGGCCCTTCGGAGAACGGTACCCTCCGGGCAAGCCGGCGGGTTGTCATTACGGGCATCGGGATGATCACTCCCCTCGGCCACGACGCCCCGTCGTCCTGGGCGGCTTTGCTGGCCGGCACGAACGCCGGAGGCCCGATCACACATTTCGAGGTCGACGATCGCTTCGCGACCCGAATCGCCTGCGAGGTCAGGGACTTCGATCCCTCCGGGCACCTGAACAAGCGGGAGATCCGGCGCTACGACCGCTTCGCGCAGTTCGCCATGGTGGCCGCGGACCAGGCCATGGCATCCGCCGGGCTGGAAGGTTGCCCGCCCGGTGTACGCCCGGAGCGTTTCGGCGTGATCATCGGCAGCGGAATCGGCGGCGTCGACACCTATGAGACCCAGGTCCGCAAGCTGGTGAAGTCCGGGCCGCGCCGCATCAGCCCGTTCTTCGTGCCGATGTTCATTCCCAACATCGGATCGGGGCTGGTTTCGATCCGCTACGGAGCCCAGGGTCCGAACCACTCCACGGTGTCGGCGTGTTCCTCGGGTGCGCACGCCATCGGCGACGCCCTTCGCGTCATCCAGCGAGGGGACGCCGACGTGATGGTGGCGGGGGGCGCGGAGGCCGCCATCGTGCCCATCTCCATCGCCGGTTTCTCCTCGATGAAGGCGATGTCCAGACGCAACGACAGCCCGGAGACCGCGAGCCGCCCCTTCGACGCCACCCGAGACGGCTTCGTCATCGGAGAGGGCGCGGGCTGCCTGGTTCTCGAATCGCTCGACACCGCCGAGGCGCGGGGAGCGCGCATTCTGGGGGAGGTCGCGGGCTGCGGGGCCACGGCGGACGCCTACCACATCACCGCGCCGGTTCCCGGAGGCGCGGGAGCCCAGCAGGCCATGCGACTTGCCCTGGAGGACGGGGGAATCGCGCCGGAGGAGGTCGGCTACATCAACGCGCACGGCACGTCGACTCCCTACAACGACGAAGTGGAGACCGCCGCCATCAAGGCGGTGCTGGGGGAAGAAGCGGCCCGGGCGGCCATCGTGGGAAGCACCAAGTCCATGACGGGGCACACGCTGGGCGCGGCCGGCGCGATCGAATCGGTCATCTCGTTGATGGTGCTCATGGAGGGCAGGATCCCGCCTACGACCAACTACGAGCACCCCGACCCGGAGTGCGACCTCAACTACGCCACCGACGGCATGGTCGAGAGACCTGTCGAGGCGGCGCTCTCCAACTCGTTTGGTTTCGGAGGGCACAACGTATGTCTCGCCTTCCGGCGCTGGCACGCCTGAGCGAGCCTTTCCGCGCCTCCTGGAGCCCGCCATGAGAGTGGGCACGGGATACGACTCACACCGCTTCGACCCCGACCGGAAGCTGATGCTGGGCGGCGTCGAGATTCCCGGGGCACCGGGCCTGACCGGCCATTCCGACGGGGACGCCGTCGCCCACGCCGTCACGGACGCCCTGCTCGGGGCCGCTGCGGAAGGCGACATCGGAAGCCACTTTCCCCCGGGGGATCCGCGGTGGCGCGATGCCGACTCGATGGATCTGCTCGGGCGGGTGGTCGCCCTCCTCCGGCAGCGGCGGCTGCGGGTGATCAACGTGGACGTTACGGTAATCTGCGAAACGCCTCGCATCGGGCCCCATGCGGGAGGGATGCGCGCGCGCATCGGCGAGGTGCTCGGCACCGGGCGCGAAGCCGTCTCGATCAAGGGCAAGACGAACGAAGGAATGGGCTGGATCGGCGCCGGTGACGGGATCGCCGTGCATGCCGTGGCGCTGATCGGCAAGGAGGACACATAGAGGCGACGCTCGCATTCCTCGCGTCGCTCCCCGCCGGACTCACCTATCTGGTGCTGGGGGCCGGGGCAGCTCTGGAAAACATCGTGCCTCCGGTTCCCGCGGACACCTTCATTCTCCTGGGAGGATTCCTCGCCGTGCGGGGTCCGGCCGAAGTGACGCTGGTCTTCCTGGTGACCTGGCTGGCCAACGCCGTCGGGGCGCTGCTGGTCTACGGAGCGGGATACCGTTTCGGCCCGCCGTTCTTCGACAGCCGGCTCGGCCGGCTGCTGCTTCAGCCGGAGCAGCTCGCGCGCGTGCGCCGCTTCTACCGGCGACGGGGCACCTCGGCCATCTTCTTCGCCCGTTTTCTCCCCGGCCTGAGGGCGGTGGTGCCCGCGTTCGCCGGCGTGGCTCGGCTTTCCTTCGCCTCCGTCGCCCTTCCCGTGACCATCGCCTCCGCCCTGTGGTACGGCGGACTGGTCTGGCTGGGCGCGATGGCCGGCGAGAACCTGGAGGCCATCGCCGAGTGGTTCGCGGCCGCCAATCGGCTTCTGCTGCTCATCGCGATCGGAGTAGCGGCGGTCATTCTGGTGGCGTGGCGGCGTACCCGCCTTCCGGGTGCACGCCCGGACGATGACCGGAGCTGAGCGGGAGATGACCGGGGAACGGGACCGGCCGGACCCCAGAGCCTTCCGGGAGGAACTCTTCGCGGACTACCTGGCCTTCGAGCGAGGGCTCTCGGCGAGCACCATGGAAGCGTACGGGCGCGACGTGGCGCGGCTGATCCGGTATCTCTCGGACCGGGACATCGTCCGGCCGCGGGACGTCACCCACCTCGAGCTCCGCGACCATGTGTACTCGCTCAAGGACCGGGGACTGGCGCCGACCTCGATCCGGCGTGCCCTGTCATCGATGCGGGCCTACTTCGCCTTCCTTCTGGAAGAAGAGGTCATCGAGACGGATCCCACCGAGCAGATCGAGTCCCCGCGCGTGTGGCGAACCCTGCCCGAAGTGCTGAGCCTGCGGGAAACGGAAGGCCTTCTGGAGGCGCCGGACCCCTCCCATCCGCTGTGCTGGCGCGACCGGGCCGTCCTGGAGCTCCTCTACGCCACGGGCATGCGCGTCTCCGAGCTGGTGGGGCTTCCCCGGCAGAGCCTCGACCTCGAGGACCGCACCTGCCTGGTGTACGGCAAGGGCTCGAAGGAGCGCATGGTGCCCTTCGGCCGAGCAGCCCGGCGCGCGCTGGTACGATATCTGCGGGATGTACGGCCGGGGCTGGAACGGGGCAGGGGCGAAGGGATGGTCTTCCTCAGTGCCAGAGGCCGGCCGCTCACCCGCATGGCGGTGTGGACCATCGTGCGCAACGCGTGCGACCGGGCGGGGATCGAGAGAGCCGTCTCCCCCCACACCCTTCGTCACAGCTGCGCGACCCATCTGCTGGAGGGAGGCGCCGACCTGGCCGCGGTCCAGGAGCTGCTCGGCCACGTCGACATCGCCACCACCGAGATCTACACGCATGTGGACCGGGAATACGTCCACGAGATGCACCGGACCCACCACCCCAGAGGATGACATCGGCAGACCCGGCCGCGGGCGGGACAGACCCGGCGGAAGTGCTGCGCGCGCGTGACTCCCGCTAGCTGCCGCCGCCCGCGAGCCTGAAGAGTTCCGCCTGGGTGTCCGACTCGCGCACGAGTCGGACGGCTTCGGCCAGAACGGGATCGCGCTGGATGCGGAACCGCAACAGACGCTCGTCGTCCATGCGCTGAGACAGGGCGATCTCGAGCCGCCAGAGCAGATAGTCGCGGACTGCCGGATCTCCGACGGTCGCCTCGGGCACACCCGCCTCGCGCATGTCGGCGATGAACGCTTCGAGTATCTCGTCGGTGATGATTGCCTCGGCCCCGTCATTGCTGACGGCCTGCGAGCGGTCGAAGCCGATTTCGGCCAGCCTCAGCCCGAAGGGGAATTCGGCGTCCCTGGCTTCCTCCAGAAGCTGGCGCTCGACGACCAGCAGCGTGTCGCCGGCGATTTGCAGATCCGGGAAGACCCCGCCACCACCCCTGAGTTCGCGCCCGCCTTCGGTGGTGAAGACGGGAAACGCGGTGGAATCCTCGGGAAGTGGCAGCCCCTGTGCGTCCCGCTGGCGGTGCAGCGACCGGCCCAGCGGCGTGTACCACTCTCCGGTGGTCAGCTGCAACTGCCAGCCTTCCGGAAGCGGTACGACGGACTGCACGACCCCCTTGCCGAAGGTGCGCTCACCCACCACCAGCGCGCGGTCGTGGTCCTGGAGGGCCCCGGACAGGATTTCCCCGGCCGAAGCCGTGAAGCCATCGACCAGCACCACCAGCGGCTTGTCCCCGACGCTGGCTCGATCCCGGGTGTACACCGCGTCCTCGTGCTCCCCCGGCCCGCGGCGCGGGTTGCGGCCGCGGGTGCTGACGATGCGCTTGCCCCGGTCGAGGAAGAGGTCGGTCAGGGTGAGGGACTCGTCCAGGTATCCCCCGGGATTGCGACGCAGATCGAGAACGATCCCCCTGGCGTCCGCGAGCAGGGCGAAAGCGGAGTCCATCTCTTCGGTGGACCCGCGAGCGACCCTGTCGAGCTGGATGTAGCCGATGTCCTCGTCCATGTACCCGGCGTGCACCGACGACACATGAATGTTGTCGCGCTCGATGTCGTGGGGGATGGGCGCGGAAAACCCGTCGCGTTCAACCGAAACGGTGACCATGGTGCCGGGAGTGCCGCGAATGCGCTCGGAGGCGGCACCGGTCGTCCAGCCGTCGGTGCTCTCGCCGTCCACGCCCACGATCACGTCGCCCACCTGGATTCCCACTCGCTCTGCCGGGAACCCGCGGAAGACCGCGGTGACCGTGATTCGGTCGTTCAGCTGCTGGATCGCCACCCCGATGCCCGCGTAGTTGCCGGTGGTCTGCTCCTGGAACTCGTCCACCAGCCGCGGGCTGAGCACCTGGCCGTAGGGATCGTCCAGGGCTCCGATCAGTCCCGAAATCGAACCGCGCCAGAGCACCGGATCATCGGGCGCGTCCGGACCCGACCGCCTGATGCTGTCGAAGGCGCTGAGGAAGCGCTGGTCGTCAACCGACCGCGGACCCGACCGCCTGATGCTGTCGAACCTGCTGAGCAATTGCCGGCCGTCGACCGAGCCTGGGCTCGGCCGCACCGGGGCCGTCGCGAGGACGCCGGTCGAGTCCTGGGCGAAGTCGGCCGAATCAATGCGCGCCGCGGATAGAATCGCCGACCGCATCAGCCCGTCGAAGGCCCCTCTCCAGAGCGTCGAGTCGGCCGGCGTGTTCCAGCTGAAGCTCTTGATGACCTCGAAGGCACGCAGGAACTGCTGGCCAGTCAGCGTAGCGCCGGCTTCGTCGTCCGGCTGGCCGGTCGATCCCGTGTTCTGTCCCGCGAGCTCCGAAGCCGAGACCGGCAGAGAAAGAAGGAACGCTGCCAGGAAGAATCTCGTGCGGGTCATGGCGATTCGTGTGAGGGAATGTCGATGGCTGCAAGGTAGACCCCGGAAGTCAGCGACTCGTTCCCGGAGCCGGTTCGACCCGCGTCAGCATCGTGCTGCCGGTGATCGCGCAATCGGATGGATCACCCGGCAACCATCGCGCCGTTTGGCGGACCGCGCGGTTATCATACCTTGTCGGGAGAGTTCCCGCTTGCCCGGCCGCCAACCGGAACGCTCACCGGAACCCGCTCCCATGACGACGTGCCGCTCATGAGCCTGAGACATTCGTCCCCCCTCGTCGCGGGACTGGTCCAGATGAAGCCGCGCAAGGGAGACGTGCGCGCCAATCTCGACAGGATCGGCTCGCTGGTCGCCGACTCCGGGAGCGACCACGACCTCCTCGTCTTTCCGGAAACCTGCCTGACCGGATACTTCCTGCAGGGGGCGGTCGCGGAACTCGCCTTCGGCGCGGAAGAGGTGGCGGACATGCTGGGCCGTGCACCCGACGGCGCGCCCGACCTGGTCGTCGGCTTCTACGAGCGACATCGCCGCCAGATCTACAACAGCGTCGTCTATTTCTCCGCGAGCGGCGACCGCTACCTGCCGCTCCACGTCCACCGCAAGATGTTCCTGCCCACCTACGGGCTCTTCGACGAAGCCCGTTTCGTGGAGCCGGGGCGGGAACTGCGCGCCTTCGACACGCCCCTGGGCCGCATGGGAATGCTGATCTGCGAAGATGTCTGGCACTCGCTGACCACGGCCGTGCTGGCCCTGGACGGAGCCGAGGTCGTCCTGGTGCCCAGCGCCTCGCCGGCGCGGGGATTCCTCGCGGGAAGCGACCGCCCGGCCAGCATCAGGCGCTGGGACCCGATCCTCGAGGGACCGGCGATGGAACACGGCGTCTTCCTCCTCGTCAGCCAGCTGGTGGGATCGGAGGGCGGCAAGCTGTTCGCGGGCGGGTCGGTGGCGATCGCGCCCGACGGCACCAACCTGGCGCGCGCTCCGCTGTTCGAGGAAGGCGTGGTGACCGCCGTCCTCGACCGCACGGCGATCGACCGGCACCGCTTCGAGTCGCCGCTGCTTTCAGATCTCGAACAGCAACTGCCGAACCTGCGCGACGCGCTGGCGCGCGCCGGCCGCACGCGGAGAAGCGAACCGGCGGCCACGGCCTCGGGTGGGACGGATCCCCGGCCTGGGGGCGGGGGCGCGACCCCGGCGCGCCGTTCCCGGGCGTCAACCCACGGTCCGGTTCCGGGCGACGCCTCGATGCTCGACCTGAACCTCGAGCTCACCGAACGCGCCCTGGTGGAGTTCATCCGGGAGGAGATCGTGCGCCGGCGCGGCTTCGAAAAGGTCGTGATCGGCGTGTCGGGAGGCGTCGATTCCGCCTTGTCACTCTGCCTGGCGGTGCGCGCCCTCGGCCCGGAAAACGTCACCGGGCTGCGGCTTCCGTACGCGACCTCTTCACCGGAAAGCCTGGAGCACGCGGCGATGGTGCTGGAGGCGACCGGCGCCGTCGCCCGCACCCTGGACATCACGGCTTCGGTGGATGGCTACGTCGCGCGCCACGAGCCGGACATCACCCCGCTGCGCCGCGGCAATCTCGCCGCCCGCTTCCGCGCCCTCACCATCTTCGACCAGTCGGCGCTCCTGCGCGCCCTCCCCCTCGGAACCGGCAACAAGAGCGAACGGCTCTTCGGCTACTACACCTGGCACGCCGACGACTCGCCCCCGGTCAACCCGCTCGGGGACCTGTTCAAGACCCAGGTGTGGGCGCTCGCGCGCCATCTCGGCGTCCCCTCCGAGATCGTCGAGAAGCCGGCCAGCGCCGATCTGGTCCAGGGCATCCACGACCACGACGAGCTGGGCATCTCCTACCACGATGCCGACCCCATCCTGCACTGGTTCCTGCGCGGCTACTCGCCCTCCGACCTGGTGCGGCGAGGGTTCGACGAATCGCAGGTCGGCATCGTCTGGAGCCGTTTGAACGCGACCCACTGGAAGCGTGAGCTGCCGACGGTGGCGGTGCTCTCGTCCACGGCCATCGGGGAGTCGTACCTGAGGCCGGTGGACTACTGAGTTAATCGGGGCTCCTCACAACCCGGCAACTTTGCGCCGTAGCGACTCCAGCAGAGGCACCGGCGTCAGCTCGCCGTCGATGATGGCGGCAATTTCCTCCTCCCGCTTCCAATGCGCCTCCAGGCTGGCCAACTCGAGTTCCAGCAGCCGCCGCTCGGAATCCTCGCCGGCCGCGATCTCCAGGGCGATTGTGCCCGTGCGCGGCAGATTGCCGAAGCGCGCGCCCTTCTTCACCAGCACCCGGGAAAGACCGCCGGTGCCCCCGACTTCCTCGATCAGGCGGGTCGCGGAAGCGATCCGTTTCTCGGATGCTCCCTCGAAGTGGTGGTAGGCAAGAACCCTGCGCAGGGTACGTTCCGCGTCCGGGCCAGTCAGCCGCAGGCCTTCTTCGTCGTCCGGGGCCGCGCCGCAGACCGGACAGGTCCGGGACATGACCACGGGGGTGTCGTCTTCGGTGGAGTGGATCGTCAACCCGGAGCGTTGGTCGTAGGAAAGCGCCCGCATGACATATCCGCAGCGCCCGCATTCGCGCCGGCCCCGCCACGCCGCCGAACCGAAGCGCAGCCACCGGGCGCCCCGGGTCGTCCACCTCGGCGCGTGCTCCCACAGCACCCAGGCACCCAGCAGGCCGATGCCGCCGGTCAGCCAGCCGCCAACGGCGGCAGCCCCCACGGCCGTGCCCGCGAGCGACACCCGCTTGAACCGCTTGCGGCGGGCGCGCAGCTCGCGCCCGTAGCGCCACCAGGCTTCCTCCCGGCGCTCGCAGCGGCCGACGCGCACGATCTCGAGTCGACCGACCGTGAGGAGCGCGATGTTGTCGGTGCGCGACAACACGCGCCCCTGGTCGACGGAGAGCTTCTCGAGCTCCTCGAGCGCCTCCCAGCGGTCGAGCAGCGGCACCAGCGACCACCGCTTGCAGGCGCCGCAAACCATCCAGAGCCGGCCCCGGTCCCCATCGAAGGCCACGCGCCGTCCGCGCGGCAGGTACTCCAGCGTATCGTTCTCCGGGAAGGGGGCCTGGCATACCAGGCAGCGTGTGTACACCGGCGCGGGACTCGGGCAGAGGTCGACAGGATCCGGGGCGGGAAGACGGGACTTGGCG
Organism: BD2-11 clade cluster bacterium bin43; assembly: GCA_002238605.1. Lineage (GTDB taxonomy): Bacteria > Gemmatimonadota > Gemmatimonadetes > Longimicrobiales > Gaopeijiaceae > BD2-11. The sequence goes on along the minus strand of MPMR01000007.1, from coordinate 103,273 downwards.
AATGCCCTCCGGCGCGGCACATTCCGCGCACCTCGACGCAGCCGGGACACGAGCATCCGGAGCCACAACGAAGATACAGGACACGCTGTGCATCAGGGGCATGCGCCCGCCACCCGACTTCATCCTACCGACCTCCGCACCCGATGATCCTGGTTCTCGACAACTACGACTCGTTCACCTGGAATCTGGTGCAGATTCTGGAGGCGCTGGGCCGCGAGACCGAGGTGGTGCGCAACGACGAGCGCACCGTTCAGGAGATCGAGCGGCAGGATCCGGAGCGCATCGTCATTTCTCCCGGCCCCTGCACGCCCCGCGAAGCCGGCATCAGCATCGAGCTGGTGCGGACGATGGGTCCGCGGACCCCCATCCTGGGGGTCTGCCTGGGACACCAGGCCATCGGGGAGGCCTTCGGGGGCGCGACTGTGCGGGCGGCGCGCGTCATGCACGGCAAGACCGCGCCCATCCGCCACCAGGGTTTCGGGGTCTTCCAGGGGCTTCCCTCGCCGATGACCGTGGCGCGCTACCACTCGCTGGTCACGGATCCGGCCGCCCTGCCGGGCGAACTCGAACCCGTGGCCTGGACCGATCTTCCCGGCGAGGAGGACGAGATTCAGGCCATGCGCCACCGGACGATGCCGGTCTGGGGGGTTCAGTTCCACCCTGAGTCATACTTTTCCGACGCGGGACCGCGGCTGATCGAGAATTTCCTGCGTCTCCAGCTCTAGGAGATGATCGGCGGCAGCCCCCGTTCCGCCAGAAGGCGGTTGAAGTCGGTGATGTCGTCCGCGGCCAGCTCCGCCCAGCGTCTCAGATACTCCTCCAGCTGGAGCCGGTAGATCTCCCCGACCTCGCTCATCGACTCCGTCGGCGGATCGTCCGAGCCCGCGGAATACCCCGCGAGGCTCGCGATCCTGGCCCACAGCCGCCGGGGCCAGCGGATGGTGTCCTGCCGGGCCGAGCCGCCCGTCAGCCTCAGGTCGAAGAGCTCCATCTCGAGCTCGATAAGCGCCAGCGCGAGCTCCTCTCCCACTTCCGCGATCTCCGCGTAGAGCGGATTGCCGCGCACCCGCTCCTCCAGGTCCACCAGCCCCCGGCGGGTCCATTCGATGCGGTTGATGAGCTCGGCGGTCGAGTCGCTCATTTCGCGCAGCTCCAGCTGAAGGGCCAGCTGGGCGCGCATGTCTTCGGCGGACGCCGTGGACGCCGGATCCTGCAGGATCTCGAGCTCGGCCGTGCGCTCCTCGGTGCCCGCGGTGAGCCGCACCAGGTACCGTCCGGGGATGGCCAGGGGGCGCACCGGACCGCCGTCCGGAGGAGGCCGCCACCCTTCCTGGCCCACGCCGCGATGCGAGTGCTCGAGCGCGGGGGTGCGGAGCCGCGGCGTCGCCGAGGCCGTGTAGCGCAGATCCCACATCACCCGGTTCATCCCGGGGCCGAAACTGCCGGAGAGGGTGCGGACCGGCGCTCCATCCACGGTCTCCACCTCGATGGTGACGGGTCCGGCCAGATCCTCCCCCAGGTGGAAGTTGATCGAGGCCCCGTAGTCCGGATTCTCGCCCGCGGCCGGGTCGTCGGGCTGCGCATTGCGGGCCTCCCGGGGAAGGAAACGCCATGCGGGGCGCGGCGCGAACAGATGCACGCCGTTCGCAACCGTCTCCGCGCTCAGCTGCTGCAGCGGGGTGATGTCGTCCAGGATCCAGAAGCCGCGTCCGTACGTGCCCACCACCAGGTCGTTGAATCGGGGCTGGATCTCCAGCCAGTGGACCGGCGCATGAGGCAGGTCCCCCTGCAGGGGTGTCCAGGTCACCCCGTCGTCGAAGGAGACGTAGAGCGAGTTCTCGGTTCCGAGGTAGAGGAGGCCGGGACGCACGGGGTCCTCGCGCACGACGTGTGCGTAGCTGAACACGCTGCGCGGGATGTCGCCGGCGAGCGAGCGCCAGGACGCGCCGTAGTCCTCCGTCTTGTAGACGAAGGGATCGGTGCCGCCCAGTTGGTGGAAGTCGACCGTGATGTACGCCGCCGCCGGATTGTAGCGGGAGGGCTCGATGTTGCTCACCGTGCCCCACTCGGGGAGCCCGGAGATGTTGCGGGCCACCTCGGTCCAGCTCTCCCCGCCGTCGCGCGTCACGTGCACCAGGCCGTCGTTGGAGCCCGCCCATATGGTGCCGGGCTCGATGGGGGATTCGGCGAGGGCGAAGAGCACGGAGGCGTAGGTGGGGCTCACGTCCTCGGTGGTGAGCCCGCCGGTCTTCTGCATCCGGGTGGTGTCGGCGCGGGTGAGGTCGGGGCTGACCACGCTCCAGCTGTGTCCGCCGTCGGTGGTCCGGTGCACGTGCTGGCTGCCGGCGTAGACCACGTTGTTGTCGTGCGGCGAGATGTGGACGGGGAAGGTCCACTGGAAGCGATAGCGGACGTCGGCGGCCGCCCAGCCTTCCGGGTTGTCGGGCCAGACGCTCACCGTGCGGGTGATCCCGGTGGAAAGCTGGTGGCGTTCGAGGATGCCTTCGTAGCATCCCGACCAGACGACGTCGTTGGTCACCGTGTCCGGGATGGCGAACCCGGTCTCGCAGCCGCCCACCGACCTCCACGCGCCCACCGGGATCGCGCCCCCGGTCAGCGTGTTCGAAGGACCGCCGATGGAGGGCCCGTCCTGACGGTTGCCGTACAGGTTGTACGGAACCTTGGTGTCGACGTGCACGTGGTACATCTGCGCGATGGGCAGGAGCGGCCGGTACCAGTTGCGCCCACGGTTGGTGGAGATGCGCACGCCCTGGTCGTTGCCGATGATCATGCGGGCGGGATCGAGCGGGTCGATCCACATGTCGTGGTTGTCGCCTCCGGAGATGACCTCGAACGACACGCCCCCGTCCAGCGAGCGCGTGTGCACCGTGGACATGAAGTGCACCTCGTCGGGATCGTCGGGCGCCACCGCCATGCGCGAGTAGTAGAGCGGACGCTGCGCCAACGCGTGGTCGGCGTTCACCATCGTCCAGGAACGCCCGCCGTCGTCGGACCGCCAGAGCGTGCCCTCGTGGTCCTCCAGCTCCTCGTACTCGCGGTTCGAGTTGGTCTCGATCAACGCATAGATGCGGTCCGGGTCGGCTGCGGTCATCGCCAGCCCGATCCTCCCCATGGTGCCGCGGGGCAGCCCGGCGCCCTCCAGCCGGGTCCAGGTGTCACCCCCGTCGCGGCTCGTCCACAGCCCGCTTTCCGGCCCTCCGCTCTCGCGTCCCCAGGTCCAGATCTGCATCTGCCAGGTGGCGGCGAAGAGGATGCGCGGGTTGGTGGGGTCCATCACCACGTCGATCGCCCCGGAGTTCTCGCCGGAGAAGAGCACCCGCTCCCAGCTCTCCCCGCCGTCGCTGGTGCGGAAGAGGCCGCGTTCCTGCTGGGGGCCGTAGAGGTGGCCAGCCGCGGCGACGTACACGAGCTCCGGGTCGTCGGGATGGATCACGATGCGCCCGATCCTCCCCGTCTCGTCGAGCCCCATGTGCCGCCAGGTGCGGCCCGCGTCGGTCGAGCGGTACACGCCGTTGCCGATGGAGACGTTGGAGCGGATGAAGGATTCGCCCGTCCCCGCCCACACCACGTTGGCGTCGGAGGGCGCGATCGCCAGCGCCCCGATCGACTGCGCCGGCTGGTCGTCGAAGATGGGGCGCCAGGTGTGCCCGCCGTCCCCGCTCTTGAAGACGCCGCCCGACGCGGCCCCGAGGTAGTAGACGTTGCGGTTGCCGGGTTCGCCCACCACGGCGCTGACCCGGTTGCCCACCGGACCCACATGGCGGAAGTCGGCAGCGGCGAAGAAGTCGTCCGGGAGCTCGCCGGGAACGGTCAGCTGGGCAGCGAGCCCGCCGGCGGCCGGGACGCCGGCTGCGAGAAGGGACAGGATGAACGCGCCGGTGAATGCCCGGACGGGAGGGATGACGGCCATGGGGAGACTCCGCGGGAATGGCTGCTGGGGCGACGCCACAAAGGTAGGCCGGGGACTGCCTCGGGCAATCCGCCCGGTCGACACGCGGAACAACTGTTGAATGGTCAACATAACAGGAGGAAACACTTCTCCGGTGCGTGGCGTCAGGCATGGTGGCGCGCGGGAACCTCGGAACGCCCTTCGAGCGAGGATACCATGGCTATGCTTTCAACCGGGGCCCGCGGCCCCGCGCCTGATGTCCCTCACGCTCGCGGCCGTCCGTTCACCCTTCGGCTGGTGATCGTTCTCCTGGCCACCACTGCTCTGGCCGCATGCGCGGGCGATTCACCTGATGGGGGACCCACGGGTGATGGGGTCGCCGTGACCGGTCCGCGGCCCTGGGCCACCTCGGAATCGTGGTGGCACGTCACCCCCGAAGCTGCGTCCGCGTCGGACCTCTACCTTGCCTCCATCGCCGACGTGGACGTGGATTCCCGGGGCCGCGTCTTCCTGGTCGACCGTCTGCAGGGCGGCATTACCGTTCTGACCCCGGAGCTGGAACTGGTCACGACCGTGGGTCGAGAGGGAGCGGGTCCCGGTGAATTCGAGTTCAGGCAGGTGCAGATCCTTCCGGGGGACACCCTGCTGGTCTACGACTTCGGCCTGGGACGGATCACGCTCTTCGATCCGGAGAACCTGGAGCTGATCACAACCATGCCTCCCCCGAATATGGAGCGAGGCATTGTCGCCAATCTGTGGAAGCTGCCCGGGCAGGGGCGCTACTTCGCCGTGGACCGGCTTTCATACGTCGCCGGGGAGGGGGAGGTGGCCGACCAGGGCCGGATGGAGGTTCTCCTGGCGTTCGACGAATCCGCCGAGGTGATCGCCGACACGCTCGCAACCGTGCCCGACAGCGAGCGCCTGGTGGTGCGGCGAGAGGGGTTCCTGAGCGTCGGCTATCATCCGTTTGGACGGGAGTCACTCGTCCGCATCCTCGGCGATGACCGAATCGTGTATGCGAACTCTGCGGCCCTCGCCGTCACGGTTCTCGACTTCGAAGGAACCACGGTACACTCCTTCTCCTATCCGATACCCCCGATCCCGGTTACCTCGTCGGAGCTGCAGGTCGAAGTCGAAGCAATGAGGGAGCCATTGTCGGATGTCCTCCGGTCGGGCGCTCCCTACACCTGGCCGGCGCTCATCGGACTGGTAGCGGACGACGAGGAGCGCATCTGGATCGGGATCCGTGGCCCGGGCGCAAGCAGCGAGTGGGAATGGGCCGCCTTCGCTCCCGACGGGACCCACGCCGGATCCATCCTGCTCCCTGCGGAACATCTTCTTCAGGCAGTGAGGGACAACAGGATCTACGTGGTTTCCCACGACGACTTCGATGTGCCCTCCCTCCAGGCCTATCGCCTGGAAACGCCCGAACCCTGATCATGGCTCCCCGGTTCGGGATTCGCACCGAAAGTTGTCAGTAGTCGCCACTAGATGTCAGCAAGCGGATCAGTAGATCAATTCGCCGGCGTCCCTCTTCTGGAGTTATCCCGCCCCGCCCGCTATCTTGCATCCTGTTGGCGGAGGGACCGGACGTGGAACGAACGACGTCCGGCGGACCGGATGGAACCGGCGTGAACCGGGAGGCCGTCTCTTCAGCATGACCGAGTGCGCATGAAAGATCGCGTCCTGGGTATCGTTCCCGCCCGGCTCGCCTCCACACGACTCCCCAACAAACCCCTCTTCCCCATCCTCGGCCGCCCGCTCATCGAGTGGGTCTGGCGCAGGGTGCGGTCCATGCCGGTGCTCGACCATGCGGTCGTGGCGACCGACTCCGAGCGGGTGGCGCGGGTCTGCCGCGACCTCGGCGCTCCCGTTGAGATGACCTCGGGCGACCATCCATCCGGCACCGACCGCATCGCCGAGGTGGCGGCGCGCAGGGCCTACCGCGACTACCCGGTGATCGCAAACATCCAGGGGGACGAGCCGCTGCTCGAGGAACGTCACCTGGCGGCGGCCGTCGAGCTGGTGCGCGGCGGAGGGTGGGAGATCGGCACCTGCGCGACCCCGGTGGAGCGCCTGGAAGCCTGGAAGGACCCCACCGTCGTCAAGGTCGCGCGCGCCGCCACGGGCCGCGCGCTCTACTTTTCGCGCGCCGCGATTCCCTACAAGCGCGCAGCGAAGCCGGATGCGGGCGACCTGCTGCGCGACCCCTATCTGCGCCATATCGGCATCTACGCCTGCGCGCGCGACGCCCTCGAACGATGGGTGGCGATGGCCCCGACCGCGCTCGAGCGCCTCGAAATGCTCGAACAGCTGCGCCCGCTCGAGTCGGGCATCCGCATCGGCGTCGCGGTGGTCGGGTTCGCCCACCCCGGCGTCGACACGCCGACCGACGTGCTCTACACCGAGAGGAGACTGCGGGAAATGGAACAGCAATCATCCAGCCTGGTGAGCGGAACATGAGCGAGAATCAGACCGACCGCACGCGCTACGTCTTCGTCACCGGGGGGGTGGTGTCATCGCTGGGGAAGGGAATCGCCGCCGCTTCCCTGGGACACATCCTGAAGGCCCGCGGGTTCAGGGTGACCATCCAGAAGTTCGACCCCTACATCAACGTCGATCCGGGCACCCTCTCCCCCTTCCAGCACGGCGAAGTGTTCGTGACCGACGACGGCGCGGAGACCGACCTGGACCTGGGCCACTACGAGCGCTTTATCGACGAGTCGCTGTCCCAGGCCAACAACGTCACCACGGGCGGCATCTACCAGTCCGTGATCAACAAGGAACGGCGGGGCGACTACCTGGGGTCGACCGTGCAGGTCATCCCGCACATCACCGACGAAATCAAGGACGCCATCCGGCGCCTCGCGCCCGAGAACGACGTAATCATCACCGAAATCGGCGGAACCGTGGGCGACATCGAAAGCCTTCCGTTCCTGGAGGCCATCCGGCAGTTCCGCCTGGAGATGGGACGCCCCTACGTCGCAGTGATCCACCTCACCCTGGTGCCCTTCCTGGCGGCGGCCGGCGAGCTCAAGACCAAGCCGACCCAGCATTCCGTGCGCGAGCTCATGCAGATCGGTATTCCCCCGGACATCGTGATGTGCCGCACCGAGCGGTCGCTGGATGAAGGCATTCGCCGGAAGATCGCGCTCTTCACCAACGTGCATCCGGACGCGGTGGTGGAGGCCCACGACCAGGAAACCATCTACGAGGTGCCCCTCGAGCTGCACCGGCAGCGGCTGGACGAGGTGGTCATGGAGCGGCTCGAGCTCGAGGCCCCCACGACCGATCTCAAGCGGTGGAGAGGCGTGGTGGAGCGCATCAAGCGGCCCTCCCGCGGCAAGGTCCGCATCGCCATCGTGGGCAAGTACACCGAGCTCGTCGACTCGTACAAGTCCATCGAGCAGGCGCTCATCCACGGCGGCGTCGAACACGACGTGGGCCTGGAGATGGAATGGATCTCCAGCGAACGCTACGAGGGCGACCACGATCCGGCGGAGCTGGAGGACTACGACGCGCTTCTGGTCCCCGGCGGCTTCGGAGAGCGCGGCGTGCCGGGGATGCTGAACGCCATCCGCTGGGCGCGGGAGAACGGCATGCCGTTCTTCGGGATCTGCCTCGGGCTCCAGTGCGCCGTCATCGAGTTCTCGCGCACCGTCTGCGGGCTCGACGACGCCAACTCCTTCGAGTTCGACCGCTCGACCCCGCATCCGGTCATCTGCCTGATGGACTCCCAGGCCAACGTCACCCGCAAGGGGGGCACCATGCGGCTGGGCCAGTGGCCGTGCCGGCTGCTCCCGGGATCACACGCGGAGCGGATCTACGGCCGCCCACTGGTGCACGAGCGGCACCGGCACCGCTATGAAGTGAACAACGCCTACCGGGATCTCCTCTCCAGGGAGGGGCTGGCGTTCACCGGGCTCTCGCCCGACCGCACCCTGGTCGAGATGATCGAGCTTCCCGGGCATCCCTGGTTCGTCGGCTGCCAGTTCCACCCCGAATTCCTGAGCCGCCCGACGTACGCCCATCCGCTCTTCGCCTCGTTCGTCGAAGCGGCCATCCGTCACGCCGGCATCGCCCCCGTGGCCGAGAGCAAGGTGACCGGGAGCGTGGCGCACTGAAGGACGCCAGCGGTGTTTGAGAACTTCTTCCTCATCGCGGGCCCCTGCGTGCTGGAGGACGACGACGTGAATCTCACGGTGGGGGAGGAACTGGCATCCCTCTCCGCCCGGCATCGTCTTCCGGTGCTCTTCAAGTCCTCCTTCGACAAGGCCAACCGCTCGAAGCTGGCATCGGCGCGGGGACCGGGGCTGGAGGAGGGCCTGCGGGCGCTGGAGCGGGTCAGGGCGGGCTGCGGCCTCGCGGTGCTCACCGACATCCACGAACCGGCGCAGGCGGCGCCCACCGCGGGAGTCGCCGATGTACTTCAGATCCCGGCCTTCCTCTGCCGGCAGACGGACCTGCTGACCGCCGCCGGGCGCACCGGCTCGGCGATCAACATCAAGAAGGGGCAGTGGATGTCTCCCGAGCAGATGGCGCACGCCGTGCACAAGGCGCGCGCCGCGGGAGCGGGGGAGGTGGCCGTGACCGAGCGGGGCACCTTCTTCGGCTACGGAGACCAGATCGTGGACATGCGCTCCTTCGCCCGGGTGCGAAGCGCCTGCGGCGCGCCGGTCGTTTTCGACGGCACCCACTCCGTACAGCGCCAGGGACGGGCCGGCGGAGGCACGGGCGGCAACCCCGAATTCATCGCGTGCCTGGTGCGGGCGGCCGTCGCGGCCGGCTGCGACGGGCTCTTCCTCGAGGTGCATCCGGCTCCCGCCACAGCTCCGTCGGATTCCTCCAACATGCTCGAACTCGAGGCGCTTGCCCCGCTGGTGGAAGACGTGCTCGCCATCCGCCGGGCCCTCTCATGACGGGACCGGGCAGGGAATTCCCCCTCGAGGCCGCGCGCCGGGTGAAACTCGTCATCTTCGACGTGGACGGGGTGCTTACCGACGCCGGCGTCTACCTGGGCGAGCTGCCGGACGGGTCGCCGGTGGAGCTCAAGCGCTTCGACATCCAGGACGGCCTGGCGATCAAGCTTCTCATGGAAACCGGGATGCGGGTGGCGCTGGTGTCGGGCCGGGTGTCGGCGGCGACCGCGCTGCGCGCCCGGGAACTCGGCATCGAGGAATGCCATCAGGTGCCCGGCGCGATGAAGATGCCCGTGGTACGAAACTTGCTTGCACGCAACGGGGTTTCATGGGACGAAGTCGCCATGCTTGCGGACGACCTGCCCGATCTTCCGGTCTTTCGGCGAGCAGGACTGCCGGTGGCGGTCGGGAACGCCACTCCGGAGCTGGTGCGGGACGCGATCTGGCAGACGCGGGCGCAGGGGGGCAGGGGAGCCGTTCGGGAATTCGTGCGCGCCCTGCTGATTGCGCGAGATGAATGGGAAAACGTGGTCCAGGGTTATTGCGATGCAAGGAGCGATGACGTCCCCGCCGAAGACGCGCGCGGCCGGAAAGGCTGACGCGGGCGGGACCCGTACGCGCTCGCCGTCCTTGCCGGGGGAAGACGCCGGCACGGCCGCCTCCGCCATCGCCGAAGCAGCCCGGGTGCTGCGCGCGGAAGGCGGCGCGCTCCTCCACCTGGCGGAACGCATCGACCGGACCTTCGTCGACGCGGTCGAGACCGTGCTGGCCGCGTCCGGCCGGGTCATCGTCTCGGGCGTCGGCAAGAGCGGCATCGTCGGGCGCAAGATCGCGGCTACGCTGACCTCCACCGGCACGTCCGCCTCCTTCCTGCACCCGGTGGAGGGGCTTCACGGGGACCTGGGCGTCGTCTCCCGCCAGGACGTCGCCGTCCTGGTCTCCAAGAGCGGCGACACCGAGGAACTCGCCCGGCTCGCCGGGTACCTGCTGCGCTACGGCGTGCCCATCGTCCTGATAACCGGAAATCCGCGCGCGCCGCTGGCCCGGCACGCTACCGCGGTCCTCGACTGCTCGGTGGCCGAGGAAGCCTGCCCGCTGGATCTGGCGCCCACCACCTCCACCACCGCCGCCATGGCGATGGGCGACGCGCTGGCGATCGTCCTGCTGCGGCGCCGGGGCTTCGAACCCGCGGATTTCGCCCGCCTGCATCCGGGCGGCGCTCTCGGCCGCAGGCTCACGCTTCGGGTCGAAGAAGTGATGGTCGGGGAAGGGTATCCGTCCCTTCTCGAGGACGCGCTCGTGCGCGACTGCATCGTGCCGCTCGCGCACATGCGCGGCACCGTGCCCATCGTGGACGAACGGGACAGGGTCGTGGGCGTCGTCACCGCCGGGGATCTCACGCGCCTTATGGAGCGCGAACCGGATTTCCTTCATATTCCGATCCGCGCCATCATGAGCCCCGAGCCCAGGCTGGCCCGGCTGGGCACCCTGGCCTCGGCGTCCGCCCGGGAGATGGAGGAGCACGGGGTCATGGCATTGCCCGTGGTGGACGCGAGGGACCGGCTGCGCGGCGTCGTGCACCTCCATGACTTGATGAGATCGGGAGTTCTATGATGTTGAAAAACAGGAAGATGGCGGTACTGGTGACTTTCGCGGTGATGGCGACCGCGGGGTGCGAGGAGCAGGTGGCGACGACGCCGCTCCCCGAGGAGTTGCGCGCCCTCCAGGCCGACCAGGTGCTCTTCGACATCGTGACCCATGTCACGGTGGACGGAATCCGCGAGGCCCGCATCCAGGCCGACACCGCCTATATCTGGCAGGACTCGACGTCCGTGGCGATGCGCACGGTGAACCTGATCATGTACGACGAAGCCGGGGAGGAGCGGGCGCGCGTAACCTCCCGGACCGGGTTGATGAACGAGGACACCCAGCTCATGGTCGCGCGCGGCGACGCCGTTCTCGTAATGGCGGACCGGCGCATCGAGAGCGCGGAGATCCACTACGAGCCCCAGAGGGACCGCATCTGGAGCGACTCGACCACGATCATGACGATGACGGAAGGGGGCCGGGTGGTCGAGGGATCAGCGTTCCTGTCCGACGCCAACTTCGAGAACATCTTCATTCAGAATCAGCGAACGCGGAGTGGCGGAGGGCCCTGAATTGCGCCGCTTCCCGGTTCTGGCGGCCCTGATGGCGGGCTCGGCCCTGTGCCTGACGACGGGCGTCGCGGCGCAGGACACCTGCGACCTGCTCCAGTCGCGTTCCTCGACCGTCCAGCTGACGCGGGACGGTTTCTTCAACTTCATCTCCGACCCGGTGTTCGGTTGCGGAGAGGGCGTCATCATCCGCGCGGACAGCGCCGTGCTCGATGACGTCTCGGGCTACACCCGCTTCGTCGGCAACTTCGAGTACCGCGACTCGACGGCGTTGATGACCGCGGACCGCGCCGACCATTTCGCCTCCGAGGGCCGGCTGATCGGAGTCGGCAACGTCCACATCATCGATGAGGTCTCGGGCGCCACCTTCGAGGGCGACAGCACCGTTCTGGTCGGCTCCAGCTCCCGCCGCGAGGATGGAGAAATAACCATCATGGGCCGGGACGGGCGGCGGGCGCACGCGGTCATTCTGGTGTCGCCACCGGCGGCCGCGCCGGATTCGGCCCGGGTCCCGTCGGACTCCCTCGGGGTGGAGAGCGATTCGACGGAGGCTGCGGACTCGACCGAAGCCCCGGGGGATTCCGCTGCGATGGAGAGCGATTCGGCAGAAGCCCCCGACTCGACCGAAACGCCATCCGACACGACCGCCGTGGGCGACCCGGCGCTCGCCGGAGATTCCACGGTTGCTGCCCCCGGTGCCGCCGTGCAAGCCCGGGAGGAGTCCACCACCCCGACCGACTCCACCCAGGTCGCCGTGGACTCCCTCGCCGCCCCGGTCGACTCGACGGCCGTCGAGACCGACGAAGTAGAGGTCGCACGCCCCGACCCATCACCCCCCGACACAACGCCCGTCCCCTATGATATCGATGCCGAGCGCATCTATCTGAGCGGCGCCGACTACATGCTGGCCACCGGCAACGCGGAGCTCTACAACGATGAGTTTCGCGCGCTCGCGGATTCCATCGAGTACCGGGAAGCCGCCGGCAAGCTCTTTCTGCGGGGTACGGCGCCGCGCGTTTTCGGATACGGTGCCGAATACGTGCTGAGCGGTGACGCGGTGGATCTGGACATGGACGGCAGCCAGGTCGCAGCGCGCGGTGACGCCGCACTCTCCGGGAGCGAGATCGACCTGACCGCGCCCGAAATCCGGGTATTGATGCGGGACGGCGTGCTGGATCGCATCGTGGCCATGAACGAGCGGCCGCCCGAGCCCGCGCCTGCCGGCGACGTCGACATCCTCGGCGGGGACTCGGCAGCCATCGTGGCCGCCGCCGGGGAGACGCCGGCGGACACGACCGCCGAAGCCGCGGGGGCAGCGCCCGCGGACGAAGCTGCGGCAGACGCCGCAACCGGGCCGTCGGAGCAGGCCGGCGGCGACGCCCGGACCGAGCCCGCCGACCTGGTGCTCGGGGAAGCGATCCCGCTCGGCGAGGAACCGGCGCCAGGAGCAGCGGGTGCGCCGCCCACAACCTCGGGGGAGACCGGTGATTCCGCCGCCGCGCTTCCTCCCGCCCGGCCCCGCGCGGTGGCCGAGACGTTCGAACTGGAAGGGGATTCCATCGACGTCCTGGCCCCCAACGAGCTGCTTGAGCGCGTGGTCGCCGTGGGCAATGCGCGCGGCGAGTCGCTCGCTCGCGATTCGCTCAACACCGAAGACACGCCGGAGATCGCGCGCTCGGACTGGGTCTCCGGCGACACCATCATCGCCACCTTCCGGCCCGTGGCCGCCGACACGACCGCGGAAGCCGCCACCGGAACGGCGGGGGGCCAGCCGGGCGGCGGCGCGGTTGTGACCGCGTGGGGGGGGGGGCGGGGGGGGGGGGGGGGAGCCTCTACCGCATGACTCCCTCGGGCGGCGACGGCGCGGAAGGGGAAGAAGGAACGGCAGGCGAGGACGAAGAGGATGCAGGGGAAGGCGAAGGGGAGGAAGTCGCGCCGGAAGACGCCGCGGATCCGGCGCAGCAGAACCCCGGAGAGGAAATCCTCGCGGAGAACGTCGGCGACGAGGCCTCGCGACAGGAAGCCGCGGAGGAAGCCGCCGAAGAGGAGATCTCCGGGGAGCCCCCGCAGGAGACCGCAACGGAGGAAGATCCGGACGCGCAGGAACCCGCGGGAGAGGCCGGGGGAGAAGAAGCGGCCGCAGAGCCGGAGCCGGACAACCGCCTCGCCCTTCACTACGTGCGGGGAGACCTGATCACTATCTTCATGCAGGACGGCGAAGTGACCTCGGTCATCGTGGAAGGCAACGCCCGCGGCGTGCAGCTCGAGCCTCTCGCTGCCCCACCCCCCGACACGACCGCGGCATCCCCCGCCACTCGGAGATGAAATGACGCTGGAACGCTTTCTGGAACTGATGCGGGAACTCGAGCCGCACGATGTCTCGGTGTCGGTCGCGGTCCTGGAGTTGATCCGGGGCGCGGACGATTCGGGATCCGTGAACCGGGACGACTGGGTGTCGTCGGTGCGCCGCCAGTACGAGGAGCTCGAACTCCACCTGAAGGCGTCCTGGCGCGAGCGCGGCGGCGAACTCGGGGGCTACCTGGAGGAACAGGTGATCGGGCGGATGGAGGCCGTCGGCATGGCCCGCCGCGATCCCGGCGAAGACGGCTGGGAGCGCCTGACCATCGATGGCGAGCTGTGGGGGGAGCTGGCCGGCGAACGCGACCAGCTGGTGGAGAACATCGAAGCGATGGCCGTCGTGCTGCAGCACAAGTTCGGCGTTCTGGCCAGCGAACCGGAGGACAACGGCGCCTCGCCGCCGGCCAGCCGGCTGGTCGCGACGGGGCTGACCAAGAGCTACGGCGGACGCAAGGTGGTGAACGACGTCGACATCGCCGTGGAGCAGGGGGAGATCGTCGGGCTGCTCGGACCGAACGGCGCCGGCAAGACCACGACCTTCTACATGATGGTCGGGCTGATCTCGCCCCAGGCGGGAGAGGTGCGGCTGGACGACCGGGCGCTCACCGGCGTTCCCATGTACAGGAGATCGCGGCTGGGGGTCGGTTATCTCGCCCAGGAGCCATCCATCTTCCGGCGCCTGACCGTCGAACAGAACGTAATGGCGATCCTGGAGACGCTTCCGCTTCCGCGCGCCGAGCGCAGGCAGCGCCTCGACGAACTGCTGTCGGAACTCTCCATCGGCCACCTCCGCCACTCGAAGGCCTTTTCGCTCTCCGGTGGGGAACGGCGCCGTCTGGAGATTACCCGCGCGCTCGTCCAGCGCCCCAAGTTCATGCTTCTCGACGAGCCCTTCGCCGGAATCGATCCCATCGCCGTCAACGACATCCAGCAGATCGTGGCCGGGCTGCGGCACCGCGGCATCGGGGTGATCATTTCGGACCACAGCGTGGAACAGACGCTGGAGATCGTCGACCGCGCCTACATCATGCACGAGGGTCGCATCCGGGTCGTCGGCACGGTCTCCGAACTGGTCTGGAACGACGAAGTGGCCGAGATCTATCTCGGTCCCGTCCTGACCGATCGCATGCGCAAGCGCTTCAATCCTCCCGTGGTGGCATGAGCGGTCTCGGCACGCGGCTCATCCAGAGCCCGCAACTCAGGCAGGAGATCAGGCTCAACCCGCGTCTGTACCAGGCGATGGAGCTGCTTCATCTTCCGCTGCTCGACCTTCAGCAGCGTCTCAAGCAGGAGATGACGGAAAACCCGTTCCTGGAGGTGGTGGAAGGCGACACCGAGCAGGAAGTGGAACTGGACCAGGACGCCGCGGACGAGGACGGGGAGGAGGTCGACTGGGAATCCATCCTGCTCGACGGATTCGACGCGGGCGGACACCGCGCCCAGCACGAACACCGGGACTTCGATCTTCCCACGCCGGCCAGGGCTCCCGACCTCCGCGATCATCTCGAGAACCAGACCCAGCTGCTGACGCTCTCCGACCGCGAGCAGAGGGTCGCGCAGGAGATCATCGGCAACATCGACGACGACGGCCTTCTGCGCTGTCCGCTGGAAACCATCGTCGAGGACCTCAACGGCTGGCTTGACGACGTTCGGGACATCGCCCTCGATGCCGCCGGGGACGAGGCTCCGGAAGAGGTGGCCACGATGCTCGCTCCCTTCGGCGTGCGGGACGTGGAGGCGGTGCTCGAGATCGTCCAGGACATGGATCCTCCGGGCGTGGGCGCGCGCGATCTGCGCGAGTGTCTCCTCATCCAGTTGCGCGAATCGGGAGAGGAGGATGAGCTCATCTGGATCCTGGTCGACGAGCACTTCGACGACCTCCTGAGTCACCGGTGGGCCAACATCGCCCGCGCCGTCGGGGTGGCGCCCCGAGTGGTCCAGGACACCGCCGACCGGCTTGCCAGGCTGGACCCGAAGCCGGGACTCAGGTACTCGCCCGAGCCGGACCATTACATCGTCCCCGACCTGATCGTAGAGAAGATATCCGGTGAGTACATGGTGTTCGCCAACGACACCAGCATGCCTCAGCTCAGGCTGGCGCGGTCGTACCAGGAGGTCGCCCGGGACAAGCGTCTGTTCCAGGGCGACAACAGGAAATTCATCAAGAACAAGCTGAATGCCGCCACCTGGATGATCCAGGCCATCGAACAGCGACGCCAGACGATGCTCAAGGTGATGCACTACATCGTGGAACGTCAGCACGATTTCTTCGAAAACGGAGTTCAGCACCTGCGTCCGCTCACCCTGCGGGAAGTGGGCGACCATATCGAGATGCACGAATCGACCGTCTCGCGCGTGACCAACGAAAAGTACGTCGAGACGCCGCGGGGTGTCTTCAGCCTCAAGTACTTCTTCTCGAGCGGGCTCTCAACCACCAGCGGCACCGACATTTCCGCGCGCGGGGTCAAGGCGAAGATGGAGGCGCTGATCTCCGGGGAGGACACGCACAAGCCCCTCACCGACATGGCCCTGGTCAAGCTTCTGCGCGCCGACGGCGTGAGGATCGCCCGCAGAACGGTGGCCAAGTATCGCGACCAGCTCGGCATCCTCCCGGCGCGCATGCGCAAGCGTCTGTGAGCCGCCCGCCCCGCATCGACCACTCCGGTGCAACCCTGCACCACCGCAGCCGGCGCCGGGGATGACGCGTCCGCGCGTCCTGGTGGTGATCGGCACCCGGCCCGAGGCGATCAAGATGGCCCCGGTCGCGGACGCCCTGCGCGAACGCGATGACCTTGTGGAGAGCGCGGTCGCCCTCACCGGGCAGCACACCGACATGGTCGACCAGGCGCTGGAAGCTTTCTCCATCGCCCCCGATTTCGACCTGGGCATCATGAAATCCGGGCAGACGCTCTACGACGTCGGCCAGGGCTGCATGGAAGGACTCAGGGACATGATCCGCGAGTTTGCGCCGGCCATGATGCTGGTTCAGGGCGACACGGCCAGCGTCTTCTTCGGTTCACTGGTGGGCTTCTTCGAGCGTGTCCCGGTGGGGCATGTCGAAGCCGGACTGCGCAGCCGCAACCGGTGGGCACCATACCCGGAGGAGCTCTTCCGGCAGATGACGGACACGCTTGCCGAGCTTCACTTCGCGCCTACTGCGCTGGCGCGGCAACACCTTCTTGCCGAGGGGGTCTCCGACCACTCCATTCACATCACGGGCAACACCGTGGTCGACGCTCTCATGCGGCTGGCCCGCGGTGAAGCCGACATCGAGGACGGCGTGCTGGCCGAACTTCTGGCGGGAGATGCCTCCCTGGTGCTGCTCACGGCACACCGGCGCGAGTCGTTCGGGAAGCCTCTGCGTCGAGTCTTTCGCGCAGTCCGCGACATCGCGGACCGGTGTCCGCATGTCCGGATCATCTATCCCGTTCACCCCAATCCGCAGGTCGTCCTCCCGGCGCGCGAGCATCTCGCCGACCATCCTCGCGTTCACCTGACGGACCCGCTGACCTACCCGGATCTCCTTCGGGCGCTCGCCAGGGCGAGCCTCGTGTTGACCGACTCCGGGGGAATCCAGGAGGAGGCTCCCACCTTCGGCACGCCGGTCCTCGTGCTGCGAGAGGTGACCGAACGCCCGGAAGGCGTCGCGGCGGGGGTTGCCAGGCTTGTGGGAACCGATCGGGATCTGATCGTCGGCGAAGCGCTGGCCGCCCTTGCGGATGTGAACGGGGAAGGGGACCGCGAAGGACGCTTCACCAACCCATACGGGGATGGCAACGCGGCAGCGCGGATCGCCGACATCGTGGTTCACCGGCTTGCCGGAGTCCCGCGCCGGACTCGTGACTGGCTTCCGCAAGCGCAATGAACATCCTGATGCACTGCGTCTACTTCCCACCGGAAGTCGGCGGGCTGGAGAGCCACGTCTTCAACCTGTGCCGCGGTCTGGTGGCCCGGGGACACCGCGTGGACCTGGTCACCTCGCGATCCCAGCCGAATCTTCCCCGCGAAGAGCGGATGGGGGACATCCGCGTCTCAAGGACATGGCTTCCGGCGCGCAACCCGGGAGGTTGGCTCCTGCACTCGATGTGCTCCACTCCGCGCACCACCCGGACGAGCGCCCGGGCGGACGTGGTTCATGCCCAGGCCATCGCGTCGATTCCGCCGGCCTGGATTGCAGGCCGGATTCGCGGGCGGCCGTTGATCACGACCCTGCACACCTCCCATTTCCTGCGCCTGGCGGGGAAGGCGCGTTGGCGGCCGGGCCTGCGCGCCCTTCTGCGTGCGTCCGACCATACGTTCGCCACCAGCGTCGAGATCGCCGAAGTCGCCGACGGGCTGCTCCCGGGCCTTTCCACCGAGCCGGTGACCAACGGGGTCGACACATCGGTTTTCCGACGCTGCGAGCCATCGCTTCCGCCGGCGTCCGGGCCGACACTGGTCGTGCCGCGCCGACTGTTTCCAAAAAACGGAGTGCGGTTCTTCGTGCGCGCGATGCCCGAAATCGCCGCGCAGATTCCCGGAATCGAGGCGGTTCTGGTGGGCGACGGACCAGAACGCGAAGAGCTGCAGGGCCTGAGCGCGCAGTTGGGCGTAGCGAACCGCATTCGCTTCCTCGGCGCACGGCCCAACGCCGAGATGCCGGGCATTCTCTCCTCCGCCACCGCGGCGGTCATTCCCTCGCTCATGGAGGCGACTTCCATTGCGGCGCTGGAAGCCATGGCGTGTGAACTGCCGGTGGCGGCTTCCCGGGTGGGAGGACTGCCGGAGATCATCGACGAGTCCGTGGGCACGCTCTTTGCGCCGGGGGATCCCACGGATCTCGCCAGACGGCTCGTCGCTCTCCTGCGCCGGAAGGACCTGGACACCGTGGGTCGTCGGGGCCGGGAACACGTCGTCACGCGCTGGAGCAACGACATTCTCGTGCAACGTCATCTGGAAGTCTATCGGGCCCTCGTAGCGGGAGAGACGGAGCGCCATGCCTGACCATCGACTCCTCGTCCTGATCCCGACCTATAACGAGCGGGACAACCTCCCCCGGATCGCGCCCCTGGTTCTGGACCAGCATCCCGGCATCGAGATCCTGGTCATCGACGACGGATCGCCGGACGGCACCGGGCAATTGGCCGATGAGCTGGCCGCCGCCGAACCCCGGATCCATGTTCTTCATCGAACCGAAAAGCTCGGGCTCGGCCCTGCGTACCTGGCGGGGTTCCGGTGGGGTCTCGCGCGCGGTTATCCGCTTCTCTGCGAGATGGACGCCGATCTGTCCCATTCGCCGGAGATGCTTCCGGCTTTCATGGAGCAGACCCGGCACGCGGACGTCGTCATCGGCTCCCGCTACCTCAACGGCCGGGTCACGGTCGTCGACTGGCCCATGAGCCGGCTCCTGATCAGTTACTTCGGCTGCTGGTACGCCCGCACCATCACCGGTCTTCCGGTCGCCGACGCCACCGGTGGCTTCAACTGCTGGCGCAGGGAAGTCCTCGAAGCCCTCGACCTCGACCGCATCGTCTCCAACGGATACGCCTTCCAGATCGAGTTGAAGTTTCGGGCGGCGCGCAAGGGCTTTCGTCTGATCGAGGTCCCGATCGTCTTCACCGAGCGCGATTCCGGTGAGTCGAAGATGTCGGGGAAGATCGTCCGGGAAGCGGTCTGGCGCGTCTGGATGCTCCGGATACTGGATCTGCTCGGGCGTCTGTGACGATCTGCCGTCACGATCTCGTCGGACGGCCGCAAACCCCTCCCATCAGAATTCCGACTGCTGCCATCACGGAATTCTGCCGCCGTCATCAGGGATATTTTGCGTCACGGAATTCTGAGAGGGGGCCGCGGGATTTCGAGACTATACATAATACATATTATGCGCAGCTTGGAACCCGCCGTCGCGCGATCGACCCGGTTTCCCCCTGCGGCATCCGTGCGCTAGTATGGCGTTGGCGCGTGCTTGTCACCGGCGTTGGATCATGGGTTGGCGCGAGGAGCTTTCAGGGACGGGGGGATTCAGCATGCCGGAATCGTTTCTGCCGTCAACCGGCGGCGGCGTCCGCAAACCGGAACATCATCGGGTTGATCGGGGGCGGAGGCACACGCGCGCCGGCGCCGGTATCGTCCGCTGTGCCTTGATGGCGGGGCTGGTGGCGGTTGCGGGATGTGAGGAAGTCGAGCAGCTCCGCGACCATTTTCGCGACCTGACGCCGCACGAGGCCTACCAGGCGCAGCTGAACGTCGCAGGGCTCGGAGGATCGGCGCTCGCGAGGGATTGGGAGGCTGCGGGACGTCTCGCACTCACCGAGCCGCTTGCGGTGACCCTGCCCTATGCCGAGGAAGGCTACATCAGCCCGGATGCCCCGGAGGCGACCGGATATCGATTTCATCTCGAGCGCGGCCGCAGACTGACGGTCGAGGTTTCCGTCCGGTCCGGCGAGCCCGCGCGGGTATTCGTCGACCTCTTTCGCGTGCCCGCCGATCCCGCGGACCCCATGAGGCCGATCTTCTCGTCGGAATCGCCGGTCGACGTGTTCTCGCACGAGCCCTGGCGCGGCGGAGAGTTCGTCCTTCGGCTTCAGCCGGAGCTGCTGCGGGGCGGCAGCTACTCGGTCAGGCTGCAGATTCAGGCGCAGCTGGCGTTTCCCGTCGAAGGGCACGGCCCGGAGCACGTTCACAGCCGGTTCGGAGCGGCGCGGGACGGGGGTGCGCGCAGCCACCGGGGCGTCGACATCTTCGCGCGCCGCGGAACGCCCGTGCTCGCGGCCTCGGCAGGACGGGTCAACCGGGTGCGGGACACGCGCATCGGCGGAAAGGTGGTATGGGTTCGCGACCCGCTGCGCAACGCCAGCGTCTACTACGCCCATCTGGACAGCCAGTACGTCCGCGACGGACAGGAAGTCCAGGCCGGCGATACCGTCGGCTTCGTCGGCAACACCGGGAACGCGCGCACCACCCCGCCCCACCTGCACCTCGGACTCTACCGGCGCGGCGAAGGCGCGGTCGATCCCTTCCCGTACATCGATCCGGTGCGCGCCACCGTTCCGGAACTGACGGTCGACACGGAACGCCTGGGCGCATGGAACCGGGTGCGCAACGGAGGGGTCCGGCTGCGGGCGGCACCCGGCCCGCGGGGCGATGTGGTGCGTGAACTGGACCGGCACACGCCGCTCCGCCTGCTCGCCGGTTCAGGCAGCTTCTTCCGGGCGCGACTGCCGGACGGCACAACAGGTTACGTGGCCGCGCGCCTCACCGACCCGGTCGTGGATCCCGTCGCGAGGGAAACCGTCGCGGCGGCGAGCGCGGTACTGACGGCGCCGACGGAGGACTCGGCCGTGCTGGCTCGACTGGACGCGGGAACCGAAGTGCGGGTGATCGGACGCTTCGGCGGCTACCTGTACGTGCGGACGGCGGGAGGGCGGACAGGCTGGCTCGGGCTGGAGACGACGGTCGCGGAGTCGGCTTCCGGGCTCAACCCCCGGACGACATCAGACGGGCGCGCATCTCAGCCAGGCGCATCTCGATGACCCCGCGGCCGGGATCGGTCGCATCCAGTTCGGCGAGCAGGTCCCCGAGCAGAGCTTCCGCTTCGGCGTAGCGGCCCTGCGCCGCGCGCACGCGGGCCGCGTCGGAGAGCGCGTTGCGCAGCTGGAAGCCCAGATCGGTCTCGTCGGCGATCTCGAGATACGTCGCAACCGCCTCGTCCCACAGGCCCTGCTGCTCATAGGCGGCGCCCAGAAGGAAGCCCGCCTGCAGTGCCACCGGCTCGCCGAGGCGGCCGCGGAGCGGCTGCAAGGCGTCGATGGCCGCCTGGACATCCCCGTTCTCAAGCTGGACCTGGCCCAGCAGAAGCCGGGCCTCGGCCGCGCTGGAGGCGTCCTCGAAGCGGTCCAGGAAGCGGTTCAACTCGGCCAGGGTCTCTTCGGTGCTGACGACCCCCACGACCTGATGGATCTGCTCCAGCTCGAGAGCGCTCTGATCCTCGCGCGTCTCGCTGAAGTTGAAGTAATACACGGTTGCGGCGACGGCGAGCGCGACCACGATGCCCCCAAAGATCAGGGTCTGAGCGTTGTTCTGGGCCCAGACCGTAATCTCGAGGACCCGGCTGGTAAAAAGGTCGTCCTCGTCGGGCGCACTGGAGGTCGGGCCTCCCGGGGCAGGACGTCGGGAATACTTGGACATGAAGCGAAGATGTGGGGTTGGCGCGGAAACCGGTGGGGTTCATCCATGGCTCGCACGAACCCGGCGAAACTCGATGACGGCGGGCAAAACCTAATCTTTGCGCTCCATTCGGGTCAACGGGAACGCAAACGGCCAGGTGCCGCCCGGCGATTCGTGGCGAGCGGGATGGCCGCCGCGCGACGGGTGCGTGTGGAGCCGGGTGCTACGGGCGTTACCGCTCCGTGCCCGGGGGCCTCAGCTCGTTCCATCGCTCGATGAACGCAACAGCCGCATCCACGGAAACCTCGGTCATGTTCCGCCCTCGTTCGACGCTCGCTTCGGCGGGGTCGCGCTCCCCCCAGACCCCGGTTGTCGACATCTGCGCGGCCGAAGTCCCCTTCCCCGTGGCCGCATCCTTGAGTCCCTCCGCCAGGAACACCGCAAGCGCGGTCGGATCTCCGGCGAGCACCTCGGGCACCATGGCTTCCAGGTGCGCGGGCATGGTCAGCTGCGCGACTTCGATGGCGTCCAGATCCACCAGATGGGGGATCTGGTAGAGCGACCTGGAGGTCTCGCCGGTGCCTCCGTGGCGGTCGAGCACATCGGGCGCCGGAGTCGGCTGCGGGTCGGCGTCGCGAACCCTGAACGGGCCGGAGACGGCGCCCAGATCGACCGCGATTCCCTCCGTCTCCTGATTGATGCGGTCTACGATGAAGGTCGTGATGGCCCGGTTGCCGCCATGGGCATTCATGACTAGAAAACGCTTGAAACCATGCCGCATAAGGCTTTTGGCAGATTCCACATAAACCTCCTGAACGAGCGTCGAGGGGAGGGTCACGGTGCCCGCGAATTCCATGTGGTAGGGTGACTGCCCCGGGAGCAGGATGGGCGCCACCAGCACATCCGCTCGCTGGGCCACCCTCTTGGCCCGTTCCACTCCGTTCAGGTAGTCGGTGCCGATCGGCAGGTGGGTGCCGTGCTGCTCGAGCGCTCCCACCGGGAAGATGACCATGTCCGTCCGGGTGAGAAGATCCTCGACCTCCGGCCGGGTCATGTGGGGGAGATAGTTGCGGACCTTGAGGATCGGTGGGAGTTCGGGTTCCTGCGCGGCGGCGAGGCAGGGCCAGAGCGCGAACCACAGGGCGAGGAGGATAGGGACGGGACGGCGCATGGGAGTTCCCTCCTGGAGTCTGGATGTTTCGACCACCTCAGCTTAACGCCTTGCCGCCCTCGACGTACCCGAAAGGGCGTGTGGCCGGAGCGCGGGATGGAGAGCCAGCGCCGCGCCGAGCAGGAACATCGGCATGGCGGCGAGCGCCGCCGGCTGCGGCCCGACCAGGTCTCCGAGGACACCCACAACCCCCACGCCCAGCGTGCCCGTGCCCCACGCCAGTCCCATGACGATCCCGGAGCCTATGCTGGCCCCCGTGGGGAGGATTTCCTGGGCGATGACGACCGTCGGGGGGAGCAGCGCCATGTTGAGCAGCCCCGCGCAGCCCAGAGCCGCAAAGGCCAGGGCGCTCCCAGGTGGCAGATAGACCGCCAGAAAGTGCGCGGGCGCGGCGAGGATGCAGATCGCGGCCAGCAGCCGGGTGCGGTCGACGCGGTCGGTCAGGAGGCCGGCGAAGATGGTCCCGCCAGCCTGGAGTCCCAGATAGACGCTGAGCGAGGCCGCCCCGAGGGCCTCCGAGCCGCCGGCCTGGTCGACCACGATGGGGTACAGGGTCAGAAAGGTCCGCTGGACGAACGACCCCAGCGCGCTGATGCCGAAAACCAGGCCGAGCGGGCCCGCGAGCGCGCGCAGCACCTCTCGCGGCGAGGGCGGTGGCACGGGCACGCGACCTCGCTCGGGGCGAGGCAGAAACGCCAGGGTCGCGAGCCCGATGACGATGCCGGGGAACATCGCCACCCAGAGTCCTTCCAGGGTGAAGAAGCCGACGAGGGCCACCGCGGTGACCGGTCCGAGCGCGAAGCCCAGGTGCCCGCCAAAGGAAAAGATGGACACGCGCAGACCGCTCCCCTTCCCCTCCGACACACGACCGGCCAGCGACACCGCGGGCGGATGGAAGAAGGCGCTTCCGAGCCCGCCCAGCGCCAGCAGCACGACGAGCACTCCGAACGTCGGCGCGAGTCCGATGAGGCTGAGGAAGAGGCCGGACACGATCGGCCCGAGAGCCACCAGCCAACGCCGGCCCACCCGGTCGGCGAGGTAGCCCATGACCGGCTGGGGCAGGGACGAAGCCAGCGACAGGACCATGCTCAGCACGGCCGCGAGCGCGATGGACAGGCCCAGCTTGTCCATGAGACGCGGCAGAAGCGGGTGCAGGAAGGCGACGTAGGCGTCGTTGGCGAGGTGAGCCACCGTCAGGGTCAGCGCGAGGGTGAGCGCGCTCCGGCGGCTCGCAGGCGACCGGGACGACGCCGGGGCGGAGGCTGGCATCGGAATCGTCAATCCACTCCCGCGATCCGGCTTCGCCGTTCCATGAGCACGACATCGCGCCAGCGGCCGTCATGGAACCGGCCCAGGCGCTCGTGAATGCCGAGGATGCGGAACCCGCACCGCTCGAAGATGCGGATCGAGGCCTTGTTCTCCGGAAAGATCCCCGCTTCCAGCGTCCAGATGCCCAACGCTTCGGTCTCGGCGACGAGTTCGCGCAGGAGCGCGCTGCCCACGCCCTGTCCTCGGGCCGACTCCGCAATGTAGATCGTAGCCTCGCGCACGCCGTCGTAGACGCAGCGTCCCGAGAGCGGACTGAGCGCGGCAAAACCAGCGATCCGACCGTCCACTTCCGCGATCATGCGGCAATCGGGGCTGCGGTCCGCATTCCACGCATCCCAGCTCGGAACCTCCGTCTCGAAGGTGGCGTTGCCGGATTCGATCCCCTGCCGGTAGATCTCGGCCACTTCGGGCCAGTCGGCCGGCAACATGGGACGGAAGCTCACACGCCCGGATGCGGGCAACGTCATGACAAACAACCCGGTGGTACGTTCGGCATCGGGTTCTCCGGGGGTTGACGGCACCGGCTTCATCCATCGCGAGCGCCAAGAACCTAAGACCGCCGGCGAGATCGACCAAACCCCCGCCCACCGTGCACTCTGGCGCCTCTCGCGGGGCTTGCTGACATTAGACGACGCCAGCCCCGCAACCCTGGAAGGAAGCAGCCTGATGAACGCTCGTGCCTGGATGGTTTCCGGGAAGACGCTCCCCGTGCTCGGCTCGCTGTTCTGCCTGCTCGTTCCCGGGCCGTCCGGGGCGCAGGAGCTCGGATCCGTGAACTTCCCCACGTCGGGGTCGGCCGAGGCTCAGCCGCACTTCGAGGCGGGGCTGATGCTTCTGCACAACTTCGAATACGAGGACGCGGCGGCCCGCTTCAGGAGAGCGCGCGAGATCGATCCGGATTTCGCGATGGCCTACTGGGGCGAGGCCCACACCTACAATCATCCCATCTGGATGGAACAGGACCGGGATGCGGCGCTGGCCGTCCTTGGCGCATACGCGCCGACGCCCCGCGAACGGCTCGCCCGGGTCCCCACCGCACGCGAAAGGGACTGGCTGGAGACGGTGGAGATCCTCTACGGCGAGGGCTCCAAGGAGGCGCGGGATTTCCGCTACCGCGACGCCATGAGGCGGTTGGCCGAGAGATACCCCGAAGACCAGGACGCGCGTGCCTTCTACGCGCTGTCGCTGCTGGGAACGGCGCATGACGGCCGCGACTTCGCGATCTACATGAAGGCGGCCGCAGTGGCTCAGCCCGTGCTCGAAGAGAACCCGATGCACCCGGGCGCGGCCCATTACGTCATCCATGCCTTCGACGACCCCATCCACGCGCCCCTTGGACTGCCGGCGGCTCGGGCGTACTCGGAAATCGCGCCGGACGCGGGCCATGCCCAGCACATGACCTCCCACATCTTCGTGGCCATGGGCCTGTGGGAGGACGTGGTCGCGGCCAACGTTCGCGCCCGCGACGTGCAGAACGCGGCTCGGGCCCGCCGGGGGCAGCGGGCGAACGTATGCGGCCACTATACGTCGTGGCTGCACTACGGGTACCTGCAGCTGGGGCGCCTGGAGGACGCCGCCGCCGGGATGGCCGCGTGCATGGCGCGCATGGCGGACGCACCGGCCCCGGACGAAGCCGCGTACTTCGTGCAGATGAAGGCGCGCGCGGTGATCGACCCCGGGGAGTGGGCGCGGGCCGGAGAGATCTCGGCCGACCTGACGGCGTTCCCCGGGCTGGCGCTCCCCAACGACTTCGTGGATGCCCTCGCCGCCCTGCGCACGGGGGACGCGGAACGCACACGGCGGCTCCGCGCACGCCACGGAGAACCCGGCGCCCAGGGCAACCCCCGGCACGCCATCCTCCTGGGGGCACTGGACGCCCTCGTCGCGCTGGCCGCGGGCGATTCCGAGACAGGCATCGCGCTCCTCAGGGAGGCGGCCCGGCAGGAGGAGGCGCTTCCCTACGAATTCGGCCCCCCGGCCACGCTCCTGCCGCCCCATGAACTGCTGGCGGTGGAGCTGGCCGCCCTCGGCCGCCAGGAGGAGGCGCTCCCGGCGTGGCGGGACCAGCTCGCCCGCACACCCCGGCGCACCCAGTCGCTGCTTGGGCTGGCCCGCACCGCGACCGCGCTCGGCGACGAAACCGCCGCGCGCGAGGCATACGCCGCCTTGGCGGCGGCCTGGTCGGCGGCCGACGAGGAAGTCCCCGGGCTGGTGGAGGCGCGTGCCGGGGGTTCGAGATAGCGGAAGGGCTCGATCAGGAGAAGGGAGAGCGCATCATGAGCGGCAACATGATCGGACGAAACAGCGACCAGGCCCGCACGCTCAACAGACCCGCCGAGGACCCTCGGGGTCCGGTCACGGTCGAGCGCATCTTTCGGGACGGCGTCTATCCCTACCGCGACAAGATGAAGCGGAAGGAATACGAGCGGCAGAAGGCGCAACTGCAGGTCGAGCTGTTGAAGGTCCAGCGCTGGGTGCGACGGTCCGGGAAGAAGATCGTCATTCTGTTCGAAGGACGCGACGCAGCCGGCAAGGGCGGCACCATCAAGCGGTTCATGGAGCACCTCAATCCGCGTGGCGCGCGCGTCGTCGCCCTCGACAAGCCGAGCGAAGTCGAGCGGGGCCAGTGGTACTTCCAGCGCTATGTCCGACACTTGCCGTCGACCGGGGAAATGGTGCTCTTCGACCGCTCGTGGTACAACCGCGCGGGCGTCGAGCGCGTCATGGGATTCTGCACCGGGCAGGAGTACCTCGAGTTCCTGCGCCAGTGCCCGGAACTCGAACGGATGCTGGTCAACAGCGGCATCCTGCTCTTCAAGTTCTATTTCTCGGTGTCGCAGGACGAACAGGCGCACCGCTTCGAGCGCCGCAACACCGACCCGCTCAAGCAGTGGAAGATCTCCCCGGTCGACCTGGCGTCGCTGAACAAGTGGGACGACTACACGCAGGCCAAGGAGGCGATGTTCTTCTATACGGACACGGCGGACGCGCCGTGGACGGTGATCAAGTCGGACGACAAGAAGCGCGCGCGCATCGCCGCGATGCAGTATTTCCTTTCCCGCCTGGACTATCCGGACAAGGATCACGAAGTGGTAACCGGTCCCGACCCGTTGATCGCGGATTCGGCCACTGTCGTGGTACGCCGCGACCAACCGATGTCGGCTGACCCGGGCCCGTCCGGCACGACGATCAGCCGTTAGCTTAGGCTAGCTTAGCTTTGCTTGGCTAATAGCCTGGCGGCTTTCCTTCGCCCCCGGCGGGACCGGTGCCGCCGGATGCGCGTGGGCCGATCAGCCGCTCGGTGAAATCGAGACGCTCCTCCAGCAGCGTCAGCCGATCGTTCACGGTTGCGACCGCCTCGCCCAGGCGGCGGATCTCCTCCGGGGGAGCGCCGGACCTCTCCCGAGCCATCGCATCGAGCAGCGTGCCGAAGCGCTTGGCGATGGGCCGCAGCACGATTACGCCCCCGACCGTGACGATGAATACGGTAGGAACTACCAGGGCGACGAGAGCTTCCCAGTCCATTGGCCCGCCTCCATAGCGGTGTCGCGAAGTGATGGAATCCGAATCCGTCCGGTAATCCAGTACGGAATCGCCGCGTCGGTGTTGCACCAACCCTCAGGCCACACGGTGGCTCCCCGGACGGTCGCCGCAGCCGTACTCGAAGCCGAGCACCGCGGTAGCGCGGGCCTACGCCCGCCACAGAGGCAGGGTAAGGCATGTCGGCCCGCCTTCGCACGGGATGCAGAGGGCATCCGCTTCGAAGCATGCCACCCGGCACCCGGCATCGCGCATCAATCCCACCGTATGCGGGAATCCGTCGACCGCGATGCAGTTCCGTGGCGCCACCGAGAGCACGTTCAGGTTCAGCCCGTTCGATGCCTCGAACTCCTCGTCGCTCGCCGCCAGGCACCGGATGCCCTTCTCCCGCAGCAGCTCGCGCAGCGCCACGGGCAGGAGGCGCGGGTAGACCAGCGCCAGATCGCGATCCAGCGGGCTGATGATCGAGAGCAGGTGCAGGCAGGCGGCGCGGCCCTGCCACACGGGAAGATCGAACGCCAGAATCCGGACGCCGAGAGGCTCCAGGATGCCGCGAAGTCGATCGATTCCGGCTTGATTGGTGCGGAACGAGCGCGCCGCGACGAGCGTGGTGTCGTCGATCCACAGGAGGTCGCCCCCCTCCGCCATGCCCGGAGGCGCTACCCTTCCGACGACGGGCACGCCCAGGTGCCGGAAGAGTGCTTCGTGAAGCGCCACTTCGGGGCGCCGGAGGGACTTGCCGGGGCGGAGCAGGATGGCGCCTGCGGGGGTCATGAAGGAGGGATCGAAGACGAAGATCGAGTCGGCGAGGCCGTCGTCGGCTTCGGGCATCCACTCGATCTCCGCCCCCGACTCGGCGACGACGGCCGTGAACGCGTCGTACTGGCGCGTCAGGCGGTCCGCATCCAGCGGTCCTGCGTAGTGCCAGAGCGCCGGATCGGCTTCGCGCATGGCCGGGCCCGGACGGCGCATCGCGACCCGCCGGAGCGGATCCGTCATGCTCGCCACGCCGAAGCTGCCCGTCCCCGGAGACTCGTCTGCCGGCCCGCCCCCCGGTCCGGGGCTCATCGCCATTCTTCCGCCGCTCGGTCACCCGGCGTCCCCGATCCACCTCCGGAGGCCGACCCACTCCCGGACGAGCCGTCCCGCCGCCACCGCATCGCGGCGAAGACCGGGACCCCGGCCAGCAGCATGAGGAAGCCCCAGAACACGGTTTCGGCGCCGGCGCCCACCACCGCCCACAGCGAGAACCCGAACGCCAGCACGCTCACGATCGCCCGCGCGAGAGGCCCGGCGGCCGCGCGGCCATGAATTCGTGACCTGGCGCGCTCGCGAAGGGCCATCATGAGTCCCGTCATGCTCGTGAAGACGTAGGGCAGCAGCGTCGCCAGGGTGGCCAGCAGGATGAGGAAGGTGAAGGCCTGCACCAGGCCCCTGGTATAGTTCATGGCGATGAGGATCGTCGCGAGGGCTGCCGAAAGGAAGATCCCCGCGACCGGCGTGCCACGTGAGCTCAGGTGTGCAAAGCGCGCCGGGAGCAGGCCGTCGAGGGCGGCGGCGCGCGGGATCTGGCCGGTCAGCAGAACCCAGCCGTTGAGGGCGCCGAAGCAGGAGATGGTGGCCCCCGCACCGATGATCCATCGCCCCCAGGTCCCCCAGATGGAGTCGGCCGCGTCGGCGAACGGCGCCGTGGACGACGCAAGCTCCGCGGGCGCGATGATGCCCATGACGGCGGCGGTGCACGCAATGTAGACGACCGCGGCGATCGACGTGCCCAGGATCGTGGCCTTCGGGATCGTGCGGGCCGGGTCGCGCACGTCGCCCGCGGGAACCGTTCCGGCCTCCAGCCCCAGAAACGCCCACAGGGTGAGCGCGACTGTCGCCGTTACGGCGCTGAACGGGCTCTCTCCGGCGGGGTTGAACGGTTGGAAGTGGTCGGCCTGGAAGTAGACGAACCCGACGGTTCCGATCGCCGCCAGCGGCAACAGTTTGAGCACGGTGGTCACGAGCTGGACCAGCCCCGCCGTGCGCACGCCGTGCGCGTTGACCAGCGCGAGGGTCCACAGGACGGCCAGCGCCATGGCCAGGCCCGCGGCCGGCGAGGCCGCGAGCACCGGCCAGAAGACGGTGGCGTAGCTCGCGGTGGCGACGGCCAGGGCCGCGTTGCCCGCCAGCAGCGAAATCCAGTAGGACCATGCGATCCAGAACCCCACGAAATCGCCGAACCCCTCGCGGCCGTACGCGTAGGGCCCGCCGACCTTCGGCAACGTGGCCCCGAGCCGGGCGAGGACCAGCGCCAGACACATCGCTCCTCCGGCGCTAACCAGCCACCCCACGATGCTGATGCCCCCGAACGGGGCCAGCGAGGCCGGGAGAAGAAAGATGCCCGAGCCGATCATGCTCCCCGCCACCAGGGAGGTGCACATCCAAACCCCGAGTCCCCGCTTGTTCGTCATGACCCGAACCTGTCCGCGACCGGGTGTCCGCACCAGCCGCGCGCTCGACCCGGCGGGCAGGCGATGCTCTCCGCTCACGGCCCCGGGGGCGCGCGGGGCCGGCGGGTGCAGGGCCGGGCACGGCGTCTTGCCTGCTGGCGGCGGGGCCGGCGGGTTCAGAGCCGGACGTGGCGTCGTGCCTGATGGCCGCAGGGCTGGCGGGTGCAGAGCCGGACGCGGCGTCGCGCCCAGATGGCCGCAAGGCCGGCGGGTGCAGGGCCGAACGTGGCGTCGTGCCTGATGGCCGCGGGGCTGGCGCGCGCCCGCCTCGCGGTAGCATCCTGCACACGGAGAACGACAGGGACATTCCCCCTCTTCTGCAAGCCAACCATCAACTGGAATCCAGGAGCGTCACTCATGCGCGAAGCTCCCGCTCGAGCCCCACGTCGCACCGCGGGCACGGTCACGGCCGTCACCCTGGCCATCAGCGCCCTTCTGGCCGCGGCCGCGTGCGAGACCGCGGAAGCGCCGGCTCAGGCCAGCACGGCCGGACAGAGTTCCGGGGAGGTGGTCTTCCCCGCCACCAACCGTCCCGACGTGCGCGGCGTCACCGCGGCCGTGTCCGCCGGCCATCCGCTTGCCGCCGCCGCGGGCCACGAGGTGCTGCGCCGGGGCGGCAACGCCATCGACGCGGCAATCGCCATGGCGGGGGTGCTGGCCGTGGTGCGTCCGCACATGAACGGTGTCGGCGGTGACGCTTTCATGATCTACCATGAGGCCGAAAGCGGGCGCGTGTACGCGATGAACGGAAGCGGTCGCGCCGGCGCGCTGGCCACCCCCGCCCTTTTCGCCGAACGCGAACTCGACCGGGTGCCCGGCAACGGCCCCCTCTCGGTCTCGGTTCCCGGCGCGGTGGCGGCCTGGGTGGATGCCCTGGACCGCTTCGGCACCCGGCCGCTGGCAGAGTTGCTGGCGCCCGCCATCGGCTACGCCCGCGACGGCTTCCCCGTCTCCACGCGGCTCGCCAGCGACATCGCGGGCTCTTCGCGGTCGCTGAACGACCACGCGCGGGCGCTCTACCTGCCGGGCGGGGCGCCGCCGCCGGTGGGCAGCCTGCTCCGGAACCCGGAACTGGCCGCCACCCTGGAGCGCGTCGCCGCCGACGGTCGGGACGGCTTCTACCAGGGCTTCGTAGCCGACCGCATCGGCGCCTTCCTGGAGGCGGAGGGCGGCTACGTGCGAACTCCGGACCTGGCGGCGCACACTACCACCTGGGTGGAGCCGCTGCGGGGCGACTACGAGGATCACACCATGCTGGTGATGCCGCCCAACACCCAGGGCATCGCCCAGCTGCAGCTGTTCGAAATGGCGAAGTCGTTCGACATGAAGGAGTTGGGCCACAACACCGCCGGCTATCTCCACACCCTCATCGAGATGAAGAAGCTGGCCTTCGCCGACCGCGACCAGTGGGCCGCCGACCCGGCATTCAGCGACATCCCGCTGGATCGCCTGCTCGACCCCGACTACCTGGCCCGGCGCGCGGGCATGGTGGACGCGGGTGCCGCAGCGGAGGCGCGCGCGGCGGGCGTGGGCGCGGAGATGGCCGCGGGTGGCGGAGCGTCCCGGGACGACTCCGGCGACACCGTATACCTGACCGCCGTGGACCAGTGGGGCAACGCGGTCAGCTGGATCCAGAGCCTGTTCGCCGGCTTCGGGTCAGGTCTGCTCGAGCCCGAAACGGGGATCGTGCTACACAACCGGGGCGCCCTCTTCAATCTCCAGGCGGGCCATCCCAACATCATCGCGCCCGGCAAACGGCCCTATCACACCCTGTCGCCGATGATGGCGCTCCGCAGCGACGGAAGCTTCGCCTTCACCCTGGGCACGCCCGGGGGCGACAGCCAGCCGCAGAGCCTGATCCAGATCGTCAACAACATGGTACTGTTCGGGATGACGCCCCAGGCAGCCATCGAAGCGGCCCGCTTCCGCAGCTACAACGGACTCGGAGTGGCCTTCGAGGATCGCGTCGGCGCGTCCGTCCTGGAAGAACTCGAGGCGTTGGGCCATCAGATCGAGATCGTGCACGGGTGGACGGCCACCTTCGGGGGCGCCCACATGATCCTCCGGGACCGCGACGGCACCCTTACCGCCGCTTCCGACCCGAGGAGGGAGGCCTACGCCATTGCGTACTGAGGGGAGCGCCTGGATCACGGGCATGCCGATGACCGGGATGGTCCCGGAACGGCCGGCACCGGTGAGGAAGGAGGCTGCAAGGTGACCGCGCTGGCGCGCGCCCTGGCAGCGAGCGGCGCCGCGCTGGCGCTCCTGGCGGTTGCGCTGGGCGCGTTCGGGGCCCACGCTCTGCGCGAGCGCCTGGAGGCGCGGGACCTGGAGATCTTCGAGACCGCGGTGCGCTACCAGATGTACCACGCGCTCGCCCTGCTCGGAGTTGCGTGGCTGGCCACCCGCCTCGCCGGTCCGCTGACCGGCTGGGGAGGATGGCTGATGGTGGCCGGAGCGGTGGTGTTTTCCGGCAGCCTCTACCTGCTGGTTCTGACCGGGCCCCGCTGGCTCGGCGCCATCACGCCGATCGGCGGGGTGCTGCTCATCGCCGGATGGCTGCTGGTGCTCGTGGCCCTTCTGCGCGGTTAGCGTTTGTTGGCCAAGTCAGGCCGAAAGTGGCGAACAAAAGAGGCGCGGAATCACCCCCTCAGAACACCACCCGCTTCGGCCTCAGCTCGGTGATCCAGATCCCGGAATTCAGATCCGACGAGTAGATGCGGCCCTTGAAGATCTGGGCTCCCCAGGTCATGGGCCAGTTGGGCACCACCATGTCGTCGTCCCGGGGCACAAAGGCCGCGACCTCCCTGCCCTGCTCGTAGAGGTTGCCGCGCAGCTCGCCCGAGATGTCCAGGACGCGCAGCCCCGCCTGGTAGTATCCCAGGTAGAGACGGTCGCCCTCGGCCCAGACGTTGTGCACACCCGCCTCGGGCACCTCGTACCACGCCACCTCGACCGGGTTCTCGATGTCGGAGTAGTCCACCACGTGAATGAAGCCGCGCGCCTCGATGGGCCGCTCGGAATCCCACCCCGGAGGGAAGATCTCGTCACCGAGGTAGAGATAGCGTCCGTGGCGCCACGCCACGTGGGTGTTGCCGATCGGATACTTGAACTGGCTCACGAAGGCCGGCTCGCGGGCGGTGCCGTCGTGGGTTCCGGCTCCGACATCCAGCATGATCACGCCGTCGTTCCAGTAGGAGAGGTAGGCGTAGCCGTCCTGCACGATAACGTCGTGCAGCGTCTTACCCTGCTTGTCGAGCCCCCAGCGGCCCACCTCGACCGGGTTGGCCGGGTCGGAGATGTCGATGATGTGCATGTCGGAGGTGCCGTTGTGGCAGGCGTAGACGAGGTTCTCGTCGCCCAGGATCCACACGTTGTGCACCCCTCCGGTGAGCGTCTCGTCGTAACGGGAAACGATCTCCGGGTGGGCCGGGTTTGCGAGGTCGAGCATGACCATGCCGTTGCGGCGGTTGGAGGCTCCCTCGCGGGTGACGATCCCGACGCGGTTGTTGGGGTGGATCTTGACGTCGTTGATGCGGCGCGCGTCCAGCTGGATCGAGTCCGTGAGCACCGGCGCGCCGCTGTCGGTGACGTCCCACACCTTCATCCAGTCGTGCATGAACGTGCCCACGTACACATAGTCGCGCCCGTCCACGCCCTCGAACGCCCACATGTCACCGGAGTGGTGCGAGGAGATCGGCCCCCGCCCCACCTGGATCAGCTCCGAATCGGAGATGCGCTCGGTCACCTCCACACTGGCGGTGCGCACCACTCCCTCCCCGATCACCGCGTAGACGACGTAGCGCCCCGGGTCCTCGGCGACGAACACGCCCTCCGCTCCGTCGGCGTCGATCTGGGCCCCCACCCCCGCCACCGTCCAGGCCGGCATCAGCTCGGGCCCGCCGGCGCCCGAGGGAAGGTTCGCGGCCGCCCGGAAGCGCACCACGTCGCCGGTGCGCACCGTGGACGCCGCGGGCTCGAGCGCATACGCGAACCCCGGGTCGGCCTCCACGGTGACCTCCACCGCCTCCTCGGCCTCACCGGACCGGACCGTGATGGTCGCGTTCCCGGGGGTCAGGCCGTACACGCGCCCCAGCGCGTCCACGCTGGCCACCGCGGGCGCGCCGGAGGTGAAGGATGCCACCGGCGCGTCCAGCGCCTCTCCCAGCCGGGTGGTGGCCGCCAGCAGGAGCGGCGCGCTGGTCCCCGCGATGATCGAACCGGACACGGCCACCTCCAGGGTGGCGGCCCCCAGCTGCGGCACGGTCAGATCGGCGAACCCCGCCACCGTGCCTCCGACCATGGCGGCCACCTGGCCCTTCCCGGGGCGCAGTCCGGTCACACGCCCGGATTCATCCACCGACAGCAGTTCGGGGGTAACGGATACCCAGGTGACGGCAGCGCCGTCGATCACCACTCCCTCGGCGTCCAGGACGCGGGCGGTGAGCGTGAGCGCGGCGTCGACGGCGACTTCCGCGCTGGCGGGGAGCACTTCCACGCGATCCGGCGCGGCCTGAACCGCTGCGGCCAGTACGAGCGCATGAGCGAAGGAAATCATCTGGTTCACCTCGGATGACGGAACGTGAAGACAGGCCGCCTCCTGCGGCCCGCGACCTCTCGAAGTGCCCCCGGCAGGACTCGAACCTGCGGCCCCCGGATTAGGAATCCGGTGCTCTGTCCACCTGAGCTACGGAGGCGCGCGAACCCCATTCTACCGCCGTCCGCTTCAGCGGAGCAACGCCACCGCCGCGAAGCCCGCCACGAGCAGAATGCCGAAGATCCAGGTGAAGGTGTTGAAATGGCGATCGATCGCGTCTCTCAACGCGGAGCCCCATCGGTAGACCAGACCTCCCAGCACGAAGAAGCGCAATCCCCGCGAGACGCAGCTGGCCAGCACGAACACCGGGAAGTCGATGGCGAAGACCCCGGCCGAGAGCGTGAACACCTTGTACGGCAACGGGGTCAGGCCCGCCAGGAAGATCACCCAGAAGTCGTAGCGCCCGTACAGCTCCTGCACGCGCGCGAAGCTCTCCGCCGACACGCCGGGGACATGGTTGAAGAAGAACTGGTCGAAGAGGTGCCACGCGCCCGCCCCGATGCCGTAGCCGATCACGCCGCCGATGACCGACGCCGCCGTGGTCAGCGCCGCGAAGCGCATGGATGCCGCCGGAGCCCCCAGGCAGAGCGCCAGAAGCAGCGGATCGGGCG
The DNA here is from genome assembly GCA_002238605.1 of BD2-11 clade cluster bacterium bin43. Taxonomy (GTDB): domain Bacteria; phylum Gemmatimonadota; class Gemmatimonadetes; order Longimicrobiales; family Gaopeijiaceae; genus BD2-11. The sequence continues at coordinate 68,042 of MPMR01000007.1, read as the reverse complement.
GAATCGGGAACACGGACGACTCGGCCAGCGCGAGCACCGCCAGCGCCCAGGCGCCGTACGGCGTCCCGGCCCAGCTCAGCACCCAGTCGTAGAGACGGCGTATCATGGAGCGCGGCCCCCGACCGCTACATCATCAGATCCCACGCCCGCACCTCCTCGAGAAGCCTGTAGTTGGTGAGGTCGAGGTGGAGCGGGGTCACCGAAACGTAGCCCTCCTCCACGGCACGAAAATCCGAATCCGCGGAGCCGCTCCACGCCGGAGTGGACGCCCCGATCCAGTAGTACTCCTTCCCCATCGGATCGTGGCCGCGCATCAGCGAATCGCTGTACCTGCGGCGGCCCAGCCGGGTGACCCGCACCCCCTTCGCCTCCGCCGGCGGAATCGGGGGGAGGTTGACGTTGAACAGGGTGTCGGTGGGGAATGGTTTGGCCAGCACCTGCTCCAGGAGGCTGGACAGAGGTCCGGACCAGCCGAGGCCTTCCCTCAGGTCGCGTCCGGCGTACGACACCGCGACCGACGGGATGCCGAGCACGGTCGCTTCCATGGCGGCCGCCACCGTACCCGAATAGAGGACATCCTCTCCCATGTTGGACCCGTGGTTCACCCCGGAGAAGCAGACCGTCGGGCGCTCCTCCAGAAGCGCGCTCAGCGCCAGGATGACGCAGTCCGTGGGCGTACCGTCGACTACGGACACGTCCCCGGGGCCCGTCCGGGCGCGAAGCGGGAGATGCAGCGTGAGCGAGTGGCTGGTCGCGCTCTGCTCGCGGTCGGGCGCCACCACACGCACCGAGCCGAGTCGTCGCGCGGCGCTCTGAAGGACGGCCAGACCCGGAGCCATGTAGCCGTCATCGTTCGTGCACAGGATGTGCATGCGCTGTCGGTCAGGAATCGCCGGTCTGGCCGGAAACCGAAAGGATGTCCATCAACTCCGCCAGATCGCTCTTGAGCTGGCCGCGAAGCTCGGGAGCGAGCGCCGACTTGCGGGCTTTCTTGAGGCCCCCCGTCCTGCGCATCCGAGCCAGCTCCTGGCGGGCGCCCTCCACGGTGTACTTGTCTTCGTAGAGGAGACGCTTGAGCAGAAGCACCAGTTCGACTTCCCGGGGACGATAGACCCGGTTGCCGGCCTGGTTCTTTACGGGGCGAAGCAGCTCGAATCGCGTCTCCCAGTAGCGCAGCACATGCGCCTGGATTCCGGTGAGGTCGCACACTTCACCGATGGAATAGTACGCGCGCCGCGCGATCGGTTCGTTCAATGGCTCCTCCCGGGCCCCTGGATCGGCGACGCGGTCACGACCAGTGTTCCGGCTTGGGATCCCGCATCATGAGGTTGTTCGCCGCCTCGGCGGGGTCCGTTCTCCCCATCAGGATATCGTAGACCTGGTCGCAGATCGGCATCTCCACCCGATACCTGGCGGCCAGCTCGTGCACGGCCTCCGCCGTCTTCACGCCCTCCGCCACCGCCGTCATGCCGCCCAGAATGTCGTCCAGGGTGCGCCCCCGTCCGAGCTCGAAGCCCACGGTGCGGTTGCGGCTCACGTGGCCGGTGCAGGTAAGGACCAGGTCGCCCATTCCCGCCAACCCGAAAAAAGTGGGTGGACGGGCGCCCATGGCAACCCCGAGCCGGGTGATTTCGGCCAGTCCGCGGGTGATCAGGGCACAGAGCGTGTTGTGTCCGAAACCGTGGCCCGCCACCACCCCGGCGGCCAGCGCGATCACGTTCTTGAGGGCGCCGCCCAGCTCGACCCCGATCACGTCGTCGTTGGTGTACACGCGAAAACTGGGGCCCTGAAGGGCGGTCTGGACCAGCAGGCGGGCCTCCTCCGACCGGCTCGCCGCCACCACCGCGGTGGGCTGGCCGCGCACCACTTCCGCCGCGAAGCTGGGACCCGAGAGCACGGTCAGGCGCGCGCCCTGTCGCGGCGTGAGCAGCTCGGACATCACCTCGTCCATGCGCCGCAGCGTCGCGATCTCGATCCCCTTGGAGGCCGACACCACCACGGCATCGGACTCCAGAAAGGGCGCGGCGCGTCCCACGACGGTCCCGGCGTACTGCGCGGGACTCACCGACATGACGATCTCCGCGCCGGCGACGGCCCCTTCCATCTCTCCGGTTGCGTTCAGTTCGCGCGGAAGTTCCACGCCGGGCAGGAAGCACTGGTTCTCGCCGCCCTCCCGGATCTGCCGCACGACTTCCGGCTCGCGCGCCCACAGACAGACGTCGTGCCCCCGGCGCGCGGCGAGCGCGGCCAGGGCCGTCCCCCAGCTGCCGGCGCCCAGCACGCCGATCCTGTGGGCGGGCTCAGCCATCTTCGCCCCGTCGGGCACGTCGATCGTCACTGATGCGCCCTTCTTCGCCCCTCAGCAGTCGCCCGATGTTGGACCGGTGGGCCCAGACGATGAAGGCGCCGGACAGGACCGCAAGCCCCGCGACCCATGGATCCCCGGCGCCGCGCACTGCATTCCCCACCACCACCACCGCCGGAAGCGCGACCGCCGCCGCGATCGATGCGAGCGAGACGATGCCCCGCCCCGCGAAGACCAGCACCCAGACCGCCGCGGCCGCCAGCACGGCGACCGGCGACAGCGCGAGGAAGGCCCCGGCGGCCGTGGCCACGCCCTTTCCCCCCCTGAAGCGCATCCAGCAGGAGAAGGTGTGGCCGAGGATCGCGGCGGCGCCGTACGCTGCCGCCCAACCGCTCGCGGCGCCGCCGTCCAGCATCGGAAACAGCCAGGCCGGCAGCCAGCCCTTGCCGATGTCCACCAGCGCGACCGGCACCGCCACGCGCAACCCCATCGCCCGGTAGACGTTGGTCGCGCCCAGGTTGCCGCTTCCCTCGCGGCGCAGGTCCATTCCGCCGATCGCCTTTCCGACGACGTAACTGGTCGGGAGCGATCCCGCGAAATAGGCGGCCAGCAACCAGAGCCATGGGGTCATCGTCTGTCGGGGCCTCCATCCGCCTTGAAGCGCATCTGGAGCGGCGAACCCGCCATCGGCCAGCGGCGGCGGAACCCGTTCTCAAGATAACGTGCGTAGGCCGGTTGAATCTCCCTGGGCAGATTGCTGAAGAGGACGAAGGCGGGAGGAGCGACGCCCACCTGGGTGCCATAGCGAACCTTGACCGCCCGCCCGCGCGAATGCGCCGGTGGATGGCGCGCCACCAGCCGTCCCAGCTCCCGGTTGAATTCCGGGGTCGGGATGCGGCGTTCCCGTTCCTCCTGGACCCGGAGCACGAGATCCAGAGTCCTGCGCACCCGCTGGCCGGTGAGCGCCGAGGTGAAGACGAAGGGCACCCAGCGCAGGAAGGGGATGCGCGCGCGCACGTCTCTCTCGATTCCGGGCGCGGTGGAGCCGTTCCTCTCGACGAGATCCCATTTGTTGACCACCAGGATGACCCCGCAGCCCGAGTCCCAGGCCGTCTCGGCGACCTTCACGTCCTGCATGTGGATGCCCGAGGAGGCGTCCGTCAGCACCAGGCATACGTCCGCCTCCCGGATCACCCGGGTCGCGCGCAGCCACGCGTAGTACTCGATGGAGTCGTGGATGCGGGCCTGGCGGCGCAGCCCGGCGGTGTCCACGAAGACCAGATTGCGTCCGTGGTAGCGCATGGTGGAGTCCACGGGGTCGCGGGTGGTGCCGGCCGCCTCGCTGACCACCATGCGCTCCTCGCCGAACAATCGGTTGACGAAGCTGGACTTGCCCACGTTGGGCTTGCCGATCACCGCCACCCGCACCGTGTCGGGCTCGGTGCGAACGGTCTCGGGATCAGGCAGTGCCTCCAGCACCACGTCCAGCAGGTCGCCGCTTCCCTTCCCCGAGATCGCGCTCACGGGGACCGGCTCGCCCAGGCCCAGGCCCCAGAACTCGTGGTGGGAAGTTTCGCGCGGAAGGTTGTCCACCTTGTTCGCCACCAGCAGAACCGGACGCTCGCTGCGCCGCAGCACCGCGCCGAGCTTTTCGTCCAGCGGATGGATGCCGTCCCTGGCGTCTACCACGAAGAGGATCAGGTCGGCTTCCTTCACGGCCGCCAGGGCCTGGGTGCGCACCGCCCGGTCGAGCGGGCTGTCGCTGCCCTCCACCACCCCCCCGGTATCGACCAGGAAGAAGTCCCGCCCCGCCCAGTCGGCGCGGGCGAAGTGCCGGTCCCGAGTCACGCCCGGGGTGTCGTCCACGATCGCCTTGCGCCGTCCCAGGACGCGGTTGAAGAGCGTGGACTTGCCCACGTTGGGACGGCCGACCACCGCGACCACCGGGAGTCGCGCGTCGATCATGACTCCGCAAGCGCCCGAGTGATCTCGTGACCGGCGAGCACCCTCGCCGGCGCCAGTTCGCGCTCAAGCCGCGCCAGGGGATAGTCGTCGACGAACACTTCATCGGCGTTGAGAGCCTCGGCCGGAAGCAGGATGATGTCCTCGCGCCGTCCCTCCCCGAGCGCCGCGCGCATGTCGCGCCCCGCAAGCAGGCCCGCAACCGTAACCCCTTCTCCGAAGTAGCGGTTGGTCACGGCCAGCACCTCGACCTCCGCCCGCGTGGCGGATTCCAGCTTCCCCGCACGGGCCTCGATCCAGGGAGCCATCGACCGGCCCGTCACCACGCGGATGCGGTGCCCCGAGAGGTCGGGCAGCGTGTCCATACCGGCGTCCAGGTCGTCCAGGAAGCGGCGCACCGCGCCTACGCCGTTCTCCACGAGCGACAGGTCGTCGTAATAGGGGACACCGGGCACTTCCATCCCGGCGATCAGAAACATCTCGTCGGCGGCGTAGGCCCAGCGGGTTTCCCTCCGGCCGGGCGTCCGCTGCCGGGCCCGCTCGACCTGTTCAATTGCGTTTGCGGCTTCGGCTGCAGTGAGGCGCCGCACCGGCCGGTTCTCGTTGTACCTGGTGAGCCCCACCGGAACCACCGAGAGCGAGCGCACCCGCGGCCCCAGCGACCAGAGGTCGTCGACGGTCCGGTCGAGGTGCGCGCCGTCGTTCCATTCCGGGCAGAGCACCACCTGGGTATGCACCTCCAGCCCCCCTTCGAGCAGAAAGGAGAGCTGCTCCATGATGAGCCCCGCGCGCCGGTTGACCAGAAGGCGTTCGCGAACCTCCGGCTCGGTGGCGTGCACGCTCACGTACAGTGGCGAGATGCGCTGGTCCACAAGCCGCTGCAGGCCCCGTGGCCCCAGATTGGTCAGGGTGACGTAGCTTCCGTAGGTGAAGGAGAGCCGGAAATCGTCATCCCGCAGCCACAGGCTGCGCCGTGCGTCCCGAGGGTTGCCGTCGATGAAGCAGAAGACGCACTTGTTGGCGCATTCGCGGATCTTGTCGGGCTCCGGGACCAGCCCGATCGGCGTCCCCGGATCCCGTTCGATGTCGTACACGAGGTGTTCGCCCGCGGGCGAGACCGTCTCGACGGCCAGCTCCGGATCTCCGAGGAGGAAGGCGAGGTCGATGCCGTCGCGCACTCGCTGCCCGTTGATGCGCACGACGCGGGTGCCGATCTCAAGCCGGAGCTCTTCCGCGATGCTCCCGCTCTCGACCCCGGCGATCCGAACCATCCTGTTGTCCTCCGGCGGCTCCGCGGTCGCTCAGCGGCCGCCCGGCGCCCCCTCCATCGCGGGTCGCTTCAACTGTACGACGATCACTTCAACCGGCTCCGGTCCCTCGTTCACGTCGCCGTGCAGCTCGCCCGGCGGGTCGGCCTCCAGCCAGTAGGCGCTCCCGGTCTCCCAGGTCATGTCGCGCTCCTCGCCGGCGTCGTTCACGACCGTCAGGGTCCCGCCCGTGAGCGCGATGATGGCGCGGGGATTGTCGTGACGGTGCATTTCCAGCGGCTGATCGGGCACGATCACGCTCTTCCAGACCTCGACATACTCGTTCTCGAATTGAGGCGTTCGTCCGGTCGTCTGCTCGGACTCCGCCGGCGGACTGTCGTCGGGAGCGCAGGCGGCAACAATCAGAACGAGTGCGGAAGTCGCGGTCGAAATGGCCTTCATGATGCTCGTCTCCAAGAGTCTGGACGGGGCCGGCGAGCCCGATTGCCCGCGGCTGTCGACACCGCGCGCGGGCGCACAATGAGATGGTTATGTCAGAAAACTAGCAGCTTTTCTGATGGCGCGGGCGGGTCGGCATCGCGCCAGCGAGGGACGGGCGACGGAGCCGTCACCCGGGGAGGAAGCGGGCGACCGGGCTCGAACCGGCGACCCTCAGCTTGGGAAGCTGATGCTCTACCAACTGAGCTACGCCCGCAAACGGACCTGAGCGGGAAGCCCGGGCGACGCGTCATCCGCGCCGTCGCCCGGGACTCCCGCAGGCCCTGAGAAATCATGGCTCCGGGGAAATGACCTCGTATCGATAGGCGACCACGTCCTGGTCGGTGTCCATTTCGACCCGGAACACCTCCCGCATCTCAGCGGCCGGCACCGCCACCGAGACATCCTGGGTTCCGATTTCGAGCCCGTCCGTGCCGAAGAAGAAAACACGGATGTCGATCGAGCCGCCTTCAGGCAGCGAGTGGTTGACGAGTTCGCCGCTCACGACGCCGCCTCCACCGCCGAACGGTTGCAGCATGGTGCCGTCGATCTCGAACTCGAGGGTCGCCATCTCCTCTTCCAGAACCCGCGCCGCCTCCGCCGTGTCCCCCTGGGCCATCAGGCCCTGGGCCAGCAGCCTGTAGACGTTGTTGTTATGCGGGTCCATCTCCGCGAGGGATACCGCGGCCGGGTACAGCTCGTCCAGTTCCCCGGCGAGGTAGAGGGCCTGCGCGTAGTTGTAGAGCGCGTCCCGGCTCTCGGGAATGAGCTCGTACGACCGGCCGAAGGCCTGTGCCGCCATCGAGTAGTTCTCGGCGTTGTAGAGGCCGATGCCGGTGACGTAGTAGTCGCGCGCATCCAGGTCGGTACGCGCCAGGAGCGCCTGGTAGATCTCGGCGGCTTCCTCGTTGCGGTCCATGGACATCAGGACCACGGCGAGGTTGCTCAGCGCCGTGACGTTGTCCGGGCTTCGCTCCAGGTAGGTGCGGTAGGCTACCTCGGCTTCCTCGTTGCGGCCGGCGTTCGCCAGGATCTGGGCGAGGTTGAAGGCCGCGATCTCCTCGTTCTCCGACCATGTCGCCTGGATGTCTGCCGGCTGCGTTTCGAATTCCGGGCCGCGCAGCAGTTCGAGTGCGATCCTGTACCAATCCACGGCATCGCCTTCGTTCCCGAGCTGCGCATGAAGCGAGCCCAGATTGAGCATCGCCTCGGGGCGTCCCTTGTAAATCGCGTGCGCCGATTCCAACTGGGGGATCGCCCCTTCCATGTCGCCCGTCTGGATCTGGTTCACCGCCAGGTTGTACTGGTTCACCCACTGCTGCTCGCGGAGCGGATCCAGGTCGAAGGAGTAGAGCGGGTAGAGATCTTCGGCCCTGGTCCACATGGAGTCGGCCCCGACGAGGTCGTTCAGCCCCACGAAGGCCTCTCCGGCCTGACGGTACGACTGCGGATTGCCGGGGTCGTTGGCGATGCCGTCCATGGCCGCCTGCAACGCTTCCTGGTACCGCGACTCGCGTTCCCCGGGGTCGGCGTTCTGCATCGCCTGCGACAACGCCAGCGCGGCGGTGCGCGTAAACATGTTGTCGCGCGGCGGGACTCCCTCTTCCATGCCCGGGGGCATGGGCGTGTCGCCTCCGCCCCCGCCGCCACCTGAACCGGCGGCGCAACCGCCCGCCACGATCACCATACTCGCCGCCAGCACGACACCAGCCTGGAACCTCATTTCCGGCTTCCTCCTCTCGATTGATGCGCGGCCGAGCCACCGTTTCGCACGCGATTTCGGAGTACTCGGAAAACGTACCCGTAGAACCTGACAGTATCACATGAAGGGGGACTCTCGTCAAACCCGGAGGCGGGCCTCGCAAACGGCCGGGGACATGCCGGCCGGCCGGGTGGTTTCAGCCTTGCGTCAGCCCGTCCGGGAGCGCCGCGGAGATGCGCTCGAGCGTTTCGTCGCGGCCGTAGACGCCAAGCACCTGTCCCAGGTCGGGTCCGCTCTCCCGCCCGGTCACCGCCTTTCGGACCGGGTGGAACAGCGCGGGGCCGCGGGCACCCGTCTCCTTGCCCGCGGCGCGGATCGCCCGGCCGATGGCGGGAGCCTCCCACTCCGGCAGGGCGGCCAGGCGATCGGCCGCCGCGCGCAACACGACACCCGCGCCCGCGTCGTCCCGGAGAGCCGCCTGGACGCCCTTCAACTCCGGCCCACGGGCCACCAGGAACAGCGAAAGATGGTCGTTGATCTCGGAATAGGTGGTCATGCGCCCGCGAATCACGTCGACGGCCCGGGACAGGTCGTAACGGTCTGCGGGCACGCGGGCCGGATCGACGAAAGGCTTGACCGCGCGCGCCAGCTCGGGGAGCGGAATACGGGCGATGTGCCTCCCCGACACCCACCGCAGCTTGTCCGGGTCGTACACGGTGTTGCTGGTGCCTATGCGCTCGAGTCCCACCTCGCGGACCAGTTCGGCGGGGGTCAGGATCTCTTCCCCACCCGGCGCGGACCATCCCAGCAGTGAGAGGTAGTTCATGACCGCGGAAGCCGGGTACCCCGCCTCGCGCAACAGGGCCAGCGAGGACGCGCCCTCGCGCTTCGACAGCTTGCGGCGGTCCGTGCCCAGCACCATCGGGAGGTGGGCGAAGACCGGCCGCGGGGCAGCCAGGGCGTCGAAGAGCGCCGCCTGCCTGGGCGTATTGGAAAGGTGGCCCACCCCGCGGATGACGTGCGTGATGCGCATGGCGATGTCGTCCACGACGACCGCGAAGTTGTAGGTCGGGCGCCCGTCGGCGCGCACGATCACGAAATCGCCGAACTCGTCCGGCGGAAAGGAGACCGTTCCGTAGACCTCGTCACGCACCACGATCTCGCCGGCAGGGACGTGAAAGCGCGTCACCGGGCGCCGCCCGTCGCGCTCGCGCCGGACCCGTTCGGCCCGGGTCAGGGTCCGACAGGTCCCGGGATAGCGGAAGCCGGGCTCCACCGCCGCTTCGAGATCGCAGTAGCAGGGGTAGGCCAGGCCCGCCTTCACGAGTCGCCCGGCGGTTTCGGCATACACCGCCTGGCGCTCGCTCTGTCTGTACGGGCCATGGTCTCCGCCGACTTCCGGGCCTTCGTCCCACGGGGTTCCGAGCCAGCGCAGATCGTCGAGGATCGTATCAAGCGAATCCGCCACGTTGCGCTCGACGTCGGTGTCCTCGACGCGCAGGATGAAGGCTCCCCCATGGTGGCGCGCGAACGCCCAGTTGAAGACCGCCACGCGCGCGTTTCCCGCGTGCAGGCGGCCGGTGGGACTGGGGGCGAAGCGGGTGCGAACGGTCATGCCAGGCTGGTCCCCTGTTGGCTTGGACGAGGTCATTTGCCCAGGTAGGTGAGCACCCGCGTGGCGAGCACGTCGCTGAAGCCGGGCAGCCGCGCGATCTCGGCGCGGCTGGCCGAACGCACGCCGCGCACCGACCCGAAGCGGGTCAGCAGAGCCTGCCGCCGCTTGTCGCCGATGCCCGGGATCCGGTCGAGTTCGCTCGTGAGCGTGCGCCTGCGCCTGAGCTTGCGGGTATAGGATACTGCGAAGCGGTGGGCTTCGTCGCGCATGCGTTGCAGGAGATGGAGCGCCCGGTCCGCGCGGCCCATGCGCACCGGCCGGCGCCTGCCGGGCAGGAACACCTCCTCTTCCCGCTTCGCGAGCGACGCCGCCGCCGTCTCCTGCAGCCCCGCCGAGCCGAGGGCTTCGAGCGCGGCGGAGAGCTGGCCCCTGCCGCCATCCACCAGCACGAGATCCGGAACCGGGGCGTCCTCCTTCACAAGCCGTTTCGCATAGCGCGAGACCGCTTCGCCCATCGAGCGGAAGTCGTCGTTGCCCCAACCGCCCCGGATGCGCATCCGCCGATACCCGGCCTTCCGGGGTTCACCGTTGCGGAAGACCACGACGCTCGCCACGACCTCCGTTCCCTGGGTGTGGGAGACGTCGAAGCAGGCCATCATCCGCGGCACCACCTTGAGCCCGAGCCGCTTCTGAAGGTCGTAGAGCACCTCGTCGGCGCGGTCGGCGGCGTACTCGAGCGCGGTGACGCGGTCCTCCATGGTGTGGCGCGCGTTGGCGCTGGCCAGTTCGATCAGCCGCACCTTGTCGCCCCGCTGAGGCCGGTGGAACACAACCTTGCGTCCGGCCGCGCGGCTGAGAATGCCCTCGAGCAGGGCGCGATCCTCGAACTCGGCGGGAATGAGCACCTCCCCCGGGAGCTCGGCCTGCCCCTCCCGCCCCGATCCGAGGTAGAACCGGGAAGCCACGGCGCCGAGGAGCGCGCCGTCATCTTCGTCGGACAGCCCCGAGAGCCGTCGGGTCTCGCGGCCCAGCAGGAGTCCGCCCCGGATGCGCAGAACCACTGCGGTTCCGAGTTCGCCGTCCCGGGCCAGCCCGATCACGTCCTGGTCGCCACCTCCCAGACGGTAGGCACGCTGGTGGCGGCTCAGCGCATCCAGCCCCTGGAGCACGTTGCGGTGCTTCGCGGCGGCCTCGAAGTCCAGTGCCTCGGCGGCACGCTGCATGCGCGCCTCCACGCGCGTTCGCACGGCCTCGGTATCGCCCCCGAGCACGCGCAGAATCTCATCGATCATCTCGCGGTAGGCCTGCCGGCTCTGCAGGCCCACGCAGGGCGCCCTGCAACGCCCGATGTGGTAGTCCAGGCACGGACGCGCCGGTGTCTCCTTCGGAAGCCGGTACCGGCACGATCGCACCGTGTAGAGCCGCTTCACGACTTCGAGCGACCGGCGCATCAGGCCCACCGAAGTATAGGGCCCGAAGTAGCGCGATCCGTCCTGGCGCAGCCGCCGGGTCACGAAGACGCGCGGAAAGGGCTCGGCCACGGTCACCTTGATGTGCGGATAGCTCTTGTCGTCGCGCAGCTGGATATTGAAACGCGGCCGGTACTCCTTGATGAGGTTCGCCTCAAGGATGAGCGCCTCGGCGCCCGTACCCACCACGATGGTCTCCACGTCGGCGGTGCGGCGGGCCAGCTCGCGCGTCCTGAGCGACCGCGCGCGATCCGGCCGGAAGTAACTGCGCACGCGCGCACGCAGGGCGTTGGCCTTGCCGATGTAGAGTACCTCCCCGTCGCCGTCCTTCAGCATGTACACCCCCGGGAGGACCGGGAGGTGTTCGAGATGCCGGGGTGTGATCGTCATCCGCCGCCTCCCAGACGAAGTCCGAGCAGGCGGGTGGAGCCGAGATACACGCCCCCGAAAGGAAGGAGCGTGCCCGCGGCCGCAAGAACGGGATGGAGGCCTCCGAAGAGCAGTTCTCCCCCATACCCGGCGGCGACCGCGAGCAGCCCTGCCGCGAGCAGACGGGGCAGCCGCCCGCGCGCCATTCCGTGCGGTCCCAGCGCGCGCCGGAGCTTCCGGCGCAGCAGCCCGTATTCCAGCCAGGCGGCGAGCGAAGTGCCCAGCCCGAGCCCCACCGCGCCGAGGCGCAGGGGGCCCACCGCGAAGGCGTCAAACGGGAACATGAGCGCTCCGCCAACCAGCAGCGACACCGCCACGCGCAGCCCGGCAACCCGGGCCGGCGCGCGCGGATCGCGTACCGCGAAGAACGCCGAGGACAGCATGCGCGAGCTGGCCGAGGCGAACATCCCCGCGCTGTAGGCGGCCAGCACGGCGTAGGTTGCCGCTGTGTCCAGCGGCCCGAACTCGCCGCGCTGGTAGATCGCCGCCGTGATGACGTCTCCAAAGAGCAGGCAGGCGAGCATGGACGGGATGACGAAGTACGCCACCCGCTCCAGGGCATCGGACACCTGCCCGGCCAGCAATACTCCGGCCTGCTCGCGCTGGCGAGAGAGTTCCGGGAGCTCGGCGGCCGCTACCGCTAGGCCGAAGAGGGAGATGGGCAGGAGGTACAGCGCCTGCGCGTAGCCCATGATCGCCACGGCCCCGGCGGTCAGGAAACTGGCCAGCTGGAGCTCCACCAGCGCGCTCAGGTTGACCACCCCCCGCGCCGACACGACCGGAACGAAGTTGCGGATCGCCTCGCGGACGCCGGGCACGTCCAGATCGAGGGAGGGCCGGAAGTGTCGGAGCTTCCCCGCCAGAAACGGAAGCTGAAAGCCGAACTGAAGTACACCTCCGGCAAGGGCGCCCCACCCCAGCCCCACGATCAGATCGTCCCCTTCGAAGGCCCAGATCCAGCCCAGCGCAACCATGGTCGCGATCATGGCCGCGTTCCAGAGCACGGGCGCCACGTAGGACACGAAGAACCGTCGATGGCTGTTCAGGATGCCGAGCGCCCAAGCGGAGAGCACCAGCACCCCGGTCATGGGAAAGAGGATGCGCACCAGCTGCACGGTGAGTTCCCGGGTCTGTCCGTCGAAGCCCGGCGCGAACACCGTGACCACCAGCGGCGCCAGAGCGGCCCCGAGCAGGGCGAGCAGACCAGCCACCGCGGTCAGGATCCCGAACGCCGCTCCGGCGAATCGTCCCGCGCGCTCGAGTTCCCCGCGCTCCAGCATCTCCGCGTAGATGGGGACGAAGGAGGCGCTCAGCGTGCCCTCGCCCAACAGATTCTGCAGTACGTTGGGGATGCGGAGCGCCGCCCTCCAGGCCTCCGCGAAGGCGCTGTTGCCGAAAAAGAACGCGAACAGGACATCGCGGCCGAGTCCGGCCACGCGGCTCGCAAGAATGCCGGCCGCCACCAGGGCCGCGGAGCGGCGTCCGTCTCTCCCGGGTGACTCTCCCGACTCAGCGTTCCCGGTCACCGGAAGGAAGATCCCTGTCCGGAGTTCGCTCGGTGAGAAGCCGGTGGAGGAACCGGCTCTCCTCCGACAGCCTGTCGACCTCCGAACTGAGCCGCTCGGTCTCGCTTTCCAGAAGGGCCATGCGCTCGTCGGCGATGCGGTCTCCGTCACCGAGCCCGCGGCGTTCCAGACGTGTCGCGAGCGCCTTGCCGACCTGGGAGTCCAGTACGATGGAGAGGATCGGGATCAGCAGGACGAGGAGGAGTAGCCAGAGCAACATGGTCCGAAACTAGGGTTGGGGAAGCCCGTCTGACAACGATTCGCCGTCTTCAGCCCCGGAACGACCCGACGCCCGCGATGTTCGCGGCGTGGGACCCGTCACGGGCCAACCGTACGGAGAAGCGATCGTGAAGCGCGTCCAGGAATTCGCGTCCGTAGCGCATCAGGTAGTAGCAGGCGTTCAGCGATCGTTCCTGCGGACCTCCCCCGGGATACAGGTGCACCTGAGCCTTCTCGAGCTGGCGGAGTCTGGTCTGCTTCTCGCGCTTGAGGCTGTGGATGATCTTCCTCCGCATCTGCTCGAGCGCGTCGAAGGCGACCGTGCGCACATGCCTGGCGGGACCCTTGAGCGTGGGATCCAGCGTGGCCGCCGCGCGACTCAACTCTTCCACGCCCCTGCCGATACCCCCGCGCAAGTCCCCAAGTGCCTGGCGGACGCCATCCGGGATGTCCTCCTGCACGACGCGTCCGGCAAGTTCGCCGAAGGGTCGGGCGAGGTCCTGGACGGACAGATCCAGCTTGTCGAGCACCTTGCGGATCTTGGGTTCGATCACCGTAACCGAGAATCGGGGATGAACCACCGGCATCCGGACCCCGCAGAGATCGAACAGGCCCCGGAGCTGTGCGAAATAGGCGATCTCCCCCGGTCCGGCGACGTAGGACACCACCGGGAAGACCGTGCCCTCGACCACCGCGCGGAGCAGGACGTTGGGGCTCAGCACGCGCGGGTCGGCATCCGATGCGGCGAGGATCCGGCGGCGGGTCAGAAGTTCGCCCGAGTGCCTGAGCCGGAAGTCGCTCCCGCTGCGGTAGACGCGCTCGCGTCCCGAGCTTCCCTCGAAGAAGAGGTTGACGCCGCCGGCGAGGATGGGAACCTGTACGTGATACCCGGCTTCCCGAAGCTGCTCCGCGGTTCTGCCCAGCAGCGCCTCCTGCTCGACCGAACCGTCCAGCACGGCCGTGAACTGCGTCCGCGAGGCACGCTTGAGCGGGAGCGAAGAGGCGTCGACGAATGCCATCCCCAGCGGCCCCAGCCAATCGGCGAGTACCCGGATGAAAGCCTCGCCCAGCGAGTGCCCCGGCGCGTACGCGGAACGCAGTCGCCGCGCGCAGGCCGGCTTGAAGTCGTTGTCCGGAAAGAGGGAGAGGAACTCTTCCAGCACCGGAGTGATGGCGTCCCCCATCGGCACGCGGTGGACGGGACGGTCTCCACGCTCCGGAGCGTTGTCGAGTGCGACGCGCTGCAGCTCGTTGGCGACGCTGACGGCATAGGTGTGGTCCACCTCCCTCCAGTCGTGATCCTCGGACGCCACCCAGAAGAGGGGAATCACGGGCTTTCCGAGCAGCTCCTCGAGGGCGCGTGCCAGCTGAACGGCGGTCAGCGCCTTGTAGACGCTGTACAGGGGACCGGTGAAGAGGCCGGGCTGCTGGCCGGTGGTCACGAAGAAGCCATCCTCTTCAACCAGCCGGTCCAGCCGCGCCCGCACCGCCGGCGTAGGGGCGTAGATGCAATCCACGGCCCGGGCGCGGGCGGCGCGGTCGAAGCGTGCCGCCACGGCCTCCGCCGCGGCCGCGTAGCTGGCCGCCAGCGTGGGGTCGCCGCGGAAGAAGGCCAGGGCGGAGGGGCGTCGGGTCAGGTAGTCGGCCACCAGGGGGGAGCCGGACGGATGGCCAACCAGCAGCTCCAGATTCACCGGGTGTTCCCTCCGGCCCTCGTCATTCCGGCGATCCCCGGAAGCTCGGAAAGAGCACCTTCCAGCCACCGCCGGCCCCTCTCGAAGACGACCTTGAGGTGCAGGACGCGCACGTCCACCCCGTGCTCTCCCAGCTGCTGCAGTTTTACCGCATCCTTGGCGGTGGTCACTACCTGACGACCGCGCGCGCGACGCACGATGGCGGCGATGTCCGCGGCGGAGTAGTGGTGGTGGTCACTGAACGTCATCGGCTCCATGTCCATCCCGGGGATCTCCCGCTGCAGCAACCCGTGAAACTCCAACGGACGGGCAATACCTGACAAGAGCAGCGCCGGGCCCGTCGGGGCGGCCGCGGGAGCACCCGCGAGGTCGCTCCACTGCGAGAACTCCAGGCTCACAAGGGCACAGCGCAGTCCGTGGGCCGCCTCGAGCGCCCGGGCTCGACGGCGGCCTGTGCGAAAGCTAGCGATTCGGCGGGTCACGATCACACCCTTGGCCCGCGCGAGGGCTCTCTCGGGCTCCCGGTAGGGGCCTCGGGGCAGGAGTCGCACCGGTGTCGGGTGTTCCGCCGCGACCAGTACCAGGTCCAGGTCGCGTGCCAGGGCCCGGTGCTGGAAGCCGTCGTCCAGGATCACCACCCGCGCGCCCCGCTCAACGACGGCGGCGGCGGCGCGCGCGCGTTGGGCGTCGGCGGCTACCGGCGCCCCGGGATTCCATTGCCGGTGCAGCAGTACCTCGTCGAGACCGTAGCCGTTGGTCACGACGCCGGGCGTGACGCCCCGCCGCAGGAACCAGGCGGCGAACCAGGCCGCCATGGGTGTCTTGCCGCTCCCCCCCACCGCCAGGTTTCCGACCGACACCACCGGCACCTCGACCGACCGCACCGGCAACCGTCCGGTGTCGTATCGGCGGTTGCGGACCGCCGCCCCCAGCGCAAAGGCCTGCTCCAGCGGCGCCAGAGCCAGCCCGGCCGCGGCCGCCGCGCCGGTAGACGCCCCCCACACCCAACCCAGTCCGGCTTCCACGGCCCGCCTCATCCCGAAACCGCCTGCGGCGGCGGGGACAACAGGGATTCCGCAATCCCGGCCACCCGCCGCGCCGCCCCCGCCGAGCCAAGGGCGCGGCGGACCTCGGCCAGACCAGCAACCACGGCGCGCCGTTCCGCGGTGTCGTCGAGGAGCGGAAGCAGCTCGCGTTCGAGCCGCGCCGGTGTCGCCTCGTGCTGGATCAGCTCGGGGACCACCCGCCGGCCGGCGATGAGGTTGGCCATGGCGATGTGGTCCACGCGCACCAGGCGGCGTGCGAGGGCGAAGGTGAGCGGGTGCGTCCGGTATGCGGTGGCAAAGGGTACGCCCGCGAGCGCGGCCTCCACGGTGGAGGTGCCGGACTTCACCACCGCCGCGCGCGCATGGCGGAGCAGGCTCCGGCCGTCGTCGACGACGGTGGCGGCGACCCCCTCGCAGGCGCGGCGCGGCAGACCGGGCGCGCGTGCGACCACCACCTGCAGTCCGGGGCGTGCGCGCTGAAGCCGGCGGGCGGCGGACAGGAACACCTCCAGGTGGCGATCGAGTTCCTGACGCCTGGATCCGGGAAACAGCGCCAGCAACGGCCGCGTGGCATCGAGACCGTGTGCGCGGCAATAGTCGGCCCGGGACGGCACCTCGTGCTCCAGCTCGAGCAGCGGATGCCCCACGAAGGTCGCGCGCGCGCCTGCGCTGCGCAGAAACCCGGCCTCGAAGGGGAGAATCACGGCGACGTGATCGGTGTCGCGGGCCAGTCGCCGGGCGCGCCCGGGCCGCCACGCCCAGACCTGGGGAGCGATGTAATACAATACCCGGATTCCGGCTGCGCGGGCGTGTTTCGCGACACGCAGGTTGAACCCCGGGTAGTCGATCGGGATGGCGAGGTCCACGCCGTGCCGGTGCATGGCGTCGCGGACCCGGCGCATGAGCCGGCGGAAGAAGCCGAGGTGGCGCGCGACTTCGGCGAAGCCCATGACCGCAAGCTGGTCGAGCCCCGCCATGCACTCGACCCCCTCCGCCGCCATGCGTTCGCCCCCCAGCCCGAGCAGCCGGGCGGACGGCCACTTCTCGAGCAGCGAGCGGGCGAGGGCGGCGCCGTGCAGGTCACCGGAAGGCTCCCCGGCGAGCATGAGGATCACCGGGTCGCGCGCCATCGGTCAGAACCGGAACCCCAGATACCAGATGACCACAAGCACCGCCACCAGCAGGGCGATGAGCTTCGTGGGCGGCTTGCCCCGCTTGGCGTCGATCCAGTCCTTCTTGCGGTTACGACGTACGCGAATGAGCGACATGGTCCAGAATCCTCTTCTCGATGCACAGCGTGATCTCCAGCGCCGCCCGGCCCTCATCACCCGAGACGACCGGATCGGAGCGCCCGAGCGCCGCGTCGCGGAACCCCTCGAGCTCGACCCGCAGCGGTTCCTCCGGGAAACCTTCGAAGGGAATCCGCTCGGCGATGTCCTCCAGCCCCGGAGGCGGCCCCGGGTCCGGTCCCCCCTTCCCCTCCTCCAGCCTGGCTTCCCGGGCGTCTCCAAGCAAGGCGGGCAGATCTCGCCGGAGGCGAAGGAACTCACCCTTCCCCCGCGCCAGGTCGACGCGCAGGTATCCCGAACGCTGGAAGACGCGCAACATGCGCCGCCCCTCGCTCGACACCCGGCTTGCGGTCAGGTTGGCCACGGCGCCGTTCCGGAAGGTGAGGCGCGCATTGGCGATGTCCACCGAGTGGGTCAGCACCGGGATCCCCGCTGCCGCGATTTCGGCCAGCGGCGCCTGCACCAGCATGCGCACCAGGTCCACGTCGTGAATCATGAGATCGAGAACCACGGCCACATCCGTGCCCCGGGGGCGAAAGGGCGCCAGGCGCTGCGATTCGATGAAGAGGGGGGTGTCGATGTACGGGGCCGCGGCCCGGAGCGCGCCGTTGAACCGTTCCACATGCCCCGTCTGCACCACGATGCCCGCCTTGCCGGCCGCGGCCAGGATACGATCGGCGGCGTCGAGCGAAGGTGCGATGGGCTTCTCGATCAGAACGTGAACACCGCGTGCGGCGGCCGCGAGCGCCACCCCTTCGTGGGACGACGTGGGCACCGCCACCACCAGGGCGTCTACTCCCGACAGCAGCTCCTGCAGGCTTCCGGCCGACTCAAGCCCGAGCTCCCGCGATACAAAGGCTGCCCGGCGAGCGTCGACGTCGAAGAACCCCGCCATCCTGACTTCCGGCAGATCGCGCAGAATCCTGGCGTGATGAAAGCCCAGGCTCCCGACGCCGGCCACCCCCATGCGGATCGGGGTGGGAGGACTCATCCGAGCGTGATGCCGCGTTCGCTGTTGCGGATGAAGTCGAGAAAGTGGCGCACCTCCGGAATCTGCTCGACATCGGCCTCGACGCGGGCCATGGCCTGGGACACGTTGAGTCCGGACTGGAACAGGATGCGGTATGTCTGCCTGAGATGCCGGCGGGTAGCCGCCGGGAACCCGCGCCTCTCCAGCCCGACCGCGTTGAGCCCGAAGAGCTTCGGACGCCCCCCGGCGACGCGGCAGTAGGGCGGCACGTCCTTGGAGACGCGTCCGCCACCGCCCACGAAGGCATGGGCGCCGATGCGCACGTACTGGTGGATCCCCACGAGGCCTCCGATGATGACCCAATCCTGAATGGTGACGTGGCCGGCCATGTTGACCGAGTTCGACAGTACGACATGGTTGCCCAGCCGGCAGTCGTGGGCCACGTGGACGTAGGCCATGAGGAGGCAGTCGCTTCCCACTACCGTGCGCCCGGACGCGGCCGAGCCCCGATTGAGGGTGGCGTACTCGCGGACGACGGTACGGTCGCCGACGATCAGCTCGGAGCGCTCGCCCTTGTACTTCAGGTCCTGCGGATCGGTGCCCAGCACCGCACCCTGGCCGATGCGGCAACCCTCGCCCACGGAGGTGTCCCGTTCGATCAGGACGTGCGGGCCGATCCGCGTTCTCGCTCCGACGCGCACGCCCGGACCAAGGATCGCATAGGGCCCCACGACGACGTCCGCTCCGAGCACGGCCCCGTCGTCCACGATCGCCGACGGGTGGACATCGGGTGGAACGGTCCGCGAAGGGTCCAGCAGCGAATCACTCATTCAGCCCGCAACTCTTGCCATTTCAGTCCACAACTCTTGCCATGAATTCCGCTTCCGCGACGCGCACGCCGTCCACGTATCCTTCGCCTCTCATTTTGCAAGTTCCGCGCCGGAAGCGGAGCAGTTCGACTTCGCACACCAGTTGGTCGCCGGGCAGCACCGGACGCCGGAAGCGCGCCTTCTGTATGGACATGAGATAGACCTGCTTGTCTCGCGGGTTGCCCACGGAATCGATGAGCAGCAGTCCGCCGATCTGGGCCATCGCCTCCACGATGAGCACGCCGGGCATGATGGCGCGCCCGGGGAAATGGCCCTGGAAGAAAGGCTCGTTGACGGTGACGTTCTTGATGCCCGTGATGTGGCGCCCGTCTTCGACGCTCGCGATACGGTCCACGAGCAGCATCGGATAGCGGTGCGGCAGGTAGCTCCGGATGCGCTCGACATCGAACGCGGGTGGAGGTGCGCCGTTCAGCCGCTGTTCGACCAGCCGGCCGAGCTCGATGTTGCCCCGGTGACTCGGTCGCTCCGCCACCAGATGGCCCCGCAGCCGGCTGCCCAGCAGCGTCAGGTCGCCCAGCACGTCACCGATCTTGTGACGCAGGAACTCGTCGGGGAACCGCAGTTCGTCGTTGGCGACGCCGTCGTCGTCCAGAACGATCGTGTTGGCCAGCGATGCCCCCTGGGCGAGGCCGCGCGCATGCAGTTCCTCCGCGTCGGCAAGGAACCCGAAGGTGCGCGCCGGAGCGATGTCGGCTCGGAAATCGGCGCCGAGGCCGTCGAACGATCCGGTCTGGCGGCCGATCGCCGGGTGTTCGAAGTCGATGGTCGCGGTGATGCGGAATCCGGGGCCGGGCGCAAGGATGTACGATTCGCCGCCGCCGCCGTCCAGAACCACCGGCTCATCGAGTTCAGCCACGCGCGCCCGCGCCTTCTGTTCCACCACCCCCGCCGCATCCAGGGCATCCAGGAAGTCCAGGAAGCTCCCGTCCCGGATGGGAATCTCGGGTCCGGAGACATCCACCCGCACGTTGGAGATCCCGCTGGCGCCCAGCGCCGCCATGAGGTGCTCCACGGTGAGGATGCGGGCCTCCGCCCGGCCGATGCTCGTTCCGAGTTCGGTGCCCACGACGTGATCCAGGGTCGCGGGGATTTCGGGTTTGCCGGGCAGATCGACCCGCCGGAAGACGATGCCGGCGCCGGGCTCGGCCGGATGGAACGACACGTCCGCGGGCTCCCCCAGGTGAATGCCGATACCCTCGAGGCTCACCTCCCGGCCGATCGTGCGTTGGCGGCTCCCGTTCATGGACACTCCTTCTCCCAGGTCATGATTCGTTCTTCCCCTCCAGCGCCGACAGCCGTTCTTCCAGCTCCTTCACCCGCTCCCTCAGCGCCGGGAGCTTCCGCATCGCCGCCATGGATCTCCAGAACTCCGCGCGCGGCCGTCCGGGGAAACCGACCACACTGGTCCCGGCGGGGACATCCCCGATCACCCCGGTTTGCACGGCCACCCGCGCCCCGTCGCCGATCTCGAGGTGCCCGGTTGCGCCCGACTGCCCCGCCATCACCACGCCCCTGCCGAGCGTCGTGGAACCGGAGATGCCCACCTGGGCGATGAGAAGGGAGTGCTCACCCACGGTTACGTTGTGGGCGACATGGACCAGGTTATCGGTCTTGGTCCCCGCGCCGATGACGGTGTCCCCGATGGATCCGCGGTCGACGCAGCAATGAGCGCCCATCTCCACGTCGTCGCCGATGAGGCAGCCACCTACCTGGCGGATCTTCTCGTGGCGGCCCTCGTGCATCACGTAGCCGTAGCCGTCGGAGCCCACGACGGTCCCGGCATGCAGGACAACGCGCCGGCCCAGCCGGGTTCCCGGATACAGCACGACCTGCGGGTGCAGTCGCGAGTCTGCGCCGATGCGCGATCCCGGGCCCACCGACACGTGGGCGCCGATGCGCACCCGGTCACCTACCTCGACGTCTTCCTCCAGCACCGCAAAGGCGTCGATGCGCACGTCCCGCCCGAGTCGCACGCCCTTCCCGAGAACGGCCGTGGGATGAATACCCGGACGCGCGCCTTCCGGGGGATGGAGCTGATCGAGCAACTGCGCCAGCGCACGGCGCGGCCGGTCCGCGATCAACAGGTTGGGCACTCGGCCGCGAACGGTGCCGGAAAGATCCTCTGCCACCAGCACGGCCTCGGCCGAAGACGCGTCCAGGTGCTTGAGATAGCGCCGGTCGGCGAGAAAGCCGAGCCTCCCGCGTCCGGCCTGGTCCAGCGGCACGACGCGGTCGAAGGCCCAGCCGGACTGCCCTTCCAGGCGCGCGCCGGTGAGAGCGGCGGCTCCTGCAAGGTCCATGGTCGTCTCCTAGCCTGCTCGTGTGGCGGGTCCCGAGGTCGAGGAAGGCAGGCTCACCGGTTGCCGGCCGGCGGATTCTGCATGAGCCGGTCGATGACCTGCTGCGTCAGGTTGAGCTCGGGGTCCGCGGAGACGATCGCCTGGGCGGACAGATCGAAGATGATGGCGTATCCGCCCTCGGTACGGATCTCGTCGATCGCCGCCGTGACCTGATCCATGATGGGCTGCACCAGTTCGGCCTGCCGTCTGCCGGCCTCCCCCTCCAGTTCCGCGGCGCGCTGGTTGTACTCCTCCTGCTTCGCCTGGATGGTCTGGGTCTGGGTATCCCGCGCCTGGGGCGAAAGCGTGAGCTGCTGCTGCTCGAACTGCTGGATCATGCCCTGCAGCTCTTCCCCGATCTGATCCAGCTCCGCCCGGTAACGGGCCATGTCGCGCTCGAACTGATCCTGTGCCTCGGTCGCCCCGGGGGCCTGCGCCAGAATCGCCTGCGAATCGATGTACCCAAGTCTCAGCGGTCCCTGGGCGGCCGCGTCATCGGCCGGCAAGAAGGAAGAACCAACCGCAAGAACAACTGCCAATGCACGCATATTCCGAGCCTCCCCGAACGCGCGGTCACGATGGAATCGTTTCATGTTCCCGAAAACCCACAGCCTGAAAGGATGTCTGCAATAGCCGCGCGACCGCAAGGCCCTCCTGGTACGATGGAGGCTTCCGGGTCAGAACCCCGGTCCCATCCTGAAATGGAGCTGCCATCCCGGATTGGTCTTGTCGAACCCGTATGCATAGTCCAGGCCCAGTGGTCCGAAGGGCGTTACCAGCTGAGCTCCGACGCCCGCCCCGCGGAACAGGCGCGTGGGCGTGAACTCGGCCGCGCTCACCCAGACGTTGCCCGCGTCGTAGAAGAACCCGAGCGACAGGTTGTCGTTGAAGCGGATCGCATACTCGACCGTGAGCGCCAGGAACGCGTTCCCCAGCCTCTCGCCCTCGAGAATCCCCGATCCCGATCCGCGGTCGTAGAAACCGGCCGGGGTGATTGTGGTTTCGTCGTAGCCGCGCAGTCTCTCGCCGAACTGGACGCCGCCCATCCAGTAGCGATCGAAGGGGAAGCGCTCGGCGTTCCCGATGATCGCTCCGGCGCGGACGCTGAGCCCGAGCGTGGTCCGGATCGGACGGGCTCCGCTTCCGATCTGGCCTATGGGAGTGAACCAGGTTCCCTCGACTCCGTACTTCACGAAGTCGCCGTCCCCACCCAGAATGCCCCCGTTCATTTCCGCGGACGCCACCTGCCTCGATCCCTGCGTCGGGAACAGATTGTGGTTGAGCGTCTGGCGCTGGAGGCTGACGGAGAGCGTGCTCAGGATTCCGGGGTCCCTGCCGAACAGCGAGGTGTCCTCGGACCTCGAGAACAGCTCGTACCTGGTGCGCGAGAGAGAGTATCCCAGGAACAGTCTGGTACGCAGAGAGCCGGGCATGGGAAGCCCGAAGCGGAGAGAGCCTCCCTGCAGGCGGCGCTGTCCGGTGGTGAACTGGAAGAACCGGTCACGCGTGTAGAACGCGGATATCGTCCCGCTCACGCGCGAGCGCCTGAGCGACGGATCCGTGTACGACAAGGTGAAGTTGTTGATGTAGCGGCCGAAGTCCCAGCGCACGCTTCCGGACTTGGCCTGTCCGAAGAGGTTGGGCTGGTCATATCCCAGGAACCCCGACAGCCCGTAGCCCCCGCCCATCGCGGTGCCGAAGTTCACGGTCCCCGTCTGCCTCTCCGCGACCCGATAGACGATGTCCACGTTTCCGGTTCCGTCGTCGGCCGGCTGGAGGCTGGGAAGCTCCATCGGGGTCTCGAAGTACCCGAGCGCCGAAACCGCCTGGTAGCTCTGGATGAGCCGCTCCTCGGAATAGATGTCTCCGGGGAGGGTGAAGAGCTGGTCCCGGATGACGCGCTCGTGAGTGTAGTCGTTGCCCTCAACCTCGACCCGGCGGATGTACGCGGGCGGACCCTCCTGAATGCGCCAGCCCACCAGCAGGGTCGGGTCGCCGTCGCCGTTCGCCTCGTCGAACTCGTAGTAGGGCTCGACGCTGGCCCCCAGGTATCCGTTGTTCCGGTAGAGGGTGCCCACCGCCGTCGCGGCCGCGTCGAAGGCGCTGGCATCGAACACAGGGTCCTGGTCATCGTCGCCGCCGATCCCGAAGCTGCTGAGCAGCCCTCCCTGTTCGGGCTGATAATACTGCTCGATCTGCTCGGTGGGGAAACGGCTGTTCCCCTCCACCAGGAAGTCCCGCACCCGGTAGCGGGGACCTTCGTCGACCGTGACTTCGAGTCGCGATTTCCCGGTCTCCGGGTCGATGATCAGGGTGTCCCCCAGGACCTCGAAATCCAGATAGCCCTGCGAGCGGTAGAGCTCGGGCAGCCGGGCGAACAGGTCTTCCTCCAGCGTGCTTTCCTGGTATGACCCCTGGCGGAACCACCAGAACGCCTCGGGCTTCGTGTCGACGGACCCGCGCAGCTGGTCGGAGGCCAGGTTCTCGTTGCCCGCGAACTCCACCTCGGCGATGGTGACGCGCTGGCCCTCCGTCACCTCGAGCGTCAGACGAACATGCCCCGGCTTGTCGGCGATCTCTTCCACCCGCTCGTCGATGCGCGCGAACGGGATGCCGTCGTCCGCGAGTTCGCTGCGGATGAAGTCGCGCGCGATCGCGAGCTTCTGCGGGGAATAGGGCTCGCCGGTCTGGAGATCGGCGGTGTCCCGAACCGATCCCTGGCTGAGCCGCTCCAGCCCCACGATGGTCACCGCGTCCATGATGTCCTGCTCTTCGACATCGAGCACCAGCACCACCGGCTCGCCCTGGCCGCCCGCGGCGCTGATCGTGAAATCCCGGTACTGCCCGGTGTTCCAGAGCGCCTTCAGGGCGGTCTGGATGTCGCGGAAGGAGATGGTGGTGCGCGGCTGCAGCGTGAGGTCCGCGAGAATCTCCTCGTCGGTAAGGCGCACGTTGCCTTCCACGGTGATGGAATCGACGAAGGTGCCGGCGGCGGGATCCGCCTGCTGCGCGGTCAGCGCAGAGGGAAGGACCCACGCGGCGGCAAGCATCGCCGTGAGCCCTGCGAGGCGCGCAGAAGCACGTGCGCCGGTGCGGTCGTTCACGTCTTGGTCGCCGAGGTGGCCCCCAGGGTAAGACCGTCCCCCGCCTCGTTGAGGTCGGCCTGGATCTCGTCCCCGGCGCCGAACTCCGCCGTGAGGATCATCTCCGAGAGTGGATCCTCCAGGTAGCGCTGAATCGCCCGCCGCAGAGGGCGCGCGCCGAATTTCTCGCTGTAGCCCTGCTCCGCGAGGAAGCTGACCGCGGCATCGCTCAGGGCGAGGGTCAGCTTTTCCTCGCCCAGGCGCTCGTGGATCTCCAGGAGCAGGATGTGCACGATCTGCCCGATGTCCTCCCGGCTCAGCGCGTGGAAGACGATCGTGTCGTCGACGCGATTGAGGAACTCCGGGTTGAAGGTGCGATCGATCGCCGCCTGCACCTTGCCGCGCATGAGCTCGTAGCCGGACCGCGCATCCTCCTCGTGGAACCCCAGCGTGCCGCCCTTGGAGATGTCCCGGGCCCCGAGATTGCACGTCATGACGATGACGGTGTTCTTGAAATCGATGGTCCTGCCGTAGTTGTCCGTGAGGTGCCCTTCGTCCAGCACCTGCAGCAGGATGTTGAAGACGTCGGGGTGCGCCTTCTCGATCTCATCCAGGAGGACGACCGAATACGGGCGCCGCCGCACCGCCTTGGTCAGCGCGCCGGATTCGTGGTAGCCGACGTACCCCGGCGGCGCGCCGATGAGACGGGAGACCGAGAACCGCTCCATGTACTCGCTCATGTCCACGCGAATCAGGGCATCCCGATCCGCGAACATGAACTCGGCCAGCGCACGCGCCAGTTCGGTCTTCCCCACCCCGGTCGGGCCCGAGAAGATGAACGACCCGATCGGCCGCCTCGGATCCTTGAGCCCGGCGCGGCTGCGGCGGATGGCGCGCGAAATCGCCTGGATGGCGGGGTCCTGACCGACCACCCGCTTGTGCAACTCATCCTCCATGTTGATGAGCCGCCTGGTTTCGGCCTGTTTCATCCGGGTTACGGGGATTCCCGTCCAGCGGCTGACGATGAAGGAGACGTCGTCGACACTTACCTCCGGCCGATGGTGCCTGCGCGCTTCCTGCCACTCCTTCTGGCGCTCGCGAATGCGGCGCTGCAGTTCACGCTCCTCGTCCCGCAACTCCGCCGCGCGCTCGAAGTCCTGATTGCGAATCGCGAGTTCCTTCTGTCCCGCAAGCCCCGCAAGTTCCTCCTTCAGCTCCTCGACCTCCGGCGACGGCACCTGGCTGGCGATGCGCGCCCGCGATCCGGCCTCGTCGATGACGTCGATCGCCTTGTCGGGGAGGAAACGGTCGGTGATGTAGCGGTCGGAGAGCTTCGCCGCCGCCTCCAGGGAGCCGTCCGAGAGGGTCACCCTGTGGTGTTCCTCGTAGTGGCCGCGCAGGCCCTTGAGGATGTCGACGGTTTCGGGGAGGGACGGCTGGTCCACGATGACGGGCTGGAAGCGGCGTTCCAGCGCCCCGTCCTTCTCGATGTACTTCCGATACTCGTTCAGCGTGGAAGCCCCGATGCACTGGAGCTCTCCGCGAGCGAGGGCCGGTTTGAACATGTTGGACGCGTCGATGGCTCCCTCGGCGGCCCCGGCTCCCACCAGGGTATGCAGCTCGTCGATGAAGAGGATGACGTTGCCGCCCTGGGCGATCTCGTTCATGACCGCCTTCAGGCGTTCCTCGAACTGGCCTCGATACTTGGTTCCCGCAATGACCGCGGCCATGTCCAGCGCCAGCAGCCGGTGGTCCTTGAGCGCCTCCGTGATCTCGCGCGCCGCGATGATCTGCGCCAGTCCTTCTACGATGGCCGTCTTCCCGACGCCCGGTTCGCCGATCAGGACCGGGTTGTTCTTCTTGCGCCGGCACAGAATCTCGACGATCCGCTCGATCTCGACGCGACGTCCGATGGTGGGGTCGAGCTTGCCGTCGCGGGCCAGTTTGGTGAGGTCGCGGCAGAAATGATCGAGTGCGGGAGTCTTGGACTTCTTGTCCGGCTTGCCTCCGGCCGGCACCGCCGGCCCCCCACCGACATCCGAACTCATCTCGGAACCCAGCACCCGGAGGCACTCCGCGCGCGCCCGGTCGAGGCGCACGTTCATCGAGTTGAGCACCTGCGCCGCGATGCCCTTCTCCTCTCTCAGGAGCCCGAGCAGGAGATGCTCCGTGCCGACATAGGAGTGTTTGAGCTCGCGTGCCTCGGCCAGCGCGAACTCCAGCACCTTCTTCGCGCGCGACGTGTAGGGCAGCTCACCCAGGGCTATGGTGGCCTTGCCCTTGCGGACGGCCTCCTCAACCCGCTGATGAACCTGGCTCAGGTCCGCTCCCAGGTTCATCAGCACCGTGGCGGCGACCCCCTCCCGCTCACGAATCAGGCCGAGCAGCACATGCTCGGTGCCCACATAGTCGTGTTGCAGCCTGATGGCCTCATCCCTTGCCATCGCGAGCACCTTTCGAACCCGATCCGTGAAATTGTAGTTCATCTGCCTTTCGTGCCCGCGGGTCGTCAGGAGTCGGGGCCGGAGCCCGAACTGCTCTCCGGAGGTTCCGTGTCCGGGATCACCACACCCTCGGTAGCCAGGATGCGGCGCACATAGGTGGCTCGGTGCGCGTCGCGCTCACCGGGAGGAAGCTTCCGCCCGGCTGCATCCTCCAGGTGGGCGGACTGGGTAAAGATCATGATCTTGTTGAGCGAGTATACACGGAGCCCTGGGAGAAGTTTCAGTGCCGCGCCCAGGCGAACCCCCGATAGGAGGTTCATCATTTCCTCGAAAGTAAGAGATCGGGCGTAGCGTAGTAAACCGTAGGCACGCCAGATCTTATCTTCTGTCACTTGATATGCGTCCCGAAGCAGCACGCGGCGTGCCCGCCTCTCGTATTCGATGACTTGGCGCACGATGCGGTCCAGATGGTCGACCAGGTCTTCCTCCGTCTTTCCGAGCGTGGTCTGGTTCGAGACCTGGAAGAAGTTGCCGACGACCTCGGAACCCTCCCCGTAGAGTCCGCGAAACGTCAGCCCGACCTGGCTCAACCCCTGCAGCACGCGGCCGATCTCCTTGGTGAGCACGAGCCCCGGAAGATGGATGAGGACCGATGCCCTCAGCCCGGTGCCGACGTTCGTGGGGCAACTGGTGAGATACCCGAGCTCGTGATCGTAGGCGTACGGGAGTTCCCGGCCGAGATCCTCGTCCAGCCCGTCGACCATGCTCCACGCCCCTTCCAGCGCGAGACCCGAAACCAGCACCTGCAGGCGCAGGTGGTCTTCTTCGTTCACCATCACGCTGACCGGATCGCGGGCCGAGAGCACCACGGCGGCCGCGCGCCGCGGCAGCTCGGAGTCCGATGTCTCGCCCAGGAGGTCCTGGGAAATGAGGCGCCGTTCCAGAAGAATGCGCCGGGTTCCGCCGTCCAGTTCGGCCAGCGGGTGAACGCTCGCCTCGGTCAGCAGCTCGACCTTGTCCGCGGTCCCCCGCACGCGCGCGAGCACGGCCCGGCGGTCGTTGACCCGTGACTGGGGACCGAACGCGTACCCCTGAAGGTTGCGGGCGAGGCGGACGCGGGTGGAAAGCACGATATCCGAGTCCGGACCGCTCGCGTCGAGCCACCCCAGGCCGCGATCGAAGATCGTCGACAGGTGATCCATCGGTCGCCCTACCGGGTCACGGGCTCGAGGGAACGGATCTGGTCCCTCAGCTTCGCCGCCCGCTCGAAGTCCTCGGTACTGATTGCGAAGCGCAGCTTGCGGCGCAGGCCTTCAAGGCGCTGCTCGCGCTCGGAGACGGTGGGATCCGGGGGCAGGTAGACCTTGCCCACGTGCTGCACGCCCCCGTGTATGCGCCTCAGCAGGTTCTTCAGATAAAAGTCGAACGTGGTGTAGCAGTGAGGACACCCCAGCCGACCGTTCTCCCGGAATCCCGCAAACGTAAGGCTGCAGAAGGTACAGGTCCTGTCCTCCTGCTCGGCCGTCGCGCCCTCCTCCGGACCGGTCATCTGCGACAGGAAGTCGGTGAGCGGGGAATGTGGGGGCGGCGACGGCTGGTCGACCCCGCGGGACGCGGCGCACTTCTCGCACAGGTGCAGAACGCTCGCCACGTCGTCCACGATCTGGGTCAGATGGACGACGGCCTCCGCCGCGCCGCACTCGCTGCATACCCGGGGATCGTCGCTCACGGGGTTACTTCTCCCTCGGCCAGTATCCCGCCGTCCAGCCGCAGGACACGATCCGCTCGCGCGGCAAGCGCACGGTTGTGGGTTACCAGCACCATGGCCAGGTCGTGGTCGTCCTTCAGCTGGAAGAGAAGGTCGTGCAGCTGTTCGCTGGTCCGATGATCGAGATTGCCACTGGGTTCGTCCGCCAGCAGAACCACCGGGTCGTTGGCGAGCGCGCGGGCGACCGCCACCCGCTGCTGCTCTCCCCCCGAGAGCTGCCAGGACCTGTGCTCGAGGCGTTCGCCGAGCCCCACCGACTCGAGGAGGCGGCGCGCGCCGTCCTCGGCCTCCGGTCGCGACTGGCCGGCAATGAGTCGGGGCATCATGACGTTCTCGAGTGCGGTGAAGTCGCGCAGCAGATGGTGGAACTGAAACACGAAACCGATGTGATGGTTTCGGATTCCGCAGATGGCTTCCTCGTCCAGCCCGGACAACGGCGTTCCGTCGACCAGGACCTCTCCCGACGTCGGCCGGTCGAGCGCCCCCAGCAGGTGAAGCAGCGTGCTCTTGCCCGCGCCGCTCGCGCCCGTGACCGACACTGCCTCGCCCACGTGAACTCGCACGTCTACCCCCCGCAGAACCCGGAGTTCACTTCCATTGCCGCCCACGAAGGTGCGTGCCAGCGCACGGGCCTCCAGGGGTAGCAGCACCGGGTCGCGGCCTTCGTGGGAATCGAGGTTCGCACCGTTGCCGGGGCCGACCCCGGTCGACCGGCTCCCCTCATTCATGGCGAATCGCCTCAACGGGCCGGAGACCGGCCGCCCGGGACGCCGGATAGAGGGTGGCCAGGAAGGTGATGCCCATGCTCACCGCGATGATGGTCGCGATGTCCAGCATGTCCACTGCCACGGGCAGATGATCCAGGTAGTAGAGGTCGGCCGGAATCGAGATGAACTGGTAGCGGTCGAGCGCCCAGGCCGCCGCCAGGCCCAGGGTCACCCCCAGCGAAGTCCCGATCATGCCGATCCAGAGCCCCTGCAGGCGGAAGACGCGCAGAATCGCGCGGTCGGTCATGCCCATCGACTTGAGGATCCCGATTTCCCGGGTCCGATCCACCACAACCATGACCAGCGTGCTCACGATGTTGAAGGCAGCCACCACGACGATCAGGCCGAGGATGACCCCCAACGCGAGCTCCTCCAGCTTCAGCGCGGAGAAGAACGACCTGTTGGTGGTCATCCAGCTCTCGATGAAGTGGCCCGGCCCGACTGCGGCGCGGATCTCCCGGCCCACCGCGTCCGCTTCCCACAGATCTTCCACCCGGACGGCGATTCCGCCGACCTGGTTCGCCCCCGCGATGCCGAGCAGGTCCTGGGCCGCCGCCAGCGTCGTGTAGATGTTGCGCAGGTCGTACTCGTACATGCCGGTCGTGAAGGAACCCGCCATTTCGAACTGGCGAACCGTGGGGTACAGACCGCCGATGGGACTCTCGTTGACGTTCTCGAGCGACACCAGCACCAGCGTGTCGCCCTTGAAGAGCTGCATGCGCTGCGCCAGCACATTCCCGACCAGGACGGGAGGATAGCCCGACTCGGTCTTGCCGAGGGAATGGACGCCGTCCTGGAGGTCGCGCTCGAAATCGGTTACGGGCACGCCTTCCGGTTCCGGCAGGACTCCGTAGAGGTCGGCCGTCTGCGCGTACCCTGCCCGCTGGATGCCGACGCTGGTGACGACAAAGGGCGCTGCCCCTTCAACCGCCTCCACGGCGCGCACGCGCGAGAGCACCTCCTCCCAGCGGTCCATGCGCAGCGAGGTGCCCGTCTGGAGCACCAGCACATGCGGGTTGGACCCGAGGATCTTCGCGCGCAACTCCTCCTGCATCCCGTTCATCACCGAGATCACGACCACCAGGGCCATGACCCCGAGGGTCACGCCGCCGAGCGCGATCCAGGTGATGAGCGACAGGAAGCGTCCCCGCTTGCGCGCCGCCAGATACCGCCGCGCGATGTACCAGTTCAGGCGCCTCAACCCTCTTCCCCTCCGCTCATTCGGGCCTCAGGATGGGGAAGAGAATCACGTCGCGAATGGCCGGCTGGTCGGTGAGCAGCATCGTGAGGCGGTCGATGCCCACGCCGACGCCGCCTGTGGGAGGCATCCCGTATTCGAGGGCGCGGATGTAGTCCTCGTCGACCCGGTGGGCCTCTTCGTCGCCTCCCGCCGCCAGGCGGGCCTGATCCTCGAAGCGCGCCCGCTGGTCGAGGGGATCGTTGAGTTCCGAGAACGCGTTGGCGATCTCGGTGCCCAGGACGAACAACTCGAAGCGCTCGGTGAGACGCGCGTCGCCGCGTTTGGCCTTGGCCAGCGGGGAGAGTTCGCGCGGATGATCGAGGACGAAGGTCGGCGACCGCAGGTCCTTCTGCACCAGCACGTCGAAGAGCTTGTCGATCAGCTTGCCCCGCCCCGCCTTCTCGATGTCCGGAAGATGGAGCGCCTTCGCCCGAGCCCGCAGCTCGTCGTCCTCCAGCTCCAGGGGATCGTCGCCCAGGGCGTTGCCGAGCGCTTCCACGAGCCGGATCCGCTTGAACGGCGGAGCCAGCGAGATTCGTTCGCCCTGGTAGGTGACCGTGTGCCCGCCCGCGACCGAAGCCGCGATCTCCGAGACCAGTTCCTCCACCAGATCCATCATGTCGTGATAGTCCGCGAACGCCTGGTAGAACTCGAGCATGGTGAACTCGGGGTTGTGAAACCGGCTCAGGCCCTCGTTGCGGAAGTCCTTGGCCACCTCGTATACACGCTCGAAGCCCCCCACGATCAGCCGCTTCAGGTAGAGTTCGTCGGCGATGCGCAGGTAGAGCCGGCTGTCGAGCGAGTGATGGTGGGTCACGAAGGGACGGGCCGTGGCCCCGCCGTAGAGGGGCTGCAACACCGGCGTCTCCACCTCCAGGAAGCCGTGGCCGTCCAGGATTCTCCGCGCCGTGGCCACCACCTGCGACCGGGCGCGGAAGACCTCCCGCACCTCGGGGTTGACCGCCAGGTCGGCGTAGCGCTGGCGGTATCGGGCCTCGGTGTCGGCAAAGCCGCTGTGCGTCACCCGTTGCCCGGTTGCCGCGTCCACCTCGGTCTTGCCCAGCGGCAGCGGCCTCAGAGCCTTGGTCAGCAGCGTCCAGTCGGAAACCTGCACCGTGACCTGGCCCATGCGTGTACGGAAAAGCCGGCCGCGCACGCCGATCCAGTCGCCCAGATCGAGGAGTTCCAGGTCCTCGAACGCCTGCTCCCCCACATGGTCTCTCCGGAAATAGACCTGAATGCGTCCCGATCCGTCTTCCAGATCGGCGAACGCGCTCTTGCCGTGGCTCCGGTAGGCGACCATGCGGCCGCCGACGAGCACCTCGTCAGCCTGCCCCCGCTCCGAGAGCGTTTCGGCCGCTTCGGCGGCCTCGAAGGCGGCGGCGGCCTCCCGGGCCTCGTGAGTGCGCGGGTAGCGGTAGGCAAACGCCTCGATGCCTCGGTCTCGCAGGCACCCCAGCTTGTCCATGCGGGAGCGCATGCTCCGCTCGAGGTCGGCAGCGGCGGATTGCTCCGGGCGATCGGGTCCGGGTCTGGTGGATTGTGTCATGGCGGGTCCGGGCAGGAAGACCGGTTCATCCGACCCCGGCCGCTCCGAACTGTTTCAGGTAGGCCTGGATGAAGGGATCGATCTTCCCGTCCATTACCTTCCGGACATCCCCGACCTTCACGCTCGTTCGGTGGTCGTTGACCATCGTGTAGGGTTGGAACACGTACGAGCGGATCTGGTTGGCCCACGCGTTGTCGGACTTGGTCGCCTCCAGGGCCTCCCGCTCGCGTTCGCGCTCCTCCATCGCCCTCCGGTGGAGCGCGGCGCGCAACATCTTCATCGCCGTCGACCGGTTCTTGTGCTGTGAGCGCTCCTGCTGGCACGACACCACGATGCCTGTAGGCAGGTGCGTGATGCGGATGGCCGAATCCGTCTTGTTCACGTGCTGGCCCCCTGCCCCGGACGCGCGGAACGTGTCCACGCGCAGGTCGGACTCGTCGATGTCGACCTCGATTTCATCGTCGATCATGGGGTATACGAAGACGCTTGCGAACGAAGTGTGCCGGCGCGACTGGGAATCGAAGGGTGAGATGCGCACCAGGCGGTGTACCCCGTTCTCGGCCTTCAGGTACCCGTAGGCATGGTCGCCTTCGATTTCGAGCGCGGCGCTCTTGATGCCGGCCTCCTCGGCCGGCTGAAGGTCGAGCACCTTCAGGCTGCATCCGCGCCGCTCCGCCCACCGGGTGTACATGCGCACGAGCATCTCGGCCCAGTCCTGGGACTCGAGTCCGCCCGCGCCGGGATGGACCGTGAGGAGCGCCCCGCGGTGATCGTCTTCCCCCTGAAGCATGGTCCGCAGTTCAAGGCTGCTCACGTCCGTGGTCAGCGACTCGAGATCGGACGCCCATTGGGCCTCGACCTCCTCGTCTTCCTCCACAGCCAGCACTTCCACCCACTCGCCCAGTTCTTCCGCGGTGGCCGCCAGTTCTTGCCACGGCGCCACCCACGTCTTCAGCCGATTGGCAGCGGCGATGAGCCGCCGCGCCTCCTCCGGATTGGCCCAGAACGTCTCGCCGGACTGGGCTTGCTCCAGCTCCTCCAGCTTCCGTTCGCGGGCGTCGATGTCAAAGATACCTCCGAAGTTCGGAGATCCTGGTTTCGAGGTCGCGCAAGCGTTCGATGGCTTCGTTGTGCATGGGTCCCGTCTTTGAACTGCCCCGTCTGAAGAGCGTCCCGCCTCTCAGAAGAGCTGCTCTCCGCAGGCCAGAGTCGTGTTGAGTTCGTCCTGAAAATAACGACTGTCGTGGGCGAGGTCTTCTCCCACCCGCCGGACGTATTCCGACCAGGAACGTCGAACTTCCTCGGCGAAGTCCTCTTTCAGGGTCCCGCGTTCGAGCGCTCGCTCATACCGGTCCCGATGGTACCGGATCATGTCCGAGACGAGCACCCGCGCAAGGCGCGCGGCCCGGTCGGCGGGATCGGTTACGGCAAAGGGCCTCGGCGCCTCCGCCTTCCGCGGTTTCCTCGAAGCTCCGGCTGGAGCCGTCGTGGCGCGCACGCGCACGGCCCCCGATTCCACGAGGAAGATGCTCGTGCACTTGCCGCAGCGCGCCCGGACGCCCCCCGCCGGCACCTTACCCGAATCGACCGGATAACGTGCCGAACACCCCGGGCAGGCAACCATGAAGACAGCGTGGAATGTCAAGGCAGACGACCTCCGGGCTCGAGCGGCGACATGTCGGGGTAGACTAGGCTCACCTCCGGAATCGCGCCATGATCCACGTCGTGACGCACCGCCGAAGTGATCTCGGTTCTCCAGGTGGACGGTGGGGCCAGGGCGCTTCAGGGCAACAGTTGTCCGCCTACCCACCACCGGCCGCGCGCCTCCGGAACAACGACCAGGCGGAACTGGGCGGCGGAATCGACGGTGTGCAGGCGCGCCGTGATGAACGCGTCGAAGGCGGCCGCCAGGTGATTCGCCAGGATCACGCCCACGA
The DNA here is from genome assembly GCA_002238605.1 of BD2-11 clade cluster bacterium bin43. Taxonomy (GTDB): domain Bacteria; phylum Gemmatimonadota; class Gemmatimonadetes; order Longimicrobiales; family Gaopeijiaceae; genus BD2-11. Next base: position 34,015 of record MPMR01000007.1, on the reverse strand, counting down.
GGGTCGTAACCCGGCGCAGCGCAGCGTCGCTTCTACGGATCAGTCGGTCGTATTCGGAACGACTAATCTCGTCACCGTTCCAGTCCCAATGGAATTCCGGTCCGATGCTCCGGCTGGCATAGTACTCCATGGCCTGATCGTACTCGGACGAACCCGGTCCGGGCGTTCCCTGCTCTCCGGGCACCAGAAAGATCTCCCGGGCGAGCGACCAGAGGGCTCCGTTAAAGGTGGTGGTGTCGGTTTCCGGTTGAACGCCGCCGACATAGGGGTCCTCGTCGAAGGCGCCGGATGCCTGGTACTGCCCCAGCGCCTCGTAGTATTCGAAATCCCCATCCATGCGTTCTCCAAGCGTGCCCCGGCGCGCGACGAACCATGCCAGATCGCGGTAGCGGGTTCGGAACTCGTGTCCCGTCCGCCGTCTCTCCCAAAGGAAGGCCCATCCGGCGAGTTCCACCGCCATGAACCCCAGCCAGCGGATCTTGTTCAGACGCTGCTGCCCCCATCCCGGCAGAGCTCCGGAGTAGAGGAGGGCCCGGGTCGGGGAAATCGTCGCCGGCGCAAGCTGCTGCCCCGTCAGGAGCGCGCCCCGCCCGTGCAGAGGGGATGCCGCCGGACCGAAGGCTCCGTGCAGCCCACTGCCCGGCGGGAGAGCGGCAGGGGTTGCCCCACTCCGGCTGCCGTCGGGAGGCCAGTCCGAGGGTGTGCTTGCCAGCACCCTCTCCCAGACGCCGGAAGTCGAGTTCCGCGCCTCGAGCGGACCCTGGCCGGAGAGACCCTCGGGGCTGCCCACCAGGAGCATGAGCGCGGTCCACGCGAGCCGGCGGCGCGCGGGCCGGGTGAACTCCGCCAGCGCTGCGCGGGCTGCTGGAGTGGGCGAGCATGACATCGGCGGTGTCGCGGGCCGATGTACGTCGAGGTTCATCAGAAAACCACGCCCAGGCTCACGTGCACGGGCTCCGAACCGGTCGTGAGGGACGTCCGCCCGAGCGACCGCGCGACTCCCAGATCGAAGCGGCCGACGCGAAGACCGAGCCCGAGCGCCGCCCCCCCTTCTCCGTCGCGCCCGTAGGCGTAGCCCACGCGGACCGACAGGATCTCGCTCCCGGTGGTGGCGACTTCCGTTCCCACATGGACCGATGGCGACCCCGGATCGCGCCACCGCTCTTCCAGTTCCACCGTGAAACGAAGGTCGAACGCCTGCTGCTCCTCGAAGTGATCCAGAACATCGTAGGCAGCCGCCAGGCGTGCCCGCGCCGGCAGCGGATCCGCCTGTTCGGCGTTGACGACCTGAAGGTCCGGACCCAGGTGCGCGATCATCAGCCCAACCCGGAGCGGCACGGCGTCCGAGAAGGTCGCCTGGACGCCGGCGTCCACCGCGTATGTCGTCGCAGTGACCCCCTGGTCCAGACACCGTCCGCGGCACCCGATGCGGAATTGCACCATTTTGAAGTTGGTCCCCACACTCACCCGATCTACCAACTCGGTCGCGAACGACACCACCCCCTGGTATCCGCGTACGCTCAGGGAACCGAGCACTTCGCCCCCGACGCCGGTCATCTGCTGGTCTCCCACGTTCAACTCCTGATAGGAGATGCCCAGCGTCCCCACCGACTCCCGGCCCATGAGAAAGGAGAAGGCGGTCGCCGTGCCCGCGAGCTGATCACCCCGATACAGGAAGAACCGGCGATCGCCGACCTGGGCGAGCCCGGCCGGGTTCCAGAACGCGCTCTCCTGGGAGGGCAGCGCCGTCATCGCCCGCCCCATCGCAATTCCCTGGGCGCCCACCGGAAGGATCAGAAAGAGCGCTCCTTCGGTCGACGGCATTCTGCGCGCAACGATGGCGGAGGCGTCGGCCGCGGCGGCGAGCTCGCCTTCCTGTGTCGTGGCCGGCGCCGGCCACACCCCCGCAACCACCAGCCACAGAACGCAGAACCCGGTAGCCCGCGAACGAACTGCTCCCGGCATGCGAGCGCCGATGCGTCCGTGCCGGACGGTTTCGCTCTGCGTTGCCTGGCGGCCCGATAGCGCTGCCATTCGGCCTTCAGGGCGCCTTGCCAGTCCGCCGCCTCGCCGCTCTCGGTGCTCGCGGAGATTCGTCCACGGGCTGCCTGGGAGGTCGTTTCGTTTCGTGACCGCGGGGAACGGCAAAGCCCAATCTCCGAAGGTGTCCACGCTTGCGCCGCCACCCGGCGAGCACCTTGACCCGCAAGTCAAGGTAGACCCGCCGGTCGACGAAACGTTCGATCTTGGTCCGGGCCCGAGAACCGAGTTCACGGATCGCGCGCCCCCCGTCTCCGATCAGAATCCCCTTTTGAGACGACCTCTCGACGTACAGGATGGCTTGAATGTAGACGGGATCATCGTCCTCGCGGAATTGCTCGAGCCGACAGAAGACGGAATACGGTATCTCCTGGCGATACAACTCGAACACGGTCTCGCGAACCAGTTCAGCTGCGAAGAAGCGCACCGGGTCCGACGCGATGAGGTCCGGCGGGAACAGGAAGGGCGATCGCGGCAACTCGGCCTGCAGGGCCTCCCGCAGCTCCTCCACGCCGGTGCCCTCCAGCGCCGAAACCGGGAAGATCGGGGCGTCGAGCGCCCGCTCGGCTTCTACTACCAGCGTTTTCACCGCCCCTCCCGGAACCGCGTCGATCTTGTTCAGCGCCGCCATCCGCGGCGCCCGCGTCTGCTCCAGCAACGCACGCAGCACACCCCACCGGCTGCGCCTGCGCAAGGCGACCGCGTCCAGCACCGCCAGAACGACATCCGCATCTTCGACCGCCCGGTATGCCGTCTCCACCATGCCTCGGTGAAAGAGGTCGCGCGCGGCAAACAACCCCGGAGTGTCGAGGAAGATGATCTGGTGCGCCGGACTCGAGAAGATCCCCGCCACCCGCTGCCAGGTAGTCTGCGGCCTGGGCGTGACGATGCTCAGTTTTTCGCCCACGAAGGCGTTGAGCAGCGTCGATTTGCCGACGTTGGGGGCACCCGCGAGGGTCACGATGCCGGCCCGGGTGTGGTTCATCAATCAGTGTCCAGGAGTGAAAAAGAACCCCCCGGAGACGTGCTCCGGGGGGCCGAAGGACGATGCTGGCGACGACGTACTCTCCCACCAGGTCGCCCCGGCAGTACCATCCGCGCAGCGGGGCTTAACGGCCGTGTTCGGGATGGGAACGGGTGTTTCCCCCGCGCTGTGGTCACCAGCAACATGTCCACGGGTCTGATGAGAAAGGGTCCCGGACGTCCGGGTTGAAATCTCCCGCCCTATGCGGAAGGCTTCACTTTCGATGGGTTGACGCGGTCCGACACTTGCCCACCTGAGCGAGTGCCGGATCCTACCTGTGGACTTCCATGGGAAGCCCGTTTTTGATGCGAGTCATGCTGGTCAAGCCTCTCGGGCACTTAGTACGGCTCGGCTGCACATGTTGCCATGCTTCCACCTGCCGCCTATCAACGTGCTCGTCTCGCACGGCCCTTCTGAGGGCTTAACGCCCTGGGAGTGCTCATCTTGAGGTAGGCTTCCCACTTAGATGCTTTCAGCGGTTATCCCTTCCCGACGTCGCTACCCGGCGATGCCCCTGGCGGGACAACCGGTACACGAGAGGTCAGTCCATCCCGGTCCTCTCGTACTAGGGACAGATCCTCGCAACACTCCAACGCCCACGACGGATACAGACCGAACTGTCTCACGACGTTCTAAACCCAGCTCATGTACCGCTTTAACGGGCGAACAGCCCGACCCTTGGGACCTTCTCCGGCCCCAGGATGCGATAAGCCGACATCGAGGTGCCAAACCGCCCCGTCGATGTGAACTCTCGGGGGCGATAAGCCTGTTATCCCCGGCGTACCTTTTATCCGTTGAGCGACGGCCCTTCCATTCGGAACCGCCGGATCACTAAGGCCTACTTTCGTACCTGCTCGACCCGTCGGTCTCGCAGTCAAGCTCCCTTATGCCTTTACACTCTTCGCGCGATTGCCGACCGCGCTGAGGGAACCTTTGCGCGCCTCCGTTACC
>MPMR01000007.1:0-25000 GCA_002238605.1 BD2-11 clade cluster bacterium bin43 | reverse complement strand
GCGTACCTCCTCGAGCAGAGCGGCGACGATCTCGACATCGGTCTCCGTGATCGGGTTTTTCCTGACCTTGCCGGTCTGATAGAAGGGCAGGTTCAGAAAGCGGGCGCAGTCAACGGAGAGCCCCAGGGCCTGGATGCCGGCCACCGCCTCGCTCTCGCGTATGACGCGCTTCAGGTTCTGCACCACAACCGGATCCTCCTCTCCGGGCTCCTTGCGCGCAAGGTCCTCCTCCACCCGGTGGAGAACGCCCCCCAGGGTCCTGCGGTCCCCCAGCTGGATGACGCCGGCCGTGCGTCGCATGAAGTCCAGGTAGCGGCGGATCTCATGGTCGAACACGGCGATGTTGCCGGAGGTCATGTACGCCACGGTCACGTGGTTGCCGTTCTCGGCCAGCTTGCGCAACAGCCCGCCCATCGAGATCACGTCGTCGTCGGGATGGGGCGAGAAGACGAGCATCCTCTGGCCGCGCGGCAACCGGCTCTTCCCGCGGATCTTGGAGATCAGCGCGTTGAACACCTGCCCGTTGAGCGGTTCCGCCGACCCGTGCCGGGACACCAGCGAACCCAGGTGGTGCTCGCGGTAGTCGTCGGTGGCCAGGTGGAGGATCGGCTTTCCCGAGCGCCGGCTGAGCCACACGACGGCCTCCACCTCGCGGTGCGGCGTCCATTCCACGTCGCCAACCAGCCAGGGCGTGCGGATGCGCGTCAGTTCAGCGGCTGCGGGAGGATCGAGATACACCGTCGCGTGCGGGTGCTGCTGCAGGAAGGTGGCTGCGACGTCGGCGTGCACATCGCCCTCAACGGCGCGCCGCACGATGTCGGCCTTGTGCTCACCCGTCGCGAGCAGGATCACCTCGCGCGCTTCGAGGATGGTCGCCACGCCCATCGTGATCGCGCGGGACGGCACGTTCTCCTCGCCGAAGAAGTCGGCCGTGGCGTCGGACCGGGTGACCGCATCGAGATACAGGCACCGCGTGCGCGACTCGCGCCTGGAACCCGGCTCGTTGAAGCCGATGTGCCCGCTGCGGCCGACTCCGAGGATCTGCAGGTCGATCCCGCCGGCCTCGCGGATGCGACGTTCGTAGTCGAGACAGTGGGCTTCCACGTCGGTCTCGCAGAGATCGCCGCGGGGGATGTGGCGGTTCTCGAGCGGGATGTTGACGAAGTCGAAGAGGTGCTCCCGCATGTAGCGATGGTAGCTGTGCACGCTGCCGGGCCGCATGGGGAAGTACTCGTCGAGGTTGAACGCCACGACGTTCGAGAAGCTCAGACCCTCTTCGCGGTGGAGGCGGATGAGTTCCCGGTAGACGCCGACGGGAGTGGAGCCGGTCGCCAGTCCGAGCACCGCCTGTCGCCCCTCGCGACCACGCTCGCGGATGAGCACCGCAATCCGCCCGGCCACTTCGGCAGCGAGGCTGTCGTGATCCGGCATGATGCGAACCGGAATGCGCTCTCTGCGCGCCGAATGCGTTCCGCTCATGGCAGGAAGTGCTCTCCGTGGAGCTCTCTGCCGTCGGGCCGTCAGGGCACCTCGCCCTCGGGCAAGAGCACGAATCTCGCGTATTGATCGCTACGAAGATAGCGAATCGCGGCCTGCCGGACCTGACGAACGGCGGATCGGCCACCGCGCGTGCCACCTCAATCGACCCGGTGACGCCGGTCGGCGATCCGGAGCAGGGTGAGCGACCGGACTTGAACCGGCGACCTCCAGGGCCACAACCTGGCGCTCTAACCACCTGAGCTACGCCCACCACGTTGCGAGGTCGGCGGGATCAGAAGGTCGCCGTCCTCACCGCTCTGATTCGAAGGACCCTCCGAACGAGCGACGAAAAGTAATCCGCCGCCGGATGTCCGTAAACCCACCGTACGCACCCGGGACCGGACCCTCGTCCGCCTCGCCCGAGGCGGACGAGAACCCGGAGGCTGGACGCTCTCCGGCAGCCAATCGGCCGACGGAAAACGAGACGAGGCGCGCCCGCCAGGACTCGAACCTGGGACCTACGGATTAGAAGTCCGTTGCTCTATCCAGCTGAGCTACGGGCGCTTCTTGGGGAAAGGACCCGGGGGCCCTAGAGCTTGACGACGTTCTCCGCCGCGGGGCCCTTCTGCCCCTGGACGATGTCGAACTCGACCCGCTCACCTTCGGCTAACGAACGATACCCATCGACCTGGATGGCCGAGTGGTGTACGAAGCAGTCCCGATCACTGCCCTCTGGCGTAATGAAGCCAAAGCCCTTCGCATCGTTGAACCACTTCACCGTACCGGTGGTACGCATCCCGCGCTCCTTGCCCGCGCTCACCCGCGGTCTGTTTGGTGGCCGCCGAGACCCGGAACATCCGGCGCCGCGACGTCCAACTGCTCAAAATCGTCCCAATGTTACAGGCCCGTGCCAGCCGATGTCAACGCCGCCCTGTCCGGCAGGCGGATGAGCAGGAGCACCGAGGAGCCGCTCGAATGGCCGGGGAGTGCGTCCCGGGACTGCCAGGGAATCGGATTTTCGGATTTCCCGAATCGCGATAATCGGGGCGGCCGGATTCGAACCGGCGACCTCCTGCTCCCAAAGCAGGCGCGCTACCGGGCTGCGCCACGCCCCGTCTCGTCACTTCAACACGGAAGAATCAGTGTTTTCGGCGGTCGCTTCAATCCCCACGCGACCGCGGGCTCCACCCCGGAGCCTGCCATTCGGCCCTCAAAGCGTCCTGGCGGCCCGGCGCCTCACCGCTCCCGGTGCGCCAGCGGATTCATCCACGAGCCGCTAGTAGTGGAGGGTTTCGCGCAGGTGCGAGCCGAGCGCCCGGAAGGCCTGGCCCCGATGGCTCCGCACATCCTTTTCCCGGGGATCGAGTTCGGCGAAGGTCCGGCCTGCTTCGGGATCCAGGAAGTGTGGATCATATCCGAAGCCACCTTCCCCCTTTGGCTCCAGGACGATGGTGCCCGGCGCCTCGCCCCGGAACACCAGCGGTTCGCCCATGCCGAAGTGCAGCACGGCGACGCACACGAAGCGTCCGGTGCGGCGATGGGGCTTGTGACTCGCGAGCAGCTTGACCAAGTGCTCGTTGTTGGCGTGGTCGCGTTCCTCGCCGACGAGGTCGGGCGCGGGCGCGAAACGCTTGGAGCGCACCCCGGGAGCCCCATCGAGCACATCGACTTCGAGACCGGAATCGTCGGCGATGGTCGCGGCTCCGCAAAGGCTGTTGAAGTACGCGGCCTTGGCCTTGGCGTTCTCTTCGAACGTGTCGAAGACCTCGATCTTGTCTTCCTCGGGGGAGAAGGGGATGCCGGCTTCGTCGAGACTCAGGACCCGCAGTCCGGGATCCTTTCCCAGGATCCGCCGGATCTCGTCCAGTTTGTGCGGGCTCCGCGTGGCGGCAACCAGCGTGAGTGCGTGCGACGGGCTCATTCGCGCGCTCCTGTCTGTGGGTGTCCTTGTTCGGGATGGATTGCGTCCGCTCCCGGCTGGAAGGGGACGATGGCGTGTCGCGAAGGAAACTCTCTATGGGAACCGGGGCTGACGCAAGGGACGCCGCATGGGTGAGGACGACTCACTCGAATGATGGGGGTTCCGCTCGGCGGATGCGGCGCACCAGCCCGGTGGTGGATCGTCCCGGCAGATAAGGCACCACCACCACTTCCCCGCCCGCGGCCTCGACGTCCTCGCGGCCGATCATCTCCTCCGGGGCATAGTCGCCGCCCTTGACCAGCACGTCCGGCAGCAGGGCCGCGATGAGCGCGCGGGGGGTGTCCGAGTCGAAGGGGGTGATCACGTCGACGCTGGCGAGCGCCGCGAGGACGGCGGCGCGGTCGCGCAGGGGGACGTAGGGGCGGTGCGGCCCCTTGAGGCGGGCGACGGAGGCGTCGCCGTTGAGCCCGACCACGAGCATGTCGCCCAGGGCGCGGGCGGCGGCCAGGTACTCCACGTGGCCGCGGTGCAGGATGTCGAAGCATCCGTTGGTGAACACGAGACGGCCGCTGCGCGGGCGGCCGTGGCGGGCGACAAGCTCATCGATGGAGAGGAGCCTGCGGTCGAGGGAGACGGGCGGGATCATCGGCGTGGCGGCGGTGCGGCCGCGGCGCGCGGGTATTCCGGGCGCAGCCGGCAGGCGAAGGGGCCGGGGGTGTCCATCACGGTGGCGGCTGGGCGGGAGCGCGGGAGAGGTCTGCCAGGATCTCGCCCGCGCCCCGGCCCAGAAGGACCGCCGCCACGTCGGCCGCGAGGCGTTCCGGTTCGGACTGGCGGCCGGTGCGGTCGAAACGAATGATCCGGCGGCCATCGGGGCTGAGCACCATCGCCCAGAGTCTGAGGCCGCCCGGGTAGGGCAGTCCCAGCACACCGACGGGGAGGTGGCATCCGGCGCCCAGCAGACGCAACAGCTCCCGCTCGGCCCGCACCGCCTGCCGGGTGGGGCCGTCGTCCAGCGACCCCGCCAGCCGGCGCGCCCGCGGATCGTCGCAGCGGACCACCACGGCCAGCGCGCCCTGCCCCGCAGCCGGCAGCCACGCCGTGCGCTCCAGAAGCTCGCTCGCGCGGTCGGAGAGCCCCATGCGCCCCAGCCCGGCGGCCGCCAGCACGAGCGCTTCGCAGTGGCCCCGGTCGAGCTTGGCCAGCCGGGTGTCGACGTTTCCGCGCATGGGCACCACCATGCAGTCCGGGCGGAAGGCGCGGGCGAGCGCGGCGCGGCGCTGGGAGCCGGTACCGATCCGCGAGCCGGCGGGCAGGGTGGCCAGGGTGCGTTGGTCGCCCGGGGGCAGCACCAGCGCGTCCCGCGGGTCTGCGCGCGGCGGCGTGGCTGCGACACAAAGGCCGGGGGTCATGCGGGTCGGCAGGTCCTTCAGGGAGTGCACGGCCACGTCGACGGCACCGTCGAGCAGGGCGCCGTCCAGTGCGCTGGTGAAGACGCCTTCGCCGCCGATGCGGGCGAGCGACGCATCGGCCTGCTCGTCGCCGCGGGTTCGGATCGTGTGCAGCGAGACGCTCGCTCCGGCCGCCGCCTCCAGCGCGGACGCCACCTGCCGGCTCTGGATCAGGGCGAGCGTGGATCCCCGGGTCCCCAGCCGCAGACGGGGAGCTTGCAGTCTGACCCGCGGAGAACCTGCGGACACTCGAAGACCGGCGTCAGAACGCCCGCAGGATGAGGAACGCGGCCAGCAGCACGGCGACCCACAACACCATGCTGCCGGTTGGCCAGGAGCGCGCGAGGGCGCCGTGCGGGCCGGTATGGCGGAAGGCGCCGCCGAGCGCCCAGTTCACTCCGCCGAGCGCTGCGCCCCTCACGGCCGAGTCCGCCCCGCGAATCGCCGATCCCACCCGGCGCACCATCGCGGGTGCCGCCTTCCGGTAGACCCACTCCACATCCAGGTTGACCGCCCGAATCTCATCGGGATAGATGCGCATCAGGCGGAACAGCACCACGGCGCCGATCGCGAAGGCGAGCAGCTGGAGCTGTGTCAGGACGTGGGTCACGTCGTAAGGCGAGTAGCCGTCCATCGAGAACGGAAGATGCTCGTAGAGCAGCCACGGCATTGAACCGATCGCGATGCACGCGGCGGCGCCCACGGTCATCGCGGCGAGCATGTTCCACGGCGGCTCGCGGGTGCGGATGCCCGAGTCGTGCGCGAAGAAGGCGAAGAACGGAATCTTGATGCCCGCGTGCTCGACCACGCCCGCGGAGGCGAACAGCATCACCGGCCAGATCCAGTAGTGATGTTCCTCCAGCAGGGCGGTCATGATGAGCGCCTTGCTGACGAAGCCGTTGAAGAGCGGGAGCGCCGAGATGGAGGCGGCTCCCACGATGCACAGGATGGTTGTGAACGGCATCGTCTTCCAGAGCCCGCCCAGTTCGGATGCCTTGGTCGTTCCCGTCCGGTACAGCACCGCGCCCATCGACATGAAGAGCAGGCCCTTGAAGAGCACGTCGTTGAAGGCGTGCGCAACGGCTCCGTTGACGGCCATCGCCGTACCCACGCCCACGCCGCACACCATGAAGCCGATCTGGTTGATCATGCTGTAGGAGAGGACGCGCCGGAGGTCGTTCTCGATGACGGCGAAGAAGATCGGATAGCAGGCCATCACCGCGCCCACGTAGATGAGCAGGTCCGTGCCCGGAAAGCCGCGTGCGAGCGCGTACACCGCGACCTTCGTGGTGAAGGCGCTGAGGAATACCGTGCCCGTGGGGGTGCTCTCCGGGTAGGCGTCGGTCAGCCAGTTGTGCACCAGCGGGAACGCCCCCTTGACCGCGATGGCCAGGAAGATGAGCCATCCCGACAGGCCCTCCAGCCCGATGAAGCCGAAGGAGATGTCCCCGGTCTGCGCGGCCCGCGCCATGGCCCCCGCCAGGAGCGCCACCCCCGACACGACCTGGATCACCAGGTAGCGCATCCCCGCCCTGCGCGCCCGCTCGGTGCCGCGCGCGAAGACGAGGAAAACCGAGCTGACCGCAAGCAGCTCCCAGAAGAGGAAGAGCGTCACCAGGTCACCGGCGAACACGGCGCCAAGCCCGCTCCCCGCGTACACCAGCGCGGCGGTGTGCTGGAGCGTGGCCGATTCCTCCTTCCGCAGGTGCAGCGAATAGAGGATGGCGATGAACGCTCCGAGGTGGAACAGATAGCCGAAGAGGAGGCTCAGGCGGTCGGCTCGAACAAGCGAGAGTTCGTAGCCGAGCATACCCACGGAGAGCTCGAACCCCTCCTGGATGCCGGCGACGTTGAGCGCGCCCAGGACCGGGATCGCAAGCAGCAGGACGCGGCGCGGCCATCCTCGAACGAACGGCACCAGCAGGGCGCCGGCCAGGAAGATCGCAAAGGGAGGCAGGTCAGTCGGCATCGTAGTAGTCCTCCGACCGCATGACGATGCGCCGCAGCCCCTTGGCGGCCATGATCAGCGCGCCCACTCCAACCAGTCCGTAGATCGTGTAGAACGCCGGGATTCCCTCCAGCGGGTGTTCCATGTGCCGGTGATAGACGAAGTCGGCGATCACCAGCCCGGCGCAAATCACGAAGAAGGCGACAAGGATCACCCGGGTGGCCTTCGGGCCCACGCTGGATGGAGGATGTCCGGAGTGAGCGCCATGTCCGGGCTCTTGAGCGCCATGTCCGGAGTCGTGAGCGCCACGGCGCCGGGAGTCATGGCCGCCGCCGTGTGAGGCATCGTGGCCGGAGCCGTGGGCATTCCCGTGTCCCGATCCGTGGGCGCCCTCGCGTCCCGAATCTCGCCTATTCATGGCGTGGCCCCCGTTTCATCGCGTCCCTCCCGCGCTCATGGCCCCGCCACCATCGAGATCAGCTGGAAGAAGGGATCCGGGTACACGAAGAGCGCGAGGCAGCACAGGCTGGTGATCACGATCGCGATCAGCGAAGGCAGCGGCGCCTCGTGTATCCCTCCGTTTGCGTGCCCGTGGCCGTGCGGGTTCGAGGCCGGGCTGAAGAACGCCCGCACCGGGACGATCATCAGATACCCGATGGATAGCAGCGAGCTTACCATCAGCACGGCGACCAGTCCGACCTGGCCCGCGTCCAGCGCCCCGAGACCCAGGAACCACTTGCTCCAGGTGCCCCCCGCGGGCGGCAATCCGATGATCGACAGCGTCCCGACGAAGAAGGCGGCGCAGGTGACGGGCATGGTGCGCCCCAGGCCCCTCATGTCGCTGATCTCGGTCTTGTGCGCGGCGACCATGATCGCGCCCGCGCAGAAGAACAGGGTAATCTTGCCGAAGGCGTGCATGACGATGTGCATGCCTCCGCCGATGATCCCCATGGTGTTGGCCAGCATCGCGCCCAGCACCACGTAGGAGAGCTGGCTGATGGTCGAGTAGGCCAGCCGCGCTTTCAGGTTGTCCTTCCGGAAGGCGACCAGCGATGCCAGGATGATGGTTGCGGCGGCCACCCACATCAGCCAGACGCTCGCGCCGAGCTGCGTGAGAAAGTCGATGCCGAAGACGTAGATGGTGATCTTGAGGATGCTGAACACCCCCGCCTTCACCACCGCCACCGCGTGCAGGAGCGCGCTTACCGGCGTCGGAGCGACCATGGCCGCGGGCAGCCAGCGGTGGAAGGGCATCACCGCCGCCTTGCCGATGCCGAAGACGTAGAGCGCCAGCAGCACCGCCACCACGCCCTCCCCCGCCCTGCCTTCCAGGATCCCGCCCATCTCGAAATCGATGGTCCCGGTCAGCAGGTAGGTCCAGATGATGGCGAACAACTGGAAGGCGATCGAAGTGCTGAGCAGGATGCCCAGGTAGACGCGTCCGGCTCTCTTCGCCGCGTCGGTTCCCGCGTGCGTGACCAGCGGAAAGGTGGAGAGCGTGAGCGCCTCGTAGAAGACGAAGAGGGTGAACAGGTTGCCGGCGAAGGCGACGCCCATGGTGCACGAGATGGCCAGGGCGAAGAAGATGTAGAAGCGGGTCTGGTTCTTCTCGTGATGCCCGCGCATGTAGCCGATGGCGTAGAGCGTGGTCACGATCCAGAGGCTTCCCGCCACCAGGGCGAAGATCATCCCCAGCGGTTCCACCTCGAGTTCCAGCGGGATGCCGGGGAGGGGCTCCGCCAGCACGAGGCGCGGGATCTCGCCCGCGGCCACCGCCCGGTGGATCCGCATCACCACGCCCAGCAGCACGCCGCCGGTAACCAGCGAAGCGGCCTCGCGCAGGTTGGGCTGCGCACGCAGCAGGCCCACCAGCCCCGCGCCGACCGCGGGGATGATGAGGGCGAGGAGCGCAAGCTCGCCGGCGTTCATGGAGCGCCTCCCAGCAGGGTGCGCGCCGCTTGCCCGGCGACCGAAGTGGTCAGGGTGGCGTCGATGCCGAAGTAGAGGTTGGCGACGATGAGCGCCCATGTGGGCACCAGCAGCGAGAGCGGCGCCTCGGTGGCTGACTCGGCCCGCGGGGACGGCTCACCGAAGTAAATGGCCTCCACCACCCGCCAGATGTAGACCACGGCCATGGTTGAGGTGACCAGCACCAGCGCCGCGACCGGCCACATCCCCTGTTCGAGCGCCCCCAGCACCAGGAACCACTTGCTCACGAAACCCACCGTGAGCGGCACCCCGATGAGGCTGAGGCCGCCGGCGGTGAAGGCGGCCATGGTCCAGGGCATGCGCCGTCCGAGGCCGCGCAGGGCGTCGATGTGGACGGAGCCCACGCGATACATCACGCAACCGAGCGCGAGGAAGAGCGCCCCCTTCATGAGCGCGTGGTTGAAGAGGTGGAGGGTGGCTGCCGTCAGCCCGGTCACGGAGGCGAAGCTGACGCCCAGGATGATGTAGCCGATCTGCGCGACGCTCGAGTAGGCCAGCATGCGCTTCACGTTGCCCTGGAAGATCGCAACCAGCGACATGGTGAAGATCGCGACCAGCGCAAGAGGCAGCAGCCACACCCCGAGCCTGAGCTGCTCGAACGAATACGCCGTGCCGAAGACAGTGAAGAAGAAGCGCAGCAGCACGTATACGGCGACCTTGGTGGCGGTGGCGGCGAGGAAGGCCGTGACCGCCGAGGGCGCGAAGGTGTAGGCGTTGGGAAGCCAGAGGTGGAGCGGGAAGAGCGCCAGCTTGAGGCTCGTGCCGACCGTCAGGAAGGCGAACGCCACCAGGACCGTCCGCTCGCCGTGCAGCGCCGGCAGGCGCTCGGCCAGGTCGGCCAGGTTCAGGGTGCCGGTCTCCACGTAGAGCAGCCCGATCCCGATCACGATAAAGCTCGCTCCCACGCTGCCCATGATCAGGTAGCGGAAGGCCGAAACCAGCGCGCGCCGGTCCGAACCCATCGCGATCAGGGCGTAGGCCGAGAGCGAGGAAATCTCCAGGAAGACGAAGATGTTGAAGGCGTCGCCCGTGATGGCGATGCCCAGGAGCCCGCACAGACACAGCATCCAGGCCCCGTAGAAGAGGGGGATGCGGCGCCCGTCCAGTTCGCGCTCCACGCTCTTGAGCGCGAACGGCGTCACGACTACGCCGATGCCGGCAACGATGAGCAGCACCAGGGCGTTGACGGCGTCGATCCGGTACTCGATCCCCCAGGGCGCCGCCCATCCCCCGAGCGCGTAGCGGATTTCCTCGCCGTCCAGAACGCGGGACAGCAGCCCGATGGCGGCGAAAAAGGCCGTCACCGATCCCGCGAACGCGATCCCCCACGAAACCCGCTTCCAGGGGACCAGTACGCAAAGGGCGGCCGCCAGCAGGGGCACGACGATCTGAATGGCGGGGAGGTGCGCGCTCATGCCCGCGCTCCCTCGACCGCTTCGTCGGCGAGCACCTGTTCCTGGATCTCGTCGTCCTCGACGGTGCCGTAGGTCTCCCGGATGCGCACCACCAGCGCGAGCGCCATCGCCATGGTGGCCACGCCCACAACGATCGCGGTGAGCATGAGCACGTGCGGGAGGGGATTGGAGTAGAGCACCTCCGCGCCCGCCTCCGCGACTCCGTGGTCATCCCCGATCAGGATCGGCGCGGTCCCGCCGGCGATCTTTCCGGTGCTGACGTAGAAGATGATCACCGAGGTCTGGAAGATGTTCAGCCCGATGACCTTCTTGACCAGGTTGCCGCGGGAGATGAGGGCGTAGAAGCCCACCATCATCAGGAAGATGACCACCCAGTAGTTGAACAGGCCGAGAACTTCCATCTACCCGGCCCTCCGTCGTCCGGCGAAGCTGTAGAAGAGGGTGACCATGACCCCGAAGACCGTCACCAGGACCCCCGCCTCGACCAGGAGAATGCCGATGTGCTGGGCATGGCTGGCGTCGTGCAGGAGGACGCCGTAGTCGAGGTAGTTCCCACCCATCAGCATGGCCACCACGCCGACGCCGCCGAAGATCAGCACCCCCAGCGTTCCGCACCACATCACGACCCCCATCGGAATTACCGCCCTGGCCTGGTCGAGCCCGAAGACCAGGGCGTAGAGGATGATCCCGGCCGCGAAGATGACGCCCGCCTGGAAGCCGCCCCCCGGCCCGTAGTCGCCGTGGAACTGGACGTACAGAGCGAAGAGCAGGATAGGCCCGACAAGGATCTTGGCGGCGATGCGCAGGATGATCTGGTCTCTCATGACGCGCCGTCCGGGTCGTCGTCCCCACCGCCCGCGCCGCGTGCGCTCGCTCCCCGCCGCCCTCCGGTGCCGACGAAAAGAAGCAGGACCCCCACCATTGCGGCGAAGACAACGGTGGTCTCGCCCAGCGTGTCGTAGCCGCGATAGCTGGCCAGCACGGTGGTCACGATGTTCGGGATGTGCACCTCGAGCGCTTCGCCATCCTGCCCGGCGAGGGGGACGTGGTCGGCCAGGTACTCTGGGGCGACATGCCCGTGGATGGGGTTGTCGGCCTGGCCCCAGCGGGGAAGATCGTAGGTGCCGTACACCAGCATGCCCCCGGTGACCAGCACGATCAGCAGGGGGATGACGGGCGACTTCGCGTGGCGTTGCTGCCGCGTTCCGACCAGCGCCACGGTGCCGAGCGCCAGGATGGTCGAGACGCCGGCGCCCACCGCCACCTCGGTGAACGCCACGTCCACCGCGTCGAGCACGACGAACAGCGCGGCCGAGAGGAAGCTGTAGATCCCCATCAGCATCACTACGGCAACAAGATTGCGCACGCGCACGACGGCGATCGCGGTCACGGCCAGCAGCCCGAGGAGCGCGAGGTCGACGACGGATTCCATCTCAGTCTCCTCTCTCGTCCTCGTGCACGATGGGCTCCACCTTGCCGTGCAGGGCGGCCTTGGCCAGCGCATGGGTCGCCACCGGGCTGGTGAACCACAGGAAGCCGAGGATCATCGCCAGGCGCAGCGTCACCCCGTCGAAGCCCGTCTGCAGCATGAGCCCGGTGAGGATGAAGAAGCTGCCCATGGTGTCGGTGACTCCGGCCGCGTGCATGCGCGTGAAGACATCGGGCATGCGCAGGACGCCGATGCCGCCGACGACCACGAAGAAGCTGCCCAGCAGCAGGAGCGCGGCGCTTAGGTAGTCGAGGACATTCTCCATCAGCCGGACTCCGTCTCGCCGGGAGGCGGTCCCGAGGCCCCCAGGCTCCCGAACTGGAAGAACTTCAGCACCGCTATGGTGCCGATGAAGTTGAGCAGCCCGTACGCAAGAGCCAGGTCCAGAAACTCCGGCCGCCCCGTGAAGAATCCGATGAGCGCGATGGTGAGGACGGTCTTGGTGCCGAACATGTTGACCGCCAGCACGCGGTCGTAGACGGTGGGCCCGAGGAGCGCGCGCACCATGGCCATGCCCATGGTGACGAGCACGGCGATCGAGGCGCCGACCACCATCATGACGTTCCTTCCAGACGGCACACCCGACGATCCATTTCACCCTCCTCGGTTCCGTCCAGAGCCTCCGCGGTAAGGGCGTGGATGCGGAATCCCTCGTCATCCAGGCGCACCGTGATGGTGCCCGGCGTCAGGGTGATCGAGTTGGCGTAGATGAAGCGGCCCAGATCCGTCTTCTGATGCCCGTGGAAGTCAACGACCCGCGGCCGGATGGGCAGCCGCGGCGAGAGGATGACGCGGGCCACGGCGAGGTTCGACTTGAAGACCTCGACAACGAGCCATGGGAGATAGAAGAGCAGCCTCGGGACGATGTGGAAGGCGGCCCCTTCCCTGTCGGGCAACTGCATCCTGGTGACCAGCAGCGCCACGCCCACGACCGACACGGCGCCCAGGCTGAGCAGCAGGTTGGTGTAGTGTCCCGACATGAGCAGCCACATGGCGTACCAGAGGAGGCACAGGCCGGCTACGCGCGCGACGGGACGTGGGGTCAAGAGGCGATGCGGGCGTCTGGGAGAGGTTGGGGGCTCGGCGACGGGCAACCTACCAAGTGGACTGTGCCCCGTCAATGATCAACTGGGCCAGGCGCTCGATCGCTTCTTCGCGGGCCACTTCCTCGGTCTCGGAGGCCTCCAGAAACTGCCCCTGCGCGCTGAGTCCTCCATTCTCCCACAGGATTTCGTTGTTGACCACGTCGATCAGCTCGACCTGAAGACTGATGCTGACCTGGCGCTGCAGCACCTCGGGGCCGCCGCCCCTCTCTCCGGCGCGAAAGAGAGGGGTGCGGAGCTCGTACCGGTTGATTGAGCCGCGCAGGATCGCGTCCGCGTTGCCTTCCGCGCCCTGATTCACGCCGAGACCCCTGGGAACTTCGCGGAGCAGGAACTGGTGGATCTCCTGGGTGATTTCGAAGAGGCCGGTCTCGTTGTCGAAGGGGAGGATCGCGAGGGTCCGGATGTGGTCCGGGAAGCTGCCCCCGCGGAAGCTGTAGTTACATCCCGACAGCAACACCGTGGCCAGCAGCGCGGCGCGCCACGCAAGGTGCGGGAGGCCCGGGGCGACGGCGGGAATCCCATGGGAGGGACGCTTCGATCTGGACGGGATTCGACGTTTCACGCTCACTCCTGGTTGCGTGGGAACCAGATGTCGGACGGATAGGGCTCCACGGTTTCCACCGTGTCGAGAGTGAAGGTCAACTCGCGGAAGTCGATCAGGTTCCGGTAGGTCGCTTCGGTCGGAAAGCCGTCGCGCAGGGGGAGCGCCAGGGAGAGCTGATCCACCGTCTCGCCGTCGCTCAGGAGAGCGAGGGCGGCCACCTCGCCATTGTCGTCGAGTTCGTACAGGAGATCCGGCCGGCTGCTCGAGTCATAGGTGAGACGAAGCGTGCCGTCGTCGGCCTCCCATCCCTGCGCCAGGCGGTAGTCGCCTCCTGGACGAAAGATGCCGAGGGAGGACCAGAAGAGCGCGGGCGGTGGGACCAGTTCCCCCGACGCGCCCTCCGGAAGCCGGAGGTCGTCGCCCACCAGGGCCGCGCGCAGCACGGTCTCGCCCCGCCCCGTGAAGAGGTCCAGCCGCGCACGATAGGGGGGTTCCAGACGAGCGACCCCGCGCCCGCCCGAGCGCAGCCCCGGTTCACGCACGCTCCAGTCGAAGATGAGCCGTACCGGGGTCTCCAACCGCGTGCTTGCCTCCACCAGCAGCGCACGGCGGTAGTAGTCGAGGGCCTGGGAGGAGCCGGAGGACGGGGGCTCGGGCGGCCTCGGCAGCCAGCAGCTCGCCGTCAGCACGACGCCAGCGACGAGGAACACGCGCCGGAAGCGGGAACAGCTCATGCGGAATCGCGGTTTCAAGGCCGATGCGCTTGCCTGTGTGGGGACCACTGCCTACAACGATAATCGATGTCACACCGGAATCCGAGACCGACCACCGGCGGTCCGTTGATGAATGCGCAGGGAGTTCGTCCGCGGGCTGCCAGGCCCGCCTACGTGGTGAGCGATGCGCACCTCGGGGCGTCGCCGGGCGCGCGCGCGGCCGATCTCGCCGACTGGCTGCGGTACGCGCGCCAACGTGCGTCGCACGTGGTGCTGAACGGCGACATCTTCGACTTCTGGTTCGAGTATGGGCGGGCGATTCCGCGCGGGCATGTGCGCGTCCTCGGCGCGATCGCGGAGGTGGTGGACGCGGGCGTGCCGGTGACCTTTCTGGGGGGGAACCACGACTGGTGGGGCGGCCCTTGCCTGGCGGAAGAGATCGGGGTGTCATTCCACCGCGCCCCCGTCCGCACGTCTCTCGCCGGGCGAAGCGCCTATATCGCGCACGGCGACGGGCTGGGCCGGGGCGACTACGGTTATCGGGTGGCGAGCGGCGTCCTCAGGTCGCGCGTGTTCCGTCGCGCGTTCCGCTGGCTCCATCCGGACCTCGGCGGCCGGCTGGCCACGCTTCTCTCCAGGACCGAAAGCCACGCGGGGCGCCCGGGGGAAGGAAACCGGCAGCGCGCCAGGGCGCTGGAGGCGCTTGCAGTCCGGAAGCTGGAGCGTGACGAGACCCTCGACATCGTGGTGTTCGGGCACACCCATGTCCCTGCGGTGGCGGAGGTTGGGGGCCGCTACTACGTGAACGCCGGCAGGTGGATGCGCGAGCGATCCTATGCGGTGGTCGAAACTTCGGGACCCCCGCGCATCGAGCACTGGAGGGGCGGGCCGCCTTCGGCCTAGTCCCGTCGAAAAAGCTCCGGCGTCCACGGCAGCGACAGACCGACCTCGAACGCCGTGCCGGAGGGACCGGCGACCGGTTCCACCGTCAGGGGCACGGGAAAATCGGCCAGATGGGCCGAGACGTAGGCGTCGGCTCCCCCGAAGAAGGTGAAGAAGACCAGCAGCGCGACCCAGTCCTCCATCTGTTCATCGCGCGCGGTCGCCAGCAGACGGATGTCCTCTATGCGCTCGTCCGCGCCGAGTTCGGCCTCCACGGCCTCCGATGCGACGCCGCCACGCAGAAGCTCGGCGGTCTTCGCGTCCTCGAGCATCCGCTGACGCCGCCGCGCGGTGTCGCGCAGCGAGTGAGTCTTGTAGGCCATCCACACGTTGCCCGCCTGGGCGAGGAAGTAGAATGCGGCCCGGCCGTACGAGCCTGACGCCGCCTGTCCCCAGCCGGGGACGACGACGCTGCGGAGGAGGGCGCCGCCGGGGGATGGGCGGCCCGTCGATGGCGGCGGTGCGACGGAATCCGTCGCTTGGGGCTCGACGTTCGCCTGTGCTTCCTGGGCGCACGCTCCTCGCGGAATGGCCAAGGCGGTCAATGCGATCGCGGCGGCCGCAAGGAGGCACGCCGCGGGAGCCCGGCGCGGGCGGATCGGAGCGTGCATCACCGGGAGCCGTGGCCCGGCATGCGCCGAGCATGCGATTCCGACGCCTGGCAGCACATCCGTAGGTCCATCAGGCATAAAACCTTATGCAGCAAGGTACTTTCCTGGGGAAGAGGCCTCCCAGCCGGTGGGCGAACGAGCCTGGACCGGCAGGCGAACGCGGCTGATACCCGGCAGCAATCGAGACGTTCTGCATTCCCGCTGGTTGCTCGAGCCGACGCTCGCGCACGGACGGCTTCATGACGAGATCATCCTGGGGGCGACGGCGCGACTTCATCGTCTCGGGGCGCCCCGTCCGGTCATCGTGCCGGCAAGCGTCGACGACGGGCCGCAGTGCCGCCAGTCACAGGCTCGGGAATTGCATCCAACTCGATAACGGACGACTTGCGAATGTGGCCGCGTCGTCCTCCCGATCGAGTCGAAACGCCGCATGGAGGAGAGACCATGAGCGACAGCGACCTTCACCACCAGGCCCCGTCCCGGGCCGCCGCCAACGACCGCTTCAAGAAATCGTTCAGCGCATGGCTCTGGGGTTCCGTGCTCACCGCAACCGCCCTTCACTTCGCGATGTTCATGTTCTGGCCCGACATGACCGCGGCGAACGTCCCTTCGGACTCGACGGAGACCAGGGTGGTGGTTGTCCCTCCAGAGATCGAGATACCGCCCGAGCCGGAAGCGATCAGCCGGCCGGCGATCCCGGTGATCACCACGGCCGACATCAGCGAAGATATCACCATCTCGCCCACCACCTTCGAGGACAACCCGGTCGAGACGCTCATGCAACCGCGGGACGAGGAGGCCGGAAGCCTCATCGACGCGCCTGCCATCACACCGATGACGGTTCGACCGAGCATCACCAACCGGCGTGAGTTGCAGCGGGCGCTGGAGCGGGAGTATCCCGCGATGCTGCGCGATGCGGGGATAGGCGGAACCGTGCTCATCCACTTCTTCATCGACGAGGAAGGGACGGTGCAGAGAACGCTGGTGGCGGAGGCGTCCGGACACGTGTCGCTCGACGAGGCCGCACTTCGCGTCGCCGGCGTGGCCAGATTCACTCCGGCGCTCAACCTCGACAAGGTGGTCCCGGTGTGGATCCAGATTCCCATCACCTTCCGGGCGCGATAGAGGACGCCTGCCTGCCGCCTTGCCGCGCGGGCGGGACCCGGAACCAGCGTGGCGGGCAGCCGGCGGCTCCACTCCCAGGGCGTCGAGGCGGGCGATTGCACTCGACTCACGCCCAATCCCGCTGCATTCTGAGGGGGCCCGCACGACCGAGGCCTCGATTCGCACGACCTGCCGAGTACCCGCTGGATCGCGGGAGGACGCCTCGTCACCAACGCACGGGGGCCACCGCCATGCGCACTTTGCTCGTCGTCGCTTTCCTCGCTGCCGGGGGCGCGGCCGCATTCCCCGGCGTACCGGCGTCATCGGCAACGCCTCCCGCCCGGGCACCGGCCCGGGCCGCACCCGCGCTTCCCGCGCAATCCCCGTCCCCACCACTTCAGGTACAGGAGCACGTCCTCGAAAACGGCTTCACGATTCTTCTCGTCGCGGACCAGCGAGCGCCGCGCGTCGCCGCCAACCTGTGGATCCGCGTCGGTTCGATGCAGGAGGCGGTGGGAATGCACGGCATCACGCACTTCCTCGAGCACGTCATTCACCAGGGGACCACGACCATCGGCACCCGCGACCTGGCGGGCGAGTTGCCCATCCTGCGCGAGATCCACGACACCGAGCAGCAGCTCATCGCGGCGCGCAAGCGCGTGCGCAATCAGCTTCGCGAGCGGGATGTCTTCTACGACGAGCTGGGTTGGCCGTCGACTCCCGAGTTGCGGGCCCTGCGGGCGAGGCTCTACGAGCTCGAGGACCGCGACAACGAGTACCGCGACTTCTGGACCTCCTACAAGTGGTACATGGAGCACGGCGGGTACGTCCGGCACCTGGATCCGGTCCCGGCCAGCACCGAGCAGGACTACATGGAGATGAACATGGCGCTCCCCAGGGAGCACCTTGAGCTCTTCTTCCGGCTCGAGGCGGAGCGCATGGTGAACGCGGTGTTCAGGGGATGGGAGGCCCAGCGCTTCACGGTGCTCGAGCAGATCCTCGGCGGAAAGAGCCGGCCGCAGACGCGCTTCAACGAGGCGATCGACGGGGTGACCTCCCAGGGGCACCCGGTCTACGTCCCCGACGGCGGGCACCTCCGCGATTTCGACAACTTCACGCGGGCCGCCATGTGGCGGATCTACGACGACTACTTCGTGCCCAACAACGCGGCGCTGGTGCTGGTCGGCGATGCGACCCTCGACGAGGTCATACCCCTCGCGGAACGCTATTTCGGAGCGCTGCCGCGGGGGCCCGAGCCGCCGGCCGACCTCGACGTAGAGGCCGAGCTGGTGCCCGGCGGATCGATCCGGCTCGACTGGACAGAGCCGCTCTCGCCGCAGGTGCACGTGCGCTACCGCATTCCGGGGATGGGACACCCGGACCGGCCCGTGCTCGACCTCATCGCCGCGCTCCTGAACGGGCCCCACGGCATGGCCGGCCGGAGGTTGGCGGCGAGTGGTACGGGCGCCTCGGTGGCCGCCGACTTCCGGGTCATCCACACCTACCGCTTCGGGTCGCCAGGAGCGTTCAACCTTGTTGCGCAAGCCCGGGCGGACGGCGACCTGGCAGCGGTCGAGCGGGGGTTGCTGGACGCCGTGGCCGACCTCCGGGAGGGACGGATCGACGCCGGCGCGCTGGGGCGGGCGCGCAAGCGCCTTCGCGTCGAGTGGGCGGAGTTTCTGGACAACCCACAGGAGCTCGCTTTCCTGATCGGCCATCACCACACCATGAACCACTGGAGCGTGCTGCCGGACCTCATCGAGGCGCGGGACGCCGCCACGGCGGCGGACGTGCAGCGGGTCGCATCGACCTACTTCGTTCCCTCCAACCGGGTGATCGCCACCGCGCGCGCCCAGCCCCCCGAGGGGAGCGGGCCGAGCTGGCTCGACTTCCTGTGGGCGGACCTGCCGGGAGACGGGCGATGAGGGGCGGGATGGCTGCGGTGCTGGCCCTGGCGGCGCTCGCCCCCGGAGCATGCGGAGACGGTGCCGGCGAGATCCTTCCCGGCCGCTCGCGGCCGCTCCTGGAGCACGACTGGCCGGACCCGGGCGCGCTCGCGCTCGGCTCGGCCGCGTTCACGCCGCCCGATCCGGAGCAAGCGCTTTTCGAGGCCTCCAGCGGCGCGCGGGCGTACATCGTGACCGGAACAGCAGCCGACCCGCTGGTGCGCCTCACTGCCGCGATGCCGGTCGGCCGGCTCCACGAGCGCGATGGCGAGGCCGGCGCGTCGGCCCTTCTCGTCCAGCTCCTCACGACGCGGGGTCCCGCGGGCGCGAGCAGCCCGCTTTCGCTTCGCCTCGGGGAGCTGGGAACGTCGCTGAGTGCCTCGGTGACCCTCGACGCCACGCGCATCTCCCTCGATGTACTCCCGGACGACTGGCAGGAGGGATTCGAGTTGCTCGTGGAACTCGTGCGGAATCCCGATCTCGACACCGCGACCATCCGCGAGTACAGGACGGGCCCGGGCTACGACATGCCGATGGCCGGGATCGACGGAGACGGTTTTCGTCCCAGGGTCGAGCTCGAGCGACGGCTCGGCGGATACCCCCTGGCGCCTCCGGACCCGGGACAGACGGTGTCGCCGGACGCGGTGCGCGCCCTCGCGTCCCGAAGCCTGGCGACCGACCGCGTGGTGCTCGGAGTCGGCGGGCCCGTGCCCCGCGACGAAGTGGAGGAGGCCCTGGAGTCGGCGACCCGGGGCTGGGCGAGAAGCAGCGGCCTGGTGACCGAACCCTCCCTGATCGAGGCGGCCCCGACGATGGCCGATTCGCCCGGGCCCGCGACCCGCTTCCACGCCGTGGATGTTCCGAGCCTGGAGGGCTGGATCGCCATCGGGCGCGCCGTGAGCGCCATCCCCGAATCGGACCGGGCCGCTTTTGCCGTGCTCCGCTTCATCCTCGCCGAGCGCCTGAACATCGCCGCGCGCGAGATGAGGGGCCTGGCCAACCGGGACGACTTCGAGATACCCGTGACGGCGTCGGGCACCGGCCTCCTGCTCGTGCGCACCGGAGGTCGCCCCGAAGCGGTGGCGCCCCTCCTCCGATTCAGCCTGGACGAGATCGGGCGCATGCACGATCCGGATGCGCCGGTGACCGAGGCGGAGGTGGCGCGTGCCCAGGGCTGGCTGGTGAGCGCGGTCTGGCGGCGGTCGCTGGAGCTGGCGACCAGCGCGAGCGGGACCTTCGCGGTGGAGCATGTGCGGCACGGGGGCACGAACCACCTGATGGGGTGGCCCGAGACGGTGGGATCCGCAACGCCCGTCGCCGTAAAGCGATTGGCTCGCGAGTACCTGGACCCCGCCGCCTTCGTGACCGTCGTGGCAGGACCGATGGCGCGCATCAGAGCCGCCCGCCACCCGCGCTGGCCCATCGCCCTGGACGAGGTGGAGGCGGAACTCGGCCGCCCCTGACGGGCTCATCGAGGAGTGGAACCCGGCCGCTCCTGGTCTGCCTGTCGAGGAATCGAACCTTCCCCCGGCGCGGATGAGTCATGACGAAGAAGATGGAGCCGATTACGCTCACAACCGATCGGCTGCTCCTGCGCCCGTTCCAGCTCACGGATGTCGACGACGTCTACGCCTACGCTCGCGACTCCGAGTGGGCTCGGTATCTGCCAGTCCCCAGCCCCTATGAATACAGGCACGCTGTCGAGTTCGTGGCGCGGTCCGTGCTTGCTGCGTGGGATGCGAACCCCGTCTTCGCGATTTGTATGAGCGGCAGGTGCGTCGGCGGAATCAACATCAGAGTCGACACGTCCATGGGGACCGCCGAAATCGGGTACAGCATCGCACGCGCGCACTGGGGCAAGGGCCTTGTCGTCGAAGCCGCAGCCGCGGTCATGGACTGGGCGTTCGACGAGTTCGGCCTCGCAAAGATCACCGCGCTGGCCGACCTTGCGAATACCCGGTCCTCAAGAGTGATGGAAAAGCTGGGAATGAGGCGGGACGGGCTGCTGAGAAGCGAACGTCCGAGCGACGCCGACCCGGAAGTTCGGCAGGACATGGTGATCTACTCCGTCCTGCGCGACGAGTGGCGGGCTCCCGCGTCGGGTCAGGCCGCCGGCCCCACGATTGCGCTTACGGCCAGAGATCGACGTCGCCCTTAACATGCCGGTCCAGGAACGCCAGCATCCTCGGCATCCACTCGAGCCGCGCGGTCGGGCCCGCAACGTTCTCGTACCGCTCGTAGGTGATTGGCTTGTAGTAGCGGGCCGCCTCCGTGGCGAAGCCCCGCATCTGCACGTCGCCCTCCCCTGCGATGATCAGCATGGGCACCCCCAGATCCTGCGCAAACAGCGTGGGCGACGCCCGCCGGAACGTCTCGCGGTTTTCCGCCAGCAGGCCGAGTTCGTACTGGTACATGTTGATGTTGGCAAGAGCCGACTCCCTCTCGACCAGCTGAATGCGGTTGGCGTATCCCTCCCGCAGGGGCACGGCGGCCCGGAACGCATCCGGGGCGAAGGTGCCGGCGGCGAAGCTGAGGTAGGCTCCGTAGCTCACGCCCGTGACCGCGACCCGGTCCCCGTCGATGTCCGGCAGGGTGCCGAGATACCTCGCCCCGGCCACGACATCATCCAGATCACACCGGGCCCAGCAGCCGTTGTTCGCCTCCTCGTGCTCCCATCCGAAGCCGGAACTCCCCCGAATGTTGGGCGCCAGGACCGCGTATCCGTGTTTGATGAAGTAGTGGGCGCCGGAGTGCCGCCTCCATCCATCCTCGAACTGCGAGGACGGTCCTCCATGGACCCACACGATGGCCGGGTATCCCCCCGGTGGTGGAGGATCGGGCGGCCGGAACAGGTAGGAGTGGATGGTGAGCCCGTCGTTCTCGTAGCTCACCCGCTCGGGCATGAAAAAGGCGTCGGCCAGCGACGGATCGGGCAGCGAATGCGTGAGGCGGGCCGGCTGCCCTCCGGCCAGGTCCATCACATACAGATCCGGCACCTGCGCCGGAGTGTCGAAGGTGAAAGCGATGCGGCTTCCATCCGGGGACCATGCCGGGTTCGCAACCAGACCCATCTCCGGAGCGAAGAGGGTCTGGACGGTGCCGTCGTCCACCGACGCAACCCGCAGAATCTGACGACCCCTCAGGTTTGAGGTGTACGCGACCATTCCCCCGTCGGGAGACCAGCGGGCATAGCCGCGGAAGGGCTTCTGGGAGCTCTGATCGGCCGCCTCGGGCGCCAGCCGACGGGGCTCCCCGCCCTCCATCGGCGCGAGCCACCAGTTGATCCAGCCGCTGCGGTAGGAGCGGAAGAGCACCAGATCGCCCCTCGGCGAGACCTGACCGGGCCCGAATTCCTGCCCGGTGCGGTAATCCATCCAGTCGCGGTCGCTCACGATGAGGCGCTCGCCGGCGCCGGTCGCGGCATCGATGGCGATGACGTCGCGATGGACCCACCACTGGTCCATGCGCACGAACACGATGCCCGAACCGTCCGGCGTCCAGGTTGGCTGCACGTCGTAGCGGGTGTCGGTGGTGAGCCGCTTCACCTGCCCACCGGGGACGGAGACCGTGTAGATGTCGTAGTTGCCGCGCAGCGAGTTGGAGAAGGCGATGTGCCGCCCGTCCGGGGACCAGGCCCAGGCGAGGGTGCGGGCGCCGAGGTCGGTCAGCTGGACGGGGCGCTGCTCGGAGATGGACCACAGCCAGAGCTCCTGCCCGTTGCCCGATGCGCTCGACACGTAGCCGATCCAGGCGCCGTCCGGGGAGTACGCCGGGCTGGTGACGCCCTCCGCGGGGATGGCCACGGGGTCGCCTCCGTTCGCGTCGATGGTCCAAAGCGTGCCGCGCCCGAGAAACAGGATCGTCGACCCGTCCGGGGACCAGTCGGGCACGGCTCCGTCCACGAGGGAGCTCGTCGACACGAACTCCTGCAGGGTGAAGTCGCCGGGAGTACGGGCGGATGACGGGGTGCCGCCGGCATCCGCACAGGCTGCGGCGGCGAGCGGAACGAGGGGAATCCAGAGTACTCGTCTCATCGGAGCCTCCCGACCGAGCACGTCGGTCCTGCAGGAAGTCGGGTGTCGAGGGCCCTTCAACGTGGACCGGTGCGGACGTCCGGAACAAGGGCATCCGAGCTGCGAGCCGGCGCGTGACTACCCGTGCAGCGCCTCGATCCGCTCGACCATCTCTCTGGATTCCCGCGGCCCGAACAGCCCCCCCAGGATCATCGCCGCGGCGCTGGCGAAGAGGGCGACGACCACCGGCGCAAGGCCGACATCGATGACCCCGAACTGCACCAGGATGTAGACGGCCGCGCCCGACACGACCGCCCCGACTCCACCTGCCAGGTTGGCCCTCTTCCACCACAATCCGGCGATGGTGGGCACGAACAGGCTCGCGCTCAGGACCCCCACCCCCGCCGTGTAGAACTCGGTGATCAGTTCGGGCGGCGAGAACGCCCACAGGAGCGCCGCGATCCCGATGACCCAGGTGGAGCCGATGCGCACGAGGCTCATGGTGCGCTCGCTGGCCCGGCCCCGCAGCAGCCCCCCGAGGAGATCGTGCGAGATGGCCGAGCTGCAGGCGAGCAGCAGCGCATCGGTCGTGGACATGACGGCGGCGAGCACGGCGGCGACCGCGATTCCGCGGATGAGCGGCGGAAACTGGGTCTCCATCACGCGGAGGAAGAGCTGGTCGGCATCCTGAAGCCCCGGAAAGTCGATTCTGCCCACAGGCACGATCGCGAGCACCGCCGCGAGGATCATCACGCTGTACACCAGCATCGACAGGTTCAGCGACAGGCGCGCGCTCTGTGCGTCCCGGGCCGTGAAAACCCTCATGACGATGTGGGGGATCACCGGGATGGCCGTGGCCCAGATGATGAAGTATCCGAGGTAGCTGGACACCGGCCGGTTGGCGACCTGCCCCAGTTCGGGAGCGACGGCCGTGGCCTGGCTCATGATCTCGAAGGGCGAACCCACGCGCCAGACGATCACCAAGGCCGTGCCCATGATCACGAAGAGCATGAGGAATCCCTGGATCACATCCGTCCAGGTGATGGCCACCATGCCCCCGAACGAGACGTAGATGATGAACACAAGCGTGGCCAGCGCCAGCGCCGTCTCGTACGGGATGCCCAGCAGCGCCTCGGCGGTGATGCCCGCCGCCTTCAGCTGCGCCACGATGTAGATGGTGAAGGCCGCGACGATGAGGATCGGGACCAGGTAGCGGACCACCGCGTGGGGGTACCGGAAGCTCATGAAGTCGGTAATCGTGAACTTGCCGAAGTTGCGAAGCGGTCTGGCAACGAGGATGGACGCCAGCGGAAAGCCGACCACCGCGCCCCCGAAGAGCGCGAGCGTCGCCGGAATGCCCTGGGCGTAGGCGAGCCCCATGACACCGATGATGGAGCCCCCGCTGGCCAGCGCCGCCATGATCGCCATCGAGTTCACGACGGTGCCGATGCGCCGTCCCGCCACCCAATACTCGTCGCGGGAGCTGAGGACCCTCTTCGACACCGCGATCCCGATGCCGATGCAGGCGGCGAGATAGACCCCGACGAGGACGCGTTCGAGGAGCATCAGGCGTCTCCTCCGCCCTCTTCCCCGCCCGCCCCGGATTCCCTTCCGCGCGCTCCGGCCGCGGTGCCTCCCGTCCCGTCACGCCGCAGGATCGTGACCAGGGCCAGCGCCGGCGAGATCAGCATCAGCGCGGCGATGAGCCAGCCGAAGACCGCCATGCCCCCCACCTCGATGGTGCGCCACTCCGGGATGAACGCGAACGCGGCGAAAGCGATGAGGAAGACGAGGGTCGCGCCTTCGCTGCGCCTCAGGGGGAAGAACGATTTCATGGAGGGTAGGGTGTGCGCCGCGGCCGGATGACGCAACCGGGAGTGGCGGGAGCGTGTGAGAATCGAACTCACCAGCCCGGGTTCAAGCCGGGCCAGACGGTTTTGAAGACCGCTGGGGTCACCAGACCCCACCCGCCCCCTCGCAACTCCGGTGCGCACAGATCGGGAAGTTAACCCGGGCACTGTCTTGCTGACAGGCTGGCGCCAACCCTGACGTTACGTCATGCGGCATCATGTTTGTATCTTTCTGTGGTCGTTAGAGTTACAGGATTGTCAGGCCGGATTCCCGCTGTTTGACTCCCGCCGAATTGCGAACCTCAGCCGCGAGGTCCTCGGGCGGGCTTCCAGTGCCTTCCGAAGCTGTCCCTCGTCGGCTCGCTGATAACACTGGAGCACCGTCTTGGCGGTCTTCCAGCCTCCGAGGTCGCAGAGGACCTTGAGCGGCTGGTCCATGAGGTCGCTGGCGAACTTGCGCCGCAACGAGTGCCAGCCCC
>MPMR01000029.1 GCA_002238605.1 BD2-11 clade cluster bacterium bin43 | reverse complement strand
ATCGAGATCCCGCTGCCCGCTTGTTCGCGACATTGCGGTCTTGGCGCGTCCCTTGCCTCCCGGATGGCAAGCGTGGTGGCATGAGCCCGGCCAGGACATTCTAATCATTGGCACTGGACCTCATGGCCCGTTAACGGGGGCAGCATGACACGACGGAGATCACGCGTCTGGGCAGCGAGCTTGTCCGCGGTCCTTCTGGTCGTCTGCTCGGACGACCCGGTGACGACGGCTCAGCCTCCTCCCCCCGAGGAAACCGATATTGCCGGCCGGGACGCGCTCATCGCCCTCTACAACGCAACGGAGGGTACGAACTGGCACAACAGTAGAAACTGGCTCACCTCGGAGAGCATCCGGTTCTGGGAGGGGGTGTCGACCAACGCGGCCGGCTTCGTCACCGAACTGTCGCTGTCGGATAACAACCTGTCGGGGACACTCCCGCCTGAACTCGGGGATCTGACACAGCTGAGACGGCTGGTTCTGGACAACAACGAACTGACGGGTCCCATCCCGTCGGAGTTGGGCAAGCTGGACTGGCTGACCATGCTCGAGTTGAGCGTGAATGGCCTGACCGGGACGATCCCGGTTGAACTCGCGGCGCTTCCGCACCTCGACTCCCTGCTGCTTTGGAGAAACCAGCTTTCGGGCCCGATTCCGGTCGAACTGGGCAGCATGCGTTCTCTGCGAAAGCTGCTGCTGGCGAGGAATCAGCTGTCGGGTCCGGTACCGCCGGAACTGGGCAACCTGAAGACTCTCGTGGACATGAGCCTAAGCCGGAACGAATTGACCGGCACGGTCCCGCCGGAACTGGCGAATCTGAGTGCGATCAGGTCCCTGTCGGTGTCGCGCAACAACCTGACGGGGACGATTCCGCCCGAGTTGGGAGAGCTGTCCAACCTGGAGGGGCTGTATCTCTACGACAACGAACTCACCGGTGAAATACCCGCCTCGCTGGGGAATCTGACGGCACTGCAGACGCTCTGGATTCACGAGAACGGACTCTCGGGCCCGGTGCCTGAGTATGTCGGAAACCTCACCGAGCTTCGGAGCCTGCGAGTCGCCGACAACAGGCTGAGCGGCGCCTTGCCCCGCGATCTGGGCAACCTTCACGCCCTGATCTGGGTCAAGCTCGAGGGGAACCCTGACCTGACCGGCTTGTTGCCGCGGAGCATGCTCGACCTGGAACTCCTGCAGGAGCTGTCGTACGGCGAGACCGGCCTGTGCGCCCAAATCGACGACGAGTTTCAGAAGTGGCTGGGTACCGTTCCGGAGGTCGACGGGACGGACTGCGACATCCCGCGGGTCGAACGACTCGCTCTGACAAGCCTGCACGATGTGACCGGCGGCACCTCCTGGGTGAACCGGGCGGCGTGGGGGACCGAGGCTCCCCTGGGAGACTGGCATGGCGTTGCCACCGAGGGCGGCCGGGTCGTGGAAGTGGCGTTGCCCGGCAACGGCCTGTCCGGTCCGCTTCCTGGTGAGATTGTCAACCTCAAGGAGCTCACGGCGGTCGACCTGACGGGAAACGACCTGTCCGGTGCATTTCCGGGCGACATCGCATTGTTGCGTGAGCTTGCCGAGTTGCGCGTGGGCCGCAATGCGGGGCTCGAGGGCGCGCTGCCTTTCGATCTTCGGCGCCTGAGACGACTTCGAGTGCTGCTCCACGACGACACCGGACTGTGCGCGTCGCCTTCGCCGGATTTTCGGGCATGGTACGCCGCGATCGAGGAGACAGCAGGCGCCATCTGCGACAACCCGGACCAGGTCACGGTATCCCTGCCGATGGTCTACCTCACCCAGTCGGTGCAGACCCCGTCCGGCAGCGTGCGCCTGATCGCCAACCGGGAGGCGCTGTTGAGGGTATTCGTCACAGCGGAGGAACCCAGAGGATTCTTCGAGCCCGAGGTCGTTGCGGTCTTCGCCCGGCCGGGGGCCGAAGTTCACCGCGTGATCATGACCCGGGATGACAACCAGATTCCTGCGGTGGCGGACGAGGGCGACCTTGAACTGTCGTACAACGCCGTGATTCCCGCCGAGATCATCGTCCCGGGCGTCGAGATGGTCGTGGAGGTCGACCCCGAGGGAACCCTGCCCGTAACTGGCGAAAGCGAAACCCGTTTCCCACACGAGGGCTCCCACTCGCTGAACGTCGTGGAAGTGCCCCCGATGCAGCTCACGCTGGTACCGGTCATGGAGGCTGAGCAGCCAGACACATCGGTTCTTGGGTGGGTCCGCGGCATCTCCCCCGAGAGTCCCAAGGTAGGATTGCTGAAGCACGCGTTCCCGTTTGCGGAGTTCAGCGTCCGTACACACGAACCCTACTTCACTTCGCTCGACCTGACCACCGGGTCCGGACAAAGGGGACTGGTGAACGAACTCGAAGCGCTGCGGTCATCGGAAGGCGGCAGGTACTACTACTATGGGGTCGCCGCAAGCGTGAACGGCTTCGTCCGGGGGTTTGCGGGGTCGGAGTGGGTGAGCATGGGCCAGGCGAGCCCCGCCACCCTGGCGCACGAGGTTGATCACAACCTCTCACTCCGGCACGCCCCATGTGGAGACATCGGTAACGTTGACCCAGCCTTCCCCTACCGGGACGGAGGTATCGGCGTGTGGGGATACGACTTCCGTCATGGCACGGTAGTGCCTCCCGACCATTCCACAGACATCATGACCTACTGCTATACGCTGCCGTGGCTCAGCGACTACTTTTTCGAGAAAGTGATCGACTATCGTGCGCAGTTGGCCGCAAGCGCGGCGAGCGCCCTCCTGGCCGCATCGGACCCGCCGTCCGACATGCTCGTGCTGTGGGGCGGCGCCGTGGATGGCGAGTTGTGGATCGATCCGGTGTTCTCGATGCACGCGGCTGCAAGACTCCCCGAGGCCTGGGGTCCGTACCGCATTCGCGGCACCGCGTCCGACGGCCAGCCACTCTTCTCACTGGATTTCACCCCCACCGAGGACGAATACGGCGGGAAGCACTTCTTCTTCACGGTGCCGATCGAGGCCGGCTGGGAGGAGGCGCTCGAACGCATCACCCTGACTGGGCCGGAGGGCCAGGCATACGTGGACCCGGCCGACGAGCGCCGCATCACCGTGGTCACCGAGCCCGGGACGGGACGCCTGCGCGCGATCCTGCGGGACTGGGAGGGGGCGCTGCCGGACGGGCTCAGGGACGGGGCCGGCCTGGAGGTGAGCATGACGCGCGGGCTCAGGGAGGCGGTGCGGCTGCGGAGGTGACGGAAGGGCGGGATAGCCGTCTGGACCCGGATCCTACGCGATGATGGGGATCCACTCACCGGTCGATCACTTTCAGCCTCTCTCGCTGGTCACCATGACACGACCTCCAGGAAGGCCTGTTCGATGGTCGTGACGGTGATCGTCGTCGTGACGCCGCCGCGCAGCCATTCGGACAGCAGGTGTCTGATCTCCGTCATCTGGACGTCGGTCGCACGTCTCGAGTTCCTGATCGCCGTCAGGTGCGCGGATGCGATCCATGTGATCTCGAACCGCCCGCAGTACGGACAGTCCACCCACATCGTGTCTCGCCCACTGTTCACCGTGTCCGGATTGGTCTCGATGTCCGGGTGCGCGCAGATCATGCACTTGTTGGTCAGTGCCATGGCATTGAGCCCAGCTAGAACGCGGAGGGAGCACCGGCGGTTGCAGCAGAAAGGCTAACGGCGGCCGTCCTCCCCGGGCAAACCGGTCACTTGCTGCCATGTCTCCGAGACCGAAGCGCGATCAGATGCCGTTCAACCGTATCGGTATCGCGATCCACAGGGACATTTCCGTGTCCCTGCACATCCATTCCCACGCACACCTGCTGCCGCTTGTCGCGCGACAAGCCCCGGAACGGCGCGGCGCGGTCAGGACAGGAGAAGCCTGCTGCGCGTGCTGACGTAACGTCAGGGTTTCGGAAACATCTGGCACGGCAAGCGCTCGCGCGCTACTCTTCGCGCCCGGAAAAACGC
Organism: BD2-11 clade cluster bacterium bin43; assembly: GCA_002238605.1. Classification (GTDB taxonomy): domain Bacteria; phylum Gemmatimonadota; class Gemmatimonadetes; order Longimicrobiales; family Gaopeijiaceae; genus BD2-11. Next base: position 49,619 of record MPMR01000029.1, on the reverse strand, counting down.
GGCTTCGTCTCCCATCGCCATCGAGACGAAACGTGTGTCCGCCTTCCCGCGTCTGCTCGGCGCGGGCGCCAGGAAGCCGGGGCGGGACGCAGGGGAGTCCCGTCGTGGCCATGCCAGGGGAGTCCCATGGAAACGGAGCCAGAACGCGGCGGGCGGGGCCGGGTTGCGGGCGATGCCGGCCGAGCGCTGCCCGCACCTGCCCCGCCCGGACGCGCGGGTCGGAGGCGTGCCGCGACCACGCTGCTCTGGCTGGCATCGGGCATGGCTGCCGTCGGGTGCTCCGACCCACCTCCCGCCCATCCTCCCCCTTCAGGCGCCATCGCCTTCGGCGTCTACGGGGACGGACCGTACTACCCCTGGGAGGAGCCCCGCGCCGGGCGGCTGCTGGCGGACGCCGAATCGGCGGGGGTGGATTTCCTCGTCCACATCGGGGATATCCTGGGCGGATCGTGCGCCGACGAGAAGCTGCGCGACAGACGAAGGCAACTGGACGGGGTGCCGGTTCCGGTCGTGTACACTCCGGGGGACAATGAGTGGGCGGACTGCCATGCGCCCAGCGCGGGCGGCTACGATCCTCTCGAACGGCTGGCGATGCTGCGCCGGATCTTCTTCGACGATCCCTCATCCAGCCTGGGCGCAGTCCCCATGCCCGTCACATCGCAGGCGAAGGACGCCGGGTTCGCCGAATTCCCCGAGAACGCGCGCTGGACCCGGGGGGGCTTCGTCTTCGCCACCCTGCACGTGGTCGGATCCTTCGACGCGACGGCTCAGTTCCCGGGACGCGACCACCGGCACGACCAGGAGGTGGCCCGCCGGAGCGAGGCGGCGCTTGCCTGGATGCATGCCGTGTTCGACGAAGCGCGAGCCGCCGGAGCTTCCGGGATCGTGCTCGCGGCGCACGCCAACGTTCGCCTGGAGAGCGGGGGCGGGGACGGCTACGGTCCTCTGGTCCGCGCGCTGCGCGATCATGCGGCCGCCTTTCCCGGGGAGGTCCTGTTCATCCACGGGGACACGCACACCTACCGGATGGACCAGCCGCTGACCGACGAGAGGGGGCGCCGACTCGGGAACTTCACGCGCCTTGAGACCTTCGGCTCGCCGGACATGGGCTGGGTGCGGGTGGTCGTGGACACCGTGAAGGGTGAAGTCGTCGAAATCGAGCCCCGGCTGATGAAGCGCTGGTTCTGACATCCCCGGGATACGAACTTCTCCAGGACTGCCGGCGAAGGAGCACACCGCAACCGATGAGCGATCGACAGGCATCCGCCGAATCCGGGCCCGCCAGCGGGCTCGCCCGCGAACTCGGCCTCATGGGACTGGCGGCGACCGGGATCTGCGCGATGCTCGGGGCCGCCATCAACGTGATGCCGTTCATGATCCAGCGCAGCATCCCGGGCATCGGGCCCTGGGTACTGCCCGCCTACCTCTTCGCAGCCGTGCCCGCCGTCATGGCGGCCCTGGCCTACGCCAGCCTCGGGTCGGCGATGCCGCGCGCCGGAGGCAGCTACGTCTATGCGAGCCGTGCCCTGAGCCCCTACTGGGGCTTCGTGGCCAGCTTCTCGCAGTGGTTCGGGCTCTCGATCGCGATCGGGGTCGTCTCCTATATCCTGATTCCCTTCCTGCGCGACATCGCGGGTGCGCTGGAGTGGATCGCCATCGCGGACATCCTCGACACCGGCGCGGTGCGGGTGGGACTGGCGCTGGCCTTCCTGTGGACCTTCGTGCTGGTCAATGTGCGCGGGCTCGCGCTCTACGAGCGCACCCTGGTGCCGATGATGTTCCTGATGTTTGCGCTGGGCGCGGTGGTGATCGTGGCCGGGTTCGCCTTCGACCACGCGGACTTCGCGGCCGCGCTCGCCGCATCCGAGGGCCGGTCCGTCCCCGCGCAGATCGCGCCCGCGCTCGAACCCCGCACCCTGCTGGCGGCGTCGGTGCTGCTCTTCGCCACGTTCATCGGCTTCGACTCCATCGCCCAGGCCGGGGGCGAAGCGAAGAACCCGGGGCGCAACCTGCCGCTGGCGATCGCGCTCGCGATCACGATCGTGGGGGGCTTCTACTTTCTCTTCACGGCGGCGGTGTACCACGCGGTCCCGTGGAGCTTCATCGCCGCCGAAGCCCAGGTGCGGGACCTCACCGCGCCGGGTCTGCTCGGGTATCTGCTGCCCGCGGGATGGACGGTGGTCATCGTCGGCGGAGCCGCGGTGGCGCTGATCAACGATCTCCCGGCGATGCTGCTGGCGGTTTCGCGCATGATGTTCGCCTGGGCGGAAGACGGCATCTTCCCGAAGGGGGTTGCCGCGGTGCACCCGCGCCGGCGCACGCCCCACATCGCCATAGTCGCCAGCGGAGTCATGGCCTCGGTGGGGATCCTGGGAAGCCACCTGGCGGGCGATTTCTTCCTGGGGATCGACATCCTGGTCATCTCGATGCTGGTGAACTTCGGGCTCATGTGCCTTGCGCTGCTGACGCTGCCGCGACGCAACCCCGACCTGTCGGCGCGCGTGACCGTGCTGACCGGGCGCACGGCGCGGACTCTGGTGGGCGGCGCGGGCGTCGTCCTCCTGGGGACCTTCCTGTTCGTCCAGGTGCTGCGGGACCTGACCACCGAGGTCGAAGCGTGGTACTTCCATCCCACGTGGGTATGGCTTCTGGTGATGGCCGTCGCCTCCGGGGTCTACTGGCGGGAGATGGCCGCGCTCAAGACCTCGGGCGCGGATGTGGAGCGCATCTTCCGCGAACTCCCGCCTGAATGAGCGTCGAGCACCGTAGGTTGGCCCCCGGGCTGCGTGTCTCCCGGGTCCTGAACGGGCTGTGGCAGGTCGCGGACCAGGAACGGGACGGTGCCCGGCTGAACCCTGAAGAGGCGGCACGCGCGCTGGAAGGCCACGTGGATGCGGGGTTCGACACGTTCGACGCCGCCGACCACTACGGGTCCGCCGAGATCATCGCGGGGACCCTGGCGCGCCGCCGGGAGGGTGTGCGCGTGCTCACCAAGTGGGTGCCGACCCCCGGGGCGTCCTCGCGGGCGGAGGTGGAAGCGGCGGTCGATCGTGCGCTCCGCAGGATCGGGGTGGAGCGGATCGATCTGCTCCAGTTCCACGCCTGGAACTACGCCGACCCGAGCTGGCTGGACTGTCTGTTCCATCTGGCCGACCTGAAGGCCGAAGGCAAGATCCTGCATCTGGGGATGACGAATCTGGATGCCGTGCACCTGGACATGGCGCTTCACAGCGGCATCCCCATCGTCTGCAACCAGGTCTGCTACTCGCTGCTGGACCGGCGCGCGGCGCGGGCCATGACCGAAGTGTGCCGGGCCCACGGCGTGCAGCTGCTGGCCTACGGGGCCCTCGCCGGCGGGCTGCTGAGCGACCACTGGCTGGGACGGCCCGCGCCCCCGATCGACGACGCCCTTACCTGGTCGCAGATGAAGTACCGCCGCTTCGTGGACCAGGCGGGGGGATGGGACCGCTTTCAGGAGGTGCTGCGCGCGGCGCGGCGGGTCGCCGACCGGCTGGGCGTGTCGATCGCCAACGTGGCCGCCCGGTACGTGCTCGAGCAGCCCTGCGTGGCGGGGGTGATCGTGGGCGCACGACCGGGGGGACGCAGCTACCTCGAGGACAACCTGCGGCTCTTCGACTTCTCGCTGGACGGCGAAGCGCTCGCCGAGCTGGATGGGGCGGCGGCCCTTCTGGATCCCATCCCGGGGGACTGCGGCGACGAGTACCGGCGCCCACCCTACCTGACGGCGGCGGGCGATCTGCGTCACCACGTCACCCACTTTCCTTCCCCGTACCCGGTGCGGCACGGCAGCGACGGGCGCGCGCGGGTCTCGTCCGGGACCATGTGGGAGGAGGTCGCCGGTTTCAGCCGCGCCGTGCGGGCCGGCAACCGCATCCTGGTCGCGGGCACCACCGCGACCCACGGCAGCCGCCTGATCGGTGGCGCCGACGCCGGCGCCCAGACCCACTTCGCCATCGACAAGGTGGAGGGGGCCCTGAATTCCCTGGGCGCCGGGCTCTCCGATGTCGTGCGCACCCGGCTCTACATCCGGGACGCCGCCGACTGGGAGGCGGTGGCGCGCGCGCACGGCCATCGGTTCCGGGAGGTGTTGCCCGCCAATACCCTCATCCGCACGGGTCTGGTCGGCGAGGGCTACCGCGTGGAGATCGAAGCCGAGGCGGAAGTCAGAGCATCTCCAGAATGAAGTCGGGCGTGAAGCGGATCAGGTACGTGCTGAGAACGGTGAACGTCCCGCTGACCAGCATCACCCCGACGACGATCAGGAGAACGCCGGCAGCGACCTGAAGCACGGGGAGCAGGTGCCGGAAGCGCTGAAACCCGCGCAGGAAGGCATCCACGGCGAGCGTGGACAGGAGAAACGGCACCGCCAGCCCCATCGAGTAGACGAACAGGTAGCCCACGCCCGCCCACATGTATTCGGCCGTTGCGGCCAGGGTGAGCGCCGTCCCCAGCATGGGCCCGATGCACGGCGTCCATCCGGCCGCGAAGGCGGCCCCCACCCCCAGCGTTCCCAGATGACCGACGGGCTTGTCGTTCAGATGCACGCGCCGTTCCCGATCCAGCGGCGTCAGGCGCAGCACGCCGGTCAGGTACAGCCCGAGGACGATGATGATCACACCGCCGATTCGCGCGATCCACACGTCGTAGGCGCGGAAGAACTGGCCCAGGAAGGAGGCCGATGCGCCCATCAGGACGAAGATCAGCGTGAACCCGGACACGAACAGGAGGGAATGGATCAGCGCGGCGCGCCGGTCCACGCCGCTGCGCAGATCCTCGAGGCTCATGCCCGTGATGAACGAGAGGTAGCCGGGCACGAGTGGAAGTACGCAGGGGGAGAGGAAGGAAATCGTTCCTGCCAGGAAGACGCCTGCCAGACCTATCGAATCGGTCACGGTTTACGGCTCTCGGGCTGAGGGAGATCGGATGTCGGCGCCGAGGGGATTCCCGGCTGTTCGGTTTCCTCGGATGCCGGGCCCGAGCGGGCGCGTCTGGCTTCCACCCAGGCGCGAGCGCCGGCCGCAACGCCAAGCCATCCCAGAAGGACCGCGAAGGTCCAGGCGACGGCTCGGGGAAGGAAGGCGGCCAGCAGCGAGAGTCCGATCAGGATCCCGGCCGTGGTTCCCAGCACCGTGCGCGCCTCCCGCTCCAGCAGTCGGCGGCCGGCGATGGCGTCGCCCAGGGTCGAGCCCGCGCGCACCAGGTCGCTGATGCGCCACCCGCCGCGGTCGGGGGAGTGGCGCCAGTGCTCCAGTCGCTCCACGAGGCGTTCCGGGGGCTCGATGGGACGCTGCTCCGGCTCCCTGGCGGGTTGGGGTGCCGCAAGCGCGGGCCGGCCGGAGGGCAGCACGATCTCGATCGACGAAGCCAGATCGGCCAGAAAGAGACCTTCCAGCTGCCGGGCCAGCTTGCGGTCGAGAACGCCGATGTCGATCTCCCAGTTGCCGAGCAGGCTGGCCGCGTTGAGGTTGCTCGATCCGATCCGGCTCCAGACGCCGTCCGCGACCGCCGTCTTGGCGTGAATCATCGGCCCCTGCCACTCGAACAGCCGCACGCCCGCCTTCAGGAGATCCCGGTAACCCCCGCGCGCGAGGGTTCCTACGAGAGGCCAGTTGTTGTGGGCGGGCACCAGTATGCGCACGTCCACTCCGTCCCTGGCGGCCGCCGCCAGAGCCTCCGCGACCGGCCGAGGGGCGATGAAGTAGGGATCGGTGATCCAGAGTCGCCTGCGCACGCTGGCGGCGGCCAGCTGGGTGACCCGGTAGACCCGGGCCCTCCAGGGTCTGCCCTCGATGACCCAGACGGGGGTCTGGCCCGCTGCCACGGGCACAACCTCCTCGAGCAGCGACGTGGGCACCGGATCGCCGATCTCGTCCCACAGCCGCGCGAAAGCACGCGCCGCCGCCAGCGCCGCGGGGCCCCGCAGTTCGGCCCCGGTATCGCGCCAGGGAGCGTGCTCCTGAGTGCCCGCCCATTCGTCGCCTACGCAAAACCCCCCGACGAAGGCCACTTCACCGTCGACGCACACCAGCTTGCGGTGGTCGCGCTGGAGGACCCCGAACGGATCGCGCAGGCCGGGCGGGTTGAAGGCGCGCACCTCGACGCCCTTTTCCCGGAAGGGCTTCCAGTAGCGACGAGGCGTGGCCCAGCACCCCACCCAGTCGTACAGAACCCGTACCTCCAGGCCCTCTTCGGCCTTCGCCACGAGGATGTCGCGGAACGCGCGGCCGGTCTTGTCGTCGCGCAGCACATAGTTCTCGAAGTGAACGAACCGGCTGGCGCTTTCGATGGCGTCGATCCACCTCGCGAAGGTGTACGGACCGTCGAAGTTCAGCCGAATGTCGTTGTCGTCGACGCGCGGCGCCCCCGCGGAGCGGTCCATGGCCTTCGCCAGAACATCGTAGGGCGTGACCTCCAGTCCGAAGGAGAGAGTGGATGTCCGCTGCGGTGCGCGCGCAAGGCGGGGTTCCGGGGCGCCGGCCGGAAAGCGCGGCTGGTCCACGGGCTGGACGGCGCCCGCGGGCGCATCGGCGGGCCGGGGGCGGGTGGAGGGGCTCACGGTCCCGGATCCGCGGTTGCGTAGGCGATCAGCTTGTAGACCAGGCGGGCGACCAGAAAGTCCGGCGCCCGCAGGCCCGGGATGGGCGCCAGTTCCACCACGTCGGCGGCCACCACACGGCGTTCGGCGAAGACCCGGCGCAGGAAGCGCAGGGTGGGATACCAGGCACAGCCGCCAGGTTCGGGCGCGCCCGTACTCGGAACCAGCGACGGGTCGAAGTAGTCGACGTCGAAGGTGAGGTACACCAGCGGACCGAGCGCATCCAGGGCGCGGTCCATCCAGGCCTCGTCCTGCTCCATCTCGTCCGCGAAGATCAGCGTGACGCCTGGCTCGCGGCGCGCCGCTTCCACCTCTTCCAGGCTGACGCCGCGAAGCCCGACCGCGACAATGTCGGCCCGGTCCATGATCCGGGTCATCGCGCACGCGTGCGAAAAGCGCGACCCGTCGTGGGAGGCGCGCAGGTCCGCGTGGGCGTCGAACTGAAGCACGGAGAGTCGTTCCGGATGGCGCGCCGCGGCCGCGCGAATGGCCGCGGAGGAGATGGAGTGCTCGCCGCCCAGCATGGTCACGAAACGATCCTCGGCCGCGTCGTACACGGCCCCCCAGGCCTCCTCGAGTTGCGCCAGGGCGGGGGCGGGTCCGTCGCGGGTCAGCTCCAAGGCGGGCAGCGTGTGAATGCCGGCGCGGCACGGCTCGGCATCCAGTTCGTGGTCGTAGAGTTCGACGTAGTGGGACGCGTCCAGGATCGCGCGCGGGCCGTAGCGGGTTCCCGTGCCCCACGTGGTGGTGGCCTCGTAGGGCACGGGCAGGATCACCGAGCGCGCGGACGCGAAGGCGCTGCTCGCCTCGTCGAGGCCGAGGAACGCGCGCGGCAGCCCCCAGCTCAGTCCGGCCAGGGATCGTGGAAGAGATTCGATCGCGGCATCATGAGCGACGGCGCCCCGGCCCGTACCCGGCGACCTCAGATTCGGCATCGTCCGTGCCCGCTCAGATGCTCTCGATGGGGCAGGTCAGGCCGTCATCCTCGAGCCTCGCTCCCGACTGCCGGCAGTCGGCGCACAGGCCGTATATCTCCAGCTTGTGCCGTGAGGGCCGAAAGCCGTGTTCGCGCGCCACCCGTTCCTCGAGCCGCAGGATCTCGCTCGAGCGGAACTCGGTGACCCTGCCGCACGACAGACAGATGAGATGCTCGTGCACGGGCTGGCGCGAGAGACGATGTTCGTAGCGCTTGAAGCCTTCTCCGAAATCGTGCTCGTCGACCAGCTTGGAGCGCACCAGCAGATCGAGCGTGCGATAGATGGTGGCCTTGCCGATGCGCTCTCCCCGGGCGCGCAGATGGCCTTCGATCTCCTCCACCGAGAGGTGCTCGTCGGAACCGAACACCACGCCGGCGACCGAGGCCCGCTGCTGGGTCATGGGGAATCCCTGATCGCGCAGATAGCGGCCGAAGAGGCGCACGAAGGGGTGGGCTTGCGTCGTCTTCATAACCCTTGGACCCTGACTCGCTCCTCAAGTTCAGCCACGAGCCGGTTCAGCTTCGCGGCGTCGCCCCCGATGACGATCTCGCGCGGTTCTCCGAGTTGGAGCGACTCGCGCCGCACGACGCCGTTCATTACGCGCGGAAGAGAATCCGCGGGCGCGAGCCCCTGCTCGACCAGCTCGGGTTCGACGCCGAGGTCGCGGCCGCGCCTCCTGGCCAGGTAGGCGGCGGTCAACAATCGCCGGCGTCCGGTCTCCGCAAAGCAACTTATCGCAACCAGCCCGCGCTCGCGCCTCCCCCGGGTCATGGGGGGGAAGATCCAGAGACGATCGATGGAGCCCGCTCCCAGACGGCTGCGCACCAGCGCGATGGTCGTGGCGAGCCCCTCGGGGACGCCCGGGTCGGCCGGGTCGTCCACTGTGGAGCGCCCGTCGCGTCCGCGGGGCCGGGCCGGCCGCCTGGAGCCGCTCCCGCCCGTGCCGGCGGCGCTCATTCCCGCACCAGGGCGCGGGCGGCATCCACCACGTCCGCGCGCACTTCGTCCAGGGGACGCCGCACGAGCGCCCCGGCCGCCTTGGCGTGGCCGCCACCCCCGAAGCTGCGGGCGATGCCGTCCACGTCGATCGACCCGTTGGACCGGAACGACACCTTGGTCGCACCTTCGTTCGTGGTGCGGAACAACATCGCAACCTCCACGCCCTTGAGGGCGCGGGGATAGTTCACCAGCCCCTCCAGGTCGTCGCCGGTGGCCTTCAGGTCGCGATAGGCCTGGTCGGGCACGGTAATCCAGGAGAGGCCGTCTTCGGCCCGCAACTCTCCCAGGCACTCCCGCAGCAATTCGAGTCGGCGCAGCTCCATCGACTCGAAGAGACGCCGGTGGATTCCCGCCACGTCGACGCCCCGCTGCACGAGTTCGGAGGCGATCAGATGGGTGCCCGGGGTGACGTTGCTGTAGGCGAAGGACCCCGTGTCGTCGGCGATGGCCGCGTAGAGCGCGTTATCGATGGCGGGGATGCCGCGCGCTCCCGCGGCCAGCAGAATGTCGTACACCAGCTCCGCGGTCGCGCACGCCCCGGTGTCGACCAGGCGGTCGCCGGGGATGGGGCGGGTCGGCGCGGTGTGGTGATCGATCACGACCGTGGGCCGCCCTTCGACCATCGGCTTCACCCGGCCCAGGCGGCGCCGGTCGCCGGCGTCCACCACCACGATCAGATCCGCGGCCGAGCACGCCCGCGCGGCCCGGGCGGTCTTCGCCGGCAGGTGCCACTCCTCCTCCGGAAGCAGGAACCGGTAGCGCTCCGGAAAGGGTGTCGGCGGCACGAACCAGCCCTCGGCGCCCCGGCCGCGCAGCCAGGCGAGGAGGGCGACCGCCGATCCCACCCCGTCCGCATCCGGGTTCATGTGAGTCGTGAGCACGACGCTGTGGGCGGCGGCAAGGCGGGTTGCAAGCCGCCGGGCCGGCTCCCGCCGGTGGGATGGGGTCTGGTATGGCATGCCGGGTCGGGGATTTCCTTGCTGAAGAGCCTGTCAGTCGACGCGGGCGCCCGTCCGGGGTCTCCCGGGCCTGGCGAATCGCCTGGCAACCTTGGCGAAGGTGGACGCCAGGTGCACCGCGTGCGGAGACGCGGCCCCGGATACGCGGGCCGAACGGAGCGCCTCCAGGAAGGCGTCGGGCCGGTTGGGATGGGCCGGAAGCTCGACGCGGGCTCGGCCCACCTCCCACAAAGTGTGCGCGTCCGACCCGGCTCCGCCGGGCAGGTTCCGGCGATCCGCCAGGTCGGCCGCGGCCTGATTGAGCGCACGGTCGTGCAGCCGGGCGTTGAAGACCTCCACGATATCCGAGTGGTCGGCCAGTTCCTCCGCGTAGCGCCCGGAGCCGCCCTTGCCGCGGGCGTACGGGTGGGGCAGATACACCAGCCCGCCCTGTTCGCGGATGCGCGCGCACACCTCCCGGGCGGGCGTCCCCTTCGGGATCTCCTCCTTCAGATAGAGCCCGATCACGTCGATTCCTTCCGCCGTCTTCACCTCTTCGCCCGGGATGATCCGCTCCGGGTGGCGGCGCGCCATCTCGCGTGCGGCCCAGATTCGGTTGTGGTCGGTGATGGCGATCCGGTCCAGGCCTCTGGCGACAGCCACTGCGAGCACCTTCTCCGGATCGCTCAGGCAGTCCCACGAGGCGTGCGTGTGCACATGCATGTCGACGCGAAGCAGGTGGTTCTCCGGCATCGTCATCCGCGCTCCAGGAGAAGCCGTGCCTTCAGCCGGGCCAGGAGTTCCAGCGCACGTTGTTCGAGCTCGGCCGGGGTACCATCGTTGGGGATCATGAGATCCGCCATCGCGCGTGTCGCCCGCGCGTCCGCCTGGGTGCTCATGATTCTGACTGCCTCCTCCGCGTCCAGGCCCCGCAGGCGTACGAGGCGCTCGAGGCGAACGGCGGGCGGCGCGTCGACCAGGACAGTCACGTCCACGCCATGAGCATGGCCCGTCTCGAAGAGCAGCGGGATCTCGGCCGCCACCAGTTCCACCCCCCGGCGCCGCTGTTCCCGCATCCACTCCTCACGCCGGTCGCGAATGCGGGGATGCAGGATCGATTCCAGCTTGCGACGGGCATCTTCATCGCGGAATACCCGATCCCGCAACCGGCCCCGGTCGAGCTGTCCGTCCGGCCCCAGCACGTCCTCCCCGAACGCGCGCGCGACTTCCCGCAGCCCGTCCGTCCCGGGCTCCACCACCTCGCGCGAGAGGTCGTCCGCGCTGATCACGGGCACGCCCGCCCGGGCCCAGGTCTTCAACACGGTGGACTTGCCGGAAGCGATGTTCCCGGTGACCGCGACGCTCAGCATGGACGCCCTGCGCGCCGACACGGGCCCCCGTCGGGAGTCGGGACGATGAACGGGCGGATGCGCAGGCGCGCATGAACGCTCCCGGAGCGGGAGCGGGAGAGCTTCGTCATCCGCCGCCTCCCCTCAGCGCGTCGAACAGGTAGACGATGGCGATGTACTTGGCGATGAGCCCGGCGGCGCTCCAGGTGAGCGCCCGGAGGGCGCCGAAGCGCGACATCCCGGCAACCAGGAGCATGTTGGGGGAGGAGAGTGGAAACAGGTTGAAGGTGAGGATCGCCCAGGTGCCCCAGCGTCCGATAAGGCCGCTGAACTTCGCGTAGCGCTCGCGTCCCAGGAAATCCTCGAGCACCCCCGTGCCGACCGCGCGGCCGATGGCATAATCGATGGCCTGGGCCGCCAGCGCGGTCGTGACCGCGAGCAGAACCAGCAGGCCGCCCGCGTGCCCCTCCGACTGATAGTAGGGAACGAGCGCCTCGACCGGCATCAGCAGGAAGAAGAGATACCCGGCGAAGTGGACGGTGACGAAGGAGCCCAGCCCGGGCGCGCGGCCGGCATAGATGGCCCGGCCGATGGTGGAGGACACCAGCGCCACCGCGACCAGGACGGTGACCGCCGCGATCAGGATGCGCGTGCGCCTGGTCATGCCGGGTGGAGCTCCCGCCTGCTTCCACTCACCGGCCGCGCCGCATGCGTGCCGCCCAGCGCAGGAACCGCTCGGACTCTTCCACCGGGGGACGGGCGTGGGGATCGCCGTAGGCCGTATCCAGCCGCCAGCGCAGGAAGGAAGCCGATGGGAGGGGAAGAAACGGGGGCCTCCGAAACCAGCCGCGGCGACGAAAGGCCCATCCGGCTCCCAGCAACGCGGGTATGACGGAAGGACGGCGAAACGCCAGGACGACGAAACTCCGGTAGATCCCCAAGACGTGTCGCTTCTCCGCGGGCGAGGTGGTCGATGAGCGGCTGTTCCAATCTAGTCGATCGCCGGCCCGCCGTGACGTCGGGGCCGCGAGCGCAGGGCGCCGGGCGCATCGCGGAATCAGTCGGCGAGCTCGGTCCGATCCCTGAAGTGCTCCAGCGCGTCCGGGTTCGCCAGCGCCTGCCGGTTTCGCACTGGTTCGCCGTGGACCACGGCTCTCACGGCCAGTTCCACGATCTTGCCGCTCCGGGTTCGGGGAATGTCGGACACCTCGAGGATCTTCGCCGGTACATGGCGAGGGCTTGCGCGCCCGCGCAGCGCGGCTCGAATCCGGGCGCGAAGACCGTCGTCGAGAGTGTGTCCGGCACGCAGGCGGACGAAGAGGACCAGGCGCGTCCTCCCCGTCCGACGCTGGCCGATGGCGATCGCCTCGCGGACTTCCGGCAAGGCTTCCACGACCCGGTACACCTCCGCCGTCCCGATGCGCACGCCGGCCACCATCAAGGTCGCGTCCGAGCGGCCGTGAATGACGTATCCCCCGCTGGGGGTTCTCTCGATGTAGTCGCCGTGGTGCCATACGCCGGGGAAGCGCCGGAAATAGGTGTCGTGGTAGCGCTCGCCGCCGCCGTCGCCCCAGAAGCCCAGCGGCATGGAGGGGAAGGGCCGGGTGCACACGAGTTCGCCCGTGCCCCGCTCCAGCGGACGGCCCTGGTCGTCGTACACCTCCACCGCCATCCCCAGCGCGGGTCCCTGGATCTCCCCGGCGAAGACGGGGTGGGTGGGCAACCCGCCGACGAAACAGGCGCACAGGTCCGTCCCCCCCGACACCGAAGCCAGGTGCACGTCGGGCTTCACATGTTCGTGGACGTAGCGAAACCCCGCCGCGGCCAGAGGCGACCCTGTGGAGATGACTGTCCTCAGCGAGGTCAGCGCGTGGGTCTCCCGGGGGCGAGCGCGCGCGTTACGCAGCATGCCGATAAAGCGGGGAGAAGTCCCGAGATGGGTCATCCGGGCCGAATCGGCGAAGTCGAACAGGACGCCGTGGTCGGGAAACGCGGGCGAACCGTCGTAAAGGAGCGTGGTCGCGCCCGATCCCAGGATGGAGACGAGCCAGTTCCACATCATCCACCCCAGGGTGGTGAAGTAGAACACCCGGTCTCCCTCCTTCACGTCTGCGTGCAGGCGCTGCTCCTTCAGATGCTGCAGAAGTACGCCGCCGGCGCTGTGGACGATGCACTTGGGCGGACCTGTGGTGCCCGACGAGAACAGGATGTAGAGCGGGTGCGCGAACGGGAGGCGCGCGAAGGGGATTGACGCGGGCTCGAAGGGCGCGATGAAGTCGGAGAAGGCGACGGCTGCCGGGAGATCGGGGGCGGGACCGCCGTCGGCGGGCGCCGGCTCGCCCGGGTTCGCGGCGCGCACGACCACGACGCGCTCCACCGACGGGAGGCGGCCCGCGACCGCCGCGAGCTTGTCGGCGGTGGAATACCATCTGCCGCCATACCGGTAGCCGTCGATGCCGATCAGCAGCCGGGGCGCGATCTGGCCGAAGCGGTCCACCACGCCATCCACCCCGAAGTCCGGGGACGCGCTGGCGGTGATCGCCCCCAGGCTCGCGGCGGCCAGCACCGCGGCGATCGCCTCGGGCAGGTTGGGGAGCAGAAGAGCTACGCGGTCTCCGCGCCGGATGCCGGCGGCCTGCATCCCCTGGACCACGCGCGACACCAAATCGCCGAGCTCCCGCCAAGAGACGGTCGGTCCCGGACCTGCTTCCGAGTACGCGATGACGGCGGGGGCGGAGTCGGCGCGTTGCAGCAGGTTCTCCGCGAAGTTGAGCCGGGCTCCGGGGAAATAACGGGCCTCCATCGGCCCCCGTCCCCTCTCCAGAATCGCATCGCCCTTGTCTCCCACCACCCCGCTCCAGTCCCAGAACGCGTCCCAGAATGCGGCCTGATCCGTCAGCGACCATCGCCACAGGGCTTCGTAACCGGGGCCGGGGAGGTGCCCCCTCCGCTCGAGGAATGCGCGGAAGTCGGTGAGGTTGGCGGCGTCGCGCCGTTCCCGCGCGGGTCGCCAGATGGGAGAAGTCATCGTGACGGCGAAACCTGTCCTTGCGTGAGGGGAATTCCGGAATCGGAACCGGTGGTCCGGGAAGCGGCGCTTCCGGGTATCTTAGGTCTGGGTGATGGCGACGGGGAATCGGATGACGGCGGCGGGGAATCGGATGAGGGCAATGCGCGGTCGGATGATGGAGGTGCGGAAAGGGATGAACGCGACAAGAGAAACAGGTAGCGGGAGGAACGCAAAATGACGGCTGTCGTCAAGCGCCAGGTCCCATGTACCGGGGTCCGCGCCCCGGCGGCTCTCGTCGTTGTGCTCTCGACAGCCTGCACCACGGCCCCGGCTCCGCCGGCGGACGAAGCACTGCTGATCGATGGAGGCACGGTTGTGGTCATGGACGACACCGGCACCGTGCTCGAGGGCGGCGCGGTGCTCGTGGAGGGAGCACGCATCACCGGTCTCCTGGCATCCGGCGACCCCCGGCCGTCCGGCGCAGCCGTGCTCGACGCAACCGGGCACCTCGTGATCCCGGGACTCGTGAACACGCATGGCCACGCCGCGATGTCGCTCCTCAGGGGACTCGCCGACGACCTGCCGCTGATGACCTGGCTGGAGGAGCACATCTTCCCAGCGGAGGCGGCCCTGGTGAGCCCCGACTTCGTGTACTGGGGGACGCTGCTCTCGTGCATCGAGATGCTCAAGAGCGGGACGACCACCTTCGCCGACATGTACTACTTCAGGGACGACGGAGCGAGGGCCACCATCGACGCCGGCATCCGGACCGTGCTCGGCCCGAACGTGATCGGCTTTCCCGCCCCGGACTATCCGTCCCCCGAGGCTTCGCTCGCGGACGCCGCAGAGTTCATGGAACGGTACCGTGACCACCCCACCCTGGTCCCGGGGGTTGCCGCCCATGCGCTCTACACCACATCGCTCGACGATGTGGCGGACGCGGTACAGCTGGCCAACGACTACGCGGCTCCCTTTCAGATTCACACCGCCGAAGACGCGGGGGAATTCGCCACCGTGAGCGGTCTGACCGGGATGGGGGTGGTGGAGGCGCTCGAGTCCATCGGCGCGCTGCGGCCCGGCACGGTGCTCGCCCACTCCATCTACCTCACGGACGAAGACATCGCGCGCATCGCGGCGAGCGGCGCGGGTATCGCTCACAACCCCGAGAGCAATCTGAAGCTCGGCATCTCGCGGGCGGCTCCGATCGTGGAGGCTCTGGCCGCGGGGATTCCGGTGGGACTCGGGACCGACGGACCGGCCAGCAACAACGACCTGGATCTCTTCGACGAGATGGACACCGCTGCCAAACTCCACAAGTTCGCCACCGCCGACCCCACCGCGCTCCCCGCCGAGACCGTGTTCCGCCTGGCCACCATGGGCGGCGCGCGGGTCCTCAACCTCCACGACCAGATCGGCTCACTGGAGCCGGGGAAGCGCGCCGACATCGTCCTGGTGGACACACGCCGCGCCGGGCTCACGCCCCTCTACAACGTCTACTCGCATCTCGTGTACGCGACGCGCGGAAGCGACGTCTCGACGGTGCTGGTGAACGGACGCGTCGTGGTGCGCGACGGGGAGGTGCTGACGGTGGACGAGGCGGCGGTGCTGGAGCGTGCACGCTCCTTCCGGGAGCAGGTTGTGGAGGTGATGCGGGGCGGGGCGGGGCGGACGGAGGGCGCGGGCGGGTAGGCGTGCATCTTTCCGTGATCGTCAGCACGTACAACGCCCCGGCATGGCTGGAGAAGGCCCTCTGGGGGTACGCCGGCCAGCGGCACCGCAACTTCGAGCTGCTCGTGGCCGACGACGGTTCCACGGACGAGACCGCGCGGCTGCTGCGGCGCTACGCCCGCCGGGGCCTGCCGATCCGCCACGTCCGGCAGGCGGACGACGGTTTCCGCAAGTCGCGCATTCTCAACCGGGCCATCGTCGCCGCGCGGGCCGACTACCTGGTCTTCTCCGACGGCGACTGCATCCCGCGCGCCGACTTCCTGACCGCGCACGCGACCCTCGCGCGGCCGGGACGCTTCCTGTCGGGCGGGTACGTGAAGCTGCCCATGGCGGTCAGCCGCGCCATTGCCCGCGACGATGTGACCAGCGGCCGCGCGTTCTCGCTCCCCTGGATCCGGGCTCGCGGAGTGCGTGGCCCGCGGCGCCTGGTCAAGCTGGGGATAGCGCCGCGCGCCGCGCCGGCCGCCGACCTGCTCACCACCACGCGCGCCACCTGGAACGGCCACAACGCCTCGGGCTGGCGCCGGGACATCCTGGCCGCCAACGGTTTCGACGAACGGATGCAGTACGGCGGCGAGGACCGGGAGTTGGGCGAGCGACTGGAGAACGCCGGCATCCGCGGACTGCAGGTGCGCCACCGGGCAGTGTGCGTGCACCTCGGCCATCCGCGCCCGTACGCGACCGCCGAGTCCATCGCCCGCAACCGACGCATCCGCCGGACGACCCGGGCGCAGGGCATCCTACGAACTCCCTTCGGGATCGATCAGCCATGACCCACACACCGCCCCCCCCGCCAGCGGATTCCTCAGGCCACACACAGCCGGCTGCCGCCGCGCGCAATCGGCTGTCGCGCGAGACCAGCCCCTATCTGCTGCAGCACGCCGGAAACCCGGTGAACTGGTACCCGTGGGGCGACGAAGCGCTCGCCCGGGCGCGCAAGGATGACCGGCCCATCCTCCTTTCCATCGGCTACTCCGCCTGCCACTGGTGCCACGTCATGGAGCGCGAGTCCTTCGAGGACGACGGGACGGCCGCCCTGATGAACGAGCACTTCGTCAACATCAAGGTCGATCGGGAGGAGCGGCCCGATCTGGACGCGATCTACATGCGCGCGGTCCAGAGCATCACCGGGCAGGGAGGGTGGCCGCTGACCGCCTTCCTCACCCCGCAGGGGCTGCCCTACTACGGCGGCACCTATTTCCCGCCGGAACCCCGCCACGGCATGCCGTCGTTCCGCCAGGTGCTCGACGCCGCCGGCCGGGCGTACACGGGACGCAAGGCCGAAGTGCGGGAGGCCGCAAACCGGATGCGCGGCTTGCTCGAGCGCTCCATGTCGCCTCCGGATGCGGAACGGGTCTCACCCAACGACCCGGAGCTTCCAACCGGGCTGGCACGCACCGCCTGCAGCAACATCGCCCGCGGGCACGACTCGATCCACGGAGGCTTCGGGCGCGCGCCCAAGTTTCCCCAGCCCATGGTGCTGGAATTGATGCTGCGGGTTCACCGCGCCTCGGGAGACGATCGGCTGCTGGCCATGGCGACGCATACGCTGCGCAAGATGGCGCGCGGCGGCATCCACGATCAGCTGGGCGGGGGATTCCACCGCTACACCGTCGACGCTGGCTGGCTGGTGCCGCACTTCGAGAAAATGCTCTACGACAACGCGTTGCTCGCGAGCGCCTACCTGCAGGCTCACCTGTACACGGATGACGCCGAGTTCCTGGCGGTCGTTGAGAAGACGCTGGCCTACATGCTCTCCGATCTGCGCGCGCCGGACGGCGGGTTCTACTCCGCGCGCGACGCGGACTCGGAAGGGGAGGAGGGGCTCTTCTACCTCTGGACCGCGGAGGAGGTCGACGAGCTCCTCGACCCGTCCACGGCGCGCCTGTTCCGGCGCTGCTACGACGTCACACCGGCCGGCAACTTCGAGGGCCGCAACATCCTCCACCTTCCCCACGACCCGGAGTCGGTGGCGAGGGCGGAGGGCATGGCGCCGGACGAACTGGACACCGTGCTGGCGCGGGCCTCTGCCCTTCTGCTCGAAGCCCGGGCGCAGCGCGAACCGCCCTTCCGCGACGAAAAGGTGATCGTGGCGTGGAACGGATTCGCCATTCGCGTCCTGGCTGAAGCCGGCGCAGCGTTGGGACGTCGCGAATACGTGCGTGCGGCCGAGCAGGCGGGGGAGTTCATCCTCGCCGAACTGCGGCGCGACGGCCGACTGCTTCGGAGCCACAAGGACCGGCCCTCGGGGGTGGGCGGGTTTCTGGAGGACTACGCAGCGCTTGCGGGGGCCTTCCTGGCGCTGCACGAAGCGACGCTCCGGGCGGTCTGGCTCGATCGCGCCACGGATCTTGCGGAAGCGCTTGTACAGGGGTTCTTCGACCGCGCGACCGGCCTGCTGTTCGACACCCACCGAGCCGATCCGGCTTTGGTCGTGCGCCCGCGCGACGCCACGGACAACGCCACCCCGGCCGGCAATTCCCTGGCGGCCGAGGTCCTGCTGCGCCTGGGCCGGCTTCTGGACCGGGAGGACTTTCGCACCCTGGCAGCGCGGGTGCTGGCCAGCGAGGCGGCGGCAATGGCACGCTTCCCCAGCGCCTACGGGAGGCTACTCGCCGTGACCGACGCCTTCGACCGACCCGGCGTCGAAGTGGTGATCGAGGGCGACCCCGACGACGATGCCACCCGGGCGCTGCTGCAGGCGGCGCACGGCCGCTATCTGCCCGACCGGCTGGTCACCGGCGACGAAGCGGGCAGGACGCCGAGGGCCCCCTGGCGCCTCGTGGCAGGCGGCAAGGGCCATGGCGGGCCGCGCGCCCACGTGTGCCACGACTACACCTGTCAGAGGCCTGTCGCCGATCCGGGCTCGCTCGCCGAGCAGCTGGACGCCGCCGGCGAGCCCTGACGGGCCAGCCGGGGCAGCTGCGGTGGTTGGACCGTGTTGCCCGCTCCGGCTATCTTGCTTCAAGCAGTGTCCTTCAGCACAACTCGATCCGCGGCCGGCACGCCAATCGCAGGCCGGGAGTCGGGAGGCACGCAAACCCGTCCGCACGCGGGTCGATGGCCCGCACGACGGTTCCACATAGCCGACATGGTACCCGACACCCGAACACTCCCTCCTGACGCGCCTGCCGGTGACCGCAGAAAGGTCCCCGGCGACGGGCTCGCTCTTACCTCGACGCAGCTGATCGAGTTCTACCGCCTCATGGTGACGTCGCGCGGCATCGACGACCGCGAGATCACGCTCAAGCGGCAGAACAAGACCTTCTTCCAGATTTCGAGCGCGGGCCACGAAGCCATCGGCGTGGCCGTGGCCGCTCACCTGAGGCCGGCCCACGACTGGTTCTACCTCTACTATCGTGACAGGGCGCTCTCGCTGGCGCTGGGCCAGACCCCTTACGAGCACTTCCTGCAGGCGGTGGCCGCCGAGTCCGATCCGGCCTCCGGCGGGCGGCAGATGCCGTGCCATTTCTGCGATCCGCGGCTCAACATCACAAGCATGTCATCCCCGACCGGAACGCAGTTTCTGCAGGCCGTGGGGTGCGCCGAGGGCGGTCGCCGGGCCGCCGGGCTCCCGGACATGCGCGCACGCGTCGGCCAGGTTGAAGAGGACGAGATCGTGCTGGTTTCGGCGGGGGAGGGCGCGACTTCGGAAGGCGAATTCTGGGAGGCGCTGAACACAGCCTGCACGCTGAAGCTCCCCGTGTTGTTTCTGATCGAGGACAACGGCTACGCGATTTCCGTCCCGGTGGAGGTGCAGACCGCCGGCGGCAGCATCTCCGGGCTGGCTTCCTCCTTCCCGGACCTGTTCATCGCGAAATGCGACGGCACCGATGTCATCGACAGCTACAAGGCGAGCCGCGCCGCCGTGCACCACTGCCGCCGGGGACGAGGGCCGGCGCTGGTGCACGCCTACACCATCCGGCCCTACTCGCACTCGATGTCGGACGACGAGCGCGCGTATCGAACGGTCGAGGAACGATTCGCCGAAGAGGAACGGGATCCGCTGACCCGCACCCGCCAGCTCCTTCTGGACCTCAAGGTAGCCACCGCGGGGCAACTCGACCGCATCGAAGCCGAGGCCCAGGTGGCCGTTCGAGAGGCGGCCACCGAGGCGCTGGGGCAGCCTCAGCCTCCGCCCGAGCGGGCGCTTGTGAACCTCTACTCGGAGACCGCGCCCCCCACGCAGCCGCAATTCGACACGGAGGGGTCGGCGGCGTTCGACCGGGGCAGCAAGCCACTGACCATGGTCGACCTCGTCAACCGCTGCCTCGGCGACGAAATGGAGCGGGATCCGCGCATCGTCGTGTTCGGCCAGGACGTGGCCGACGCGTCGCGCGAGGAGGCGCTCGAGCAGGTGCAGGGCAAGGGCGGCGTCTTCAAGGTGACCCACGGGCTTCAGAAGCGCTTCGGGAGCGAGCGCGTGTTCAACTCTCCGCTCGCGGAGGCCAACATCGTCGGGCGCGCGATCGGGATGGCGGCCCGCGGGCTCAGGCCCGTCGTCGAGATCCAGTTCTTCGACTACATCTGGCCGGCGTTCATGCAGATACGCAACGAACTGGCCACCATGCGCTACCGCTCAAACAGCGCGTTCGATGCGCCCGTGGTCATCCGGGTCCCCTTCGGCGGCTACCTCACGGGCGGAGGCATCTACCACTCGCAGACAGGGGCTTCCCTGTTCACGCACACGCCCGGGCTGCGCGTCGCCCTGCCCTCGAACGCACTTGATGCCAGCGGGCTCCTGCGCACGGCGATCCGGTGCGACGATCCCGTCATCTTCCTCGAGCACAAACACCTGTACCGGCAGGTGTACAACAAGAGTCGCGAGCCCGGGAGGGATTTCATGATCCCCTTCGGGAAGGCGCGCATCGCGCGCGAGGGATCGGATCTCACCATCGTGACCTGCGGGGCGCTGGTGAAGCGCAGCCTGGACGCGGCGCGCGTGGCGTCGCAAAAGGACGGCATCGAGGCCGAGATCGTGGACCTGCGCAGCCTGTCGCCCTTCGACATGGATGCCATCGCCACGTCGGTGCGCAAGACCAACCGGGTGCTGGTCGCCTACGAGGACGGGCTCTCCTGGGGCTACGGAGCCGAGATCGCGGCCCGGGTCGCCGATCAACTCTTCGAGTGGCTGGATGCGCCCGTGCGGCGAATCGCCTCCCGGGACTGCTGGGTCGCGTACGCGCCGCAGCTCGAGGAGGTCATCCTTCCCCAGGTGCCCGACGTGGTCGCTGCGATCCGGGAACTGGCAGCGTTCTAGCCGGCGGACGAACTCCCCGCGGCAGTCGCGCGGCGATGCATCCGGACCCAGGGGAGGTCCGGGGACGAGCCCCGTCTCGACTCCCTCAGTAGATCTGGAGGCCGGGATCGATCTGCTGAGCCCAGGCGTTGATCCCCCCCTCCATGTTGAGCACGTCGCGGTAGCCCGCACGCCAGAGCTGGTGCGCCACGTCTCCGCTGCGGACGCCGGTGCGGCAGTGGACGATGATCTGGCGGTCGCGCGGGACTTCGTCCAGGCGGACGCCCACTTCGCCCATCGGAATCAGCACCGCGCCCTGCGGGCCAAGGTTGGAAATCTCCCATTCGTAGGACTCGCGCACGTCCAGGAGAAATGGCGGGGTCCCGCCCCCCAGGCGGGCGCTGGCCTCAAGTACGTCTATGCCTCCGGGACCCGGCGATTCACGGGATCCCTCGTTTGCGGGCAGGGTCATGGGTTGCGCCTCCGGCTGCACGCCGCAGAAAAGGTCGTAGTCGATCAGTTCGGTCTGGGTGGGATTCTCGCTGCACACGGGACAGGCGGGATCGGGCCGGATGGAGACCTCGCGCCACTCCAGTTCCAGCCCGTCGAAGATGAGCAGCCGTCCCGCGAGTGGACTTCCCTGCCCGAGGATCAGCTTCACGGTCTCGAGCGCCTGCAGGGAACCCACCACCCCGGGGACGACGCCCAGCACCCCGCCCTCGGCGCAGTTGGGCACCAGGCCGGGCGGGGGCGGCTCGCGGAAGAGGCACCGGTAGCAGGGACCGTCCCTGGTGGCGAACACCGACACCTGCCCTTCCCAGCGGTGCACCGAGCCGTACACGTTGGGCTTGCCGAGCATCACGCAGGCGTCGTTCACCAGGTAGCGGGTCGGGAAGTTGTCGGTGCCGTCCACGATCACGTCGTAGTCGGAGAGCACCGCCAGGGCGTTTCCGCTGCCCAGCCTGGCGTCGTGGGTGACGACCTCGACGTGGGGGTTGGTCTCGGCGAGCCGGTCGCGGGCGGAATCGAGTTTCGGCCGGCCGACGTCGGCTTCCCCGTGCAGAATCTGGCGCTGGAGGTTGGTCGCGTCGACCTGGTCGAAGTCCACGAGGCCGAGCTTGCCCACCCCCGCCGCGGCCAGGTAGAGGGCCACCGGCGAACCCAGTCCCCCCGCGCCAACCACCAGCACGCGGGCCGACTTCAGCCTGCGCTGTCCGGCGAGACCGACCTCGGGCAGCACCAGGTGCCGGGCATAGCGGAGCAGCTCCGGCGGCGACAGCCGGCTCGACATCTCCCCGGTACCGGGCCGGCCCCGGCGGCCATCGGCAGCGCGGATGCTCATCCGGCTCCGGGTCCGGACTCGGGAATCACCCGGTACCCACCCTGCATGGTGACGCCGAACGCCTCCATGTCGCCGCGGTACCGGGCCAGTTCCTCCGCGGGAAGCCCGGCCGCCGCACCCCGGTCGAAGAGCAGGCGGCTGAAGTGGAAGTAGTAATACGGAATGTTCAGCGTGGTACGGTCGGCCCAGATATCCCGATACCGGAGGCTGCGGGCCATCATCACTTCACTGGACAGCCGGCGCGTCCGTTCCAGATCGACCCACTCCCCGCCCAGGGCGTCGTCGGCCTTGACGAAGCGCCCGTCCGCTTCGAGGTCCCGCAGGACCAGCCGGGTCGCGAGCCCCTGCCGGACGCCGTAGCCGTGCAGACCCAGCGAGCGGATGATCCCCCCGGTCCACGCGAAATAGATGGGGCGTTCGGCGATGCTGTCGCGAATGATCGCCAGCGCCACCTGGTCGCCCCGGTCGAGGTAGGTGCCGCGCGGGTACTGCACCACGACCGGCCCCAGGCGAACGTTGGCGTCCTGCCGGGTGGCGGCCCCCTGAATCTGGTCGATGTCTTCGGGCGCGAGCGAGAGGATCGGGCGAGTGGGCATCTCGCCCACGGGATACAGGCCGGCCACCCGATCGTCGGGCTCGAAAGGCCGCTGTCGGCCGGGCCGGGTGAGCTCCTGCAGCTGCCTGGGATACCACTGGGTGAACAGGTACTGCCCCACGATGACGGTGACATCTCTGCGGATTCCCTCCACTTCCTGGAGATACCAGAGCGGGAAGGTGTCGTTGTCTCCGTTGGTGAAGAGGACGCTGTAGGGCTCGACGCTCTGGAGCAGATCGTAGGCCCAGTCGCGGGCCGCGTAGTCCCCGGCGCGACTCGCCCAACGCCAATTGGCTGCGAGGGGCGTAAGGGCCACCGCCAGCGCGAGGCCTGTCACAAGCGCCAGCGCCAGCCTTGTCACGACCACCCGCGCCCGCCCGGTCGAGGCGGGCAGACGCCACCGCATGCCCCGCGTCACCACGTGCCAGACCCCGGTGAGGCCGATCCCGGCCAGAACGCCCCACACGATGAACCCGGCGATGTAGAAGTAATCCCGTTCGCGCACCTCGTGCATTTCGGGGTCGACGATCTCGGGGGCCAGCGAATAGCCGTACTTGAAGTTCAGGTAGATCACGAGGGCGACCGTTACGGTCACCGTCAACGTTGCCATGTAGGCGAACAGCCGCCTGTCCACGCGCCGGATGACGAGCAGGCCGAACAGGCCCAGAGCCAGGAAGACCCCGGTGACGGGAGCTCGCTTCCCGCTCGGTACGGGAGAGGGGTCCAGCCCCCGCGCCCACTGCCAGTCGAAGTACTGGAAGTAGTGCTGGAACTGCGAGGCCAGGGGCGCCTGGCGCTGGATGAGGGGCGGCGGCGCGTACTGGTCCCGCTGGAGAACCGACGCGAGCCTGGGGCATCCCGCGTTCCCGGCGGTCAACACGGCGGCGGCCACTTCGCCGGCGGACGCGCAGAGCGGGTCCCCCTCGTTGATCACCGGCCGCTGAGCGGCGCGAATCGGCAGGAACACGTTGAAGGACAGCCCGACCACGACGAGGGGGAGCGCGCGCACCCACAGGTCGCGGCGCAGGAGCACCCTCGGGGCGGTCATGAGCAGCATCAGGCCCAGAGCCGGTACGGGCAGGAGCGACATGGTGTGATTGGACCAGCCCAGGATCATGAGATAGCCCGCCACCAGCAGGAGGCGCGCGCTCCCCGGCTCGTCCCGCCGGTCGCGCCAGCGCACCGCCAGCCAGGTCACCGCGGCGATCACGAGCACGCTGACCGTGTAAACCTTCTCGTTGACCACCGACTGGTTCCACACGGTGAACGCCGAGGCGCCCAGCACCGCGCTCGCCGCCGCCCCCACCAGCGCCCGCCGGTGGTCGCCGAGCAGTCCCCACGCGATGCGGTGGGCCACCAGGAAGAAGAACCCGCTCGCCGCCGCGGAGGTGAAGGCGGCCAGCAGGTTCACCCGTACCGCGACCGACAGCCCCAGTGGCGACAGCAGAACGATCCAAACCCTCGCGAGCACCACGAAGAGCGGGTTCCCGGGCGGATGCGGGATTCCGAGGATGTACCCGGTCGCGATGTACTCGCTCGTGTCCCAGAACGCCGTGGTGGGGGCCAGCGTGACGACGTAGAGCAGGAAGGTCGCGGCGCCGGTTATGACGGCGGCGAGGTATGGCGGGCGATGCTCGTTCATCTCACGGGACAGGGAATCGGCGGTCAGCCTCCGGGCACCTCGAAGCCCTCGCTGGTCTCAACCGTGGCTCCCGACTCCAGATCGGTCAGTCTCAGGCGGACCGAATGAATACCGGGTTCGGGCTGAACGAGGAAGAGGTCCAGGGCGAGCGCGAGGGGGAGCCGATCCCCGACTCCCTCGAGAACCAGACGCCCCTCCGAATCCACCGAGGCCTCGTCCAGTCCGGGCCGGACGCCCACCAGGCCGCCGCCGTCGTCGAACACCTCCACCGTAATCGCGTAGCGGTAGGTCCCCTTCGGGTCGGGCCCGAGGCCACGCGCGGCGCCGGACAGCCGCAGGCTTCCGTCGCCTCCGCTCTGCACGGCGAGCCGGGAGAGTTCGAGCCTGCGCACTTCGACGGCTTCCGGAACCCGTCCCTCCCGCTGCACCATCCCGCGGATGCGGCCGTACGCGCGCAACAGCTCCGTGTCCCCGGGATTCATGTTGAGGGCACGTTCGAGATGGGCCAGGGTCTGGTCGCGCACCGTGGGATCGAACTCCGCGCGGGGCGCCTGCAGCAACGCCAGCGCGCGCCATGCCAGACCGTCCTGCGGCACCAGCGCCACACGCTGTTCGAGGGAAGCGATGGCCCGCGCCGTGTCCCCCGCCACCGCGACTGCCAGCGCCGCATCGACCGCCGGGTCGGCGACCGCGACATCGACCCGCTCCGGCAGAACCCGCACCACGTCCCGCCGCGGGTTGCCCCGGGAAACGACGTATTCGAAGCCGGCGCTCAGGCTGAGCTGGTGTGCGGTGTAGGGCGCCAGGCTGAAGGTGACCCGCTCGCTCGAGATCGACCTGACCTCGCTCCGCTCCTGGGCCGCGAGCTGGGCCGTGTTGACCGGAATCACCAGGTCGCGGAAGGAGAAGCGGAGCGCCGAATTCCGCCCGACGGGGACCCGCAGTGATGCCCCCAGATCCAGCCCCCACGAGGTGGAGGTGCGCGAGGTCCACCGGATCTCTCCGGGGTGTTTCGCATCCATCTGTGCGAACGCGTCGCGATGTCCCGGCGAAAGGTCGATGGTCTGAGTGAGCGCCACGGTTCCCAGATTGTACGCCAGCACGCCCTGCCCGCCGTCCCACTCCGACAGCTTCATGCCGAGGCCGAATCCGACGCCGTAGTAGTTCGTGCTGCGCGAGATGTCCTCGGGCGGGGAGAGCGCGCCGGAATAGCGCGCCACGGTTCCCGAGTGGCCGGCGAGGAGCGTCAGGTACAGCCCCGCGCCCCCGACGGGATTGTGGCGCAGCACCACTCGTGCCTCGGGGCCCAGCTCGGTGGTTTCGGTCCACCGCGTCTGACTCGGGAGGTCGGCGAGGGTCTTCCGGGTGACGAAATCGTCGTAGAAGGTGCCCACCATGCGCGACCCCAGGCTGCCCTCCACCGACCAGCGCGGCACCTGGCGCACGACCTCGGCCTCCTCCTGGCCGGCAAGCGCCGCGGGTGAGGTTGCCGCGGACATCAGGAGCATCAGCAGAAGGCCCGCAGGTATCGCATGACGCGCGCGTTGCCGGTCATGGGACCTGCGGCGGCCGGGCGCGCCGACCTTCACTACTCGAGGTGGGGACCATCCCTTCATTCCTAATGATGGAAGTATCCTGTGGCGCGCGACAAGGTCGGCCACGAGGACCGCAGCCGGGGACGCCGCCCACCAGACGGTTCCCCGCTCGGTCCGGAAGGCGCTCCTGAGGCCGTCACCGTACCTCGAAGAAAGCGCTGTCGGCGCTGAAGGCGGAGAATACGCCCAGCGCGCCGCGCACGTTCGACGGGGGCTCGTTCAGATCCCTCGAGTCCTGGTTGAGGCCTTCGTACAGGTCGGCGTACTCCTCGTTGACCCGATAGAGCCTGACCCGATGGCGGCCGAAGTAGGAAAGCGATCGAGCGCTGACGAGGGCGCTGTCGCCCGCAGTCGGGCGCTGGACGAAACGTCGGGCGAACCCTCCCCCGAACGGGCTCTCGGCAAAGGGCGCCGGTTCCGCCTCGATGTTGTCGACCACGACGTAGTGAAGCGCGCTGGCGGAGTTCTCCCAGCGCGCCACCAGGCCCTCGTCCGCGCCCGGCTGGAAGCCGCCGCCCCGAACGCCGAACTCGGGGGGCGCCATGACGGTCGCCGACAGCGACAGCCCGTGCGGCGGGACGGGAACCACGGTTTCCGCGGTCGCGGTGCGGTCGCCATGGGACGCTTCCAGGCCGAAGACATCGCCGACTTCAACCAACAGGTCGCTGCCGGGATAGTGATACCGGCCCGGCTCACCCTCCGTCGGTACCAGATCGAACCGCGCGCCGTCGCGCGTGATCGCGATGCGCGCGTCCGCGATCGGTGCGGCGGTGGCGGTGGAATCGGCGTCGATGGGGAGCACTCCCGTCACGGTGACCTCGGTGACGGGCTCCCCGGCGAACAGGAAGGCTTGCACGACGAAGGTATCCGGTGTCGTCGGCGCGAAGGCGAGATCGGTGTCGCACGCGGCGACGGTCCCCGCGAGAGCGGCGATGAACAGCAAAGCGATTCTGTTCTTCATGGTCGTTCTCCTCTACCGAAAGCCCGCGCGAAACCCGATGCTGGGCGTGAATCCGAGCGTTGTGACGTCCGTGACCAGCATGGGCAGGTCCGTCAGGTCGAACTGGCGATACCACACGTTGTTGCGTCCGTAGACGTTGAAGAGCGAGAGGTTCACCTCGTAGAAGAACTCGCGCACCTCGAAGCGGCGGCTCGCGGCCAGATCAAGGCGGTGATAGGCGGGCAGGCGCTCCCCGTTCTTCGCGCCGACGTGGATGTAGTTGAGGGTGCGCCCGTCCAGCAGCGTGATCGGGTACTGGGCCTCGGGCACCGTATACGGCCTGCCCGAGCCGTACACCCATCCCCCGGTCAGCGTCCAGCGGCCCAGCTGGTAGCTGCCGACGGCCTTGACCTCGTGGCGCTGGTCGTGGCTCGCCGGAAACGCGAGCCCGTCGTTGAAGCCCGCCAACTCATGTTCGACGTTCGCGAGGGTATAGCCGATCCAGCCGGTCAGCGCACCGCGTTTCTTCTGCGCGAGCAGCTCCACGCCGCGGGCCGTCCCGGTGCCCTCGAAGAAAAGCTCGGCGAGCTGCTGTCCGGGAGCCCGGCGGGACCGGGTCGAGAATTGTGCGACGCCTCCCAGGTCACGCACGTAGGCCTCGACGTCGAACAGGTAGTCGCCGGTCTCCCAGGCGATGCCCGCGATCCAGTGCTCGGCGGAGGATGGCGCGATGTTGTCGCCGGCGAGGATCCAGAAGTCGCGGCTTCCCTCCAGGATGTCCTCGTTCTCGACCCGCTTCACGAACTGGTTGTAGCGGCCCCAGGCCCCGGTCAGGGCGAGTTCGTCGGTGAGGGAATAGCGCGCCGATGCACGCGGTTCCCAGTAGGTCTGCCCGGTCCCGTCGTAGTTGGTCACCCGCAGCCCCGCCGTCAGGTCCGCCCGTCCGGAGGGAGTCCAGGAATGGTGGAGATACCCGGCGGTCAGGTTGCTCTCGCCGTCCAGGTTCAGGGTCTGCGCCGAATCGCCGCGCAGCCGCGTCAGGGCGTAGGCCACGTCGCTCCGGGTGAACTGGGCGCCGAACCCGATCTCGGAAGACGGGAAGGGCCGCCAGGTGTTGTCCAGGCGGGCCGTAAGGTCCTTCACGCGGTTGTCCTCGTCGAATCCGCGCGCGACCTGCGATGACGCCACGTCGAGCGTCGCCTCGGAGAAATACTGCGAATACGCGAACAGGGCGTCGGTCGCCAGGCGGCTGCCCCACTGCCGGGCCCAGCGGCCGCTCACGCCGCGGTTGCCCCAGTTGGAAAGATCCGCCCGGTCCGGCGTCAGCCGGGTGTCGCCCGCCGGGGTCGTGACCTCCTGCCCCGGTGTCGACTTGTCCAGGCGATCCTCTCCGCCGTAGACGGAGAGCGTGAGGACATCCTCGGAGGTGGGCAGGAAGGTGAGCTTCGAGTTCAGGTCGTAGAAGTAGAAGTCGGGCTCGAACGTCTGCTGCTGGACGTTGCCGAAGCGGCCGAATCCACCCCCGAAACCCCTGCCCGGCCCCGCCACCCCGGCGTCCGCGTCGTCGGCTCCTTCCAGCGTGCCGAAGATGTCGTTGTACAGGCCGGTGCGCATGAGATCGGTGTACGACCGGCGCGCCGAGACCAGCCACGACCCCTTCCCGGCCAACGGAACCTCGGTCACCGCGCGGGCGCTCAGCAGGTTGACCCCGCCCGACATCCGGAACTCCTCCGGGTTGCCCGACTTGCCGACCATCTCCACGACGCTGGAGGTGCGCCCGCCGTACTGCGCCGGGAAGCCTCCCTTGAAGAGGCGCACATCCTGGACGGCGTCCGAGTTGAACGCGCTGAACACCCCGAAGAAGTGGTCCACGTGGTAGACCGTCATGCCGTCCAGCAGCACCAGGTTCTCGTCGGGCGTCCCTCCGCGGACGAACAGACCGGAGGTGGCGTCGTTGGTGCCGCTGACCCCCGGAAGAAGCTGAAGCGTCCGGAAGACATCCGTTTCCCCCAGCGAGGGCAGGGTGCCGAGCCTCTGGGGTGAAAGCGCGATCTGCCCGGCGGCCTCTCCCTGCGCGACGATATCGGTTGCGGTGGTGGCGGTAACGGTCACGCCGTCGATCTCGATGGCGCGCGGCACGAGCAGGACCGGAACTTCGCGGCCCGCGTCGGCGTCGAGCGCGATCTCCCGGGTCTCGTAGCCGAGGTGCTCCACCCGCAGGACGCGGTCCGCCACAGCGGGCAGACCGACCAGCACGAACCGGCCGAACTCGTTGGTGAATACGCGGAATGCGTGGTCGTCCACGGACACCAGAACGTTGGGCAGCACTTCGTTGCTGACCGAGTCCCGCACCGTGCCGACCAGGTCGACCTGCGCCGCGGCCGGACTGGCGCCCCACGTGAGAATTGCGGCAATCAAGGCCGGCGGTCGGCCGAACGGCACGATGTCCGACAGGCTCCGACGAATCACGTTCCCAATCCTCATCCCCCCTCCTCGTCTTCGGGTCCACCGCCCTTCCCCGTTGAGGGAGACGATGCCCGGGTCCGAAAGGGTTGCCCCTGGCCGGCGGCCCGAGTGGTGGGTTCCATCCCCGCCGGCGGAGCGGACGGGACGGGGAAGGGCGCGCGGGGGCAGTGCGCCGGAGAGGCTCGTGCGTACGCCGCCGGCCCGCTCGTGGCGTGGACGCCGCGGTGGGAATCGGGTTGGGGCGCGAGTTTCCGGGAATCAGTGGACCGCGGCGACCAGCTCCCCGCCGCGAAGCTCCAGGACGGAACGGAAGCGATCGCCGGGGCTCGCGCGCCCGTCGACTCGGGTGCGCAGGTAGTCGCCCGTGACGCCCGCGATCCGCTCCTGCGAGCCCTCCACCACGACATCCGCAACCGTTCCGGCCCGGCCGCGCCGGTAGCGCTCCTTCTTGGCCAGCGCCATCTCCCGGAGCACCCTGGAACGCGCCGCGGCGACATCGCCCGGCACCCGGTCCGGCAGCTCGGCGGCCGCGGTTCCCGGGCGGACGGAGAACGGGAATACGTGCAGGTAGGTGTACGGAAGCTCCTTGACCAGCGCGCGCGTCTCCTCGAACTCTTCCTCGCCCTCGCCGGGGAAGCCGACGATGATGTCGGCGCCGAGCCCCAGCGGTCCCATCCTCCCGGCGATCTCGAGGACCCGGCGGCGGTACGCCGCGCGCGTGTGCCAGCGCCGCATGAGCCTCAGCACCTTGTCCGAACCGCTCTGCAGGGGAACATGGAGATGAGGAGCCAGACGCCCTTCCGAATCGGCAAGCAATGCCAGCAGAGCGTCGTCGATCTCGGTCGCCTCGATGGACGAGAGCCGAATGCGGACCGGCACCGAGTCCAGCAGGAGCGCGCAGAGCTCCGCCAGCGTGGTGCGCGGCTCCAGGTCCCGGCCGTAGTGCCCGATGTGGATTCCGGTGATCACGAGTTCGGGGTGAACGCGCGCCAGCGCCCGGGCCTCCTTCACCACGTCGGCCGGTGGGCGCGAGACGGAAGCGCCGCGCGCCAGCCGGGTCGCGCAGAACGAGCACTTGCGGTCGCAACCGTCCTGCACCTTCAGCCAGGCCCGGGTGCCCCTCGCGTTGCGCAGCAGGGGGCCGTCTTCGGTCGACGGGGGGCCGAATGCCGGATCCAGCGTCGCCAGGTGGCTCGCCAGCGCGCGAGCATCCTGCCCCGGCACGACCCCGTCCACCTCCGGCATGCTCCGGTAGTCGTCCTCGCGCAGCGCGGCCGAACAGCCCGCCACCAGGATGCGCGCGCCGGGGTTCTCCCGCCGCAGCCGGCGCACCATCCGGCGCGCCTCCGCATCCGCCTGGTTGGTGACCGTGCAGGTGTTGACCACAAGCGCATCGGCCTCGCCGGGCCGGGCGACGGCGCGCGCGCCCCCGAGCTCCAGCTCCTGGCGCATGCGCTCGGTGTCGTACTGGTTGGCCCGGCACCCGAAGGTATGGAACCAGACGGCGGGCGCCGGTTCGCCGGGTCCGGCGGCGTCGGAACGGACCGGGAGCCGGATCATCGACCTGTCCGCCTGCAGTGGGTCGGCGAGGCGGGTTCGGCGCCGATGGTGGCGGGCGTGCGCCGGACCGGCACAACGTGAGGATGGCCTGGCTTCATGGGCTCGATATCGGAGATTCGGTCGGTGCCTGGCCGCGCCGAGCGGCCCTCGCGGCAAGGTCGCGCCGCAGAATGATGCGACCGTACACGAAAACAAGCTAGCTTGCAGACATGACCTCGGGATACGGGCCGGCACTCCGCTTCTCACGCAGCTTCATGACGGGCTGGGCTCCCGTTATGGAGAGGGAGATTCACATCGAGCGCGACGGGCGCCGGCTGCCCGCCTCCCTGCTGCTCCCGCGCACGGCGGCCCGGCGCGCCCCTGCAGGCCCGCGCCGCCCGGTCCCCGTGTGGGTGGTCCTGCACGGCATCACGCGCTCGGGCCGCGGCCACCCCTACCTGGTCCGCTTCGCGCGCGCGGTTGCGTCGACCGGGCAGGCAGTGCTGGTGCCGGAAATCCCGGAGTGGCGGGGTATCCGGCTCTCCACCGGGGCCACCACCTCCACCGTCGCGGCCTCGCTGGAGGCCCTGGAGGGGCGGCCGGAGCTCGCATCACGGCAGGTGGGGCTGGTCGGGTTCTCCTTCGGCGCGCCCCAGGTCATCATCGCCGCGGCCGACCCGTCGCTGGCCGGCCGCATCGCCGGGGTGGTGGCGTTCGGCGGCTACTGTTCGGTGGAGGAATCGGCCCGTTTCCAGTTCACCGGGGTCCACGAACTCGACGGCAGGGAGGAATCGCTCGCCCCCGACCCGTACGCACGCTGGGTCGTGGGCGCCAACTATCTCGATCGGATCCCGGGACACGAGAGCGCGGGAAGGGTGATGGAGGCATTGCGGGCGCTGGCCGCCTACACCGGCGACAACGACCTCCTGGCCACAGACCCCGGGATGGAACCCGTGCGGCAACGTCTGGCCCGGAGTCTCGACGCCGGCGAGCGGCCGCTGTTCGAGGCGATGGCGCCACCCACCGGCTCCCTCCCCGAACCGGCCGTGGGCGCGCGCCTGGCCGAGGGCCTGGGTGGGGTGATGGCGCACATCCCGGAGCTGAACCCCCTACCGTACCTGGGGCGCGTCACCGTTCCGGTGCGCCTCCTGCACGGGGCCGGGGACCAGCTCTTCCCATACACCCAGACCATCAAGTTGAGCAGGGTCTTCCCGGCCGGCGCCGACGTCACCACCACGATCACCGGCCTGTTCGCCCACTCCTCCGGGCGCGAGCGCACGTCCCTCCTGCATACGACTTCGGAAGCGTTGCGCTTTCTGAACGCGCTCGCCAGCATCTTCCGGCTGATGTAACCCGGCCGCTTCCCCCCGAACCCCGCAGCGATCCGTGACTCGCCCGCACACCCCGGCCAACCCCCGGCGACCGACGTCATCCGTCGCCGGCTGGGTGCGGCGGGCGGGCGGCGTCCGCTGGTTCATCCAGCGCTTCGGCTTCGCGCAGCTTTTCCTGAAGCCGGCGCGCCGGGTACTGGCCCCGCTGATCATTCCGATGCTCCGTGAGCGTTCTGTCGAATACCGGGGCGCGTCCCTCCCGCTCGTCTACGCCCGCCACAACGTGACCTGGGCCAACGAGCGCTGCGTGGAGCTGGCGCTGGCCCGCGCGCTCATGGCAGGGGTCCGGCCCCGGCGGCTCCTGGAGGTGGGCCACGTCACACCGCACTACTTCCGGAGCGGCCACCTGGTCGTGGACAAGTACGAGCCGGGTTCGCTCGAGGTCGACATCGTGGACTTCGAGCCCGCCGAGCGCTTCGACCTTATCCTTTCGATCTCGACCTTCGAGCACATCGCCTTCGACGAGCCCGGGGCAGCCCCGGCGCTACAGGCAGTCGCCGCCAAGGTGGCCGCCGCACTGGACAGATGCCGCAGCCTGCTCGCGCCGGGCGGACTCCTTGCCATCACCGTGCCGCTCGGCTACAACCCCGCCCTGGACGCCATGATCGCCAGCGGCGAGCTGGGCTGGGATCGCGCGAGCTGGTTCAAGCGGTTTCCGCGCAGGCGCTGGCGGCAGGTATCCCCGTCCGAAGCCGCCGACTGCCGATACGGCAGCCCCTACGCCTTCGCCAACGCCATTCTGCTCGCCGAATGGGACGCCGCAGGCTAGCCGGCCGTCCTGCCGCCGCGGCGCTCTCGCTGCGCATTATATTGTCAGTAACTCAACAGTTATTTCATCAGTAGTCACCAGTCGCGTTCCCGCCACCCGGGAGCGCATGTCTTCCACTGAGGAGTTGGACGCGCGATGCCTTCGGAACCCGCATACCCCGTGACGTCCCGAATCAAGTCCCTCATCCGCATGGTGCCGGACTTCCCCAGCCCCGGCATCCGCTTCCGCGATGTCATGGGACTAGTCGAGGACCCGGAGGGTCTCGAGGAGGCCACCGAGACCCTGACACGGAGGTTCGCTCCGGAAGCGCCGGACGCCGTGGCCGGGATCGACGCGCGCGGCTTCATCTTCGGCGTCCCGGTGGCGCAGCGGCTGGGCGTCGGGTTCGTGCCGGTGCGGAAGGCGGGGAAGCTGCCCGGCGAAGTGGTGGGCGTCGACTACGCGCTCGAGTACGGGACGGGACGCCTGGAGATGCAGACCGGCTCCATCCGCGAGGGGATGCGCGTCCTGCTCATCGACGACCTGGTCGCCACCGGCGGGAGCGCGGCGGCGGCGATCGAGCTGATCCGCGGCATGAAAGGCGAGATTGTGGGAGCCGGCTTCGTCGTGGAGCTGCCCGAGCTCCCCGGGCGCAAGCGGCTGGAGGCGCTGGATGTCGAGGTCTTCGCGCTGTGCACGTTTTTCGACGCCGATCCCTGAGCCGTCCGGCGCCGCCGGGCAACCCACCGGGCCGCGACTCAGCGGGCCCGCGGAAAGATATCCGGCGGAGGCACGTGGAAGGCGCCGGGGAACCCGTCTTCCACCAGCTTGAGTTTGCCGGTCCACTCCTCGATGTCGATCCGGTAGACGCTGGTGCGCCTCAGCTCACCCTCGGTGATGGGGCGGTAGTCGCGGCCCGGCCGCAGCTCGGGGGCGTACTTGTCGAGAAGCATCTGCAGCGCCGCGCGCGCCTCCGCGGGATCCTCCACCAGCCCTCCCGTCCCGAACGCCGTCGCGCTGGCGAATTCGACGCTGAACTCCAGCGCCTCGTCCGCCGGCAGCAGCCGGCCCATCTCGAAGGCCGAGAAACACACCGGCGCCGGGCGGGACAGGTTGTCGCGGGTCAGCCCGGTGCGCGCGGTGTGGATGTAGATGGCATGGCGGCCGGGATCGTACACGAACAGATTGCTGTTCACGAGCGGCTGCTCGCCGCGGGTCATCGCGAGAACCCCAACGCGCGCCTGCCTGATGAAATCCCGGGTCCAGGCGTCGTCCCCGGCCCGGTCCCGCCGGCGGATTTCCGTCCTTCCCCGTTCCGGCACCCCGCTAGATCTCCAGTTCCACGCCGATCCCCGCGGCGCGCGCCCTGTCGTAGATGAGCCTCGCCGTGGCCATGTCCTCGAGCGCCAGCCCCAGATGGATCGCAATGATGCGGTCCCCGTCCGCGCGGCGTCCCGGGGCCTTGCCCGCGATGACGTCGCTCAACTCGGCGTGGGGCGTGGGCGTGTCGCGGAAATAGCCGCTCCCGCTCTGGTAGTAGGAAAACTGCGCGGTATCGTCGGTGGTCAGCAGATCCGCCTCGCGAAACGCGTCCGCCTGCCAGTAGGAGTCGAAGTCCAGGGGGCATGCGAAGGCGCCGGGCGAGAGCCAACCGGGAGGGATGGCGGGGTCGGGATCGAGCAGGATGGGGCCGCTGGTCACGACGATGTCCATCCCGCGTACCGCCTCCGCCACGGTTGCGACCGGCCGCACCTCGACGCCCATGCGCTCGCCCATCTCTTCGGCATAGGCGTGCAGGGCGGCCTCGTCGATGTCGTAGGCGTGTACGCGCTCCACCGGGAACAGCGTGCAGAAGGCCTCCAGGTTGCTGCGTCCCTGTACGCCGCAGGCAACGATGCCGACGCTGGAGGCGTCCCGCCGCGCCAGGTACTTCCCCGCCAGCGCCGATGCGGCCCCGGTGCGCATGGCCGTGATCCAGGTCGCGTCCATCACCGCGAGCGGGAGCCCGCTGTCCGGGTCGTTCAGGAGGATCAGCCCGGTGATGTAGGGCAGTCCGTTCGCGGGATTTCCCGGATAGGCGGAAATCCACTTGATCCCGGCGGCGTCCTGCCGCTCGACGTAGGCCGGCATCGCGTGCAGGAACGAGTCCGGGCGCGGATGGATTCCCGGCTTGGGCGGCATCTCCACGCGTCCCGCCGCCTTCTCCCGGAACATGAACTCCAGCGCGTCGATGATCTCCGCCATGGAGACGCCGACGTGCTCGACGTGGACGCGCGACAGGTAGAGGATGTTTCGCTGCGACATGAGGCTTGTCTCGGGTAAGGGCGGGGGCAGTCTACTCGGGAGGTGCCAGGACGGTCACTTCTTCCATGACGGCCCCCTCCAGCACGCCGTCGACGACCTCCATCCCTTCCACCACCCGGGCGATGATGGTGTAGTTGTGGTCGAGACGGGGGTTATCCACCAGGTTCACGAAGATCTGGCCGTCGCCGGTGTCTCGCCCCCGGGTCGAGATGCCGACGGTGCCGCGCACGTGCGAGCGCATGGTCAGCTCGTCGCGGGTGTAGGGTCCGTCCCCGTGGTACTCGTTCGCCCCCGGGCTGCCTCCCTGGATGACGAAGTTGGGAACCACCCGGTGGAAGGTGAGACCGTCGAAGTATCCTTCGCGCGCCAGGCGGACGAAGCGCGCCGTGTTGGCGGGCGACTCGAACGGGAGAAGCTCGAGGACGATCTCGCCGCCCCCCTCCATGCGGATCACCGCCCGGGAAGCGGCCATCTCGCGCATCTCCGCCAGGGTGGGCATGGGCGCGCGCTCCGGGGGCGACGGGCGAGCCCAGCGAAGGTCGCTTCCGGTCCAGTCGTTGCGGAGGAATTCGGCGACCCGGGCAACGACCGGATCGTAGTCCTCCATGTAGGGCTGCACGCGGTCGAGGTGCTCCACGGCACCCAGCTCCCGTATTCTCTGCAGGAGTTCCAGGCGCACGTCCCGGTGGGTTTCCCTTCGGTCCGCGCTCATGCGCTCGAGCGCATCGAAGGCCGCCGGCAGCACATCCGGATGCGTGCTCCCCGCCAGCGATCGACTCGCGGTCAGCACCAACTGAGGATCGTCCGCGCCCAGTGCGTCGACGTATACCGAGTCGGCGTCGTGGCCCACCAGCGGCGCGAGCCCGGCGATGGCAGCCTGACGCACATTCCAGTGCTCGTCTCCGGCCAGCGTCAGCAGGTCGGGGACGAGTTCCAGCCGGGCCGCGGCGCGCGCGGCGTACATGCGCATCTGCCAGACCGGATGGGCGGAGAACGACGGCAGCCGGCGGCCCGCGGTGAAGGGGGAGACCCCGGCCAGCGCCACCAGGCCGTGCGCTGCCCGGTGCCAGTCCCCGGCCGAGACGGAATCGCCCCGCAGCACCAGTGCATCGAGAGGCGCCAGTGCGGTCTCCGGCGGACAGCCGGCGAGGCGGTCGATGGCCTCGAGAGCCACGTGCGCGCCTGGGTCCTGCGCCAGCGCCACCAGCTCCGCACAGGCCTGGCTCGCGTCCACCCGTTCGCTCAGGGCTCTCACCGCCTCCACCCGCACCAGGTGGCTCGTGTCGGCGAGCGCCCGGGCGAGGGGTGCCCGCACCTCGTCGAGCACGCCCTGCCCGATGGCGAGCACGGCGAGGCGGCGCACCTGCGCGTCCTCGTCGGCCAGCGCGGCCGCGACCACGTCGTCCGCAGGTCCTCCCGCACCCACGAGTGCCGCCACCGCGAGCCGGCGCACCTGCGCCCCCTCCTCGCCCTCCGCCCCCCGGTAGCGGGCCAACTGCC
Source organism: BD2-11 clade cluster bacterium bin43 (assembly GCA_002238605.1). GTDB lineage: Bacteria > Gemmatimonadota > Gemmatimonadetes > Longimicrobiales > Gaopeijiaceae > BD2-11. Next base: position 12,701 of record MPMR01000029.1, on the reverse strand, counting down.
CGAGCGCGGCCACGACGGGCGGGGGCGGGGCGAACTGCGACTGCGTACGAACCAGGTTTTCCAGCGCGCGAGCCCCGCCAAGGATGACGGGGTGGGGCACGTTGCGCAGGTTGACGGCGCCGCCGCCGGCCAGCCCCGCGACCAGGTTCTGGAGCAGCAGGTCGTAGGCCTGCCCCACGTCATCGGGGTCCTGGTACGAGAGCCGGCCCATCGCCTCGAGCACCGCGCCGCGCACCTCCGGCTCCCTCTCGTGGGGCAGGTAGTTCATCAGCGCAACCATCGCCCGCCGGGGATCGCTGCCGGCAACGGCCTGGGCGCTGGCGTTGACGGCCTCGGCCCGAATATCGGCGTACGGGCTCTCCAGCATGGACCCGATGTCCACCAGCACCGAAGGATTCTCCTGGCGCCCCAGCGCGCGCACGGAGATCCGCTGCACCTCCGGGTCGGGCCAGGAGATGCCCTCCAGGAACGTGAAGTGCGCGGCGGGATCGTCGGCCCGGGAGTCCTCGGTCTCGAGGACGCGGTGGAGTATCTCTTCGCTCCCGGCGAGCAGCCGGAGATCCGCCGCATCGTCTCCTTCCCCGCACCCCGCGGCGAGGACGCCACAAAGGGCAGCCGCGCAGGGGAGGAATCTCCCTCGCCGGAAGCGTCGCTGTAGTTCGAGCATCCCGTCTCGCCTTGTCGTGGTTCGTTCCTGCCGGCCCGATTGCCTTTCTTCGCTCCCCGGCCGGGTACCCTGCATCCCGGCGCAGCGTTCGCCTGTAGCGAAACACGGGATAGATTAGAGTACGTAGCCCCGTTGACAAGAATCGCGCGCGCTGGTCCCGCGACCCACGATCCCCGAAACACCGGACGCGACACGATGGCGACCGCTACCACGGCCACCGGTCTCGACACCTCACTCGCCGATTCGCTTCGCCAGGCGCTACGCCGCCTGCGCGGCCGCGCCACGGTAGGCGATGTCATGGCCTCCACCGGACTCGCGCAGGCGGACGCGGAAAGCGGCCTCAAGAAGCTGCTGGAAACCTATCAGGGACACGTCGAAGTCGGCGAACAGGGCGACCTCGTGTACGCCTTCCAGCGCCGTCTTCTGCGGCGCGACCACACGCCCCTCTGGGTCCGCTTCCGCTCAACCGCCGCCCGCGTGCTCAAGACCGCCTTCAAGGTCTGGATCGTGGTCATGCTGGTGGTCTATTTCGTCGTCTTCGTGACCCTGCTGATCGCCGCCCTGATCGCCGCATCGCGCGGAAACGATCGCAACGGCGGCTCCATTCTGGGCGGTGGACGGCACCGCGGCGGAGGGTTCAACTTCCCCTTCCTGTTCTGGATCTGGGCCCCGGACTGGCGCCTCGGCCAGCCCTACTACGGCAACCGCTTCGAGCGCCGGAGCGGGAAGAAGGTGCCTTTCTACAAGAAGGTGTTCGCCTTCGTCTTCGGCCCGGACCGGCCGCGCCCGAGCCTGCTCGACCGCGACCGCGGCGTCATCCGCCTCATCCGGGCGCGCAAGGGGACGCTCACCGTGCCCGAGCTCGTACGTCACACCGGGCTGCCGGTCCCGGAGGCGGAAGAGGAGATGGGCCGGCTGATGGGAGCCTACGGCGGAGACGTGCACGTCTCCCGGGAAGGCGAGCTGGTCTACAGCTTCGCCGATCTGCTGGTGAGCGCGCACGGGCGGGTTAAGGTGCGCGAGCCTGCTCCGGCGTGGCAGCGGCTCGAGAAGGCCGCCGACTTTACCGGCAACAAGACCGGGACAAACGTGCTCGTCGGTTCGCTGAACGGCTTCAATCTGCTGGCCGCGCTCACCGCGCCCGTCCTCATCTTCCCGCCGCTGGGGCTGGGCGGGCTGGGGGCCGAAATCGGCCTGATCTGGGTCCCGGCGGTCTTCAGCACGCTCTTCTTCGCGGTGCCGCTCGGCAGATGGTTCGGCCACAGGGCCGAAAACGCCCGCCGCCGGCTGCGCAACGTGCGCAAGGTGCTGCTGGGCATGGTCTTTCGTCAGAGCCTCGGGAGCGCGGCTCCGCTCTCGGCGGAGCGCGCCACGGACGATGTGCGCATCGCGCTGGTGGACCCGGACATCGGCGCGGCGGACGTGCGCAACCAGCTCCAGAAGATGTCCGCCGAATTCGACGCCGAGGTCGAGCCCGCCGATTCCGGCCAGATCACCTATCGCTTCCCCGCGATCCGCTCCGCCCTCCTCGGAGGGGAAGAGGTGCGGTCCGCGCTCCGCCTCGACAAGCGCCGGGTGGGCCGGGTGGTCTACTCGAGCGGGGACACCCCGGAGGAGGAATCGGCGCGCGCCCTGGCCAACTTCGACCGCGAGCTGCGCAGGTCCGTGTCCGCCTCCGACAAGGTGCGCTACCTCGACGACTTCGAGCTCGCCGGCATCGACGCTCCTGCCCCGACGGGACATCGCGTGAAGCCGGGGCGTCCGGCGAGGCCGAAGCGCTCCCGGAGGTGGTAGTCCGGTCCGGCGCGACGGGTCTGCGGATGCCGGGCGGCGTCCGTCCCTCCGGATCCCCTGCGGTCCGTTCGCTGGCCATCTCCTTCGCGCTCCTCCTCCTGCCCGCGTCGCTGGCCGCCCAGCAGACCGACGACGGCGGCGTCCCCGTGCTTGCCGTGCTGCCCCACGCCGAAGCCCCGGAAGCGCGCGCCGTCCGGACGCCCGGCGAGATCCGCATCGACGGCCGTCTGGACGAGGCGTCCTGGGACAGCGCCGAACCGGTAACGGAGTTCACGCAGATGGACCCGGACGAGGGGGTTCCCGTCAGTGAGCGCACCGAAGTCCGGTTCCTTTACGACGACGACGCCCTCTACGTGGGCGCGCGCCTGGCGGACTCGGCCCCGGTCACCACCCGGCTCGCCCGCCGCGACGCGGGCGTTCCCGATTCCGACTTCTTCACGGTGACCGTGGACAGCTACCACGATCACCGCACCGCCTATCGCTTCTCCACCAATCCCTCGGGGATGAAGCGCGACGAGATACTCAGCGGAGGATCGGGCATCTTCGGCGGCGGCAGGGGGGACGGCCGCGGGGACGGTTCCTGGGATCCGGTCTGGGACGTCGCCACTTCGGTCACGGCCGCGGGCTGGTACGTGGAGATGCGCATCCCCTTCAGCCAACTGCGCTTCAGCACCGACGCGGACCAGGTGTGGGGGCTCCAGATCGAGCGCGTCATCAACCGCAACCAGGAGCGCGCGGTCTTCTCCTTCACGCCCAAGCTGGAACCCGGCGGCGTGGCCCGCTACGGACATCTCGACGGAATCGAGGGCGTCGCTTCCGGACGCAGGCTGGAGATCCTGCCCTACGGCGGGCTGAGCGCCGAGTACATCCGCCAGACGACCCCGGCCGACGTGTCGTTCGCCAACCCGTTCCGCTCCGGCTCGGACTACTTCGGACGGGCGGGCGCGGACCTCAAGTACCGGCTCGGCTCGAACCTCACCCTCGACGCCACCGTCAACCCCGACTTCGGCCAGGTCGAGGTCGACCCGGCGGTGATCAACCTGACCGCCTTCGAGACTCGCTTCGACGAACGGCGCCCGTTCTTCGTGGAGGGCGGGGAGATCTTCCAGTACGCACGCGGCGGACCCGGGGGCAGCACCGGCCGCCCCCCCACCGTCATGTACTCGCGCCGCATCGGACGCAGGCCGCAGGGACCGATGGCGTCGGACGCGGTCTTCTCGGACGCGCCCACCTCGACCACCATCCTCGGGGCCGCCAAGATCACCGGGAAGGTGGGCGACGGCTGGTCGGTCGGGCTGCTGGAGGCAGTGACCGGGCGTGAGATGGCCCCGTACGTGGACGCTGGCGGGGTCCGTGGCGAAACCGAACTCGAACCCGCCACCAACTACCTGGCGGGACGGCTGCGGCGCGACCTCCGGGACGGCCTCACCCAGCTGGGCGCCATGGCCACCGCCGTCAACCGCGGCCTCTCGGCCAGCATGCTGGGCGATCGTCTGCACTCCTCCGCGTACGTCGCCGGTGTGGACTTCATCCACGAGTGGGACGACCGCTCCTGGCGCATCAACGGCGCCTTCTCCGGGAGCCTCGTCTCCGGCAGCGAGGCGGCCATCCTGCGTACCCAGCGTTCGTCGGCCCGGTACTTCCAGCGCCCCGACGGCAACCGCGTCCTGGACCCGGACGCCACCTCGCTGGGCGGCCACTACGCGATGTTCGACCTCAACAAGCAGTCGGGCTCGTTCACGGCGCGAATCGCCATGGCGAGCATCAGCCCGGGCTACGAGGTCAACGACATCGGCTTCCAGACCGAAGCCGACCGGATCATGCTCGACACCCACCTCACCTGGCGCCAGCCGCGCCCGGGAACGTGGCTGCGCAACTGGTCGGTCTCCGGCGGCCCGGACGGCAAGTGGAACACGGCCGGCGACCGCCTGCACTCGGAGTTCAACGTCAACCTGAACTGGCAGTGGCTGAACTACTGGGGCGGCTCGGTCCGCGGCGTGATCCGGGCGCCCACCGACAACGACCGCCTCACCCGCGGCGGCCCGCTCGCCCGCAATCCACAATACTACGCGGGCAACGCAAACCTTTCCTCCGATTCACGGCAGCCCGTAAGCGGAAGAGCCAGCTACAACTGGGCCTTCGACGAAGCCGGATCCCGGAGCCACACCGGGTCGCTGAACGTCACCTACAAGTCGGGCGAGAAGCTGGAGCTGCGTCTGGGTCCCAGGCTAACCCGCAGCTACGCCGAAGCCCAGTACGTGACTTCCCGTGACGACCCGCTGGCCACCGCCACCTTCGGCCGACGCTACATCTTCGCGCCCATCGATCAAACCACGCTCTCTCTCGACACCCGCTTGAACGTCACCTTCTCGCCCACGCTGACCCTCCAGGTCTACGCCCAGCCGCTCATCTCCAGTGGCGACTACGGGGGCTTCAAGGAATTCCGTACGCCGGGGACCTTCGACTTCCTGCGCTACGGCGAAGACGCCGGCACGATGTACCGGCTGGAGAGCGGCGGTTTCCTGATCGATCCCGACGGCACCGGCGCGGCCCCCGAGATCACCATCCACGACCAGGACTTCAACGTCCGCAGCCTGCGCGGCAACGCGGTGCTGCGGTGGGAGTGGAGCCCCGGCTCGACGCTCTTCCTGGTCTGGCAGCAGCGGCGCTACCACCGCGCGCTGCGCGACGCCTGGGACCCGCTCGCGTCCGACGGCGTCGGCGACTTCGACTTCCGCTACGACGCCGGCGAGCTCGTGCGCATCCGCCCGGACAACATCTTCCTGGTCAAGGTGAACTACTGGCTGAACCTGTGACGGAGTTGACATCATTGCCTGCGCTTGCGATTGTGTGATGGCATTGCCTACACATCCGGATGCGCAAGATGGCTCAACTCACGGTTCGCAAGGTGCCTCATCAGATCATCGACAGCCTGAAACAGCGCGCAGCCGCCAACGGACGGTCCGCGGAAGCCGAACACCGGGAGATTCTGCGCCGAGCGCTGCTACCGGCCGAGGGGAGCTTCGCCGATCGTGCACGGGAACTGCGCCAGCGGCTCCACTCCTGCATCGACAGCACCGACACGATCCGTGCTGACCGGGACCGGGACGCGCCGGAGTGAGAGGGTACGTCGTCGACGCGAGTGTGGCCGTCAAGTGGCTGGTGACCGAACCGTTGTCCGACCAAGCGGCTACCCTGCTCGACCCCCGAGTAACGCTTCTCGCCCCCGATCTGCTGTTCGCTGAGGCCGCCAACGCGTTGTCCGCCAAGTGCCGGCAAGGGGAGATCGACCGCGAGGAACTCGCTGAGGCCGTGCAGCTCCTGCGTGCCGCGCCGGTGGCCACGCCCCTCTCAATGCGACAGCTCGCCGCTTCCGGCGCCCGGCTGGCAGCCGACCTCGGGCACCCGGTCTACGACTGCTTCTACCTCGCGCTGGCGATTACCGAAGACTTCCCCCTCGTCACAGCGGACACACGGTTCTACGACAAGGTGCGCAAGCATCCGTATCTGGGGGACCGGATCGTGCATGTGGCGGACATCGGCGCGTGACCCTCCGGCACATAGGGAACACCCGATTCGTGATCTACCATTCCATCGAGAGAACCGCGATGACTGTCGGAGCAGCAGCATCAGATATCTCCTCGACATAGAGAGTATCCGGATGAGGTGCATCTACGATCCGGCCAAGACCTTCGACCGTTCCACACTCCTGCACTCGGCCACGGTCCAGAACGCACGTGAAGACGCTACTGACGACCGTGGCCAACTCCTCATCATAGGTGGTGTAGACCGACAGGAAGCGGTCGCGCCATACATATGCCTCGCCGTGACTCGTCCAAGTCGCGAGAAAGAGGAACACATCAGACTGCGACATACCCGCGAGCGACCGATCCTCCGGCGCTCTGTAGAACGGCGGTGCGTAGCTGAGGCCAGGCACCTCACCTTCGATGACCTGAAAAGTCGGCGAGATCGGCTGCGTGCAGCTGATGGCGTCCGTCGTTCGAGTCAGAGCGGAGTACTGCATCCGAGCGAGCAGTCCGCCCTCCGCCTCGCTGATCGCAAAGCGGCCGTCTCTGGAGCACGAACTCGACAGCCACTCACCCCCGTGTGTGAGGCGATGCGCGATATGCCACTGGCCGGACTCCTGCTCTGGCAGGAACGGCGTAATGACCACAAGCCCAGCCGCATCTGCGACGATTTCGGTCGGATTGCCCTGCACCTCCAGGTCTCGCAGCTCGATGAACGTCCCGTCGTGCTTGAACACCGACACTGCTCGCCCAATCGTCGGGTCCACTACGTAGACGGTATCATCGAACACAGCCAGCGCCATCGGATCGCCGAGCTCCCCCGGTCCACGACCCTGTCCCCCGAAACTGCGCACGAACGCTCCATCTGACTCCTGAAAGACCTTGATGGTCCGCGCCATTCCATCGAGCACGAACAGCAGGGAGCCCGATCGCGCGACGTCCGTTATCGCATTGACGAATCCGGCGCTATCCTGGCCCAGGTCGATCGTCCGTGCGCGGCGAACCTGAAGTTCCCGGGCAGTGACGCCGGGAGGCAGGTCACTCCGGGGCAACGCGGCCATGGAGCGTGCCGAGTTCCCGGTATCGCAACCACCGAGGCCAACCACGAGACAGATCGCAGGCCACACCGCTTTCGCCATCCCACAGCGCCTTGACATGTCGTGCCACCTCCTCCATGAAAGGCTCTTCACCCAGGTCAGAACCGTTGTTCTCTTGCAGGCGTGGGATCCCGACTTCTCACGCACTCATGCGACGACCACGGAGGGTAGTCAGCGGCGCGCAATCACTACCCGGAACCCGATGAACTCACGCCGCACGTCCGGCCCCGCCGCGCCCCGGATGGCGGCGCGCACGTTGCGGACCGGCTCGCTGAACGAGCCGCCGCGCATCACCCAGAGCGCATCGCCCTCCAGCCCCTCGCGGTCGTCCGCCTCGTCGTAGGGGTAGGGCTGCCAGGGGCTGCGGGTCCACTCCCAGACGTTGCCGCTCATGTCGCCAAGGCCGTAGGGGCACTCGCGACAGGCCATCTCCCCCACGGGCGCGGGTCTCCCGGTCGCGAAGTTTGCGCGGTCGGCGCGCAACTCGTTTCCCCACGGAAAGATGCGCCCGTCATCGCCGCGGGCGGCCTTCTCCCACTGCGCCTCGGTCGGGAGCGTCACCCGCCAGCCGTCCGTCAGCAGTCTCCGGAGCTCCGGGGGCGTCGCGGGCGACTCGCGCAGCAGTTCCTCCAGCCAGCGGCAATACGCGAGCGCGTCCGGCCAGGAAACGAAGGACACGGGATGAAGCGGCGGCCCGGCGAGCGTCTGCGGATCGGCTTCGTAGCCCGTCCCTTCCGAGAAGGCGCGGAACTGGGCGACGGTCACCTCGCCGCGGCCGATGAAGAAGGCCGGCACCTCGACCGTGCCCTGCGGCCGGCCCGGACTCCAGCGTTCGATGTCGTAAGCGAGGGTATCGATGGCCGGATCGCTCCCCATGAGGAAGGGTCCTGCAGGGATCTCCACGAAGCCCAGCAGCGGATCATCCGGGAGTTGGCCGAGGTCGGCGCGGAAGCCGGGCAGCCCGGGCCGGGTCTCCTCGGGGTCGCCGGGAACGGATTTGGTTCCTGCGGACTCGGCCCGCCCGGATTCGGCCCGTTCCGGTCTCGTCCCAGCGGTCTGATTCCGATAGTCCAGCCACACGCCCGCGAAGATCAGGCCCACCGCCGCAAACACGGCCAGGAGCCTCATCGAATCTGGATTCCGGGCCTCATAGCGCCTCCATCCCCATCCGCGCGCAGGCAAACGCCCACCCATGGCCGCAGGCACGCCCCAGGAGATCCCGCTCCGGCATGTCCATCAGGTTCAGGCCTCCCTGCCGCAGCAGCAGCCTGAGATCCAGGGGACGCGGGGGCGCGCGGCTCACCACCGACGGATCGAGCAGGTTCACGCAGCCCGCCTGGAACTGCGCCTCGCACGCCCGCGCAAAGAAGCCCAGCGCCAGCTCTGCGTCGGGCTCCACGATCCGGCCTTCGACGTAGTGCGCGCCCAGCTCGTTGCACGCCCATCCCGCGTTGTCGGCGCAGTAGCTCGCCTCTATGCGCACCAGCCGTTCGCAGGCGTTGGGCCGCCCTTCCGCGCACGCGTCTTCCCAGAACGGCAGCATGTCGCCCCGGTGGGGGCCGTCGGTGCGCCCGGTCGCGGCCATGGCGCCGAAAAAGACGATCCACACGGCCATGTGGGCCAGGTTGGCCGCCGCCCAGGGCGCGCGTGAGAGGCGCCGGACGCCCGGACGCCTCTGGAGCGCGCGCACGAAGCGATCGATCAGGGGCACGCTCAGGTTGAGCAGCGGCACGCACAGCAGCTTGTCGTAGAAGGTCGGCGCGCCCACGGCCTCGAGGAACCAGAACAGCCCGAAGACCCCGGCCCCGTAGAGCGCCCCGAAGATGGCCCTGCCCGTGCGCGTGCGCGGGGAAGTCGACGGGTCCGTGACCAGCAGGTGCAGCCCCAGGAAGACCGCAGCCGGAATCTCTGAATCGATGAAGTACGGGACCCCGGCCGCCGCTCCGTAGAGCGCGCTCAGCCCGAAGAGCGCGGCCGCCGCAAACGCCGACACCAGGGTCACCCGGAAGAAGTACATCACCACTAGGCCGAGCCCGAAGAGCAGCAGGTAGATCGCGGGGACGAAGGTGAGCGTCGTTGCGATATCCTGCCCCCACGTCAGGTCGCTGGTGCCCGTCGCGATCAGCGCCAGCGAAAACAGCCCCAGCGAGAACGCCGAGGGGTTGAAGATGTGTGTGCGCCTCCCCTCGCGCCGCCACTGCACGAACGCCTTCCCCAGGAATCCCGCCCCCACCATCAGGAACTGCAGGTAGAACCAGTCGTCCGTGAACCAGAGGAAGAGGTTCGTGCTGAAGATGATGGGAAAGGGCCCGAAGCCGAGGACGTAGCGCTCGCCCCGCGACCAGGCGAGCAGCATGTCGAAGGCGTATGCGAAGATCAGCTGCGCCAGCAGCAGCCCGGCGAAGTCGTAGACCGGCCGCCAGTACCATCCCCAGACGGCGAACACCGTAAGCTGCACGAGGGCCTGCAGATAGTGCTGCGGGCGCAGTACGACCTGGAAGCCGCGGGACGCCCCGGCGCGCGACAGTCTCGCGAACAGTATTCCCTGCCAGATCAGCAGCCCGGCCACCGCCGCCAGGAACGCGAAGCCGAGCCGGGCGTTGTCGGCTACCCGCGGCGCAAGGGAGAGGAGAAGGAGGCCCAGCGTCAGGAAGAGCGGGACGAGGAAGACGCTGCGCAGCTCCCTGCCGCGAGACCGGGGTCTCGTTCCCGGCCTCGGCGGCGAAGGAACTTCGCGACCAGGGACGCCGCTGACGGTATCCCCTCCCCTCAGCCCGGCGGCCGCTGCGGACCCGTCTCCGCGGGCAGCCCCAGCAGGCTCCAGTCGTTCCAGGAGCCGTCGTAGAAGCGGGTCTCATGGCCCATCAGGCGCGAGACGAAGTAGTTCACGCTGGCGCGCATCCCGATGTAGCAGTAGCTGATGACGGTCTCGCCGGGATCGATGCCCGCGCGCCGGAACAGGGCCTCCATCTGCTCGCGCGAAACGAAGCGCGGCTCTTCGCGAGAGAGGATGAACTCCTCCCAGTAGACGTGCCCGGCGCCGGGGATGTGGCCCGGCCGGTAGGTGCCGTCGCGCCCGTTGTCGGCCCCGGTGTACTCGTTGTCGGGGCGGCCGTCCAGAAGGGCGTACCCGGCGCTGTTGCGGCGTTCGTCCACCCACTCCGCGTCCACGAAGACGTCGTCCTGGACGCGAGGCTCGAAGGAACCGCGCCCGCCGGACACCGGGCCGGTCGCGACCTGCCGCCCCGCGTCCCGCCACGCGAGGAGCCCGCCGTCCATTATCGAGACCCGCTCATGGCCGAGGTGCTCGAGGGTTACGAACGCGCGCGCGGCGGGGATGGGGGTTCCGTAGAGGACGACGTGCAGCTCGTTGGAGATCCCCGCCTGCCGGAAAGCCTCGACCACCTGCTCCAGCGGCGGGAGTTCGACCAGCCGTTCACCCACCTGGGTCACGATCTCCTGGTACGGCAGGAAACGGGGCGCCGGGGATGTGGCCTTCCCGGAAGGTAGACTCGTTGTACTCGACGTTCAGGAGCAGGAGGCCGGGGTCGTCGAGACGGTCCGCGAGCCAGTCCTCGGTGACGAGGAGAGGATGGGTTTGCTGTGCCAGGCCGGAGGCCGGCAGCAGCACGGCCGCCAGCACCAGCACCCGTCTTACACCGCGTCGCTTGATCCTCATTGTCCTGCTCCGTGTCAGGTGTGATTTCGTCCGGTCGCGGCGGCGCGCCGCTTGCGGCCCATGTACGAACGCAGCGCCGGAGGCAGCGAACCGATGCGCGCAGCACGCTCGACCTGGTTCGCAACCGCGTCTTCGTACTCGCCCAGCCGTACGAAGGCGCTCCCTTCGTGTGCCGCCACCGGGACGCCGTCCCGGTAGACGACGCGGCTTCTGGTGCTCTTGGCGATGCGCGGCCCGGGCGTGAGGATGCCGGTGAGGTTGAGCGGGTCGGCCGCGCTCACCGGGACCGGGCGGCCGGAAGGAGCCTTCCGGCGGATGCGGCGCACAAGGCCGACCGCCTCGGGAAGCGCGAACTGCTCGCCGGACACGCCGGTGACGAAGCGGCCCCCGCGCACGTCGCCCCTCGCCTCCATGCGGCGGAGCGCGCGCACCAGCCGCCACCACGGCAGCGTGCGCGGCTCGTTGTCGAGCAGCCTCCGGAACAACACCCCGTAGCGGCGCAGCAGAACGCGCGCGGTCGCCATGGCCACCGCTTCCTCCCCTTCCCCCGCCCCGCCCCCGCGACCGGACAGGTCGCGGCGCAGAAGCGACCACCGCCCCGCCGAGTCCACCCCGAAGGCGACCGACGACCGCCGCCGGTTGCGGCCGCCCCGGCGCCCCGTCCGGCCTTGCGCGCCGACTGCATTGGCCGCCAGGGACGCGTGCGGCGCCGGCCCGAGCGGCTTGCGCCGGTCGGAGGGTACGAGCAGCGCGCGCAGGCCGGTGAAGCTGTCCGCTGTGGCCAGGCCGGCGGCGACCAGTTCGCCCAGCGCCTCCTCCACCCGGGTGGGGAGCAGGCCGGATGCGCCCACCAGCTCGTGGAAGAAGGAGGCGCCGCGAGTGGCCAGCACGTCGTGCACGGCCCGACCGTGGGCGGAGAGGAGGGAGGCGTCGCCGTCGGCCGAGGGATCTCCGCCTGCTACGGGGTCGGCGCCGACCGCGGAAGGACCCCCACCGGGGCGCAGCCACACCTCCATGCGGCTGCGGTCCAGGAAGGCGATCGGGGTGGCGGGAAGCGGGCCGCGCACCGGGGGACCGTTGCCCGCCGGCGGGGAGATGCGCGCCCAGGTGACGCGGCCCGCCATGCAGACGGCGTCCAGCAGCCCCGGGTCGTAGCTCGCGACCCGCCGGCCGAGCACGTCCGCCTCCCACGCGCCCGCGCAGGTCTCGAATCCCTCGAGCTGCGCGAGCACGCCGGCCAGCCCCTCCACCCCCGCCGCCTGCTCGCCCTCCGCGACCCGCTGCCACGCGAACAGGAAACGCATGAAGTCGGCCTGCGACACCGGCCGGATCTCCGCCCGCAACCGGTTGAGCGTGTAGCGGTGGATGCGGGCCAGCAGGCGGCGCTCGCACCACTCCCCCCCGGCGTCCGGGCTGGTGAAGGCACCCCGCAGCACGAAGCCCTCGCCCTCGAGCGCGAGGAGGGCCGCCTCCACCTCCGGTGCGCCCACCGCGAGCGTACGCGCCATCTCGCCGGCCGTGACCGGACCACACATCTGGAGCCGGCCGCGCACCAGCTCGCGCACCGCATCCTCGCGACTCCACTCGCGCGCGGCCAGGTCGGCAGGCGGCGTCAGGGCCGGCTCGAGCCGCACCTCCGGACCGGCCACGGCGAGCACCTCGGGCAGCCGCTCCGCGCTCACCCACCAGGCGGGACCCTCGGGCTCAACACCGTCCGCTGCCAGGGCCTCGTGCGCGTTGGCACCATCCGTTTTACGTATTTTACGCATTTTATGTAAAACAGCCTCGCCATCGCCCGCGCCCGCCTCCGAGCGGTCCGCCCCTGCGGCCACGTGCGGCCTCAGGCGGCCCCCCGCATCCCCAACCACCCCCAGCCGGCCCGCCCCCCCCGTGGCGCACAATTCCTCGAAGAATCCCCGCCCCGAGCGACCATTTTC
>MPMR01000028.1 GCA_002238605.1 BD2-11 clade cluster bacterium bin43 | reverse complement strand
CCGCTGGTGGTCGGCATGAGCCTCTTCCTCGGTATCTGCGGCGGCAGCTGGGCGACGATGCACTGGTTGTCGAGGAGCATCGACTCCCGGATCGAGACCTTGGCGGAGGTCAAGCTCAGGATCTTGCGGGCGCGCGACACCTTGGCGGTGATGCACGAGACGACCTGGGGCGTGGAGTTGCAGGAAATCGACGGGGATCGGTACGTGTTGCTGCCCGTCGGCACGCCGGGCCGTCCGGCCTTCACGATGGACGGACGGCCCTACATGAAGCTCTCGAGAGAGTGAGGAGGGAGTTGCATGACCGACTTGGAACGGCGGTTGACGACCGCTTTGGAGCGGTTGTCCGAGCAATACGAAACGGAACAGCGGCGGCACTCCGGACAGATCGAAACGTTGCGCGAGCAGGTCGAAGCCTTGCAGCGGCAAGTCGAGCGGCTCACCGGGCGGGTGACGGACTTGACCGGATACTCCGGCACATACGGCGCAGGGCCAGGGAGCAGGTGGAGATGACAAGGCGGCTGGTGGAAAAGATCAGGCGTCCCGGGCCGGACCGGGACGCCGGGCCGAGCCGGTGATCGAACTGCCGAATGGGCACTCCGGCCTGCTCGGCGGCCTTCAGGCGCTCGCCATCGGTTGGAGGCTTTCGAGGAACGACCACGCGATGAGCTGCTCGATCTCCCCCAGCCATTCGACTGCCTCCCCATGGACGGCCAGCGCCGGCAGCAAGCCCATGATCACCCACGGTCGGTCTGGAAGGTGGTCGCGGAAGTCGCTGGGGTCGCGTCCGTCGACCATCCAGGGGGCTGCCGCTACCGTCTCGCGCCATGCGCGTCGGGGGCCAGCGCCACCGCCTTCCGCCACCGCCAGCACCGCCACGGGCTGCCCGTCCGGGGCGACGATGCGCGCTCGCAGGACGCGCGGGCCGTGCGGATGCGCGAGCACCTCCAGCCGCCACGGATCGTCTGGATCCCGCAATGGCGCGGGGACTGCCAGCGCACCCGCCGCCGCGATCAGCCGTCCGTATGTGCGCGTCATGCTGTCGGTATACCCGGAGCAATCCGACTCTCGATAGTACGCCGTGTTGGCGCTCCAGTGTTCGAGGATCACGGGTCGATTCCCACAAAGATGTAGTTTGCGCAGGGTCGGCTTCCCGCCCGCCATCGTCACGGCCGGTCGGGGCTCGACCTCCGACCGGAGCACAATCAACAATAAGGCGTTTCACGCCCTCGGGCTCAAGGCTCTGCCTCCGCTTCTCGGCCCAAGTGTTCAGGGCCGGTCGTCGTTCGGTCAATCGGCTGGCCGGTCGCCGCGGCGGGGCCAGCCGCTGCGGTGGTGGCTCGGCGGCTCCAAGCCACGCCAAGCGGCTTGATCGTTGTGGTGGAGGGATTGCCCGTTCCTCCACGGCTTGACCGCACGGTTGCGTCCGAGGAACTCCAGTACGGTCGAAGGGATTCCCGTTCAGAATTGCATATCTAAAGTGATACACGCTAGAGTGGGAATAAACTGTAAATCAATGTCATAAAACAAGTTAGACTCACCAAAAACCGAGCAAATCCAGTTCCCCCCGAACTTGGCAGCCTCGCCAACCTGGAGCGCCTGGAACTCCCCGACAACCGGATCACTGGCCTCATCCCGGCCGAGCTTGGCAACCTGACCCAGCTGATGGATCTGGAACTTGACGACAACGACCTTACCGGTCCCATACCGCCGGAACTCGGCAACCTGACGCGGTTGACGAATCTGGAGTTCGACGATAACAACCTTGCCGGTCCGATACCCGCCGAACTCGGCAACTTGGCGGAGCTGACCAATCTGGAGCTCAACGGCAACGGTCTCACCGGCACTGTCCCGCCGGAGTTCGGCAGCCTCGCCAGTTTGCGGAGACTTGACCTGCAAGGCAACAGATTGACGGGCGAAGTCCCGGCGGAACTCGGCAACCTCCGCAGCCTGCGCTCTCTCGATTTTTCCGCCAACGAGTTGACCGGTACGCTGCCGCTCTCGCTCGCCAGGTTGAGCATGCTGGAGTCGTTCGATTACAGTGACAATCGCCTCTGCGTCCCGGTCGACCGATCGTTCCGTGCCTGGCTGGACGGCCTCGCAAGCCACATCGGCACGGGCGCGGACTGCGGCTTCCGGTTGGACTTTGACGACGCGTCCGAGATCGATGGCTGGAACCGCACGGCCAGTACGGCAGCGGAGGTCAGAGACGGCGTGCTGGAGGTCGGAAGCACGGAGGGCGGCGACTTCGGGCTGCTGTACAAGCTGGATGTCTTCGACTGGCCGGTGGGCGACTGGAGGGCTGGCGCGGGGCTGGCGCGATCCGATACGGCTGCCTTCTCGGCGCTGTGGCTGGAAACGGATCACTCGAGGTGGCAGACCATCGTGATCGAAATCGGTTCCGGCCAGGTCATGGGCGTGGACACGGCGGCCGAGACGAACTGGCGCGTGCTGTTCTGGGACAACGATCTCGACGCACCCGGCGAGGGCGGCTGGGTCTATTTCAGCGACTACGGCTACGGCTGGTCGGCCAGCGTCGACGCCAACGAGGCTGGCGAGGTGTTCACGGAGACGATCCTGGAGCTCTCCGGCGACACTCTTCGGGTCCTGATCGACGGCGACATGCTCTTCGAGGCCCCGCTTCCGGGGAGGATTCGCGAAGCGGGGGCGACCGGGATTCAGGGGGTGTGGATGGCGTTCCGTCCTGGAACGTCGTCGGCGACCGGCGTGGCGCGGTTCGACTGGATCGAGGTCGACGGCGGAGCCACCCGCCGCGGAACCCCAGCGGCGGTTTCTCCCGGTCGGATGCCAGGGATGGCGAAGAAGGCCGCAGCCAGTGCAGCGCAGCCCATCCCGATACGCGTGAAGCAGCGATGAGGATAAGTGGTTGCGGGCCGGCGGTTGTCGGTCCCTGCGAGCCGGGACGCAGGCTATAGCGGGCCGTCCTCCCACGGTCCCCATAGCGCGTAGGTCGCGCTGGCCCGTGACCCGCCGTACGACGTCGAACCCTGCGCGTTGAAAAAGAGCACGCGGCCGTCCGGACTGAAGCACGACCCCGCAAACTCATCCCGCCCGTTTCCGGTGTCGGGCGCCCTGACCAGGTTCACGATTTTCCCCTGCCGGTCGAGTCCGCGGATGAACTGGTCGTCGCTCCCGTCCTCGCACAACACCAACCCGCCCCTGGGACTCACGACGATGTTGTCCGGGCTGTCCAGGATGTCCGCCGAAGGCGACTCGAAGACCAGTCTCAGCTCTCCCGCCTCGGCGGATGTGGGTCGATAGTGAAACACCTGGCCCGAGAGCGCGTCGCCCCCGTTCGTGGAGACGATGTAGATGCCGCTGTCGCCGGCGAAGGCGCCTTCGAGGCGCGCGAATCGCGCCCCGCCCTCCGCCATCCCCTGGTAGAAAACCGCCCGCGGTTCATCCTCGGCCTCGCGGGGATCGGGATCGGCGATGTCGACCCAGTGAACCGGCAACACCGCTCCCTGCGTCTGGCCCCGCGCAGTCAGGTACCCCGCCTGGCCGGACACCGCCATCATCTGAAGTCTGCCGCCGTTCCCGAGCACGCCGGGGGTGTCGGGGATGAAGCGATAGAAGCCCGCACCCGGTGCGCTTCCGGGATGGTACCACCTGTCCTCGGTCTGGTAGACGATTCCTGTAGCGGGGTCCACTGCCACGGCCTCGTGGGTAAAACGCCCCATTGCGCGCAAAGGGACTGGATCCACCGGGCCGGTGGCGTTCACCGGCACCTCGAAGACGTACCCGTGCGCCCTGTCGTAGCCCGACTCGGGTCCGTCGGTGGTTTCCTCGCAAGACAGCCAGCTGCCCCAGGGCGTCGGACCGCCGGCGCAGTTGATCAGGGTGCCCGCGAGCGACACGAACTCGTCCACGATTTCCACCGCAAGGTCATCGCCGGTTCCAGTGACGCTGATCTCCATCGATGTGGTTCCACCGCTCGCGCGGCGGTCGTACCAGGGCTCGCCGATCGGTACCCCATTTGCGGCGGAGTCTCTCATCTCGTGGTTGCGGATCAAGCGGACGTTGCCGTTGGGCAGCGGAAAGGCGGCCATGCCGTCGAACCCGTTGGGAACGAGCAGGCCGTCCCTGACGGACGATGGACGTTCCCCTGAACTGAGGCGGACGCACCGCAAGCTCTCGGGAATCTCGAATTCAGGGCAGTCGAGACTCCTGACCAAGTCGCCATACGGCTTGATGATCGGGTTCGCCGAGGGCTTACCCGGTACATCCGGAAGCTTGACCGGCGCATCCGTGTTTCCGGAAAAGTCGAGTCCTGTGACGTCGCCGCAGGCTCGCCAGCCCCGCGAGCGAAGGCGTGACGACTACTGCTCCCCCAGCTGTGGCGAGCCTCCTGAGGAAGGTGCGCCGGACCATGGGCATCGGTGGTCTCCTTTCGCTGCGCTTGTCGCTCATGACCGGAGATAAGAGCGTTCCACAGAAACTATCGCCAAGGCGTCCTCCCGCCAGAGGGACGACTCGTTTCCTTTCGGCCCAGTGGCATCTCAGAGGGCGCGGGCATTAATGTTGATGCGCGCGAGCGCGCGCGCGTGACGTGCGTAGAGTAATTCAGTGCCTCCTCAGCGACGCGAGCGCCTGCGACTGCGACGGTCCGCCTGCTTGAACAGCACCTCCACCCTGTGGGGCGCGTGCGGCGGGCTGGTGCGCATGGCCACCAGGACATAGGCGGCGAGGGAGAGGGCGAGGGCCGGGAAGACCTCGTGCAGCACGTCGCCCAGCGGGGTGAGCCGCCAGGTCACGAGCACCCCCAGGCCCACCAGGAAGGAGGTGACCGCGGAGGCGCCGTTGCCGCGCCGCCAGTGCAGCCCGAGGATCACCGCCGGGAAGAAACAGGCGGCGTACATGGCGCCCGAGAAGGCGGTCAGGCCGACCACGCCGTCGGGCGGGTTGAGCGAGATCACGGCGGTGATGGCGGCGAACAGGGCCACGTACCACCGGGTGCGGCGCATCGCCGAGCGCTCGTCGCGCCTGCCGCGCCACGCCCCGAAGATGTCGCGGTCCGTGGTGGAGGCCATCACCAGCAGCACGCTGTCCAGCGACGACATGGCGGCGGCGACCATCGCCACCAGCAGGAAGGCCCCCACCCCCGGGGCGAAGACGCCGGGCTCGGTGAGCAGCCCGGGCACCACCAGGTCGGTGTCCTCCATGCCGCCGGGGAGGATGTTGCGCGCGTACATCCCGATCGGCACCAGCATCGCGTAGACGGCGGCGAAGGTGATCGTCGAGATCCAGACCCCGGTGCGCGCCTCGCGCGCGCTGCGCAGCGCGTAGAAGCGGGAGAGCTGGCGCGGCTCCACGATGAACTTGATGGTCGCGGCCACCATCACTCCCAGCACCAGCGGGAAGGCCTGCCCCCCGTTCCAGGTGAACAGGTGCGCGGTGTCGGGGGCGTCGGCCATCTCGAAGATCGAGCCCACCCCGCCCGCGGCGCGCGTGGTGCCGTGGAAGAGGAGCACGGCCGCGAAGATCATCACCACCCCCTGCACCGCGTCGGTCTTCACCACCGAGATGAAGCCGCCGATGACGGTGTAGAGCATCACGATCACGAAGACGATGAGGATGGCGGTGCGGTAGGGTATCTCGAGGAAGGTCTCCAGCAGGTTGCCGATGCCCTTGAAGACCGCCGTCATGTAGAAGAACGACGCGAAGATGATGATGACGGCCGCGAGCACGCGGGCCGCGGGGCTCTCGAAGCGGAAGCCCACGAAGTCGGGGATGGTGAGCGAATCGAGCGCGGCGGTGAAGTCGCGCAGGCGCGGGGCCACCCAGATCCAGGCGGACATCGAGAAGAGGACGATGAGGGGAGCCATCAGGAGCCAGGGGGCGCCCCACGACCAGGACTGTCCCGAGAAGCCGACGAAGCTGTTGGTGCTCGAGTAGGTGGCGAAGAAGGAGAGGGCGATGGTGACGGCCCCCATGTTGCGCCCGCCCACGTAGTAGTCGGCCAGCCGCTTCGTGCCCCGGTTTCCCTCCCAGGCGTGGTAGGCGAGCAGGAGGGTGTACAGGGCGAGCAGGGCGTGGACCGGCCAGTATTCGCGCAGCGAGTCGATCATGGGGCCCGGAGGAAGAGGTCGCGCAACTCGGTCTTGAGCACCTTGCCCATGGAGTTCCGGGGCAGGGCCTCGAGCACCATGATACGCGCGGGGGCCTTGTAGCCCGCAAGGTAGCGCTTGACCCAGGCGCGCAGTTCGGGCGCGGGAACGGCGCCCTCCGGGGTGCAGACGAGGGCCGCGGACACCTGCTCGCCCCACTCGTCGTCGGGGATCCCCACCACCGCGCAGTCCTCGATGCAGGGGTGCCGGCGCAGCACATCCTCGATCTCGAGCGCCGAGACCTTCTCCCCCCCGGTCTTGATGATGTCGACGCTCTCGCGTCCGAGGATGCGGTAGCCGTGCTCCGGGTGCAGGACGGCGCGGTCGCCGGTGCGGAACCAGCCGTGCTTGTCGAAGGCGGCGGCGGTCTCCTCCGGCCGGCGCCAGTATTCGCTGAAGACGCCCGGTCCCCGCACCTCGATGGAGCCCTCTTCCCCGGGGAGGGCCTCGTGCCCTCCGTCGCCCCGGAGGCGTACTTTCACCCCCGGGAAGGGACGGCCGACGAAGCCCTCGGCGCGGCGGCCGTACAGCGGGTTGGTGAGCACCATGCCGGTCTCGGTGAGGCCGTAGCGCTCGAGGATGGCGTGCCTGGCGACCTCGGCCCAGCGCTTGTGGACGTGTCCGGGGAGCGCGGCCGAGCCGGAGATCGTGAGGTGCAGCCATTGGGCGCGGTCGCTGAGCTCCCTGCGCCGCTCGGGGGACGCCTCCTCCCACGCCCGGATCAGGCGCACGTACATGGTGGGCACGCCCATGAAGATGGTGGGGCGCAGGAGCTCGAAGCGCTTCCAGACCTCGTCGGGGTCGAAGCGCGGGAGGATCTCGACCCGGGCCCCGTACCAGAGCGGGCACAGCAGGGCGTTGACGATGCCGTGGACGTGGTGCAGGGGCAGCGCGTTGAGGACCGTGTCGCCCGGGCGGATCTCCCAGGCTTTGGCGATGCTCTCGACCTGGTGACGGGTGTTGGCGTGCGTGGTGACCACGCCCTTGGGCCTCCCGGTGGTGCCGCTTGTGTAGATGATGTGCGCGCGGCGGGACTCGTCGACGGCCGGGAGGGGGGGCGCGGGCGCCGAAATGTGGAGATGGTACCCGTTGGTTTCGGGATCGGGAACGCGGTCGAGCGCGGACCAGGGGCCCCTGAGGGCATCCTCTGCCCGAGCCCAGGGGACGCCGCACGCCTGCGCCGCCGCCATCCCCTTCTCCTCCGTCCCGGAGTGCAGTAGCACCACCTCCGGGTCGGCGTCGATGATGAGCGACACCAGCTCCGGGAACGGATGGGCCAGCGCCAGCGGTATCACCACGCCCCCGGCGCGCCAGATGCCCCACTGCGCGGCGACGTACGCGATGCCGGGGGGCACCAGCAGGACGACTCGGGCTTCTTCGAGGTCGGTGCGGCCACGCAGGAGAAAGCGCGCCACCCGCTCCGACGCGGCGAGCAGTTCACCGTAGCTGTACTCCTCCTCGCCGACCACCAGGGCGGTCCGACCCGGATCGCTGCGGGCGGCGCCCAGCAACGGAAGGTCCGAGTCGCTCATGCGGAACTTGCCTTGCGGACGAGTCTGGTCTCGAGCCACCAGCGGTAGAAGATGATTCCCAGGGCGATTCCCATGATCCACCCCTGCCCCACTTTCATCACCGCGCCCGCCATCTGCTGATCCCCGAGCGCCGTGGTGCCGGGAATCGGGGGCGCGAGCTCGTAGGTGGCGTAGATGGGGAACTCGGAGAAGACCATCATCGCGAAGGGCGGGCGGATGAGGATTCCGTTGATGCCGAGGTAGGCGATCTTGGCCAGCGGATGGAAGCCGCTGCGGTCCGGCACCGGGCAGAGGACCGGCCACCAGAACACGAGGCCCGCCAGGAGCCAGGCCATGTCCAGCGCGAACATCCCCGGCTGGGTGGCCATGAGGGTGTCGACGACGCCCGGCCAGTGAGTGACGGTCATGACGACGTTGTAGATCAGGAACGCGGCCAGCGGGTGCGTGAGGTCGGAGAGGACGGTGATGGCGCGCGGGCGCTCGCGGAGGCGGTCGAAAAAGGCGGCCGGCATGCCGAGCAGCAGGAACGCCGGCGCAATCAGACCGACAAGCAGGAACTGGGCCATGTGCGCGCTGGCCAGGTACGACGCCCCCAGCGGACCGAGCGGCCAGTCGAAGGCGGCCCACAGCAGGAGCACGCCGGCGTAGAAACAGCGCGCGCGCCGGTCGCGCAGGGGAACTCCGCTCCACCGTGCATACCCGGCGGCGAGGGCGGCCACGAAGAGCCACACCCCCGGGTACGCCTGCCACTCCCAGCTCCAGGCCGTGCTCTGCGAAAAGCACCACCACTGCACGTCAGAACGCTCCTGGACGCAACTGGTCCACCGATGGGTACGGCTGGCCCGTCATGGACGCTTCAGAAGGCCCTGGCAACCCCGGCATGGATGTTGAGCACCCGGTGCCTGGCCGTATCGCCGACGTACTTGTCGATGTCCTGGAGGCCGTAGCTGTACAGGAGCCCGGCGGTCAGGCGGGTGTCGCCGGTGCCCATCTCGATGCCGACACCTCCCGACACCCCGAAGTCGATCGACTGGGTGTCGAGGTTGGCGCTCCGGCAATCGTCGCTGCCGGTGAAGCGCCCGCCCCCGGCGCTGGCGTTCAGGACGAGGCGGCAACCCACCTCGAAGGACGCGTAGGGGCCGATCAGCACATACAGCGGGAAATTCGCCACCGGCGGCGCAGCGATGCGGGCCAGCGCCGTGAAATCGACATTTTCGAAGGTGATGTCCGCGCTGGCGGCCATGTCACCCGCCCCCTGCGTCATTCGGGCGCCTTTCTTCGCGAATTGGGCGCCGAGCTGGACGCCGTAGCGGCCGCTGACGGGAAACGCGACACCGAATCCGCCGCCCACGCCGGTGCGCTGCGACGCGTTGATGGGCACCGCGTCGCTGGTCGTGAAGGCCATGGTTGCCGCGTTCACCCCGACCAGGGGAAAGAGCACGGTAAGCCCGCCCCTGGCCTGTGAAGGTTCGACCGCCGGCGCGGGCGCGGCGGCAGGCGCGGGTTCAGCCGCACGCACAGGTTCGGCGGCACGCACAGGTTCAGCCGCACGCGCGGGCTCGGCCGCGCGCACAGGTTGGGCGGCGCGAGCGGGAACCGGGTCCTGCGGTGCCGGCGCCGGCGTCGCCTCGTCCAGGCTTATCGCCTCGTCCAGAAGCACCAGCGCGGAGCCGTAGTGCTCACCCTCCCGACCCGCCTCCTGCAGGTAGCGGGTCGCGGACGTGATGGCCGTCTGGGGGAATCCGGCCTCCAGGGCGGCCGTCGCGTGCCTGAACCAGAGTTCGGCCGGGGTCTCCATGCCTTGATCGGCCTGCAGCAACAGCACGATGTCCAGTGCATCCAGGGCGGCGGCCCAGTCCTGGTTCTGGATGTGGCGATCGGCTCGCACGAGATAGAGGTCTATCTGGACATCGGGAGGCAGCTCCTGGCTGGCCGCTGCCGAGGGTCCCAGCGCGACGGCCAGACCCAATGCCGCGCAAATCACTCGGGGACTTGCTCTGAACATGTCGTTCCTCCAGCGGATAGTGCCGCATCCATTGTGCGACACGGAAGGTTATCAGCACGGGACGGGGTTACGCTACCCGGGGATTAATTGTTCAGCCCGGTGCAAGGATGAACCGAAGGGGTCGAGCCGGAGAGAGGGACGAGGCCCGGCGCCCCGGACTAGCCCGCGCTGCGGCTGATGCCGTTGTTGACGACCCGTTCCAGGTCGGTGAGACCGTGGACCTCCGCGCGCAGCGAGACCTCCCGGCCGCTGCGGAAGCGCAGTACGCCCTTGAGCGAGTCGCCGGCGACCGGGCGGCGCGCCAGGTCGAGCAGCATCACGTGCGTGCCGCCGGGGACGAGCTGGGTGACTGCGTCGGCAGGAAGCGGCAGGGCGTCGACCGGGGACATGACGCGGATCCCGTCGCGCTCGCCGGTCTCGTGGATCCGGGCCGATCCCGCCCCTTCGACCACGATGGACTCCAGGGTGTCCTCCGTCGGCCCGCGATTGCGGAGCGCGAAGTAGACCGCCGCCGTCTCGCCCGTGACCGACTCGCCGGCGAACGCCTGCGAGACCTCCACGACCCCGTCCCGGCTGGTGGACACCCACTGGTGCCCCTGGGGGTCGCAGGCCGCCGCGGCGAGGAGAAGGAGCGCCGCGGTGCGCGCGGGATGCGTCACCTCTGTTCGATGAGCCTGGGGAGGTCGTGGGCCCAGGCCGACTGGCGCGTCCCGAAGGGATAGCGCAGCCGCGCCGGTCCATCCGCGGTAAAAGCCAGCACCGAAGCCGCGTGGCCGACCAGGTAGTTGCCGTCCTCATCGGGCTCGTCGAGCAGCGAGGCGGGGAGGCCGACCTGGTTCTGGATGCGGTTGACTTCCTCGAGGGTGCCGCGCAGCCCGACGAACGAGGGGTCGAAGACATCCAGCCACTCGCGGATGCGCTCGGGCGTGTCGCGGGCCGGATCGGTCGACACGAAGACGACCTCCACCCGGTGCCGGTCCTCGCTGGGGATGGATTTCATCGCCTGGCCGATGTTGGCCATGTGGATGGGGCAGATGTCCGGGCACCAGGTGTAGCCGAAGAAGAGCAGCGCCACGCGGCCGCGCGTCTCGTCGAGAAAGGAGTACGGACGCCCCTCGGTGTCGGTGAGCGTGAAGTCGGGACGCTCGATGAGGAGGGGGAGGGGCTCGCCCTGGAATTCGGCGTCGGAGGCGCCCCCGCCTCCGGGCGCGCAGGCGGCGGGAAGGAATACCGCCACCGACAGGGCGACCGGGGACAGGAGGGCCCGGGTCGTACGTCTGGCGCGACGCGGGATCGGGCCGCCGAGCCCGGGGCGATTCGCTTGCATATTCAAATATCTACGGAATCGTCTTCCGAAGAAAGGTCTGCAGGAGGTGTTCTCGGGCGCACCCGCGGAAGCACGTCGCCGTACGCCACCGCGAAGATCTCCCAGACGGTCACGAAGAGCGCGGCCACGATGGGCCCGAGGATGAAACCGACGGCCCCGAAGAAGAGGATGCCGCCGAAGGTGCTGAGCAGGATAAGCAGGTCGGGGAGCCTGGCGTCGCGGCCGACCAGGCGCGGGCGCAGGAAGTTGTCGACCGTGCCCACCACGAGCCCGCACCAGAGGCCGACCGAAATGCCCGCCGCGATCTGGCCGGTGGCGAGCAGCCAGATGACCGCCGGCACCCATACGAGCGCCGTGCCCAGCGCGGGCACGATGGACAGAACCGCCATCACCGTGCCCCAGAACGCGGCTCCGGGAACCCCGAAGACGGCGAAGCTGAGGCCGGCGAGGGCGCCCTGGATGACGCCGATCACGAGCGACCCCTTGATGGTGGCGCGCGTAACGGAGACGAAGCGGTCGAGGAGCTGCTGCTCGTCCGCGGAGTTGAGGGGCACGAGGTAGAGGATGCGGTCGAGGATGGCGGGGCCGCTGGTGAGGAAGAAGTACATCGCGTACAGCATCAGGAAGAGCTGGAACAGGAAGTTGGTGGTTCCGAGGGTGGCGGCGGTCAGGCTGTCGACCAGCACGCCGCCCGCGCTCTGGGCCAGCTGGCCCGCAAGGGCGATGATGCGCTCGCGGTCGGGCAGGAACTCCCCCACCAGCGGGATTTCGAGCAGCCGCGCCTCGACGGTCTCGACCAGGTCCATGTTGCCGCGCACCCAGGTGGCCGCCGCCTGGGAGACGTCCACCGCCTGCGAGACGACCAGCCCCATGAAGGCGATGGCGGGCGCCACCAGGACGACCAGCACCAGCAGGAGCGTGGCGACGGCGGCGGCCCGCTCGCGCCCTCTCATGCCCGCCGTCAAGCGCAGGTAGAGGGGCCGGGTCATGCCGCTGAACACCGCGGCCAGCAGGATGGCAACCAGGAACTCGCGGATCATCACCAGGAACAGCAGCGAGATCCCGAGCGCCAGCACGAGCAGGAAACGATTCTGGAAGCGGGTCGGGTCGGAGCTCATGTGGGATCTCGGGGTGATGGGATGCGGGCGACGGCGGCGCGCCCGCTCGTCGCGGGAGGTTGGGCGACGTCCTCGCCCGGGACGACGCGGACGGTGTTTCCTTCCCCGTCGATCTCGACGATCGGTCCCCTGTAGACGTCGTTGCCGAGATCGATGGTCGGGGCATCCTCGGCGGCCGCGGCCGCCAGGGCCGGCGAGGGCACGATGTACGCTTCGGCGAGGCCGGCGTTGACGCTGTACCCCAGATCCGCCAGCGCCTGGATGGTGATCGCGCTCAGGGGATTCGCCGCTCCCACGGTGAGCGCCGGCGTCATGTTCTCCGCGCCCATGGCCGATTCCCGCCAATGCGCGTCATCGCCCCCGTTTTCGACCGGGACCTTGCCGCCCGTGTAGCGGGCGCCACCGGCGGCGTTGAACGCTGCGACGGCCCGGAATCCGGGGAAATGCGTGTCGGCGTCGGAAAGCGCGTCCGATGGATTCGCGATCGAGGAGCGCCAGTTCTCACCCAGGCCTATCCCCAGGACATGGGCGATCTCGTGCATTGCCACCTCGAACAGATTGCCCGTCCGGGCCAGGCGCCCCGCATCGGTGTTGTCGAACAGGATGACGCCCAGCGCAGGTTCACCGCCGGCGACGCGTCTCGCGCAGGTGCTCGCCAGCGCCAGCGTGCCGCCCGCTTCCCCTGTTTGCACGCCAACGACGATCGCCAGGTCGTCCAGATGTCCGAGTTCCACGTCGATTACCTCCTCGGCGATTCTGCAGGAGATGGTGTCGTTGACCGCGACATCCGCGAACTCGGTGTCTCTGACGATCGCCTCCCAGGTTGCCGCGGCGGAACGCACCGCCGACTCCACGTCGGCGCCCACGCCGGATGCGAAGCCCAGTTGGATCTCGAAGCCGGCGTCGGTGCGCGGGACGTCGACGGGGAACTCCTGCGCGGCCGTGAGGCCGTCCGGGTCGGTGGCGGTGACGGTGACTTCGACCGTGCCGACCCGCCAGGCGGTGAGGATGAGGTCGCTTCCGTCTACGCGGACGCGCACGACCCTGGGGTCGGATGACGATGCCGAGTAGCTGAGCGCGTCCCCGTCCGGGTCGGAGAAGTGGGCGGCCATGCCCAGCGTCCGGGACGGCCCGCGGGGGAGCGTCTGCGCGGGGATCGGGGTGGTCGCGACCGGCCCCCGGTTGAGCACGGTGACCGCGAAGCTCTGTTCGGCCGACAGCCCGCCGGGGTCGATGACGGTCACGGTCAGGGTGGCCTCGCCGGCCATCCCGGCCCGCACCTCGAGCGTGGTGCCGCTGGCGGTCGCCGTGGCCACCAGGCCGTCGCTCGACGCGATCTCGACCCGCAGGATGTCGCCGTCCGGGTCGCTGAAGTGGCGGGTGAAGTCGAGCGGCGCCGTCTCGCGCTTGTAGAGGGTCTGCGCCGGAATGGAGGCCGTTGCGGCCGGGCCGCGGTTGGGGACGGCGACCGTGAAGCTCTGGGAGGCCGTCAGGCCTTCGGGGTCGGTCGCGGTCACGGTGACCACGGCCTCGCCCTGGGAAAGGGACGTCACGATCAGCGTACCGGCGCCCGCGGAGACCTCGAGCGCCACCACGCTCCCGTTGGACGTCGCGGCCGCGTAGGTCAGCGGCTCCTCATCGGGGTCCGAGAAGTGGGCCGTCAGGTCGATCGTATCCGCCTCGCTCTTGTGGAGCATCCGCGACGGAATCGTGTCGGTCGCGACCGGCGGCCGGTTGGGGACGGTAACCGTGAAGCTCTGGGAGGCCGTCAGGCCTTCGTCGTCGGTCGCGGTTACGGTGACCACCGTCTCGCCCCCGCCCAGCGGGGTGATGGCCAGTGTGCCCTCGCCGGCGGCGAGGTCCAGCGCCACCACGCCGGGGGTCGAAGCCTGCGCGGCCCAGGTGAGCGGGTCGCCGTCCGGGTCGGAGAACCAGGCCGCCAGCCGGAGCGTGTCCGCTTCGCTCTTGTAGAGCATCCGCGACGGGATCGTGTCGGTCGCGACCGGCGGCCGGTTGGGAACGGTGACCGTGAAGCTCTGCTCGGCCGTGAGGCCCTCGTCGTCGGTGGCCGTGACGGTCACCGTCGCCTCGCCCTTGGCGAGTCCGGTCAGCGTGAGGGTGCTGCCGGCCACGGCCGTGCCGACCACCGCGCCGTCGGACGCCGCCGCCGCCCAGGTCAGCGGATCGCCGTCCGGGTCGCCGAAGAACGGTGACAGCTCCAGCGTGTCCGCCCGGTCGACCATGACCTCCCGGGCCGCGATCGAGTCGACCGCGAACGGGGGCCGGTTCGGAACCGTCACCTCGAAGCGCTGCGTAGCCGCAAGTCCGCCCGGGTCGGTCGCCGTAACCGTTACCACCGCCGTGCCCTTGGCGAGCGCCACCACCGTCACGACCGTGCCCTCCACCGAGACGGCCAGGTGGCTCGGATCTGCCGCCGCCGAGTAGCGGAGCGGCTGCCCGTCGGGCTCGGTGAAATGTCCCCGAACGTCGACGACGGCGGAGTCGCCCACCATCAGCTCCCGGTCGTCGATCGTTCCCACGGCGGTCGGCGGCCGGTCCGGCACCACGACCTGGAAGGTCTGCCGCGCTTCCAGACCGCCCGGATCGGTCGCCACCACCGTCACGACCGCGGTGCCGGGGGAGACCGCGGTGACCGTCACCGTGCTGCCCGTGACCTGTACCGTGGCTACCCCCGTGTCGGAACTGAACGCTGCGAAAACGAGCGCCTCGCCGTTGGGGTCGCGGAAGCACGGGGCGACATCGACCGTCCCGCCCACCGCGATCGTCTGGACCGGGATCGTCCCGCACAGTTCGGGCGACAGCGGGTTCTCGCACGAGACGACCCAGACGGCGGCCCCCAGGAGCAGGGTGACCAGGGAGGTCGTTGATCGACGCGAGGGTTCACTCATGCGGTTTGCCCGCCCTTCCGGGCGCGCCGTAGGTTTATGGCGTCCGGACCGAATCGAACACGGCTGCCCCGTGTCGCGGACGCCCTGCCCCGACCGGGAAGGCCCGACATGACCGCAAGGAGACCCCACATGATCCTGAGCGAACCGGCATGATGCGTCTACTTGGCCTGGCGACCCTGGGCGCCTGCGTTCTCGCCCTCGGGGGCTGCGACAAGACCGGCGCGTACGGCGAAGTCAACAGTATCATCGTGGGCGCATCGATGGAACTCTGGGACGAGGTGGGAAGCACGGTCACGACCGGGCTCGAGCCCACCATCTTCACCGTGCGCGACGAGCGGACCTTCAAGATCACCTACCAGGACCCGCTGGCAGTCGACTGGGAAACCCTGCGCGAGTTCAGGCAGGTGCTGCTGATCGGGACGCTGGAGGACCCGTGGATCGTGGAGGCCATGGAGGAGAGCGACATCACGAATACGGAGCCGTTCGGCGTGCCCGGGGTCATCCAGCTGATCGACGTCTGGGCGCGGGGTCAGCTTGTGACCGTGCTCCTGCTTTCGCCCGGCGGCGGGGCGGCCGAAGTGGAGGCGCGCGTGGGCGAACTGCTCGCTCTCTTCGACGAGCAATATCGCACGTACACGCACGCGCGCATGTTCGTCTCCGGACGCGACTCTCTGCTGGCCGACACGCTGCGCGCCGTGGGCGGTTTCGTGCTCGATCTTCCCCGCGTCTATCGATGGGATTATCAGGACTCGATCTTCATGTTCCGCAACGACAATCCCGATCCCGCCGAACTCATCCGGGAAATCGCGGTGACGTGGCGCACACCGGTCACCGGGCCGCTGGCGGACTCCGCCATTCTGGACTGGCGCCAGTCGCTGACGCGGGATTTCTACACGGACGAGCAGGTGGTGACGGATGAGCTCCCGCCGGGGCGCGACCTGAGCGACGATGCGTACGAGCTGCGCGGCATTTGGGAGAGCCTCCCGGACGCCTGGCCGGCCGCGGGGCCCTTCCTGACGCGGACGAAGGTCTGTCCCGGTCAGGATCGCATGTACCTGCTCGACTCGTGGCTCTACGCGCCGGGCAAGGACAAGTACGAGTACATGCTGCAACTCGAGTACATCCTCGACTCCTTCCAATGCGAGGATGGGCTGCCGGTCGCGGCGATGTGATGACCGGGGCTGGCCCCGGGCGCGAAGATGCCATGATGCCGGGATCGGAGACGCAATGCGGGCGGGGGCCGGGGCGCACACATGTGATGGCCGGCCGGTCGGACGCCGGGATGCAATTATGGAGCGGGCGGACGGGAGGATGTAGCGATGGGTCGATGCCGGTTGGCCGTTCTGAGCCTGTGCGCGCTTTCCCTGTCCGGATGCGACAGGACCATCGCGTGGGGCGAGGTCAACAGCATCATCGTCGGAGCGTCGGCCGAGCTCTGGGAGACTTCTGGCAATGCGATCGCCAATGGACTCCAGCCCACCATCTTCACCGTTCGCGACGAGCGGACCTTCAGGATCACCCATCAGGATCCCCTCGGGTCGGACTGGGGGCTGCTGCGGGAGTTCAGACAGGTGCTGCTGATCGGTACCGCCGAGGATCCCTGGATCTCGGAAGTCCTGGACGCCAGGTCGCGGGACGAACCGCTTAATCCGCCGGAGATCTTCCAGCTGTACGACCTGTGGGCGCTCGGACAACTGGTGACGGTTCTCCTGTTGCCGCCCGGCGGGGGGGCGGACGAAGTGGAGGCGCGGCTGGACGACCTGCTGGCGCTCTTCGACGGGCAGTACCGCGAGTATGTCCACGCGCGCATGTTCATTTCAGGGCTCGATTCCCTGCTCGCCGACACGCTGCGCGCGGCGGGCGGTTTCGCGCTGCAGCTCCCGGTCATCTATCGATGGAGCCAGGAGGATTCGGTCTTCATCTTTCGCAATGACAATCCCGATCCGTCGCAACTCATTCGCGAGGTCGCGATCACGTGGCGTTCGCCGATTCCCGACCCGTTGACGGACGCCGACATGCTGGATTGGCGCCTGTCGCTGTCGCGGAACTACTACGCGGACGAGCAGCTGGTGACGGAAGAGGTCGAGCCCGGCCGGGCCGCAGGCGACGATGCCCGGGAGATCCACGGCGTCTGGGAGAGCGCCCCCGGCGCCTGGCCGGCCGCGGGTCCTTTCCTGACGCGCACGAGGGCGTGCCCCGGTCAGGATCGACTGTACCTGATCGATTCCTGGCTTTATGCTCCGGGCCGGGACAAATACGAGTACATGCTGCAGCTCCGGTACATCCTCGACTCCTTCGAGTGCGAGCCGGCGTTGCCGGGCGCAGGGATGTGACGCTGACGCTGCCGGGCGCAGCGATGTGAACCTGACGCTGCCGGGCGGGAGGGTTGATGCGATGGTGATGCGACGATGTGGCGGGCTGGGTTTCCTCCTGCTTGCGGCGCTTCTGTTCCCGGTGTCGGTTTCGGCGCAGGGCGGAGGGTTCCGCGCGGGCGTCCTGGTCCCGATGGAGCGGGTCAAGGCCACTCTGGGCAAGACGGTCGACAATACCGCGCCCAATACGCTGGTTCCCCCGCCGCGGCGTGGGACGCTGGTCATGGACGAGGGTTCCGCGAACGCATGGGGGAGCGGGATCGGTGGGTTCCTCGGCTATCGGGCGCCGCTCGGCGGGAGCGGGTTTCACATGGGCGCGCGCGTGGACGCCGCGCTGCACTTCGCGGCCGTGGACGGACAACTGGCCGGTGTCGGGGACTCCCCGGGGCGCAATCAGCTCGGCGAAAGCTGGCCGGACCAGTGGACCTTCGAGAGGAAGCGAAGCTACGGCCTGACTCTGGAGATCGGCGGCAGCCCGGGCGCACTGGCCTCGGCGGATGCGACCGTGTTTCTGCTGGCGGGCATCCGCCTCGCTCAGGTGCAGCTGACGAATCGCTTTAGCGGCTGCATGTTGCCGGCCGGGTGCGGGCCCTCCGATCTGGTTTCGGGAGAGGATGCGCGCGACCTGAACCACCAGGCCTTCACCTTCGGCCTCGGCGTGGAGAAGGGGTTGGGCGAGGGGCTGGGGCTGCGCGTCGAAGCCAGCCACACCCCCTACTGCGACGAGCAGTGGACCGCGCAGTTCACGGAAGTGGGCGTCACTGTCCCCACGGTCCTGGACGCCGGGGAGACGGGGCTGAAGGTGGGCATCGTGTGGCGGGGAAGTTGAGGCACAAGGTTTCGTCGTACATCAAGCCTTTTCTGCCCGGGCGACGAAATCTCCGGCGGTCTCGCATTCGACGACAGCCTCAGCCAAGGTGGTGATGCGCTCAGGCTCGGAAAGGGTTGCGACCATTGGGGCAAGCCGGTCAGCCGTTTCCGAACCGAACCGTCGCGCGATAAGCCGCAGAACCAGAGCGCGCTCCCGTTCGAGAGCCGCGCGCCGCTCCTGCTCGATCCCCTTCTCCAGCCACTGCTGGTTCAACTCGTCGCCCCATTTTCTCACCCGCTCGGCCAATGATGAAGACATTCCGCCATCCCCCTCCGTCATGAAATCCAGGTCCACCGTGCCCTGCGGACCGGTTCGTTCCACCAGCACCTGAGTGATCCACGCCTCGAAGCTGTCGAGCAACTCCGTCTCGCCCATCCGCCGCCAACCAATTCGCGGGGCGCCAGTGCGAACTGATCACGCAATTCAGTTGGCGCGTTCCAGCGTCGCTCACCGTTATGGATCACGACTGGAAGAATGGGCGGGAATCTGCCGTCGGGGTCAAGATGGTCGCGAGCGAGACCCTGCAGAACGCGGATCGCATAGTCGAGCATTCGCAGAGCCATGCGGGAGTCGACCGTCGACTGGAACTCCAGGAGGACGAGGAAAACGGTCGCGACCAATCGGGGGCGAGGGAATGGCGGGATGGGGTGTTCGCATTAGCGGTCGCCTCCGCGCGGGAGGAGTGCCAGCACGAGATCCGCGGTGCGCGCCGAGGCGCCGCGGTGTTCTTCGATGACGCGCTGACCGTCGCGGGCCGTTTGGTGGCGGGCATCCTCGTCCGCCAGGAGGCGGCTGGCTGCTCCCATGGGGGCGTGGGTTACGGTGATGCCCCCGCCCGCCCGCAGGGCCGAGACTACGTCGGCGAAGTTCTCGTGGTGGGGACCGATGATGGTCGCGCATCCGGCTGCCACCGGGGGGATGGGATCGGATCCACCCATGGGCACGAAGCTCCGCCCCACGATGGCGACGTCCGCCAGGGTGTACGCCAGCTCCAGTTCGCCCATGGTGTCGAGGAGGAAAAGGTCGGTGCGGGTGGGGAGATCGGTGGCGGCCGGCTGGGCGGCGACGGCGGGCGGGGCGGCGGGGATGGCGACGTGGCGCCCGGAAGGCGGGGCGGCCGTGCTCGCCGGGGCGGCGGTGTCCTCCGGGTCGCGGCTGCCGCTCCGGGCGTCGCTTCGGCGGCGGATGTCGGGGTGGAGCGCGGCGACGGCGTCGAACCGCTCCGGCCTTCGGGGCACCAGGAGGAGCTGGGCGCCGGGGGGGCGGGTGGCGATCAGCTCCTCCTCTTCGCCTGGGCCCGTCGAGCCGGCGACGATGAGTGGCCGGGACCGGTCGAGGCCGAGGGTGGCCGCGAGCGCTTCGGCCGCGGGAGAGGTCGTGGCGGCGGAGTCGGTGGCGACCGCTTCGGCCGCGGGGGGAGTCGTGGCGGCGGAGTCGGTCGCGAGCGCTTCGGCCGTGGGAAGCCCGGTGGCGGGGGCGGCGGTCGCCGGCGGATCGGAGGCAGGATGGCCGGACGTGTCCCATTTCATCGTGTCGGTGACCCGCACCCGGTCGCGGGGGACACCCAGGTCGGCGAAGCGGCGGGCGTACGCTGCGTTCTGGGCGCCCACGGCCGCGAGCTGGCGGAAGATGGGCCGCACCCACCCCCGCGCGCGCCGGTAGCCACGGTGGCTGGAGGCGCTCAGGCGGCCGTTCACCACGCACACGGGGATGCCCCGCCGCGCGCACTCGGTGACGAAGTTGGGCCACACCTCCAGCTCGGTGAGGGCCACCACGTCCGGGCGCACGGCGTCCAGGAAGCGACGCACCATCCAGGAGAGGTCGAGGGGATAACGCACCACGGGGTGGTGGGCCCCGTACAGCGACCGCGCGCGCGCCACCCCGGTGTCGGTCGTGCTGCTCACGACCACCCGGGCGCGGGCGGCCAGGCGGTCGACCAACTGCCGGGTCGCGGCGACCTCCCCCACGCTGACGCCGTGGACCAGCACGGTCGGGGGGCGGGGACGGGCGGGGGCGCCGTCGAGCCGGCCCATGGGGGAAGCCGGTCCATCCAGCACCCCCACATGTCCGAACCGGCCCCTCCAGTCCGTCCTCCACTTCCCGGTGCCGAGAAGGCGGGCCGCCAGGACCGGGCTGGCCAGCAGCGCGGCCATCAGGTAGAAGATGTCGTAGCGGAGCATCTCGTCCAGCCGTCCCTGAATGAATCCGTGCGCGCAACGGGAACACCAGGGCGAATCCCGCCGTGACGGGGACCGCGCTGGTCCCCAAAGAGGATCGCGCCGCGTCCCCGAACGGTTATCATGTGCCCGTCGTCGGCGTTCACCCTCAGTGATTCCTCGCCCGTCGCGAATCTCCGCCATCGGGTTGTTCGGCGGTAGTCCTCCATGGCCATGGCGATCGAGACAAAACCGCAGCGCCCCAGGGCAACTTCGCAGTTTGCGCTCCCGGCCGCCCCCCGGGCCATCCTTGTCGTGCGCCTCACCGCGCGCGGCGACGTGCTGCTGGCGTCGCCCGTGGTCGAGGCGCTCCGGCGCCGCTATCCGGAGGCGCACCTCGCCTGGGCTGTGGAGTCGCACGCCCGCAGCATGATCGAACATCACGAGGGTCTCGACGAGATCGTCGTGTGGGACCGCGCCGCGTGGAAGGACATGATCCGGGCCGGACGCTGGCGGGCGCTCCGGCGTGCGTTTCGGGAACTCCGCGGCCGGTTGCGCGCGCCCCGATTCGACGTCGCCCTCGATCTGCAGGGGCTCCTGCGCAGCGGTTGGGTGGCGTGGCTCTCGGGCGCCCCGATGCGCATTGGCCTCGGCTCCAAGGAGGGCAGCCGGCTGCTGATGACCGGTATCGTGCCCCGCCACGGCGCCGCCCCCGGAAGCACCAGCCTGCAGTACCCGTACTTCGCGGACGCACTCGGGCTCCCGAGCGAGGGGTTGTCGCTGCGCCTGGCGCTGAGCGGCGAGCAAGAGGACTTCGCGCCGCGCTTCATCGCCGAACACGGTCTGGAGCGGGGCTACGCGGCGCTCGCTCCCTTCACCACCCGGCCCCAGAAGCACTGGTTCGAGGAACGCTGGGCCGCGCTTGCGGTGCGCATCCGCGCGGACCTGGGCCTGCCGGTGGTCATCCTGGGAGGACCGGCGGACCGCAGGGCGGCCGGACGGATCGCGGCCCTTGCGCGAGATCGGACGGGAGACGGGCTTGCGACCGCTGAACCGCTTCCGGGGCTCATCGACCTGACCGGCCGAACCCGGCTCGGCGAGGCGGCGGCCGTGGTGAAGCACGCCGGGCTGTTTGTGGGGGTGGACACCTGTCTGTCGCACGTCTCGGTCGCGTTCCGCCGGCCCTCCGTGCTCGTCTTCGGATCGAACATCCCCTATCGCGCAGCGCCCCACGCGCGGGCCCGCATCGCCCTTGAGCTCCAGCCCTGCGCGCCCTGCGGCAACCGGCCCACCTGCAACGGCGCCTTCTGGTGCATGAAGGCGCTCGAAGTGGACACGGTGTTCGACCTGGCGAAAACGGTGGTCCGGGAGGGCTGATCCACCGCTCCGGCGGCGCCCGCTGATCGCGCGCGGCCCGAGCGTCGCGCGCCATCGACATCCGCGAAGCCACCCCCGCGGAAACCCTTTCGCGCGGGGCGCGGTCCAGCGTCTATTGGGGTATCCCGGGGCGTCGCCCCGACGCCCTTCCCCGCCGACCTCAGCTACGAGCCGCCCTTGTCATTCGTCCATCTCCACTGCCATTCGGAGTTTTCGCTCCTCGACGGCGCCAACCGTCTCACCGATCTCGTCCACAAGGCGAAGGAGTTCGAGATGCCGGCGCTGGCCCTCACCGACCACGGCTGCCTTTTCGGGGCCTGGACCTTCCGCAAGGCGGCGGAGAAGGAGGGCATCCGGCCCATCATCGGCATGGAGGCGTACGTGGCCCCCGGCGACCGGCGCCACAAGGAGCCGATGCGCGTGGGCGGGCGCGAGATCAAGAAGCCGTACTACCACCTCGTGCTGCTCGCCCGCGACCGCGAGGGGTACCAGAACCTGATCAAGCTCTCCTCCATCGGGTATCTGGAGGGCTTCTACTACAAGCCGCGCATCGACCGCGAGGTGATCGAGCGCCATTCCGCGGGGCTGATCTGCACCTCCGCATGCATGGCGGGGGAAGTGGCGCGCCGGCTGGCCGAGGACGAATGGGAGGCCGCGCGCGAGGCGGCGGAGTGGCACGCCAACGTCTTCGGGGAGCGGTACTACCTGGAGGTCCAGGGGCATGACACCCCCGGTCAGGACGCGGTGAACGAGAAGGTGTTCCGGCTCGCGGGGGAGATCGGCCTGCCCGTGGTGGCCACCAACGATTCCCACTTCCTGCGCGCCGAGGACCACAACGCGCACGACGTCCTCCTCTGCATCGGGCTCGGCAAGGACCACGGCGACAAGAACCGCATGCGCTACGACGAGGGGCTCTACTTCAAGTCGGGCCCCGAAATGGCGGAGCGTTTCCCGGACCATCCCGAAGTGCTGGAGAACACGCTGGCGATCGCGGACCAGGTCGACGTCTCCTTCGAGAAGAAGTACTTCCTGCCCGAGTTTCCCATCCCCGAGAACCATGCGGACAGTGACGACTACCTCAGGCACCTGAGCATCGAGGGGGCGAAGAAGCGCTTCGGCGATGCGCTTTCGGGCGAGGTGCGCGCGCGGCTGGACTATGAACTCGGGGTCATCGCCGAAACCGGCTATGCGGGATATTTCCTCATTACCTGGGACTTCATGCGCTGGGCCCGGGAACATGGCATTCCGGTCGGGCCCGGACGGGGCTCCGCCGCCGGGTCGCTGGTGGCATATTCGCTCTGGATCACCAATATCGACCCCATTGAGTTCGGACTCCTCTTCGAACGCTTCCTGAATCCCGAGCGCAGGGAGATGCCGGATATCGACATCGACTTCTGCTTCGAGCGCAGGGGCGAGGTGATCGACTATGTGCGCCGCAAATACGGCCGCGACGCCGTGGGGCAGATCATCACCTTCGGCACCATGAAGTCGCGCGCGGTGGTGCGGGATGTGGGCCGGACCCTCGGCTTCAAGCCCAGCGAGACCGACCGCATCGCGAAGATGATCCCCAACCAGCCGGGGCAGGCGCTGACCATCGGACAGGCGCTGGAGAAGATCTCCGACGTGAGGGAGCTGTACCAGGCCGACGAGCGCTACCGGAAGCTCTTCGACTATTCGCGTACCCTGGAGGGACTGAGCCGGCACGCGTCGGTGCACGCCGCAGGAGTGGTGATCGCGCCCGGGCCGCTCTCCGACTATGTGCCCGTGTGCGTCCAGTCGCGGGGCAGCGGGGTGCGCGGGAATGGCGCCGCCCAGGCTTCCGCGGGACAGGCGGCGTCACGGGACGGTCCGGCAGATGACGTGGATGTGGTCACGCAGTACGACATGAACTGCGTGGACGACGCCGGCATGCTCAAGATGGACTTTCTGGGGCTGCGCACCCTCACCATCATCCACGACGCCGTCGAACTGGTGAAGCGGAAATACGGGGCGCTGCGCCATCCGGAAACGGGCGCCGCTTATCCGACCATGGACGACGTTCCGCTGGACGACCCGGGCGTCTACGAGATGCTCGCGCAGGGGGGCACGTCCGGCGTCTTCCAGTTCGAGTCCGCGCTGGCGACGGGGAAGCTGCGGGCGATGCGCTGCGACCGCTTCGAGGACCTGGTCGCCACCAACGCCCTCATCCGGCCCGGTCCCCTCGACTCGGGAATGACCGATGTCTATATCAGGCGCAAGCTGGGACAGGAGCCGGTCACCTATCCGCATCCCGAGCTGAAGGAGCTGCTCGAACCCACCTACGGCATCATCGTCTATCAGGAGCAGGTGATGCGCATCGTGAATATTCTCGCGGGATATTCACTGGGCGAAGCCGACGTGGTGCGCAAGGCGGTGGGCAAGAAGATCCCCGAGCTGATTCGCGCCGAACTCGCGACCTTCCGGGAGCGCGCCACGGGCAAGGGTGTGGACCCGCAGATCGCCACGGAGCTCGCCAACCAGATCGAGACCTTCGGGCGCTACGGCTTCAATCGCGCGCACAGCGCCGGATACTCGCTCCTGTCGTATCACACCGCCTGGCTCAAGTGCCACTATCCCGCCGAGTTCATGGCGGCGCTGCTCTCGTCGGTGCTGTCGAATACCGACCAGGTGGTGAAGTACATCCTCGAGAGCCGGGAGCTGCACCGCTCCATTCCGGGCCTCGAGGAGCCGCTGGAGCTGCTTCCGCCGGACGTGAACGAGTCGGGGTGGAAGTTCACGGTCACCGGGGGCGCCCAGATTCGTTTCGGGCTCGGGGCCGTGCGCGGGGTGGGCGCGGCCGCGGTCGAATCGGTGTTGGAGGCGCGGGCGGAGGGCGGACGTTTTGAGACGCTGTTCGATTTTCTGGATCGCATCGACACGCGCGCGCTCAACAAGCGGGCGTGCGAGGCGCTGATCGCGGCGGGGGCGCTCGACGCCTTCGGACACCGCGCCCAGCTTGTGGCGGGATTGGATATCGCCTATGCGGACGTCAACGCCCGCCAGGCGGATCGGGAGGCGGGTCAGGAGTCGCTCTTCGGAGGGCTGGAGGAGGTCGACGATCCGGCGCCGGAGCTTCCCGCGGTTCCCGAATGGCCGGAACGCAAGCGGCTGGCGCAGGAGAAGGAGGCGCTGGGGTTCTTCATCTCCGGCCATCCGCTGGACCGATTCAGCGACGCCGTGCACGTCTTCCGGGGGGTCAACACCTCCACGCTGGGCAGGCACGCCAACGCGTCCGTCGAGATCCCGTGCGTCGTGACCCAGGTGCAGCGGCAGATCTCGCGCAGGGACAGCTCGGAGTGGGGACGGATCACCATCGAGGACTTCCACGGGACCGCGCAGGTGCTCGCCTTCCGCGACGCCTGGGCGGCCGGCAAGGAGCCCTTGCAGCAGGATGCGGTGGTGCTGATCCGGGGCAAGGTCTCGGGACGGGAGCGCGACGAGGAGGATCCGCCGATCTTCCTCGACGAGGTGGAGCTGCTGGACGACGTGCTCACATCGGGGCGGCTGGCGCTGCGCATTGCGCTGGATCGGGGGGCCGAGGTCCCCGAAGGCGCCCTGGCCCGGGCAAAGGAAGTGCTCGCGGGGCATCCGGGAGATGCCGGCGTGGAGGTGCTGTGGCGGTCGGGCAACGGGGAACGCGACCGGCGCCTGCGTTCGAGGACGCTCAAGGTGGACCCCGAGGCCGGGACCTTGCGGGAGCTGCGCGAGGTGCTGGGGCAGACGCGGGTGGAGCTGGTGCGGGCGTAGGACTGGTTCGAGCCGCGGGACCGGCTTGGGCTCGGGCCGCGGGGCAGGCTTGGGCTTGGGCCGCGGGACCGGCTTGGGCTTCGGGCCGCGGGACAGGCTTGGGCTTGGGGCTGGTGCGGCAACAGAGACTGGTGCGGATGGCACTGACATTTTATGGTGTCTACTGGTGATTTGCTGGTGACAGGGGACAGCTGCTTCAGGTGAGACCGGACGGTTTGCGTCGGATTTCGGGGCGGCTCGGGCTGCTCCTCGTCCTGCTGGGGGCGACGGGATGTTTCCGTGTGAACACGCCGCGCGCCGCGCGGGTCGCTCTGCCTGCGGACGCCGAGCCGCGGCAGGAGTACAAGTCGCGTCTGGGCAATCCCGCGTTCTACGACGAGTTCGGCGTTCGATACCGCGTACTGCAAACCAGCAGGGACTTCGTGCAGCGCGGGACCGCTTCCTGGTACGGCCACCCCTTCCACGGCCGGGCAACCTCCACGGGCGAGCCCTACGACATGTACGCCATGACGGCGGCGCACAAGACGCTCCCCCTGCCCACCTACGTGCGGGTCACCGACCTCGACACGGGCAACCGGGTGGTGGTGCGGGTGAACGACCGCGGGCCGTTCGTGGAGGGCCGCGTAATCGACCTCTCCTACGTCGCGGCGGTGAAGCTTGGCATCGCCGAAAGGGGGACGGCGCGGGTGGAGGTGCGCGCGCTTGACCCGCCCGCGGTGGATCCGCCGCGGATGTGAGGGTAGCAGTCCGTGGATGAAGCCGCGCGCACAACGAGAGCGGCGACGCGTCGCGCCGTGCTAGACCCGTGAGCCCTCGTCCCGGTCCCAGGTGGTGAAGGGACGCTCCGCCAGGTTGGTGTTGAGGTAGCGCGGATCGTCCGTGACCTCCTTACCCAGCCATTGCGGATGGGCGAACCTCTGGTCCTCATGGGACAACTCGATCTCGGCGACAACCAGCCCCGCGTTTTCCGCGTGGAACTCGTCGACTTCCCAGATGTGTCCGTCGGGCCCGGGGATGTTGTGGCGGGTCTTGTCGATAAGCGGGCGCCGGCATAACTCGCTGAGCATCTGCAAGGCGTCCTCCATCGGGATCGAGTATTCGAACTCGGAGGCGCGGGGGCCGACCTTGTTGCCTTTCACGTTCAGCGTGGCCCGTTCGCCCGCCGTTCGCACGCGTACCGAGCGAGTGGAGGAGGAGGACAGATAGCCCTGGCGGATGTGGATTCCGGACACGCCCGCTTGCGATGCCTCGGCCCTCCATGCGCCGGAACGCACCAGAAACTTCCGTTCGATCTCGTGCGCCATCGCCGTCCTCGCCTGATCCCCGGGTTGCGTGGCCGATTCCTGCCAATCCAAACTGCGGCTCGATGGCCTGTCGCCAACAGGGGCGGTCGTGGCGTCAAACGGGACAGTCCGGGGGTCAAATCGGGCGGTCCGGGGTCAACCCGGGACAATCTGGGGTCAACCGGGGCGGTCGTAGCATGAAACGGGACAGCCGCGGCGAACGGAGGAGCGTGCGAAATGGATGAGTCGTTGCAGGGGCGTGCGGCACCGAAGAAGTGCAGGGAGCCGAGGGAGCACGGGGCGCGGAGGAAGCGCTCGGGGTCGAGGGAGCGCGGGGCGCGGAGGAAGCGCTCGGGGTCGAAGGAACTCGGGGCTCTTGAGCGAGGCGGCGGGCCCGTCTCCCGGAGGGGATTCCTGAGCGCGGCGGCCGGGGCCACCCTCCTGGGTCCCCGGCTGGCGTGGAGGCGCCGCGCGGATCCCTACGTGCTGGTGCTGGGGGTGGCCCAGGACGGCGGCATGCCCCAAACCGGGTGCTACGCGCCCCGATGCGACCGGGCTCGCGAGCGCGAGCAGCCGCGCTACGTGTCCTCCCTCGCCATCGTGGAGCCCGACGCCGGGCGCTACTACCTGGTGGACGCCTCCCCGGATCTGCGGCAGCAGATGGACCTGATCGACGACCCGGGCTTCCGGCCGCGCGCACAGGCGCGGCGGCCCTTCGACGGCATCTTCCTGACCCACGCGCACATGGGGCACTACCTGGGGCTCGCCCACCTGGGCCGGGAAGGCCTGGGGATCGCCCCCACGCCGTGCTACTGCAGCCCTGAGATGGCGGGCTTTCTTGCATCCAACGGCCCCTGGAGCCTGCTCGTGGACGAGGGGCGCCTTGACCTGCGTCCCGTCGAGTTCGACCGCTGGTACGAAATCGACGACAGCCTCTCCGCCATGGCCACCCCGGTCCCCCATCGGCCCGAGTTCTCGGATACCGTCGGCTGGACCTTCCGGGGTCCGAACCGGTCCGTCCTCTATCTCCCGGACATCGACAGCTGGGAAGCGTGGGACCGGGACGTCGCGGAGGTCGTGCGCGCCGTGGACGTGGCCCTGCTGGACGCTTCCTTCTACAGCCCCGGGGAGGTTCCGGGGCGGAACATCGAGGACATCCCGCACCCGATGGTGCCCCACACGATGGATCTGCTGCAGGAGGTTGCGCGGGGCGAGAGCGAGGTCGTGTTCATCCATCTGAACAACACCAATCCGGCGCTGGACGAGGCTTCGGCGGAAGCCCGCGAGGTTGTGCGCCGGGGGTTCTCGGTCGCAAGCGAGGGGCAGAGATTCGGGCTGTAGCGCGGGGAGCAGGGTCGGAGGCTGAAGGGCGGCAGGATGCTGTAGCGGGCAGGAGGCAGCGCTTCGGGCTGCGGGGCGGGAGAGCTGGAGGGTCGCGAGGGTCGCCGCTGGCTACCGTGGGGCGCCGCGCAGGATCGCCCGTGCGCCCAGCACCGCGCCGAACGCGGTCGCGGAGGCGAGCAGGCCGACCACGCTGGCGGTGAACAGCGGCGGCAGGTTGTCGATGAGGCCGGTGCGGACCGCTACCCAGAGCATCACCCCGAACGCGATCGCGGAAAGAGCTTCGGGTGAGCCGGCGCGCCGCGTGTAGAGGCCGCCCACGACGGGCACGAAAAGGCTGACGGCGAGCAGGGCGTAGAAGATGGTGAGGGCTTCGATGACGCCGGGAAGCGCGGCCGCCAGGAGGATGCCCAGCGCGCCGCCGGCGAGCGCCGCGATGCGCGCGACCCGCAGGACGGAGGCGTCGGAGGCGTCCGGGCGGACGAAGCGGCGGTAAAGGTCGCGCGAGAGCGATGTCGACAGCATGAAGAGGATGGCGTCCGAGGAGCTGAGCTCCGCCGAGAAGACGGCGGCGAGGCCCAGGGCGCCGAGCCACACCGGAACGCCCACGGTGAGCACGAGCGGAAGGGCGAACTCGTGGTCGGCCAGCGCGGGGTCGTAGACGCGCGCGATCATGCCCAGAAGCGGCGGGACGGCGGCGAAGAGGAGGAGGGCGACCGCGGTGGCGGCGAGGCCGATGCGGATCGCGCGGGCGTCGACGGCGCCGTAGGCCTTTTGGATGAGGCCGGGGGAGATCACGAAGCCGGGCGCCACCAGGGCGAGGTAGATCCAGCCGGATTCGCCGCCCTGCAGGAAGTCCAGGCCGCCGGGTGGGGCGGCGGCGGCGACCGCCTCCCAGCCGCCCGCGGCGGCCATCGCCCATGGAAGGGCGATCCCGAAGCCCGCGACCATGACGACCAGCTGCACCAGGTTGACCCACGCGGCCACCAGGAGCCCGCCCGCGGCGAAGTAGGCCGTGGCGACCACCCCGCCCACCACCACCCCCCATCCCCGCGGCCAACCGGCCACGACCGTGAAGATATCGGACATTGCGATGAGCTGGCCGGCCAGTAGCGCGAGCGTGCCCAGCCAGAGCAGCACGGCGATGATGGCGCGTACAGAGGGACCGTAGCGGTCGTCGAGATAGTCGCCCAGGGTGAGGTGGCCGCGGGCGCGGGCGACCGCCCAGATGCGCGGTCCCACCCAGAGCGCGAGGACCAGAGTACCGATCCCCGCGGAGCCCACCCACCACCAGCCCGCGAGGCCGTCCCGGTAGCCCAGGCCGGCCGCGCCGATGGTGGTGCCCGCGCCGATGTTGGCGGCGAGGATGGTGGCGAAGAGCAGACCCGGGCCGAGCGACCGGCCCGCGACGAAGAAGCCGCCCGCGTTCGAGACCCGCCGTCCCAGCCAGAGGCCGAGGGCAATCAGCCCGGCCGAGTAGGCGAGGAGGAGCAGGAGGGTGGTGTTCACGGGCGGGGGGTGGTGGCTGGGGCCGGGGCGCCTGGATGCTCGAATGGGTCAGGGCGGGTGGGTGGTGGGATCTGCGGGTCGGGCGGCGGCGTCTGCAGGTCGGCCGCGGTGGGGAGGCCGGGGAGCGGGGTCGCGCTGTGGACGGCGTCCAGGATCGCTTCCGCGA
Source organism: BD2-11 clade cluster bacterium bin43 (assembly GCA_002238605.1). Taxonomy (GTDB): domain Bacteria; phylum Gemmatimonadota; class Gemmatimonadetes; order Longimicrobiales; family Gaopeijiaceae; genus BD2-11. The sequence continues at coordinate 24,525 of MPMR01000028.1, read as the reverse complement.
CCATCTCGGCCGCAAGCGCGCCCACCTGGCCGGCGCTCGCCCGCGCGCCATCGCCGAGGGTGCCCGTGGCGAGCGAGAAGGTGGTGTCGCCGTCGCCGGGGGTATGCGCGGGGTAGATCGCGCGGGCGTATCCATCCTGGGCCATCAGGGCTACCCGGGTGGCCTGCGCCTTGGTGAGGCGCGCGTTGGTGGCGACGACCCCGATGGTCGTGTTGCGGCCGGCCGACCCGCCCGACGAGGATCCGGCACGAAGGAGGACGCGGGCGTCCGCCAGGGTGGTCCCGTCCTCGCTGCGCACGCCCGCGACCACCCGGCCGGTCGCCGGGTCGACAACATCGCCCACGGAGTTGACCGCCACGAGGGCCGCCACCACCAGCCCGGTGGGCAGCGTGATGGAGGCGCTTCCGACCCCGCCCTTCATCGCGCGGCCCATCCCCGCCAGCTTGCCGACGGTCGCACCCGCGCCGGCGCCGACACTCCCGGACTCGACTGGACCCTCGGCCGCGCCGCCTGCCGCCCGGTACCCGCACTCCGGTCCGGGACGCACCGTCCAGTCGCCGCCCACGCCCAGATCGAACAGGATCGCCGCGCTCACGATGGGCACGCGCACAACCGGACCGACCGCGTATCCCACTCCCTGCTCCTCCAGGTAGCGCACGACCCCGCTGGCCGCGTCCAGCCCGAATGCGCTTCCTCCCGCGAGCACGACCGCATTCACTGTCTCGACGGTATTGACCGGATCGAGCAGATCGGTCTCACGCGTGCCGGGCGCCCCTCCCCGCACGTCCACGCCGCCGACCGTGCCCTCGGGTGCCAGCACGACCGTGCATCCGGTGGGACGCTCCGCCAGGGTGTAGTGCCCCACCCGGATACCGGGCACGTCGGTCAGGCCGCCACGAGGAGCGACCTCGCCGGTCTCCTGCGACCACGCCGGATCGGCGGCCAGAAGCAGCACCGCGCCAACAACGCCCGCCGGCGGGAGCCGACGGCCGATGGCGGCAGCCCGACGATCCGGGCTCACCGATCCGGGCCGCGCGCGCCGGCGGCTTCCGCATCGATCGTTCGACCGGGGCTGGAGGAGCGAAGAGAGGTGCCACATGCCGTCAATCTCCATTGGGAACGAACGGATGGGAAGGCCGAACGCCATACGGGGTAGTCCGGCCAGCCGCCGCGACGGAACGAAGATCGGACCCCGCGCGAGTCGGGGCTTCGCACTGCGCGCCGGCGGCGCAAGCCCGATTGTACCCAATTGCCGCCCCTCGGTCCCCGCGCGATCTTCCGGGCGATTCGCCGAATCCTTCATCCCCGCGTCCCTCGATCCGTGATCAGCATCCGCCCCATCCGCCGCGCACTCGTGCCGGTCGATTCTGCCGCCGCCGCCCGCGTGAGCGCCCCCAACTACGACGAGTTCCAGAGCGACGAAGAGGTGCGCGCGCTCATCCGGCGGACGCCCGAGAGCGTGCTCCGCGTGACCATGCCGCACTGCGATCCCGGGGCGGAGGGGGGAGTCGCCGCCGATTCTCGTCCCGCGCTCGCGCTCGCCGCGGCCAACATGCGGGCGCTCATCGACAGCGACAGCGTGCGCGTCGCGCCCAACCTGCTGTACGTCTATCGCATCGACGATCCGAACCGGGCCGGCGTCGACCAGATCGGTCTCGGCGGCATGGCCCGCATCCGGGAAATCCGGACTGCCGTCACCCCCACTGCCCCCATCATCCGCAACGAGGGCGTCCGCGAGCCGAAGGCGCGAGGGCGGGCCCGGCTGATCGAGGCTACATCCGCGTTCATCGGCACGGTCAACTGTGCCGTCCCGGATGCTTCGGGAGAGTTCGCCCGCGCCCTCGAACACCTGGCGTCAGGTCGCGCGCCCGACCACGGAGCCGACGATGATCGCGGGTGCCGCCACGACATCTGGCTCATCGACGACCCCTCCACCCGGGCGCGCCTGATCGCGCTCGCAGCCTCCGAACCGGAAGCCTACGTCGCCGACGGGAACCATCGCAGCGCGGCCGCCGCGATGCTCGACCGCGAGCATTTCCTGTGCGTCTTCTTCCCGATGGACCGCATGTCGCTGGCCCCGTACAACCGGCTGGTGCGCGATGTCGGAATGGAGGACAGGACGGTGCTCACGCGGCTCCGCGAAAGCTTCGCGATCGACGAAGTCCCGGGAGCGCATCAGCCCGCCCGAACGCACCACATCGGCCTCTATACCGGACGCGCCTGGTACCGCCTGCGTCCCCTTCCCGGCAGCTACGACGAGCGCAACGCGGTGGAGTGCATCGACGCCGACATCGTCCAGCGCAACTTCTTCGATGCCGTCCTCGGCATCGCCGAACCGGGCGACCGGCGACTCAACTTCGTCGGAGGAGACCGAGACCTCGACTTCCTGCAGGCGGGCGTGGACAGCGGCGAGTATCGCTACGCCGTCACGCTTGCGCCCGTCACCCTGGGGCAGTTTGCGGCGGTGTGTCGCCAGAATCGCATCATGCCGCCCAAGTCGACCTGGTTTCAGCCCAAGATTCGCAGCGGCCTGGTGATGGCGCTGGAAGAGGAAACGCCCGGGTCGAAATAGCCGTAGCCGACCCAACCTGAATGACCCGGCCCAGTGGGGACCGAGCGAGCCGCGATTGGCACCGTCAGCCCGTGGTCCCCATTTTGACGGGTATCCCCATCAGACCGCAGGACCGGAGGTTGTTCCGATGCTCGACTCCAATACCACCCGCAGGCGGTTCGTGGCGCGTTTCGCCGGAACCGGACTGAGCGCTACCCTGCTCCCGGGCGTGCTCTGGGCCAGAATGCAGGAAGCCGGCGCCCGGGAAGTCACCGCCGAGATGCTCGACGACGCGCTGGCGATTTCGGGCCTCGAGTTCGGCGAGGAGGAACGCGAGCGCATGGTCGAGTCGGTGAACAACCGGCTGGACGACTATCAGGAACTTCATGAACTGAAGATCCCCAACGACATCTCGCCGCCCTTCCACTTCAACCCGCTCGTTCCGGGCATGCAGGTGGACCGCTCGGTGACGCCGTTCAGAATGAGCGCCCTGCCGAGGCTCGAGCGACCCTCGAACCTCGAGGATGCCGCCTTCTGGACCGTCCGCGAGCTCGCGGAACTCGTCCGCTCGCGGCAGGTGACCTCGGTCGAACTCACGGAGATGTACCTGCAGCGCCTGGAGCGCTACAACCCGCTGCTGAACTGCGTGGTCACCCTCACCGACGAACTGGCGCTGGCCCAGGCGCGCGAGGCGGACCGTGAGATTGCCGCCGGACGCTACCGGGGGCCGCTCCACGGGATCCCCTGGGGCGCAAAGGACATCATCGCGACTCGTGGCTACAAGACCACCTGGGGCTCACCTGCCTACCAGGACCAGGTCATCGACATGGACGCGTCGATCATCGAGATGCTGCGTGGGGCGGGCGCGGTGCTGGTCGCCAAGCTCACCACCGGCGAGCTGGCCGGGGGAGATCAGTGGTTCGGGGGCCAGACGATGAACCCCTGGGACCCGTCGACGGGCTCCGGTGGTTCTTCGGCAGGTCCGGGATCGGCCACGGCGGCCGGGCTGGTCGGCTTCTCGATCGGAACCGAGACCAGCGGCTCGATCCTGGGACCCTCCTCCCGCTGCGGCGTCACGGGCCTGCGGCCGACGCTGGGCCGGATCAGTCGGTACGGGGTGATGGCGCTCTCCTGGACCCAGGACCGGCTGGGCCCGATGTGCCGCTCCGCCGAGGACTGCGCCCTGGTGATGCGGGCCATATCCCGCCCCGACGGCCTCGACCTGAGCGTGCAGGACCTGCCTTTCAACTGGGACGGCGCCCGCGAGGCGACCCGACTGCGGGTGGGCTATCTGGAGGGGGCGTTCGAGGAGATCGAGGAAGCCGACTACCGGAGCGCCCACCAGCGCACCCTCGAGGAGCTCGAGTCCCTCGGTTTCATGCTGACGCCCATTCACATCCCCGAATGGTCGATCACCGTGACCGCGCACAGCGTCGAGATGGCGGTCTTCTTCGACGAACTGCTGCGGTCCGGCAGGGCGGAACTGCTGGGTCGCCAGACCCGCGCGGACGGATTGCGCTCGGCGCGGGTGATCCCGGCGGTCGAGTACCTCCAGTCTCAACGCGCGCGCACAATGATGATGATGCAGCTCGCGGAGGCGACTTCCGGCGTGGACGTCTATCTCATCCCCCGGGCGCCACGCCGCCCGCCCAACCAGCAGTCCGACGAGCCCCCGCCCTACAGCCACGGCCGCAACGCGAGCAGCATGACCAACTACGCGACCCATCCAGCCCTCGCGGTGCCCAACGGGTTCAACGAAGCCGGACTTCCCACGAGCATGACCTTCTGTGCTCAACCCTTCCGCGAGACGGAACTGCTGACGGTGGCGCGCGCGTATCAGGACGCGACCGACCACCACAGGCAGTACCCGGATCTGGACAGCGCGGCGTCCGGGTAGGACGGGAAGGCAGGGAGACGGGAGCCCGGCGACCGGCATTCCGCCGCGGGGAACAGCGCCACCATGATCGACGCACTGATCGGACAGACGCCCACGTTGCGCCTCGAGCGCGTCGTGGAGCCGAACATGGCGGAGGTGTGGCTCAAGCTGGAAGGCATGAATCCCGCCGGCTCGATCAAGGACCGGACTGCCCGGGCCATGATCGACGACGCCGAGGCGCGCGGATTGCTCAAGCCCGGGGGCACCATCGTCGAGCCCACCTCCGGAAATACCGGCATCGGCCTCGCCCAGATTGCGGCCTGGCGCGGATACAGGCTCATTCTGTGCATGCCTTCCTCCATGAGCGCCGAACGCAAACGGACCCTGTCGGCCTACGGAGCCGATTTCGTGCTCACCGACCCCGAACGCCGCATGCTGGCGGCCCGGGAGGAAGCCGAACGCATCGCGGGAGAGACCGGCGCCTTCTACCCGGACCAGTTCTCCAATCCCGCCAATCCGCGCGTCCACTACGAGACCACCGGGCCGGAACTCTGGGCCGACATGAAGGGGCGCATCGATGTGTTTGTGTACGGATCGGGCACCGGCGGAACCATCAGCGGGACCGGTCGTTTCCTGAAGGAGATGGATGCGCGCATCCAGGTGGTGGCGGTTGAGCCGGCACGCTCGCCGGTCATCTCGGGAGGCGAGCGGGGCCAGCATCAGTTCCAGGGAATGGGACCGGGCTTTATCCCGGAAAACCTGGACCTCACGCTGCTCGACCGCGTGATCACGGTCTACGAAGAGGACGCCTTCCCGTTGGGCCGGCGCCTTGCCCGCGAGGAGGGCCTCTTCCTGGGGATGAGCAGCGGCGCCATTGTGTACGCGGCGCTCGAGATCGCTCGCGCGATCGGTCCGGGCCACCGCGTCGCCGCCATCTCGCCCGACGACGGCGCGCGCTACCTGACCACCGCGCTGTACTCGCCGGCGGAGTAGCGGGAATCCGACGCAACCAGGATCGACGATGCCAGCCTCCATGCCGGACAGCATCTTCGTTTGGCTGCGGTCGAAGCGGTTCCTTCTGAGACTCACGGTCCTGACCCGGATCCTGCTCGCCGCCGGCTTCATTCCCACGGGGATGGTCAAGCTGCTCGGCCAGCGCTTCACGATCCTGCCCCGGAGCAACCCGATCGGGGCGTTCTTCGAAGCCATGTACCAGACCGGCGTCTTCTGGAACTTCATGGGCGCGGCGCAGGTGCTCGCGGGCGTTCTGCTGCTCATTCCGGCACTCGCGCACCTGGGTGCCCTCGTGTTTCTCCCTGTCATGGCCTGCATCGTCGCGATCGTCACAGGCGTCGGTTTCGGTGCGGGCACCACCCTGGTCACTGTCCTGATGCTGCTCGCGGTGCTCTACCTTCTGGCATGGGACTATGGCCGCTTCCGGAGCCTCTTCACGACCCGTCCCTTCCCGGCGGGCCCCGAGACCCCCGACCTGAAGCTTGATCCATGGGAGCGAGCGGGATTCGTGACCTTCACCGTCGCATTGTTCACCTTTTTCGGCTTCACCCGGAGCTTCATCGGAGCCGAGGCGGCGCGAGTGGCTATGTGGATCGGGCTGGCCGCGGGCGCGTTCACGCTCCTGCGCTTCGTCGCGCTCTCGTTCCGACGGGGAAGAGCAAGGGACGGCTAGCGCGAAGCGCTTGCCGCGCCGGCGCTGGCAGACGGGCAGCCCCGCGTCTAGTATTCCGGGTGTTGGCCCATCGGTACATGGAGGAGCCCATGCGTGTCGTCTCTCTGCGCCTCTCACACTTCATCTTCGTCCTGCCCACGCGTTTCGCTCCTGCCGTGGTTGCCATCGCAGCCTTGGCCACGGTGGCGTGCGCTCCGGCGGACGACGGACCCCGCACGTATTTCGAGGACCCGGACCTCCAGCGCATCTACAGCCGCATGATGGAAGAGATGGCGCCGGATCGGGGATGGGAGCGCGTGCGCTACATCGCCTTCGACCGGGTGGTGGATCGCGGGGGTGACGTGCCTTCGCGCAGAGGGCACCGCTGGGATGTCTGGGGCGGGATGTACCGGATGGTCGGCGATGCGGGCGGCCAGGAGATGGTCGCCGTGATCGACACCAACGATCCCACCGGAAGCGAGCGCATCTGGCTGGACGGCGACCTCGTCACCGACCCGGCACTGTCCGACTCGCTGGCCGATCGCGCCCACGGCAGCTTCATCAACGACACCTACTGGTTCCTGATGCCCTACAAGTGGGCCGACCCCGGAGTCAACACCGTCTATCTGGGCGAGAAGGGGATGGACGGCCGGGCGTACGAAGTAGTGGAACTCACCTTCGATGCCGTCGGACGCACTCCGCAGAACAAGTACCGCGGCTGGGTCGACCCCGAGACGGGCCTGATGGCGTACTGGCAGCACTGGCGCAACGCCAGCGATCCAGAGCCTGCCTTCACCCTGGCGTGGACGGAATGGACGCGGTACGGACCGCTCCTCCTCTCGCCCGCGCGCCCGGATTCCGCGGGCTACTCCCGCGTCAACTTCGAGAACATGGAAGCGTCGCTGGAGATGCCGGAGGGGATGTTCGAGGGTCCGGGGGGCTGAAGGCCGCCACAGGCCTGTTGAGGCATGTCGGCCGTTCTCCGAATCCGCACGGGGTACTGAAGAACGGTCAACAAGGGATAGCCGGATCAGAATCCAAGTTTGCGCTGCTCATCCAGCGCGTCGCGAGCCGCGCGCCAGAACTTGCCAGCCAAGCGATCCTTGCTGTACAACACCAGATAGTATTGAAGCACGTTGCCGTGGCTTAGCCGGACTGGCTCTGCCGCATCGTCAAGGGTTGTTGCCTGATAGCCAAGCGAGGTCATGGCTTTGCCGAACTTCTCAAGGACAAAGCGAATCAAGTCCTTGGGCTGAAGCCTGTTAGCCACCCACTCGTCTCGCCATCCTTCGTCGGAAATCAGATCGGCGATACGAGTGTTCGTTTCGTCTTGGAAGTACCGCTTGAAGTTCGTTCGCACGTCGCGACCGAGCATCAAGAGGACGAGGAAGTCCATCTTGTACCTGCTGCCCAGAGCCCGAAACACACCAATATTCAACTTGGCGGAGAACGGGTCGACAAAGCAGAACGACAAGAGACCCTTAGCCCTGCCGTATGTCGGCATTTCTCTGATGATTGCGGGAATTGCCGCGGAGACATCCTCTTGGATGAAGCTCACGTCATGGTCGCCATCAAGAGTGTCGACGCGAGCCTTTAGCGCCGTGATGCAGTCAGGATTCTTGTCGACGAAGATGTACTTGGTGAAGGGGTAGCGTACCTGCATGGCCGACATCGCGGACGTCGCAATCACCTCGCCCGTTCCAGCCACCCTTGCCCGACCGGGCCCGGAATACAAGCGCAGATAGGCGCGCTGGGGCCATTTGTCCTTCATCGCCGTACTGAAGACGGAGACATAGTGGTTATGGAGCCTGATCTTCCGGAGCGAATGCTCCTTGATGTCCGGAGTGTAGTGGCCGTCATCTCCCAATCCACCCACATGAGCTGTGCCTGCTTTGCTGTCGTCCATCAGCCAGCGGATGCCTGGGGCATCTCATCCCACAACCTGCCTTCGAGCTCCCTGCCTCCAGCCTTCGGAGTACGCCCGCCCCACTGCTTGAAGAAGAACGGCACGCTTGCAGCCTGGCACTGATTGCGCAGTCCAATGATCCACTCGGCCATCATCGGGCGCCTCACCGGACCACTCTCACCGCCGGCGATCAGCCAGTGAATGCCGGTGAGGTCAAGCCGGAGCGGACCGATGAGGGGTTCGCAGGAGAGGAATCGAACCATCGCGGGAACACTCCGCAGATGGCGAACCCGGTAGGCCACCGACTGATCCTCGATCGAGGCTCCGAGCCAGATGTGCGCAGGAAAGGGCCCGCCATCGAAAAGATCCTGGTTCTGCTTCCAGAACCGAAGGGCGCGGCTCGGACGCTTGGTAAGTACCTGGTAGGTGTGCCAGTCGGCCCGGAGCATTGTTCGAAAGATCTCGCGCACAAACTCCGCCGGGATATCAGCATGAAACAGGTCGCTCATGCTGTTGACGAAGATCATTCGAGAGTCGCGCCACTTCTCTGGTTGTGTGACTCGCTCCGGCCAGATGCGCACGGCAAACGGATCGGCGCGCGTGATGTCCGAATCGACAACCGGGGCTCGTGCGAGATATGCGGTTCGCAGAAGCCTGCCCGCCAGTGTCGCCGCATAGCAGTTCTCGCAGCCCTTCGAGACGCGCGTGCATCCCGTGACCGGATTCCAGGTCGCGTCCGTCCATTCGATTCCGGTGCCTGTTGCCAACAGAACCTCCTCGTTGTACCGAACACATACCGAAAATCTAGCGCATGGCTCTCGCCACCGGAAGCCGACCTCAGATCCTCGAAGCGCTGTCAGCTGCGCAACACCCGAGAACTGCGCCAAAACTCTCGGGCTTCAGCCCTCCGGACCCTGCCCCGCCTCCTGCTCGTCGCTGGACAGCGTGCCGATGCTCTTCACGACCAGCGTGCCTGAACCCTCGTTGGTGAAGATTTCGCGCAGGAGGCTGTCGCGCGCGCTGCCGGAGATCAGGTGCACGCGCGGAACGCCGCCCTCCATGGCGCTCTCGATGGCCGCCGCCTTGGCGAGCATGCCCCGGGCGAGCACCCCCTGCTCGCGCAACGCGCGGAGCCCGGCAAGGTCCAGGTAGGAGATCAGCGTCGCCGGATCCTCGAGATCGCGGAGGATGCCGGGCGCCGCCATGGTGAACACGAGCTTCGTGGCCTCGAGCGCCTGTGCGAGCGCGCTCGCCACCGTGTCGGCGTTGATGTTCAGGAGCCGCCCCTCCGAGTCCGCCGAAAGCGGGCTCACCACCGGCACCCATCCCTGTTCCAGGAAGACGTGCAGCGACGAGGGGTCGACGGACTCGATGTCTCCCACGAAGCCGAAGTCCACCGGATCCGGGCCCTCGCCTTCCATCTGCACGGGAGGGCGCCGCGTGGCCGTCACCAGGCCGGCATCGACCCCGGAGACACCGACGGCCCGAATCCCCTGCTTCCGGCAAGCGCCCAGCAGGGTCGTGTTCACCTCGCCGCTCAGCACCTGGGTGGCGACGCGCAGGTCCTCGGAACGCGTCACCCGGCGGCCTGCCACCATGCGCGGCTCGTGGCCCAGCCGGCGCGCCAGAGCGGTCGACTGCGGCCCGCCTCCGTGCACCAGCACCAGCCGCACGCCCAGGGCGTTCAGGATCCCGACCTGTTCCATCAGAGCATCGATGCGCCCGGAGCTCTGCAGGATCTCGCCGCCCAGCTTGAGGACGAAGATGCGTTCGCGGAAGAGGCGCACGTAGGGCGCGGCCGCGCGCAGGCCGGCAAAGCCCCGGTCGGTCGCCCGCGAGCGCTTCACGCTGGCTCCTCCGGCAGGGCGCGCAGGGCTTCGGCGAGTTGCGCCACTTCGGACGCCCGCAGCGTAAGCGGAGGCATGACCCGCAGCCATGCCGGATCCGAGCTGGTTCCCGCAAGGATGTCGCGGTCGAGCAATGCGTCGCGTATCTCGCGCGCGGTGGTTCTGCACTCGAGCCCGAGCAGCATGCCGCGACCGCGAATCCCGAGGACCGGACCCGCAACGCAGCTGCCGCGAATCTCTTGCTCGCGCATCGCCACCCGCTCCAGAAGCCCCTCCTCGCGGATGGTGTCCAGCACCGCTTCGATGACCGCGCACGCGAGCGGTCCTCCCCCGAAGGTGCTCCCCATGTCCCCGATTCGCAGCTGATCGCCCAGAGCTCGTGACATGATGAGGGCGCTGCAGGGGAACCCGGCGCCGAGCGCCTTCGCGGTGGTGAGCATGTCCGGAACGACGCCGGCGTGCTCGATTGCGAATGGCTTTCCGCTCCGCCCCATCCCGCACTGCACCTCGTCCGCGATCAGCAGGGCGCCGTGGCGATCGCAGGCCGCGCGGAGGGCACGCACATAGTCCGATTCGAGCACGTACGCGCCCGCGATGCCCTGGATGGGCTCAAGGATGACGGCGGCGGTCCCGTCGTCGATGGCGGCCACCGCCCGGGCCGCGTCGTCGCGGGGTACGAACGTCACCTCGAACGGGGTGTCCGGGAAGCCGTACCACCGCTCGCGGGCCCGCCAGGTCACGGCGGCGGCCGCAGCCGAGCGGCCGTGGAATCCGTGCTCCAAGGCCACCACGCGCCCGCGGCCCGTGCTTCTGCAGGCGAGCCGCAGTGCGTTCTCGTTGGCCTCCGCCCCCGAATTGACGAAGAAAACGCAGTCGAGATCGGCCGGCGCGAACTCGGCGAGCTTGTCCGCGGCGCGCGCCCGCACCCTCAGGGCGTTCACGTTGCTGGTGAACATCAGCTCCCCCGCCTGCCGGCGGACCGCTTCCAGCACCTTCGGATGCCCGTAGCCCAGCGCGCACACCGCGTGTCCGCCGTAGAGATCGAGCAGCCGGCGCCCGTCCGCACACCTCAGGTACGCGCCCCGGCCCGACACCGGCTCCACCGGCAACTGGCCGTACACCTGCGCCAGATGGCGCGCTTCGGCCTGGCGCGCGTCCGGGACGAGCGTCGGGGTTGGTGCGCTCATCTCCGCGCCCGGTGAGGCTCTGCCGCCGCGGTCGAGGCTCGCCCTGGGCGGGCGTTCATATCCACGCCGGGGGCGGGGCGGTCAACCCGGTGGTTTCGGGAAGTCCGTGCAGGACATTCATCCATTGGATCGCCCCTCCGGCGGCGCCCTTGACCAGGTTGTCGAGCGCCACCGTCACCGCCAGCGCGCCCCGGTTGACCGCGATGGCCAGATGGGCGTGATTGCTGCCCACGACGTCCTTCAGCCTCGGCGGAACATCGACCAGGTGCACGAACGGCGCCTTCGCATAGTGGTCCGCATAAGCGTTCCGCACCTGTCTGGCGTCGACGCCGTCGAGCAGCCGCCCGTGCATCACCATGTAGATTCCGCGCGCGAACGGCCCGGAAGCGGGGACGAAGTGCAGTCGAACGCCCCGGCCGGTCAGCGCCCGCAGGATCCCTTCCACCTCCGGCGCATGGCGATGCGCGAGCGGCTTGTAGGCGAACATGTTGGCGTGCCGCGTGGGATGGTGGGTGGTCGGCCTGGGGACGCGGCCGGCCCCGGTACTGCCCGTCACCGCGCTGACCATCAGGCCGGGATCGACCAGTCCGGGGCGCATCAGGGGCATACTCGCGAGCAGCATGCCGGTCGCGAAGCATCCGGGATGACCGACGTGGCGGGGCTTGCGGGTGGTGGCGTGCTCCGGCAACAGACTCCGGAACATCGGCATGCGATCCGGGGCGCCGTGTTCGAGCCCGTACACGCCCTCGTACGCGTCGGCGTCGCGAAAACGAAAATCCGCCGAGACGTCGACCACGCTGGCGGCGCAGTGCCGCTCCTCGCATATGCCCAGAGCCCGGTCGACCAGTCGGGCGCTGGCTCCATGGGCGGCGGTCGAGAAGATGGCGCAGCGGTCTCCGAGCGTGTCGGGAAGCTCGTCCAGGGACGTAAAGCGCAGCTCCGGCCACGCGCCGAGCAGGTTCGGGAAGACAGCTTCCACCGGCTCGCGCCTCCGGCTTCGCGACACGACCGCGGCCGGCCGGATGCACGGATGGGACGCGAGCAGACGCAGCAACTCGCCGCCGACGTAGCCGGATCCGCCGAGCACGATGGCTGGAATCGCCTCAGGCATGAGCGCCCAGCCCGATGCGGGCGGCGACGGCGTCTCCGAGCCGGGCGCCGTGCGTCATCGCGTTCACTCCGTCCAGCCCGGTCCTTTCCCTGATGATGTCGAGCCCGACCCTGTTGTCGGTAGCGGGCCCCGTGATGAGAGCAGGCGACATCCCGAACTCCTCCTCGAGCAGCCTCGCGCCCCCCCAGGCAGCGACCGGATCGGACGCGCACAGGAGCAGGCACGAGATGTTTTCGCGCACCGCGTCGTCCCGCAGGATGGCCTCCACGCCGTATGCCCCGAGGATTCCGTCCCCCAACTCGAACACGATCGCGTCGGGCCGTTCGCTCGCGAGCAGTCGCAACATGGTGCGCGCCAGGTCGGGCGCGTTCCCGGGCCCGGTGCTGACCACGCCGAAGTCGGTGAAAATGGCGGTGTTGCGCGCGCCAGCGTCCTCCATGGCCAGGATGTCGCGCCGCAGCGAGACCCCGGTCGCCTTGAAGGCGTCGACCACATGCCCCATGTGCCGCAAGCGCCCGATCACCGCGCATGCCGCCGCCGTCTTGCCGGAGTTCATGCAGGTGCCGGCAAGGGCTACCACGGGGACGCCTTCCAGTTCCAGTCCGGGCCGGACGTCCAGCGGATCGCCGCCCACCCGGGCCGGCACACCCACGCGCTCGCCGAGATAGGGGAACTCCAGCACCACTCCAAGCACACGCGCGTCGAAGGGCTGTCCCAGGGAGGCGTTGACGGCGTCGCATATTCCCAGCACGCCGCCCATGTTCAGGATCTGCACGATGTCGCCCGGCCGCGTGGTCTCGGGCACGTAGCCGGAATAGCCGAACAGCGCCTTGCGGTGGCCCAGCGCGCCCACGATCACATCCCCCCGGCGCACCCGCGCCATGCGCCCGCTGGCCAGCTCGAGCTGGTTGTAGGAGGACTTCTCGTTCAGCACCTCGACCGCGACCATCACGCCCTCCTCGCTGGGAATGCGGTCGCCCACGCGGATTTCGCGGTCGGCACCCAGGTCCGAGGCCACGGACGCCAGTTTGTCGATGACGATGCTACGCATTGATCCCGCTCCGCGGACTCGTCAGCCCGGCCTCGCGGCGCAGCCGGCCCACCAGGGCGCGCTGCTCGCTGCGGTTTCGCGTCGCGATGAAGATGGTATCGTCGCCCGACAGCGTCGCCAGGACCTCCTTCCAGCCCATCCGGTCGAGGAAGAGCGCGATGCGCTGGGCGGCGCCGGTCGCGGTGCGCACCACCGTGAGGTTCGGACCTGCCGCGTGCACCGCGCGCGCATAGCTCGAGAGGGTGCGCCGGTCCTCCTCCGAGAGGTTGAGAGACCGCAGGCTGTAGCCATCCGCGCCCTTCATCGCTCCCAACCGGGCCAGGTCGCGGCTGATGCAGGATTGGGTCACTGCGATCCCGCGGTCCCCCAGCAGTCGCACGAGTTCCGCCTGGCTGGCCACTTCGCGGTTCTCCAGGATGTCCGCGATCACCGCCCGGCGCCGTGCCGGAGCTGTTCGTCGATCTGACATTTTGGCAGAGGGTCGCGGGGAATCCGCCATCGGGCTGCCATTTTGGCAGACGCCATATGAAAGAATGGCATACTAATTGTGTTATGCACATGATATGCAGTTCTGCGAAATCGTCAACCCCTGCCGGTTCGACGCGGCTGCCGAATCATCATCCGATGGCCCCTTGCGCAATGCCGGTGCGAGTCCGCGAAAGGCTCCGGAATGCCCCTCGCGTGCGGCGAACCACTCGGGTCGCGCCATCCCGGACAATCTCGTGCAATTCCGGCAGCACCGGGAATGGAGAAATGCCGCCGATTCCGGCAGATTACCGGTCCTTTCCAACCGCTTCCCGCACCCGGAGGCTTCGTGAGCGATCTCACCAGGCGCGACCTCCTTTCACGGCCGGTGGAGCACGTCGACATCCGCGCTTTCGACGCCCGCCCGGTCATCGACCAGTACCGGCGCACGGCCATCCAGACCCGCAACCTGGCACGTGCAGCGGACATCTGTTCCGAGATGCTCGCCGACCGGGACTGCACGGTCATCCTCACCCTCGCGGGGTCGCTCGTGTCCGCGGGCCTCAAGAAGGCGCTGGTGACGCTCATCGACTCCGGCATGGTGGATGTGGTGGTGTCGACGGGCGCCAACATGGTGGATCAGGACTTCTTCGAGGCCCTGGGCTTCCGGCACTACATGGCCCCGGGCTCGCCCGAGCATCCCGTGGTTCCGGACGAGCGTCTGCGCGAGCTGGCCATCGACCGCATCTACGACACGTACATCGACGAGAACGAATTGCGCGTCTGCGACCGGACGATGAAGCGCATCTTTGATCGGCTTCCCGCGCGCGCCTCCTCCTCCCGGGAGGTCCTGACCGAAATGGGCCGCTTCCTCGACAGGACCCACCCCGACGCGGAATCCGTGGTGCTGTCGGCGTACCGGCAGGGGATCCCCATCTTCGTCCCCGCCCTCAGCGACTCCTCGGCCGGGTTCGGCATCGTCCTGCACCAGGCCTCGGCCTCGCGCGAAGGGCGCAAATCGGTGTCGCTGGACTCGGGGAAGGACTTCCTCGAACTGGCCCGGATCAAGCTCGCCTCCCGCGCTTCGGGGCTGCTGATGCTTGGCGGAGGGGTGCCGAAGAACTTCGCCCAGGACATCGTGGTGGCCGCGGAGATGTTGCAGGAGGACGATGCCGCTTCGGCGCGGGCGCGGGTTTCGGAGGATGGGACGGGCGCGGCGACGCCCCCGGAGGTGTCGATGCACCGATACGCCGTGCAGCTCACGGTTGCCGACAGTCGTGACGGTGCCCTGTCCGGGTCCACACTGCGCGAGGCCATGAGCTGGGGAAAGGTGGACACCGCGCGCGAACAGATGGTGTTCTGCGAAGCCACTCTGGGCTTTTCTCTGCTCGCGAGCGACGCCTGGCATCGCCGGGCCTGGGAGGGCCGGCCCGAACGCAGGTTCGCGGAATGGCTCGAGGAGCAAGCGGGCGCGACCATGTAACGCCCGGCTACCCCCTCGCGATCTCCTCCGCGGCCATCAGCGACAGCGCGCAGAAGGTGAGGGTTCCGTTGGCGCAGCCGCTCGAGACGATCGTGGGCGCGCCCACCACGAACAGGTTCTCGTGGTCGTGGGCGCGCCCCCGGGCATCCACCACGCTGGTCGCCGGATCGTCGCCCATCCGGCAGCCCCCGCCGGGATGCTCGAACAGTCGTGACGCCCGCGTGCTCATCATGCGCCCGCCCGCCGCGCGCGCGAGTTCATCGAAGCGGCCCAGGAGCGTCTCGTGCGTGTGGGGTTCCAGGTCGAGGGTGGCCTGACCCGCGGCGTAGTCGATACGGGGCATCGGATCCCCGTGGCTGTTGCGCATGCCGGAGTGGAGGGTCAGGCGGCTCTCCGGGGTGGGAATCACGTCGTAGTACGACCGGATGCGGGCGGTCGCGGTGGACCGGGTGCGCGCGCGCCAGTCCGCCATCACCTCGTCGCCCCAGAGGACCCGCCCATCGTCCGCCGCAAGGCGGGCCTCCCGGCCCACGGTCGATTCCCACAGGCGGATGTCGTGACGCAGATAGCGGTCAAGCGGCCCCGGACTCGCGAAGCGGTGCGACAGCAGGCTGTTGTTGGGAAAGATCCCCGGATAGAGCCGCATGGGCAGTTCGATGAAACCGCTGGCGAACCAGTGTCCGGTCATGTAGCGGCCCACGTTGTCCGTTCTGTTGGCCAGGCCGTTGGGGAAGCGGCTGTTGGCGGACATCAGAAGGAGATGCGAACTCCACGCGTGACCGGCCGCCAGCACGAAGGTTCGGGCCCGGAATTGTACGGGCTCGTCCGGGGCGTCCTGATGAAAGCCTGTCGCGGACGCGATGCGGTCCGAGCCCGATTCGAGCCCCAGCGAGCGAATCAGGGTGCGCTCGTTGAGGCGGATTCGCCCCGCCGCAAGCAGCCGGTCGAAGGCGAAATCCGGGGTGTACTTGGCGCCCGTCGGGCACACCGCGCAGGTGTCGCAGCGCTGGCACACGTTGCGCCCCTGCCACGGCTCGGTGTTGCGCGCCCAGGGCTGGGTCCAGAAGGGGATGCCCGCCGCATCCGTCCACTCGCGCATGCGCAGGAGGTTCCACGAGAGCGGCAGCGGCGGCATCGGATACGGCTGGGAACGGGGATCGTACTCGGGCGGGCCCTGCTCCCCGGCGACGCCCATCCGCTCCTCGGCCTCCTGGTAGAAGGGCTCGAGATCGTCGAAGGAGATGGGCCAGTCGTACCCGACCCCATAGAGGGAGCGCACCCGGAAATCCTCCGGCGAATACCGGGGCACGGCACCCCCCCAGTGCATCGCGGCGCCCCCCAGGACCATCGACTGGTACATCTCGCCGGTGCCGGTCTGGCCGGGGATGTGGTCGTTCGGGTAGGGATTCTCGCCGTACGCGAGCATGCGCGCCCGGGTCGCCGTTCTCTCCTCGAGAGATGCCGTACGGCCCCCTGCCTCCACGACCGTGATGGATGCCTCGGTGGTTTCGGCAAGACGCTCCGCGACCATGGCCGCGCTGATGCCGCCTCCGATGATGCAGACGTCGCTCTCGATGACCTGGCTCATGACGCGACTCCCGGCAGCGGGGCGGGTTCGTCCCCGGCCGCGGCGAGACCCCGGCACTGCTGTTTGGCGATGGCCCGGCCGTAGCAGATGTCGGTCGCGATCGGGGAGGCGAAGAAGTGGGCCGCGAGCGCGAGCGCGACGTGGGCGGCGTTCCCCGGCCGGCCGAGGTCGGGACCGGCCCGGCGCACGTGCGGCTCCAGGACCGATCGCCGCTCAGGAACCCCGATCTCGCCGAACGAGGCCCCGAATCGTTTGCGGCTCTCGATGTCCAGCCCACGCAGCTGCGCGGCCCAGCCCGGCCGCGGATCCGGGCCCGTGTAGACCGTCTCCGGCACCAGGTATGGGTGGGCCATCTCCGCCACCGGCTCCAGTCCTTCCGACCAGAGCTCGAAGGCGGCCACCGCCCGCTCGCGGCCGTCCGCTCCCAGCTCTTCGGGCAGCATCGTCTCGCCTACGGCACGCAACGTGGCCGGGAGGAGCGCGTCCGGACTCTCCGCCGACATCGGTGCACAACCTGGCAACGATACCACGGCGACCGAGGCCGCCGACTGTTTCAGGAAGGTTCTGCGTGACTCGGCCATCGGGGGTTCTCTCCTTGGGTTACCCGGGCTGCGGGGCCTCGCCGGCTGACGGCGCGGCCAACGACAGGAAGTCCTTCGCCATCGCGGGCCCGGCGGCTTCGTCCTCGTGCTTGAAGAAGACGAAGGCGTCGTTCCAGCCCTGCCGCCCGATGCGCTCCATCCATCCCCGCAGTTCATCGCGGGTGTAGCCGAGGCGGCGCATGCGCAGGTAGCCCCGGGTGCCGGAAGCCAGCGGAGCGTCCGGGGGCACGCCCGGCAGCGGCTCGTCCACGTCCGCGTGCACCAGCGCGAAGTCGCGGTCGGCCAGCAGGGTTCGGACTTCGTCGTCGAACCAAGAGGGGTTGCGGAACTCGAACGCGGCGGGCGTGCCGTCGGGAAGCAGGTTCAGGAAGGCGGCCAGCCGTGACGCATCCTTCTTCATGTTGGGAGGCAGCTGGAACAGGATCACGCCCAGGCGCGGCCCCAGGGTGGCGCAGGTTTCGACCAGGTAGGTGGTCTCGTCGGTGCTCGAGAGCCCGAGGCGCTTGAAGTGCGTGATCCGGCGCGACGCCTTGATCGAGAAGCGGAAGTCCTCGGGCACCTGTTCGGCCCATTTCGCCAGCAGGTCCACTTTGGGCAGCCGGTAGAAGGTGTTGTTGATCTCGACGGCGGGGAGCTCGCCGGCGTAGTGCGACAGGAAGGCCCGCTGCGGCAGCTTCTCCGGGTAGAACCGGCCCTTCCATTCCTTGTAGGCGAAGCCGCTGGTTCCCGTCCAGATGCGCATGGCGGAATGATGCACGGGAGTCGGGAGTCGCGCCAGACGAGAGGCACGGGCGTCCCCGCGAATGGGGCTTGCGTCCCCGCGATGAGACGACCGGTCGGCGGCTCTTGTGTCCGCTCCCGTTCGCGATAGTGTTCAACGGCCACTGCATCGCGTCGCAAGGGACGAAACCGATGGGCAATGTGCAGAAACACGCCGATTTGTGGGAAAAGAGGGGCATAAATGTGGGAAAGCTGTCGGATAAGGAGACGGAGGGGTGCCGATGAGCGTTGAAGTGTCCGCTGGTGAAACGGTCCTGCTGCTGGGTACGACGAAAGGGGCTTTCCTTGCGCGCGCCCGCGACGGCGACGGCGACGGCGGCTGGGATCTCGCCGGGCCCCACTTCCCGGGCGAGGAAGTGTACGCGATGGCGTACGACGACCGCGCCGGACGTTCGCGCCTGTGGGCGGCGCCGGGCAGTCCCTTCTGGGGGACGACGCTCCGTTTCTCCGACGACTTCGGGGCGAGCTGGTCCGGCAAGGACGAGCGCTCGGTCAGGTTCCCCGAGGATTCGGAGCTGTCGCTCAAGCGCATCTGGCAGATCCGGCCGGGCTCGGAGGCGGAACCCGACGTGATCCGGCTCGGCGTCGAGCCGGCGTGTCTCTTCGAGTCACGGGACGCGGGTGCGACCTGGCAGCCGGTGGAGGGCCTGCTCAACCACCCGCACCGCGAGCGCTGGCAACCGGGGGCGGGCGGGCTCTGCCTGCACACCATCGTCGGGGACGGCGGGCCGGCCGGGCGCATGATGATCGCCATCTCGGCGGCGGGGGCGTACCGGAGCGACGACGGGGGCGCCACGTGGGTGGCGCGCAACCGGGGCGTGCGGGCGGAGTTCATGCCCGACAAGCACCCCGAGTTCGGCCAGTGCGTGCACAAGATCGCGCATCATCCCTCGAACCCGGGACGGCTCTTCCTGCAGAACCACTGGGGACTCTACCGGAGCGAGGACTGGGGGGATTCCTGGGTGGACATCGCCAACGGGGTTCCCTCGGACTTCGGCTTCGCCATGGCGATGCATCCGGCGGATCCCGAGACCGTCTACATCGTGCCCATCGAGTCCGACGGGTTCCGCTGTACGCCGGACGCGAAGCTGCGCGTGTACCGGACCCGCGACGGGGGGGCGAGCTGGCACCCGCTCACCGAGGGTCTCCCGCAGGAGAACGCATACGAGACGGTGCTGCGCGATGCGCTCGCGACGCTGGCGCCCGGGCAGGTGTTCTTCGGGACGCGCAGCGGCAAGGTGTACGCCTCGGGCGACGACGGCGACTCCTGGGAGCTGGTGCGCGACGGGCTCCCGCCGGTGGTGTGCGTGAAGGCATGCACGGCGGCGTGAGGATCGTGCTCCCCGAGGCGCTGAGGGAGTTGGCTGGGGGCGCGGGGATGATCGAGCTGTCCGGCGAGGAGGGGGCAGGCGGGGCTCCGGCTCGAGGCGCTGCCGGCAGTTCGGAATCGGTCGGTGGCGGCGCTGGGACGGGGGACAGGGAGCGCGGCACCGCCGATGGCGCTCTCGGTACGGTCGGCGGAGTGCTCGGCGCACTGCGCGCCTTCCGTCCTGGCCTCTACGACCGCCTCATGACCGAACAGGGTGCGCTGCGGCCCCATGTGAACATCTTCGTGGACGGGGAGAACATCCGCTTCACCGGCGGCCTCGGGACGCGGGTCGGGGAGGACAGCGAGATCTTCGTGCTTCCCGCGATCAGCGGCGGATGAGGGGGCGCTGCGCATGACCCCTGCCCGTTCCTTTTCCTTCGAGGTCGCCGGCGGCTCCGTCTCGGCGTTGCTGCTGCGGCCGCGTGACGCACAGGCCCTGCTGGTTCTCGGGCACGGCGCGGGCGCGGGCATGCGGCACGTCTTCATGGAGGAGATGGCGGAGGCGCTGGGCGAGCGCGGGGTGGCCACCTTCCGCTACCAGTTCCCCTACATGGAGGCGGGGCGGCGATATCCCAACCCGCAACGCATCCTGACCGCCACGGTGCGGCGGGCGGTGGCGGCGGCCCACGCGGCCGCGCCCGATCTGCCGCTGTTCGCGGGGGGCAAGTCGATGGGCGGCCGCATGACCTCGCTGGCGGCGGCGGACGCTCCGCTCGCGGGCGTGCGCGGGATCGCCTTCCTGGGCTTTCCCCTGCACGGCATCGGCAAGCCGCCCGGCATCGAGCGGAGCGAGCATCTCCACCGGGTCGAGCTACCCCTGCTGTTCGTCCAGGGCACGCGCGACCGGCTTGCCAACCTGGACTTCCTGTGTCCGGTGGTCGAGCAGCTGGGATCCCGCGCGACGCTGCATGTGGTCGAGGGCGGGGACCACTCGTTCAAGGTGCTCAAGAGAAGCGGGCGCGCGCACGAGGAAGTGATGGCGGAGGTGGCCGACGCGGTGGCGGGGTGGATCCGGTCGCGGTGACCGCCAGCTAGCCCAGCCAGCGCATCAACCGTTCCAGCGCGGCCACGAGGTCGGGCTCCTCTTCCAGCACCGGTGCCAGCGGGTCCCCTCCCAGTACGGCCATGCGCGCGGGCGCCGTCCGAATGGTGTGGTGTTCGATCGCCAGTCCCTTCTCCACCTCGCTCCACTCGAGCGGCATGGAGACGGTGGCGCCGGGCTTGGGCCGCACGCAGAAGGGAGCCGCGATCAGCTTGCCGTGGCCGTTCTGCAGGTAGTCCAGGTAGACCTTGCCCTCCCGGCGGCTCACCCGCCGCTCCACCGTGGCGATCTCCGGCCGCTCGACCGCGACCACACGGCTCATCACCCCGCCGAACAGTTGTGACTGTTCGTAGGTGCAGCGCCGTCCCAGCGGGATGAGGACATGCAGCCCGGACGAGCCGCTGGTCTTCACGTAGCTCGACAGCCCCGCCTCCTCGCACACCCCGCGGATGCACCGCGCCACTTCGATCACATCGGCGAAGGAAGCCTCCTTGGGATCCAGGTCCAGCACGCACCAGTCCGGGCGGGACGGCGTCTCCAGGCGGCTGTGCCAGATGTGGAGCGGAATGGTGCCCATGTTCGCGATGTAGAGGATGGCCTCCGGCGAATCGGCCACGAAATAGTTCAGATCGCGTCCCGAGCTCTCCGAGAAGACGGTCTCGGTGCGCAGCCACTCGGGCGCCCACTCAGGCGCGTCCTTCTGGTAGAACGACTTGCCGTCGATGCCGTCCGGGTAGCGGGTCATGACCAGCGCGCGGTCCGCCAGATACGGAAGCAGCCAGGGCGAGATGGCGCGGTAGTAGTCGATCAGGTCGCCCTTGGTATAGCCCTCCGCGGGCCAGAACACCTTGTCCAGGTTGGTGAAGTGCACCTCGCGCGCGACGCTCGGAGCGCGCACCGGAAGGGGCTCGGGCAGCGTCTCGAGCAGTGCATCGTCCCTCTCGAGGATGCACTCCCGCGGCTGTTTGTCCTCGCGGAAGCGCACGAAGGACGGATGCCGCAGCTGGCCCGCCTCGGTGCGCTCCTTGTAACGCACCTCCGCGACCAGTTCGGGGTGAACCCAGCGCTGCGTCCGGCCGGCCACGAAGGTCCCTTCTCCCGTCGCCGGACACTCCCCGACCTCCATCTCGATGAGCATCTCGCGGATTTCGCCGAGCTCCCCGGCCGTGAAGCCCGTGCCGACGCTGCCCGCATGCACCAGCGTGTCGCCTTCGTAGCGCGCCAGGTGCAGCGAACTCAGCCCGGGCCGCGAATCCTCGGGCTCCGACCAGCCGACGACGACGAAGTCCCCGGCCTCCATCGCCCGGATCTTCATCCAGGAGCCCGAACGGGCCGAGACGTATATGCTGTCCTCCCTCTTGGCGACGATGCCCTCCAGGCGCATCTGCGTGACGTGTTCGTACATCACCTCGCCCGCCTCCGCGATGTGGTCGCAGAAGTGCAGCGGCCCCGCCGGAGGGAGCACCTCGCGCAGCACCCGCTTGCGCGCCAGCAGGGGCAGGGCGCGCAGGTCAAGGTCGCCCACCGCCAGCAGGTCGAAGACGTACATGCGCGCCGGAAGCTCGACCGCCGCGCGCTGGATGTCGGCGTGGTTCTGCAGGCGGCCCCGCTTCTGCAGCCGGGCGAAGCTGGGCAGGCCCGCGGCATCGTGGACCACCACCTCGCCGTCGACGATCACATGGCCGAACGGGAGACCGCGCACGGCCCGGGCGATCTCCGGGAAGGTCGCGGTGAGATCGTTGCCGTTTCTGGACCAGAGCACCGCCTCGCCCGCCTCGCGGGCGGCGATGATGCGGTAGCCGTCGTACTTGATTTCGAACACCCATCCCCGGCGCGTGAACGGGGTTTCCCGCGAGGTTGCGAGCATCGGGCGCACCGCGCGGGAGTCGACGCGGCCCTCGCGCGCGCCCAGCTCCCGGGCCAGTTTCTCGACTGCGGCCTGGCGCCGCTCCGGGTGCGCGACCTCGTCCACCGCGAGCCCCGAATAGACGGATTCCACCGGATAGGCCTCGGTGCCGCGCTCATCCACCCAGGCATCCGTCTCCTTGATCAGGAGCCACGAGTTCTCGGACTGGCGCGTCTTCACCAGAGTCCAGCGGCCGTTCAGCTTGAAGCCGCGCAGATCGAAGAGCAGCTTCCCGCTTTCGAGCCCGGCGCGCGGGTCCTCGACCGGCACCCACACCCCCTTGTCCCAGAGGATGACCGAGCCCGCTCCGTAGTTGCCCTCCGGAATCACCCCCTCGAACTCCGCGTAGTCCAGCGGATGGTCCTCCACGTGGACGGCCATGCGCTTGTCCCGGGGATTGGGCGAAGGGCCCCTGGGCACGGCCCACGAGAGCAGCGCCCCGTCCAGTTCCAGCCGGAAGTCCCAGTGCAGGCGCGTGGCATCGTGCTGCTGGACGACGAACAGGCGGCTTCCGGCAAGCGCCGCGCCCCCGAACGGCTCCGGGGTGCGGGATGCCTGCCGCTTGGCGCGATACTCGGCAAGACGGTCGCCGGACGCGACGATCTTCCCTTTGCCGCCTCTGCCAGCCATCATGTAGGCTCCCCTGCCAGTTACGGATACCGATTCCCCGGGGACATCATGGCCGCACGAGCGATCGGCACCTCCAGCATCTCCTTCGGTCTCGTCACGATCCCGGTCAAGCTGTTCGCGACGAGCAAGTCGGGCGCGCGCGTCAGCTTCAACTGGATCGACCGGAAGACCGGCGTCCGGGTGCGTCAGCAGTACTTCAACCCCGACAACAACGAAGTCGTGCCCAAGGAGGACATGGTCAAGGGATACCAGTTCGCCAAGAACCAGTTCGTCGTCTTCGAGCCCGACGAACTCAAGGTGCTGGACCAGCCCGGGACCGACGCAATCGAGATCGCCGAATTCGTCCCCGCCGAGCAGGTGGAGCGGGTGTACTTCGACCGGGCCTACTACCTGGGGCCGGACCGGGGCGGCGCGCGCGCCTATCGCCTGCTGGCGGCCGCGCTGGAGCAGACGGGGCGCGTTGCCGTCGCGCGCTTCGCCACCCGAGGCAAGCAGTACCTGGTGATGGTGCGCCCGTACAGGAACGGGCTGATGCTCGAACAGTTGCGCTACCAGACGGAGGTCCGGTCCTGGGACGAAATCCCGGTCGAGGAGGGGGAGATCAACCCCGCGGAACTCGACCTGGCGGTCCAGATGATCGAACAGAAGAAGGCGGATGAATTCCAGCCCGACGACTACACGGACGAAGTGCGCGAACGCCAGCTCGAACTCATCCAGCAGAAGATCGACGGCGAGCAGATCACGGTGGCGCCTTCGGCCGAGCCGCAGGCCCAGATCATCGACCTCATGGCGGCGCTGAAGGCGAGCATCGCGGGCGAGGGCGGGGAAGCGGCGGACGCCGGGCAACCGGTGCGGAAGGCAGCCTCTGGCTGAGATACGTCACGCGACGGGGTGACGGCTCACGCCCTCACTGCGGTTCCGGCATGACGCGCTTGAGGTACTGATCGAACAAGGGTACGGTGAAGGCCGTGTCGCCGTGAGCCGGACTATGGATCATGCCTTTCCTGATCCTCGTCCAGCGCTTCCCCGGCATACTTGACGCCCAGGCGCGCCGCCGGTGCCTCGAGGGCCTTCCGGGCCGCTTCTCCGGACAGGGGTCCGACCTCCGGGAAAGAGAACATCCGCTCGGCGTAGGACTTGGCGGATCCGACGTGGCCCACCAGCTGCGGTAGCCCGGATCCGATCAGCGTTACCGGTAACCGTCGTTGCGCGGCCCGATGCAGAGCCGTGATGAGCGCGCCGAGCTGCCGTTCTTCCACGTATTGCAGCTCGTCGATGAACAGCACCAACACGGTGCGGCGCGCGCGGGCCGCCTCTCCCGCAACGGCCCGCGAGACGCTAGCCCGGATTTCTCACAGCAAGAAGATGGCATCGGCCTCCGGGGGTTGTTAAGTTTATGTGCCGCACAAACTTGACAGTCACCACACCAGAGGACCGATGCCGACACAGTGTAGACCCGTTTCGT